>NZ_JBFTSB010000004.1:0-436533 GCF_056399805.1 Pedobacter sp. 01N310
CAGAATGAAAATCTGGCGTCCTCACCCCTAGACGAACGGGCCATTAAATTAGAGTGTCTTTCAACTCTTTGGTAGCGGGGACACGACTCGAACGTGCGACCTTCGGGTTATGAGCCCGACGAGCTACCAACTGCTCCACCCCGCACTCTATACAACTCGTTTTTTTCTTTGAATTAAATCCTTAACTCTGTTTCCGAATTGGAATGCAAAGATATAATTCGTTTCTTTGTGCTGCAAATTTTTTTTAAAAAATATTTTAATGGCGCATAAAGCAGGTTTTGTTAGTATAATAGGTAAACCAAATGTAGGTAAATCTACCCTCATGAATGTGCTTGTAGGCGAGCGACTTAGCATTATAACTCCTAAGGCACAAACCACAAGACACCGCATTTTAGGTATCGTAAATGAAGAAGAATATCAGATCGTTTTCTCTGATACTCCCGGTATAATTAAGCCAAAATACAGTTTACAAGAGAGTATGATGAGCTTTGTTAACGGATCTTTGACCGATGCCGACGTACTTTTATTCGTAACCGACATCAACGAAGAGCACGATGAGGGAGACGTTATGGAGAAAATTCTGAACCGTAATATCCCTACAATTGTCCTCATCAATAAAATCGATAAAGCATTACAAGAACAGGTTGATGAGAAGATTGCCTACTGGCAGGAGAAGTTAAATCCGGTTGCTATTTATGCAATTTCGGCTTTGCATAAACACAATGTCGACGGATTATTGGACCGCGTGCTCGAAATGTTGCCAGAACATCCACCATATTACGACAAAGAAGATTTGACCGATCGCTCAGAACGTTTCTTTGTTTCGGAGATTATCCGCGAAAAAATCTTCCTTAATTATCAGAAAGAAATTCCTTACAGTACCGAGGTAATTGTGAAGAGTTTTAAAGAAGAGGAAATGAAAAACGGTAAAGGTGCATTGATCAGGATTACTGCAGAAATTGTGGTCGAACGCGATTCGCAAAAGAACATTCTAATCGGTACAGGTGGAAGCATGTTGAAGAAGGTAGGTACCGAAGCACGTTTAGAGATTGAGAAATTTTTAGACAACAAGGTTTTCCTGGAGATGTTTGTGAAGGTAATTCCCGATTGGCGAAGTAAAAAGAATTATTTAAAAAGCTTCGGTTACGATAATTAATTTCGATTTTTAGGATATGAAGATAAATTTAACGTTTCTCTTATTGCTGATCGGTACAGCAGTTTTTGCCCAGGAATCAAACAATGGTAAAAAATTGTGGGCAAAATCTATCCTGAACGAAAAAGCGCCAGACCTGGTTGTTGAAAAATGGATTTCAAAACAGCCCGATACCAAAGGGAAGTTTGTACTGATCGATTTTTGGGCAACCTGGTGCGGACCATGCAGGGCATACATCCCTACATTAAACGATATTCAAAAGAAATATGCCGATAAAATTGTAATTATTGGTGTTTCTGATGAAGCAGCAGAAAAAGTAGAAGCTTTTAATAATCCTAAAATCAACTATTTTGAAGCCGTAGACACTAAGGGGACAGTAAAAGACTCACTTCAGGTTAAAGGTATTCCACATGCTATTCTTATCGATCCGAAAGGAATTGTTAGGTGGGAGGGCTTCCCTTTATTACAAGGAAATCAATTAACAGAAGAGGTAATAAAAGGACTTTTAGAAAAGTATAAAAATTAATATTAATGGAGGTTACGAAAATTAACCTTACCTTTGCAGCCCGAAATAAATCGGTTAGTAGTTGATAGTCAATGGCTGATAGCCAAATAGTTTGAGCAGCTTGCCTAAACATCACGACCATTAACTATAAGCCATTAACTATCAAAAGAACACCATGAGTAATATTATAGCCATCGTAGGCAGGCCAAACGTAGGCAAGAGCACCCTTTTTAATAGATTAACCGAAAGCCGTAAGGCGATTGTAGATGATATCAGCGGGGTAACCCGCGATAGGCACTATGGAGTGGGTGAGTGGACAGACAGACAGTTTACAGTAATCGATACTGGTGGTTATGTAGCCAACTCAGAAGATGTTTATGAAGCCGCCATCCGCGAACAGGTAATGATCGCCATCGAAGAAGCCAGTGTATTAATCTTTATGGTGGATGTAACCACAGGCATCACCGATTTAGATGATGATATTGCCCAGGTACTGCGCAGAAGTAATAAACCTGTTTATGTTTGTGCAAATAAAGTAGACAATACCGCTTTATATAACGAAATCCATACTTTTTATGGTTTCGGATTAGGCGAAGTATATGCATTATCATCAATGACGGGTTCTGGAACCGGAGAGTTGTTGGATGAGATTGTTAAAAATTTCGAAGATATTCCGGAAGAAGAAAATCAATTGCCTAAGATTACCATTGCAGGTCGTCCGAATGTGGGTAAATCTTCTCTGGTTAATGCATTAATTGGTAAAGAGCGTAATATTGTTACCGCCAATGCAGGTACAACCCGCGATTCGATCAAAATTCATTATAACCAGTTCGGTCATGAATTTATGCTGATCGATACTGCCGGATTGCGTAAAAAAACCAAGGTTAAAGAAAACTTAGAGTTTTATTCGGTAATGCGTACCATTAAAGCTTTGGAAGAAGCTGATGTTGTGGTATTAATGATCGATGCAGTAGAAGGAATCGAAAGTCAGGATATCAATATCTTCCACCTGGCCGAGAAGAACAAAAAAGGGATCGTAATTTTGGTAAACAAATGGGATTTGATCGAAAAAAATACACAAACGATGAAAGCTTTCGAAGAGCAGATTCATGAGCGTATCCGCCCGTTTACCGATGTCCCAATTGTATTTACTTCGGTATTGAACAAGCAACGTATCTTCAAAGCAATTGAAGCGGCTTTAGAAGTTTATAAAAACCGTAGCAAGAAAATCCCTACATCTAAATTGAATGATGTGATGTTGCCACTGATCGAGAAATTCCCACCACCGGCATTAAAAGGAAAACACATTAAGATTAAATACATCACGCAAATTAATGCTACTTCGCCAATGTTTGCCTTTTTCTGCAACTTGCCACAGTACATTAAAGATCCGTATAAACGTTTCATCGAGAATAAATTAAGAGAAAACTTCGATTTTTCTGGTGCACCGATCCAGATTTATTTCAGACAGAAATAGGTTTGAGGTTGAAGATTTAAAGGTGGAAGGCGTAGGGCCAATATGCCTAAAAACCAATGTTATTTAAAACAGGGCTGCATTCCATAGCGAAAGCAGCCCTGTTTTTGTTTTTGCTATTCATGTCATTCTGAACGCAGTGAAGAATCTGTTTGTTATTAAGTTTTTGTTCGTCGGGATTTGAAATCCCGTCGCACTGTTCTGTGGATTTGAAATCCACGAAAGTCTAAACTCCAAAGACGGAATTGCAAATCCCGACTAACGGGATAAAAAATACCCTTACCTTTGTTTCATGCAATTACAAGTACAAAACAGCCTGGCAGCCGACATCGATGTCATTTTCAAGTTTTATGATATGGCTATTGCTCACCAGAAGAAAGTGTTTAACAAACACTGGCAAGGCTTTAGTAGAGAAATGGTGCAAGCCGAAATTGATGAAAACCGCCAATATAAAATTCTTGTAGATGGCGTGGTAGCCTGTGTATTTGCCATTACGTTTAACGATCAGTTAATTTGGGGAGAACGGGATCATGATGCGATTTATATCCACAGGATCGTAACCCATCCCGAATTTAGAGGTTATTCTTTTGTGAAGGAAATTATCAAATGGGCTAAGGATTACGCCGCAAAGAATAACATTAAGTTTATCAGAATGGACACCTGGGCGGATAATGAAAAACTACTCGAATATTATACAGACTGTGGCTTTGATTATGTTGGGGTAGTAAGCATGGAAAAAACTGATGGACTACCGAAACACTATCAGGGAATTAGTTTGAGCTTGTTTGAAATCGTATTGTAAATTATAAAACGGTCGTCATGCTGAACTTGTTTTATTGGTAGTCTTTATGATTTTAAAGGCCTAATAGCCACTTCGTGGTCAGCATCTTTTTAGTATCGTCCTCGTTTGCAACGAGGATGAATGAAATACACATTTGTAATATGTTTAAATCACTTAAGCCGATGCAATCGGCATAATCGTACATCCTCGTTGCAAACGAGGACGATGGGTTAAATCATTTCAATTCAATTTTCCAGCTTAACATATCATCAACTTCTCCAATATGGATAAAGTTGTTTTTTTCTAAAATGGAATACGAGGCCACATTATCTTTTGTAGTGGCGGCAAAAACGGATTTCACTTTTGGCTGCGCTTTAGCCCATTCTATTAATCGGCCAACTGCTTCCGTCATAAAACCCTTACCTCTAAATTCTTCGTAAGTACCATAACCAATTTCAATTTCGCCATTTGGATCAGGCTCACCAACAAAACAGATATCGCCTACCATTCTATGATCGCGTTTAGATATGATTGTCCATAAGGTATGGTACAGATAATCTTTATCCTTATCAAAAACGTTAGGTAAAATCGTTTCCTCCAAAGCATCATGAAGCGAAGGAGAAATGTTTTTTTTGGTTGGCAAAAGGCCAAACTCTTCTTCAAGTGAATGATCATCTTTAATGTATTTTAAAAGTTGATCGTGTGTTAATGGTCTTAAAATGAGGCGTTCTGTTTCTATCATGCTTGAGTTTGTTAGATAGACCAATATAAAGCTTTGGGT
This sequence comes from Pedobacter sp. 01N310, assembly GCF_056399805.1. NCBI lineage: Bacteria > Pseudomonadati > Bacteroidota > Sphingobacteriia > Sphingobacteriales > Sphingobacteriaceae > Pedobacter > Pedobacter sp. 01N310. Next base: position 4,695 of record NZ_JBFTSB010000004.1, read on the forward strand.
TTTGAATAACCAAAATTTTAGAACAAGCTTTTGTTAAAAAAAATGTCTTAAAATGCCGAGTGTAATTAATAAACCTTTATTACCTGTCCTGTTACAATGCCCAGTACACTTTTTTCGTAAGCTTTAACTACTTTCTCCATACTAACCGGAATTTCGCCAGGAAAAGAATCGAAATAAGCAGGCGAATCTTCAACCACGTTGGGGCTGACGGCATTTATACGAACCCCATTTTCAAGTTCTGGAGCAGCAGCGAGAACAAAAGAATTTAATCCTCCATTTATTGCGCTTAGTACGGCGCCTGCTGCAACGGGATGATCAGCCAATATGCCCGAAGTTAGCGTAAATGAGCCACCTTTATTAATGTAATGCTGACCGATAAGCACAAGGTTAACCTGGCCCAATAGTTTGTCTAGTAAGCCGCTCTTAAATACCTCACCCGTCATCTGGCTTACTGGCGCAAAAGGGCCTTTTCCGCTCGTACTGATCAAAGCATCGAATGGCCCAATCTGCTTAAACATGGCTTTAATCGATGCTTCATTGGTAATATCTACCCGAACATCGCCTTTGGTATTTCCTACGCGGATGATCTCATGTTTTTGTGCAAAAGCTTCAGCTACTTTTTTGCCCAACGTGCCTGTCGCGCCTACAATTATTATTTTCATAGCGTATTATGTTAACATAAAAAGGTACATATAATCCCGCAAATTTCGCAGAAGAGCGCTGATTTGTAATTTTACGCTGCGTTAATCTGTGTGATCAGCGGGAAATTGATAGCCATAGTACAATTACTTATCACTAGGTGTGTTTAATGTGTAATACTAGTTTAGCGTCGTTATTAAACATCAAGGCCGTTAAAATGTTTGTATCGCGTCAATCCTGCAACACAATTTCTGCTTTTAGGTCGGTAATCAGAAGATCGATATGCGCTTGCGTTACGTTGGGCATGCAGATGATATGCGAATTTCCCTGCTCAGCTGCCAGTTGCCATTTTTTACAAATTGTAGCAGATGGGGTAGGGAAGTTTACGGTTATAGCATTCACGTTTCGCCATGCAGCAATACCCAGCGCCTTAAGTTTTTGCTCGGTATAAGCTGCAGTTGCTAAACTGTGCATGGCCCTGGTTTTTAAACCTGTTATACCCAAACGTTTAATGGTGTGCCATAAAAATAAGGGGCTATGGCCATTTCTAGATCCGGTAATGGTGGTATCAACACTTCCGATGTAAGCCACCGAACGGGCAATCCGATCACGGTTTGATTTTTTGGCAATCACCACACCGCAAGGCATCGGCGAGCCAAAAAACTTGTGACCGCTAATGGCGATGCTGTCTGCACCATCTTCAAAGTCGAATGCTGGTCTGGGTTCAATCAATGCACTGTAGGTGCCAGAAAGTGCAGCATCGGCATGGATATAATAATGTTGGATAGCCAGTTTTTTTAAGATGCTTTTAATTTTGGCCACATCATCACGGGCCTCGGTCATGGTGGTGCCAATATTCGCCATAATGATAACAGGCATGTGGCGGTTCATCCTAATGGTGTGTTCAAGGTCTTCGTAATCGATTTCTCCATTTTCCTGGGTACGGATGACGATGTTTGACATGTTGAGTAAGTGCAGGTTCTTTTGTACACTATAATGTGTAGCTTCAGAGTAATAAACCATTCCTTTTGGATGTAATTCGCGGGCAAGGTACAAGCCATAAAGATTTCCTTCTGAACCGCCATTGGTTACATAACCCCACCAGTTATCTGCAGGCGCTCGGAAAAGTTCAGCAAAAAACTGGACTACTTCTTTTTCGAGTTCACGTGAGCCTACGGCATAGGTTGAAGTAACAAAAGGATCACCCAGGTTGTTCATCGGATATTTTAAAAAATCTGAAAGTGTCTGATAATCGAAGTCCTTTGAAACGGGATAACCTAAGAATAAATCGGTCTGTTTCTTAACGTTCTCTAATAGATCATTTAATACCTGTTGATCTTTTTCCTTTAATTTGCTCGCTTCCATAAGATATGATTTGCTGGCAAAATTAATAAAACAAAATATAGTATTATTATTTGTGATTAATTAAGAACATTATGCTGAAATATTCTATTTTTGTAAAATTAAAATTCTTTTTAGCGCCTAGATTGAGGTGCCATGAAATATAAAATATGGCTATTGAAGGTTAAGTAGCGCTTGTCTTACGGCGTTGTCGGTTTGGTTTGCAGCCTTGTAATAACCTACGTCGCCTAGATAATAACGGCAAAGCAAAGCTTTTAAATCATTCAAGATCACATTTTTCGAATTATACAATTGAAAACGGTCTATCGCTACATTTTTGCGTTGAAGATACCCGATAAAGTCTTTAAAGTCGTTATCATTTATAGTAAAGATATTGATATTCTGCTCAACAAAACTGGCACTATACTTATTGGTAAGTACATTAAATACATAATCAGAAAGCACTTTTTTGCTCACTAAATTGCTGTAAAACTTATTGTAGCCACTTGTGTCTAATTTTACAAATACATCTGGCTGGATACCGCCAATCGGTTTAACTTTTCTGTTGGGCTGAATATTTACGCCTTCTGTTTTCTCAATAGAATCTTGAAAAGAGGTCCGGTCTCCGGTAAGCTCTCCGTCCATCATACGCTCGTCTAATTCATGTTTGTAGGCGTCGTAACCTTTTTTATACGATTTTTGGATACTGCGACCAGATGGTGTGTAATATCTAGCGATGGTTAAGTTCAATGCAGAACCGTCGCCAAAAGCAAACTGCTCTTGTACCAAACCTTTGCCAAAAGAACGGCGGCCAACAATAATTCCGCGTCCCAGATCCTGGATGGCTCCAGCTACAATTTCGCTGGCCGAAGCGGTATTTTCATTAATCAGGATAGCCAGTTTGCCATTTTGAAAAGCGCCAGTGCCCGTAGAAAAATAATCGGTACGTGGCTCATGTTTACCCTGTGTATATACAATAAGTTTGTTCTCGGCTAAAAACTGATCGGCCAAACCTGTAGCAGCAGTAAAATAACCACCTCCATTGTCACGCAAATCAAGAATCAGTTTTTTCATGCCCCTTGCTTTCAGGTTATTGGCTGCAACAGAAAAGTCGTTATCGGTATTAGCGCCAAACTTGCTGATCCGTACATAACCTGTTTCGTTATTGATCATATAAGCTGCATCAATACTGCTGATGTTTACTTTGCCTCGTGTAACCATAATGCGGTTACTTTGCGGTGTGCCTGGATGTAAAAGCACCACGCTAACACCTGTTCCAGATCTGCCTTTAAAACGGCCCGTAAGTTGGTCTTTTGGTAAATTTCTTCCACTTACAACTGCCGTATCGATACTTAGGATTTTATCGCCCAATTTTATCCCCGCCTGGTAAGCTGGGCCATCTTTAACCACGCCGGTAACCATCATGGTATCGTTAAGCATATAATATTCTATGCCCACACCCTCAAAGTTCCCTTCCAGGTTATCGGTCATATCCTGCGCATCGGTTGGTGGCAGGTAAACACTATGTGGATCGAGTTGGTGCAGAACGCTATCTATGGGTAAGTTTTGAAGCGAATCGGTATTGATATCATCAACATAATTACCGTTGATGATGTGTAAGATCTCATTTAATTTCTCATCGCTGTTGTTGGCGAGTTGAGGGCTCTTTTTAACGCCAAAACCTTGATCTTTAATAAATTTTATGCCCAAAAACATACCCACTATTAAAATTACAGAATAGCTTGCAGCGATCAGTACGTTATTTCGGGTGTTTTTTTTCATCAGCGTTACTGCAAATTTATGAAAATTAGCGAGTTGATATATTTTTTAACTGCATTTTCATGTCTTTTGTTTATAATATTTAACATTAATTAACGCGATGGAACAATAGGTTGAAATTTATGACAGATATTTTTAGGTTTTTACGGTAGTTTTTAGAAAGAATTTACCGAATTTTATCAAAATTAAATTTATGAATAGAGTTACCGAGCAAGAATCTAACTATAACCACATCGATCAGATGTCGGTGTTAGAAGTTTTGCAGGGCATTAATAACGAAGATAAAACTGTAGCATTTGCAGTTGAAAAATCTTTGCCTCAGATCGAAAAATTAACATCGGCAGTGGCCGAGCGAATGAAAAAAGGTGGCCGTCTCTTTTATATAGGTGCGGGTACCAGTGGTCGTTTAGGTGTAGTAGACGCATCAGAATGCCCACCTACATACGGTGTTCCTTTTGATTGGGTTGTTGGAATTATTGCCGGTGGAGATACAGCCATTAGAAGAGCGGTAGAATTTGCTGAAGATGACGCCGAACAAGCCTGGAAAGATCTTCAGGAATTTGAAATTAACGAGAAAGATTGTTTGGTTGGTCTGGCAGCGTCAGGTACTACGCCATATGTAATCGGCGGATTAAACACGGCACGTAAGCATGGTATTTTAACAGGTTGCATCGTTTGTAATACCGGCGGACCTATTGCTGCAGAATCGGATTTTCCGGTTGAAGTGGTGGTTGGCCCTGAGTTTGTAACCGGCTCTACCCGTATGAAATCTGGTACGGCTCAAAAAATGGTGTTAAACATGTTAAGCACTACCGTTATGGTTCAGTTGGGGCGTGTAGTTGGCAATAAAATGGTCGATATGCAGTTAACCAACCATAAACTGGTAGACCGCGGTACACAAATGGTGGCCGATGAACTAAATATAGGTTACGATGAAGCAGCTGAGTTGTTAACCCGTTACGGAAGTGTACGTAAAGCAGTTGAAGCAGGACACTAAGAAATGAGAGAAGGATAGAAGGATTGAATGAAAATGAATTAGTGAATGAAAGAATGATTGAAGGATAGGATGTAGAAACGATCTTAACATTCACTCATTCAAAACTCAATCATTCAATAACTTATCTAGTCACTCATTCAAAATTCAATTATTCAATAATTAAAGTATATGCACGAAATTGAGCCTTATTACCAGTGGAGAGATGATTATATTTCGGCAGAAGATGAGCGTTCGCCATTTTACAATACCGAATATTCAGAACTTTACTTCGATAAGCAGATTTACAATTTTTTACTGCACCCGCAATGGGACGAGTTTGGTTCGAATACCTTATACATGAAGGTGTTATACGCCGATTATGATCGCAGTTATGCCGTTATAGAATTTATAGGAGAATGGAACGATGCCATTAACAACGATATTATGCTGCTGAAACGCGATATTTTAGAGCTGATGATGGATGAAGGCATTAATAAATTTATCCTGATCGGTGAAAATATACTGAATTTTCATGCCTCTGATGACAGTTATTACGAAGAGTGGTTTCAGGAAGTAGAAGATGGCTGGATTGTTGGAGTTAATTTTCAGGAACACGTAATCACCGAGTTTCGCGATAATAACATCGATTATTACATTAACTTTGGCGGTGCATTTGACAATCTGCCATGGCGCACATTAAAACCTTTACAGTTCTTTAAAAAAGTTGAAGAATTGCTGACAAAAAGATTAAACTAAATATTTATTTTTATATAGTTAAATACACAAAATTTAAAATGGAACAACAAAATTATCAATATCAAAAAGACAGTGTTTTTGTACAGGAAAGATCTGTTTCTAAAAAATTCTTTGCAAACGTTTTCTTGTGGATGTTCGTGGCATTGTTATTATCTACGCTTTCTGCCTTTTATATTTCTAACAGTGAAAGTGCATTAAGATCGTTAATCGATTTTGAAACCGGCAGAAGAACTGCTTTAGGTTACGTAGCCATGTTTGCACCACTTGGATTAGTTTTATTAATGGGCGCGGGTTTTAACAAATTATCTTATGGTGCACTATTAGGCGTTTTTGTGCTTTTCTCTATTTTATTAGGAGTAAGTTTAAGCTTTATTCTCTTAATTTATACCGGGGCGTCTATAATTACCTGTTTCGCTGCGGCTGCGGGTATTTTCGGTATTATGGCATTTATGGGCTATACCACTAATATTGATCTCAGTAAGTTCGGCCCTATCTTAATGGTAGGTGTTGCGGGATTATTTATTGCGAGCATTCTTAACATGTTTATTAAAAGCGAACAATTTAGCCTGATTATGGCTTTTGTAGGTATTGCGGTATTTACTGCGTTAACGGCTTATGATGTGCAGAAAATTAAAAGAATTGGGATGGGAATTCAGGAGAGTGGAGAAGCAATTCCAGAAGCAGACACTAAAAAACTGGCAATAATGGCTGCTTTGAATTTATATTTAGATTTCATCAATATCTTCCTTTTCTTACTTCGTATTTTCGGAAGCAGAAAATAGTCATTAACAGAACAATATTCTTAAGGCCGTGCAGAATTGCATGGCCTTTGTAATTTTATTTGGTAGCAAAGCGATAAATTTTGGAATTGATGTTGCTTTGTTGCATTTTTGTATGCTTATTAAGAAAGACGGAGGGATTAGACCCAACGAAGTCTTAGCAACCTGTAACCATACAAGGTGCTAAATTCTATTCTGCAAATAGCGGAAACAGATAAGTTTAGGATTACGATTCACGTACCAACTTTTTAAATAAGCCTTTTAGAGACTTGAGACCATAGATTTGAGATTTGAGACATTGTGTCTTATCCACTCTCATATCTGATATCTCATATCTCAAATCTTACAACAAGAATGAGCATAAGAGAAGAATTAGAAAAACGTATTTTGGTGATTGATGGTGCAATGGGTACCATGATTCAGCGATATACCTTAACCGAAGAAGATTTTAGAGGGGAGCGATTTAAAAACCATCCCTGTGATGTAAAAGGCAATAATGATTTGCTCAACATCACACGTCCGGATATTATTAAAACAATACACCTGGAGTACCTGGCCGCTGGTGCCGATATTATCGAAACCAATACGTTCAGTACACAGCGCATTTCCATGGCCGACTACCAGATGGAAGACCTTTCTTACGAAATGAGTTTTGAGGGCGCGCGGGTGGCAAAAGAAGCTGTAAACGTGTTCATGGCTGCAAATCCAGGCCGTAAATGTTTTGTGGCCGGTGCTATTGGCCCAACCAACCGTACCCTTTCCATGTCGCCGAATGTAAACGATCCTGGTTTTAGGGCAGTTTATTTTGATGAGCTCGAAGCCGCTTATTATGAGCAGGTGCGTGGTTTGGTAGATGGTGGTTCTGATGTATTATTAATCGAAACCATTTTCGATACTTTAAATGCTAAAGTGGCTATTGTAGCCATTAAAAAATATGAAGAGGTAATTGGCCGTAAACTGGAGATTATGATTTCTGGTACCATTACCGATGCCTCTGGAAGAACACTTTCAGGTCAAACTGCCGAAGCTTTCTTAAACTCTGTAATGCATGCAAAACCGTTAAGTATCGGTTTTAACTGTGCTTTGGGTGCTAAAGAAATGCGTCCGCATATTGAGGAGCTTGCTGCAAAAGCTGGCTGTTATGTTTCGGCCTATCCAAATGCAGGTTTACCAAACGAGTTTGGTGCTTATGATGAACAGCCGCATGAAACGGCACATTTAGTTGACGATTTTATTGCCTCTGGTTTTGTGAATATTGTAGGCGGCTGTTGTGGTACCACGCCAGAGCACATTGGCTGTATTGCCAAAAATGCCCGAAAAGCAGAACCCCGTAAAATACCTGTATTGGAGCCTTACATGCGTTTAAGTGGGCTTGAGCCTGTAACCATCACCCCAGAAAGCATTTTTGTAAATATTGGTGAAAGAACAAATATTACCGGATCTCCCAAATTCTCTAAACTGATTTTAGGTGGAGATTATGAAGCCGCACTGGCCGTTGCTCTGCAACAGGTTGAAGGTGGTGCGCAGGTAATTGATGTGAATATGGATGAGGGGATGTTGGATTCGGAAGCAGCAATGACCAAATTCTTAAATCTCATTGCCTCCGAACCTGATATTGCCAAATTGCCCATCATGGTCGATTCATCCAAATGGTCGGTTATTGAAAATGGCTTAAAATGTTTGCAGGGAAAAGGAATTGTAAACTCTATTTCACTAAAAGAAGGGGAGGAGAAATTCCGCGAAAGTGCACGCAAAATTATGCAATACGGTGCTGCGGTAGTAGTAATGGCTTTTGATGAGCAAGGACAGGCCGATAATTATGAGCGCAGAAAAGAAATCTGTAAAAGAAGTTACGATATTCTGGTGCACGAAATTGGTTTCCCGCCAGAGGATATTATTTTCGATCCGAACATTTTAACTGTTGCAACCGGATTAGAAGAACATAATAATTATGCTGTCGATTTTATAAATGCCACACGGTGGATTAAAGAAAACCTACCTCATGCTAAAGTGAGCGGAGGGGTTTCTAATATTTCTTTCTCTTTCAGGGGAAATAATACCGTTCGCGAAGCAATGCACTCCGCATTTCTTTATCACGCCATTCAGGCTGGGTTAGATATGGGGATCGTAAATGCAGGGATGCTAGAAGTTTATCAGGAAATTCCACCCGAATTGTTAGAAAGGGTGGAGGATGTACTCTTAAACCGAAGAGACGATGCTACAGAGCGTTTGGTAGAATATGCCGATACCGTAAAATCGAAAGGTAAAGAGGTAGTTAAAGATGAAGAGTGGAGAAAAGGTTCTGTTGAAGAGCGATTATCTCATTCTTTAGTAAAGGGAATTGTAGAATACCTGGATGATGATGTGGAAGAAGCCAGACAAAAATATGCCCGCCCGATTCAGGTAATCGAAGGACCGTTGATGGATGGGATGAACATTGTGGGTGATTTATTCGGTGCCGGAAAAATGTTCTTGCCACAAGTGGTAAAATCGGCAAGGGTAATGAAAAAAGCCGTAGCCTATTTATTGCCATTTATCGAACAGGAAAAGCTGGATAATCCCGATCAGGATCAAAGTTCATCTGCAGGAAGAGTTTTAATGGCCACCGTAAAAGGCGATGTGCATGATATTGGAAAAAATATTGTGGGTGTAGTATTGGCTTGTAATAACTTCGAAATTGTTGACATGGGCGTGATGGTTCCTGCGCAGGAAATCATCAAAAAAGCCAAAGAAATAAAAGCCGATATTATTGGTTTAAGTGGATTGATTACACCATCATTGGATGAAATGGTTCACTTTGCCAAAGAAATGGAGCGCGAAGGTTTTACCATTCCCTTAATTATCGGTGGGGCCACTACTTCAAGAATCCATGCTGCTGTAAAAGTAGCGCCAAATTATTCAGGACCTGCTATCCACGTATTGGATGCTTCCAGAAGTGTTACCGTTTGCAGCACCTTGATGAATCCTGAAACAAAAGACGATTATGTGGCAGGTATCAGGGCCGAATATGATAAAGCACGCGAAGCGCATTTAAATAAGCGATCGGATAAACGTTTTAAAACCTTAGAAGAGGCACGTGCAAATAAATTTAAGATTGATTTTCAGCCCAACCTACCCGTTCCGGAATTTACAGGCACAAGGGTTTTCGATAACTATCCCTTAGAAGAACTGGTTCCCTATATCGATTGGACGCCGTTTTTCCATACCTGGGAGCTCCGTGGCAGTTATCCGAAAATTTTCGATGATAAAAATGTAGGGGATGAGGCAAAGAAACTTTTTGATGATGCACAAACTTTATTAAAACGCATCCTCGACGAAAAACTGTTAACAGCAAGAGCCGTAATCGGTTTCTGGCCAGCTAATGCGGTTGGAGACGATATTCAGTTGACAGTTGCCAGTGATCAGCTGTCAAATGACTCAGAACTGAAAACTGAGAACTCCAAACTGGTAACTATCCATACCCTCCGCCAGCAGGCCGAAAAAGTAGATGGGCAGCCTTATTATGCTTTATCTGATTTCATTGCACCGAAAGAAAGTGGTATTCAGGATTATTTTGGTGGTTTTGCCGTAACCGCAGGTATCGGGATTGATGACCTGGTAAATGAGTTCGAATCGAATTACGATGATTACAATAGTATCATGGCTAAAGCATTGGCCGATCGTTTAGCTGAAGCTTTCGCAGAACGCTTGCACGAACGTGTACGTAAAGAATACTGGGGTTATGCACAAGATGAAAATCTGAGCAATCAGGAATTGATTAAAGAAGAATACGCAGGTATCCGTCCCGCGCCAGGTTATCCTGCCTGTCCGGAACACACCGAAAAAGGAACTTTATTCCAATTGCTTGATGCGGAGAATAAAATAGGGTTACACTTAACCGAAAGTTATGCCATGTATCCAACAGCAGCGGTAAGTGGGTTTTATTTCGCGCATCCCGATTCAAGGTATTTTGGATTAGGAAAAATTACCAAAGATCAGATTGAAGATTACGCCATCAGAAAGAATATGCCGGTTGAAGAAGTGGAGCGGTGGTTAAGTCCAAATTTAGCTTATTAATATTTTCGATTTGTCGTCCTGAGTGAATAGAAGGATCTCAAACCGAAGAACATATAATTTTGATGTTTGCAGTCATCAGAAATAAGAACTGCTACAATGTTAGAGATGCTTCGTTAGCACTCAGCATGACACCCAAAAATAGGTTATGAAGATTACAGACCATATAAAAAACGCAAAGGGTAAAACCTTGTTCTCTTTTGAATTATTGCCGCCTATTAAAGGGCAAAGTATACAATGGATTTATGATGCGATAGAGCCATTATTAGAGTTTAATCCTCCTTTTATTGATGTAACTTCGCTCCGCGAGGATTACATTTATAAAGAACAGGCGAATGGTTTGCTACAAAAGGTATCTTATCGTAAGCGTCCCGGAACCATTGCCATTTGTGCGGCCATTATCCATAAATATAAAGTAGATGCCGTTCCGCATCTCATTTGCGGTGGATTTACCAAAGAAGAAACCGAAAATGCATTGATCGATTTACAGTTCTTGGGTATTGATAACGTTTTGGCTTTGCGTGGCGATGCCCGTAAGGCAGATGGGAATTTCGTGCCAACTCCCGGCGGACACTGTTATGCTACAGATTTGATCGAGCACATCAAGAACCATAACGAAGGTAAATTTTTGCACGAAGATGTAGAAACCTTTAAAAGTGATTTCTGTATCGGCGTGGCTGGCTATCCGGAAAAACATTTCGAAGCGCCTAACATGAGTACCGATTTCAAATACCTGAAAAAGAAGGTTGAAGCAGGAGCAGAGTTTATTGTTACGCAGATGTTTTTCGATAACCAGAAGTATTTCGATTTTGTAAAAAAATGCAGGGAAAACGATATCAATATTCCAATTATACCAGGCTTGAAGCCTATAAGTACCTTGTCTCAGTTAAATGTGCTGCCTAAAATATTTCACATCGATTTGCCTGATGAGTTAACGGATGCGCTATCGCACGCTAAAAATAATAATGAGGCAAAAGAAATTGGTACTGAAGCCATGATTAAACAATGTAAAGAATTGATTGATTTTGGTGCCCCGGTGTTACACTTTTACACCATGGGCCGCCCAGAGCAAACCAAAAAGATTGCTAAGGCTATTTTTTAGTCTAAAAAGCGTCGTCATTGCGAGGCACGAAGCAATCCTACAACGATCGCTAATTAACCTAGCGCTTTAAGATTGCTTCGTGCCTCGCAATGACGTATTTTTTTTGTTACTTAAATTATCATCATGAATAATCTAAATATCGACCAACAAAACCTCGATGCCATACTGACAGAAGTTAAACAACAGGGAATAGATTATTTAAACCAAATTCATGAACGGCCTACAACCAGTTCTGCTGAAGTAGAGATTGTCTGGGATTTATGCGAGCAAGGTTTTGGTACACTTGAAGCCTTAAAACAATTTAATCAACGCTTCGAGCCTATTATGGTGGCCTCATCTGGGCCAAGATACTGGGGCTTTGTAACCGGTGGAACAACTCCTGCTGCCATTGCTGGCGATTGGCTGTCGACTATCTACGATCAAAACACACAAAGCGCAAAAGGTAACGGCGACGTTTCGGCTATCATCGAACTCGAAACCATCCAGTTATTACTTTCGTTGTTTAACCTGCCCAAGGATTTTTTCGGTGGTTTTGTAACCGGAGCAACCTTATCTAATTTTACCTGCCTAGCTGTTGCAAGGCAATGGATTGGCAAACAATTTGGAAAAGATTTTGCCAGAGAAGGTATATCAGGTAAGGTAAATGTATTGTCGGCTACACCGCACTCATCAGCCATAAAATCCTTATCGATGCTTGGCTTGGGTAGTGGCAATTTTATTCAGGTAAACGTAATGCAGGGCAACCGCGAAGCGCTAGATGTTGCCGACCTTGAACTAAAAATACAAGCCTTAAATGGCGAACCTTTCATTTTAATCTCAAGTGCCGGAACAGTAAATACGGTTGATTTTGATGATTTTGAAGCCATTAATGCCTTAAAAGAAAAATATAATTTCTGGTGGCATATCGATGCAGCCTTTGGCGGCTTTGCCGCTTGTTCGCCTAAATATAATCATTTTGTTAAAGGATGGGAGCATGCCGACAGTATTACGGTTGATTGCCACAAATGGCTAAATGTACCCTATGAAAACGCAGTATTTTTCGTGAAAGAAAAACACCAATTGTTACAGGTAGAAACCTTTCAGAATTCTAATGCAGCTTATTTGGGCAATCCGATGGAAAATTTCAGTTACTTAAATTTTTTGCCAGAAAATTCCCGCCGTTTAAAGACCTTACCTGCATGGTTTACCTTAACAAGCTATGGAAAACAAGGTTATCAGGAAATTGTAGAAACTAATGTTGAGGTGGCCTTACAGTTTGCCTGTTTTATTAATGAAAATCCAAACTTCGAGTTATTGGCACCCGTACGTCTAAATACCGTTTGTTTTTCGTTGACAGATGAAAGTTTAGTTGCAACATTCCTGAATAAGTTAAACGCGGGCGGAAAAGTTTTTATGACCCCTACATTTTATAACGGGAAGAAAGGAATACGTGCTGCTTTTGTAAACTGGCGGACCTCAGCCGCTGATGTTGAGTTGGCTACTACAGCTATGCTTGAAATTCTTACAGAACTTTAACCTTAAAATTATTGTTTTAATGCTGTAGCGTTTATCTTTGCACTAATGAAATTAGATGGCCTTAAATATGTACTTATTGCCTGCATTGCGATAGCTTTTTTCTTAAAAGTAAGTGATGCGGTTTCGTATTTAAACTATTCTACCAATAATGTTGAAGTTTTATCTACAAACGATGACGCAACAGAGAAAGAAGAAAAGAAAGTAGAAACTGAATATGCGGTGCAGCAAATCGCGTTTCATGGAGCGTTATATTTCCCACTTCAAACTTCAAAAAAGGTGCTTATTCCTGATTATTGTCTTCAATTGGCCTACTTCCCTGAGGTTTTAACGCCGCCACCTTCTGTATAAGCATATTCTTTAATGTTTAAACCGTTTCGCAAAAACGGAACCAATTCTCTATTTTAAAAATTACAAATAATATATATGAAACGAGCAATTTCATTTGCAGTGCTGTTAGTCGCTGCCGCTTTAAAAATCAGTGCACAAGAAGTTGTGCAGAACAATGTTAAACCAGTAGAAAATGCCCTAAATCAGGTTACTAAGTTGCAGCCTGTAAGTTTTAGTTATGATAAAGCCTGGGCCGAAAAACTGAAGTTATCTGCTAAACCACAGTATGGTTTTGTAGGAGCTGACGCTAAAATAGCTTTTCCTGAAATTGTTTCTGTACAGGCAAAAAGTTATGCATCAGGCAAAAATGCTTTTAAAAATGCTACTATTACCAAGGTAGATTATGAGAGTTTAGTCCCGCTTTTGGTCGCCAGTATAAAGGAACAACAGCAGCAGATTGAAGCACTACAGCGCGAGCTGAAAACACTAAAATCGCAAAACACTAAGTAAAAATGAATCCCGATGAAAGTCGGGATTTTTTTATTCTCTGTTTACTTTGTATTTCGGTATTTACTGTTCGATGTGCTTAAAAAGGAATGCATAGAGAAGTATGAAATAGGAACATTGTTTTATAGATACGTCATTCCCGCGCAGGCGGGAATCTTAATGCCTGTTACTTGCATTAGGATTCCCAATCAAGTTGACAATGATCAGACTTCGAAATAACAATGTATACTTATTATCCTTTAAGCAAATAACTTTTAAATCCTTCAAAATCCACATCTAACTGATCTGCATGTTTTGGTTTACTTTCCAAAGCTTTTACCTGTTCAGGGATTTCGATTTTAGCTGCAATATCTGCAGGGAAAATATCAGGGAACTTACAAGCGTGTGCCGTAGATAAGAAAACTGCGGCACTTTGGTCTGCAGGATTTTCGTTCCTGTATTTTTCAACTGCTAAATAGGCAATCGCGGTATGCGGACAAGCTACATAGTTTAACTTGCTGTCAATTTCTTTGATCCCTTCCAATGTTTCATCATCAGTAAAACGATAAGAGGTAACCACCTTTTTGATGGCTTCTACATCCTGATTAAAAAGATCCATAATGCGTACCCAATTGCTTGGTGCCCCTACATCCATCGCGTTCGAGTAGGTTTGTGTAGATGGTTTCGCTTCATATACGCCACTCTCTAAAAAGCGCGGAACGGTATCGTTAACATTAGTAGCAGCGATAAACTGCTTAACGGGTAATCCTAATTTATAGGCCAGTAAACCTGCGCCAATATTTCCGAAATTTCCACTTGGTACTGAAAACACCACGTCTTTAAAACCTTGCTTTTTCAGCTGGGCGTAAGTATTGAAATAATAAAATGTTTGCGGAATTAATCGCGAAATATTAATCGAATTGGCAGAAGTCAATCTAAATTTCGCATTCAACTCATCATCTGCAAAAGCTTGTTTAACCAAAGCCTGGCAGTCATCAAAAGTACCTTTAACTTCAACAGCTCTGATGTTTTCGCCGTTGGTGGTTAACTGCAGTTCCTGTATCGGGCTCACTTTCCCCTCAGGGTAAAGAATAGTTACTCTGGTGTTCGGCACACCCAAGAAACCCAAAGCTACTGCGCCACCGGTATCGCCAGAAGTAGCAACCAGAACATCTAAAAGTTGTTCGCCGTCTTTTAAGAAGTAAGCCATCACACGACTCATAAAACGGGCGCCAAAATCTTTAAAGGCCAAAGATGGACCGTGGAACAATTCGAGCACAAAGGTTTTGTTATCTAATTTAACAGCCGGTGCTTCAAAATTAATAGCATCATCAATTAAAGCTTTTAAATCATCTGAAGGGATCTCATCTTTTAATAAAGTTGAAGCTACCTTGTAAGCAATTTCAGGCAGAGAATATTTTTCTATATTCTGGATGAATTCGGGGTCAAGCTGTGGGATTTCAACAGGCATATATAAGCCTTTATCCTGCGGCATGCTGTTAAAAACGGCTTCTTTGAAAGAAACACGTAAGTTTTTATTGTTGGTTGAGTATAGTTTCATTTTTAATGAGGTTGGAGGGTTGAAAGGTTGAAGGTTGGAAGGTTTTGGATGCTTAGCCCTCCACCTTTAAAACCTCTACCTTCCAGCCTTAAGAAATTACTCTCGGTCCTTCCGCGTTAACCGGAGATACGAAAGCTTTGCTGTTAATATTTATTTTATGCAAATGTTGCTGTTGCGATTTTGTTATTTTTCTGGCTGTTTCTTCATCTTGAGTTAATGCGAAAACAGAAGGGCCTGAGCCTGAAATTCCGAAGCCGATTGCGCCGTTCTCCATCGCCAGTTTTCTCATTTCTTCAAAACCAGGTATCAAGATCGAACGTGTTGGTTCTACCAGAACGTCTTTCATGCTCCTTCCAATTAAATCAAAATCATTCATGAACAATCCACTCACTAAACCTGCAACATTTCCCCACTGGGTAACCGCATCTTTTAATGCTACTTTACTGCGGATCATTTGGCGTGCATCTTTGGTCGGTACATCTACCTCTGGATAAACAATTGCCGCATACATGCCGGCAGGCGTAGGTAAAGAAATTACATCAAGCGGTTCGTAACTTCTCACCAGTACAAAACCACCCAACAATGCAGGGGCAACGTTATCGGCATGGCCATAGCCACAGGCAAGTTCTTCGCCTTTCATGGCAAAAGGAACCAGCTCTTTAGTGGTTAATAAGTCGCCCATTAATTTGTTAATGGCAAATAAACCAGCTACTGTACTGGCCGAGCTTGAGCCCAATCCACTGCCAATAGGCATTTTCTTGTGCAGTTCAATTTCTACACCAACATCTAAACGGTTTATATGCTTTAAATAATGTTGAACACTGGCACTTACGGTATTTTTCGCTGCATCTAAAGGCAAACGGCCATCATCACCAGTAATTCTTTTGATCACCACACCAGGTGTATCGGTAAATCGCATTTCAACTTCATCACCAGGTTCGTTTACAGCGAAACCCAGTACATCGAAACCACAAACTACGTTTGCAACGGTTGCCGGAGCGAAAACTTTTATACTATTTTTCATTATTAATTGGCTTAGCTATTTGTTAAGCGTTATTTGGTTTAAATGATATTTCAAATGCACTAAGTAATCATCGATAAAAAAAGAAAGGGTGTGCATTTCTATTTTCCCTTTTCCTGTGTCGCAGGTATTTTGAAGCTTTTCCTCTGGAATATTTTCAATTACCCGGCTAATCTGATAGTTTAATAACTTCCAAAGCATTATAACTTCCGCAATAGCTGCCTCCTGGTAGTTTTGGTAGTTTACCCATTCATCCTGATGATAAATAATTTTAACCCCTTGTTCGTATTGTCCAACAACCAAACGACGGATGTTATTAACTGCACTATCTACCAAATGCCCCAACAGTTCCTTTTTAGACCATTTTAAAAGCTGCGGTTTATTATTCCAGGCCTCATCCGGAATATTTTCGAAATCGATCATCGCCTGATTAACCAGCTGAAGGATCTCGTTCTTTTTGTCTAAAACCGAATTCATCTTGCTACTTATTTAAAGTACCTACGTTAATGATATCCGCAAAAACTCCGGCAGCGGTAACTTCTGCACCAGCACCAGGGCCTTTTACTACCAACGGGCGGGTTTTGTAACGATCGGTTGTAAAAGAGATAATATTATCACTTCCCGAGAGCATATAAAAAGGATGACTGTCGTCAACCATTTGCAGGCTGATTTCTACATTTCCATTTTCAAGCTTACCGATGTAACGCAAAACTTTTCCATCGTTGGCTGCGGTATTCTTTAAATTTTCGAAGTATGCTGCATTCGCCTGTAATTCTGAATAGAAATCTTCAACCGATGTAGCATTTAGGCAGGCTTCTGGCAAAATGTTATCGATTTTTACATCACTGGCTTCTAACGGATAACCAGCATCACGGGCAAGGATCAGCATTTTACGCATAAAATCTTTTCCATTCAAGTCGTCGCGAGGATCTGGTTCAGTATAACCAAGTTCCTGAGCTTCCTTTACAGTTTCGTAAAAACCGGCATCACCTTTAAAATTATTGAAGATGTAAGAAATGGTTCCTGATAAAATCGCTTCAATCCGCGCTACCTTATCACCACTCATCATCAGCTCGCGCAGTGTGCGGATAATCGGCAGGCCTGCGCCAACATTGGTTTCGTAATAAAAATCTACACCAAATTTGCGGGCGGTATCTTTAAATGATTTATACTGGGCGTAATCTGCCGAGTTTCCTTTTTTATTGCAGGTTACTACCGAAATGCTGCTTTCGAATATGCCCTGATAAAATTCTATTGGTGATTCTGCAGCGGTGTTGTCTACAAAAACGCAGTTTGGTAAGTTTAGGGCTTTCATTTTGGCAACAAAACCCGCTAAATCTGCCTGTTCGCCATTTGTATTCAATTCAGTTTCCCAATTTTCTAACGAAAGGCCATCAGGGCTGAAAATCATTTTTCGTGTATTGCTGATGCCCGTTATCTTAACCTGTAAATCGTTATTCGCCGCTAAGAAAGGCATCTGTTCTTTCAGTTGGTTAAACAAGGTTTTGCCAATGTTTCCAGTGCCCAGGCAGAAAACGTTTAATGTTCTTTTCAGGTCGGTAAAGAAAGCGTCGTGCACTGCATTTACTGCTTTCGATAAATCGTCTTTGCTGATGATTACCGAAATGTTGTATTCTGAAGATCCCTGAGCAATAGCCCTTACATTGATACCGTTGCGGCCTAAAGCGCTGAACAAACGTCCGCTCATACCTGGTGTACGTTTCATGTTTTCGCCAACGATGGCCAAAACTGAAAGGTTATTTTCAACTTCCGGAAGTTCTAGTTTTTTAGCGTCTAACTCCAGTTCGAACTCTTTTTTGATTAGAGAAATGGCCTGTGAAGCATCCGTTGGTTTAACAGCGAAAGTAATGCTGTGTTCTGATGAAGACTGGGTAATCAATACTACATTGATCTGTTCGCGCGAAAGTAGTGAGAATAATCTTCCGCTAAAACCTGCCTTACCTACCATACCACTACCCGTTAGGTTAATAATGCTGATGTGATCGATAGAGGAAATTCCTTTTATGGGTAAACTTGATGTTTTAACATCGCTTTTGATATAAGTTCCTGCGAAATCAGGTTCGAAAGTGTTTTTAATCACAATCGGGATTTTCTTCATAAAAGCAGGAATCATTGTTGGCGGATAGATCACTTTCGCCCCAAAATAACTCAGTTCCATGGCTTCGGTGTAGCTTAATTCCGGTAACGAGAAAGCCTTTTTCACAATGCGTGGATCAGCTGTCATCATGCCGTTTACATCCGTCCATATCTCTATTTCTTCGGCATTTAAGGCTGCACCCCATACCGCTGCGGTATAATCAGAGCCACCACGGCCTAAAGTTGTTACCCTGCCTGCTGAATTGCTTGCTATAAACCCAGTAACAAAAAGTACTTTGTCTTTATTTTCCTGGTAAAAATTGTTGATCAGCATTTCAGTCAATTCGGTATCTACTTTCGCCTGACCGAAGTTGCTGTCGGTTTTAATCAGGTCAGAACCGTTAACATAAAGCGCATCGCCGAAATTTTGAGAAGCAATGTGGCTGATCATAAAAGTAGAGCAGCGTTCGCCGTAACTTAAAATCTGATCTTTGGTCTGCAAGCTCAGTTCGCGCAGATTGGCCACAGCCTGTAACAGATCTTCCAATTCGTTAAAAAAGATCTTTAAACGTGTAAACACAGGGTTTTGTGCAGCCGCAGGTAAAAGCGAGCGGATTACAGCAAAGTGTTTTGCTTCGATTTCTTTTAAATGAGCATCGTAATCTTCTCCACGCTCGGCCATTTCGGCTATATCGGTAAGCAAATTGGTTACACCACTCATTGCCGATAATACAACTACCGGGCTGATCTTTTGTTTTTCTTCGCCAACCAGGCGTAAGAGGGTTTTAATGTTCTCGGCCGAACCTACGGATGTGCCGCCGAATTTGAGTACTTTCATTAGTCTATATTGGTTTTAACTGTTTGATGCTGTGCGGATAATTCATGGTTGCTCGTACAGGTTTCATTCAGCATGGGTTTAAAAAAAAAGCGTCCCGACTTTCATCGGGACGCTTTCTGTGTTTTATGTTTTTTCAATTTACAACAAATTAGCCCCGCTGGTTTATACCGGTGGTAATAATAATCGTTGTAATAATCGAAGTGTTAAAATTCATCTTGTCTTTGTGTACTTTGTACACCGTAAAGTAGGAGATTATTTTTTTAAAATGCAAATGTTTTTTGATTTTTATTTCGAAATTTCTATTAAAACGTTTAATTAGATAAGATAGCCGCATTTTCTGAACCCGAAACCAAATCATTCCCACTTTGAGGGCTGCTCGCAGGGTGGGGTTGTTGGTAAGCGGTTTTAAATATTAGAAAAGGTGCTGTCGTAATTCTTCGGGTACGGCAGCCCTGCTAACCGCTATAGTCCCGATGGTGGTGCTGTTTTGTTGTTGGTGAGATCGGGAGCTGCCGCTTTTATCAGGTTTAGTTAAATTTGGGTTGTGGTACTATTTAAGTTGGTTACCTTTCCAGCGTATAATTCCCCTCCTTTGGCCTATCATGTGGACACATCTTTTGGTTTGGGTTTTTATGCGTTTTGCTAACCAACTTTAATAAAGCAAAGGTTTTACCGAAGAACGCGGTCAATCCCAAGTGGCGGAGAAATCAAAAAAACAGTTGCACAAAAGAAAAAATAGTACTACCAAGCCTTAAACGCAGTGGTTTTGTGTTCATAAAGGGTGCTTCAAAATGTTAGGAAAATTGAACACAAACCCCGAAGGGCTCAATCAGCCCAAAGAAAACACAAACACAAACTGATTAAACGAAGTGCCGCTGTTTTTTTGATGTGCTTGGATTGTGCTGAGCCGCCTTGCTGGATTGACAAAGCGCTTTGGGTACTTTGGCGCTCCAAAATGCGCTAGCATTCTTGAGCACAAATAAAAATAACATGATCTGCGAAAAACTACCATGCCCCGCGGCAAAGAGCGAAAAAAAATGACATTTGTGCCTTCTTAAGAGATCAAGGCCAGTTAATAGCAGGAAAGATGCTGAAATAAATTCAGCATGACGATCGCCTTAGGCATAAGGAACTAAAAACAAATTAGATTAAAAAAGATGTGTCCACACGATAGCTCCTCTGGCGGGGTGGCCAATATTTAATCATTTAACAAACCGTCATAAACTTAAAGCCTTGTCAATTAAAAGTTTAGACCAGCTAAAACCGTTTAACAAATTTTACTTAGTGTAATTTTTTAATTTTTTTTACCTTGTAAAATAGCTTGTAAATATCTGTAAATAAAATGTTTACATAATAGTGTATTTGCTACAATATGTAAAAAATTACGCTTCAAAACTAGTTTTTGTGGAAGATAAGTATTTACCTTTGCTGTACTAACTAACTTATTGTTATGAGCAAAAAGAAACTGCAAACGCCAGATTTAAGCTATTTAAATCTAGGCGGAAACATTGCTGTAAAGTACCAATTATCTCCAACGGAATTAATTGATGATGCCTTATTAAATAAAGAAGGTACGCTGGCTGCTTCAGGAGCGCTGGCGGTTGATACCGGAAAGTTTACCGGACGTTCTCCTAAAGACCGTTTTATTGTATGCGACGAAGTAACCGAAGATCAGGTTTGGTGGGGCGATGTAAACATTAGAATTTCTCCGGAGAAATTCGATCAGCTGTTTTATAAGCTAACAAATTACCTTGAAGATAAGAAAATCTATGTCCGCGATTCTTCGGCCTGTGCCAACCCGGATTACGATATATCCATTCGGGTAATTACAGAAACTGCTTATCAGAATCTTTTTGCTCATCATTTGTTTATCCGCCCTGAAGAGGATCGTTTGGGGACCACACCAGAGTGGACCATCATTGCTGCGCCAGGTTTTTTGGCCGATCCGGCTATTGACGGAACCAGACAGGAAAACTTCTCCATCATCAATTTCACCAGGAAAATGATTTTGATCGGGGGAACTGGCTATACCGGCGAAATTAAAAAAGGAATTTTTTCTGTTTTAAACTTTATCCTGCCAGTATATAAGAATACGCTATCCATGCACTGTTCGGCCAATGTGGGCAAAAATGGCGATACCGCTATATTCTTCGGCTTGTCAGGGACTGGAAAAACCACCTTGTCTGCCGATCCCGAAAGAGGATTGATCGGTGATGATGAACATGGCTGGGGTAAAGATTCTGTATTTAATTTCGAAGGCGGTTGCTATGCAAAATGCGTAGACTTAACCGAAGAGAAAGAGCCTCAGATCTTTAAGGCGATCAAATTTGGCTCGTTGCTGGAGAATATTAATTTTTTTCCAGGTACAAAGGAGGTTGATTATAGCAATATCAGTAAAACGGAAAATACCCGCGTGGCTTACCCTATAGATTATATTGACAATGCGATTTTACCATCAATAGCGGCTGTTCCGAAAAATATCTTTTTCTTAACTGCAGATGCGTTTGGCGTATTGCCTCCAATTTCAAAATTGAATGTAGAACAAGCCATGTTCCACTTTATGAGCGGATATACAGCCAAGGTTGCAGGAACAGAAACAGGGGTGACAGAACCTCAGTTAACGTTTTCGGCTTGCTTTGGTAAAGCCTTCTTGCCATTGCACCCATCTAGATATGCCGCACTATTGGGCGAGAAGATGGAAAAACACCAGGTAAACGTATGGTTAGTAAATACGGGTTGGAGCGGTGGAGCTTACGGAGTAGGTAAAAGGATGAAATTAAGTTATACCAGAGCGATGATTACGGCAGCGTTAAATGGAGACTTGGATCATAATAAATATAAGCAACACCACGTATTTAAATTGATGATGCCGTTAAATTGTCCTGGGGTACCGGACGAAATTTTAGACCCCTCTAAAACATGGAGCAATCAGGAAGAATACTTTTTGAAAGCCTTCGAACTGTCGGATGCCTTTACAGAGAATTTCAAGCAGTTCGAACTGACAAAAGTACCAAAAAGCAGACACGAAGCGTTAAAATTATGTTAAATGCACTTTAAAATGCATTTTTTGAGCAAAAAATTTGCAATTCGATTTTTTTTTAGTTTTTATTGTGAAAGAATTGCCTCGGCTGGGGCAATTTTTTTGTTATACACCCTAGGTGATTTACCGAAACTAAATTCTAAGTAACGATTTAATTGCTTATTGATTTATTAATTTGTAATTTAAAATCAATTTATAAATTTGTTTTTCGCAACAATTTCGGATATGAAACGTTGAGTGTAGTACAAAAGAAAAAAACAGCTAAAAATTAAAAACAAGAACTAAAACTAAAATTTCAAAAAAAATGGCAAACGCACCAAAACCAACAACTGTTAAAAAAGAGAGCTCTTCTAGTGCTTCAAATGTATTTGCAACATTCGTTATTCCAATTTGTATTATCATTGGATTCTGTGTTTGGAGATTCGTATTCGGAGAAGGAAGTAACTTTATCGATGGTGACAGAGAAAAATTACCATTACCTGGTAACTATCTTGGAACAGCTTACAAAGGAGGTCCTATCGTAGCGATCTTAGTTGGATTACTATTAGTAGTAATTGTATTCTCTATCGAACGTTTCATCGTTATTGGTAAAGCAAGTGGAAAATCTAGCTTAGATACTTTCATTCGCAAAGTACAAGGTTTATTAAGCGCAGGTAACATCGAAGCAGCAAAAGCTGAGTGTGATAAACAAGAAGGTTCAGTTGCTAACGTAATTAAATCTGGCTTGAAAAAATACAGTGAAGTTGAAGCAGATACCAATATGGATGTTGAGCAATCAATCGTTGCAATCCAAAAAGAGGTTGAAGAAGCTACAGCTTTAGAAATGCCAATGTTAGAGCAAAACTTAACTGTAATTGCAACTTTGGTATCAATTGGTACATTAGTAGGTTTATTGGGTACAGTAACAGGTATGATCCGTGCATTCGCCGGTTTAGCAAACTCTGGTGCACCAGATCAGTCAGCATTAGCGGTAGGTATCTCTGAGGCGTTGATCAATACTGCAACAGGTATCTTGGTTTCTACTGTGGCAATTATCATGTATAACGTATTAACTTCTAAAATTGACAAGTTAACTTACGCTATCGATGAAGCTGGTTTCAGCATCGTTCAAACATACGCTAGTTCGCATAAATAAGAATTTTGAAAAAATTTTTACCGGCTTTATGGAAAACCGGAAAAAAGATCATCATTATTAAAACTAGTAAAAAATATTATGCCTAGAATTAAAGTTAAAAGAACAAGTACAGTAACAGATATGACCGCCATGTGTGATGTGGCGTCATTGTTACTTACTTTCTTCATCTTAACTGCTACAGCGAGGCAACCAGAACCACTAGCCGTTTCTACACCTTCATCTACATATGAGTTTAAGGTGCCGGTAGAAAACAATGCGATATTAACCATCGGGCAGGGTAAAGTTTTCTTCGAAGTAGCAGGTACAAAAGTGAGAGCGAAAACATTAGAACTAATGGGCGAACAGTATAAAATATCGTTCACTCCGTTAGAAATACAACGTTTCTCCAATATCGGGAGTTTCGGTGTACCGATCCAGAGTTTAAAATCTCTTATTGCCTTGAACGGTGCTGACCGTATGAAACCAGGGGTACAACCTGGCATACCTTCAGATTCGACTGACAATCAGTTAAATGATTGGGTGTTAAATGCCCGTCGAGCAACTAAGGAGCTTAATAATCAGGATATGCGCATCAGTATTAAAGGTGATGCTAAAGAAGAATATCCGGTAGTTAAAAAGATTATTGATGTACTTCAGAAACAAAGTGTAAACAAGTTTTTATTGGTTACCAACTCTGAAGCTAAAAAGAAATAAGAAATGGCAGAATTAAACACAGGCGGGAAGAAAGCCACCCCAAGGGTTGATATGACTCCGATGGTGGATCTAATGTTTCTTTTGGTAACATTCTTTATCTTAACAACAGTAATCTCTACGCCGCAAGCGATGGATATTGCAAAGCCAGATAAAAACGAAAAGTTACCTGAGAACAGATTGGAGCTGAAAGCAAGTAAAACAATGACTATTTTGTTGGGTAAAAGCAATAAGGTAGCATGGTATATGGGAGTAGCTGGCGAAAGCGCACCAACTATAGAATCTGGTTCACAAATCGAAGATGCTATTGTTAAAAATAGAAAAGCAGCTGATGCCTCAGGCGTTGCTGGAGACTTTGTTGTACTGGTAAAACCAACATCAGGTTCTACATTCCAAAACTTTGTAGACATCATGGATGAGTTGGAAATTCTTAAAGTTAAGGTTCGTCAGATCGACGATGATAACATCCTTGATAATGAGAAGCAGTTCATGAAAGAAAAAGGAATTTTATAATCAGTAAAACCAATAGTTATGTCGAAGTTAGATATATTCAGAAAAGAATGGCTTGAAGTGGTTTTTGCGGATAAAAACAAAACCTACGGTGCGTATCAGTTGCGTAAAAGCAATGGTGCCAACACCTCAAAAGCATTAATTATCGGCTCTATTATATTTATTGTGTTATTTTTCTCTCCTAAAATCTATAGCCTGATTAAAGGCTCAATGGATCATGAAGATGAGCAATTAAAAGCACAAGAAGTAATTTTAGCGCCACCACCACCAGTAGATCCTAAAACACCGCCACCACCACCGGTAGAGCCACCTCCACCAAAAGTTGACCAGGTGAAAATGCCACCTCCAATTGTAAAACCAGATATCGAGGTTCGTGATGAACCACCTACGGTTGAAAAATTGAAGGAAGCAGATCCAGGGCAGAGAGATATCAAAGGTGATCCAACAGCTGATATTGTTATCGCTGAACCAGTAGGTGAAGGACCAAAAAGAGAAGCTGCTGTTGCGGTTGATGATAATAAAGTTTACGACTTTGTTAGTATCGAGAAACAACCAGAATTCCCAGGAGGTATCTCTAAGTTTTATGGATACTTAAGTAAAGCAATAAAGTACCCTCCAATGGCACAAGAAAATAACGTTCAAGGTAAAGTATTTTTATCTTTCGTTGTTGAAAAAGATGGTAAATTAACTGATATCACAGTTACCCGTGGTTTGGGTAGCGGAACTGATGAAGAAGCCATCCGTGTATTGAAAGCTAGTCCACGTTGGAACCCAGGTATCCAGAATGGTAAGCCGGTAAGGGTAAAATACAACATCAACGTTAACTTTACATTGAACTAATAGTAGATGTTAAATTTTGATATTTTTAAGCAAAAATCGCCTAAACAGCGGTTTTTGCTCATTTTAGGCCTTGTCATGTTCGTTTTCTATGTGGTATTGGGCTTTGCATTTATATTTTACGAACCAATTGCCCTGCGATTAAGCACTATTCCGCAATGGGGGCGCATCGCAATCGGTATCTTCTTAATTATTTATGCATTTGTAAGACTTTTAAGCCTTGGAAGGCGCGACTAATCAGCTCAATGAAAAATTTCCTTTTAATATTTTGTGTACTAGCTTTACTTGTATCCTGCAAACGCAAAAATAAAGCCAATGCAGTTAAAGAAACCAGAACAAGCGGTACCTTAAAAATATTGGTTGATGAAAGTGTTGGACCGATTGTTCAGGATCAGATCGATATTTTTAGTTTGGATTATCCGGATGCAAAATTTCAGACAACGGTAAAACCTGAAGAAAAATTATTGCCTGCCTTTCTTAATGATAGTGTAAGGGTAATTGTTTTGCCAAGGTTATTAACCAAAGCAGAAGAAAAGTATTATAACCAGCGTAATATTAAAATCAACTCTTCGCGTTTTGCCATTGATGGTATTGCTTTAATTACCAATCAGGGCAATATCGATAGTACAATTAACGTTAAAGAGGTGATTGATATATTACAGGGGAAGAAGTCAGATAAAAAATTGGTCTTTGATAACGCTTATTCAAGTACCTTTCAATATTTTAAAGAGTTGGCCCATATCAGCCAATTTCCAGCTACAGGTGTTTACTCTAAAAATTCTAGCAAAGAAGTAATTAAACTTATTGCAGAAGATAAAGATTTTATTGGTATTTTGGGCGTGAATTGGATCACGGACAAGGATACAGAGATGAGCGAATACCTTTCTCAGATAAAGGTGCTGGGCGTAAAGAATGTAAAAGGCAAGATAGGAGACGATCAGTTCTATAAACCAACTCAAGATAACTTGATCAACGGTGTTTATCCTTTCTTAAGAAATATAAATATTATAGATTGCGAGGGAAGAGATGGTTTAGGCACAGGATTTGCAACATGGTTAAGAAGTCAGAGGGGACAATTGATTGTACTTAAATCTGGACTTGGCCCGCATAAATTAATGCCAAGACAAATTAACCTGACAAAAGGAAATTAAATTAAAAATTATAAATTGAACCACGAAGTAAATCTAAAGAGACACTTCATTTTTATTAAATAAAAAAACAGAATATCCGATGAAAATTTTAAAGAAAGCAATAACCTTAAATGTAGGTTTGGTGTTGATGGGTTCTGCAGTTTTTGCTCAAGATTTAAATGACGCGAAAAAAGCCATCGACGCGGAGCAGTATCAGAAAGCATCATCAATGCTTAAGTCATTGGTGAGCTCAAAAGCATCAGATGGTAATAACTATTACAATCTTGGTTTGGTTTACTTAAAAACCGGTTACATCGACTCCGCTAGAGCCGTATTTACGAAAGGTGTTACCGCTGATCCAAAAAACAACTTAAACTTAATCGGTTTAGGTGAGGCAGATATGTTATCTAATAACCCAAGTTCTGCTAAAACTAATTTCGACAAGGCAGTAGCTTTGGCGCCGAAAGATTACAAAACTTATTTGTATATCGGTAAAGCCTATTTAGCACAGGATAAACCAAGTGATGATGTATCAAAACCTGATTTTACCAACGCTTTAGCAAACATTACCAAAGCAGATGAGTTAGATTCTAAAGATAAAGATGCTGAAGTTTTCTTAGCACAAGGTGATGCCTATGCGTTACAGAAAAAAAATTCAGAGGCATTAGGTCCATACATGCGTGTTGGTGATGTTGATCCAAACAATAGAAGAGCTAAAACGCAGATTGGTAAAATGTACAAAGAATCTAGGGCTTTTCCTGAAGGTGAAAAAGAGTTACAAGATGTAATTGCTGCTGATGCAAACTATGGCCCTGCTTACCGCGAGTTAGGTGAGTTATATTTACAGTGGAGTAGCTTTGGTGTTGATAAAGAAAAAGCAGCTAAAGGGATTGAGAACTATAAAAAATACATGGATTTAACGGATAAATCTTTGGAATCTCAATTGCGTTATGCTCAATTTTTATTCTACGCAAAAGATTTCAAAACCTTAGAGCAGGTAGCCACTTCTTTGCAAGTTCCAGCAAATAATCCAAAGGCAAATACAGTAGCTAGACTTAAAGGGTGGGCTGCTTATGAGAATAAAAATTATCCAGCAGCTTTAACCAGCATGACTGAGTTTTTTGCCAAGGAAAAGGATAAAACTAGAATCTTAGGAAACGATTATCTTTATTTAGGAAAGTCACAATTGCAAGCTGGTCAAGATAGTTTAGCGGTAAAGAATATTATTGAGGCTGCTAAAATTGATTCAAACAATGCCGACGCTTTAGCGGAAGCTGGTTTAGCTTTAATGAAAGCAAAGAAATATGCTAAATCTGCTGAACTTTTCCAAATGGCTATTAAATATAATCCTAACGGAAAAGGATCGCTTACTAATTACTACTATTTAGGTCAAACTAGATTCTACGAAGCTTACATTGCTCAGAAAGAGAAAAAACCATTTAATACTGCTGCATTAGTTGAGGCAGACTCTGCTTTAAGCCATTTAGCTAAAGTTTCTCCAGAATTTGCTTTAGGATACTTTGTAAGAGGAAGAATTGCAAATTTGGTAGATGACAAAGCTAATCCAAAAGGAACCGGAATACCATACTTTGAAAAATATGTTAGCTTGGTAAAACCTGAAGAAGTAGCTGCAAATAAGACTAACTTATCAGAATCTTATAATAATATTGGCGCTTGGTATTCAGATAAAGATAAAGCTAAGGCTATTGATGCTTTCACTAAAAGTCTGGCATTAGATCCTGCAGACACTTACGCTGCGGCTAGATTAAAAGAGTTACAATCACCTGCACCTGCTGCAAAACCAAAAGCTAAAGGCAAATAATTAAAAGTTAAATAATTTAGAAAAGGCAGAGTTTGGTTACTCTGCCTTTTTCTTTTACTTTTGCATCACAAAATAAAAATTATGCAAGCGCAGAGTTCCTCTATAGATTTTTTACCAATTATATTTCAAGTAATTGTTGCTTTAGGTTTTGTGGTAACCACATTGGTTGCTACCCATTTTTTAGGTCCAAAACGTAAAACAAGCGATAAGTTAGAAACTTTTGAGGCCGGTATTAAATCAGTAGGTAATGCACGTCAGCCTTTCTCTATCAAATATTTCGTAGTAGCCATCTTATTTGTACTGTTCGATGTAGAGGTTATCTTTATGTATCCTTGGGCAGTTAATTTCCGTACATTGCGGATGGATGGAATGATCGAAATGTTCATTTTCATGGGTACTTTGTTGCTAGGTTTTATCTACGTCATCAAGAAAAAAGTTTTAGACTGGAACTAGTCAGTTGGCAGTTCTCAGTTCACAATTGGCAGTTAATAGTTCTCGGTTTAAAAACTGTAAACTGAAAATTGCCAACTGCAAACCGAATGTGTATCACTTACACTAACTTATAGCTGTTTTGGTTATTTAGAAAGGTTCTAAATCGAGTAAAGCTAGTTTGTTTGCCTTTAAAATATTGTAAATTTGTTGCTCATTCTGCAAAGGGATGAGCATTTTTTGTTTATAAACATGAGTGAAATTAATATAGTTGATGCGCCTCCAGGAATAGAAGGATCTGGCTTTTTCGCCACTTCTCTTGATAAAGTGATTGGTTTGGCCCGCTCAAATTCATTATGGCCTTTACCTTTCGCAACTTCTTGTTGTGGAATCGAGTTTATGGCAACCATGGGTTCTCACTACGATCTTGGTCGTTTCGGTGCCGAACGCTTAAGTTTTTCTCCCCGTCAGGCAGATGTTTTAATGGTTATGGGAACTATCGCTAAAAAGATGGCCCCGGTATTAAAGCAGGTTTATATCCAAATGGCAGAGCCGCGTTGGGTAATGGCTGTTGGTGCCTGTGCAAGTAGTGGTGGTATTTTTGATACTTATTCCGTATTGCAGGGTATTGATGAGGTTATTCCGGTGGATGTTTACGTTCCGGGTTGTCCGCCAAGACCTGAAGCCATTTTAGATGGTTTTCAGCGTATTCAGGATTTAGTGAAAAACGAGTCGGGCAGAAGAAGAAATTCTGATTATTACAAAGAACTTTTAGGTCAATACGGCATTAAATAATGGAAGAAACGACACTAAATAATAATATTCTGGCAAAACTTAGCGATAAGTTTGGCGAAAAGGTAACCGGAGTTTCTGAACCATATGGCTTATTAACTTTTGCAACCACCAAAGATGTTATCATCAATGTATTATCGTTCCTTAAAAACGATTTGAGTTTTAATTTCTTGACCGATATTACGGCAGTCCATTATCCTGGTAAAGATCATGGTATTGCAGTGGTTTACCATTTGCACAACATGGTCGAGAAAGTTAGAATCAGGATTAAGGTTTTCATTTCAGAACAAAATCCAACTATCCCTACAGCAACAACTGTTTGGAAAGGTGCCAACTGGATGGAACGCGAAACTTACGATTTGTTCGGGGTTAAATTTGAAGGTCACCCTGATTTACGACGTATTTTAAATATGGACGACTTAGGTGTTCATCCGATGTTGAAACAATATCCATTGGAAGATCCGAACAGAGTAGATAAAAAAGACGAATTTTTTGGAAGGTAAACTATGAATCATAACCATCCGGTATTTACAGATAACGACCCGCAAAGTGAGCTGGTAACCTTAAACTTAGGCCCAACGCACCCTGCAACACACGGCGTTTTTCAAAACGTTTTGCAATTAGATGGCGAACGTATTGTAAGCGGCGTTTCTACCATTGGGTATATCCACCGTGCTTTCGAAAAGATTGCCGAGCATCGCCCATTTTATCAAATTACACCACTTACCGACCGTTTAAACTATTGCTCGTCGCCTATTAATAATATGGGATGGCACATGACGGTTGAGAAGTTGTTAAATATTCAGATGCCGAAACGCGTAGATTACCTTCGGGTAATTATTATGGAGCTTTCGCGTATTGCCGATCACATTATCTGTAACACGATTATTGGTCAGGATACCGGGGCAACAACCACTTTCTTATACCTTTTCCAGTTCCGTGAGCATATTTACGAAATCTTCGAAGAAGTTTGTGGTGCACGTTTAACCACAAATATTGGCCGTATTGGTGGGTTTGAAAGAGATTTCAATGATATCGCCTTTGCTAAAATTGATAAGTTTTTAAAAGAATTCCCTAAAGCGTTAAAAGAGTTCGAAAATCTATTAACACGTAACCGTATTTTTATTGATAGAACGGCTGGTGTTGCAGAAGTAACTAAAGAAGCTGCTTTAGAATATAGCTGGACTGGGCCGCTTTTGCGTGCTACCGGTGTAGATTACGATGTGCGTGTAAGCGATCCATATTCTTCATATCAGGATTTCGACTTTGAAGTTCCGGTAGGTACAAGCGGCGATATTTACGACAGGTATTTAGTGCGTAATGAAGAGATGTGGCAAAGTGTCCGCATTATCGAACAGGCGCTTGTGAAATTAAAAACAGAGCCAAAGGGTATTTTTCATGCCGATGTTCCTGAATTTTACCTCCCTCCAAAACAAGAAGTTTACAATAATATGGAAGCATTAATCTATCACTTCAAAATTGTGATGGGTGAAATTGATGCGCCCAAAGCAGAAGTTTATCATGCCGTAGAAGGCGGAAATGGCGAGTTAGGATTCTATCTGATTAATGATGGAGGCCGTACACCGTACCGTTTACACTTCCGCAGACCAAGTTTTGTAAACTACCAGATGTTTGCACCAATGAGCGAGGGCATGTTATTGTCTGATGCCATTATCAACATGAGTAGTATGAATATTATTGCAGGAGAATTAGATGCTTAAAGTAGAAGAACAAACACCTGTAGTGTTTTCATCAGAATTGCTGGCCAAATTTGATGATGTAAAAAGCCGTTACCCTGAAGGTAAGCACAAATCAGCTTTGTTGCCATTATTGCACTTGGTACAGGCCGAATACCTTTGGGTGAGTACACCAGCGATGGATAAAGTAGCTGAATATTTAAATATTCAGCCAATTGAAGTGTATGAGGTGGCAACATTTTATACCATGTACTTTTTAAAACCACAAGGTAAGTATGCTTTGGAGGTTTGTCGTACCGGCCCTTGTTGCCTGGTTGGTGCCGAAAAAATAATAAGCCACTTGGAAAACAAGTTAGGTGTTAAAGAAGGTGAAGTTACTGCCGATGGTTTATTCAGCTTTAGAGGAGTTGAATGTTTAGCCGCCTGTGGTTTCGGCCCGGTGTTGCAAATTAGCCCGGAATATACTTTCTACGAAAACCTTACCGAAGCAAGTGTAGATAAATTGATTGAAGATTTGAAAAATAAGTCCTAAGTCGAAAGTCTTAAGTCGAGAGTCGTTTTGACTTAAGACTATGGATTATGGACTACAGACTATAGACTAATTAAAATGTCTCGAAAACTGTTACTTGAGCATATAAACGTACCAGGCATCAATACACTTGAAGTCTATCGCCAAAAAGGCGGGTACCGTGCTGTGGAAAAAGCCCTTAAAACTTTAACACCTGAAGAGATTGTTGAAGAAGTTAAGAAATCGGGCTTACGCGGTCGCGGAGGTGCGGGTTTCCCAACCGGGATGAAATGGAGCTTTTTGGCTAAACCAGAAGGTGTTGCGCGTTATTTGGTGTGTAATGCTGATGAATCAGAGCCAGGAACTTTTAAAGACCGTTATTTGATGACTTATATTCCCCATGCATTAATTGAGGGAATGATTGTATCGAGTTTCGCATTGGGTGCCAAGGTCTCTTATATCTATGTACGTGGCGAAATGATGCCTCAGATCCGCATTTTAGAAAAAGCAATTGCTGAGGCTAAAGCTGCAGGATGGTTGGGTAAAAACATTTTAGGAACAGGTTACGATTTAGAATTATATGTTCAGCCAGGCGGCGGCGCTTACATTTGTGGTGAAGAAACTGCTTTGCTAGAATCGCTTGAAGGTAAAAGAGGTAATCCACGGATTAAACCACCATTTCCGGCAATTGCAGGGTTATATGGTTGTCCTACAGTGGTTAACAATGTTGAATCGATTGCTGCAGTGGTACCGATTATCAACGATGGTGGCGATGAATATGCAAAAATTGGTATTGGTAGAAGTACAGGTACAAAATTAATATCAGCGTCGGGTAATTTAGTTAAACCAGGTGTTTACGAAATCGAATTGGGCTTACCGGTAGAAGAATTTATTTATTCAGACGAGTATTGTGGCGGTATTGCCAATGGTAAACGTTTAAAGGCAACGGTTGCAGGCGGATCATCGGTGCCTATTTTACCTGCTAATTTAACCCTGAAATACGCTAACGGCGAACCTCGTTTAATGAGTTACGAATCGTTATCAGAAGGTGGGTTTGCTACAGGAACCATGATGGGTTCAGGTGGTTTTATTGCTTTTGATGAAGATCAGTGTATTGTTCGTAATACCTGGAATTTTGCCCGTTTTTATCACCACGAAAGCTGTGGACAGTGTTCACCTTGCCGCGAAGGTACCGGATGGATGGAAAAAGTGTTACACAAAATCGAACACGGGCACGGTAAAATGGAAGATGTTGATTTATTGTGGGATATTCAACGCAAAATTGAAGGGAATACAATCTGCCCGTTGGGTGATGCAGCAGCCTGGCCGGTAGCCAGCGCAATCCGTCACTTCAGAGATGAATTTGAATGGCATATTAAAGAACCTGTTAAGAGTCAGAGCCAAAATTATGGTATTGCAAATTATGCTATCCCGATTGAGAAAGCTCCGGTAACGGAAGAGAAATAAAATCTTAAGGTCGCAATTTGCGACCAGTTGAATATTTAATTTAAAACCTAAGATCACAATTTGTGATCTTAGAAAATGAACTTGTAAATGCCGAAACAAGAGACATCAATAATTCCTAATGAGGTAATTGTAAACAAAATTTATCTTTTTAGAGGAGTTAAGGTGATGTTAGATTCTGATTTAGCAGAACTCTTTGGCGTTGAGACTAAAAGATTAAAAGAACAAGTTAGAAGAAATATAGAGCGTTTTCCAGAGCACTTTATGTTCGAATTAACAAAAGAAGAAAATGAGGTCTTAAGGTCGCAATTTGCGACCTTAGAACAAGGAAAATACTCAAAGTATCTTCCGTTTGCATTTAGTGAGCATGGTATTTTGCAACTATCAAATGTTTTGAAAAGTAAACAGGCGGTAGAAGTAAGTATTAAA
This sequence comes from Pedobacter sp. 01N310, assembly GCF_056399805.1. Classification (NCBI taxonomy): domain Bacteria; kingdom Pseudomonadati; phylum Bacteroidota; class Sphingobacteriia; order Sphingobacteriales; family Sphingobacteriaceae; genus Pedobacter; species Pedobacter sp. 01N310. Next base: position 38,448 of record NZ_JBFTSB010000004.1, read on the forward strand.
ATTATTGATGTGTTTGTACAGCTTAGAACGATGGTTTTAAGCAATACAGAAATAAGATTAGAAGTTGAAAAAATTAAAAAGAAAGTAGATAATCAGGATAAAAATATTGAAGTCATCTTCAGGTATTTTGATGAACTACTAGAACAGAAAGAAAAGCCAAGAAAAGAAATTGGCTATAAAATCTCGAAAGAGAAATAATAAATTGTAAAAAGATTGCTTCGTACCTCGCAATGACGGTAGAAGTATAAAAAATAAAGAATATCATTAACCATGAGTGAAAAAGTTAAGGTTACGATAGATGGGATAACAGTAGAGGTTGATAACGGCACAACCATTCTGAATGCTGCAAGGCAAATCGGAGGGGATATTGTTCCGCCAGCAATGTGCTATTATTCTAAATTACAAGGCAGTGGCGGTAAATGCCGTACCTGTATTGTAAAAGTGACTAAAGGTTCGGAGAAAGATCCTCGCCCAATGCCTAAGTTGGTGGCTTCTTGCCGCACAACCGTAATGGATGGGATGGAAGTGCTTAACATTACTTCACCAGAAGTTTTGGAAGCACGTGCAGGTGTTGTAGAGATCTTATTGATTAATCACCCTTTAGATTGCCCTGTTTGCGATCAGGCAGGAGAGTGTGATTTGCAAAATTTGGGCTACGAGCATGGTTTGCAAAAAACACGTTATGAGTTTGAACGCCGTACTTTCGAGCGTATCGATATAGGTGATAAAATCCAGTTGCACATGAATCGTTGTATTTTGTGCTACCGTTGTGTTTTCACGGCTGATCAGATTACAAACAAACGTGTTCATGGTATTTTAAACCGTGGCGACCATTCCGAAATTTCTACTTACATCACCCAGGCTGTTGATAACGATTTCTCAGGAAACGTAATCGATGTTTGCCCGGTAGGTGCTTTAACCGATAAAACTTTCCGTTTTAAAAACCGTGTTTGGTTTACCAAACCAGTTGATGCACACCGTGATTGCGCTCACGAAAAATGCAACGGTAAAGTAACACTTTGGTATAAAGGAGCAGATGTTTTACGTGTTACCGCACGTAAAGATCAGTTTGGAGAAGTAGAAGAATTTATTTGCAATACTTGCCGCTTCGATAAAAAAGCAACTGCTGATTGGGTAATTGAACATCCAACACACATTGATGATACTTCGGTAATTGCATCTAACCACTACGAAACATTAAAACCTTTGCATGTAATTCAGCCAAATGAGGCATTACAAGCTGCAAATGAAATTGAATTACATAAAACAGTTAAATACTAATGGATAGCGCTTTTGTTATAGAAAAATTTATCCTGGTAGCTGTAATTTTCGGCATCAGTTTAGTTATTGCCATGTATTCTACTTATGCAGAACGTAAAGTTGCTGCATATTTACAAGATCGTTTAGGCCCTGATAGAGCTGGCCCCTTTGGTATTTTACAACCGTTGGCCGATGGATTAAAAATGTTTATGAAAGAGGAAATTATTCCTACCTCATCAAACAGATTTTTATTTATAGCGGGCCCGGGTTTGGCATTGCTTTGTGCCTGTATAGGTACGGCGGTTATCCCGTGGGGCAGCCCTGTTTTAATTGCAGGCAAAACTATTCCTTTACAGGTTTCAGATATCAATGTTGGAGTTTTATACATTTTTGGAGTCGTTTCTTTAGGTGTTTATGGTGTAATGATTGGGGGATGGGCTTCAAACAACAAATACTCTTTGTTAAGTGCTATCCGTGCAGCTTCGCAGAACATCAGTTATGAAATTGCAATGGGATTATCGATCATCGCTTTGCTTTTAATGACGAATACCTTAAGCTTAAAAGAAATCGTTGATCAGCAACATGGTTGGAGATGGAACGTTTTATATCAGCCACTTGGATTCCTAATCTTTATGGTTTGTTCATTTGCAGAAACCAACCGTGCGCCATTCGATTTGCCTGAATGCGAAACGGAATTAATCGGTGGTTACCATACCGAATATTCTTCAATGAAATTAGGTTTTTACCTATTTGCTGAATATATCAATATGTTCGTATCATCAGCAGTGATGGCGGCATTATATTGGGGCGGTTATAATTACCCTGGCATGGATTCGATGGCGGTGTGGTTAGGCCCAACCTGGGCACCACTTTTTGGTACAGCAGTTTTCTTCGGTAAAATATGTGCTTTCATCTTTTTCTTCATGTGGGTACGTTGGACAATCCCTCGTTTCCGTTACGATCAATTGATGAATTTAGGTTGGAAAGGTTTAATACCTTTGGCTATTGCCAATATTATAATAACAGGTGTTGTGATTGCGATTATTGAGAAGTTTTAATTATGGAATCATTAAGTAATAAGAAAAAAGTACTGGAACAAAAGCCATTGAGCTTTATGGAGCGGATGTACCTGCCGGCAATTGCTAAGGGTATGGGCATTACCATCAGTCACTTATTTAAAAAAGAGGCTACTATAAGATATCCTGAAGTAGAGCGCGAATTCTCCACCAACTTTAGAGGGATGCACTCGCTAAAACGCGATGAGAATGGTAAAGAACGTTGTACTGCTTGTGGTTTATGCGCTTTATCTTGTCCAGCTGAAGCCATTACCATGATTGCCGCTGAACGCAAACCTGAGGAGAAAGATTTATACCGCGAAGAAAAATATGCAGCAACTTACGAAATCAATATGTTGCGCTGCATTTTTTGTGGATTATGTGAAGAAGCTTGTCCAAAAGAGGCAATTTACTTAGATGGGCCGATTGTACCAGCTGATTATTTACGTAAGGATTTCATTTACGGAAAAGATAAGTTGGTAGAGGCTCCATTGGAAATGAAAAAATAAAATGATGGTTCGTGAAGACACGAACCATGGTAAATAATCTTAAGCCTCGGTTCGTGTCTTCACGAAACGAAATATAAATAATGGTTTGTGGAGACACAAACCATGGAACATAAATAAACAATTAATTAATGAGTACACAAGTATTCTATTTCGTAGCCACATTAAGTATCATCTTTTCGCTGATGGTGATTTTTGCAAAAAATCCGATCCACAGTGTATTGTACTTAATCCTTACCTTTTTTACCTTCACTGTACACTATGTGCTATTAAACGCACAGTTTTTAGCGGTGGTAAACTTTATCGTTTACATGGGGGCCATAATGGTATTGTTTCTTTTTGTACTGATGCTACTTAACCTGAACAAAGAAACTGAACCGAGTAAATCGCCACTGATCAAAATCGTAGGTGTAATTGCTGGCGGTTGTTTGGTTGTAACCTTAATTGGTTCTTTAAAATCAGCAAGTATTACCAGTCCATTGATTTTGAAAAATCCAGGATTAGGGTTGGTAGAAAATCTAGGTAAGGAGCTTTTTGGCCCATTCTTATTGCCTTTCGAATTGTCATCTCTGTTATTATTGGCAGCAATGGTTGGAGCCGTTTTATTATCTAAAAGAGATGAGGTAGAAGCATAATGGAAAATTTATTCACACAAGCAGCAGGCGTTCCGCTAAACCACTACATCTATTTAAGTGCCATTATTTTTTCTATTGGTGTAATAGGCGTACTTACCCGCAGAAATGCCATTGTAATTTTTATGTCGGTTGAGCTGATGCTAAATGCGGTTAATTTACTTTTAACAGCATTTTCGGTTCATAACAATGACCCATCAGGGCAGGTTTTCGTATTCTTCATTATGGCTTTGGCAGCTGCAGAGGTTGCAGTAGGCCTGGCAATTATCGTAATGGTTTACAGAAATACGAAATCAGTAGATATTAATGTTTTAAATCGCCTTAAGTGGTAAATATATAATAAGAATGACAATAGAACAATTGATTTGGTTGGTTCCGTTACTTCCTTTTTTAGGGTTTGTAATTAATGGACTAGGCAGAAACTCTTTATCTAAAGGACTTGTTGGTATCATCGGAAGCGGGGTAATCTTAGCCTCCTTTATTATCAGCATAGTTATTTTCTTTAGTTTACAAGGCGACACACAAAAATCTCACGAAGTATTTTTATTCGATTGGATCAGCGCGGGTGCACTACACATTCCATTATCTTTTCTGGTTGATCCTTTAAGCTCGATCATGCTTTTGATCATCACTGGAATCGGTTTCCTGATCCATTTATATTCTACCAGCTATATGCACAGCGATGCAGGATTCGGTAAGTTTTTCGCTTATCTGAACCTGTTTGTATTCTTCATGCTTTTATTGGTATTGGGATCAAACTACATCGTTATGTTTATCGGTTGGGAAGGTGTAGGTTTATGCTCTTACCTGTTAATCGGTTTCTGGTATACAAACAGTACTTATGCCTCAGCAGCTAAAAAAGCTTTCGTAATGAACCGAATTGGTGATTTAGGCTTTTTGTTAGGTGTATTCTTAATCTTTACCACTTTTGGTAGTGTAGAATTTGCTAAAGTTTTCCCGCAAGCAGCTAATATGTTGCCAGGCAAAGATACTTTGGTTTTAATTACCATCTTGTTATTTATTGGTGCCTGCGGTAAATCGGCTCAGTTGCCTTTGTTTACCTGGTTACCTGATGCAATGGCCGGACCAACGCCAGTTTCAGCTTTGATCCACGCAGCTACAATGGTTACAGCTGGTATTTATATGATTGCACGTTCGAGCGTATTATTCGATCTTGCTCCGCTTACACAGCACATCATTGCCATTGTTGGAGCGGCTACGGCTTTAGTTGCAGCAATTATTGCTTTAACACAGACTGATATTAAAAAAGTGTTGGCTTATTCAACCGTATCGCAATTGGGATATATGTTTTTAGGCCTGGGTGTCGGCGCTTATACAGGTTCATTCTTCCATGTTTTAACCCACGCATTCTTTAAAGCACTATTATTCTTGGGCGCAGGTTCGGTTATCCATGCCATGCACCATGAACAAGATATGCGCCATATGGGCGGATTGAGAAAGAAACTTCCGGTTACTTTCTTAACGATGTTGATCGGTACCATTGCCATTGCAGGTTTACCACCGTTCTCTGGTTTCTTCTCAAAGGATGAAATTTTAGCACATGCTTTCCAGGCTAGTCCGATACTTTGGGGAATTGGGGTTTTAACCGCATTCTTAACGGCATTCTATATGTTTAGAATGATGTTCTTGACTTTCTTTGGCAAATACCGTGGAACACATCACGAAGAAAGCCATGTGCACGAATCGCCAAAAGCGATGACTTTACCTTTAATCATTTTAGCTATTCTTGCTGCAATTGGTGGAGCAATCAACTTTCCGCATATTTTTGGTGGAAACGAATGGTTGGCACATTGGTTAACTGGTGCAGGTGTAGCACAGCACGAATTGGATTTAAGTCATTCAACTGAAATAGGTTTAATGGCGATATCGGTAACCGCCGCTATAGCAGCTTTATTTTATGCTCATAGCAGGTATGTAAGGGGAGCACGCGTTCCTGTTGCTGATGAAGCACCGCGTTCTGCTCTGGCAAAGTTATCCTATAATAAATTCTACCTCGATGAAATTTATGATTTCCTGATCACTAAACCATTAGATGCACTTTCGAAATTCTTTTATAGGATTATCGATAACAAATTTATCGATGGAATTGTGAACGGACTGGGGTGGAGTACAAACGAAGCCAGTAAAGGTATTCGTTTGCTACAAAGTGGAAACGTAGGTTTCTATATTTTTATGATGGTATTTGGTATCATCGCATTACTTGCATATACATTTTATTACATATAAAAAGGGTTCAAAATTAAATAATGGAACAACTTTTACTACTTATATTTCTTCCGCTTGTAGGTGCAATTATTACTGCATTTACTGGTAAGTCGGCTAAAATAGTTTCGACCGTATTTTCGGTTGTTTCTTTGGTTTTGACTTTGGTTATCGCCGGTAATTTCATTCCAAATGCAAGTACCCAGTTTGAGGTTAATTTGCCATGGATTGCAGATTTAGGCATCAATTTCCACGCAGGTATCGATGGCATTAGCATGCTTGTGGTATTGCTAACCAATTTATTGGTGCCGATCATTATTTTATCGAGCTACAACCACCAGTATAAAAATCCTGCTGCATTTTATGCGTTGATTTTATTTATGCAATGTGGCCTGTTATTGGTATTTACGGCATTAGATGCGTTCTTGTTCTATATTGGATGGGAAGCGGCATTAATTCCAATTTACTTTATCTGTGCCATCTGGGGAGGAAAAGACCGCATCCGTATCAACATGAAATTTTTCGTGTATACCATTGCTGGTTCATTATTTATGTTGATGGGTATTATTTACTTATATCTTCAAAACCCAGCACACAATTTTGATATTCAAGCCTTTTATGCTTTAAACTTAGATAGTGTACAACAGGGATGGATTTTCTGGGCTTTCTTTATCGCTTTTGCCATTAAGATGCCAATTTTCCCTTTCCACACCTGGCAGCCTGATACTTATACCGCAGCACCTACACAAGGAACGATGCTATTATCGGGTATCATGTTAAAAATGGGCATTTATGGTGTAATTAGGTGGTTATTACCAATTGTTCCGGCAGGCGTTCACAATTGGGGCCAAGTGGCTATTGTTTTATCAATCATCGGTATTGTTTATGCTTCGCTGATTGCTTTTACACAAAAGGATGCTAAACGTTTGGTAGCTTATTCATCTATTGCTCACGTTGGATTAATATCAGCAGGTATCTTTGCTTTTAACCAGCAAGGTATGCAAGGTGCAATGGTACAGATGTTGAGCCATGGTATTAATGTAGTTGGTTTATTCTTTGTTTTAGATATCATCTTCTCTCGTGTTAAAACCAATAAAATTGAAGAATTAGGTGGAATTGCGAAAGTAGCACCACAGTTGGCGCTTACTTTTCTGATCATTGTTTTAGGCACGGTAGCTTTGCCGGGAACAAACGGATTTATTGGTGAGTTTTTACTGCTAATGGGCGTTTACAACTACGGCATTTGGGCTGCAGCTATTGCAGGATTAACCATTATCTTTGGTGCTGTCTACATGTTACGCATGTACCAAAATGTAATGTTGGGCGAAACCAACAGCTTGACCATCACTTTTACCGATATTAAAGGGACCGAAAAATTGGTTCTTTATACAATTTGTGCACTGATTATTATTTTGGGTGTTTATCCGAAACCAATTTTGCACTTAACAGAGGCATCTGTACAACATTTATTAGAACAGGTAAATCAAAAATTAAACACAGTAAATTAAGCAATGAATATTATTATAACCATTAGTATAACAGCTTTTATAGTGCTTTATGCAGGTTTGTTTAAGGCAAATAAAGCATTACTACCACTTACCGTTGTTGGCTTACTTACTGCACTGGGATTTACTTTTTGTGCATGGAATGGCAATGCTGTTCATTTCGGAATGATGCAGACAGATAACTTCGCTCTGGCATTTTCCGGGATCTGTATTATCGGCACACTTTTAATCTTTTTATTAACACAGAACTATTTCCACGCTAAAAGCGATAACATAGCCGAATATTATACCTTAATTCTTTTCGCGCTGGCGGGAATGATCATGATGGTATCGTATAAAAATATGGCCATGTTATTTGTAGGCTTAGAAATCATGTCGGTGAGTTTATACATTTTGGCCGGTATCCGTAAAAAGGATTTTGCCTCTAATGAAGCTTCATTAAAGTATTTCCTAATGGGTGCTTTCTCAACAGGCTTCCTCTTATTTGGTATCACCCTAATTTATGGCGCTGCAGGGTCATTCGATTTAGATAAAATACAAGCCTATCTGGTAAATAGTCAGGCAATTTCTCCAATATTTTATCCGGGTGTTATCCTGATGATGATCGGTTTAAGCTTTAAGGTTGGTGCTGCTCCTTTCCACTTCTGGACTCCAGATGTATACGAAGGCGCTCCTTCATTAATTACCACTTTCATGAGTACTGTAGTTAAAACTGCAGGCTTTGCTGCTTTTTTAAGATTATTTGCTGGTGCACTTGCTCCACTTCACGATTTTTGGGTTGCACCACTTATGGTAATTGTTTGTTTAACCTTATTCATCGGAAACGTAACTGCGCTGTTCCAAAAGAACTTCAAACGCATGTTGGCATATTCGAGTATTTCGCACGCGGGTTACCTATTGTTTTCGCTTATTGTGTTAACCAAAAACTCTGAAAACAATGTATTGGTTTATGCCGCTGCTTACACCTTCGCATCCATTATCGCTTTTGCGGTATTAATATTAGTAAAACAAAAGACGGGTAGCGATAGTTTCGAAAGTTTCAATGGTTTAGCTAAACGTAATCCACTAATAGCATTATGTTTAACCGTAGCTATGCTTTCATTAGCCGGTATTCCGCTAACAGCTGGCTTTATCGGGAAATATTTAATGTTCCTGAATGTAATGACCGAATATAAAACCTTACTTGTTGCATTTGCGATTTTAAATGCGCTGGTTGGCTTTTATTATTATTTTAGGGTAATTACAGCCATGTGGTTTAAAGACGGCGCAGAAACAGAGCTTTCAGCTCCGGCACAGTACAAGGTTGTGTTACTGGTTTCTGTAGCCATTACATTAATTTTAGGTATTTATCCTGCAATTATTTTAAACCTGATATAGGTATGCTGTTGTTTGATAATTATTTGTAGTTTTACGAATAATTGAATATGCACGATTTTTGGAATAACCTGCATCAGCTACTTGATCCCGAGAAATTATTGAGGGAGGGTGGTTTCTATCTCGTCGTATTCGTTATCTATGCAGAAACGGGCCTGTTTTTTGGTTTTTTTCTTCCCGGTGATTATTTATTGTTTTTAGCGGGAATGTTTGTAGCAACAGGCAAGCTTGATGTGAACATTGCGGTGCTCTTGGCGGGCTTGTGTTTCGCAGCCATTTCTGGAAATTTTACCGGCTATTGGTTCGGGCGTAAAACTGGCCCCGTATTGTACACCAGAAAAGACAGTTTCTTTTTTAAGAAGAGATATTTAAAAGCTGCAGAGGATTATTATCACAAACAAGGTGCCTTTGCATTAATTATGGGCAGGTTTGTGCCAATTGTTAGAACTTTTGCACCGATTTTTGCGGGAGTTGTAAAATTAGAGTTTAAAAAGTTTGCCTTATACAATGTTGTTGGTGGCGTACTTTGGATCTGCTCCTTAACTTTGCTCGGTTATTTTTTAGGCAGAAGGTTTGAAAAAGAAATTAACGATTATTTATTATATATTATTATTGGCTTTATCCTTATTACAACTATACCATTATTAATTACCTTTGTAAAAAGTAAAGTAGTGAGTGGTCCTGAAGAGGATAAAACAGATTTAAATTAAAAATGGCAAAAGACGATCATCACGCATGGCATAGCGTATCTCCTGGGCACAATGTTCCGGAAATTGTAAACGCAATTATTGAAATTCCAAAAGGATCAAAAGCAAAATACGAAATAGATAAAGAATCAGGTCTGATCAAGTTAGATAGGGTTCTTTTTTCATCAGTAATGTACCCAGCAAATTATGGCTTTATTCCGCAAACTTATTGCGATGATAAAGATCCATTAGATATTCTGGTGCTTTGCTCGGTAGATGTTTATCCAATGACATTGATCGAAGCGAAAGTTGTAGGTGTAATGCACATGGTAGATAATGGAGAGCAAGATGATAAAATTATCGCGGTTGCTGCTCACGATATGTCGGTAAACTACATCAACGATTTAGATGAATTACCTCCACACCAAATGAAAGAGATTGTTCGTTTCTTTCAGGATTATAAAGCATTAGAAGATAAAAATGTAACCATCGAACATTTACTTGGTGTTCGTTATGCGCATAAAGTAATTAAAGAAAGCATAGAACTTTATAACACAACATTTAGAGAATTGGCTTAATGGATTTACCCACGGTATGTTTGTTTTTAAATTTTGAGCTAAGTGCAATCCTGCCCAAAAACGTAGTTTTGGTTGCTTTACAAGAACCCGATACCACTTCTGTAGGCTGGCGATTATTCTTTGCATTATTTTTGGTGTTACTAAACGGATTTTTTGTTGCAGCAGAGTTTGCAATTGTAAAAGTCCGGGCATCACAGATTGAAATTAAAGCAAAAACAGGCAGTCGTGTTGGCAAAATGGCCAAAGGGATTATTCATAACCTTGATGGATATCTGGCAGCCACACAGCTGGGTATAACGCTTGCATCGCTTGGCTTAGGTTGGGTAGGTGAAGGCGTTATGCATACCATTTTCAAAAATCTGTTCGATAGTTTGGAATGGGGATTGAGCGATGCTTCTATCCATACTGCATCTACAATTGTTGCCTTCTCGTTGATTACGATTATGCATATTGTATTTGGTGAATTAGCGCCTAAATCTTTTGCTATCCAACGGCCGGTAGCAACAACCTTATTTGTTTCTGTACCATTGCAGATATTTTATGTGGTATTTAGACCATTCATCTGGACATTAAATAGTCTTGCTGCGATTATTCTTAAGCCATTCGGAATCGACACTTCAAGCGGACATGAATCGCTTCATAGTACCGAAGAACTTCAGTATTTATTAGACCAGGGTAAAGAAAGCGGAGCCTTAGATAATAACGAACATGAGCTGATTAAAAACGTATTCGATTTTAATGAGCGAGTGGTGAAGAATATCATGGTACCCCGCACCAAAATTTCGGGTATTGAACTAACTTCTCCAAAAGAAGAAGTGATTGATACAATTATTAAGGAAGGGTATTCGCGTTTACCGGTTTATGATGAGATCATGGATAAAATTGTAGGGATTATCCATGCAAAAGATATTTTACCATTGGTTGCAGCGGGTAATCAGCACTGGACATTAAACGATATCATCAGAAAACCATATTTCGTTACAGAAACCAAGAAAATCAACGATCTGATGAGTGAACTGCAAAGTAACCGCATACAGATTGCTATTGTATTAGATGAGTTTGGCGGTACAGCGGGCATGGTTACGTTAGAAGATATTGTTGAAGAGCTTGTTGGAGAAATCCAGGATGAATACGATGAAGAAAAGCCACTGGTAGAAAAAGTTTCTGACAATGAGTTTATCGTAAATGCATTCGCTACTGTATATGATGTGAATGAACATCTACCTCACGATTTACCAGAGGATGAAGATTTCGATACCATTGGTGGTTTGGTTTCTCATGTTTTTGAACGTATCCCTGAGGTAGGCGAAAGCAACGAATCATACGGATATCTGTTTACCATCCTTAAAAAAACAGAGCAGAATATCGAAACAATCAAGTTAGAATTGGTGATCAATAAAGCAGATATGGTTGATAATCATTAATTTCAACTATGCATATTTTTTACACACCAGATATAGCCCAAAATGCTTATACGCTTAACGAAGAAGAGAGCAAACATTGCGTTAGGGTGCTTCGCCTTACCATAGGCTCAATCGTTAATCTGGTTGATGGGAAAGGTGGTTTTTACACTGCTGAAATCACTTCTGATAATCCGAAAAAAGTCTCCTTATCCATTTTAAAAGTAGAAACGGAGTTTCATAAAAGAAATCATTACCTGCATATTGCTGTTGCGCCAACTAAAAATATCGACAGGATCGAATGGTTTTTAGAAAAAGCTACAGAGTTGGGTATTGATGAAATTACACCAATTATTACCGATCGATCGGAGCGTAGGATAGTTAAAGAGGATCGGCTCAACAAAGTGATTACTTCTGCTGTTAAGCAATCGATAAAAGCCTATCATCCAAAATTAAATGATGCCATTTCTTTGGATGCTTTTTTAAAAGAATCATTCGATGGGCATAAATTAATAGCACACTGTATCGATAACGGGGAGAAACAATATATATCCAAACTTGTAGCTCCACATCAAAAATACTTAATTCTTATTGGTCCTGAAGGAGATTTCACACCTGATGAAGTTAATTTAGCTTTGAACAAAGGCTTTAAAGCATTAACTTTAGGTGATAACAGATTGCGCACAGAAACGGCTGCATTATCTGTTTGTTTTGAAATCAATTACCTTAACCGATAATCATTTGAAGTTTTCAGTTTTCAGTTTTCAGCTTCCGAAATTTAAGTTTATTGCTTCTTGCATAGGGCTTTTGGCTTTCTGCCTTATGCTTTCAGCTTTTAGCGCTTTACCACCAACCTACCGCATGGCCAAATTAAAGTATAACGGTGGTGGTGATTGGTATGCAGATAGAACAGCATTGCCCAACTTAATTGCCTACTGTAATGCCAATTTGAAGACTAATTTTTATGCCGAAGAAAGTATCGTAGAAGTAGGCTCGAAAGAAATATTCAATTATCCGTTTGTTTACATGACTGGCCACGGAAACGTAGTTTTTAACGATCAGGAAATTAAAAATTTAAGGCAATACCTTACAGGTGGTGGTTTTCTTCATATTGATGATAATTATGGATTGGATAAATTTATCCGCCCGCAGATGAAAAAAGTATTCCCGGAACTTAGTTTTGTCGAATTGCCGGCCAACCATGCATTATATAACCAGAAATTTAAGTTCTCGGGAGGCTTGCCAAAAATCCATGAGCATGATAATAAAAGGCCACAGGGATTTGCGTTGATTTATAAAGGTAGAGTGGTATGCTATTACACCTTTGAGTGCGATTTAGGGAATGGCTGGGAAGATTTCGGCACCTATCCTGAGGATACACAAGAAACGAGGACTAAGGCGCTTAAAATGGGTGCAAATTTGGTTCAGTATGCTTTAACCCAATAACAAATGTATAAAGTAAAAGTAAACGATCAGTTTTTATTTGAGGTTGAAAATAAGGAGTCATCTTTTTTGGTAAACGGAGAACCTATTCAGTTCGATCCGAGTTCAATTGGGAATAATAGTACACATGTTTTATACCAGAATAAATCTTTTAATACAGAGCTGGTTGAGCTGAACAAAGCAGATAAAACCTGCAAAATAAAGGTTAACGGTAATATTTATCAGATTAGCATCGAAGATCAGTTTGATGTTTTGCTAAAACAGCTGGGGTTGGATAATTTAACTGCTAATAAAGTTTCAGAAATTAAAGCACCGATGCCTGGTTTAGTACTAAAGGTTTTGGTTGAAGAGAACGCTGAGGTAAAGAAAGGTGATAACCTATTGGTGCTGGAAGCGATGAAAATGGAAAATATCTTGAAATCATCAACCGATGGTTTGATAAAGAAAGTTTTGATTAAGCAGGGCGATAAGGTAGAGAAGAACCAGATCTTGATTCAGTTTAAGTAGATAGCTTTTGCCATTAAAGAGTTAATATAGTGTCGTCACCCTGAATTTATTTCAGGGTCTTTTAGCATGAAAGATGCTGACCGCGCAGCAGCTATTAGGCCTCTAAAATAACAAAAACTGCTAATAAAATAAATTCAGCATGACGATCGTCTCGTCAAATGAGCGAAATACAATACACAAAAAAGAAAAGTCCCGATTTAATGTCGGGACTTTTCTTTTTTATTTACCTCTACTTACCCTGTAAGGTTTTTGAGGAGGGTTTTTAAAATTTCTTTTACCTGCAGTACTAATTTCTGGAGCGCCAAGCATAGTCATGGCGCAACGGAAACCAACTTCTGCTGATGATTCATCTTGTTGCATAAAACGGCGTGTTGCCGGGTTTAACCAGTAAGCCATGTCATTCCAAGAACCACCTTTATAAACTCTGGATTTATCGTTTACAAGCGTTACACCTTCTTCATTTAATAAAATATTTTGTCTATCACGGTAACCTCTTTGATCTGCCTGATAACTGGTTGATGCTACTGGAGATTGTGGATCAGTCGATTTTGAAATTGAATCAGAACGTTTCGCCTGTGCCTGTTTTTCTGCCCAGGTTTGTTTTCTTCCGGCGTAAGCATTTTCCTTAATCGGATTGCCATATTTATCCAATGCAATTTTTCCGCTTTGCGAATCCTCTAATTTTTTATTGGTGAAATAGTTCCCACGATATGGATTAAATGCATCTGCATCGGTAAATGTACCTGTTCTGTAAACATCATTAACCCATTCATTCACGTTTCCAGCCATATTATATAAGCCGAAGTCGTTTGGTGCATATTGAATAACGGGAACAGTTAAATCTCCTTTATCATTTAATGAACCACCAACACCCATATAATCGCCAGGTGCCCTTTTAAAGTTGGCCTGAATCATACCTCTGGTTTTCTTTTTGGCAGAGCTCACACCTAAGCCATTCCACGGATAGATTTTATTCTGATTGATGTTTTCGTATTCTGTATTGCCGATTAAACCTAAAGCAGCATATTCCCATTCAGCTTCTGTTGGTAAACGATAAGGCTGCATAATTACACCATCCTCTAGTGTCGCAGTTCTTCTAGGCTGATTGTTTTTGCCTCCAGATGCTGGGGCTGCTGTTCCTCCAGCGGTTGATGTAGCTGCACCTGATTTTGTATTGTAATCGGTTGGTGCATTTTTCCCCTTATCATCATACTGGCCATTTAAATATGCATCAGTATTAAAAGGTTTGTCTGGTTTTGGAGTCGCCGCTGCTGTAGTAGCAGCATTGCTTTTTCCATTACCGGCTAAAGTTTTATAATCAGTTAAAATTCCTTTTTCGCGTAGAATAAATTCGTTAGCTCTCGAAGTTCTCCATTCGCAATAACGTGATGCCTGCTCCCATGAAACACCTACAACAGGATAGTCACGGTAAGCAGGGTGTCTTAAATAATTATCTACATAAGGTTCGTTGTATGATAATGCGCGGCGCCACACTAAAGTATCAGGAAGCTCATTATAATAAAACTCACGATCTTCAGGGTAGTTGTATCTGATCCAGTGTAAGTATTCTAACCAATCGGTATTCGATACTTCAGTTTCATCCATGTAAAAAGATGGAACAGTAACCTGTCTTTTGTAATTGTAAATATTTGGCTCAACACCCGGTACTTCGATGGCACTACCACCAACAACTAAAACTCCACCTTCAATTGGAATCAAGCCTGGTCCTGGAGCTCTCTTATATTGAGTGGCTACAGCAAAAGCACCAGATTGGTTGTTTTTGCTTTTCCTATCGGCATAAGGAATACCTGTCTTGCTAGAACTGTTCCCTCCTTTTGAGCTACAGCTCGTAAGTAGGGCAGCTAATGACAAACAAGTAAAAGAATATAGTAACAGTTTTTTCATATAGTTCGTTGGGGAAATCGTCCCTATAGGGATTCAACCGATAAAATTAAACAATTTTAAATGAATATATAAATAATGTGGTAATAAAATATCGATTATATTTTTGAGTGATAACGTATTATTTTATATCGTATTGTGTCTACTTACTTTTTCAGTTAAATTTAGGTTAAATAATTATAAATAAGCAAGATGAAAAGAAAGTGAGATGATTGAGAAGTGCTGTTAGCAAGCCATTAGCCCAATAGGTGGAATTACTTTTATTACAGTTCAGGTCATCTCAATATTAATTTTTTTTATGTTTTTAGTGACAGCTTAAACACGTATATATAAAAAGAGTATTGTTATAGTTTATAGAGATTGCAATAAATTAACCATATTTGATTTAAAGATTATTAAGTTGACAAATCGAATTAATAATTTTTATAGAAAAAAGAAAATAGCTCAATTATGATGCTAAATGGTTATTAGTTATTGGCTTAGGTTTTTTGCAGTCACACCTGTATGTAAAAATCGTATGTTTAATTAGTAAATAATCATAGAATTCGTAATTTGGTGAAATATAAGTTTTGGTTTTACGTTACAGAATATATTCTCCAGTTGTTGCTAAATACCAAAATCTAAAATTACGTACCTTTAAAGGATGAATTTCAAGTACATCAGTAAACTTGCTTTTTCTGCACTCTCAATGGCCTTGGTGTTTGGTAAAACAAATGCTCAGGTAACCATAGGCAATACACAAACAAATGGTAGCGAGGCAAACAATATTGTAACAGCAGTTCCATTTCTGCTCATTACGCCCGATGCCCGTGCTGGTGCAATGGGTGATGCTGGCGTGGCCGTTGCTGGTGATGTAAATTCAGCCAGCATTAATGCTTCTAAACTTGCATTTTTAGATAAACCTTACGGATTTTCTGTTTCTTATAGCCCGTGGTTAAAAAGTTTAGTACCTGATATTAATCTTGCCTATTTAAGTGGCTTTTATAAATTGGATGATCGTAATACCATTGGTGCCTCATTAAGGTACTTTTCTTTAGGATCTATTCAACTTACCGACATCAACCAACAAGACCTGGGGATTTCCAATCCGAATGAATTGGCTTTTGATGTTTCTTTTGCTCGTAATTTTGGTGAGGAATTTTCATTAGGAACATCATTAAGGTATATTTATTCAAATTTAGCTTCAGGGCAATTTTCATCATCAGGGCAGGTTCATAGCGGAAATGCGGTAGCTGTAGATGTATCGGGATTATACAAAACAACAACTACAATGTTTGGCAGGCAGACTGTTCTTTCTGCAGGCGCTAATATTTCGAACATTGGAACAAAAATGAGCTATTCTGATGGTGGAGAAAATTTCTTTTTACCTACAAATTTTAAAATAGGAGGCGCGTCTACAATTACTGTAGACGATCTCAGTACCTTAACTTTTGCCCTTGATTTTAATAAGTTGCTGGTGCCAACGCAACCGATATACGATTCGAACAATAACATTGTGAGCGGAAAAAATCCTAACCGTTCAGTTCCTGCCGGAATTTTTGGTTCGTTTAGTGATGCCCCGGGCGGTTTTAGTGAAGAATTAAAGGAAGTAGGAATTTCAACAGGCTTAGAGTACTGGTATAACCAACAGTTTGCAGTGAGAGCAGGTTACAACTATCAGAGCCCAATGAAAGGCGATAGCCGCTACTTTACCTTGGGCCTTGGATTAAAATACAACGTTTTTAATATAGATTTCTCTTATTTGATTGCAAATGCACAAACAAGTCCACTTGCAAATACCTTACGTTTTGGTCTATTGTTTAACTTTGGCGACAAAAAGATTGTTAAGAAGTAATTTTAAGCTATCAGTTTATAATTAACCGATTAACGTGTTTAAACAATTAACCTAAATACCCATGAAAATTAGAGTAGGTTTCGGATTCGATGTACATCAGTTAAAAGATCAGCACCCTTTTGTTGTTGGTGGAGTTACATTAGATCATCATAAAGGTGCTTTTGGGCATTCGGATGCCGATGTTTTGCTTCACGCCATCTGCGATGCGCTTTTAGGGGCAGCCAACCTTCGCGATATTGGTTTCCATTTTAAGAATACAGATGATAGATGGAAAGGCATCAGTAGCCTCGTTTTATTGAAGGAAACGGTTAAATTGCTGGCCGAAAAAGGATGGCAAATTGGCAATATAGATGCGATGCTTTGTTTAGAAGCGCCAAAAATTAACCCTCATATTCCTGCTATGCAACAAAATATTGCTGAAGCCATTGGAATTTCTACCGAGGATATTTCGATAAAAGCCACTACCAATGAGCAAATGGGATTTATCGGCAGGGAAGAAGGTGTTGTTTCTTATGCCGTTTGCCTGATAGAAAAACCTTAATTCCTATTAGAATTTTCGGGCGGTTAAGTAAGAAATCGGTAAGCCTATGCAAAAAATCAGAATTACCGCATTTAAAATCGCCCGTTCATAATGAAACGGTGCTGCAGGTATTTTGGTTAATGGAACAATCAGGAGGGTCATGATCGTCCAAACGATAATGCCATATAGTATTCCTGAAAGGATAATGTTTTTACGTAAAACAGGTGCTTTTATTGATGCAATAGTAAAAATCAGGGTGAAGCAAAAAGCAATAAAGTAGTGGAGTGCTAAACCTATAAGAGCCGTTTTAGTCCCTCCAGCAAAGGCATTTGGCCCCATAATAGCACTGGAGATATACTGAAATACCCCCATAAAATTCATCTTTCCTAAAAATATAACTGCTGCCAATCCATCTAATGTTCCGGCGATAAGCGCAATCAATAAAACCTGTTTAAAGGAAAATATAGTTTGGTTAGATTTTTCCATAAACAATAATAATGTTTTTTTAAATAGCTTGTTATGAATTGTTTATGTTTTTTTTGCTTGTATGTAATAATATTAAATTTTGATTCGGAGCTGTCACATTGAGCTTGTCGAAATGCTTTACATTGCATTTTAATCAGCTCTTCAACAGGCTATCAATGACGTTATTTTGTAATCATTTAAATAGGAACAGTTTATGTCGATTTCGTATTTCCACCTAACTAGGCCGTAGTACCGTATCTCCGTTCTACTTAAATCCGGCTTAACAAATTTTTCGGGCTGCACTACCCAGGCCAACCTACTAGCTTTGAAAGAAAAATTTTCAGCCGGTGTTTTTTGTTTCTTTTTGACACCAAAAAGAAAGAAGCCTGTCCGGCTAGGACTAATAAAACACCCCGTCCTGCGGACACCCCTCTAAAAGAGGGGAATATTATATTGCTTGAAATTTAAACGTCATTTATATTAATTTTTATAAAACAATTACCCCTCAAGGTGACATCCATTGTTTATAACATAATCTCCGGGACAAGCATTACGCCAGCTGCTCTTTAACGTTTCCTGTCCGCTTTAACGTTCCCCAGGTTTCCAGTTCACCTTTTATGGCTTTTCTGAACGAACGGAATAGTACAATATACATTAATTGTCGCCAGAAAAACCGCTGTGGGAATATGTAAAGTAAATTCCTGTATTTTTCTTTTTCCATACGGAAGGCGATTGCAGCAAAAATCATATCTACAACAATAAAGATAATATAATAGAAAAGTACCTGGCCAAAACCGTTATGCAGGCTTAAAATTCCTGAAAATCCGGTTAGGGTTAAATTATTTATAGCACTTAACGAAAACAGACCACTAATTAACGAGATGAACATAAAAAGATCGGCAAGTGGAGAAAATAGCGGCAAAATGATCTGATAGATCAAAATATTTGGCATTCCTACCATCCCAAAGTAGCCGTATTTCTTGTTTAGTAGTGTTTTTCTGTTTTTCCAGAAACTTTGCATTACGCCAAAACTCCAACGGAAACGTTGTTTAAGCAACATATTCACCGTTTCTGGTGCTTCGGTATAAGCAATTGCAGCATCGCAGTTTTTAACGCGGTAACCTGCTTTCAAAATACGCATGGTTAAATCGCAGTCTTCAGCAAGCGTATCAATCGTAAATCCGCCGATTTCTAAGATTACATTTTTCCTAAAAGCACCAATTGCTCCAGGTACAACGGTTATTGTATTTAGTAAGTCGAAAGCTCGCCTATCCATATTCTGTGCAGTGATATATTCAATAGACTGCCATTTGGTTATAATGTTATTGGCATTGCCAACTTTCACTGTTCCAGCTACAGCAGCTATTTTATCGCTGTAGAAATAACGCATCAGTTCGGTAACGGCATCATCTTTCAATTGCGTATCGGCATCTATACAGACCACAAATTCGGAAGTTGCTTTTGATATACCATAATTTAATGCAGATGCTTTGCCTCCATTTGCTTTGCGGAAAACCTTAACCTGAGGGTGGTTGCCAAAGTGTTCATTAATAATTTCGAAGGTTTTATCTTTCGAACCATCATCCACAAAAATCAATTCAAAATTCGGGTAGGTGGTTTTTAAAAGACTATTAATGGTTTGCACAGCAGTAACTTCTTCATTGTAAGCCGGAATGATAATACTCACTTTTTCTGAAGGATTTACTATCAATTTATCCGCATGCTGTCTCGCTCTTTTTCGCTGTCTGATAGCCAGATAAGCAATAAAAATGGTCCTTAAAATGGCAAGTACAATAGCAACAGAAAATATAATGTTTAAAATCATGTTTCCATAGTAAAAAAAGTTGATGAAAAAATAATCTCCAGAGCCTGAAAAACCACTGTTTGCAGTAGACTTAACCGCAGGCATTAATTCTGATCTTTTTTTGCCCATTAAATCGCCAACTGTTGTAAAAGTATAGCCTTTGGCTTTAAAGAATTTTATAATCCGAGGCAAAGCGGCGACAGTAGCCTCACGGTTTCCACCTGCATCGTGCAATAAAAGAATATTGCCATTATCCTGCTGCTTCACTACTTCATTAAAAATCTGATCGGCAGTTTTGCCAGGTTCCCAGTCTTCAGGGTCGATAAGTTCACCTATATTGATGTAATTCTCTTTGCGGCTCTGTGCAACCGGCAAAATTTCTGAAATGTTCTGGGGTTCGGCATCGGCATTAAATGGTGCACGAAACAGAATTGTACTGTGGCCGGTAACCGCTTCAATTAACCTGCGGGTAGCATTTAGCTCGAATTTTACCCGTCTTGGTCCAATGGTCGACATATCCGGATGGAAGAAAGTATGGTTTCCAATTTCATAACCATCATTATATTCTTGTCTTAGCAGTTCCATATTCTGCTCCGCCATAATGCCAACTACGAAGAAACAGCCTGGTACTTTTTCTTGTTTTAATATATTTAACACCTGTGGTGTATAAACCGGATCAGGTCCATCATCAAAGGTTAAGGCAATTTTCTTATCAGCCTCTCCAAACCTTTTAATTACATATTGCTCAGGGAGACGGGTATATTTTTGATCGGCAATAGAGAAATTGTCTTTATTTAAAGTGAATTTTACACTACCTGGTGTTGGGGTAGAAATCAGGTCCAGAATTTCCCCATCGCCTAAATACGAGATCCCACCCATATTTAATGAAGCAATTTTGCGTAAATCGAATGGTTTTTTCTTTAATGTATCCAGACTGAGGTCGTTAGAAATAAAAGACCATAAACGTTTGTCCTCAGAGCCTAAACGCCATAAAGCTATCCCCGCAATATCCCAATCATCAGCCTTGCGGATTAAATTAAAATAGGTTGCCGCATCAGTAAAGTAAACTTCATGTTTAATCCCACTGCCATCATTGTACGTGTAGTTTAAATTGGCAGAGGCCGGATCATAGTTTATTTTACTTTTGTAATTAACCGCACTGGTCATTGCATCTTCGTAGGTTACTGATTTACCCACGCTATTTTTTGGCCAATCGTAACCATAGCAGGCCAGGGCAAGGATTACTTTGCTGGCATCAACTTTACTGCAAATGTCATCAAGTTTTTCTTCTACCCATTCCTGATGAGAAATATCGCCCGCATTACTTTGCTCGGTATGCTGATCATAAGCCATCAATACAATGTAATCGTTATATTTTTGAAGAATTTCTGGTTTATAATCGTCGTTTTCGGGTGAAATATCCTGAGAAACAATCAGTTTTTCTGCATGAAACTGACTATAAAGGTTTTTCATAAAAGCATTAAAACTGTCGCTGTTCTGGAGGTTTAGTTCTTCAAAATCGATGTTAATTCCGCGATAGCCATATTTTTTTGTAATGGCAATCAAATCATAGATTAATTTTTGTTGCGCGGGCTGATCATTTAATAACCGTCTTACAGCAGCTCCGTCCCAGTGATCTTTATTGTAATTAGAGACAACTGCAATGGCCGATTTTTTAGCTGTATGGATAACTTTTAAAGCAGCAGTATCTGCCTTGTCTACAATAGAATCRCCATTTAAAAAGAAAGATTCTGTAGCCACCATATCCAAATGGCCAATGTTCCTCTTAAGATCGGGCAATGATTTGCTGACAGTTGAAGCCCAGCTTACATAAAAAGCCATGTTTATCCGTTTGTTATTGCCACGATGGGTTAGAATGCGGTGCTCCCGGTCTTTTTTGATTTTTTGCAGCTTTGATTTTTCAATCGTGAAATCTTTGTATTGTTGCGATTTCTTCAATTTATCTAACTGTTTTTCAGTTAAGGGTGTATTGGTATTTATAAAAGGCAAATTTGGTGCCTGTACTGAAGACAGTGTGTACACCACGCAGATGATTGCGATAATGAAGACTAAAAAAAACGTACGGCTTACCCATGTAAATGTATGCCAGCGTCTTTTAGTCTCAGTTTGAAATATTTGTTTTCCGGACATTTTTCTTTTCTGATTTATTAATCAAATGTCACTAACGAATATGAAGATTGGATGAATGATTGATAAGAATGGTTAAGATGATGGATCGCTATCCCAGTTTTAAGATGCTGATTTACTTACTGTTTATCAGGTGCATAAGCGGTACTCTCGGATCTTTTCATCATTAAGAAGTTAAGGTAGCTAAGGTTTTCTTGCGTAAATTAAGATATGCGTCGTTATCCTGATAGGTTAAATTTTTTAAATACATTGGATTATTGATGGCAAGTTTTGGCGGTTCGTCATTCCCAACTTGATTGGGAACCACGGAGTGCTCATGAATACCTCAAAAAAGGAAAAACTTATGAATAATCTTAATGCAAGCGCTTTAAGATTCCCGCCTGCGCGGGAAAGACGGCCTCTCTTTTTAATCTGTCATTGGTAACTTGTTTCAGAATCTTTTAGTTTTGTTTATCTAGCAAGAGGATGTTTTCGGCGGGGTTGTCCTGTAATATAAAACCACAAAAAAGCCGACAAATTTTATAAAAATGCCGGCTTATTTATCTATTCAGTATGATGGATGCTGAAACAAGTTCAGCATGACGATTTTCTGTTTACTCTTCTAAATAACCGAACCTACCTTGGTTGTAATCTTCAATTGCCTGATGGATTTCGGCTTCAGTATTCATTAAAAACGGACCGTACTGAACAATTGGCTCATCTATAGGTTCTCCACTTAAAATCAAAACCACGCTATTTTCTAGCGCTTCGATCTTAATCTCTTCACCTTTGTTTTTGAAGTGGATAAAATCATCTACGGATGCGGTTTCGAACCCATTAATTTTGATCGAACCTTCAATCACCATAAATCCGGTATTAAAATTCTCAGGAAAGTTAAAAGTAGCTCCACCACCTTTATTTAACCTGGCATTATAGAGTTCTATGGGGGTAAAGGTATTTGCGTTGCCTTTTATACCCCGATAATTACCAGCAATGATCTCGATTTTTCCTCCATTTTCGGGAAGATCAAAATGAGCCATATCAGCCTGCTTAACTGCCTGATATCTTGGTTTGCCCATTTTATCTTTAGCAGGCAGGTTAATCCAAAGCTGAACCATTTGAAAAGGACCTCCAGCTAAGCTGTAGTTCGCTTCGTGATATTCTTTATGTAGTATACCACTTGCAGCAGTCATCCATTGTACATCGCCGGGGTAAATCACACCGCTGTTTCCAGAGCTATCGTGATGGGCAACCGCACCATGATAGGCAATAGTTACCGTTTCAAAGCCTCGATGTGGATGTACACCAACGCCCCTGGGTTCTTTCCTGGCAGAAAATTCGATCTTTGAACCATAATCCATTAAGAAAAACGGACTCATGTTGATTTTATATCCACTTGGGAAAAAATTGTGTACCCTAAAGCCATCGCCAACCATATGTGGCGCTGGCGCTTTTAGTACTTTTTCTATTTGTTTTGTTTCCATGATTGGAACCTTTCTGTTATGCGCTTGGCGTTTGGCGGATAATCCACGCTTATCGCCAAACGCCTATCACTTATACACTTTTTACAAACTGTAATTCGCCTAATATGCGAACTTCTTCACTTACCATTACGCCACCTGTTTCTAATGCAGCGTTCCAGGTTAAACCGAATTCTGAGCGGTTAATTTTTCCACTTAAAGTAAATCCTGCTTTGGTATTTCCCCATGGATCGGTAGCAATACCACCAAATTCTGCAGTTAATTTTACAGGTTTGGTTTCGCCTTTAATGGTTAAATCACCTTTAACGATATAATCGCTGCCATCTTTTTCTACTGAATTAGATTTAAATTCGATGTGAGCAAATTTTTCTGCATCGAAGAAATCTCCGCTCTTTAAGTGATTGTCGCGATCTGTATTTCCTGTATCGATTGAACCGATATCACCTTTGAAAGAAATTTCTGCATTTTCAAATTCATCACCTTCAGATGATAATTCTGCTGAGAAAGATTTTAAACTACCGGTTACAGTAGTAATCATTAAGTGTTTTACTTTAAATTGTAATTCGCTGTGGGTTGGATCTAATGTCCATTTCGTAGTTGCCATATCTTTTGTTTTTTGAGATGTTTAATATTTACAACACAAAAGTACAGCGCAGGTTTTTACTACAGATTGATGTATGGTAAGTAATGATTGAATGAAAGAATGATTGAATGTTGTAAAATTGAAATGTTAGATTTGACTAAGCCCTTCACTCATTCAAAATTCAGTCTAAGGCCTGAAATGTTTATTCGCCAGCTCTTTTCTCACACGACTTAACGATTCGGGGGTAATGCCCAGATATGAGGCAATCATCCATTGTGGTACGCGGAGGGTAAGGTTAGGATAGAGTTTTATAAAATCGAGGTATCTTTCTTCAGCAGTTGCACTTAATAACATATTGATCCTTTTCTGCATAAAGCGGATCGAATTGTTGAGCAGTTTAATTTGCATGGGCTGTAAGCATGGTACTTGTCTGGCGGCTTCTTCCATGAAATTGTTGGGCATTAACACGGCCTCGGTTGCTTCGATGGCATCTATAAAAAATATTGATGGCTCATTATTCATGTTGTTGCGATCAGACACCAGCCAGTTTTCGGGGGCGAACTGAAGGATGTGTTCTTTGCCTTTCGCATCAATTGAGTACGCACGTAATAAACCTTTGCCTACAAAATATCCATGTTTAAAATTATCGCCGGTATATTGAACTATTTCGTTTTTCTCGAATTTTTTAACCTTTAAAACAGATGATATGCTTTCGAACTGTTCATCAGTTATTTCTATTTTTTCCTGTAAGTATTTCTGGAACTGATGAATCATAAAGGCGGAATGTTATTTTTTTACGGGCTTAATATCGGAAAAATCTACACCACATTTACAATTACCACCACATCCATCTTTTTTTACCTGTAAAGATTTAAAAACCAAACGGCCAACATATACCAATGCTACCGCAAAAAGTAAAAAGACTAAAATCGTTTGAATATCCATAACACAAATATAAGGGCTTTTAGGACTTTGGTGTTCAATTGAATGTAAAAAGGTAGGATTTTATATCTCAATCAAATTTGGATATAAGAAGTTTACATATCTTAATAGCTTCTTTAGCATTCAATTCGCAAGCATCTAATTTAACTATAATACGGTTCGTGCTATTCTGAAATTTCACAGAATCACTGCTTCTATATATCGTAATATCAGCATATTCGGTAGAATAATCTGAAGGAGTTTTTGCTGCTAACAAATCAATTAAACTACATAAATTATAATATTTAATAACAGCTTCATTATTTGACTTATTTTCGAAAAATAACCTATACCTATCTGATTTTAGTATTGTAGAATGAACATTTTCACATGATTTGTAGCTAACTGATATTGTCTCATTTCCTTTTTGAGCGTGTTTTGTCATGAAAGATTTGATAGCATTTGCTGAGAAATTATAATCACTAAGATCTCTAATTAAAATAGTCAAATAATTCTTTATTAACCATTTTGTCCTAACATTATAGATATGATCAGAAATTATTGTCTGTAGATTTTGGATTAAAAATAATATGATAGCACCTATAAATCCACTTAAAAGATTATCTAGAGTTAGTATTGGCATATATGTTAAGTGTAATATTCAATAACAATTAGATTTATATTTAAATATCTTGGAAATTAAGACGCATTACTCCTCCATAAAACCAATCGTTCCCCCAACCCAATCGAAATCGGCATTATAACGCACACCAATCATTTTGCCCCTGCTTAATCTGGCCAGGTTAATGCAGAGCTGTGGTTCGCCACCGTCGGACCATAAGTACATCATCCTGATTTCGGCTTTTACCCCACCATCTGGTGCCTGTACAGCGGGCTCGTAATTTACTTTTCTTTGTAAAATCCAGTTTTCGGGATCTTTTATATTGGTAATGTCCGTTTCGCTTACATCGATAATTACGCCCATACCAGCGAAAGAGAATAATGGCTTAAGTACGTAGTTTTCTAAATCTTTAGGGATTGTATTTAACTCATTTAAAAACCGTGTTTCGGGCACAAATTCGCTTTTTAAGAATGGCATGGTATACTTGCTGATGCGATAGAACCAGTTGGGGTGCGTTACCCATTCTACATCCAGTTCCTCACGTGGGTCGAAACTGTTTTTGAAAATTTCGGTGTTATTGGCTACCTCATCAAATATCAGGCGGTTATAAATTCTTTTTAACTGGATCTTTTTGCCATCTTCTTCATAAAAGAGCTTTTTGCCTACTTTTTTAATGTCTTCCAGTGCTAAAATCTTAATGCCCAACATTTTTTGGGTCACAAAAAAATCGATAGCCGTTTTTTGGTTAGGCGCATCTACATCCATCAGGGCCACTTCTTCTGGTTGGTGGGAGCCAATAATTACTTCTTTAAGCAGCTTGATGTACGCTTCTTCGTTAAAGCCGTTTAAAAAATGATTCACAGAACCATCAATCTCAAAACTTGTCTGGAAAGTTTTAGCCAAATGATGCTGAAAGCCATACAAGGAAGGAAATCCCTGCATTTCAATTAGCATGGGTGTAAGTTCTCCGGCTTGATTTTTACAAATACCAAAATCGAAGGTTAAAAAGTGAGGCTGTGTATTTTCATTAGGCACATTCCAGTTTAAGGGGATTGCCTTTTGAGTAAGTGCTTTAAAATTGGGTTGCTTAATCAGGTTTATAATTTCTTCTCCTGCCGCAATCAATTTTTCTTTCAATGCTTTCGGAATAAATACCGGCGTTTCTGCAACCCTGAAAGGAATTTCGGGATAGCCATTTTGCAATTGAGTAAGGAAGTTTTTGTACTTCTCGTCTGTAAATTGCTGGTTGTATTTTTGGCGTTGAGCAGGTATCATAAGTTTGTAATTGATTCTGGTTTACAACTTGTTATTGCAAATGAGAGAAGTCATTTCGACCGTATTTGATAAATCCTTTAACTTTTATCTTAAACATGTTTAATAGATTTCTCCGTTCCGCTGTGCTCCAGTCGAAATGACGGCTAAAGTAGTCCTGGCTTTTCTACACTTCCTGCAAATCCCCAATTGCCTTTTGTAAGAAATTAGGTAAAATAATACTTTGCGTAAGCACGATTCTTGCAGGATCGTCTAAACTGTTTAACATATCCAGGTATTTTTGTTCCCCGTGCATATCAACAATTGCTTTTTTCTTTTCTTCCTGAAGCAAGTACATTTTCATGCCTACCGGATCAGCTTCTGGATGGAATTGTGTACCGATGATTTCATCGGAAAAGCGGATCGACATCATACAACGTTCTAAATCTACATGTTTACGTTCTTTTTCGATGGCCAATAATTTAGCACCTTTTTTCTCGAAAGCAGCAAAATCTGGCTCGATCACTTGCCAATCTCTGCTGTCGACCGAAAAGAAAGGGTTGGTAATGCCATTAAAAATTTCGTCTTTTTCTCCGTCTTCAGTTAAGGTTATCGGGAAAATGCCAAAAGCATTCGATCGTCTTTCGGTTACATTGCCCAATTCATATTTTCTGCAAGCCAATTGGAAGGAATGGCAGATCAAAAAAGCGTACTTTTTTCGTTCATCGTTTTTATGGTTAAAAGCTTCTATCTGATCTAAGAGATTAAAGAAATCATTTTCCCATTGTTCGCCCTTACTTTCAATCGGACTACCTGGGCCACCGCTAGAAATATAAGCATCATAACCGATGCCCGGTATTTCTCCTTTTTGCCTTAAATCAAAAATATCAAAGGTTAAATCGATATTGTTATCGTTTTTAAAACGGGATAAAATTTCCTGAATTCCCCGCATACCCTGATTAGGTGCACCGTTATTCATGTCAATAACGGCCACCTTTAAGCTACTTTTATCCATTATAAAATTACTTTGCGCCTATAAGTGTTTGAGTAGTAATGTAATCTACCACTGCCTCAAAGTTACCTGTTTGTTGGTAAACTGCCAACTGCCGGTCTGCGCCTGTGCCATGCTCCAATATTTTATGCACATAATTAATGTCATCACGGCAACCTAAATCATCCACCACATCATCTACAAAATCCAATAATTCTAAAATAAGATTGCGGCAGTTTACTTCCATTTCTTTCCCGAAATCGATTAAATTTCCATCAATTCCATAACGGGCAGCACGCCATTTATTTTCGTTAATTAGTGCTCTCGAATAGCTGATGAATTCCATGTTCTGCAAACGCAGTTTGTACAGTTTGGCGCATAAGGCTTGAAATAATGCCGTAAAAGCCATCGTTTCATCAATCAGCATCGGGCAATCGCAAATGCGGAACTCAACGGTGTCGAAAAACGGATGAACACGGATATCCCACCAGATTTTCTTCGCATTGTCCATGCAATTGGTTTTGATGAGCAGTTTTACATAATTATCGTAATCCTCGATGCTGTTAAAAATATCGGGAATGCCCGTACGCGGAAATTTGTCGAAAATTTTTGTACGGAAAGATTTGTAACCCGTGTTCCGCGATTCCCAGAATGGAGAATTGGTAGATAAGGCAAAAACATGGGGCAGGAAATACCTCACCTGGTTGGCAATATGAATGGCCAGCTCGCGAGATTGAAAACCTACGTGTACGTGCAGCCCAAAAATGAGGTTAGAACGTGCAGCTTCCTGTAGTTCGTTCACAATCTCGTTATAGCGGGGATGTTCTGTAATTAACTGCTTTTCCCAATGTGAGAAGGGGTGTGTACCAGCGGCCCCAATCCTTAAGCCTTGCTCTCCGGCGAGCTGTGATACGGTATAACGCAGTTGAGAAATTTCTTTACGTGCTTCAGTGGTCGTTTTACAAATGCCCGTTCCAACTTCTACCACAGCCTGGTGCATTTCTGCCTTAACTTGGTCTTTGTGGATTTTTTGTGCGGCTTCTACAATTTTTTGGTCGTGAGAAGTAAGCTCTCTGGTAACGGGATCAATTACCATGTATTCTTCTTCTATGCCCAGCGTAAACTCGTTCATCCTTAGATTGATTAAAATTTAAATCCCAATTATTTTTTTGGTGCAGCTTTTTTAGGTTTTGCTGGTGTTTTTTCTGCTGTTGTCGATTTCTTTGGAGCGGCAACTTTAGCCACATTCGGGGTAACTTTCGCAATTAATGGTTTGCCACTAACCGACGATTTAATGTATTCGCCCCAGGTTAAATTATCCTGTCCGTCTTTTTGCGCTTTAGCCCTTTCAATAGCATAATTTGCAGTAGTTTCTACTACCCAATCAAAATTTTCCTGACCAACGCTTTTAATATCAGCATCAGGAGCAGGGTTACAGAAATCGATCGCAATAGGCACTCCATCGCGCACCGCGAATTCTACCGTATTAAAATCGTATCCTAAATACTTGCATAGTTTTAGGGTGTACTCTTCTACAGTTTTAAGCAGCTTTGCATCTGGCGCTTTGCTCTCAGTGGCATAACGCAAGTGATGCGGATTCCGCGGGTCATATTGCATAATACGGACATATTTGCCGCCAATACAATAACACCTGAAATATTCTTCGAAAATGATTTCTTCCTGCAAAAGCATCACTAATTGTTGTGTGCCACTATGTTTATCAAAAAAATCTTCTTTGTCATGAAGTTTATAAACATCTCTCCAGCCACCACCATCATAAGGTTTCATATAGGCCGGAAAACCAGTGTATTCAAAAATGGCATCCCAATCTAAAGGCATGGTTAAATTAGAGAAAGATTCTCCAGTGGTTCCTGTAGGGTGCTCTCGTGATGGTATTAAGGCCGTTTTGGGTACGGGTACGCCAATCTGTTCGGCCAGCGCATTATTGAAAAATTTCTCGTCGGCACTCCACCAAAATGGGTTGTTAATTACGGCAGTTCCGGTAATGGCGGCATTTTTTAATGATGCGCGATAGAACGGTACATCTTGCGAAATACGATCGATGATTACCGAATAACCTAATGGAGCATTCTGAAATATTTTGTCGATTTTAACTGCTTCGGCGGTTATGCCCTTTTCTGCTTTTTGATTAATTCTTTCGATTACGGCTTCAGGAAAAGAGCGTTCCTGTCCAAATAAAATCCCTATTTTCTTCATTGGTAAATTTTAGTTTAAATGTTTAACTGGTTAATCGGTTAATTGTTTGATAATTATATCCTAAATCGACTCGGGACTTAAGACTGTCGACTTTGGACTAAACTAAAGCTGTGCAATATAATCTGGAAACATTTCTCTCCAGATGGGCCAATCGTGATCTGCATTCTGTCTGATATCAAGCCAGTGGTCGATGCCCTTTTTGTTTAAAATGCCGGATAAACGCTCATTGTCAGGCCTGCACATGTCGCGGTCTGTTGTGCCCAAAACAATTTTCATATAATGCAGTTCGGGGTTACTATTATTCAGCAGATAATCAACCGGATTGTTAAAATAAACATCATCATTATAAAAACCATCCAACTGGCCAGAAATATCGAAAGCCCCGCTCATACTAAACATATGGCTAACCAACCAGGGATGCCTGAAAGCGAAATTAGCAGCATGATAGCCTCCAAAACTACAGCCAGCAGTAATAATTTTGCTGTGCCCGGTTTCTTGCCTTGCCAGAGGGGCTACTTCTTCCAATAAATATTTGTCGTACCAGATGTGGTTTTTAACCCTGTCGGCAGGATGAATACTTTTGTTGTACCAGCTTAACTTGTCAACGCCATCGGGGCAATAGATCTTAATTTTTCCTTCATTGATAAATCCCTCAACAGAATCTATCAGTTTGAAATCCTTGGTTTCAAAATATCGACCCATGCTTGTCGGGAACAGTAGGATAGGGATACCACCGTGACCAAAGATGAGCATGTCGATTTCGCCACTTAAATTCGGGCTGTACCATTTCTTATGTTCTTCTTTAACCATAATAAAAATTGAATGATTTAAGGTATAAATTAAAATCTATAAAAAGAATTGTTTGAGTAGTAAAATGAAGCAAATTAAAGGTGTATTGTAAAAATTGACCCATGGTAATTAATAGTTTACGGAGATTTGTACCTTTGCACCCTAATTCTGAGGCGATAGCCATGTGATAGGGGATTTTTGATTATGATGTATACCACAATTTTATCGGTAAAAGTTAATACCAGCAACTTTAAAATACCCTCAGCTTATTTAAAGCATGAGGTAGAAATAGATATTTATACACCCGAAGGTATTTTAGGCAATGAAAAAATAGAGCTTCTTTTATTAAATGATGGGCAGGATGTGGCCAAAATGGATTTTAGCCGGATTTTGGAAGAAGCCCATCATGGCAAAAGAAACCACAGGTTAATTGTTGTGGCCATTAAAGCATCAGAAGATCGACTAATGGAATATGGTGTAGCGGGTGTGCCCGATTTTAAAGGGCGTGGAGCGAAAGCCGATTTATACAGCGATTTCGTGATCAAAGAGCTTTTGCCTTTTGTTAAAAAGAAAATTGCGATGCCGATAACCGGTAAAGTAGGTTTTGCGGGATTTTCTTTGGGCGGTTTGTCTGCTTTTGATATTGCCTGGAATAATCCTTCCGCTTTTGATGCCATCGGTGTTTTTTCTGGAGCATTTTGGTGGAGAAAAAAAGACCTGACAGAAGGGTATACTGATGCAGATCGAATTATGCATGCAAAGCTAGAAAGTACCTCTACCAGGCCCGATATGAAATTCTGGTTAATGACCGGAACGGAAGATGAGAAGGCTGATCGGAATAAAAATATGATCATCGATTCCATCGATGATACGATTGATGTTGTTAAAATACTCTTGAATAAGGGCTATAAACGGCCTGAAAATGTTTTTTACTACGAAAAAGTTGGTGGCAAACACGATGTTCAAACTTGGGAAAGTGTAATGCCTGCCTTTTTAGACTGGGCATTTGAAGTTTAGCTTATATCTTACCCAGAAGCACATTCATTTTTAAGCTTAATTTTTTTGCGCCAATTTCGTTAAGGTGGTCGGCATCGTAAAAATCCTGCGCATGGAATGAGCTATCCTGTAAAAGGTTAAAATACTTGATTGTAGTGTGTGAGGTATTCAATTTCTTGATGGTAGAAAGTGTAGTATTCAACTGTTTTTTGCTTAAATGTGATACATAAGATTTATAGGCCGGACTGGTAAACAATATAACCTTAATATGTTTGTGCTCTGCAAAGGCAATAATTTCATCCAATAAATGCAGGTTAGTTAAATATTGCAGATTATCTTTCGCAGTATGCCGTGCGGCGGCAGTTGAACCACTTTTGACTAAATCTTTGTGGTTAATAGCCTTGTAGTTCGATCCCCAGCCCAGGTTGCTACAGCTAATATCATTTTCGCCTCTAACATAGTGGTTTAAAAGCCGGCTTAAATTGATGTCGAGTTTATTGCTTAGCATTTCTGTACTGTTGAAAATTTTATGATCGGTATTGATATCGTAATAAATGCGATAATTTTTTGCCCGCCATGCTTCAGGGCTGTTCTCAAGTCGGCCATAAAACGAAAAGTAATCAACAGGAATAACGATATATTTTAAATGGGTCCATTGGTTACTATATTTTTTTAAAATCTCCAGGTCATAATCAAAGGATTGTGAAATGTAACTTGCATTAAAACTCGATTTAATATACTTTGGATTAATACCATAATACACATGTGAGCTGCCCAGAAATAAAATGTTTACTTCTTTAGCATGATGATCGAGATAGCTTTTTTTATACCCGTAATCGTTTGGGATCCTCCTGATCAGAACTTCGAAAAGAACAGCTAAAAGGATAATTGGCAATATAAAAACGGCGATGTATTTAATAAATTTTTTCATAGTCAAAATTGAAAGTAAATAAATTGCTGTTCCGCCCCTGCGAAAAAGAATATCACCAGAACAAGGCCATAATAAATACCCCATCTTACTGGTTTTGGCCACGATAAGGCGAATTTGGCAATAGCATATTGCTCCATCCTGCCATTCCATTCGATTAGTATAAACAAGGCGAGTAATAGAAATAGTTTAATCGGCAGTATTTGAGGAATGCTGAAAAACGATTCGGAACCAATGGTTGATATGATATTGAACGCATGCTGTACAGAATTTGCCCTGAAAAATATCCAGGCGAAAACTGTTAATCCAAATGTTAATATAATTGCTGCTAATTCTTTTAAGCTTGGAAATGTCTTTCCCTGTGCAACGGTATCCAGATTCGAACGGTTGGTGTTGAAAATTATCGAGGGCATAATGTACAGCGCATTTAATAAGCCCCAGATGATGAAAGTCCAGTTGGCGCCATGCCAAAAACCGCTCACAAGGAAGATGATAAACGTGTTCCTCACTTTTGCCCAGGTTCCGCCTTTGCTTCCGCCTAAGGGGATGTAAAGATAATCTCTGAACCAGGTGGATAGCGAGATATGCCATCTACGCCAGAATTCGGCAATATCCCTGGAGAAATAGGGGTATGCAAAGTTTCTTAACAGCTCTATCCCAAATAAACGTGCTGTACCTAAAGCGATATCAGAATAGCCAGAGAAATCGCCATAAATCTGAAAGGCAAAAAGGATGGCGCCGAGCAATAAAGTGCTCCCCGAATATTCTCCAGAATGGTTAAAAATCATGTTGGCATAATTGGCACATTGATCGGCAATGACGATTTTTTTAAACAAGCCCCATAAAATCTGCCGTAAGCCATCAATCGCCCTGCTGTAATCAAAAGATCTTTCTTTTTTGATCTGAGGAAGCAGGTGTGTTGCCCGTTCTATCGGACCGGCAACTAGTAGTGGAAAAAAACTCACAAATAAAGAATAATCGATAAAGCTCTTTTCTGCCGGTATACGGTTCTTATAAATATCGATTACGTATGACAGGCCATGAAAAGTGTAAAATGATATACCAACAGGTAAAATGACTTTTAATGTCCATGGGTTTACCTGAAGGCCAAAATTTGCAATAGCATCAGCGAAAGAATCGGCGAAGAAATTATAGTATTTAAATACGCCTAAAAAACCGAGATTGATGGAAATACTCAGCCAGAACCAAAATTTTTTAGTCCTGTTATTTTTGCTTTCCATCATTTTTAACCCAGTGAAATAATCCAGTAATGTGGAAAAAATGAGTAAGAACATAAACCGCCAATCCCAACAGGCATAAAAGAAATAGCTGGCACCCAGCAATAATATATTTTGAGATCTTAAACGTTCTTTCCCCAGAACCCAATAGAGTATAAAAACTATGGGCAGGAAAGCAGCAAAGCTAAAAGAGTTGAACAGCATAGCGTTAAGGTTAATACTTCGTTTAAGAATAAAATTAACGCTTTGTGCTGTCCGATTAATACGACGGGTAAATTTGTACGCAGAATTGCTTAAAGGTGTAAAATACCTGTATAGTTATTTCACGGTATTTTTATCAAGATATTTTAAAAAAATACCGGTGTCGAAAATGGTCCATAAACAGCTTTTTTGTCCGCAAGATTTTAGTGCTGCATTTGCCCAGGTATTGCAGGTTTTAAAAATGCTGTAACTTCCCTTTGCTTCGTAAAAGGCATCACCAATATCATAATGGATGTTCGATTTAACCTTGATCAAATGTCCCGTTTCGTCCTTTTTGAAACTATTTAAAATATAATCGATCAGTTGTCGATATTGCGCTTTGCTGATGATAATTTTCTTACAGCTCGCATCTTCCCGTATGTTTTTGTAATAGGTGGTGTGCATAGCAGATGTACTCAGTCCGGAGATTGCCCGTAGGCCGTTACTGAGTTTAAGGTCAGAGAATTCTGGCGTTTCGAGGTAGAATTTTTTATCGCCCCAGCCCATAGCCAGGTATTGATAAGTGCTATCGGCTTTAAGCGTATTTTGGTAACTGATTTCTTTTGTCCAGTTCATTTCTGCACTAACAGCCGGAACGATGATATCAGTGTGTACGCCGTTAGTCATTATATATATGGCAATTTCTTTAGTGTTTGAAGGATGAGCATTTACGGTAATGCGTGAGCAACAAAAGGCGATTAGAAAATAAAGCCCAATCAATGCGATAAAAGCAATGCTGCACCTGCCTGCATATTTTAAAAGTCTTTTGTTCATTTCGATGGGTTATTTATTCTTAATACAGGATTTGAGTTTTTGGTAACCCATTAAGCTCCAGATATCGATTTTATTGATGGCGGTATCGAAAAACACGATTTTTTGTGGCTATAACTTATCTCTACCTTCACTATATGATAAAAGGACTGTTTGAAACACATATTTATGTTGAAGATCTAGCCAGATCGATCGATTTTTACAGCAATACTTTGGGCTTAACACAATGCCATTATGAAGAAGAACGTAAAATTGCCTTTTTCTGGATCGGCAAGCCAAAAGAAGCCATGTTGGGAATCTGGGAAAAGCTAAAAAATGAGATTGATATCAGGCATTTTGCCTTTCGTTGTGATGTAAATGATGTACTGGATAAATCGGTTAACTTTCTCGAATCCAAAAACCTAAAGCCCTATAATTTTCTAAACAATGGAAATCACAAACCAATGGTTTTCGCCTGGATGCCCGCTTTGGCTATTTACTTTAATGATCCTGACGGACATGCATTAGAATTTATAGCCATTTTAGAAGGAGGGGCTAAACCAGAACTGGGTGTGATTTCTTATGAGGATTGGTTAAGCATATAAATTTTATCCTGCTAGTTTTGTTAGGGCCTCAGCTGTCGAACCTAAAAAATTGATGTGTTTGCCCTTATTGCTTTCGTAAATAAAATCTTTAATGCTTTTGCTTTGATATGGGCTAAAATCGCCAATAATGGCCAGGCTTACACGATAATTTGAAAACTTTTGAAGGATTTCTCCTGCTATCCCGTTTTTCAGGTCGAAGAAAGCAGGTGTGATGTTCTGTTGGTGTATAATAATTTTATCAAAACCCTGGTAGTATAAGTTTCCCAATAAGTCTAGCCCGTCTTCTGCGTTATTAATAATTATTTCTTCCGAAAGAACTTCGGCAATATTGGTATTGTTTATGGTATGTGATTCAATTTTCATCTGTTGATTTTAATAGGCAGGTAAAGGTAATGATATTCATTTCCTTGCTGCTAATATAAAAATTATGCTTTTAACAGGAGGATCTGGCTTAAACCTGTTCGTCATGTTTTAGAATTTATAGCGATATTAGCTTTTAAAGTCAATTAACCTCCTAGAAGATGCAAGAAATCGACATTGTTGCTTATGCTTTCTCCCAGTTTGCTAAAATGGACGCTGAAGCGTTTGCACCTTCAAAACCTCATTGGAAAATAAAACAATATAAAAAAGGCGATTTCTATAATCAACACAGAACGGTCTGTAAATTTTTAGGATTCATCATTGATGGGGTATTCCGCTCTTATGTTGTTGATGAGAAAAGTGGTGAGGAGAAAAATGTCTTTCTTTATTCAGGCAATCAGTTTGTCGTTACCTTTAAGAGTTTTATCAATCAGCTGCCATGCGATTACCACACGCAGGCTATGACCGATGCCACAGTAGTTTACATTCATATAGATGATTTATTGCAGCTGTATCAGCAATCTCATCAATGGGAAACTTTCGGGCGCCTATTGGCGCAGGAGGCATTTAATATCGCTATGGATAGGGCCGAGAGTTTTGTTTTTAAAACACCCGAACAGCGTTATCTCGATCTGATCAAATACCATCCGCAGATTTTTAATAGTATTCCGCTTTACCATATTTCTTCTTATTTAGGCATTCAGGGGCCATCATTAAGCCGCATAAGAAAAAGACTTACAGGTAAATAACGATTTTAACTTAGGTTAAAATTATTGCTGTTTTTAAGCTGGAGATTTGAGGTATCAAATTAAAACTAAAAACAACATGAAAACTCTAAAATCAAAAACAATCGTACTTGTACATGGCCTATTTGTAAATAACAAAAGCTGGGCAGCCTGGAAAACCTTTTTCGAAGCCAAAGGTTACACCGTTTATACACCTGCAAATCCCTCACACGAAGGTGATCCAACTGCTTTAAGAACGAACATTGATCCAAATTTAACAAAGGTGAATTTTGTAGATGTGGTTAACAACCTGGTAAAATTTATCGATACTTTACCCGAAAAACCAATTTTGATCGGCCACTCGTTGGGTGGCCTGACTGTTCAAAAATTAATGGATTTGGGCAAGGGCGAAGCAGGGGTGATGATTGATGGCGCTCCTCCAATGGGTGTTATTCCATACGAATGGAGCTTTTGGAAATCTAATTTTACAGTTGTTAATCCGTTTAAAGGCAACTCTGTTTTTATGCCAACCAAATCGTGGTTCCATTACACCTTCGGCAATACTTTGTCCAGAGCCGAATCGGATCAAGTATTTGAGGAATTTGTGGTGCCAGAAAGCAGAGCAATTGCCTGGGGAACGTTAAAAAGTTATGCCAAAGTTGATTTTAAAAAAGCCCACCAACCTTTATTGTTTATCGCTGGCGAAAAAGACCATATCATGCCTGCTACTTTGAATAAAAGAAATTTTAAAGCTTATAAAAATACCGAAAGTATAACCGATTTTAAAATGTTTAATGGAAGAGGACATTTCATCGCTGGTGAAAAAAATTGGGAAGAAGTAGCAACTTATATCTACAACTGGATTAAAAATTAAATTCGGGACAGGTTTGCTTAGGATTTTCGATCAGTCCAACGGAAAGGCGAGTGCATAATAAACTTAAAAATATTGCGTCCTCTTTTCCAATTATAAATGAGATAATTACAACATTATCATCATATTAAATAGTGAGAGATATAGTAGAAAATCCATTTCAAAACACTATCTTTGCGCCAAATTTGAGGCGCATTTTATGCAAAAGATTAGAAATATAGCTATTATAGCACACGTTGACCACGGCAAAACTACTTTGGTTGATAAGATTTTACATTCTTGTTCTATTTTTCGTGACAACGAACAAACAGGAGATTTGATATTGGACAACAACGATTTAGAGCGCGAGCGTGGTATCACGATTGTATCTAAAAACGTATCGGTTCAGTACAAAGACGTAAAAATTAACATTATTGACACTCCTGGTCACGCGGATTTCGGCGGTGAGGTAGAACGTGTTCTGAAAATGGCAGATGGTGTACTTTTACTTTGCGATGCTTTTGAAGGTGCAATGCCTCAAACGCGTTTCGTAACGCAAAAAGCTTTAGCCCTTGGTTTAAAACCGATTGTGGTTGTAAACAAAGTGGATAAAGAAAACTGTCGCCCAGAAGAGGTTTATGAGCAGATTTTCGAATTGTTCTTTAACCTTGAAGCAACTGAAGATCAATTGGATTTCCCTGTAATTTACGGTTCATCTAAACAAGGATGGATGAGTACAGATTGGAAAGTACCAACTACCGATATTTTCGCTTTGTTAGATGCGGTTGTGGCAAACATTCCACCTGCACCAATTAACGACGGTACTTTACAGATGCAGATCACTTCGTTAGATTATTCCTCTTTCGTTGGTCGTATCGCAATCGGTCGTGTACACCGTGGTACAATTAAAGAAAACCAACCGGTTACTTTAATCAAACGCGATGGTAAAATCGTTAAATCAAGAGTAAAAGAACTTTATACTTTCGAAGGTTTAGGTAAAATCCGTACTACAGAAGTAAGTTCAGGTGATATTTGTGCAGTTGTAGGTATTGATGGTTTTGATATTGGTGATACAATCGCTGATTTTGAAGCACCAGAACAATTACCGGTTATCAGTATTGATGAGCCAACAATGAACATGTTGTTTACCATTAACAACTCTCCATTTTTTGGTAAAGAAGGTAAATTAGTAACTTCTCAACGTATTAAAGAACGTTTAATCAAAGAAACAGAGAAAAACTTAGCTTTAAAAGTTGTTGAAACAGCTTCTCCTGATGCTTGGTTGGTTTATGGCCGTGGTATTCTCCATTTATCTGTATTAATCGAAACGATGCGTCGTGAAGGTTATGAGATTCAGGTAGGTCAGCCTCAGGTTATCGTTAAAGAAATTGATGGTAAAAAACATGAGCCGATTGAAACTTTAATCGTTGATGTTCCAGGCGAAGTTTCTGGTAAAGTAATCGAATTGGTAACTCAACGTAAAGGCGAGTTGTTAATTATGGAGCCAAAAGGCGATTTACAACACTTAGAATTCGAAATCCCGGCACGTGGTATCATTGGTTTACGTAACAACGTTTTAACTGCTACAGCGGGAGAGGCGATTATGGCTCACCGTTTCAAAGCTTACGAGCCTTGGAAAGGTACAATTCCTGGTCGTTTAAACGGTGTATTGGTTTCAATGGAAAAAGGACAAACTACTGCTTATTCAATCGATAAGTTACAAGATAGAGGTCGTTTCTTCATCGATCCGGGAACTGATGTTTACGAAGGTCAGATTATGGGTGAGCATATCCGTGATAACGATTTAGTAGTAAACGTGGTAAAAGGTAAAGCATTAACCAACATGCGTGCTTCTGGTACTGATGATAATACCCGTATTGCACCGGCAATTAAATTCTCTTTAGAGGAAGCTATGGAATATATCCAGGCTGATGAGTATATCGAGGTTACACCGCAAAGCATGCGTTTACGTAAAATCTTCTTAACAGAACAAGAACGTAAAGTTAAAGGAAAGCAATTCGCTTAACTCCTTAAGAATATAAATATTAAGGCCTCGATGTAAATCGGGGCTTTTTTGCGTTTAAAGGTTTTATTGGGGTTGACAGCTTTAATCATAAATAGATCCTGAATTTGTCAACTCTAAAGTAATGATCTACTCAATATTTATTTAGATATCATAGGTGGTTATAAAAATGATGGGGAAAGCAATTGCGGAACTTTTTTTATTGTTAGTCCTTCTTTCCGCTAAATCCCCGATGAAGAATCGGGGGATATCGCTGCAATAAGGTTTAGGGGCGTTGGGGCGGTGGTATTAGGTTTCTTCAGTTTTACTTATCTTTCCAAAACAATATAATATCCATGCAAAGCTACCTACAATCCTTTAATATTCTTTCGCCGGCAGAAATTGATGTTTTTACAGCAAACGCTACACCAAGAACATTAAAAAAAGGAGAATTCTTTATTACCGAGAATAAAATTTGTAAGGAAGTCGCTTTTATAAAATCGGGGACTTTGCGCTCATTTTATACATCAACCAGCGCAGAAGAATATACCTATTGCCTTACTTTTCCCAATCAGTTTATGACAGCATATTCATCTTTGATTACCGGAAACCCAACTGTAGAAAATATTCAGGCCATGAGTGATGTAGATTTATTGATCATTAAAAAAGAAGTTATAGATATTTTGACCGAATCGAGCATTAATGGGCTGAGATTATTCAAAACAATAGCTGAACAGCAATATATTCATTTAGAGAAACGTGTGTTTATGTATCAAAAAGATGCAGCCAAAGCACGGTATATAGAGCTTTTTAAAAGTCATCCAGATTATATCAAACAAATTCCAGTAAAGTATCTGGCATCTTTTCTGGCCATTACGCCAAGACATTTAAGCAGACTGCGGAAAGAAATCATTTAAGGACATTTGTCTGCTTCTTGAGCGCAAGGACTGTGTTAATTTTGTGTTGTAGATAAAACAACATGAAAAATATTTTAATCATTAATGGTCATCCAAATAAAGATAGCATCAATTTTGCGTTGGCTGAAGCCTATTATAAAGGCGCTAAAGATTCAGGTGCCAATGTTTCATTAATTCATCTCGCTGAATTAGTATTTAATCCCAACCTGGCTTTCGGGTATCGCCAAAGGACGGAATTAGAGCCCGATTTGCTGTCAAGTTTGGAAAAAATCAAAGCTGCTGATCATTTGGTTTGGGTACATCCTGTGTGGTGGGGTGGCATGCCTGCCATAATGAAAGGTTTTATCGATCGACTGTTTCTACCAGGTATTACTTTTCAGTATCGCGAAAATAGCGTTTGGTGGGATAAGCTGTTAAAGGGAAAAACGGCAAGAATCATTACGACACTAGATCAGCCTTCTTGGTATTATTGGTTATCGTTCGGTCGCCCTAGTGTTAACCAGTTAAAGAAAAGTGTACTTCAGTTCTGTGGGGTAGATCCGGTAAAAGTTACTTATGTAGGAATTATCAAAAAATCAACTGAGAAACAGCGTCT
Source organism: Pedobacter sp. 01N310 (assembly GCF_056399805.1). Taxonomy (NCBI): domain Bacteria; kingdom Pseudomonadati; phylum Bacteroidota; class Sphingobacteriia; order Sphingobacteriales; family Sphingobacteriaceae; genus Pedobacter; species Pedobacter sp. 01N310. The sequence continues at coordinate 79,330 of NZ_JBFTSB010000004.1, forward strand.
AAAATGGCTTTCTGAAGTTTATAAATTAGGTAATCGCTTGCGTTAAGTATTTGTAATTCAGTTAAATTGTTAATCAGGTGCGCAATTTTTTGTCAGTATTTTTTCATAAAACCTTTGGGAATAAAAAACTAACAATTGCATGGCAATTAATTTTGCGTTCAGTTTTAATTTTGTGCTTTTGCAAGCAAACTAATCATCCCACATCATGATTAATAAAGGGTTATCCAAAATGGGTATATTTTTATTAAATATGCTCTCACTGTTACCGCTATTTATTTTATACAGATTGGCGGATGCTTTTTATGTGTTAATATTTTATGTTTTTGGTTACCGCCGGAAAGTGGTTAAAGAAAATCTGGTTAATGCATTCCCCGAGAAAAATACTGCTGAAATCCATGCCATAGAAAAACGTTTTTATAAATTTTTCTCCTCACTTTTTATTGAAGTGATTAAAATGAAAAGCATTTCTGAAAAGGAATTAAATAAAAGGGTAAAATTTAAAAATACCGATCTGGTAGAAGCCTATCTTAAAAATAACGAAAGTGTGCTTTTCTGTTCATCACATTATGGCAATTATGAATGGGTGTGTATGGCTATTGGCTTAAACTTTTCTGGCAAACATTACCCAATTTATAAACCGTTGAGCAGCGAAGCTTTTGATAATTGGTTTTTGACTATGAGAAGCAGGTTTGGCAACCATATGGTGTCTATGCGTCAAACTTTAAGGGCTATTCAATCGAGTAAAAATGAACCGACCATGTTTACTTTTGGAAGCGATCAGGCACCTTCAAAAGATGAATCGAATTACTGGACAACTTTTTTAAATCAGGAATCTTCCATCCAGTTAGGGGTTGAGAAAATAGCCAGAAAAACAAACCGTCCGGTGTTTTACCTCAAAATAAATTATTTAAAAAGAGGCTATTACGAAGTAGATTGTGTGCCGATCTGTTTAAACCCAGCAGAAACTGCTGAATTCGAAATCACCGAAATGCATACGCACTTTTTAGAGGATATGATTACAGAAGCACCAGCTTACTGGTTATGGAGCCACCGCAGATGGAAATATAAACCTGAGCAAAAGATTTCAGAAATCATCAAAAAAGATCAGAACACAATGGATGCCATGGCTTAGGCTAATCCATTTGTCTAAATATGAAATCTAACATTTTCGTGGCATAATTTTTTAAGGTGCTTTTTAAATTAGCACTATAAAATTTCTGGTATGATTAAAAAGGGGATTTCCCATTTGGGAGTATTTTTTTTAGGCGTATTATCTCTGCTCCCATTATCTGTTTTATACATTTTGGCCGATGGAGCTTATTTACTACTGTATTTTGTTTTCGGCTACCGACGCAAAGTTGTTCGGGAAAATTTATTAAATGCGCTTCCTGATAAAACATTACAAGAGATTTTGGTTATCGAAAAACGCTTTTACCGGTACCTCGCTTCGCTGGTTTTCGAGATTATTAAAATGAGCAGTATCTCAAAAAAAGAAATCGAAAGGCGTTTCATATTTAAAAACAAAGAGCAGGTTCAGGAATATTTAGATCGGGGAGAAAGTGTGTTGATCTGTGCAGCACACTATGGTAACTGGGAGTGGGGAACTTTGGGTATAGGGCTTAACTTTTCTGCAGATCATTATCCAATTTACAAACCCTTAACAAATTCCACATTTGATCATTGGTTTAAAAAAGTACGTGGTAAATTTGGCAATAAATTAATTGCCATGCGACAAACCATGAGGGCTTTGCAGGCGAGTAAAGATAAACCGAGCATATTTAGTTTTGGGAATGACCAGGCACCCTCAAAAGACGAGTCGCATTATTGGACAAGTTTTATGCATCAGCCCAGCTCCGTTCAGTTAGGGATAGAAAAAATTGCAAAACGTACCAATCAGCCTATCTTTTATTTCAAAATCAATGTGCTTAAACGTGGTTTTTACATGGTAGATTGTGTGCCCCTTTGTTTAAATCCGGCCGGGACCGCTGAATTCGAAATTACTGAAATGCACATCCGTTTTTTGGAAGAAATTATCAGGGCAAAGCCCGAATATTGGCTTTGGAGCCATAAAAGGTGGAAGTATAAACCTAAACATCAACTTCTTTTTACCACAAATGAATTGCTGAAGCAGGCATAATTTCCTAAATATTTTATATTTGTTGGTATAACGCCTACCCATGAAAACCTTTAAAAAAATATTACTGTTCCTGATCTATACATTTTTTTTATCGCTGTTCGCACTGTTTCTCTGGAAGCCTTATCTGTTAAATGTATTAAAATATAGAACACCTGGTGCCGAAACATATAAAATTTTCCCACAGGAAATTTCCCATAAAAGTGATTCTGCCTTTCATTTTATTAGGCCGGCCAAACAACGGAATGATTTAGATACACTTCATGTTCTGGATGGAAATAATCAATCTGTTCCATTGAAAGAATATTTAAAAAATGGAGCGGTCAACGCTTTTATCGTGATCAGGAATGACAGTGTTTTATACGAAAAATATGATAAAGGTTATCGTGATAGCACCTTAACTACCATTTTTTCTGGTGCCAAAAGCATGATTTCTATTATGATCGGACAAGCATTAAATGATCATAGCATTAAAAGTTTAAACGAGAAAGTAACCGAATATATTCCCGAGTTAAAATCAAATCCAGCTTTTCAAGAGATCACACTAAAAAACCTTTTAGATATGAAATCCGGCCTGGAGTTTCAGGATGCTGTAGGTGGGATTGTTAAGGCATTTTTTTCTGATGAAGCCAAATATTATTATACGGATGATATGGAAGCCCAATTGATGAAAGTTAAACTGGTGAATAAACCCGGCACGGTTTGGAAGTACAAAAGTATCGATCCGATTTTATTGGGTTGGGTTTTGCAAAAGGCAACTGGTAAATCGGTAGCGCAATATTTCGAAGCCAATGTATGGAAACAGATCGGAACACAGTATAACGCCACTTGGGGATTAGATCAGGTTAACGGTTTAACAAACACTGCAAGTCGCTTTCAGGTTACGGCTATCGATTTCGCCAAAATTGGTCGATTATATTTAAATAAAGGCAAATACAAGGGGAAACAGATTGTTCCAGAAAGCTGGGTAAATCAATCGATAAATATAGGTTCCGAAAAACCTGCATCGGCAAAAGGCTGGCAAAAATCAGCCCATCACTATCTTTGGTGGGTTCCACAGGAAGGTGATAATGGCGATTATGCTGCAGAAGGCATGCTCGGCCAAAGATTGTATGTCGATCCGAAAACGAATACCATTATTGTTCAGTTTGCCGATCACGGCGCAGGGAATTATCCCTATAGAAAAATCAGCAGGTATCTGAGTGGATTGCCATTCAGTTATCCGAGGGGTTAATAACCACTGAGAACACCGAGTTTTCACAGAGAAAGACGAGTTAAGCTGACTGTTTTGCGTGCTACGAACTCAGGAATAGAGAATATATGCATGTGTTCCGTGCTTCTGTGGCTAATATTAATTCACATTTAAACCATCCTCTGTTTCCTCTGTGATATTTCTTCGTGAACTTTGTGGTAAAAAAAAATATACATATTTCTATAAAATAGTACATTGCCTCTACATGGAAAATAACGATGTAAGAATTTCGAAAAAGAAGCCGATTTTTCCGGTAACGCCTGCTTTGCAGAAATATTTACGTACTTACCAGCGCGAAGCAAAATTGCCCATCGGTTATAATGATTTAATGCAGTTTAACGAAGCTTTTCCTTTAATGGATAAGTTTGGGAAGGACTCGCTCTGGGAAGGGCCGATTTATGCACAGGATTTAATTGAAACTTTGCATGATGGTTTAAAGGAAATTTATGCAAACTTAAAAGCATCTGGCAATCTGCGGATTGTGGAGCATAAATACATTGATAAAATAGAATATTGCACCTTCGGAAATACCCATCCATTTCGTATCCGCATTGTAAACCGTTTAAATGATGTTTACGATTATTTCTATATTAAAAAAGCCGATGCTTCGCGGATTTATGGCCTGGAAATGGAAGAAATCCTTTCGCCCAATCAGGTAAATTATCTTGTTGATGGCAATACCTTAGTGGAAGAACATATTGCGGGGATTCCGGGGGATGTTTTTACAAAAGGACAATTATATACACCTGAGTTTAATCCGACCAGGATAGCAAAAGAGTTCGTAAAGTTTAATGAACGTTGTTTGATTATGCTTTTGGGTGATATGCGAGCGTATAATTTTGTGGTACAGATTACACCCGATTTTGATGATATTCAGTTTCGTATCCGTGCAATAGATTTCGACCAACAGTTTTACGAAGGGAATTTAAAGGTTTATTTGCCCCAGTTTTTTAAAGAGAACTTGCCCTATGTAAAAATGAGCATGGAGCAATTAACGGAGAAAACCGTACTTCAATACCAACAAGAAGAACGTTCGTCTATTGTGCACCGTGTAAGAAGCGAACGGCACCGTCTAACCGATCTCCGTGATGTTTCTAATAAGGAAGAATTAACCACACCGGAAAATATCGCTTTGCTAAAACAGAGTATGAGTGAGTATTTTAAGGATGTAAATTATTTGCGCTGTAAAACCATGACTGATATCATTGAATTGAACATTAAAAATATTATTAGGCAGGTTAAATTATAAGTGCTGTCAGATGTTACCATCTGACATGAAAAGTAATTTTAGTGGTGTTGGATGTTACCATCCGACACGAAAAATCAAAAGAAATTTATCCGTCAGATGGTAACATCTGACGGCACAAAAAAGACTAAAATAAAAACGGCTGACAATTTGCCAACCGTTTTTGAGTGAATCTAGAAAGAGCGTCCAAAGTTTTTAGGCATGCAGCCCTTCGTGAACACCTTCGGCAAATTCCTCTACAATTTTATCATTAAAAGTAGGTAAATCTTTTGGTGTACGGCTCGTAACCAAACCTTGGTCTACAACTACTTCCTCATCCGACCATAGTGCGCCTGCATTGATTAAATCCTGTGAAATATTTTTTACTGAGGTCATTTTTCTGCCTTGAACCACATCTGCATTAATTAAGGTTTGTGGCCCATGACAGATTGCCGCAACTGGTTTCCCATCGGCAAAGAACGACTTTACAAAGGCTATCGCATCTTCGTTAACACGAAGCTGATCAGGATTGATAACACCGCCCGGTAAAAGCAAACCATTATAATCTTCGGCATTTGCTTCAGAAATGGTTTTGTCTACATCAACTTCTATCGACCAATGATCATGGTCCCAGGCTTTTATTTTTCCACTTTTTGAGGAGATAATGTGAACGGTTGCGCCCTCTTCTTTTAACCTTTTAACTGGCTCGGTTAATTCTACTTCTTCAAATCCGCTTTCTGTAAGTACAGCAATAGTGCGGTTACTTAATTGTCCCATAATCTTTAAATTTTTAATAGGTAATGTATTAAAGACAGTTCGGGGAAATTATTGTTTTTAGAAATTTGAGATTAGGCAATGCACTATGACTTAGTCCACTCGTCATGCTGAACTTGTTTTATTAGAGGTTTATTATGTTTTAATGGCCTAATAGCTACTACGTGGTCAGCATCTTTTAAGGTATCAATACTGTTTAGTTAGATAGATTCTGAAACAAGTTCAGAATGACGCCCRAAAGAAAGTATCTAGTCGTTCGTTCTACGGTGCTTAACAAAATACAAAGCTAAATTACCTGCAATGATAAGATGATTAAAGATATTCGGTACTAAACCATAATATTTGGTGAAGATTTTAAACCGCTCTTTTAAGCTTTCGCGGTGTTTTTTCTTGCTCATGCCACCAACCAGGTATTTGGCTACATAACGGTGAACATTAACAATATTAGAGGCCTTTTTTGCCGCTTTGATAATCCAATCAATATCTGAGCTATACTTATAAGTTAAATCGTACGGCGTAATAATGCTGCGGCGGATGTAAACGGCCTGATGGCTAATGTTCATGCCATATTTAAAGCTGGTCCAATCAAATTCTTCGGGTGCTTCGTGCCTTCTGCGGCCTAAATTTTCCCAGTTATCATTGTACATTTCTGTTTCCCCGTAATAAATATCGGCACCGGGGGCAGAGGCAAAAACATCTTCTACTGTTTGTTCATCATAAATCTCATCACCCGAGTTCATAAATAAAACATAATCGCCCGTTGCTAATGCTAAACCTTTGTTCATGGCATCATAAATGCCTTTGTCGGGTTCTGACACAATTTTTGTAATCTGATCTTTATAACGCTCAACAACCTGTAAAGTGCCATCAGCTGATGCGCCGTCTATTACAATATATTCGATTTTTTTATAGGTCTGTTTAAGGACAGATTGAATGGTACGTTCGATATCGCGAACGTTATTGTATACAATGGTAATGACAGTTAGCTTTGGCAAGGGATGGCTTTTTTGGATTGGAGTAAATTTAATAAAGATTGCTTGAATTTTTCTACCCCAATTGAAAATGAATCTGCCAAACATTTTTAATTAGTCCAACACTATTGGACTAAATATAATATATTGTAAATCAATCTGTTGATGGTGTGTTGTTGTTGATTGACTAATTAAAATAACACTCTTTTTTTGTTCAGATTTTATTTCGGTTGAAGATCAATCAGTGTTTCGTAAAGATGGATATGCTCGGCAGCGATTACTTCTTCCGAGAAATCTGTTAAAATACTCAATCTTGCTGCTTTTTGGATTTCTTCTTTATTTGGACGGTGGTACAGCCACTCAATGCCGTTTGCTAAATCTTCTGCATTTTGATACTCTGCGAGATAGCCATTCTGCATGTGTTTCACCATATCAGGTATGCCACCTGTGGTAAAAGCAACAACGGGTGTAGCGCACGATAAACTTTCCATCACGGTATTGGGGAGGTTATCTTCCAATGATGGCGTAATAAATGCATCTGCAGCAGAATAACATTTCGCCAAATGATCATCTTTATTAATTGTGCCTAAAAAAGTGGTTTTGAAAGGAAATTCGGGCATTTCGGCATTTTCCTTATTACCGAAAATAACCAACTCAATATTTTCTTTTTGTATTCCAGGCCTACGCGACAGGATTTCTAAAGCTTCGATTAAATAGGGTGTTCCTTTGTGTTTGTCATTTTTTGAGGGCATAAACCCACTCATCAAGACAAATTTATCTGGATTGATCTTCAGAATTTTCTTTGCCTCCGATTTAACATAAGGTTTGAAAATTTTTGTTTCAATCGTATTCGGGATAACTGTAGCTTTCCTCGTGCCCAACAAACTGCTGAACTTTACCGATGCAGCCATCCATTTGCTTGGTGCTACGATATGGAAATTCAATTCTGTATAAGCTTTTTGTTTACGCACCCAGGTTTTATGAGAAATATCATTTTTACCACTGATTTTTAAAATGGGGCAATTGCCGCACTGCTGGTGAAAATTTTCGCATCCATAACGCACATGGCATCCACCTGTAAAAGCATTGCTATCATGAAAAGTCCATACAATTGGCTTTTCCAGTTCATCAAGCTGCGCCAAAAACTTAGGATTTAAGAAACCGTGGTTTACCCAATGTAAATGGATAATATCGGCATTTTTAACATCGGGATGGTTAATTACCGAGCGGCCGAACCATTGTAAACTGAATGGCGTCTTTATCGATTTGCTGAGCCATTTTGCATAATATCTTTCAGATAAGATGTTATAAATGGCTTTGGCTTTTTGAAAAGGCGACCTGCTAAAGGTATCTATCTTCGGGTTTTGACCAAATTTATAGTAAACCAATACTTTCGAATCGATTCCACTGGCCTTTAAGGCATCACTTAAACGCAAACAGGCACGCCCTGCTCCGCCATTTCCATCGTAGGTATTTAGGTGTACTACTTTCAAATCAATCAAAAATACATTTTATTGTTTACGAATATAAAATCTGTTGTGTATTTTCATCCTAATATTTTTTATTGCTTTTTAATTGTAGGATGGAGCCTTTGATGTTTAAAATAATCATGTCTGAATTTAATGATTATTTTAAACAAGCCGGGTTCATGCATCAAAGCCAAACAAAATAAATTATGATCAAATCCCTGTTAAAATCGCTTGCGACACTAGCATTTTTGTTGTCTATCCATTCATTTGTTCAAGGGCAAACCTACTTTGCTGCATACCCTGCTTTAACGCCCGATGCACAAACAATAGTATTCAGCTATGATGGTGATATTTGGAAAGTACCCGTAAAAGGAGGTGTGGCTTCGAGGGTTACAGCCATGCAGGGCGAAGAAATTAATCCGAAAATATCTCCTGATGGGAAATGGATGGCTTTTTCATCAAACCAGTTTGGTAATTACGACGTGTATGTTATGCCTTTAACAGGTGGAGATATTAAACAATTAACTTTTAACGATGCTGCGGATGAAGTAGACAACTGGAGCTGGGATTCGAAAACAATTTATTTCACATCTGGTCGCTATAATTCTTTTTCAAGTTATAAAGTAAGTGTAAACGGTGGCACGGCCGTCCGTTTATTCGATAATTATTTCAATACCACGCACCACATCGCCGAATCGCCAAGTGGTGAACTGTTTTTTAACGATACCTGGGAGAGTTACCGATTTGCAAACCGCAAACACTACAAAGGAGCCTACAATCCAGATATTCAATCTTACAACCCAAAATCAAAAGGCTATAAACGTTATACCGATTATATAGGGAAAGATTTCTGGACCAGTGTTGATCAAAAAGGGAATGTCTTTTTTGTATCAGATGAAGGCAATGAGGAATATAATTTGTACACTTTTATCGGGGGCAAGAAAACAAGCCTGACCAGTTTTGATACTTCCATTAAGCGGCCTTTCGTTTCTGCTAACGGAACTACGGTTGTATTTGAGAAAGATTATCAATTGTACACCTACGATGTAGCTTCGAAGAAAACCGAGAAAATCAGTATCAGTACTTCACGTAACCAGGTATTGAGTAAAGAGCAAGAGTACGATGTGCGTGGAAATATCTCAGCATTCGATGTTTCTACCGATGGCAAAAAGATGGCATTTATTTCACGTGGCGAAGTATTTGTAAGCGATGCGGACGGAAAATTTATCCGTAAGATTACCAACAGTGGTGAGCGTGCTTTAGAATGCAAATGGCTGGCCGATAACAAAACGATTTTGTTCAGCCAAACAGCTAATGGCTATCAGAACTGGTTTACCATTACCGGTGATGGAAAAGGATCGGTAAAACAGCTGACAAAGGATAAAGCAAATGTACGTGATATCACTTTAAACAAAACCAAAACCATGGCCGTATACCTAAGTGGCAGAAATGAGCTCAAGCTGATGGATCTTAAAACTTTTGATGCCAAAACTTTGGTAACCGACGAGTTTTGGGCCCTACAAAGTGCCGCGCCAAGCTTTTCGCCAAATGATGAGTATGTGCTTTTTACGGTATACCGGAATTTCGAGCAGGATATTATGGTGCATCACATCAAGGGTAATAAAACCATTAATTTAACCAATACAGGTGTTACCGAAACAGGGCCTGCGTGGTCGCCCGATGGCAAATATATTTTCTTTACCAGTGCCCGTACCAAGCCGTCTTACCCAACGGGAATGCAGAATGCACACATTTACCGTATGGCATTGAATAATTATGACGAACCTTACCGTTCTGATAAGTTTGATGACCTATTTAAAGAAACCAAGCCTGCACCAACCGAAGTTAAGCCTGCAATAACTGATCTTAAAAATGATAAAAAAGCAAAAACAGATACAGCTAAAAAGAAGACTGAGGTAAAACTTACGCCAAAACCAGCAAATGTAATTACCATTAATACGCAGGATATTTTAGATCGCATAGAACTGGTTGGCCCTGCATTTGGTGGCCAATTTGGAACGGATGCTTTTGCCAAAGGCGACAAAACCTATGTGTTTTACTCCTCTAACCATGAGGGAGGCGCACCAGGTCTTTATCGCACTACTATTGAGCCTTTTGAAGCCAATAAAACTGAAAAAGTTGCCGATGGGGGCGATTACTCGATTGTATCGACTGGTGATAGATTTTTCGTTTTATCAAGAGGTGCAATCAACAAATATACCTTGGAAGGGAACAAGCTTGACCGCGTAGACCACGGTTATAAATTTACCAGAAACCTGAACGCCGAATTTAACCAGATGTTTTACGAGACCTGGGTAGGTTTAGATGAGAATTTTTATGATGAAAAATTTCATGGTGTAGATTGGGATAAAATGAGGACACGTTATGCAGCTTATCTGCCCTATGTGAACAACCGTAGTGACCTAAGGATTTTATTGAACGATATGCTGGGCGAATTAAATTCTTCGCACATGGGCTTTAACAGCGCGGGGGCAGAAGAACGCAAAAACCTTACTTACATCACCAACGAAACAGGAATCATCTTCGATAATGAAAATCCTTTAAAGGTTAAACGTATTGCGGCTAAAAGTAATGCCGCCCGTACTGGAACCAATATTTTGGCAGGAGATATTCTGACAGAAGTAAACGGTGTTAAGGTGGATGAAAAAATAGACCGCGATTATTATTTTAGTAAACCATCATTGGATAGAGAAATCACTTTGACCTTTAAGCGTAACGGAAAAGATGTTTTTGTAAACGTACATCCAGAAAGCTCAGGTACCCTGCGCGGAAATCTTTACGATGAGTGGATCGCTCAAAACCATAAAAATGTTGATAAATGGAGCAACAACAGGATTGCTTATTCTTATATGAAAAACATGGGTGGTGGCGAATTGGAAACTTTTTTATTGGATATGGTTGCACAAGAAGAAAATAAGGAGGCCATTATCCTCGATCTGCGCTATAATACCGGAGGGAACGTACATGATGATGTGCTAAAATTCCTTTCTCAGCGCCCTTATTTACAATGGAAATACCGCGGCGGTAAAATGGCTCCACAAAGTAATTTTGGTCCAGCAGCGAAGCCAATCGTGTTGCTAATTAACGAACAATCTTTAAGTGATGCTGAAATGACAGCGGCAGGGTTTAAACAATTAAAATTGGGTAAGATTATTGGTACAGAAACCTACCGTTGGATTATTTTTACTTCTGCTAAAGGTTTGGTTGATGGTTCTTCTTACCGTTTGCCATCGTGGGGCTGTTATACCATGGATGGCAAAAACATCGAAAAAGAAGGTGTTAAGCCAGATATCTTCATGAAAAATACTTTTGAAGACCGTCTGGCAGATAAAGATCCTCAACTCGAAAAAGCGGTGGCTGAGATTTTGAAGGACCTTAAATAGGGTTAATTGGAAGAAGGATTAATCGGTTAAGTGGTTGAATCGGTTAATTGAACGCACAGGTCGTCATTTCGACTGAAGTGCAACGTAATGGAGAAATCTTTTCCACGACTTTAAAAGATTTTTCTACTGCGGTCAATGGTGATGAAGTTTCAATGTGATATTTTTTATCAGTTTAAACAGTTAACCACTTTAACAATTAATCAAATTTTTCCGTTTCTTTGGGATTGGAATTATTTAAAACATGGCAAATTTATTAACCGACAGGGCTTTTTGGGTAAATTATTGGGAAAGTAAAAAAGGACTAGCGGTTCAGTTACCTTCAAACTATTTATTTCATAAGCAACTGGCCGATGTTATTCAGAAAGATAATGTTAAAACCGCTATAGAATTGGGTGGTTTTCCGGGTTATTATGCCGTATTCCTGAAAAAATATTTTCAGCTTGATGTTACCCTTCTAGATTACTTTGTTCATCCACCGGTTGTAAATGAGCTTTTAGAAAAGAACGGATTAACCGGAAAGGATATCCATATTATTGAAACCGATCTTTTTAATTACACGCCCGAAAAGCAGTATGATCTTGTACTAAGCTGCGGTTTAATCGAACACTTTAACGATACTGCCGATATTATTAACCGTCATATTGCTTTTGTAAAACCAGGTGGCACTTTGTTTATCACGTTGCCAAATTTTAAGGCGGTTAACGGCTGGTTTCAAAAGAATTTCGATAGAGAAAATTATGATAAGCACAATATCGATAGCATGGATCCCGCGTTATTGAAATCTATCTGCGAGCATGCCGGACTTAAACAAGTAAAATCTGGTTATTTTGGTCGTTTTAGTGTATGGCTGGAAAATGAAAGCCAGAAATCTGCAGGCGTCCGTCTATTTAAGAAAGTAGTTTGGCTAACCGGAAAAGTATTTACAAAGATTATTCCGTTCGAAAGCAAAAATCTATCACCTTATATTATCTTAGTAGCGAAAAAAATATAACGCGCTATGTCAATCAGTTGGGGTTACTCGCCTAAAATTGAAAAATATATTCCTTTGGCCGATTTTCCGGCAGATAAATACCTAATTATTGCCAGGCAGGCAATCGAAAATCTGGGCTGGAAGTTAAGTCACTTATCGGAAACCGGCATTATTGCTTATACACCATTATCATTTCAATCCTATAGTGAGGAGATCTCGATCCGTATTATCCGCAATTTCGCCGTAGTAAAAAGCGAATGCGTAGGCATTCAACTGCTTTTAAATGATTATGGGAAGAATGATTCAAACCTCGAAAAGTTCTTTCATGAATTTGAATACGTGGAGTATCACCTAAAGGATTCGTGGGATGAAATTAGACTCAAATTCCATGAATTAGTTGCCACTTCCGATGGTACTTATTTTGAAAAGGCCCCATTAGCCATTAAAAATAAGATCAAAAATGTTTTCTTCCTGTTTTTTCCTCAAAAGGGTTATATCGTTACCCCAATTCTGGTTGCATTGAATGTTCTGTATTGGGTTTTAATAACGTTTGTAACATTTGTTTACAGGCAATACTTACTAACACAAGCCTACCAAACAGGTTCTAAAGAAAGTTTTGTTGAAAAAATACAAACCTTATTGGTTTATTTTGGTGTGAGCAATAAATTCCTGGTGCTTGATGGGCAATATTGGAGACTAATTTCGAGCTTGTTTATCCATGGGTCGTTTTCTCATCTGTTTTTTAACATGTACGCATTAATCTATTTAGGATTAATGGTTGAAAATAAATTAGGATGGAAAAAATTCTTAACTATTTATTTGTTAAGTGGCATTTGTGGCGGATTTATCAGCTTACTTTTTCACGAAGTGGGTTATATTTTTGGCGCTTCTGGTGCGGTTATGGGAGTAATGGGTGCACTTATAGCACTTTTGCTCAATAAATATTTTGAGAAAAATGCAAGCCGGGCATTGTTGATCAGTACAGTTTTTGTAACTGCGATAATTATTTTAAATGGATCATTATCTAAATCAACTGATAATGCAACACATATTGCAGGCATGATAGCTGGTTTTATAATCTGCTATATTTTTAGCTTTAAATTACAAAAGCAGCCCTGGCAGAATACTCAATTGCGTTATGCAGGCGTGTTTATTTTATTTATTGCTTTTTCGTTTGGAGTAGCCTTTTTTACTCCGAATTATCAAACGCAACAATACAAGAAGCTAAGGGATAGTTTTAGCGATAACCTGATTTCCTTTAATCAGCTTTTATATTTGAAAGCATCCTTATCAAAAGAGGAAAAACTTAGAGAAGTGAACGATTATGGCATTATCCCCAGCCAGAATAACCTGCAAATTATCAAACAGATGAAGCCTCTTAAGCTTAAAGATTTAGAGGCTTACGATCGTTCGAAGAAAGCAGAAATTGCCAAAAAAATGTCTCTTGCTGCTGCTTTGATGTTAAGAGATATTCAAGCTGATAGCGTATCAAAGTACAGTAAACAAACATCCAAAGAAATATCAAATGTTGCAGAACTCACTTTCAAACTTAGCGATAGCTTAAGCAGGGCAAATTAAAATTAGTTTGTGAATTTATATATCCCAATTTCACTTAGCGTAATACAAACCGGAGATTTAGTAATGATTATTTTTACTTTATTAGTTGTAACGGGACTCTCCAATTTAATCAAACGTTTCGCGCCGATGCTCGTGCCGTCGTAAACTTTTTTCCATGCATTGTTTTCAAATACCTCGATGGTGTAAGCCTCTATTCGCTGACCCAAGGGAATATACTCTTGTAGGCTAATGATATCAAAGGTTTTAGCAGTTTTTAAATCTACTTCTAAACTTGCCTGATGAATATCATCCTGTGTTGCCCAGTAACTTTCCCTTTTACCATCAAGCAGGGAAGTAACATCATACTTTTTGCCTCTACTGTTGCTCGCTCTAATTTGGGCATTTTTGGCCAGGTTATTCTCGAAAGTATGTTTAACCATGTCGCCAAAAGTTTTCAGTGCAGCAACATCATCCTCGTGAAGTTGTCCACGGGTATCGGGTGCTAAACCAAGATCTAAACCTGCGCCACGGCCAACACTTTTTAAATATAGATCGAACAGTTTTTCTGGGGTTTTAGGTTTTTCGTTGGCATGGTAAAACCATCCTTTTCTTAAAGGAACATCACATTCTGCTGGCATCCAGAATTTACCGTTTCGTATTCCTTCAGGACTTTGCGGATAATTTGCCTGACCGGGAACGGCTTCATTTTTCCCATCAGGAGCCATCGGTGTAAAAGTAGCCCAAGAGGTTGGCGCTGCATGACCATCTTCATTACCTACCCAGCGGATATCCAAACCTATATCGCTAAAAATATTGGCCATGGGCTGCATTTTACGGGTAATGGCCCAGGTATTTTTCCAATCGTAATAGGTAGTGTTATCTATCGAGCGTTTTTCTTTTGCACCACCATAATAGCCATCACCACCATTAGCACCATCGTGCCAGCTCATAAAAAGTTCGCCAAAATTGCTGTAAAGTTCTTTTAACTGGGCCTGATAAATGGCCAAATATTTATCGGTACCATAAAGCGCGTTGTTCCTGTCCCATGGCGAGCAGTATACCCCAAACTTTAAACCGTTTTTACGTACAGCCTGCTCCACTTCTTTAACTAAATTTCCTTTGCCTGCTCTGAAAGGACTTTTACTTATGTTATAATCGGTCGTTTTGGTTGGCCATAAAGCAAAACCATCATGATGTTTTGCAACTAAGATGATGCCTTTTAATCCACCGGCCCTGGCTGCTTTAATAATTTGATCGGCGTTGAAATCTGTTGGGTTAAATGTTTTCGGGTCAGCATCGCCAAAGCCCCATTCTTTGTTTTCGAATGTAGTTGGCGTAAAATGGATTAGGCCGTAAACTTCAATATCATGCCAGGCCAGTTGCCTTTTTGATGGTAGTGCACCGTAAGGTTTAGGTGGTGTTTGGGCGTAAATTGTCGTTGTTAAGAATAGAAAAAGAATTAATATGTGTTTCATCATCATTATAGCTTAGATCCACCTAAAGTACAAAAAAATACCAGCTGAAGGAAAAGAGTTAACCAATATTTAACCTCTTGAAAATGTAAACACGAAATTATTTTTACATCTTGATCGTTACATGGATTCACCAAACATTTAATTTCAGTTTACGTTAATTAACTATGAGCGCTTTTATCCAGAATCCTCCCGATGGAGGTACAATGTATACTGAAACGAATCTTAGCCAGCTTTTTCCTGAGCCATTTAATACTATAACAAGTTGCTTTTTTTTAGCTATTGCAGTGTATTGGACAATAAAAATTTGGGGGAATTTTAAACAGCATACCTTTCTAACTATTGCCCTGGTTTTACTTTATATAGGCGGAATTGGAGGCACCACTTATCATGGATTGAGGCGTTGGCCAATTTTTATTATGATGGACTGGATGCCGATTATGCTTTTATGCCTTTCGGCTGGGGTGTACTTTCTTTCCAAACTAACCAAGTGGTATTTTGCCGTTTTAATTGTAGCCTTGTATGCTTTCTTTCAGTTTTATGTGAGGCGGCTTTTTAGTAATGGCGATTTTCAGATCTTCATCAACATCAATTATGCATTTATGGCCGCGCTGGTTTTATTTCCGGTATTTGGTTATTTGATCAAAACAGAGTGGAAAAATGGCAAATGGGTTGGCTTTGCCCTAATTGCTTTCATATTCGCGCTAACTTTCCGCATTGCCGATAAATGGGATGTATTAACAATTGGTACGCATTTTTTATGGCATACTTTCGGGGCTGTGGCCTCTTTCTGTATGCTGAATTATATTTATTTGGTTAATTTGAAAAAAGCCAAAACTTCATAAAATATTCATTCCTAAAAGGTGTAAATTATTTACCTTAGTTAAATATATAACTATTGAAATGAAAAAAATATTGATTTTATCTGCCCTGGTATTGGGCCTTAACTTTGCATCTCATGCACAAAGTCTTTTAAGTAAAGTTGGATCTGCTGCGGCAGCAAGCACAGGTTTCGATGCGGCAAGTTTAACCTCTGGCATTATTGGTAAACTAGCTCCTGCCTTAAGTTTAACTCCGGCTCAAAAACCAACTGTAACTACAATTGTGAAAGATTTTCTGGTGCAGAAAGCAACCATTATGGCCACTCAAAAAACAGATCCTGCTGCTTATCAAAGCAAATTTGGTAAATTGTTTTCTGGATTGAAATCGAAACTGGGAACCGCTTTAACGGTTGCACAATTGGCCAAGTTTACTTCGTTAAAACCTGCTGTTCCAAGTGCAAGCAATGTGCTTTCTCAGTTGTTTTATTAGATGGGAATGAAAGGTTGTATCATAAATATAGATTTGTCATGTTGAGCTTGTCGAAGGACCTGTTAAATACTTTTAAGGTGTTTCAACAAGCTCAACATGACAGCATCTGAGGTAAAATTGTCTTTGTGATACAACCTCTTGATCTTAGAATTTAGAATGAGCCTTACTGTAGTCTAGTTTCTTTTGTCTGCCTATGGCATATTCGATACCGCCCCATAAATGGTTCTGGAATTTATCATCAGCCCAGCCTTCTTTAGTATGCCCCATACAGGTATAGAAAGCCCTTCCGCCATCAAAATTGTGGTACCAGCTAAAAGGATGAAAATTACCATTTTTACCGCCGGTATAAGATTTCTCATCTAAGGTAATCAGCACTTTAATATCTGGATTGATATCTTTAAAGTTATATAGCTCATCTTTTCTCATCCAAACTGAATCGGTAAAGAATTTGGTTGAAGGATGTTTTTTGTCTTTAATGATAAATTTAGCTTCCTGAACTGCTGGGTGACTTGTAAAATAAGCGCCGACCAATTTACCATACCAAGGCCAATCGTATTCAGTATCGGTTGCGGCGTGGATGCCTACAAAGCCTCCACCGGCCTGGATATATCTTTCGAAAGCAACCTGTTGTTTATTATCCAAAACATCGCCTGTGGTACTTAAAAAAATTACAGCAGCATATTTTTTAAGGTTATCTTCTGTAAAAACATCCGCATTTTCTGTGGTATCTACTTCAAAGTGATGTTCAGTGCCCAGCTTTTGGATCACTTCTTTTCCGATCTCGATAGAGTTGTGTCTAAAGCCTTTGGTTTTGGAAAAAACTAAAACTTTTGCCGATTTCTTAGCGGTGGTAAAGCTTTGGAATAAAAAAACGGATGCAATTAATAAGCATATGGATAGGTACTTTTTCATTTTTGCTGACTTGGTTAGTGATGGATATTGAGCTTTAAATTTAAGAAAGTTGTTTGATAATTTCTATACATCTTTCTTCAACCTGCCTGCAAACAGGGTTAAACAGGGCATTATCCCAATATGGATCTGTAACTTCGTCGTTATCAAGAAAAAGTTTAACCTTTTTTCGCTCTTCTTCGCTTTTAGCAAGGTTTTTAACATCAGCTAAATTATTCTGGTCCATAACCAAAATCAGATCGTATTTAGCAAACATAGAGTGGTTAAATTGTTGTGCCCGCTGTTTGCTGATGTCGTAACCTAGCGCTTTCGCTGCTGAAATACTCCTGTGATCGGGGGCTTTGCCGATATGCCAATTGCCCGTTCCTGCCGAAGCAATTTCCCAATTTAAGTTCTGTTTATCTGCCAGATGGCGCATAATGCCTTCGGCCAAAGGTGAACGGCAGATGTTACCAAGGCAAACCATTAAAATTTTCAATATTATTTAGATTTTGCTGTAAATATATAAGTAACGGTGTAGGTTGTTCCTTCCTTCTCAAAAGTATATTTTTGAATGATATTTGTCCCGTTTAAATTTACAGTTTCTGTATTGCCGAAACCAGTATTTAGCGTGATTTCATTTCCACTTTTTGTCCATTTGGCATTTTGAAAGGACATCATGTCGCATAATGGACCTGTAGAGGTGAAAGCATAAGATCCGTTTGATGAAAAACTTAATGCGTAATTGTTGTTTAAACAAGAACTAGGTCCTGAAAGCGTCATGAAATTGCTGCTCGATTTTTCGTTTACGGTTAAAACAGGACTAACAGTTGCCGATTGCAAGGGCCATTTGTAACTCGTAATATCGTCAATTGCAAGAGTTTCTTTCTTTTTACAGGCAAATGCCATGCATAGGGTTAAGATAAGTAGTAATTTTTTCATCAGTTTTAATTGGTTTTGGTATACATCAGATAAACGAAACTAGCTTCTGATATGCTACAACGGACGAAAAAAAAGCCCCAAGCTTTTTAGCGTTGAGGCATCGAGAATATCTAAAATATTATCCGTAGATGTCGTTTAACATTTTCGCCAATCGAACACCACCTTTTAATAGCTGTTCGTTAAGGGTATCAACCCAATCAAAATTGTAGCGATAGCTTAATTTAGCATCCGGTTTGGTGGTATCGTATATTTTATTGCAAATGCCGTACGATTCGTAAATACAATCTTTAAGGCCTGTGTTTTGCCAGTTATACAGCTGAATTGCTGAAGGGTGATTAATTGCTTTCGCATATTCTGTATAGCTCAACTGCTGATATTCGATAAGCTGTTCATCCCAAACCCTGTGGATGTTCGATTTTTCATTGAACCATAACACCGAAATACGGTTACCACCCAAATCATCTTTACGGGCAACATGCATAGGCTGACATAAATCGCCTGCCAGGTGTACCAACATGCGTAAAGCCAATTTCTTTTCGGCTGCAGTGCTGCTTGCTTTCTTTAATACAGCAATTAAATCAGGTATTTTGTTGTAAAGATTAGGTGATTTTTCAGTTTCTAAAAAGTTGTAAACGCCTTCTTTGTTCAGTCCCGCCGGAAGATTAACAAAATGCCAGTTATACATGTAATTGTAGGTAGAGTCTGATTTGATAAAATCACCCCAGTTGGCACTCATGGCCAAAGTTTCATAACCTAAGATGCCCTGAATAGCCTTGCGTGTTTTAGCTTTTAAGTAACTATCGGCAATTTCGCCAACTACACGATGGCCAATGGTGCCCCAGGCATTTGCCTGAATTGGTAGATAAGCTAAAAAACCAAAAACTAGTGCAATGGTTAATTTCTTTTTAATTGATGTTAAAATCATTTTATAATTCTTTTTGTATGCAGGTAATTTTTTCTTTGAGGTTTAATATGATTTCGCGTTGGTCACTTAAACTTTCTAACAATAATGTATCTGCAGATTTCTTTTTGATCAGGAAGTTCTTGTCGTATCGGCCAATGCGGTAACATCCCGATATTTTTTGTTTATGGTTAGCGTGTGTAAAGGTGGCACCAACAAATAGGGTATCGCCTTTAACAACATAAACGCCTCTGGCATATTCTTTCCAAATGCCATTGTTGTAGCAAGAATCTTCGTAAAAATTTACTTTGCTGTAGGTAACCATGTCAATATAAACAGAATCGCAGGTAAATTTGAAATGGTGCTGTGTGTAGTTGCTCAGTTTATTGCTAAAAGCGACGGAATCTTCATTCCAGACGCCTTGCATAAAATCTTCACCTTTGCCCTGTATATTAGGCCGCGGACTACAAGCTACATGTAAGATCGATAATGTAAAAAGGATGATGTAGAAATTCTTTAAACCCAGGTGCAGCTTGTTCATTGTATTGTTAATCGATGCTTTTAGGAAATTGATCGTGTGTTACAGTATTCTTTTTAATGGTATTGGTAATCAGGATTAAAAAGCCGGCTGCAAAACAAATATTGGCTAGTGCACCGATAATACCGGTTAAAGTATAATATTTTGAAATTTCAGTGTAGGGGATATTCCTGTTACTAATCCATAGTGGCAATAGAATATAAAATAAGTGTATCAGTATACCAATTCCTGAGCCTATGGTCATTAAAATGGCCTCAACTACATTTTTTTTTGCTAAAAAATAGCAGCAGGTTCCAAATATGATAACTGGAGGAATGATGGATACTAAGCTGAGCAATGTAGAGAGTACTGAATTCATATTATCTATTTTTAATTAACCGTATTGATTATACCTATAATTGTTGCCGTTAACAAAGAGGTTGTAGCATAAAATATTTTCACTCGGATTTGTCACGTTGAGCCTGTCGAAAGGCTTTACTATAAATTTATAGCAGGTCCTTCGACAAGCTCAGGATGACAAATTTTATTTTATAACATCTTTAAAATTAATTATTTCAAACTGCCAACCATGTCTTCCGGGCGAACCCATTCATCAAATTGTTCGTTGGTTAACAAGCCCAATTCTACAGCTGCAGCTTTTAAAGTTTTATTTTCTTTATGTGCTTTCTTCGCAATTTTAGCGGCGTTTTCGTAACCCACATGCGGATTTAAAGCCGTAACCAACATTAAAGAATTTTGTAGATGCTTCTCAATTTCTGGCAAGTTAGCGGTGATTCCTTCCGCACATTTATCGGTGAAAGAAACGCAGGCATCGCCAATTAAGCGGGCCGACTGTAATACATTAGCCGCAATAAGTGGTTTAAACACATTAAGTTCGAAATGGCCGCTCATCCCACCCACTGAAACGGCAACATCGTTACCGATTACTTGTGCACAAACCATAGTCAAAGCTTCTGGTTGCGTAGGGTTAACTTTACCTGGCATAATTGAAGATCCTGGTTCATTATCAGGAATTACAATTTCGCCAATACCACAACGTGGGCCAGAACTTAACATTCTTACATCGTTTGCTACTTTCATTAAAGCAACCGCAGTACGTTTTAAAGCACCAGAAAGCTCTACCATTGCATCATGCGCTGCCAGGGCTTCAAATTTATTTGGAGCCGTAACAAATGGTAAACCGGTTAAATCAGCAATTTTTTTAGCCACTAAAAAATCATATCCTTTTGGTGTATTTAAGCCAGTACCAACGGCGGTGCCACCTAAAGCCAGCTCGGCAACCATAACCAAAGCATTTTTAATGGCCCTGATGCTGTTATCGATCTGTTGTACATAACCCGAAAATTCCTGCCCTAAGGTAAGTGGGGTAGCATCCATAAAGTGTGTACGCCCGGTTTTAACGATCGAACTGAATTCTTCTACTTTTTTGGCTAAAGTATTTCTTAATTTTTCTAAACCTGGAATGGTATTTTCTACCGTAAGTTTATAGGCTGCAATGTGCATTGCTGTTGGGTAAGTATCGTTTGATGACTGTGATTTATTTACATCATCGTTAGGGTGAAGTGCTTTTTTATCATCAGCTAATGAACCACCGTTAATTACATGAGCGCGGTTTGCAATCACCTCGTTACCATTCATGTTGCTTTGTGTACCCGAACCTGTTTGCCAGATTACTAAGGGAAATTGATCATCTAACTGTCCAGCAATAATTTCATCACAAGCTTTAGCAATTAAATCGGCTTTTTCTGCTGATAATACACCAAGTTCGGTATTGGCAAGCGCAGCTGCTTTTTTCAGGTATCCAAAAGCATGGATAATTTCTTTTGGCATCGAACCTTCTGGTCCGATTTTGAAGTTATTGCGTGAGCGTTCGGTTTGTGCACCCCAGTATTTGTCGGCTGGTACCTGCACCTCGCCCATGGTATCGTGTTCTATTCTGAAACTCATTATATTTTTGATTTTTATTGTCGCAAATTTAGGTTTTTTGCCTTTTAAAGCGTTGGATTTATGTAAGATATTTAATGGATAACAAAATATATCGCCGAAATGTCGGTATTCTTTTTATTCTTCAACATAATGTACAAACTTTTATCCTGGCTAGCCGCTTCTACCAATGAAATCATATTCATACCTTTACCGCAAATATGCAGGGATTAGTTATTAAATCTACAGGGAGCTGGTATAGTGTTTTGGCCGATAATGGCGAACGCTATGATTGCCGGATTGTTGGGAAATTCAGGATTAAAGGACTTAAAACCACCAACCCGATTGCGGTTGGCGACAGGGTGAAATTTGATCTGGAACGGGATAGCAACCAGGGTTTGATACACGAAATGCTGCCACGTAAAAACTACATTATCCGCAAATCGATCAACCTAAGTAAGCAGGCGCAGATATTGGCTGCAAATTTGGATATGGCCATGTTGGTGGTTACGCTGGCTTCGCCCCGTACATCTTTAGGTTTCATCGATCGTTTCCTGGTTACGGCCGAGGCTTACGATGTACCTGCGGTTTTGGTGTTTAATAAACTCGATCTGTTTAGTAAAGAGGGTTTAGAAATTCTTCAGGAGTTTAAAGAGATATACGAGAGTATTGGTTATGCCTGTTACGAAGTTTCGGCTTTAAAAGGCATTAATATTCCGGTTATTCAGGAATTGATTACAAATAAAATTACACTGATATCTGGTCACTCGGGCGTTGGGAAATCGAGTTTAATTAATGCATTATTGCCCGATCGTGATTTAAGAACGGGAGAGGTTTCAGACTGGAGCGATAAAGGGCAGCATACCACTACTTTTGCCGAAATGTTCGAATTACCACAGGGCGGTTTCATTGTCGATTCTCCCGGAATTAGAGAACTGGGCGTTATTGATATTGAAAAAGAAGAACTAGGTCATTTTTTTAGAGAAATCTTTAAAACCTCGCACAATTGCCGTTTTAACAACTGCAGGCACATTAATGAGCCTGGTTGTGCCGTTTTAGCCGCGGTAAACGAGGGCGAAATTGCCGTTTCGAGGTATGAAAGTTACCTGAGCATTTATCACGGAAACGATACTCGTCATTAATTGAGTGAGGGGTCGAAAGTCAGAAGATATGATGCGTGATAAAATACTTCTTGATTGAACCAACGAATTAGATTGAAAACCTTTACAAAAAAATAAGTAATGAAATTTAAACTGGGAGATTTTGTGCGTTTTGTTGATGAAAAACGTGAAGGTTATGTAACTAAAATTATCGATAGCCAAACTTTAGGTGTTACCGATGAAGATGGTTTCGAGATACCTGTTGCGGTGAGTAATTTAACTTCTGTACATGGTCATGGTGTGGTAGCCGAAGAGTTAGATGCCCCCAAACCCGTCCATGTAAATATCCCCAGTATTAACAAAATCGAAAACGGTATTTATATAGCTGTTGCTACCGATGATAAGGCCGGTAATGTGGTACATTTTCACCTGCAGAACCATTCTCCAAATATTTTATTGGTAAACTTAACTACGGAGCGTAAAGAGAAGTATGCAGGTGCTTTTCATGGGATAATCGAATCTTACGGCTCTACTTTAGTTTATTCTGCTTCCTTGGCTGATCTTGATCTTTGGCCAGAATTTAACTTTCAGGTTTTAGTATTTAGCAAAGCTGATGTGAAACCTATCGATCCTTTGGTAATCCGTAAGAAATTTAGGGCAAAAGATTTTAGCACCGAACAAAAGGAATTGCCTCAATTGAGAAATAAGGGCTGGTTAATCCGCTTGGATGATCTGGTTCCGGTAACCATCGATCCGCAAAAATTAAAAGAAAGTTTTTTTAAATCAACTGAAGAGAAAAAAACAGTTACAGCCCCTCAAAAAGAAATCGATCTGCACATCGAAAAATTGAGAGATGATCATCATTTTCTGGAAGCTGATGAAATGTTGCAGATACAGATCAATCATTTTCAAACTGCGATGGATGCTGCGGTTGTGCATCATTTCGATAAAATCGTTTTTATCCACGGTTCAGGAAATGGTACTCTACGAGATAAAATCCATAAACTGATCAGTAAAAACCCACATGTAAAAACATACATGGATGCCAGAAAAGAAAAGTTTGGTTACGGGGCTACAGAAGTGGTTTTTAAATAGTAGGCTTTTGTTTGTGGTGTAAGATGTACCATCTTACACTGAATCATCTTTTTAGATTTACGCTAGGTAAGATGGTCACATCTGATTGCATTGCAGTCTTTCCCATGCGATTCGTCATTCTGAACTTGTTTCAGAATCTATTTGGTAAATTAAAAATTCTATACGGTGTGTTCAGAATAACAGAAGGTGAATTCAATCCTGAGTCTGTAGAAGGATAAACTGGTAATTTATTATTTGGGCGTTGCCCAATCCCGTGAAGAACGGGAAAGGGGCGGGCTTTGCAGGGCTACGCTTCGCTGGATCTTACACTGAATCAAATCTTTTTAGATGTGCAATAAGTCAGATGGTAACATCTGACTTCACAGAGAAGATGATTCTGAACTTGTTTCAGAATCTATTAGTAAATTAAAGATTCTTCATTGCATTCAGAATGACAAAAAAACTAAAATCCAAACTCCAAAACCACTACAATTGCATTGTTGCCCAATGCTTCCAGTTCTACCTGTTCAATATCCCAGAGCGCTAAACCATCTCTTGAGTGCATCAAGCGGCCTTCAATTTCGAAAGCCCCATCAATAATAAAAGCATAGAACCGATGGTTTGGACTTTGCATTTTATAAACTGCTTCTTCACGACCAGCAAAAATGCCGGCACTTAATTTAAAAGGCAATTTTGGGTTTGATATAATTTCGAGCAGCTGGTTCTTGTTTTTCTCAAAATCGAAACTGAAAAGCATTTCACTTGCCCGCATTAAAAACATATCGGTTTTAATCCCAAACTGTATGTAGTTAATCACATTGTTTTGATAAGGATTGCTGATTTCTAAAACTTCTCCCTTACCCATATTCAACACCTGTACTTGCCCGGTTTCTAAAGCAAATTCTTTTCCGTTGGCAACAATATCAATTCCGCCAGTAATGGGCATAAATATCTGGAGCGAATCTTCCTTGCATAGAAAAAACGTAACCTTTCCGCCAGCAATCGATTCATCATTACATAAAAATAAGTTGCCGAAAGGTGTTCTGTGCTCACTGTAATATTTCTCAAAATTAAAGGTGCTGTATCTTCTTAGTGCCGAAGTTTCTGTTAAGCCCCGCTCATCGGCTAAAAATATTTTTCCAGGTTTGAGTTCCATCGTTAATCAATGTTTTTTATGGCGTGGATACTTACGAAAGGCTGGATCTGAAAAATATTAGTGAAAACTTCATCTTCATTACTTTCTTTAAATTGCGATACCAAAAGCAAATTATCTATCGTATCGTGCCAAACCAGCGGTTTTGAGAAAAAATTGATGGCCACTTTATGCTTTTCAAGACTGTTAATGTCCGAATTGATCAATTCGAATTTAAAGTTTTCAAAAGTCAGAAAACGTCTGCCTAAATTATCCAGTACATCAGGAATAATTCCATTTAACTGGCGCAAATAGCCAGTAATAGCTGCACTGACCAAAAAATGTAACTTCTCTGCCTCTGGAACATTCAGTACCATTTCGGCGAAAGTAGTAAGCCGCTCTTCCTGATTATAAAATTGAGCTTGCATTTTAAATTCAGCAAAACTGTCTTCATGTACAAACTTGTCCCATGTGCTGGTATTGGTTGCATCAATTATTTTTCGATAGCATAGCGTAATTACTTTCATTGACATGCATAAAATTAAAAAAGACGCTAAGAAATCCTAACGTCTTTATGAAAATAAAACAATTATAAGGATTATACTAAGCTTTTACGTTCCATTTAAACGTGAGTTCGAAACCTGTTGAAAACAAAAGCAAAAAAAGCTTAGAAATTGAGGAACGCTTTTTGCGATGATGTAATTTCTTTTTATAAAAGATTAAAACTAGCTTTGCCGCTATTAATGAAACACCTGGTTACCATATCGCTTGTATTTTTTAGCTTAACACATTTGGCAAAAGCCGAACGCGTTGAAGGGCTAAGGATATTAAACGAATATTGTAACGAGCATAATATCAGCGTTAATTCAACAGGTAAAGAGTCGGTTCAACTTAATGAAGACCGTAACCCTTATCTGTTATCGTACACCAAGCTTGCTTTAATCGGGACCCAAGCCCAATTGAAAGTTGCAAAATATGTGAGCGTAAATCAGGTAATTGCCGATTTAACAATCAGAAAAAAACCGAAGAACAATAGTCCCTAATTTTCTTTTCTACAAGATTTTTTGAGAGGTTTTTAGCCTCATTCATACCAACAACTGCCAAACTGACTTAAGAAAGACAATGGCTTGGTTGTTGTAACACACCATTTTTTAATAATAAATACGATTTAAAATATTATAATGTTAGGATTTTTAGCGAAGGTTTTCGGAAGTAAATCAGAAAGAGATATAAAGGCTATTCAGCCATTGGTTGTTAAAATTAACGAACACTACAGTAAACTGTCTGCGCTTAGCAACGATGAGTTACGTGGTAAAACCATAGAATTTAAAGAAAAGATTTCGGCCTTTTTAACCGAAATTGATGAGAAAATTTCAGCACTAAAAGCTGATGCAGAAAGCGAAGATTTAGATCTTCACCAGAAAACAGCGATTTATGATCAGGTTGATGCCTTAGGTAAAGAGCGCGACACAGAATTAGAGAAAGTACTTTTGGAAATCCTTCCGGAAGCTTTCGCTGTAATTAAAGAAACTTCTCGTCGTTTAAGCGAAAACGATTATTTAGAGGTTACCGCAACCCAGTTCGATAGAGATTATGCTGCAAGAAAAAACAATGTTAAAATTGTTGGCGATAAAGCACAATGGGCGAATAGGTGGGATGCTGCAGGAACCGAAGTCGTTTGGAATATGGTGCATTACGATGTACAGCTAATTGGTGGTATTGTATTGCACAGCGGTAAAATTGCCGAGATGGCTACCGGTGAGGGTAAAACCCTGGTAAGTACATTGCCGGCTTATTTAAATGCATTGGCCGGACAAGGTGTTCATATTGTTACCGTGAATGATTACTTGGCCCGTCGTGATAGTGAGTGGAATGGCCCCTTATTCGAATTTCATGGTTTAAGTGTAGATTGTATTGATAAACATGAGCCAAACTCTGAAGAAAGGAGAAAAGCTTATGCCGCAGATATTACCTACGGAACCAATAATGAATTCGGTTTTGATTACCTGCGTGACAATATGTCGCAGACACCTGATCAATTGGTGCAGCGCAAGCAGCATTTTGCAATGGTGGATGAGGTCGATTCAGTTTTGATTGATGATGCCCGTACCCCTTTGATTATCTCAGGTCCGATTCCACGTGGCGATGAGCATGAGTTTTATGAATTAAAACCACGTATCGAACGTTTGGTTAATGCACAAAAAGCTTATGTAACCCAAGCATTAAACGAAGCGAAGAAATTAATCAACGCAGGCAACAGCGGAACCGAAGAAGGTGAAGGTGGTTTAGCCTTATTGCGTGCATACCGTGGTTTGCCAAAAAACAAAGCTTTAATTAAGTTTTTAAGTGAAAGCGGTGTTCGTGGTTTGTTGTTGAAAACCGAAAACCACTATATGGCAGATCAATCTAAGAATATGCCTAAGGTAGATTCTGAATTGTATTTCTATATCGATGAGAAAAATAACCAGGTTGAGTTAACTGAAAAAGGTATCGAACTGATTACCCAGTCAGGTGAAGATCCTCATTTCTTCGTATTGCCTGATGTAGGTACTGAAGTTGCAGATTTAGAGAAATCTGACATGCCTTTAGAAGAAAAGGTTGTTCAAAAAGATGCCTTAATGCGCGATTATTCTGTTAAAGCAGAACGCATCCACTCGGTTAACCAATTGTTAAAAGCTTATACTTTATTTGAAATTGATGTAGAATACATCATCGATGAAGGAAAGATTAAAATTGTTGATGAGCAAACAGGTCGTATTATGGATGGCCGTCGTTACTCTGATGGTTTACACCAGGCAATTGAGGCTAAAGAGAATGTAAAAGTTGAGGATGCTACCCAAACATATGCAACCGTAACCTTGCAAAATTATTTCCGTATGTACCACAAACTTTGTGGTATGACGGGTACTGCGACAACAGAAGCTGGCGAGTTTTGGTCAATCTATAAACTAGATGTGGTAGAAATTCCAACCAACAGAAATATTTCTAGAAAAGATGAGCAGGATTACGTTTACCGTACTGTTCGTGAAAAATATAACGCTGTTGCTTCAGAAATTCAGTTTCTTGTTTTCCCGTATTCTCACTACGAAACAGAATATGAATTGGATAAAGAAGGAAATCCAAAACAAAAAGATGGCAAACCGGTAATCAAATACGATCCAACAGGTAGGGCTGTGCCTAAGCTCGATGCTAAAGGTGCATTAATCCCAGCGGTTAATCCTGAAACAGGGCAACTAGAGCCGCAAGCTGGTCGCCCGGTATTGGTGGGTACAACATCGGTAGAGATTTCAGAATTGTTAAGCCGTATGCTTAAACTCCGCGGAATTAAACACAATGTATTAAATGCGAAAATGCACCAGAAAGAGGCCGATATTGTTGCCGAAGCTGGTCAGGCAGGAACTGTAACCATTGCAACCAACATGGCTGGTCGTGGTACCGATATTAAATTGGGTGCAGGTGTTAAAGAAGCTGGCGGTTTAGCCATTGTAGGTACCGAGCGTCACGAGTCTCGTCGTGTAGATAGACAGTTACGTGGTCGTGCAGGTCGTCAGGGCGATCCGGGTTCATCTCAGTTCTTCGTTTCGTTAGAAGATAACTTAATGCGTTTATTTGGTTCAGAACGTATTTCTGGTATTATGGTACGTATGGGTATCGAAGATGGTGAAGTGATCCAACACTCTATGATTACCAAATCTATCGAACGTGCACAGAAAAAAGTAGAAGAAAACAACTTTGGTATCCGTAAACGTTTATTGGAGTACGATGATGTGATGAACTCGCAACGTACTGTAATTTACGCTAAACGTAAAAACGCGTTATTTGGCGAGCGTTTAGATGTAGATATGAACAATATGGTTTTCGATGTTGCTGAAGATATCGTAAGCGAATATAAACAAGAAGGAAATTACGATGGTTTTAAACTGGAAGTAATCAAAAACTTCTCTTTAGATACGGCCATTACCGAAAAAGAATTTACTTCAACCAACATCCCTCAGTTAACTGAAAGGTTATTTGATGAAGCTGAAGCATTTTACGCACGTAAATCGGAAGCCATTATCCAACAATCATTACCAGTTTTAACCCAGGTTTATCAGGAACGTGGCGAGCACATCGAACAGATTGTGGTTCCGTTTACTGATGGTATCCGTGGTATTCAGGTAGCGGTTGATTTGAAAAAAGCTATCGATAATAAAGGAAAAGAAGTAGTTCGTTCATTCGAAAAAACCATTGTCCTTGCCTTGATCGATGATAGCTGGAAAGAGCATTTACGCGAAATGGATGATTTGAAGCAATCTGTACAAAATGCAGTTTACGAACAAAAAGATCCATTGGTGATTTATAAAATGGAAGCTTTCAACCTATTTAAAAACATGCTTAATGCGGTAAATAAAGAAGTAGTAAGTTTCTTATATAAAGGCGGTATCCCGGTTCAGCAAGAGCCAGACCAGGTTAGAGAAGCACCAGCTCCGGTAAAACAGCCGAAGTTGCAAACTACTAAACAAGAATTTGGTAGAGAAGAACCAGGTATCGAATTTGGCGATACGCGTGAGCCCGTTCCACAACAGCCAATCCGTAAGGAAGCAACCGTTGGCAGAAATGAACCTTGCCCATGCGGTAGTGGTAAAAAATTCAAAAATTGCCACGGCGCTAATTTATAATCAAGAGATATAATGCTTTATCAAGCCTCAACATTTGTTGGGGCTTTTTTTATAACTAAAACCCCTAGTTTTATTTGTGTAGTTGCACTCATAATGAATTTACTTCGCTCCAACGTCATGCTGAATTTATTTTACAAGTAGAAATAGTGTTTTCAATTGTCGTGTAGCTACTACGTGGTCAGCATCTTATAAGACCCTGAAATAAATTCAGGGTGACGACCGTAATAAATCAAATCTTTATATCCTCATATCCACGACAAAAATCTATATTAACTACCTGCTCAAAATAACCACTGGCTAAACTATTTGTTTAACCCATAAAGAATGCCGATTTTTGCAACGATTTCGGCATTCTTGTTGTTAAGAAGAAATGAGATGATATTTTATTCATCTGCTCACTAAATGCCAAGGTCTTTTACACATGAAAACAATATTAACTTTTATAGGCTGTTTGTTCCTTTTTACCACTGCTTTTGCACAAAAAGGAGAGGTTACGGTTATAAAAGATCCCTTAATTGATAGTTTAATTGCCAAACGTTTGGCAGTTTATAAAACTTCTGGAGAGGTAAAACCGGGTAAACCCATTGTTTCGGCTTACGGTTACCGCGTACAGATTTTCTATGGGTCAGACCGGCGCGAAGTTTTTAACGAACAGGCAAGGTTTAAAGGACTTTATCCTAAATATAATACCTACCTCGTTTATAAAGAACCTAACTATTACGTTCGAGTGGGCGATTTTAGAACACGCTTAGAAGCGCAGCGCCTCATAAACGAACTCAGACCAAACTTCCCGACACTGTTTATTTTTAGGGAAAAAATTAATGCACCAAGTTTAGATACCACAACAAGTAATGATCAAAAATAAAATCCAAGAACTAGCCGCGAACATTTTTAACGATGTAGTAGGCTATCGTCAACATATCCATGCCAATCCTGAATTATCTTTCAAAGAATTCGAAACTTCATTGTTCATCAAGGATAAATTAAAAAAATGGGGAATTGAATATACCGATTGTGCCAATACCGGTGTGGTAGGTTTAATTAAGGGTAACCAGCCATCTGATAAAGTAATTGCTTTACGTGCCGATATGGATGCATTACCTATTCACGAAGCAAACGACAAACCTTACCGTTCTAAAAACCATGGCGTAATGCATGCCTGCGGACACGATGTTCACACTTCGTCACTTTTAGGAACAGCTCATATCCTAAACCAAATGAAAGATGAATTCGGTGGAACCATCAAATTGATCTTCCAGCCCGCAGAGGAGTTGTTGCCAGGCGGAGCAAGTATCATGATTAAAGAAGGTGTATTGGAGAATCCAAAACCGGATTATATTGTTGGTCAGCATGTAATGCCGTTAATTGATGCCGGTAAAGTAGGTTTCCGTTCAGGTATTTACATGGCCTCAACAGATGAATTATATGTTACTGTAACCGGGAAAGGTGGTCATGGTGCGCAGCCTCACCAAAATATCGATCCGGTTTTAATTGCATCGCATATCATTATTGCTTTGCAACAGATTGTTAGTCGCAATGCCGATCCACGTACACCATCGGTTTTATCTTTTGGTAAGGTAAATGCCAATGGAGCAACTAACATTATCCCGAATGAGGTAAAAATCGAGGGTACGTTTAGAACCTTAGATGAGGGCTGGAGAGATGAAGCACATAAACGCATGAAAAAAATGGCTGAAGGAATTGCCGAAAGTATGGGGGGAAGTTGCGATTTTGATATCCATAGAGGTTATCCATTTTTAATTAACGAAGAAAAATTAACAGCAAATGCAAAGGCTTTTGCCGAAGAATTTTTGGGGAAAGACAATGTGGTTGATTTAGATATCTGGATGGCTGCCGAAGATTTTTCTTTCTACTCGCAGGTAACAGATGCCTGTTTTTATCGTTTAGGTACTGGGAATGCCGCAAAAGACACGCAATATTCAGTACATACACCAAGATTTGATATTGATGAAGATGCCTTGAAAATATCAACAGGATTAATGGCCTATATTGCTTTAAAACAATTAGGGAATTAATGATAAGGTGGAGGATGTAAGATGGACGGAATTAATCTTTCTCCCGTTTTACATCTTTCATGATACATTATCCATTTTACCTTTTACATCTACCTTCCATGAAAAAAGTATTTTTGTTATTATTGTTAACGTCGCTCTTTTACACAGGTTTCGCTCAGGAAATCAACCGCTTTAATCCTGATACAATTAAAACCATTACGCTCGATTCTGCAGTAAATATCAAGGCCGAAAAATTGAATGTAGAGACATTTATCAGAAAGGTGATGTACGATACTTCCTTTTATCAATCGTTTAGGGATATGAAACGTTATTCTTTCATTGCCGAAAACAGGATTTACAGTTACGATAAAAAGAACAAGGTTGATGGAAAAATTTACCGTAAAATAAGACATAACAATAGCGGTCCTTATAAAATGGAGTATCTGGTAAAACAGGATACCGGGAAAATTTATAAGAAAAATGGCAAATACCAACTTTATACCGTAGAGATGTTCGATTACATTTTTATGAATGCCTATAACACCGATTTTGTACCCAATGCACCCAAACCTGACGGAAAGGGCGGAACAAATGAAAGTTATAAAGACAAACTCAAAACATTAATCTTTAATCCTGGCCGTCCGGTAAAAGTTCCTTTTATTGGCAGTAAAACCGAAATATTTTCAGCCAATATGCGCCAGTATTATGATTATGGTTTCACCAGCGGTACCTATCTTGATTCTATTCCGGTTTATCGTTTTAAGGTTTCAGTTAAACCCGATTTAAGCAGCTGGACAAAAGATGGCATCATGATCAAGGAACTGGTTACCATTTTCGATAAAAGAAATTTCAATATTCTGGGGCGTTATGTAGATATGAAATACAGCAATATGCTGTTCGATTTTGATGTGCAGATGAATATAGAAATGGGCTATTTCGGAGACGATAAATTACCAACCAAAATTACCTACCAGGGTAACTGGGATTATCCTTTCAAAAAGGAAGAACGGGCTAGTTTTTTAATCGTACACAAAGATTATAAACTCGAAAAGGGCAAATAAGGATTTAATAATATGTCTTTCTAGAGAGCCGTCACCCTGAATTCATTTCAGGGTCTATTTTGCATGAAAGATGCTGACCGCGTAGTAGCTACAAGACAATTGAAAACACTATTTCTACTTGTAAAATAAATTCAGGACGACGATCGCATTGGGGTAAAGAGTAAAAATTAATCATCATGATAAATATTAATCGAACTCAGGTTATTATCTTTAAACGATTATTTAAACCAATAAATATGCAATTCCTTTCCCCGTTAAAATTTAAAATATCATTAGCTTTATCACTGTTTTTGGGCCTTCATGTACATGCACAGGTGCTCACTTCAAAACAGATCGATAGTGTTGTAGAAAAAACACTCACCACCTTTAATGTTCCCGGAATTGCAGTTTCTGTAATTAAAGACGGTAAAATAATCCATTTAAAAGGTTATGGGGTAAGTTCCATCAAAACCAATAAAAAGGTTGATGAGAATACCCTTTTTGGTGTGGCATCAAATACAAAAGCATTCACGGCTGCGGCATTGGGTATGTTGGTTGATGAAAAGAAAATCACCTGGGATACTAAAGTTACCGATGTAATTCCGGAGTTTAAAATGTACGATGCCTACGTAACCAGCGAATTTACTATCCGCGATTTGCTCACGCACCGCAGCGGTTTGGGTTTAGGTGCGGGCGATTTAATGATCTGGCCAGATTCTTCAACCGTTGATAAAAAGCAATTGATCCATAACCTGCGTTATTTAAAGCCGGTTTCCTCTTTCCGTACCAAATACGATTACGACAACCTGATGTATATTGTTGCTGGCGATGTGGTAGCAAGGGTTTCAGGAATTACTTACGAAGATTTTATTGAAAGCAGGATCATTAAACCATTAGGCATGACCAAAACGGCAGCTTCGTGGTACCGCTTAAAAGACAAATCGAATGTAATTGATGGCCATGCCCCTTACGAAGGTAAACTGCTTCCTGTAGGACTAAGCTTCGGAGAGATCGCAAATGCTGCTGGTGGAATTTATTCGAACGTTACCGATATGAGCAAATGGGTAATGGCCATGATCAATGGCGGCAAATATGGCGAAACTCTTGACAAGAAATTATTCAGTCCTGCTGTGGCAAGAGAACTTTGGACGCCGCAGACCATTATTGCAGGAGGTAATCCAGCTGCTTTTAGTAGTTATGGCCTAGGTTGGTTTTTGAGTAATGTAAATGGCAATTTTCAGGCAACACACACAGGCGGTCTGTCAGGGATTGTAACACAGGTAACGATCATTCCAGAGATGAAATTGGGCATTATTGTATTAACCAATCAGCAATCTGGTGCTGCTTTTAATTCGATCACCAATTCGATTAAAGATGGTTATCTTGGTATTAGAGGACAGGACAGGATTAAAACCTATAACGATAACAGGCTCAGAAACGAAAAACAGGCTGACGAGATGGTAAGCAAAGTTTGGAACGATATTGCGGCTCAGCAAAAACTGTCGGTCGCAAAGCCAGATGTTAAACATTATTATGGCATTTTTCATGATGCCTGGTTTGGCGATGTAACCATTAGTGAGGTGAACGGCAAGATGCATTTTCAGGCTAAAAACGCTCCAAAATTGAAAGGCGACATGACTTACTACAAAGGAAATACCTTTATTGTAAAATGGTACGATAGAAGTTTAGATGCCGATGCTTTTGTTAATTTTAGTTTAGATAACAATGCTTCGGCCAATGGTTTTAAAATAGAAGCGATTTCGCCGCTAACCGATTTTAGTTTCGATTTCCAGGACCTGGATTTTAAAAAGACCGATAAAAAATAACCTAACCAATTATACAATGAAAACATTATTTAAAACGAGTATTTTACTAAGCTTTTGCTTAATTGCATTTACATCAATGACATTTAAACCAAAACGGATTATCTTCTTTGGCGACTCGATTACCCAACAGGGTGTTTCTAAAAACGGATATGTAACCCTGATCAAAAAATCGCTCGATTCTACTAAATATGATATAATTGGAGCCGGAATTGGCGGCAACAAGGTTTACGATTTATACCTGCGTTTAGAAGATGATGTGCTCAACAAGAAACCCGATTTAGTGGTGATTTATGTCGGTATTAATGATGTTTGGCATAAACAATCTTCTCATACCGGAACCGATTATGACAAATATTTAAAGTTTTATCAGGCGCTGATCAACAAAATTCAGGGTGTAGGCAGCAAAGTGGTATTGGTTACTCCATCAGTTGTTGGTGAGAAAAAAGATGGTACGAATGAGCTAGATGCCGATTTGAATAAATATGCTGAAGGTATTAGAACATTGGCTGCAAAAAATAATCTTCCTGTATGCGATTTAAGGAAAATTTTTGCAGAGTACGAGGCAAAAAATAATCCAGAGGATAAAGAAAAAGGCATTTTAACTGTTGATAGAGTACACTTAAATGAAACAGGTAATAAATTGGTTGCCGATCAGTTATTGCCTTTGGTGAAGTAGATAGATATTCGTCATTGCGAAGCGAAGAAGGGGATTGTACAATGGAGTGAAGCAATCTTTCCAGTTTAACAGATCAAAATAATAATGGAAAGAGGAGGGACAGTTTACATTATTACTAATTTTACTCATACTACATTATATGTCGGAGTTACTTCAGATTTAATGTTTAGGATAAAAGAGGATAGAGACAAGGTATATCCGAAATCTTTTTCGGCTAAATATAACATGGACAAACTTGTTTATTTTTGTTCTTATGATTCGATAGAGGAAGCGATTGCAGAAGAAAAGAGAATTAAGGGTGGAAGCCGTAAAAAAAAGATAAAATTAATAGAATCCATGAGTCCTGAATGGAAGGATTTATGGGAGATAGTGAAAGAATGGTAAATATTATACCATTGTAGATTAAAAATATATCGTCATTGCGAACTGAAGAAGGGGATTGTGCGATGGAGTGAAGCAATCTTTCCTGTTTGACGGTAACCAATTGAAAATAAATAAAAGCATAAAAGATTGCTTCGTCGTGCCTCCTCGCAATGACGAACAATAATAATATATGATAAACCGCGAAACGATAGATAAGATAATGGATACCGCCCGTATTGAGGAGGTAGTTGGGGATTTTGTGCACTTAAAAAAACGCGGAACCAGTTTAATTGGTAATTGCCCTTTCCATGGCGAAAAAACACCTTCCTTTCACGTATCCGTAACTAAAGGCATTTAMAAATGTTTTGGCTGTGGTAAAGGGGGGGATTCAGTGCGCTTTATTATGGATCATGAAAAATATTCATATCCCGAAGCACTTAAATTTTTAGCCAATAAATACAATATAGAAGTTGAGGAAGCCGAACTGAGCCCTCAAGATGCCGAAGCACAAAGTGCCAAAGAAAGTCTTTATGTCGTTTCGCAGTACGCTGCTGCATTTTTTGTAAAACAGCTTTGGGAAACAGATGAAGGAAAGGGCATCGGCTTAAGTTATTTTAAAGAACGTGGCTTTAGGGAAGACATCCTTAAAAAATTTGAGGTGGGTTATTCTCCGGATGTATGGGATGCGATGACTCAAAGCGCAATCAACGCCGGACATAAATTGGAGTTTTTAGAAGCCACCGGATTATCGATCAAAAACGATAACGGCAAAATTTACGATCGCTTTCGCGGGCGGGTAATGTTTCCGATCCACAACTTTACAGGCAGGATTATTGGTTTTGGAGGTAGGACTTTAAAAACCGATAAAAATGTCCCTAAGTATGTAAATTCACCAGAAAGTGAAATTTACCACAAATCGAATGTCCTTTATGGTTTGTTCCATGCCAAAAAAGCCATTCGCGATTTGGATAACTGTTACCTGGCGGAAGGTTATGCCGATGTGCTTTCCGTACATCAGGCCGGAATAGAAAACGTAGTAGCCTCTTCGGGTACTTCGTTAACCGTAGAGCAGATTAAACTGATCGGGCGTTTTACCCAGAACATTACCATTTTGTTTGATGGTGATGCTGCAGGTATTAAAGCCTCCCTCCGTGGTTTGGATATGATTTTGGAAGAAGGACTGAACGTGAAAATCGTTTCCTTCCCCGATGGCCACGATCCCGATTCTTATATGCACCATGTTGGGGCAGGTGCTTTTAAAACCTATCTCGAGCAGAATAGAAAAGACTTTATTTTATACAAGGCGAATGTATTGCTTAAAGATGCGGGCAATGATCCGATTAAAAGAGCAGGCATTATCCGCGATATTGTAGAAAGTATTGCCAAAATCCCTGACCCGATTAAGGCCTCCGTTTTTATCAGGGAGTGTAGTAGTTTACTCGAAATAGATGAGCATATTTTACTGAGTGAGTTAAATAAAATGCGCTCGGCAAAGCTCAAAAAAAGCTTTGATAATAATCAGCGGGCAAATCCATCATCAAGTCCGAAACCATATTCTTCAGGTGCACCAGAGCCACTTGGCCCACCTGATGATTTATGGGATGACAGCGCAGGCCCAATGGGTCATGAAGCACCTGTAGAAGAAAATGAGCATCAGGAAAAAGAAATTGTGCGCTTATTACTGGCTTTCGGGCACGAACTTGTAAACTGGGATAAAATTGATGATATGTACATCGGTTCATTCATCATGCAGAATCTGAGCGATGTCGAATTTGATGATCCACTTTGCAAAAGAATTATCGATTATTATAAATCAGAAATCGACAACGGCCGATTACCCACGTCGAACCACTTTGTTAAACATGAGGATAGAGATATTGCCGATCTGGCCATTACACTTTCAACCTCAGAATATGCTTTAAGTGAGAACTGGTTAAATAAACATCTTATCTATGTTAAAGATGAAACGATGAATTTAAAAGCGACTATTTTAGGTGGCATTTTTCACCTTAAAAAGCGTAAAGTCGAAAAAATATTGATGAATCTGTTGAAAGAAATTAAAGAGGAAAAGAACGAGGATAACCAAATGATTTTAATGCAGCGTTATGGAGTGATTAAAGGCGTTGAGCGAGAGATTTCTAAGTTCCTGGGTTCTGTTATTGTTAAATAAATTACACTTGCCAAGGAGTCCTGTAGAGATTTCGTCATCTCGACTGAAGCGTAGTCCCGACGTTAAATCGGGAGAGAGATCTATAATAGATTTCTCGATTGCGTTGCGCTTCGCTCGAAATGACGGCTTTTCAATCATGACGATCGTCCAGTAAAAAAATCAATATTAGATATGGCGTTTCATAATGATTTAGGTAAAGCAGGCGAAAATATTGCAAGGCAATATCTGGAAGACCAGGGTTATGAGATTTTAGATGAAAACTGGACCCATGGTAAAGCCGAGGTAGATTTAATTGTTTATAAAAACGGCATTATGGTTTTTGTAGAAGTTAAATCCAGGAGTTCGGTTGCTTTTGGCGAACCGGAAGAATTTGTACACAAAGCCAAGCAAATACAGATGGAATTGGCTGCTAATGCCTATATTGAATTAATGAACCATCAAAATGATATCCGTTTTGATATTATTGCAATTACATTTACAAAAAATAAAAATTATAATTTAAACCATATTGAAGATGCGTTTTGGCCTGAAGATTAACCCCATTAAAAGTTTCATATTTACCGGAATCGTGCTTGCATTTGTAAGTTCGTGTAAAGACGATTCTACCACAACCTACCGTAGTTTTATTTCACCGATGACTGGTCTTAATGTGCCGTCAGGAAATGAATTTGATGTTAAAGTACAGTTTGGCGCTGAACAGAAAGTAGACTCCGTAGTTTACTTGATCGATACCGTTAAAATGATTTCAAAAGCCGATACTTCGGCCATCAAACTTAAAACTGAAGGTTTGAAATTGGGTAACCATTTGGTAACAGCCAAAATATTCGGCGCTGGAAAATCTGAGGATTTAACCTCTAATATTAATGTTTTAGCAGCTCAGGCGCCAACGGAATATACCTATAAAGTAATTAAAACCTTGCCTCATGATACCTCTTCTTATGTAGAGGGCTTAGAATATCATGATGGCTTTTTTTACGAAAGTGCTGGCGATTACGGTCATTCCAGTTTGCGTAAAGTGGAACCATCGACAGGTAAAATCCTTCAAAAAGCAGATTTGGATAAACAGTATTTTGGAGAAGGCATAACTGTAATCGGAAGCAAAATTATCCAGTTAACTTATCGCGAAAAAGTTGGCTTTGTATATGATAAAGCTACCTTTAAAAAACTATCTGAATTTTCGTACACTACCGGCAGAGAAGGATGGGGCCTGGCTTTTGATGGCGAGAAAGTATTGAATACGGATGGTTCAAATACTGTCTTTTTTCTGAATAAAGATACCTATCAAAAAATTGGTTCGATTGATGTTTTTGATAATAAAGGCCCAATTCAAAATTTAAATGAACTGGAAATTATTGATGGGAAAATTTATGCAAACGTGTACACTACGAATGAAATCCTGATCATTAATCCAGAAACGGGTGCCGTTGAAAGCAAGATCGATTTATCCGGACTATTGCCAGCTGATTATTTTAAAACCGAAGATGCAAAGGCTAATAATGTGCTAAACGGTATCGCTTACGATAAAGCAACCAAAAGACTTTTTGTAGCCGGTAAAAAGTGGCCACATATTTTCCAGATCGAGTTGGTTAAGAAATAATTTAATTATCGATGTATCACATTGAGCTTGTCGAAATGCCTTAATATGAATTTAGATAGGTCCTTCGACAGGCTCAGGATGACAAGCTCTTAATCCTGTTTCTTCGGCTCGTCCAGGTAACCGTTAAAAATAATGGGTTGTTTATTCATGCTGCTTGCTGTTAATGAAGCATAACCATTGGTCGAAATATTAATGGTAAACCGATAGTTTTCTCTTTTTACATCCTTTGTATTAATCTGGATGGTGTAAGATCCTTTTTTATTCTTCGATTCTGTGTAGGTGAAATCTTTAGAGGTAAATTTAATACCACCTTGAGTAGGATCCATCGGAGCAGAAAAAGATCTTCCGAAATAAGGCAGATAAGCAACAATACTGTCTTTGGTAACCTTAACATCGTATTGCGAACCCGTCAGGTTTATAGAACCACCACCCTGACTACCAGGCATCATTGCTAATACTTTATTAATGTCGTTGTTCGACATCGGCATGGCGGTATTGGCAACAAAAGTATAATTTTTATCCGCTACAATTTTTATTGTAGTTTCCTTATTGGTTTGGGCAAATAATTGAACCCCAATCAAAAGAAAGGCAAGGCTCAATATTAAATTTAAACGTTTCATAATGTGTGTTTTAAATGTGTAACAATTTAAAGATGCACAGATTTGAAAGATTCCATAATAGTGCCAAAAAATGGACGGTGGACTAAATTTAACGATTTTAGTTTTTATATAGCGGATTTACCTTTTCCGAATAACTCGATTTGTATAACGGATTACTTTTCTCTGTTGCAGAAGCTCCCATTGCTGTGAATTTATAGGTGCCTACAGGAAGATTGTTGAGTTCGATTTCTCCGTTTTCATTCGTAATTAAAGTAATTAAACTCCCACCGGGATTTTTACCACCTTTAACAATTATTCCACCGATTGGCGTGCCCGCTACCCGCGATTTGGGATTAGTGGAAGGTACCAAAATGATAAATTTATAATTTCCTGCACTGGCATTATTAAATTCTATCTCTCCATTTGAGTTGGTTACGAGGGTAATTGCATCGTCTCCTGGATTTTTACCTCCTTTAACCACAATACCACCAATAGGCTGCCCAGTCACGAAACTTACTTCGCCAGTGGCTACATCTAATTTGCCTTTGATGGATTTCATAATGCAAGGGAAATGTGATTCGGGATAATTTAGTTTACAGTAATCACAATAATGCCCTTCTGGCGCCTGAACCCTTAATTGTTGTGAATTTGTTTCTTTAGTTTCTGTTGATGTTGCAGTTCTTTTAACTTGAGCCAGAACAGTAAATGAAATCGATAGCAGAAATACCGCTATAGCAGCCCCTTTTTTCATAAAATTTGATTAGAACTACAAAATTAATCAAAAAATATGGCTCTTGCTAGTTTTTAAAGGCTAGTGAGATAATGGCTAGTTATTTGACTATTTCTTTTTAGATGCTTTCGCAAAAGGATTGAAGGCCAGCGCAAGGTTAACCCAGAA
This sequence comes from Pedobacter sp. 01N310, assembly GCF_056399805.1. NCBI lineage: Bacteria > Pseudomonadati > Bacteroidota > Sphingobacteriia > Sphingobacteriales > Sphingobacteriaceae > Pedobacter > Pedobacter sp. 01N310. The sequence continues at coordinate 120,209 of NZ_JBFTSB010000004.1, forward strand.
ATCCAATTCATCATTCCGGCCTAAAACATCTTCTGATACCGAAACGTAGCCCTTCATTGGTCTACCGCCCATAACCATCTGCTGCCAGCCATCTTTATCGGATAAATTTTCTAAAGTATTGGGGTCGAGTCTCACCATCATGCTGTTTTTAGAAACACCTATACACATTTTACCGTTCACCATAAAAATAAGCCCACTGAACATTTCTTTTTCCTCTACATCTTGTATATGCATTAAACGTTCGGCAACGCGAAGCGCTAAGGTTTCGTTATATTTCATAGTCTAAAATTAATGTGCATTTTTGCCTGTTCCGTATTTAATTCCAACTGTGTAGAAATATTTTCTGATCAAGTCGTATTTTTCAGTGCAAAATTCTCCTGTCTTTATTTTTTCTGAGCTATCTTCTCTTCTATGGCATTCGAAACAAATCTCAATATATTCTGCTATCAATCCTTTTTCATCTAAAAATACAATTGCATTTCTGGGATTATAACAGCTATATCCATCATCTCCTATCAGTAATCCCTTATAGCTCTTAGTAGACTTATAGCCAAAATTATATAGGATGTCAGTTAGTTTATCAATCTCCAATGCTGACAAAATCCTATTTTCTTTGATTCTCGTTTGATCTAGTTTTTGTTTTTTTGCCAACAAAGCTACGGTGAATTCTTTCTCATTATGATTTTTAGGCTGAGTTTTACCAGCAATATTAATTTCTGCACTTGGCTCAGGTAGTTCGAAAGAAATCAACATTACCTTTTTGTATTGGTTAAACGGGAAAAATTTTAATCTTTCACCAAGTGAATAAGTGTTTCGATGGATGCAGGCCATGCGTTTTTCTAAAACAGCATAGTCTGCTCTCGATGGCGGTTCCACCGGTGGCTTCATGATATCGTATTTTTTCTTTTGCGCAAAACCTACAAGGCAAATCAAAGAAAAAACTAAAGTAAGTTTAATAGCGTGCATTAGAATTGTTTATCCTTAAAATTAATGTTTATAAGATGTTGAACAAAATAATTTCCTTACTATCTCTATTTCAGTAAATTTGCAATATGTTGTTAAACTGCTATCAGGAAGAATTATTAGAGGCCGGGTGTGATGAAGCTGGAAGAGGTTGCCTCGCTGGTCCTGTTTTTGCCGCGGCGGTAATATTGCCAAAAGGTTTTGTGTTAGAAGGATTAAATGATTCTAAGCAGTTATCGCATGAGCAAAGGGCCGCTCTGAGACCTATAATAGAACAGGAAGCTTTAGCTTGGGCCGTAGCTTCTTGTGATCATGAAGAGATAGACCGGATCAATATTTTAAATGCTTCGTTTTTGGCCATGCACAGGGCGATTGAAAAATTACATACCCAACCACAATACCTGGTAATTGATGGCAACCGCTTCAAAACCTATCCGCAAATTCCACACAGTTGCATTGTAAAGGGCGATGGTAAATATCTAAATATCGCTGCCGCTTCTATACTGGCGAAAACCCACCGCGATGAATATATGACCAATCTACACGTCGATTTTCCGCATTACAATTGGCAGCAGAATAAAGGATACCCAACTATTGCGCACCGTAAGGCTGTAATCGAAATCGGGTTATCACCTTTTCACCGTAAAACTTTCAATGTGAGCGACCCTCAGTTAGAACTGTTTTCAAAAAACGCCTAAAATTTCGTATTTTCACAACATTGTGAAAATACTGTTGATTACTAAGCGGGTTCCCTTCCCGCCAAATAGTGGTTATCCTATTGTGGTTTATAATACCATAAAAGGTTTGCTGCAACTTGGCGCAGATATTACTTTGTTTAGCCTCAACCCCTCAAAAGGACGGATCGACATCGAGGATATCTACGATCCTATTTTCGAACAGATTAAATACCATACTTACGATTTAGATACAGATGTAAATGTATGGTCGGCATTTTTTAATATTTTCACTAACGAATCTTATAACGTTTCCCGTTATTATAGCGAAGATGCTGCGCGACAGTTAGAAAATCTCTTACGAGAAAACGTGTTCGATATTATTCAATTTGAGGGGCTTTTTGTTGTTCCTTATCTGGATGTGGTTAAGGCAAACAGTAATGCCAAGCTCATTTACAGGGCACACAATATCGAATTTACCCTTTGGGAACGTCTTTCTCATTCTGAAAAGTTTCTCATTAGGCGTAAATATTTAGCTTTTTTAGCCCAGCGGCTTAAAGCATATGAAACCGATCAGATTAACCGTTTCCACCATATTTTTGCCATTTCTGAGCCCGATCGCCAAAGCATATTAATGTTTGGTTGCGAAATTCCGATGTCGGTTTTTCCGGTTGCCATCGATTTAGAAAAATATAAAGTAGATAAAAGTAAAACCAGTTTTCCTACACTGTTTCATTTAGGTGCAATGGACTGGCGACCGAATCAGGAAGGACTAGAATGGTTTTTGGATGATATCTGGCCCGATATTGAAAAACTAAATAAAGACCTTCGTTTTTATATTGCAGGAAAAAACATGCAGAAACATTTCTTCGAATACGATTCAGAAAATCTGATTGTAGAGGGTGAGGTTTTTGATGCGGTTGAATTTATGAACTCTAAGGCAATTATGATTGTTCCTTTAATCTCTGGCACTGGAATGCGGGTGAAGATTATTGAAGGTATGGCCATGAAAAAATGCATCATAGCGACCACTACTGCCGCAGAAGGAATTAATTGCAGGCATGGCCATGACATTTTAATTGCTGATTCTGCAGATGAATTTTACCGGTCGATTTTACAGTGTATCATTAACCCTAAACGTTGGGTAGAAATAGGAGAGAACGCCCGCAAAACAGTAGAAAACGACCATGGTGTTCATTTAATCTCCAGTAAAATGCTGAAGATTTACGAAGAATTGGTGACTGCGTAAGTATCTTTAGTAGATGCTGAAACAAGTTTAGCGTGAAGGATGAATAGAAAAATCATCTAAAAACTCCTTAAAATTAACCTCAAAATTTTGTCTTTTTCTTAGTACTTTTGCACCCCAAGAAGAATAACGAATAAAGCCGTCATAATTCACAGAATATCAGCTATACTGGCTTCATTATCATAAAAAATAAAATTTACGGATGAAAAACACCGCATTAACAGAAAAACACATCGCTTTAGGCGCTAAAATGGTTCCATTTGCAGGTTACAATATGCCTGTTACTTACGAAGGTATTAATGCCGAACATGCAACTGTTCGTAACGGCGTGGGTGTTTTTGATGTAAGCCATATGGGCGAATTTATTCTGAAAGGTGAAAACGCATTAGATCTTATTCAACGTGTAACCAGTAACGATGCGTCTAAATTATACGATGGAAAAGTTCAGTACTCTTGTTTGCCAAACCAAGATGGTGGTATTGTTGATGACCTTTTGGTTTACAAAATAGATGATAAGACCTACATGTTGGTGGTTAACGCTTCTAACATAGAAAAAGATTGGAACTGGATTCAACAATTCAATTCGAAAGGTGTAGAAATGCACAATATTTCGGATCAAACCTCTCTTTTGGCCATTCAAGGGCCAAAAGCAGCAGACGCTTTACAAACATTAACTGATGTTGATTTGGCATCAATGGAGTATTACACTTTCGTTAAAGGTACCTTTGCTGGTGTTGATAACGTAGTCATTTCAGCAACAGGTTATACTGGCGCTGGTGGTTTCGAAATTTATTTCGAAAACCAATATGCCGATCAAATTTGGGATGCTATTTTTAAAGCAGGTGCGCCGTACAACATTCAGCCAATAGGCCTAGGTGCACGCGATACTTTACGTTTAGAAATGGGTTTCTGTTTATATGGAAATGATATTGATGATACTACCTCGCCTATCGAGGCAGGTTTAGGTTGGATTACCAAATTTTCTAAATCTTTCACCAATTCGGAGGTATTATTGGCGCAAAAAGAAGCTGGTATTCAAAAGAAATTGGTTGGTTTCGAAATGATCGATCGTGGTATTCCGCGCCATGATTATGAAATTGCTGATGCCGAAGGAAATATTATCGGTAAAGTGACTTCTGGTACCCAGGCACCTTCTTTGCAAAAAGCAATAGGTATGGGCTACATTGCAAAAGATTTTACTAAAGAAGGAACTGAAGTTTTTATTTTAATCCGCAATACGCCAATTAAAGCTAAAGTGGTTAAGTTTCCTTTTTATAAATAAGGTTTGGGGTTTAAGGTTTAAGGCGTAGGGCATATTTTCCCATAACCTTAAACCTTAAACCTTTCGCCTTTCACCTCCCTTTACATGTCAAAAAAAATAGAAGTTTGTTTAACTCCGGCCTTGATTGATTTATATGATATCGAACAAAGCATTGTGGTGGTTATCGATATTTTAAGAGCCACTTCATCTATTACCTACGGAATAGATAATGGTGCTGAAGCGATTATTCCAGTTGCTCAGGTAGAAGATTGTTTAAACTATCGCGATAGCGGATTTTTATTGGCAGCAGAACGAAATGGGGAGGTGGTAGCCGGATACGATTTCGGTAATTCGCCATTCTCTTATACCCATGAAAAAGTGAATGGAAAAACGGTCGTGTTAACTACTACCAATGGAACTAAGGCTTTGCATTTGGCTCAGAAAAGGGCCTATCAGGTTGTAATTGGGTCTTTCCTGAACTTAGATGCCCTTTGTGATTATTTGAAAAGTCAGGATAAGAATGTGCTTTTGCTTTGCGCTGGTTGGAAAGATCAGTTCAATTTAGAGGACACCCTTTTTGCTGGTGCTGTGGTAAATAATCTCCGTCAAAATTTCCAGCATTTTGATGATTCCAGTGTGGCTGCAGAAGATTTGTATGCCTTAGCTAAGGCAGATCTGAGGAAATACCTTCACAAATCATCACACAGCCATCGTTTGGCTCAGTTGAATATAGAAGAAGATGTTGTTTTCTGTTTGCAGTTAAATCTTTGCAAAACAATTCCGGTACTGGAAGGCGAACGTTTGGTGGCCTTAAAAAATTAAAAGCTAAAATTTAAGCCGAGCAATACTGCATTTTTTCTAAAATTTGCGCCATTAAATTGAGTTTCCTCTGTTGGTCTACTATTAAAATAAGCTTTATCTACACCAGAGTAAGTGTTGATGTTATTGATCTTATAGTCGACTTCTATCCGTAAACTTTTGTTTAATGGTACAGCCAGATTGATATCGCCACTCAATGAAAAGGAATTTGCCTTATGTGTAAAGCTTACAGGTTTTGCAAAATCAGGAATTAAATTCCAGTTGGCTTTTGCCGAATAAGTATAAAAACCGCTTAAAACTGTGGCGCCTATACTGAATTTCTGCATTTTAAGAACAAGTTCTGCTCCAAAATCGAATCCTTTATATCTTGCTACATACGTAGAGTTTAAGCCTTTGCTGTCAGGATTATTTGCACTTTCTAGCAAATGAAATTTTTGCTGATGATATGAAAGTCCAACAATTGGATTGATGTTAAAATCGCCAAATTTGAACAGTTGGTAACTGAACTGTAAATTGGCATCGTATAAATAACCTTTATTTGCGTTGAGCAGATCGAAATAAAAAGCATTTTGCCGATTATCATTTGCATAATCGGTATCTTCTGCCTCGCCCTTGGTTATGCTGCTGTATTGGTTAGCGGCTTTAATACTAAGCCGCTCGGTAATATTGTATTTAATGTCTAAGCCAAAACTAGGCCCTTTAAGATTTTTCCAGATGAGTTCTGATAATACATTCGGACTGGTTCCAGTTGCATTACCTGCAATAGACCAATCAAATCTTGATTGTTGAATGCCTGCATAAGGCTTTACCTCCCATTTATAGGAATTCTCTTGTGCAGATGCGGTTTGGCAGAATAATAGGAGTGTTAAGCAGGCTAAAAATGGTTTGATAAATGAAATCCGCAGAGCGATCAGCATATCTGTTTTTATTTTATAATAGCAAAATACACATAGCGGTTATTTAAACCACTATGTGTAATAATTTATTTTCTAAAATGGATATACTGAAGCTATAAATGATTTATCAGTAGGTGATAATACGGTATTCCATCCCACCTCGAAATCACCGATGGTTAATTCGTTAGGAACTGAATAGTGCATGATCGAATATTTATCGTAAGCGCTATAATTGGTTTGTGTGGTACTGTATTTTGCAAATAAGTTATTGTCTACATCTGCCTGGCTCCAGTAATTTGGTGCAGCAGCATAATAGGCATAAACAGCAGGTTTATCCCAAGGAATAGCCACCAATGGATGTTGGTGCTCATGGATTAATCCTAATGCATGACCGAATTCGTGGATTACCACGCGGCTATATTCAGAATCTGCTGTAGTTGCAGTTAACCAACCATAGTTCATAGTCGCACCGGTGCTAGGCGTTGATTTTCCAATGTACGACCAAGATCCATCTCCACTTACAAAGCTTACCCTGATTTTGGCTGTATTATCGTTTGTTACAAAGTTGAATTTGATGTTGGCATATTGTTCCCACGCTTTCGCATATTGGATTACTTTAGCTCTGATGGCTGATGTGCTTCCGTTTAAACTTACTTTAATCGTAGTTCCCGGAGTCCATTTTGTTGACTTTAAAACGGCACCTCTTGGGGTAGTTCCATCCAATGATCTTTCTGTACAGATCTGGATATCGCCAAGGGGATTAACGGCTGATAATTCAGGTTTTTGTAAATCTGCCGTTTCTGTAGGTTTTTCTTTTTTACATGCAAATAATACTGTGGTTAGCGCCAGGGCAGTTAATAGGGTTTTATTTAATTTTAAGAATTTCATGTTTAGGTTTTTTTAGGTAAAAATTAATGATCTGTATTTGACTTGGAAATCAAGTTAGAAGATCGTAAAAACAGGAATTCTTCTTCTTTGAAAAAGAATAATCAGGTTGAAAAACATAGATAGACATTTAGGTTTAATTTCCTCTGCATTTGCAAAGTATAATCCTAAAGTAAAATAATATTATATCAACACCAAGAGAATTGTAATATTTTTATTGCATAAGTGTATTTTTTACACTCGTTTATTTGTTTAATATAAACTATTTTATTGTAGTTTAAATATTACATATCGCAAGAAATCCACAAGTGAATCTACTTGCTATTTTGTAATTAATTCGGAAATTGTTGGACTGTTTTTAATCGTAATCAAGGCTTCTTCGTGTGCCAGCCAGTAAATATCTTCTGCACGTTTCATATCGAATGTACTAATAGCCCCTAAACCTTTTGGTTCGATTAATACGTTACAGAATTTTGCTTTTCTTTCCATATCATGGTTAATAGACATTATGCCGGCGCGTCCCATTAAATTGGTAATACCGGTAATTTTATCAACTGGTTTAAGGTGGTTACAGGACGAGCCTATAATGAAATCGCAGTCGTCCATTAAAGGTTCAACCGGGAAATTATTTAAAATTCCGCCATCCACATACATCTGGCCATCAATCATAATGGGTTTAAAAATACCAGGTATGCAGCTAGAGGCATGAATTGCTCTAATAAGCGGTCCTTTTGTAAAATAAACCAATCGGCCTTCGCTAAAATTTACAGCAGCAATGGTTAAAGGTATTTTTAGCTTTTCAATTGAATCTTCCGGAAAATATTCCTTTAAAATCAGAGAAGTGTTTTCGATATTGATTAAGCCCAGAGAACCCACCGCCGGACGAACGAAGCGCCAGAGTTTCGTTTTAAGGAAAATATTCAAACCTTCTTCCGGATCTATGCCAGCGGCAAAAAAGGCCCCGGCTATCGCTCCTGCACTTGTTCCACTAATGTGACTAAAGGTAATGCCCAAATTGCTGAAGGCCTTTAAAACACCTAAATGTGCTATTCCCCTAATGCCTCCGCCTGATAATACAATGCCAACTTTCATAGGTTTAATTTAGGATGATTAATTAAAAAGTTCAACTGATCGATTTTATTGCTTAATTGTGGTATTGTTTTGGCCTGTAAACTGATAACTAAAAACCGCAAACTGATAACTATCTCTGTTGTTTCGGTTTGTACTTAGATTGATTTAAAATTTTCTGTGCATCGTTATCTGCCATTAATTGTTGTAAAGTAACATCAGGGTGTTCTTTCATATATTTTCTTACAATTTGCCAACCCATCCATACTCCCAATTTTGGTGCCGAATCTCTATTTTCACCTAAACCTGGTGTAAAAGGTCCTTCAGATAAAAACACCTGAATTTTTTGATAGTCGGTTTCATACAGGTAACTGTTCTCCAAAAAATATGCCCAAATATCGCCTTCGAAATTTTGTGCCCAGTCTAACTGCTGTTGAGTATATCCGATTTTGGTAGAATCGCTTAAGTTTTCAGGTAAAACCTGATCTAAGAAGTATAAAATCTTTCCCTGGAAGATCATTTTAGACAAGAGGGTTCTATTGTCATCAGGCTCTGCAAAAAGTTCTTCGTGGGCGTACGTTTCGGCTACACGGGGCACAATATATTCAGGTGTAAACCTTCTTGATAGGTATAAGGGCACACTTTGCACAATCGCCTTATAAAATTTGCTGTCTTTTCCCAAAAACATATCCAAACCAATACCCAGATAGTTATCGCCTACGGGCATTTGGTAAGCAAAACCTGAAGCAAAAGAAATAAATTTTGGAATCTTCGCTTTCGGATAATAGTATTTAATATATTTAAAAGTTTCGGTTAATCCTTCTTCTTGCACTTTTAAGTCTGGAAAAACACTATCAACTTCTTTGCTTAAATCGGTATAAGCCTGGTCGCGGTATAGGTTGGTCAACGATTCGGTGTTGGAATATTTGCTGTCTAAAATCCGGTGGATAAAATCGTCATAAAATACACCATATTTTGAACTAAGCTGTTTGTCTACCTCAATAACATTTTTGTTTTTCCCAGCAAATAGCTCGTTATCAAATCTTTCGATTTTAATGTTTACCTGTATATTGCTTACATCGGGCCTGTTGCTTTGCCTGCAGGAAATAAATGTGATGGCAAAAAGAAAAATTAGATAAATTTGCCAGTGTTTTACGTTATACATCATGTACAACAAATATATATAAACACCTATAGCATGAAAAGAATATCGACCATTTTAATTTTGTCTCTTTTAAGTATTGGCGCATGGGCGCAAAATTCTCCGTTAACCAGTTACGGTTTTAGGTTAGGTTTAACCGCTACCCCAACTTTTGGTTGGATTAAACCTGAACAAGGAAAAACAGACGGAATAGCTTTGGGCTTTTCTTATGGATTAATTGGTGATTTTAATTTTGCCCCGAATTATAGTTTTTCTACTGCGCTAACCATCACTTCGATAAATGGTAAAAGTACAGAGGCGAATGTTTTGCCTTATTATAGCGCCAGTAGTAGTACTGCACCGAAAGCTTACGAATTAAAATATAAGTTACAATACGTAGACTTGCCTTTAACCATTAAACTAAAAACCGTAAAGGCTGATGGAAAACGTTGGTATGGTCAGTTTGGATTGTCTAATTCAATCAACATCAGTGCTAAACAAGATGCTGTAACAGGTGGAGCGGTTGTTGGCGATAATTTAAATGTATCCGATAACATTAAACTTTACCGTGCCGGATTAATCATCGGTGGTGGTGGCGAATTTGATATTTCGGGCAATACCAGTATCGTAGCTGGTTTAACTTTTAATAACGGTTTCACTAATATTGTAACAGATAAAGCCAGAGATGTTAGAAATCATTATTTGGCACTTAATTTCGGCGTATTCTTTTAATCGGGATATTTGTCTTGATACTTGATTCTCACTACTTGATACATTAAATATGAAAATAGCGCTAGCACAACTCAATTACCATATCGGGAACTTTGAGGCAAACACGAAAAAAATAACCGAAAATATTCAATTGGCAAAAGATAAAGGTGCAGATTTAGTTGTTTTTGCCGAGCTTGCTATCTGTGGCTATCCACCAAGAGATTTTTTGGAGTTTGATGAGTTTATTGTATTGTGCGAAACTGCCGCTCAGGAAATAGCCAAACATTGCACAGATATTGCATGTATTGTTGGCCTACCTATTAAAAACGAAATATTACAGGGAAAAGATCTGTTTAATGCAGCCTATTTCATCGAAGAAGGGAAAGTTAAAGCCGTGGTTAAAAAAGCACTCTTACCTACCTACGATGTATTTGATGAATATCGTTATTTCGAACCTGCCACACAATTTAACTGTATCGATTTTAAGGGAAAAAAAATTGCCTTAACCATTTGCGAAGATCTGTGGAATATCAACGATAATCCACTATATGTTTCTAATCCAATGGATGAGCTGATTAAGGAGCAGCCAGATGTGATGATTAACATTGCTGCATCTCCTTTCTCTTACACCCATGATGATGAACGTATAAAAGTATTAGGCGATAATGCAAAAAAGTATAACCTGCCGGTATTTTATGTAAACCAGGTTGGTGCGCAGACTGAGATTATTTTTGATGGCGGTTCTTTGGTTTTTGATGCTGATGGAGCCGTGAAAGCAGAGATGAAGTATTTTGAAGAGGATCTTCAGGTTTTTGATCTGGAAGAGGTTGAAAATGTGCGTAATAAATATCCCCAATCGGAAAGATTGACCGATATTGAGCAGATTCACGACGCGTTGATTTTAGGTATAAAAGATTATTTCAATAAATCTGGTTTCAGTAAAGCCGTTTTGGGCTTATCAGGTGGGATCGACTCCGCTGTGGTTTGCGCCTTGGCTTGTCGTGCGTTAGGCCCAGAGAATGTAATGGCCGTTTTAATGCCTTCTAAATTCTCTTCCGACCACTCTGTTCAGGATGCTTTAGATTTGGCTAATAATATTGGTTGTATGCACGAAATTGTGCCAATTAAAGAAGTTGCAGAAGCTTTCGATCATATACTGGCACCAGCCTTTAAGGGTTTGCCCTTTAACCTTGCTGAAGAAAATGTGCAGGCCCGCATCCGTGGCATTATTAATATGGCCATGAGTAATAAGTTTGGCTATATTTTATTGAATACATCAAACAAAAGCGAGTGTGCTGTTGGTTATGGTACTTTATACGGTGATATGTGCGGTGCTATTGGGGTAATAGGAGATGTCTATAAAATGCAGGTTTTTGAGCTTGCGAGATACATTAATAAAGAAAGGGAAATTATTCCGGTCAATACTATTGTTAAACCACCATCTGCAGAGTTAAGGCCCGATCAAAAAGATTCCGATTCATTACCTGAATATGAAATTCTCGATAAAATATTATATCAGCACATCGAAAAGAAACAGGGCTCTAAAGCCATTATTGCTCAAGGTTTTGATGAAGCATTGGTGCTGCGGATTCTAAAAATGGTTAATGTTGCAGAATTTAAACGCTATCAAACTCCACCTATTTTAAGGGTATCGCCAAAAGCATTTGGTATGGGCCGAAGAATGCCTATAGTAGGGAAATATATGGCTTAGTTTGTTTTAGAGTTGTAGTGTTGGAAGGCTGATTAATTGCTTAAATTGTTGAATGGTTCAATTGCTGGGATTGCTAAATTGTTTTGGATTAAATGATTAAGCAGTCGATTATTAAATTGTGGATGGAAAACTGTCTAATTGTGGTTGAGCTGATTTAATGCAAGTTGCTTTACCTCACTTTCTTCTTCAAAAGAGATGATGTGGTTTAGGTTTGCCTGATTGTTCATTTTACCAACTGCAATTTTTCGTACTTCTAGATCATCATCAAAACTTGCAATATGAAATAAGTTCGCTTCATTATTCATTTTTGCAACAGCGATTTTCCTTACCGCAACATCATCGTCAAAACTGGCGATATGAAATAGGTTTGCCTGATTTTCCATTTTCGCAGCAGCAATTTTTCTTACTTCTGCATCATCATCAAAACTGGCAATGTGAAATAAATTAGCTTGATTGGTCAACCTGACAACTGCAATTTTTCTTACCGCTACATCATCGTCAAAACTGGCAATATGAAATAAATTAGCTTCATCTTTAAGCGAATTGATCGCTAATTTTTTGACTTTATTGATTTTGGTCTCATTAGCGATTGTAACCAGATCTTCTTCAGAAACTGGTTTACTAAAATCTATATCATTAATTTTAGTATTTCCGTTTTTATCACTTGTATCGGAGATTCTTTCAGTTTTGCTACTGAAGTTGATACAGCTGCTTAAGAATAAAGCAGTGCTTAAGAATAGGAGAGATTTTTTCATGTTAACTTAGCTTGTAAGGCTAAGTTATACAATTAATTTAATATTGCAGTAACCCAAAAATAAGTAGTTATGCTGAGGTACGAAGTGAACCATTTTTTACACTCATGATGCTTCGTGCCTCAGCATGATAAATAGGCTACGCTAAAGTAGCATCAACGGTAATCGTTGTGTTTAATAATTTAGAGATCGGGCAGTTTTTTTCTGCATCTGCTACCAATTCATCAAATTTTTCCTGTGTTAAATTAGGCACAGAAGCGGTTAAAGTTAAATGCGATTCAACAATTTCACCTTTTGATGGATCAAGGTTAATTTCACACTTGGTTTCCAATTTATCTGCTGTAAATCCTGCTTCAGTTAGGTTAGCAGATAATTTCATGGTAAAACAGCCTGCGTGTGCAGCAGCAATTAATTCTTCTGGATTTGTGCCAACACCTTCAGCAAAGCGAGAGTTAAAAGAATATTGAGTATTATTTAAAGTGGTACTTTGTGTAGTGATGTTACCATTACCTTCTTTAATAGAACCTTGCCATACGGCTGTTGCATTTCTTTTCATGATTGGATTTTATTTTTAGATTGTTTAACACCTAAAGATAAAAATATGTTTGTTTAAAGGTGGCAATTCTTTGTTAAGAAATTCCTGGATTAAAATCATTTGCAAATATTGTTTCAAAAAAAGAAGCTGCTTCAGAGAAACAGCTTCCATTGCATTACGATCTTTTTAGGTTATTTATCTGATTTTTAATTATAAAGGGTACAATACTGCGGTAGCCTGTTTATCCTTTGCTGATAAAACAGTTGCGCCGCTTCCACATTGTCCTCCGTTCATTAAAGATAATGCATCGGTTCCCCCAACCCCTGGAACATTAATGGTTGTAGATTGGTTGGTGTGTTTAAATGAAATGGTATGCCCAAATTCATGTGTTATGGTTCTTTGTCGCTGTGCAAAAGAATTGTTTTGGATCAGGTTCTGGTTAATCCAAACTGTATTGCCAGCTTTACCGTTAGAGGTTGATAAATAAGCTTGTCCACAGGTAGAACTTCCAATGGTATTGTCTACCTTAATTAGAATATCATAGATAGTACCTGTTGTAATTACAAATTTGATTTTAGAATTAGGCACCGTATTCCATTGGTTGATTGCAGAATTGATTTCGCTGATCATCCCGTTTATAGAAGGATCGATTTTAACACGGATATTACTGCTATTGGTTACAATATTTCCATTGTAATATTGCTCTGTTATCGGTTTTCCATTATCGGCAGAAACTTCCATGTTTTTGCTAAATACGATATCTCCGTCTACAACATAATTACCACCACTTTCTACAATCTGTGCATCTGTAAATCCAAGATTTTTGATGTAAGCAAGAACTTTTTGGTTTTGAACAGTTTCGTTTTCCTGATCTGTTGGTATCTCATTTTTCTTCGAGCATGAGATTACCATTACTGAGAGCAATGCAATCAGCATAGTTTTTGTTAATAGGTGTTTCATAGTTTAGGTTTTTGGTTTAGATCGTAATATGCTGCAATTGAGTATTACATGAATAAATATAACACAAAAAATACAAACATGTATTTTTAATGTATATTTTTTTTGTATTCTTAATTAGTATTACTAAATCTTACCTACTATCCTAATTCACCTCGTGTTTTAATCTATTACTTCTAATCGACTGGAAAAGCAATATACCTACACCAATCATGATCGAAATATCTGCAAAATTGAAAACACCTGTTTGGAAGAGGTAAAAATCCATATGCATAAAATCGGTAACCGATCCGTGTACAATCCGATCATATAGGTTGCCGATCCCCCCGCCAATCAGAAAACACAAAGCAATTTGCATACTCATTGGTAAATTGCGTTTGGCAAAGAGGAAATATAAGCCGTAGCCCAAAAATAGTAATGGCAAGCCTGTTAAAATAATGAGTCTGAAAATATAGGGCATGTTATCGCCAAGACTTAAAAATGCACCACTGTTTTCTACTTTGGTTAAAGTAAAACGGTCTTTTATAATGCTGATATGTTCGTAATCGCTAATCTCGTTACGCACAATTTTTTTAGAAATCTGATCGCAGCCAAAATTTAATGTGAGCAGTAATAATAAAACAGACCACCTAAGGCTTTTAAACTGTTGCATGTTTTTATAATTAGAAATTTACTAATGGGATTTTATTTCTTTACCCATTTTCTATAAGGAATAATCAAGGCTAAGACAACGGCTAAAGCACTCAATATTTTTGCAATAATATCACCGCTTTTCACATAAAAGGTAATCTCGTCGTTTAGGTTGATGTTGGCCTTTATTGCTGTCCTTGTCCACCATTCAGTGCTTTGTGTAATATCGCCACGTTGATTAATGAAACAGGAGATTCCAGTATTTGCAGAACGTGCAACATCACGATGGGTTTCAATTGCTCTCAGTTTGGCGTACATTTCGTGTTGATCTTTGCCGGAAGTATTTCCCCACCAGGCATCGTTGGTTATCACTGCAATAAATTGAGCACCATCTTTAACCGATTGGCCAATCCAATCGCCCCAAAGACTTTCGTAGCAGATTACCGGTGCAACTCCGATTCCACTTTGTGCATAAAGCACATCAGGTTTTTCTTGCCAGCCCCATCCACCAACAGCTCCGCCAAGTTGTGCGAAAACCCCATCTAAAAAGGAAAATACTTTCGGGAACGGCATTTTTTCTACCCCAGGTACCAGCTTGGATTTATGGTAAAAGCGAACATCGGCAGAATTTTCAATCTGCATGGCCGTATTGAAATGATCAACATAAAGGTTTGCCTGCTGGTCGTACTGTGCAGAAAGTGTTTTTTTGTCGGGATAGATTTTAATGCTTTCTATTCCGGTGATCAGTGTGCCGTTTTTATATTTACTGATGAAGTTTTGTAGGGTACTAAAGGTTGTCGTTTCGCGGATCCGATCTTCGTTGTCGTAACTTGGTATAGCCGTTTCCGGCCAGATAAAATATTCGGTGTTGGTTTGCCCGATCGAATCGGATAAATGTGTTAAGATTTTAACCTGCTCCAAAGGTGGGATATTCTCCAGCTTTTGATAAGGATCTATATTGGGCTGAACCACCACTACATTGCTTGGCGTTCCTTTTTGTTCTGCTGTAAAGTATTTGGCTAATGAAATGCTGATGGGAATAATTACCACCAAAGCCCAGATTCCTGCGGTTCTAAACCTTAAATAACCTGTTTGTGATTTAAATTTCTTGTAAGCTTCAAAAGCCAGGATATTGCTCACTAAAATCCACAGTGAACCTCCGTAAACACCAGTATAATCATACCATTGCGCCAGCTGATGCATTCCTGCTAAACCATTACCTAAAGTCATCCAAGGGAAAGCTAAATCCCAGGTTTGCTGCAAATATTCTAAAGCGATATAAAAGGCAATTAACCCAAGGTACGCGATCTTTTTATTTACATATTTGCCCAATCGATAGTATAACCAAAAAGCAAAAGTCATTAAAAGCGCACCTAATCCATAAGGAATTAAAGAAACGGGGAGGGCTACTGCCGGACCATTATACGCACTTATCGCATTGTACACCCAATAAATTGATGCTGTATTCCAAACTAGAAAAGTTAAACCTGCAGTCAAGAAAATTCTTTTTCCCTGCTTTTTTTCAGCATTGCCTGAAATGGAATTGAGCGCAATGAACAAAGGCACCAGGCCGATCAACAACAAAGGTGTGGTAAAAGGCATTGGTGGCCAGGCTAGCCAAAGCAAAAATGCACTTAAGAGGGCGAGGAGGTAAGTTTTTTTCTTGTTCATTTTAAGTGCTGGCGCAATATTGTCATCCTGAGCCTGTCGAAGGACTAATTAATTATTTGGCATTTCGACAGGCTCAACGTGACAATTCGAGGGGATTTAGTTTTACAAACTATCTAAAATATTTGCTTTTTTAGCTTCGTATTCTTCCTGGGTAATCAGGTGTTTATCGTACAAAGTTTTAAGCTTGCGTAATTTTAATGTGGTTTCATCTTCTGGCTCTTCTACAACTTCAGCGATCTGAATAACGGGTTGTACTGGCTCAGGAGTTGGTTCGTAAGCAGGGATTTCGGCAAGAGGCTGAGCATTTAGATTGATGGGAGAGGCAGTTGCACGGTTTTCTTCCAGTTTTTGCTGACGGAGCATTTCCTTATACTCATCCAATTGCTGGTTCGCAGCCTGATGTAATTTACGCGCCTGTACTTTTGGAATAAATTCGGTTACGATGTTTTCGCCATGTTGTGGTACACAGATAAATTTAGAACCAAAAAACTCTTCCTTAAACGAAACCTCTTTAATGCTTTTCCATGAAATATCTTTAAAGTTCATGGTTAAGCCTAAATTACCTGGCTCGCAATAAAAAATACGCTTGTTCGAAATTGCAATACTATCTGGTAACAAGTTTACCGCTGGTTTTTTCTGTACAGCTAAATATAAAAGTTCTTCGCCCGTAGTTAAAAGGTCGTTTAATTTTCCAATAACTTTTTCAACCGCTTTTGGGTCTTGTTCGTCACTCAGAAATCTATCTATGCTAATCATAATATTTTTAAATTGTTGTGTTGGTTCCGTTTTTGATGCTATTCTTCTGCATCTTCATATTTGTTTTTGCTTTTAATATTGGGTTTCCCCGCTATGCAAATTACAAATTCTCCTTTTAAAGTATTGTTTTCAAAATGTGATTTTATTTCCACTAAAGTTCCACGAACAGTTTCTTCGAACATCTTGGTGAGTTCTCTACTTACCGAAGCTTGCCTATCGGCACCCAAATACTGTGCAAATTCCTCTAAAGTTTTTAATAAACGGTGTGGGCTTTCATAAAGTATAATGGTGCGGTCTTCTTCTGCCAATTTTTTGAACTTTGTTTGTCTGCCTTTTTTAACCGGCAAAAAACCTTCAAAACAAAATGCATCTGCAGGTAGGCCTGAGTTAACCAAAGCGGGCACAAAAGCTGTTGCGCCAGGTAAACACTCTACTGCAATGTCATTTTTAATGGCCTCGCGAACCAGGAAAAAACCCGGATCGGAAATGGCAGGCGTTCCGGCATCTGATATTAAGGCAATTTTCTGCCCTTCATTTAAAAACTTAATAATTTCTGAAGTGGCCTTATGTTCATTATGCTGGTGGTGAGAAAAGACCCTTTTATCGATGCCAAAGTGTTTAAGCATCGGGGCACTCGTGCGGGTATCTTCCGCCAGGATTAAATCACATTCTTTTAATATACGGATTGCCCTAAAGGTCATATCCTCCAAATTGCCTATGGGCGTTGGTACGAGAAATAGTTTGCCATCCATATTTCAGTTTGCAGTTTACAGTTAACGGTTTACAGTTTTTTCCAAACTCCTTACCCCAAACTCCAAACTCTTGCTATCTTTGCTTAAAAAATTAAATAATGCTGCAAGTTAACTATATCCGCGAAAATAGAGAGAAAGTTTTAGAACGTTTAAGTATCCGTAATTTTAAACAACCAGAACTGGTAGATGAAATCATTAAAATTGATGAAGACCGCCGTTCTACACAAGTCTCACTAGATAACGAACTTGCATTTGTAAATTCTACTTCAAAACAAGTTGGTGAATTATTTAGACAAGGTAAAAGTGAGGAAGCAGCAGCATTATCAGCTGTAGCAACTGAAAAAAAAGAAAATATTAAGGCGCTAACTGAAAAGTTAAATGAGCTGGAAGCTGCCCAGCATAATTTAATTGTTCAGTTGCCAAATTTACCATACCATTTGGTAAAACAAGGATCTACGGCAGAAGAAAACGAGGTTGTTCTAACACATGGAGCGCCGGCTCTGCTACCAAGTAAAGCTTTGCCACACTGGGAATTGGCTGCGAAATATGATATTATCGATTTCGAGTTGGGTGTGAAAATTACGGGTGCTGGTTTTCCGGTTTATAAGGGAAAAGGTGCAAAGTTACAACGTGCTTTGATTAATTTCTTTTTAGATCATGCTACTGAAGCCGGTTATAAAGAAATGCAGGTACCTCATTTGGTTAATGCGGCCTCGGGTTTTGGTACGGGACAGTTGCCGGATAAAGAAGGACAGATGTATCATTCAACTGTTGATGATTTATATTTAATTCCAACAGCCGAAGTTCCGGTAACCAATTTATACCGTGATGTAATTGTTAAGGAAGAAGATCTTCCAATTAAAAATACCGCTTATACGCCTTGTTTCCGTAGAGAAGCGGGCTCATATGGTGCACATGTACGTGGTTTAAACCGTTTACATCAGTTTGATAAGGTTGAAGTAGTTCAGATTACACATCCTGATAAATCTTACGAAACCTTAGAAGATATGAGCCAATATGTTCAGTCTTTATTAAAGGAGCTGGGATTACATTACCGCGTATTGCGTTTATGCGGTGGCGATATGGGCTTTACTTCTGCCATGACTTATGATATGGAGGTTTGGAGTGCCGCCCAGGAGCGCTGGTTAGAAGTTTCTTCTGTATCAAATTTCGAAACTTATCAAAGTAACCGTTTAAAATTACGCTTTAAAGGAAAAGAAGGAAAGGCACAACTGGCTCACTCATTAAACGGAAGCGCATTGGCTTTACCACGTATTGTGGCATCTATTTTAGAAAACTACCAAACCGAAAACGGAATTAAAATTCCGGAGGCTTTAGTGAAATATACCGGTTTTGATATTATTGATTAGTCAGGGAAACTAATGAAGTTTCAATGGGCTTGTGCGCAGTGAACTTCGTTAGTTTTGCTTAGGCCGCCGCGGAGACTTGCGAAGTTCTCTTTCGCGCAAGACTGAGTAAACTTCACAAGACGAGCATAAAAAAAGCTTTGCAGTAATGCAAAGCTTTTTGTTTTTATATAGATAGATGTAATGCTGTATTGATTATAAAATCAAGATCAACAATAAAATGATGATAATGATTGCACCAACTGAAAGATAAACACCTCCAGAAACTGCGCGGGCCTGACCTTTTAATTCTCTTAACTCGCTACGTAAAGCTTTACGTTCTGCTCTTGTTAAGTTCGATTTATCCATGTCTCTGATCTCTTCAACACGGGTTTTAATTCTTTCCAGTTTCACTGCTTGTTCTGCAGTTAATTCTGTTGGGTTTTTCGCAGGTTTATCAGCTGCCTGAGCTGAATTAAAACTAATGCCTAGAGAGAAAACCAAGGCTAACGTGTAGATGAATTTTTTCATAATATCTAATTTTTTAGTGTTCGACCTCTACGTAACAAAAAACCTACCAAAATGTTCTGGTAGGTTTTAAAAAGCATTGATTTAACGGTTAAAAGTCTTATTTGATCTCGAAAATGGCGTTTACTGTGAAATTCAGCTTAATTTTTTTAAAATCAATTTCAGGAGCGCCAGCGGCATCAGCCATTTCAGCTTTCATCGCGTAATTTCTATAAACAGGTTGTATTACATTGTCTCCACCATCTTGTATCTCAATTACACCACCTAATTTATCGCCTAAAGCCTCAACCATATAAGCTGCTTTCTCTTTTGCTGCCAATAAAGCTTTAATTTTAAGCTCTTTTTTTAAGGTTTCAATTTTAGAATAATCGTAGCTTTCAATATTCGTATTGGCGATTCCTTTGGCATCTATCGACTCTAATATTGCATTAAACTTGTTCAGATCGCTAACTTTTAAGCGGTATTGTTTGCTGGCTAAGAAATCAGGGTTTTTCTTTTTTTCTGTAGCATAGTTCCAGCTGCTTAAATTGCTGATGGTTAAATTTTCTTTTGCAATGCCTGCTTTTTGTACTGCTGCAAATAATTGTTTCTCTAACTCGGTAATGTCTACTTTTTTCTTTCCGTTTAAGTATTCTTTAAGTGAAATACCGATATAAATAATATCTGGTGTTACTTCTGTTTCTGCGGTTCCGCTAACGTTAATTTTTCTACGTAAATCTACTTGTTGAGCCATCGCTGATGATAATCCTAAAAATGCAACCAGTGCAAGTGCTATTAACTTTTTCATATATATTTTTCTTTGTGTGTACTGTAATGATGTAAACCGTGCACAAATTCCACACCGAGATTATCATTTTTTTATTTTTTTTTGGAAATGAGCGTCAGTATTTCAGGGCAAAACCTGTCCCGCTATACACTTTAGCCCCGAAGAAAAATTGGGGGCTGCCGTTGTTATCGGGTTTATTAACAAAAGATTATGCTACTATCGAAAAAATCTATCAAGGGTAAGCAATTGCGACTACAGTAATTTTTAAGCTGAAAAATATTGTTCTTTTTATCATGTAAATATTCATCCGTGTATCTTATCCATTAAAAAAAGCTACTGTTCTAGCCACCTAAACCCGACAAAGCGGATAGCCCGGAATGAAGCGCAGCGAAATGAGGAAAATAGCGATGGCGGGACCGAATTGGCCAATGCACATTGAAACCTGATTTTCTAAAATAAATAGAAAGAGAGTAAAATTATGCGCAAGGTTTTATGCTTAAATAGACGGAATTATAAATGGTTATAAAACCTAGCGCAGCAGAGTTTTCTGCAGAATTTTAATCATGTTTTGCAATTAGGAATTGCAAAAAGAATTGAATTGTGGTTGTTAAACCTTTGATACTTTAACAGCAGTTGGTCCTTTTTGACCCATTTCTACTTCGAACGTAACTTTATCACCTTCTTTAATCTGGGTGATTAAACCGTTTGCGTGAACAAAAATACTGTCTTGTGTTTCAGTGTTTTTAATAAAACCGTAACCTTTACTGTCGTTAAAGAAAGTAACTGTTCCTTTTTTAACAGGATTTTCATCGATGATGTCCTCTTGTCTTGAAATACCGATCTGAATATCTTCTGTATTAATTACTTTCTTTTTCTTCGGATCTGGTGGAGTAGAAGAGATGTTTCCGTTTTCATCAACATAAGCCATCATATCTTCAAGCGCTAAACCTTTTTTTGCATTAGCCTGGCGCTCTTCTTTTTTCTCTTGTTTGTCTTTTTGTTTTTTTAATCGTTTTTTTTCGTTCTCTTTTTTACTGTATGTTGCCTGAGATTTAGCCATATTTTATTTAATTGTTTTGTTTTGAAAGGTGAGTGGAATGGAGAATTATACAAAGATAACAATACTAAAGCATAAACACGATTTTATTCGGTTATGCTCTTGTCATTTGGGAATGTATAGTATAAAGGAATTTGCCACGGAAGCACAGATTTACACGGAATTAAGATCTATTCCTTAGCGTTGTGTATCTTTTGAGGCAATTGTCTTTTCTTTTTACCACAGATGAAGTGGATGAACACGGATAAGGAGGACATAGTATCTGTGTTGATCTGTGAAAATCAGTGGTTAAAACCTGCTATTAATTAGCTGCTTATGCATTGCAGTTGCAAATCTCGGTCATCTTCGTTACAAACGAGGACGATTGAATGTTTATACCTTTTCCGTGGTTTCAGTGTTTCCGTGGCAGACTCTTTCTGTAAAAATTAGTGGTTAAAGCTTTAAGATGGTTTATTCACCCACTTATCTTTATCGATCTGATAAACAAAATTCCATTTTAAGGGCTCACCATAATAGGCTACTTCTAATTCGGCGATTTTAAGGGCTCCTAATTTTTCTGTCGCTTTTTGTGAACGGAAATTAGTAGCACCAATATGTAAGATTACTTTATCTACAAATTGAAAAGCATAATCAAACATTAAAGTTTTTAAAGCCTTATTATGCCCCTTTCCCCAAAACTCGCGGGCAATAAAAGTATAGCCAACGGCGACAGAATGTTCTGTTTCATCCAATTCGTAGTATCTGGAACTGCCCACAACTTTATTGGTTTCTTTTTCATAAACGATAAAAGCACCCATCGATTCTATTGCGCCTTTAAAGAAATTTTCGAAAACCTCTCTTTTATAGCGGTCTTTATTAGGGTGCTGTTCCCAGATCAAAGGCTACTGCAAAAAGGGCTTCAAAATCCTCTTCTTTTAGGGGAACAACTTTAATTAAATCGTTTGCTAATGTAGGGTGTAAATCGAAATTCATGTAGGTTGGGTATAAAAACGGCTGGCTATAGGGCCAGCCGTTTATAATTTATTGTTTGAGACCCTGAAACAAGTTCAGGGTGACGAATCTAAGTAGTTAGTTTACCAAACCTTCAATTTCTACTACTTCCTGGGCATCTTTTTGATAATCAACTTTATCAATTTCGAAACCGAATAAGCTTAAGAAATCAGATCTGTAACCTGGTAAATCACCTATTGCAGGTAAAGTTTCGGTTGTTGCTTCTTTCCAAAGTTCTGCAACTTTAGCCTGGATATCTTCACGCATTTCCCAATCGTCGATTCTGATTCTTCCTTTTTCATCAACAGGGATAGGATTTCCGGTATATAAGCGATCAGCATATAAACGTTGGATCTGCTCAATTGTACCCTCGTGGATGCCTTCAGCTTTCATTACTTTATACAACAATGAAATATATAAGGGGATCACCGGAATAGCAGAGCTTGCCTGCGTTACCAATGCTTTATTAACTGATACATAAGCTTTTCCATCAATATCTTTTAATTTATCACTAATTTTAAAAGCAGTAGCTTCTAAATCATCTTTAGCCCTTCCAATAGTTCCTTTGCGGTATACAGGCTCAGTTAAAGCTGGGCCGATATACGAATAAGCTACTGTTGTTGCACCATTGGCAAGTAGGTTTTCTGCTTTTAAGGCATCAATCCACATGGCCCAATCTTCCCCACCCATTACAGCAACGGTATTGGCAATATCTTCTTCGGTAGCGGGCTCGATAGAAATTTCGGTCACATTACCAGTGTGGAAATCGACGGTTTTATTAGTATAAGTTCCACCGATAGGCTTTAAGGTAGAGCGGTGAAGCACTTCTGTATCCGGATGTTTCCTAACTGGCGATGCCAGGCTATAAATGACTAAATCAACCTGACCCAGATCAGCCTTGATCAGTTCAATTGTTTTTTCTTTAATTTCTTTAGAAAATGCATCGCCATTAATGCTTTTTGCATATAAACCGGCAGCATGGGCTTCTTTTTCAAAAGCTGCACTATTGTACCAGCCTGGTGATGCAGTTTTGCCTTCAGAAGGTGCTTTTTCGAAAAATACGCCAATTGTAGAAGCGTCAGAACCATAAGCAGCAGCAATACGCGAAGCTAAACCGAAACCGGTTGATGCGCCAATTACCAATACTTTTTTAGGACCATCTATAGCTCCTTTAGATTTTACATATTCAATTTGATTCTTTACGTTTTGTGCGCAACCATCAGGGTGTGCGGTTAAACAAATAAAGCCCCTCATTCTAGGTTCGATAATCATTTTTGTTCTATTTTACGTTTTGTAATGTTAAAATAAGCGCAATTTTTAAGGGTATTGAAAATACCGTAATGCCCAAATCTTTAACGAAGATAAATTTTTAATCGCTTAACGTTAAATGAAATTTTAATAATGAGCGTATTTAACTGCAAAGCGCGCAAAGTGTTTCGCAAAGAAACGCAAAGGTGGTTATGTTTTTTACCATAGAGGACATTGAGCTATACACAGAGAAACACAGTGTTTTTTGATTTTAACCACAAGGGCGCTAAGCATACAAAGCTAGAGCCACAGTTTTGGTAAATTGTATAATGGGCTTCAAACTCTGGATTTGAACTTTAGACCTCCGACGCCTGACTTTCTAACTAATTAACAACTCTTTTTTCACTTTACTGTTTTTCTTTTAATTTAGCGGCACACAGATAAAACCGGTTTATCTCTTCTTATGAAAAAAATAGTATTGTCTGCCGTGGTGCTCATCATCATGGCTTCTGGAAAGCTTTATGCACAAACCCAACATCAAAATTCAGGTTGGTTTATGTTTTTAAATAACACCAAATTTAATGATAAATGGGGGCTTCAATTCGATGTTCAACTGCGTTCGGCTGATGATTGGGGATATTTGAGAAATACCCTCGTGCGCCCGGCGTTACAATATTTCATTAATAACCAGCACAATGTGGCCCTGGGCTATTTATGGCAAACTACACAATCGCAATCGATAGTAGCTGGTAATTCATTTTTACATGAGAACCGTATTTTTGAACAATATATTTTTAGCCATAAGCTAAAATCGATCTTTGCCAGCCATAGGCTAAGGCTTGAGCAACGCTTTATTGGCCGCCCGGATGGAGATGTTTTTTCACAACGTTTCCGTTATTTCGTGAGGTTGATCCAGCCTCTGCAAAAAACTCAACCAACGTTTACAAAAGGGCCATTTGTGGCTTTGCAGAACGAAGTATTTTTGAATATTCAGAATAAGGATAAAATTAACAATAGTGTTTTCGACCAGAACAGGTTATATCTCGCTGCAGGTTATCGTTTTTCGAAGCAGTTTGATCTGGAAGCTGGGTATATGAACCAAATTACAAATGGCATTTCGAACAATACGGTTAATAATATTATTCAGTTGGCCGTTTACACCAGGTTTTAATGTTTTAAAGTCATTTTTTGTACAGCAACTCTTACAAAATGTTAAAGCTGTTGTAATTGACTGGTCTTTTTGCTCAATTTGCCGCGTGAAAAAAATTACCATTCTATTTTTAGCACTCTTGTTTGGCAAGCGAATGCAAGCACAAGAGATTAAAGCCTCTTCAAGCAGTAATACACCTACTTCTAAAAGTTTATTCAACCCTGAGCATAAAAGGAATTTTTCCCGTAAAGGTGATTTCTTTTTTCACTGGGGATACAACAGCTCGTGGTATGGGAAAAGTGATATCAGGTTTCAAGGCCCGAACTACGATTTTACTTTAAAAGATGTAATTGCACATGATAGACAATCTAAATTGAGCTGGGCTTATTTAAACCCTGGACTTATCACCGTACCGCAATACAATATCCGTGCGGGTTATTTTATCAAAGATAACTACAGTATCTCAATCGGTTGGGACCACATGAAATATGTAATGGACATCCCACAAACAGTAGCGATTACTGGTCACATCGGGCCAAATATTTCTCCAACCAATACACCTACAGGTAATTTGGCAGGTGATTATAACGGACAAAGCATTAATGTTAAAGAGAGCATGTTAACCTACGAGCATACTGATGGTTTTAATTACGCAAATATCGAAATTGAGCGTTATGATGATATTTGGGTGGCTCCGGGCGGCAATACTTCCTTAACCTTAGAAACCGGTTTAGGTGGTGGCATGATGGTTCCGCGTTCAGATGTACGTTTGTTCGGACAGGGCAGAAATAACCACTTCAGTATTTCGGGTTACGGTGTTTCTGCAAAAGTTGGACTTAAGTTTTATGTTTGGAAAAACGTTTACCTACAAAATACCACAAAGTTCGGCGCTACCAATTTAACCAATGTGCATACCACTGGCTGGGATGAGTACGATAAGGCCAGTCAGAAGATTAACTACATTGAAAATATGTGGCTGATCGGGGTTCAGTTTTAAAAGATATGGAAGGAGGCTTAAGCCTCTTTTTTTGTTTTATACGAAATTATTTCTTCTTCCTTTCTTTAATTAACCCTGTAATTTCTAGAATCCATTTAAAAGGAATATCTGCAATGACGTTGTGGATTAAATGTTAGATGGATGAATGGAGATTCGTTGGCTAACATGACCAGCATGTGCAAGTTATAAACTTGTTTCGACAGTCATTTCTTTCTTATATACCCGCTTTTTTGTTGCAGGTTTTTCGAGTGTAAACCGAAATATCAAACCTAAAATAAAACCACTAATAAGTCCTCCGATGTGGGCAGCATTATCAATATTACCAGTCAAACCATAGAGCAGGTTATATCCAATAAAAATCAAGGTTCCGATTAAAAAGGACTTGGTGAAGTTTTCGTCGTAAAATTTTGAAACCAGTAAGGCAAGGAATATCCCCGATAAACCGAAAATTGCCCCAGAGGCGCCAACACTAACTATTGATGGGTTCCACCATATGCTTACTAAACTGGCCGTTATTCCGATGAATAAGTAAGAAAGCAGAAATCTGATTTTGCCCAAGCGCATTTCGAGTGTAAGACCAAAAAAAATAAGGCCAATCATATTTGTAGTTATATGGATGATGCCTCCATGTAAGAAGGTATTGGTGGTTAATCTCCACCATTGTCCGTTTTTTACAAATGGGCCAAAATCTGCACCCCAGGTTAACAGGTCGGTCGCGGCAAAATTCATGAAACCGAGACCACTAAACATCATTGTTAAAAAGAGTGCAATGTTTATGAAAACTAGAATAGGCGTTATATAAAAGCCATTTTTTGGTTTTAAGAAACGTAGGAATTCAATTAAGTCATCATTTTTTATGGGTGTCCCGCTTTCAAATTTTTTGAGGGCAGGGCGATCAATTTTGGGTATCAGCACCATGATCAGCCAAATAACTGATGAAATACCAAAAGATATAAAGATCCAGTCTGATTCATTACCCAATCGATCTTCAAAAGGTTCTTTTTGGGCAATGAGTATTGGTGCAGTACTCCGGTCATATTTAATACAATGCAATATTGCATCTTTGTAACCATCTTTATCGCTATTGTTTCCAATTTGCTCCAGATATCTGAACTCGTCGAAGTTATTGTGCGCCACATCATATTGACTGATGGATAGTAATGTTTCGTAGTTTTCTTGTTTTTCTTTTGGCGTGAGCCTGTTGCTGATGTTTTTAGAATATTTGACGCCCAGGAATGCCTTACACCGGTCGCTTTCTGCATCTGTATCGATAATCGGGAGGACAACGAAAACATAAATGCCGAAATTCTCATTGTTTCTTCCACCAACTTCAACAAAGGTATTTACGCCGATATTAATTTTGTCGACACTAAATTTTTTCAGCGTATAATACTTCGATGGCTTGTGCTGATCGATTTCATTTATGCTAAATAATTGGGTGAGTTTTCCTGTAGCTTTTGGAAGGTAATTTTGTGCGATTATGTTTGGAATAGATAAGGCAATTAAAATGATTATGAAATAAAAATCAGGTAGCTTGTCCCTATTCGACTTTAGATTTAAAATACGGATTCTT
The DNA here is from genome assembly GCF_056399805.1 of Pedobacter sp. 01N310. NCBI lineage: Bacteria > Pseudomonadati > Bacteroidota > Sphingobacteriia > Sphingobacteriales > Sphingobacteriaceae > Pedobacter > Pedobacter sp. 01N310. Next base: position 147,292 of record NZ_JBFTSB010000004.1, read on the forward strand.
CGTCTAAAAAAGAGCAAAGTTACAAGCAACGATACTACAGCTGGTCCTGCAAATTGAATTATAGTATCATTGAGAGAGAAAAGTTCTAGTTTGATTACGAGTAGCCAATGTAGAAAAGTATAGCCTACACATATTGATATAGAAATTAGCAGGAATGGGATAAACAGTATGTTTAGTTTTTTTATAGTTAAATCGCGTTGCATTTCTATAAAATCGAGGCCGTTAGTTTGCTCAATAATAAGATAAATCTTTCAATTTAAATAACTGTTTATTGCTGATACTAAAATTTATCTAAGCTGTTCGCTTTTTGATTATTGTTAAGTAGCTTTTAGCAGCATCTTCTGCTTTTTGGTTATACTTAATGTCTTTATCAAACAGATCAATTCTCAGGTTTTTATAAAGCACTATCGCATTTTCTAACGCAGTAATTAAAGATGTTTTATTGTATTCGGCAACAGTACCTTTAAGTAAGCTAAAATCTTCGGCAGGAAGCTGCGATTCTACTTTACGCACACCTCGTGGTAGGTTGTTGTTTTTGATGTGCAGTAGAGGGCCAAACACGATCATTCTTAAAAAGCCGAAGAAATCTAGCGCTTCCAGATACTCACCTCTGCCGATTTTTAAGAGGGCATAATGCATCCAGGTCCAAAAGCGGTCTTCAATCCATTGGTAATCTGGTGAAGGGAATTTAGCTTCAGTTTGATCAAGAACTTGCTGTAATTGATTGTCTCTGTCGATTAATAGCATAGGGTTTTCTACTCTTGAAGCAAATTCATCAAGGGTTAAAAACTTAATGTCAACATGTAACAATGGCTTGTCGTAAAGGCAGATCAATACGCGGGGTTCGCCAACATGCTCTCCTGTAAATGCAGAAATTAAATCGCCAAGAAGGCTGGCATATTGCAGCATTTTTGATTTATCTGTTGATAGTTTTTCTTTGGTAACCAAAATGAGGTCGAGGTCTGAAAATTCGTCGATTTCGTTGCTGAGCCAGGAGCCGCCCACGGCTAAACCGATAACAGATCCATCGCTTTTTAATATTTTGGTTGCGTTTTGGGCAAAGAGTTGTTGTATCATGAGTAATTTCATCTATGTATTGTATTTTCTTAATAGATTGCTTTGTCGGCTGAAAAAGTCTCCTTGCAATGACGATCTAGTGTCGTAAATCACTTTGTGCTGGACGCCCAATGCTTGGCTTCTGTTTCTAATGACAATAAATTATACATCCAATAACCTTCGGTGGTAATTGATCTGCCCTAAATGATAGGCTAAATGCGTGGTAAGGTGAACCAGGAAGAATTCGGTTGATGTTTTCTCCTGAAATACCAATGTTGGGTATTCGCTATTGAGCTGTTCTTCGGTTATTTTATCCAGCGTTTCGTTAATCACGGATAGGGTTGCTTCGATCATGTTGATAAGCTTCTGCTTAGGGATGTCTTTTAACGAAAACTCCAATTCGCGGTTTCGGATGTAATTACTGCCGCCCAAGGTTGCGCCAATGTAGGTGTTGAGGTTTCCGATTAAATGCAGGCAAAGGTTCCCTGCTGAGTTTGCAATCTCCTTATCTATAACCCATAGGTTTGATTCATTTTTGTATGATTCGATTTCGGATTTCAGTTTGTTAAGATCGCGACTGAAAAGGGATTTTAAGGTTTGGGTAAGCATATGCGAATTCTTAAGGGATTATTTGAAATGTTGTTAGGGGAATAAATGTTTAAAGCCGACACGGGATTTTGTGTTGAAGGAATGATTGTCGTTAATCTGGCGTTACATTTACCACAACTCTGTCCGGGCCTACAAGCGAAAGTTGCTTTACACATTTCCATTTTGAGCCAGTTTTTAATCCTTCAAGTGTGTTTCCGTCAACTATAATATCGCCAAACTCATAAGCATAACAAGCATATGTCCATAACAGATTAGCCACTTCATTTTCGTTAGCTGCTGAGAACCGGATTTGAAAATCAGGTAATCCAATGGAGTGAAGACCAACTGTATCCATTAACAATTCTTTGTGATCGGCATTGTTGCTAATGTTGTAAAGCCTTACATTGCAAATTGCATTTAACATCTGTATTTTATCCGTCTCCCAAATGCTTACCATGTGGGGGGGATTTAAGATTTTTTGTGCTGGTGATGAATAAACTGCATTTGGTTGCGTTGCCTTGATCACTGCCACCAGAAAATCCATAAATATATTTAAGCGTTCTTTATAGGGTAATGTTCTCGACATTAAATCAGTTACCAATATTTCATAAGTGCAGTTTTTAGCAATCTGATTGGCTTCTTGCCAATGCCAGTTTTGTTGAAAAGCAGCATCTGGAAGTTCTACCTCAGATTTGCCCTGATCAGGTATCATTATCGTGCACTGTGCCGGAATTGTTGCATCAGCAAATTGAATGGGATGATTGGGGAATAAAAAAATAAAGGTGTTTTCTGAGAAGGAATGTTCAACATTTGCAAAGTGTTTTTTCACCTCCGCTAATACCTGATTGCTATCGAAGTTAGGTTTGTCAAGGAATAAAAGTTTAGCGGTAAGCAGTTCAGGGAAATTCTCCAATGGATCATTTTCTGCTATCTGTTCATTTTCTTCTACAATGTTTTTCTTTTTAAATACGTTGAATAAACCCATTATACATTATGTTTTTGATGGCTAGTATTGTGATTATAGCCTGGTTTAAATATACAAATGAATACTGCCCAATACCACATTAAATTATAATTTCTTTAACTAACGGTTAGATTTCCTTTGCAGACCTGAGTGCCTAAAGCCGATAAAATGGAGCCCAGAGTTCCGATTTTTCACCGGGGCAAGAACTTGAAGTAATAGCGGGACTAACACTTAATAGTAGCAATAATCTGCTTTTCAAATAAAAATAAAAGGATGTTAAAGCACATTGTCCGACCAAAGATCTTTTACAGAAAAGATGAGGCTGTATCATAAGTTGTGATTCCATTCCAACCTGTCACGTTGAGCTTGTCGAAACGCTTTGAGGGCATTAAACAGGTCCTTCGACAAGCTCTCCACAGGAGTCCTTTGGACAGGAGACAATTCTATATTTATGATACAACCTCATGACGATCGCGTTGGGAATAGCGCTAAAAATTAATCTTTTACCAAAAAAAACACCTACAATTTCTTACAGGTGTTTCTCTATTAAAAAGTTTTAATTTATACTTTTCTTACCCCACCTGAGCCAACAATAGTTTTATCAACACTTGGATTGCCAGAGTAATTTACGCTTCCTGATCCGCTGATTACCGCTCTAATACTTTCGCTTACGGCGATATTTACGGTTCCTGAACCACTGATGGTACTGGTTAAAGTTTTTGTAGAAAAAGATTTACCGGCAAAGGTGCCTGAGCTGCTGATTACTACTTTTGCATGATCTGCACCGCCTGTAATGTTTATTGCACCAGAACCGCTAATCACACCACTATAGTTGTCTACATCAGCGATTGCTTTAATGCTTCCCGAACCGCTTACAGTTGTAGTTAGACTACCTGTGCTGATTTTTCCATTAACACTTAAGTTGCCATCACCGCTTACGGTTAAGCTGGCCAACTCTTTTGCCGTTACGTAAGCTGTGATTTTTTTGCCTTCATATTTTCTAGTCCAGCTAGTAATACTGGTTTGCGGGCGGATAACCAAAACGTTGCCTTTTACTTCGGTAACAATTGAGGCCAATGCATCAGCATCGCCTTCTAAACGACAGCTTTCGCTATTGCCCAAAGTTACAATTACGTTTATTGGGCCTGCTGCAGCAACTCCGTTGAAGTTTTTCACATCTCTGTCGTCGCCATTATTTTTTGAAGTGTTGATGCTGATCTGATTTTTAGCAATTACATTAATACTAGAGGTTAATGTTAAGGATGCCAATAATATTGCAAATACTTTTTTCATGGTAATGGATTTTATTTTTTAGATGAATAATGAGCTTTTCTTATAAGACGGTTGTTTTTAAGAAAAGTTGCACAAGTTGAAAATTATCTTTGGTGGCCGACTTACGAAGTTAGCTGAGCTATCGGGCCAGGGAAACTTCGTAAGTCTGGACGAGGATTAACCTTTTTTGAGGTTAATATAAAACAACGGATCGTGTTTAAAGTTATCTGCATTTATGCTGGCATCTACCTTAATGGTTTTCCAATCGTTTGTAGGTTTAATCAAGGTATATGCACCTGTTTTTAATGTTACACGGACAGGCATATCAAAACCTTTAACATCGGTTATCCAGCGATAAGATAAAGTGCCATTGTTGATTTTATATGCTAAAAGTGGGATTTTGGTAAAACGTAAATACTGATCGAAAACTTTATCCAGTTTAAGCCCGCTTTGTTTGGCTATGTAATTTTCAATCTGAGCAGTGGTTACCGTTTGATGGTAAAATGTTTTGCTTAGCCCGCGAAGAATCTGTCTGAATTTTTCATCGTTATTAATTAACTGGCGAATGGTACTAATCAAATTTGCACCTTTTGGATACATGTCGCCCGAGCCTTCTTTATTTACACCGTAAGGACCAATAACTGGAACATCATTACGGATGATTTTTTGTAATCCGATTACATATTCATCAGCAGCTGCTTTGTTCTCGGTACATTCGGTAAACAATACCTCAGAATAATTGGTGAAACCTTCGTGAATCCACATATCGGCGATATCTTTTGAGGTGATGTTATTGCCGAACCATTCGTGGCCGCTCTCGTGGATGGTGATGAAATCCCACTTTAAGCCATGGCCGGTACCGCTTAAATCTTTGCCTAAATAACCTGGTTTAAACTGATTGCCATAAGCTACTGCGCTTTGGTGTTCCATCCCTAAATGTGGTGCCTGAACCAGTTTGTAACCGTCTTTGTACCATGGGTAAGGACCAAACCAGTATTCGAAACATTTTAGCATGGGTTTAACATCGGCATCCCAATGTGGGCGGGCTTTGGCGCTATCGGTTTGCAGCGCCCAGTAATCGATGCTGAGTTTTCCGTTTTCACCATTGTAACTGTCTTGCCAGTGGGCATATTTGCCAATGTAAAAGGTTACATCATAGTTGTTGATGGGATTAGCGACAAACCAATTGTATTGTTTGTAACCATCCGGTTTATCTACAGTATTTCTCAGCCTTCCATTAGATATTTCCTGCAAAGTTTTAAGAACACTAATGCTGATTAACATACTATCTACTTCATCGCTCTGGTGATCTTTATTTGGCCACCATACACTTGCGCCTAAACCCTGGCAGGCTACGGAAACAAAAGGATTGCCGGCTTCATCTTTTTTGAAGATAAAACCGCCATCCCAAGGGGGTGTTTTGGCAACAGTAGGATTACCAGAATAGAAAACGATAAATCTATCTTTACTTCCTTTTTTAACTGCTTTAGGAAAGGTTACAAAAACCGCATTATATTCTCGGGTAAAAGGTAAACTGGCACCTTTATATACCACTTTATCTACTTTTAAGTTATCAAAAAGATCGAACTGTAATTTGGTGAAATCCTGTGTGGCGGTAAAAGCAAATTCATTGCTTCCGCTAACTGATTTTTGGTCGATATCGATCTTCACATCTAAGTGGTAATAATTAATATCGTAGCAGGTACGTAAAGGGGTAAGTGTTCCGCGGAGGCTATCGGCCCTTGAGTTTACCTGGTTTTTGCCAAGCATCTGTGCCTGTACAGCCGAAATGCTGATGCTGATGGCAAGGATGAATAGTAACTTTTTCATTTGTTATGTTTTTGTTGATCGTTATAAACGATCGGTTATTTATGAGGGTGTATCATAAAGGCGATTTCACCTCAGATGCTGTCATGTTGAGCCTGTCGAAACACCTTAGAGGGTATTTAAGCGGGTCCTTCGACAAGCTCAGGCTTATTTTATCACATCAACTTCGATAAAACTATCGTTAAATACAGTTTGCGTAGCTTTAATATAATCGGCTTCTGTTGCTTTATATGGGTTTTCTACGAATTTTTGTGGATTACGTGCAAATAAAGGGAATGCTGTACTCTGCACCTGGATCATAATCCGGTGTCCTTTTTTAAAGGTGTGTAATACATCCTGTAGCTGAAAGTTCACATCCGTTTTCTGGTTGGCTACCAAGGCCTCGGGTTTTTCGAAACTATTGCGGAAGCGTGCAGGCATAACTTCCGAACGCACCATTTGCCAGTAATTGCTCAAAATGATATTCTTGTTTGGCATGTAAGAGTTGTTCGGCTCATCGGCAGGATAAACATCGATCAGCTTTACAATAAAATCTGCATCGGTACCCGTGGTTGCAATTTTAAGGTGCGACATAATTTCGCCTCCTAAGGTAATGTCGGTATCCAATATATCGGTTTGATAGACCAATACATCTGGTCTTCTGCCTGCAAAACGTTGGTCTTCACTCATGTAATTATGTGGTGTAAAGCCCAATGTAGTGGTTAAATCTTCGGTATATGGAACAGGCTTTAATGGATCGCTAATATAGTTTACTGAACTGGCCGCACCAGGTGCAGTCATGCTGAGCTTACCATCAGCACCCAGATATAATTTTTGTTTAGTCGCCTTTTCTGTTGGCCATTTGGCAAAAGTTTCCCATTGTTTTTTACCGGTATCGAACATATAGGCTTCAGGCAGGCCAGCGTTTTTATCGCCATTGCCCTTTAAAAAGTGATTAAAGAATTTAGCTTCAATTTCTTTCTGGTAGAAGGTAGCAATGCTATCTCCGAAATACACATTACTATGCATGGTATGACCGGTTTCGCGGCTCCATCTTCCATGCCCAAATGGTCCCATTACAATCGTATTGTAGGCATTAGGGTTTTTCTTTTCGATGGTTTTATAAATGTTTAGCGGGCCAGACAGATCTTCGGCATCGTACCATCCACCAACTACCATCACCGCAGGTTTAATGGTATTGTAATGTTTTAATAATCCACGTTTTTGCCAAAACTCATCATAGTTTGGGTGGTTAACGGTTTCTTGCCAGAAAAAATTATCCTTGTAATATTTGTCTGCATTGCTTAAAGGGCCTAAATCTAACGCAAACTGATAACCATCTTTTGTTTTTGGAAGGATTAACTGGTTATTATACCAGGCTTTAGCGGTAGTATCGATTTTTTGCACACCAAATACCGGAAAGGTCATGAAATAACTCTGCAAAAATGATCCGTTGTGGTGGAAATCATCAAAAAAGAAATCTGAAATCGGCGCTTGTGGCGATGAGGCTTTTAAAGCAGGATGATTGCTTAAAATTCCTGCAGCAGTGTAAAAGCCTGGATAAGAAATTCCCCATTGGCCAACTTTGCCGTTGTTATTGGCTATGTTTTTAACCAGCCAATCAATGGTATCGTAAGTATCAGAACCTTCATCAACCTCTTTTTTGCTTTTTTTGTTATCGATAACAGGGGTCATATTGGTCCAGGTGCCTTCGCTTTTCCAGCGACCGCGCACATCCTGATACACCATGATATAGCCCTCTTTCATCATCAATTCTGACGGGCCTAATTTTGCAGGAAATTTATCTTCGCCATATGGGGCAATGCTATAACAGGTACGTTGCATTATCATCGGATATTTTTTATCCTTGGCTGCATCTTTAGGTGTGTAGATGGCGGTAAAAAGTTTAGTTCCATCGCGCATTGGGATATAAACTTCTTTTTTGGTGTAATTAGCTTTTGGATATCCTGTATCACTTTGCGCAAAAGCAGTGGATGCCGAAAGCAGGATAATTATTAGTTTTAAGTATTTCATTTTATTATAATAAGTTAGTTATTCATGTGGTTGGTTTGTGGTGACACGAACCAAGACAGCAGTTATTTGCCATTTATTTTAAACTCAGGCGTCATTCCCGCGCAGGCGGGAATCGTAATGCTTAAGATTCCCAATCAAGTTGGGAATGACGAACCGCATTATTTAGAGCCCAATATTTTACTTTAACACCGAAACTGTAATAAACGAGCTGTTGTGCACGTCGTGATAAATTTTGTGTGTAGCTTTTTGAAAATCCTGTGGTTCTGCCTGATAGATATCCATAAATTTCTGCGGATTGCGATCAGCTAAAGGGAACCATGAGTTTTGAATCTGGATCATAATTTTATGGCCTTTTTTAAAGGTATGCGCCACATCGGGCAAAGGGTAATTTACTTTTGTGATGGCACCAGGAACAAATGGCTCAGGTTTTTCGAAACTGTTGCGGTATTTTCCACGCATAATTTCTCCCCGAACCAGCATTTCGTAACCACCCATAATCAGGTTTTTAGGGTTAGGTTCTGGATTTGGTGCATCTTCAGGATAAACATCAATCAGTTTAACTACATAATCGGCATCTGTTCCGGTAGTCGAAACCACCAAGTTGGCCAAAACAGGACCTGTTAAAGTAATATCTTCTGTTAAAGCGTCGCTTTGGTAAGTTTTTACATCCGGACGGCGGGCAGCAAAACGCTGATCATCGATCATGTACTCGCGGGTACGTTTGGCCTGAATGCCATCCTGGTAAGGCACAGGGTTATTCGGATCGCTCACATATTCATCCCAGCTATCGGTTCTGCCCACTTTTTCGAAACTGAGCTTTCCATTGGGTTGTAAATACAGGTTTTTGTTTTCTACTTCTTGTGGTGGCCATGTTTTGAACTTTTTCCATTCGTTAGTTCCCGTTACAAAAATATTCGCTTCTGCTGCATTAAAATCGCCTTCACCTTTTAAATAATGTTTAAAGAAAGGCAGTTCATACTGCTCCTGGTAATCGATACTGGTGGTTTTGCCGAAAGAGATATCGCCGAAATAAGAACCATCACTACGTACCCAGCCGCCATGGAACCAAGGTCCCGCAACCAGGATATTATTGGCGCCAGGATTCTGTTTCTCAATTGCTTTGTAAGTGTCAAAAGTTCCATAGGCATCTTCAGCATCGAAAAAGCCACCCACTACCATCACCGCAGGCCTTACATTGGTTAAATGTGGCGTAATTAAACGCGCTTTCCAGAAGGTATCTAAGTTTGGATGTTTAAATAAATCGTTCCAGAATTTAATACTATCTGCAAAGTATCTGTCTTTTAGGTTTTTAACAGATCCGGCTTCTAAGTAAAAGCGATAATTGTCTTGAATGGGGAACTGAAAACCTTTAGGTCCTTTATCTGGTGTAATCGGTTTAGGTCTCGGCACACCAAAATTGCCCATAAAACTGAAAGCATCCATCAGAAATAATGTACCACGGTGGTGGAAATCATCACCCATAAACCAATCGGTAACTGGCGCCTGAGGCGAAACGGCTTTTAGCGCGGGGTGTGCATTTGGCAAAGAAGTGGTAGAATAAAAACCAGGGTAGGAAATGCCATAAATACCCGCATTTCCATTGTTGCCTTTCACGTTTTTAACCAACCAGTCGATGGTGTCGTAAGTATCCGTACTTTCATCAATAGCTGTTTTAGATTTTTTTCCAACCAGTTGAGGACGGATATCGGCAAAAGTGCCCTCACTCATCCATCGGCCCCTCACATCTTGATATACAAAAATAAATCCCTCACGCATCATAGCCGGAAAATTCCCCAAACTCAGCTTATATTTATCTTCGCCATAAGGTGCAACGGTATAGGGTGTTCGGTTAATTAAAAATGGATATTTTTTGGTTTGATTTTTGGGTATATAAATGGAAGTGAAGAGTTTAACCCCATCGCGCATGGGGATCTGGCGTTCTATTTTAGTGTAGTTTTCTCTAACATATGCCGAATCGGTTTGCTGGGCTATTAATTCATTAGAAATAAACAGACAAAATAAAAGACTGAAAATTCTGGTAAGGTTCATTTAAGCTAGTTTTTAGGAATAAAATTTAAATATAGGTGATTCGTGGTTGATTAGAAAAAATAGCCCGTAAAAGGTTTGTTAGCAAAGATGGAATCATGTAAGATGGAAGGATTTTGATATATTTTGCCATTAAAACCCTCCCTTCGTCATCACTTTATCAAAATTTAGTTAAATAGTGTTAAGGGATAATCTTTTAGGAGTTTTCACCGTCATATACATAATCGACATAAACACAAAATAATGAATAGGTTATTAAATAAAGGATTGGTTGTTTTCGCTGCAGCAGCGATGATTGCAACCTTAAGTATTGAAAGCGTTTCTGCACAGCGGCCAAGTAGGAGTGGAGGTTCTTCCGGGGGCGGTAGATCTGGTTCGATAAGCCCATCAAGAGGCGGTGGTTCTATTTCCAGACAACCATCTATGCATGCGCCAAGTAGAGGTAGTTATGCACCAAGCAATGGCGGTCGCCCACCAAGACCTAATTACAGTTATAACAGACCAGGTTATCGCCCAGGTTCAGGATATGGTAGGCCTGGTTACGGTTATCGCCCAGGTTATGGAAGGCCTTATTACAGACCATATTATAGCTATTATAATTTTTACAGGCCCTTTTTAGGTTTCAGGATTGGCGTATTACCTTATGGCTATTATCCGTTTTATTATGGCGCTAACCAGTTCTATTATTCAGGCGGATTGTTTTATCAACAAAACAATAGTCAATACGAAGTGGTAACCCCACCAGTTGGTGCTGAGGTTCCGAATTTACCATCGGATGCTAATCTGGTTACCATTAATGGGGTTGATTATTACGAATACAAAGGCGTTTATTATACCCAAAAAGAAAGTGCTGATGGTAAAACCGTATATGTGGTTGCTGGGAAAGACGGTATTTTAAACACGACTGATGGCCCGGTTGATACGCATAATATAGGCGATATAATTAGTCAATTGCCAGAGGGATGCAGAGAGGTAACCATTAAAAACGAAAAGTATTTTGTTTCGCCTGATGATGTTTATTATGAAGAAATAGTAGATGGAACAAATATTACTTACCGTGTAATTGGTAAGTTGTTTTAATCTTAGTTTTATCAGTGTCAGATGGTAACATTTGACACCACTTATAATTCCAGTAAATGTGCAGTTGGATGGTAACATCCAACTGTTTTTGTTTAATTTCTCGCTGTACGTCATACTGAACTTGTTTCAGTATCTGTATTCACTTTGTGTCAGATCGGAATATCCAACACCACTGAATTTCCGATTGGAGCAAATTGCTTACGAGAAGACCCTGAAATAAATTCAGGGTGACGTATCTCGAGCCGCCAAAATTCTATATTTTTACAGCCTAAACATTTCGATTTGAAACCTGTATCGCAGCTCTTCTTTGTTTATTCAGTTCTTGCTATTGTGCTCTCATCTTGTTCTATAACTAAGTATGCTGCGGTTAAGCAAAATGAAACCAGTATTTCGTCTGTAAAGTTTCTGGATGAATACATTATGCCCTTAAATCCAATTTTCCAAAATACGGTTGTTGGTGGTTTGTCTGGGATTGATTACGATGTAAAGCAAAACCAGTATTATATGATCAGTGATGATCCATCACAACGTAGTCCGGCGAGGATTTATACTGCACAGATTGATATCAAAGAAAATAAGATCGATACTGTTCGGGTAACTGGTGTTACTTATATCTTACAGGAAAACGGAAAACCATACCCAAAATACGGAACTGATAAAACTGTAAAACCTGATAGCGAATCGGTTCGTTATAACCCCTTAACCAAACAATGGATTTGGAGCAGTGAGGGAGAAAGGTTGTTTAAGGACGGTGATACGACGATAGTTCAGCCCGGCTTAACCTTTATTTCTACATATGGAAAGTTTCTGGATACTATTCCAATGCCTAAGGGCTTTCAGTTTACAAAAACCGAAAGCGGGCCACGCAAAAATGCTTTATTTGAAGGTTTAACTTATGCTGATCAGTACAAAACATTATACGCCAGTTTGGAAGAACCACTTTATCAGGATGGACCTCAGGCTGCTTTTGAATATGACAAAGCCTTAACGCGGATTTTAAAATTTGATGTAGCTACTAAAAAGAATATTGCCCAATATGCTTATAATCTGGGTGCAATGCCAGTTAAACCTACCGTTGAAAACGATTGGAATGTAAATGGAATTTCTGAAATACTAGCTATTAATAATCATACGCTTTTGGTAATGGAAAGAGCCTGGGCAAAGGGCCACGATGATCATACCTTTTTAAAACTTTACCTGGTTGATTTACAGAGTGCTGAAAATGAAATCAATAATAGCTCTTTTGTGCAAAACCCTCCAAAGCTCTTAAACAAGAAATTGATTTTCGACTTTGATTCCTTGAACCGACATATCGATAATTTTGAAGGGGTAACATTTGGACCAAAATTGCCAAATGGGCATCTCTCATTAATTTTTTGTGTTGATAATAATTTCGGTAAATCTCAGGTACAACAATTTTTCTTATTTGAGATTATTCCATAATCATCATTCCTGTTAAAAATTTATAATGAGTAAAATAAAAGCATTACTGTTTGATTTAGATGGTACATTAATTGATTCTGAGAAGTTTCATTTCGATTGTTGGAATAAGTTTTTGTGTGAATACGAAGTTACACTGGATTTTAAGGATTGGTTGACAAATTACGCTGGAATCCCCTTGCCCAAAAATGCAAAGACTATAATAGACAGGTATAAAATTGAAGAAGAGTTAGAAGGCTTCATCAACAGAAGAGAGAAGATAACTTTTGATGGTTTTAGAACAACTGATATTCAGTTAATGCCCTTTGCATTAGAGTTTATCAAGTTTGCTTATGAAAAAGGGCTTACGCTGGCTGTAGTTACAGCTAGTCCGAAAATTGATGTTGAAGCCGTTTTTGAGCGTAATGGTTTGGCCAGGTATTTCAGTTTATTTATTACCAGAACAGATGTAAATAAATCTAAGCCTGATCCCGAAAGTTACAATCTTTGTGTAGCGCGATTGGGTTTTGAAAAAGATGAGTGCCTTGTTTTTGAAGATACTTTAAATGGGGTTAAATCTGCTCTGGCTGCGGGCATAACCTGTTACGCCATTCAGAGCAATGTAAGGGCGCATCAAAAACTAAAAATAGCTGACGAATTGTTCCTGAGCTTTGCGAATGCCAAAGCATTTATGCTGCAAAAGGAATTGATTTAGTTCTTGAAAATTAACTAGCTTAGTATGAAGCAATAGAACGTTGTATGGTAAAAAAAGGATTATGGATTTTATTTGCAACCTTCGCATTGCTGATTGGACTCTACCCAACGATTTACTTTTTGATCGATAGGAAATTTGGGTTGTTAAATTCAAAGTCGGTTGATTTGTTGACCAATACTTTCTGGAACATTGGTTTTTATACGCATATCATTTTCGGAGGAATCGCTTTATTTATCGGTTGGACACAATTTAGTCCGGAAATGAGAAATAGGCGTATGGCACTTCACCGAAAACTGGGTAAAGTTTATGTGGTTGCTGTACTGCTTAGCGCATTATCGGGTATTTATATTGGCTTTTTTGCAACAGGAGGATGGGTTTCTTCCACTGGATTTATCTGCTTAGGCATCGTTTGGTTTTACACTACTTTAAAGGCTTATTTACACATCAAAAGCGCAGAAATTGAAAAACATCAAAAAATGATGATTTATAGTTATGCGGCTTGTTTTGCTGCTGTTACATTGAGGGTGTGGCTACCAATTTTGACAATGGTTTATGGCGATTTTTCAAAAGCATACCTGGTTGTTGCCTGGTTATGCTGGATTCCTAATCTGATTGTTGCCTATTTAATCACCAGAAGAACCGCTAATCAATAAGTTATTTTGATGCTCTATCCTCTGCAATAATTTAGTTTATGATGTCAGCCCAGAAAATTTTAGCTAGTGTCGGATCCTTTTCATCTCACGACCTGCTTCTTTTTGAAGAATATACTGTCCGAAAGTCGTTCCGTAAAAACGACGTGCTCTTGCATCTTGGCGAAATTTGTCAATCCGTTTATTTCATTTTATCGGGATCTTTTTTTCAATTTCATGCTAACGATACCACAGAAACAATTATTGATCTGCATTTACCAAAAGAGTGGATGTACAATCATTCAAGTCTGATTGAGCAAAAACCTTCCGATACAACGATCAAGGCCTTTGAAAGATCTGAAGTGTTGGAGCTTAGTTTAACTAATTTACATAGTTTAATTGCCCAATCACAGTCTTTTTTAAGCTTGGGTAGAATTTTTGACCAGCCCAATAACAGGACATATTTATTTGATCGTTCGCTAAGCCCAGTTGAAAAATATAATTATATTAAAAATGCCAAACCGCTCATTGTACAGGTTTTTCCGGTTAAAATGATCGCTTCATACCTTAAGATCGCTCCTGAAACATTGAGCAGGGTAAGGGCAAATCATTAAATTTTCTGATCTGGATCAAGTGCAGCTTTTGGGAAAAATACCGATTTTTGAAATAAAAAAATATGCTAACAGATATTAACCCAAAACTTCCCATGCGTGATAAAGCAATCACAAGAGATTTTTATGTGAATAAATTAGGCTTTAAAGATATTGGAAGTGCCGATTTTAAAGATTACCTGATGGTACAAAAAGACCGTGTTGAGATTCACTTTTTTCTGTTCGAAACACTGGATCCGAAAGAAAACTATGGTCAGGTTTATATCCGTACAAACGATATTGATGGGCTGTACAAATCGATGCTCGAAACTAAACAAAGCATTCATCCCAATGGAAGCTTACAAACAAAACCATGGGGGCAGAAAGAATTCGCAATGCTTGATCCGGATAGTAATTTACTCACTTTTGGACAAGAGATTTAAGAGGGGTTCATTAGTCAATGGTTGATAGTTTATGGCTCATTGTTAAGCGCTGATTGTTTAATAGAATAAGCTACTCCAAACGCCTAACTCCCAACTAAATTAGCAACTGTTCGGTAGCGATATTGATCAATTCGATAGAATTTTTAACATCTAATTTCTGCATCATATTACGGCGGTGCGTTTCTACTGTTAGTGGACTTAGAAAAAGCTCATCCGCTATGCCTGCGGTCGTTTTTCCCTGTGCAATTAACTGAAGGATCTGTTGTTCGCGTTTGGTGAATTTTGGTCGTCCTTTTAAATCATTTACTGAAGGCTTGGCAATAATTTCTATCCCATTGATCTTCAGTATTTGATCTATTGGGGCATCGGGTATCAGCGAAGAACTAACAATTGATAAACCAATGACTAAGAAACCGATTTCTATTGCTCAATGGACTTTCAGCTTTCCGCCTTTTTTCCCTACATTTGGCTAATCAAAATTCTCAAAAAATTATGCAATACGATGTCGTTGTTATCGGTTCAGGGCCGGGCGGTTATGTAGGCGCAATCCGTTGTGCTCAGTTAGGTTTAAAAACTGCAGTTGTTGAAAAATATAAAACTTTTGGAGGTACTTGCTTAAATGTAGGTTGTATTCCATCTAAGGCTTTGTTAGATTCTTCAGAGCATTTTCACAACGCTGCTCACACGTTTACTAGCCATGGTATCAACTTAAAAGATTTAAAGGTTGATATGAAACAGATGATCGCCCGTAAAGACGATGTTGTTGCCCAAAATACAGCTGGTATCACTTATTTGTTCAAGAAAAATAAAATCGATTCTTTCGAAGGTGTAGGATCTTTTGTAGATAAAAATACCATTCTGGTAACTAAAGCCGATGGCTCTACAGAAACCTTATCAGCTAAAAACGTAATTATTGCTACGGGTTCTAAACCAACAGCTTTACCGTTCTTACCAATCGATAAAAAACGCATTATAACTTCAACTGAGGCTTTAAATATTAAAGAAGTGCCAAAAACGATGGTGGTAATCGGCGGCGGTGTAATCGGTTTAGAGTTAGGTTCGGTATACGCCCGTTTAGGTACAAAAGTATCTGTTGTTGAGTTTTTACCATCTATCATTGGTACTATGGATGCTGGTTTGGGTAAAGAACTTCAGCGTGTGTTAAAGAAAACTTTAGGCATGGAATTTTACATGGGCCACAAAGTTACCGGTGCTACCACAAAAGGTAAAACGGTAACTGTTACGGCTGATACCCCTAAGGGCGAATCCATTTCTTTAGAAGCCGATTATTGTATCGTTGCTGTTGGTCGTACGGCTTACAGCGAAGGTTTAGGTTTAGATAAAATCGGTATCACTGTTGAAGAAAGAGGTAAAAAAATTCCGGTTAACGAACATTTAGAAACTTCCGTTAAAGGTGTTTATGCTATTGGTGATGTAATTACTGGCGCCATGTTGGCACACAAAGCAGAAGATGAAGGTACTTATGTTGCCGAAACCATTGCGGGTCAGAAACCACATATCAATTATAATTTAATTCCTGGTGTAGTTTATACCTGGCCAGAGGTTGCTTCTGTAGGTTTAACCGAAGAGCAGTTAAAGGAAAAAGGTGTTAAATATAAAGCAGGTTCATTCCCTTTCAAAGCCAGCGGACGTGCAAAGGCGAGTATGGATACCGATGGTTTCATTAAAGTTTTGGCCGATGCCGCTACTGATGAAGTTTTAGGTGTACACATGATTGGCCCGCGTGCAGCAGATATGATTGCAGAAGCAGTTATTGCAATGGAATTCCGTGCATCTGCAGAAGATATTGCACGTACCTGCCATGCGCATCCAACCTATACCGAAGCCTTAAAAGAAGCAGCACTTGCCGCAACTGATAATAGAGCCATACATATTTAATTATTCAACAAGCAGATACTGAACTTGGTTCAGTATCTGCTTGTTGAATAAGATGCTGAATCAAGTTCAGCATGACGCATAGAGAAAAATCCCGATCTAAAATCGGGATTTTTTTGTTTTAACTTTTTATCGTCATTTCGAGCGGAGTGCAGCGAAGTCGAGAACCACGAAGTGCTCAGCAAAGCTAAATCTAGCTAGATAGATCTCTCCATTCTACTGCGTTCCAGTCGAGATGACGACGGGTTTCGCTTTACTCTTTCTCCTTTAATCTTTTTGCTTTGGTCTTTATATTTTCTTAATAAAATGATAACAAACAACACCTAAAATTAGCGTTATGTGCGGCTATTTTTGCGGTTCAGATATTAAAAAACCATGAACTGTAAAAAACTATTTGGTGCAATCCTTATTGCTTCATTGGCATTTACTGCCTGCAAAAAAGATCCGATTGTAGATCCTCCGGTTGAAGCTATCGTTCCTGAAAAAATCGACAGCTTTAAAGAAACTGCTTCCATTGATTTAGGAGGGGAATTTGCTTCAGAAATTTCGGCTTACGATCCCTTAACCAAGCAATTATTTGTGGTGAGTAACGATGGCGGAACCAAGGTTGATGTAGTTGATATGAGTAAATATCCAACCGTTACAAAATTGAAAACCTTATTATACCCCAATAACGCTGGTATTAATAGCGTGGCTGTAAGTAATGGTTTATTAGCAATCGCTTTAGATGGCGCAGATAAGCAGGGAAATGGTGATGTAGTGGTATTAAAAACAGCTACTTTAGAAGAAGTTAAAAAAATTACCGTAGGTGCCATGCCCGATATGGTAACTTTCAGTCCTGATGGGAACTATATTTTATCGGCTAACGAAGGTGAACCGAATCTTGCATATACCGTTGATCCTAAAGGAACCATTTCGATCATTAACATCAAAGACAACTATTCTGTAAAAACATTAGATTTCGCCGCTTTTGAATCACAAAAAGCAACTTTGCTTGCAGGTGGCTTCAGGATTTATGGTTTAAATGCAAGTTTTACACAAGATATCGAACCAGAATATATTGCTGTAAGCGCTGATTCTAAGAAAGCATACGTTACCCTACAGGAGAACAATGGTGTTGCCGAAATAGATATCGTTGACGGAAGCATTACCAAAATCAATCCCTTAGGCACTAGAGACATCAGCCAGGCCGACAATGCCTTTGATGTAAGCGATAAAGACGGTAAAAAAGTTTTAGGTACATGGCCAATCAAGGCTTTTTATCTGCCAGATGCAATCTCATATTTTACTGTTGGTGGTACGGCTTATCTCGCCTTGGCCAATGAAGGCGATACCAGGCAGGATTACACACCAAAAGATGCAAAAGAAGAGGTGCGTGTAAAAGATCTTGTATTAGATGCAGCTAAATTTCCGAATGCTGCGACCTTACAGTTAGACGCTAATTTAGGAAGGCTTACGGTAACAAATACTGTTGGTTATACCTTAGTTGGTACGAATAAAGTATATCAGGAATTATACTCAACAGGTGGAAGAAGTGTGAGCATCCTTAATGCAAATACTGGGGCTTTGGTAGCCAACATTGGTAAAGATTTAGAACAGCATGTAATTGATGCAGGTAAATATGATGATGACCGGTCTGACAATAAAGGTGTAGAGGTTGAAAGTGTAACCGTTGCACAGGTAAATGGGCAAACCTTAGCTTTTATTGGTATGGAACGTGCAGATATGATTGCTGTTTATGATGTAACTATACCAGCCTCACCAAAATTTGTTCAACTATTCTCTACGGGCGATGCCCCTGAAGGTTTATTGTTTGTTAAACCAAAAGATAGCCCTAATGGAAGAAGTTTGTTAATTGTGTCAAACGAGGCTGATGGAACAGTTAAATTCTTTCAGCCCGATAAAATATAGTCTCTCTATCCCTTTATTAATTATTATGTTTTAGCCCCGGTTTTATATCGGGGTTTTTGTTTTTTGAGTTGTCAACTTTAATAGACTGTCGCTATTAAGTTGACAACTCTTCGGCTATAATTCATTTCTAACCTGAGTTCGATTATTAAGTTGTAAAAATAACTATCATATAAGGTTTATTCCTAATCTCATCGTCATGCTGAACTTGTTTTACAAGTAGAAGTAGTATTTTCAATTGTCTTGTAGCTACTAGGTGGTCAGCATCTTTTTTGCCAGGAAAGACCCTGAAATAAATTTACTGCGTAGCTTTCCGCTGCGCTACAGGTCAGGGTGACGACCGACTTAACCCAAGCCTGAGTTTAGATAATCAAATCAATATTTAATTATCTAAACTCAGGTTTCTACGAACGAAGAATAAAAAAAGCCCTATATTGCGCTACAAAATAAAACTTTAGGGGTGCCTTCAAATAAGTTGGCTGAGAATATACCCATTTTATAGGTGAAAGGCAAAAGGTAAAAGGCGGAAGGTGAAAAACCCTATGCCCTAAACCTTACACCCTATGCCCTATAAATGAACCTGATCCGGATAATGCCGGCGTAGGAAATTAGTTTGTCTGCAAAAATTGCGCAAAAATGCATACTGCATTTGAAGACTCCTGAAGTTGTACAACAAAATGAAGTCATTTAGCAATGAATTATATTAATGTATTAACAATAGCCGGCTCAGATAGTGGAGGCGGTGCGGGCATCCAGGCCGATTTAAAAACCTTTTCTGCTTTGGGCTGTTTTGGCACCTCGGTAATCACAGCTGTAACGGCACAAAATACAGTCGGGGTGCGGTCAGTGCATGGCATTCCAGCAGAAATGATTAAAGATCAGTTACAGGCGGTATTAGATGATATAGCGCCAGTGGCCATTAAAATCGGCATGATCAACCGTGCTGAAGTTGTACAGGTAATCGAAAAGGAATTAAAAACCTATAATCAATATGTTCCCGCTATTTTAGATCCGGTTATGGTAGCCACCAGTGGCGATCGGTTAATCGAAGCTGATACCGTTACCCAGTTAGTTGAAAAATTATTCCCCTTGGTAACATTGGTTACTCCAAATATAGACGAGGCCATTATCCTTTCAGGGCAGGAGATCCATAACCTCGATGGCATGATTACGGCGGGTAGAAAAATTATCGAGAAAGGTGCAAAAGCCGTTTTAATAAAAGGAGGACATTTAATAGGCCCAATCATTTACGATGTTTTTATCTCTGGAAACGATGCACCAGTAGTATTAGAAAGTGTCTTTATTGCTTCTAAAAATCTACATGGAACAGGTTGTACACTTTCATCTGCCATTGCCGCCGAAATGGCCAAGGGTAACACTCTACTTATCGCAATAAAAAATGCGAAAAACTACATCAGCCGGGCCTTACAAGCTGGTAGCGAGGTAAAAACTGGCAAAGGCAACGGCCCGTTAAACCACTTTTTCGAACCTTTAAAATTAATTATCCAATGAAATGGAGCGAACAGGCCTGGGAAAGAGTTAAACCCATTTATGGCAAAATTTTAAAAATGCCTTTTAACCAAGAGTTGAGCAATGGAACTTTGCCCAAAGAGAAATTTATCTTTTATTTAGCTCAGGATGCTTATTACCTTTTAGAATTCGGCCGGACTTTAAGCACCATTAGTAGCCGAATGCAGGATGCAGATTTGGTGATGGCCTTTGCCGGGTTTTCTACAGGAGCAATTTTTGCCGAGCGTAGTTTGCATGAAAGTTATTTTGTGGAATTTGGTTTAGCTAAGCAAGTGCAGCCCACGCCATCTACGCTTTTGTATACCAATTATATCCTTAGTCAGGCTGCGTATGCCAATGTAGAAATTGCAGTGGCGGCTGTTTTACCATGTTTTTGGATTTATAAAGCCGTTGGCGACCATATTTTCGCACAGCAAAATGACGACCAAAATCCTTACAAAAGGTGGATCGATATGTATGCGGGCGTCGAATTTGCTGCTGCGGTAGAAAAGGCGATTGATATTACTGATCAAATGGCAGCGCAGGCTAATGCAGTAACCCAACAAAAAATGCTGGATGCTTTCGAAATGGCAACCCGTTTAGAATGGATGTTCTGGGATAGTGCTTATGAACTGGAAAAATGGAAAGTTTAATATTTTAACCCTGTATTCTCCAAATTCTTTGATAAAATGTTAAAAATTTGTCGGTATTTCCAATAGATTTAAAGAACTTTGCAATTCAATCTATAATTTAAAACATCATTTTGGAAGAAAGCACGCAAGGACAGGGAATTTTAAGTAAACAAGAAGATAAACCTGTATTAGCACAAAGCTCTCCAAAACAAGTACGTTTTGCCATATCAGCCTTTTACTTTATGCAAGGGGTCTGTTTTGCAAGTTGGGCCAGTAGGATTCCAACTTTTAAAGCTTCTATGGGCCTAAACGATGCAGAATTAGGCTCTATTCTTTTTGCATTACCTGCGGGGCAGATTATAACGATGTTTTTTTCGGCGAAATTGACCACTCATTTTGGCAGTAAGAAAATGCTAAGGGCAACTGCGCCACTTTATGCAATTGCATTAACTTTTTTAGCATTAGCCACAACTGGTTGGCAGTTGGCTGCTTTTTTGGTGCTATTTGGTATAACCGGGAACCTTTGTAACATCGCCTTAAATACACAGGGTGTCGCAGGTGAAAATTATTACGGCAAACCCATTATGAGTTCTTTCCATGGGGCTTGGAGTATTGGTAATTTAACGGGGGCTTTAATAGCCCTGGGGCTGGTTAACCTAAAATTAGGCATGTATACCCATTTTTGGATCATTGCACTAATATCCTTAAGCAATGTTGCGCTTAACTGGAAAAAGTTGCTGAACTATAATAAACCAGATACGGTGGTTGAGAAAACGAAGTTTTTTACCATGCCACAGGGTATTTTGGTGTTATTGGGCGTTATCGCATTTTGTAGTATGGCCACCGAAGGAACAATGTTCGATTGGAGCGCTATTTACTTCGAAGATGTGGTGAAATTACCTCATAATAAGGCGATTATAGGTTATGCGTCGTTTATGTTTATGATGGCAAGCGGAAGGTTTTTAGGGGTGTTTTTAATCGGTAAATTCGGGCGGAAAAACCTCCTTCAGATCAGTGGTGCCATTATATCGATAGGGATGGCGCTTGCCGTAATATTTCCAAACCTAATTGTCGCTATTTTTGGTTTTATGCTTATTGGCTTGGGTGTTTCGAGTATTGTACCAATGGTATATAGCATAGCTGGTAACAATAAGAAAGTGCCTGCTGGTAAAGCAATAACCATGGTTTCGAGTATTGGTTATTTTGCCTTTTTGTTTGGTCCGCCATTAATAGGCTATGTTTCGCAACTATCAAGCCTGCGTTATTCTTTCGGGATAATTTCTGTTTTTGGTTTGCTGATTACTTTCCTGATCACAAAAATAAAAGCGATAAATTAGCCGAGAGGTGGTTAACTGTTTGAATTGGTTAATTGTTTAACTGAGCGGCATTATAGGGCTTTTGTTTCTATATAAAAATGTATTTATTATTTGGAGCGCCAGTCTGTGCGTAAGAAGAAGCTTCTTCCCGTTTTACGCTTCACTGCCTCGTACCTCGTTGCTGCAGGGTAACGCTTCAACCGGGGCTAGTTGGCCACGACAGCATTTCATTTTTGGGGTTAGGGCGCAAAAACCCCTGTTCTTAAACCCGACAATAGCGGCAGCCTCCGATTAAGCACCGATTTATGTTATATTTTGGTGTGCTTGCTTGTTTCACAGGTCTTCTATCGGAGCTACAGCGAATGGCGGGACTGAGAATCGCCAAGAACCATAAGCCATTCGTTTCCAATAAAAAAACTATCGATTTCATTTGGAGCGCAAGGCCCTGCAAAACAGTAAATGTCTTCCCGTTTTATGCTTATACGCTTTCCCGAAAGTTCGGGATACCTCGTTGCTGCAGGGTAACGCTTCAACCGAGGCTAAAGGGCCGCGACAGTATTTCATTTGTCGGGTTGCAAGGTGCACCAACCTTTGTTCCTAAACCCGATTGCAATGAATCCCGGCCTTAAGTCGGGAGTAATAGCAGGACTGCAAACCACCAAGAACCACAGGCCAATCATTTCCTAATTTTAAAACCATTATTTCATTTGGAGTGCGCTACCTGCACATAAATATCAAAATTTAGTAAGGGTAGCTATGAAAATGCTTAATAATCTACTCTTTCTTCACCAATCCATGTTCTTTTAGGGCTGCTACGGCCAGCTCAATTAATCTTAAATTTTCGTCCAAATGCCCATGCTGTACTTCTACATTAATATAAGGAATATTATTTTGCATGGCATAAACCGAAAGCGAGCCATCATTAGAAACAAATTTAGATTGAAGAATTACATTTACATTGGCCTTTTTTAAGCTGCTGAACAATCTTGGTTCGGTTACGTAAACAAGATCATCTCCATCCATCTGGAAGTTGATGTAAACCGAATCGGCAGTGCTGGCTAAATCGTAACCTGGTAAATAAGAAGAAATACCAAAACCACCATCGGCATTGTTATGCAAGGTTAAAAAATAACCTGTGGCTTTTGGATCGTAAAAATCGACAATTTGTTTGCCTGCATTAAGTATTGCTTTTTCAACTTCGTTAGAGCTGAAAAGATCTTTTTTTAACCTTGTATTTACACCTACTTCGGTATAAATAGCGTTTGGGTCTATACGGTATTGATCATCCATATAGGTGAAATAATAATCTCTTACGCCGCCATATTGACTGTCGATGAGCTCGCCACCGCTCCAGCGAATATAATCAAAACCTGCTTTTACACCAGTATCTTCATTATCATGTACAACTAAAAATTTAATGCCATTAGGTTTGTAACTGTATTTTACCAGCGTGATATCTAAGTTTGAAACCTTAACGAAGCTCGAATCAGTACTCATCGCCGGGAAAACAGGCGGGTGTTGCGCATTAACCAGAAGGGTAGAACAGATCAGGAACAGACTTAGAATGAGTTTAAACATAATCCCTAATATACAATGTTGCTACATAATTTGTTTGAAGACAACATTGTATAATTATCTGGGCATCAAAATTTCTAGATGCAGCAAGTGAAAAAATAAAGTGGTTCGTGGGGACACGAACCACGGTGTGCGGAATTATCCGTGCATGAAAGTTTGACATCTCATTTATCGAAATCGATTGGATGCCTCTTTGCGGATAAATTTCCGTGTTTTCTGTACTTCCGTGGCTAAAAACAAAATCCACAAAAAAGCCCCGATTTTGGGATCGGGGCTAAATTGATTGTTAATCTGGATGTCTATTAATGTCCGTGATCTAAATCGTATTCGTTTACATCTTTGTGTTTGTATGGTTCTACCATTAACTCATCGATTGTTTTTCCTTTTTTGTTAAAGCCTAAACGTTCTAACATTCTGTCGAATATTAAATATACCACCGGTACCACAATTAAGGTTAAGAATAATGAACTGGTTAATCCACCAACAATAACCCAGGCCAAACCATTTTTCCATTCGGCACCTGCACCGCTTGCCAATGCAATTGGAAGCATACCGAATACCATGGCTATGGTGGTCATTAAAATTGGGCGTAAACGTGCGTGGTTGGCCAAAACAAGCGCTTCTTTAGTCTCTTTGCCTTCAGCCTTTAAGTGGTTGGTAAAATCGACCAGGATAATCGCGTTTTTCGCTACCAGACCCATTAACATAATCAAACCTAAAATGGTGAAGATACCGATTGAGTTATTGGTTAAAGCTAAAGCTAACAATGCTCCGATTACCGCTAAAGGCAGCGAAAACATTACCACCAATGGATAGATAAAACTATCGTAAAGTGCAACCATAATCAGGTAAACCAAAATGATCGAAGCCAATAAAGCGATACCTAAAGTACCAAAACCTTCGCTCTGATTTTCCTGATCACCCGCCCAGCTATAACTTACGCCAATTGGGGCTTTAAGTTTGCCATTTTTTTGCAGCTCTTCCAGTTTCGCCTGGAACTCAGCAACCACGGTTCCTGTTGGTCTACCGATTGACTGTGCCTTAACAGATACCGAAGTAGATTTATTTAAACGCTCTAACTGACTCGGACCTGAACCTTCTGTAATGGTTGCAAACTGTGATAACTTGATCTGTTTACCATCGCTGTTTACAAAAATCAGGTTACGCACGTCATCAATATTCTGGCGGTTGAAGTTTTGATACTGAATATTGATATCGTACTCGTATTCACCTTTACGGTATTTACCATCGGTATTACCCGCAAAAGCAGTCTGCATGGTTGAGCCTACAGTTTGTAAAGTTAAGCCAACGGCCGACATCTTATCACGGTCTACCTGAACGTTAATCTCAGGAGTTCCCTTTTCTACTGATAATTTAATCTCTGTAGCTCCAGGGATAGCCGCAAGCACTTTTTGAGCACCTTCAGCATACTTCAATGCGCTGTCTAAATCAGAACCCATTACCACCAATTGGATCGGTGCGTTTTCTGCAATACCCAAAATACTGATCGGAACGGTTTTAACTTTTGCTCCAATTAATTCTTTAGCCAGTGCACGGCTCATTTTAGTTGCGAAAATATCTGAAGAAACACCTTTACGCTCATCGCGTTCAACCAGCTTAACATTAATCTCCGATTTATAGGCTGTAGCCTGTGTACCACCGAAATCACCAGTCGATTGTCCAACTGTAGTAATTAACTGTGTAATTTCTGGTTGTTTATCTAAGAAAGCCTCAGCTTTTTGCGTTAAAAAGTTGGTTTGCTCTAAAGAGGCATCTTTTGGTAACTCTAACTGCACCAAGAACTCACCTTTATCTGATTTAGGGAAAAACTCCGATCCGATAAAACCGCCTACCAATAATCCACATGAGCTAAAGAACATCACCACAACAATAATTAATGTTAAGGCTTTGTGGTTTAACGACCATGTTAAAATGCTGGTAATCCAAAGGGTAAATTTCTTTAATTGTTTTTCGAACCAAAGAATGAAACGGCCAAACAGGTTTTTACCTTCAATACGTTCTAACTTACCAAAACGAGAGAAGATAAGTGGTACAATGGTAAATGAAGCTACTAACGAAAGTAACGTTGCAATAATTACCACAATACAGAACTGACGTAAGATGTTCGATACCAAACCCGTACTTACCGCAATCGGGAAGAACACTACCACAATTACGAAAGTAATCGATACTACGGTAAAACCAATCTCTCTTGTTGCATCAGATGCTGCTCTTACTTTGTTCTTGCCCATCTCCATGTGTCGCTGGATATTTTCCAGTACTACAATCGCATCATCCACCAGGATACCTACCACGAGTGATAGTCCCAATAACGACATTAAGTTTAAGGTAAAGCCGAACAAGCTAATCCCGATAAACGTAGCGATTAATGAAACCGGAATCGATACCATTACAATTAACGCGTTACGTAAACTGTGCAAGAAGAAAAGCATTACGAAAGCCACCAAAATAACCGCCAGGATTAAATCGTGGATTACCGCATCAGCTGATTCTAAGGTAAAGATTGAACTATCGTTTACAATTCTGATGTCGAGGTTGTTGGCCTTGTATTCACCTTTAAGTTTAGCAATAATGGCATGTACACCTTTACTCACTTCTACCGCATTTGCATCACTCTGTTTAATGATCTGAATGGCGATAGATGCTTTACGATCGATACGTGCCAGTTTTTCAGTTTCTTTTTGCGAATCCTGAACGTCGGCAACGTCACCTAAACGAATCTGTGCACCATCTTTAGTCGTTGTTAAAACCAGGTTTCTCAACTCTTCCATACTTCTGTATTTACCCGATAAACGGATCAATACATCCTGGTTTTGGGTTTTAACACTTCCTGTAGGGAAATCTAAGTTAGAACTTAAAATTAATTGCTGCACCTGTGGAACTGAAAGGTTGTAACCTTGTAATTTATCAGCATCTAACGATACCTGAATTTCGCGTTCCGAACCACCAACTAAGTTAACCTGAGCAATACCACTCACCCTCGAAATTACCGGAGCAATACGTTTATCAATTAAATCGTAAAAGGTAATGTCATCCATATTGGCTGATGCCGACATGGTAATTACCGGTAAATCATCTAAAGAGAATTTACTTAATGACGGCGTTTTTACATCCTCAGGCAGATCAGAAAGAATGGCGTTTACCTTTCTTTGTGCATCATTTAAGGAAATATCGATGTTTGCTGCATCAGTTAAGGTGATGGTAACCGTAGATAAACTCTCAAACGATACAGAGTTGATTTTCTTGATGTTTTCCATCGATGATACCGCATCCTCAATCTTTTTGGTTACGGTATTTTCAACCTCATTTGGTGAAGCACCAGGGTAGATGGTCGAAATAGATACTACGTTGTTAGAGAATTTTGGAAGTAATTCATAACCCAACGAAAAGTAACTTAGTAGCCCAAGCAAAGTAAGTGCGGTAAACACCACAATAACCAGCGAAGGCCTTTTTATAGATATGTCTGTTATCTTCATTTTAATTAGTATTGCGTTTTGCGATTGGCGTATCGCGTTTTAAAGCCGAAAAATCCCCTCTAACTTATTTTACAATACTTACCTGAGTACCCTCAGTTAAGTTAATCTGTCCGCTGGTGATTACAGTTTCACCCTCTTTTAAGCCATCAAGAATTTCAACATTGTCTCCTAAAATACGGCCCGCCACAACAGTTCGAGTTTTAGAAGTATTGTTAGATTTATCCAATACAAAAACCTGATTGCTACTTACACTACCTACAAACGAAGTACGTGGAATGAGGATGCTTGGCGCCTGTTTAGGGAACTTGAATATTGCAGTTCCGTACATACCGGCTTTTAAGGTGTTTTTGTGGCTATTATCTACTTCAATTTCGATCGGGAAGTTTAACGTTGCATCGGCTTTGGCAGCGATGAAAGTTACTTTTCCGGAGAAATTATCAGTTGGGAAAACCGAAGATTTGATCTCGATCTGATCGCCGATTTTAAGATTGGCAACCTGCGATTCGTTAACGTTTACTTTTAATTTTAATTTAGAAACATCAACAAGCTCGAACATCTGTGTGCCCTGAGTATTTACAAATGCACCGACTTCGATGTATCTTTTGTTTACAATACCATTGATAGGCGATTTAATGTTTGCATCGCTTAATTTACGTTGCGAAGCCTGTAAGCGCAGTTTCGCATTTCTTGTAGCCAATTTAGCTTGATCTAACTGTTGTTGTGTAACTCCGCCGGTTTGGAATGAGCTCTGGTATCTGGCCTCATCTTTCACTGCATTTTGGTAGTTAGCCTCTGCAGTTTCTCTATCTGTATTGATGATTTCAGCATCAACGCGTGCTATAACCTGACCTTTGCTTACACGGTCACCTTCATCAACATAAATAGCGGTAACACGACCTGCATTTTCTGATAAGAAGTTAAGTTCTTGTTTAGGAATAAAGTTTCCGTTTGCACTGAAATCTAAATTCACAGCTTTTCTCTCTACCTGAGCAACTCGAACGGCAACGGCGCCACCACCTTTAGCAATGAAAGCAGTTTTTTCTTCGTTCTTCTTTTTATTGTTGCTTAAAACATAAGCTATTGCACCAAGGGCAACAACAACTACGATAATTATGGTAATTACTCTTTTCATTTCTATTGTACTAGCGATTTAATATTCCCGTTTGATTTGATTAATTGTATTTCGGCTATTTTGTAATTCAATAAAGCCTGTGTATAACTGTTCTGTGCCTCAGTAAGTGCATTTTCTGTATCCAGAAGATCGGTTAAAGAAGCTAAGCCATTGTTATAATTGTTTTGTGTGCTTTTGTAAATTTCTTGCGCCAAATCCGCATTTTTACGTTGCGATTTAATGGTATTGATGTTGTTGCGCAATTGAATTTTTGCGTTCTCATAAGCCAGGTTTAATGAGTTTACAGATTCTTTTCTGCTCTCTCTTGCTTTCTTAATATCCACATCTGCCTGGCGGATTTTTGAACGTGTTAAAAAACCATTGAAAATTGGCACTTTTAAAGTCAGACCAACTGCCGATGCGCCGTATCCGATTGCAGCAGCATTAGACTTTAGGAAATCGAAACCATCACTTTGGCTCGAGTAGGTATAATTACCCGTTAAAGCCAATGATGGATAATATTCGGCCACGTATGCCTTTCTTTGCAGTGATAAAAGTTTATCCTGATTATCCAAAAGTTTAACCTCTGTTCTGTTTGCCAGATCGATAGAGTCTGTAAATACAGGTAAAGTAGTCACCTCTGTTAATTCGGTAAATGGTAAGGTGATCGGCGTAGAAACCGGCATGCCCATTGAGAATTTTAACTGATTCTCTAATTGGGTAATGGCATTAATTACCTGCTCACGTTGTGTATTCAGATTAGTGAGGTTTACATTGATCCTGTCAACATCGATTTTTCTGGCTAAACCATTTTTAAACTGGTTTGAGACAATTTTTTCTACAATTTTAACATTTTTAATATTGGTATCAATTACGTTTAACTGTTGTCTGTTTACCAAAACCTGGTAGTAATTGTTGGCCACCAGCTCGATAATCTGCTCTTCAGTTAATTTTGAAGTAAGGTTGTAATATTCCTCGCTCGATCTCGCAGCCTGCAAACCAGTAAAAACCTGTTGATTGAATAATTGTTGCGAAAGCTGAACACCTGCAGTCGAATTCCAGTTCTGGCCTAATTTGATCGCCTGTGTCTGTCCGCCGAAATTAGCAACCAGCTGACCGATAATAGGATTATAAGTTAAACCAACATTTCCTGTAATTTGAGGCAAGGCCTGTGCCCTAACTTCCTCCACCTTGTATCTTCCGCCTTCAATATCCAATTTCGAGTTTCGAATCTTGGTGTTGTTTTGGAGCGCGTAGGTTAGCGCATCTTTTAAGGTAACTTGCTGCTGTGCAAGCACCAGCTGCGGTAAAACCGAGCCGATTAGCAGTATGAGCATTAACCTTACCATTTTTACTCTAAGCATAATGTATTGTTTTTTTGTTTTTGGGTTCTTATCTATTTAAAATTTGTGGCTGGTTCACAACCGGTTTATCAGTTGCTGCGGCCGCCGTATTTCAGTCTGAACATCGTAAACCTCTCACAAATATGGTGGTGAGGTTTTTTTGCTTCAGTGTCATTTTGTTTAATGCTTTTTTATCAGGGAAAAGATCTTTTCCGGTTTCCATAATGCACATGGTGCAAAGGCCCATCAAACTTTCCAGGTAAAGTTCTGCAACATGTGCAGTATCATCGTGCTCAATTTCTCCCTTTCCTTTTGCCTGGCTAAAAATTTCTGCGAAGAAATCTTTTTCCGAACTTTTAAGCGTTTGTAACTTTCCTTTGATCACATCATCGTTCAATAAATCAGGAATACCTTCGGTAATCCTTAACATGTAATATTTTTGGAAGAAAGTGTTCCTCACTTCTATGGTGCTAAAAAGGATGTCTTCCAAAGGTTGGTCTGGATTGTATTTCTTTTTGATCAACTCAAAGAAGTCGTTAAATACCCTTTCTATTACTCCAATAATTAAATGCTTCTTATCCGGGAAATAATAATAAAGCGATGGTTTGGAAACGGAAAGATCTTCTGCGATATCGTTCATTGTGGTTTTACCAATACCAAAATGGATAAAGCGTTTTATAGCGCCATCAATAATTTGCTCTCTCTTTTTATCGGCTACAATCATTTTACTTTTCTACTTTCTGACTTTTTTAATATTTTAGTCAAAAATAGTGCTAAAAAATGATTAGTCATGAAAGGTTTGTTGAAAAGCGCATTAAGCTTACAATTTTATGACATAATTTTGTTTCTTGCGCTGTTTATATATCTTTACAAACCAATCGTTTAGAAAATTTGTCAGCACTAATCAACATCTTTATTGTATTGTTTACCATCATAGCAATGGAGTGTTTTTCTTGGTTTATACACAAGTATTTATTCCATGGACCACTATGGTTTATGCATAAAAGCCATCACCAAAAAGCAAAATCATTCTTCGAATGGAACGATCTGTTTGCCGCATTATTTGCTGCAGTATCCTTGTTTTTAATGTATGCTGATCGAGATAATTTAAGTTACCGGTTTTTTATTGGTTTAGGGATTACTTTATATGGTCTGATCTATTTTGTGGTACACGATTGGTTTGTGCACCGGAGATTTAAAACTTTTAAAAGCAACAACACTTATTTGCAAGCCGTGCGAAAAGCACATAAAATCCATCACAAAAATAGAGGGCGGGAAAAAGGAAAGGCTTTTGGGCTATTATTTGTAAGGAAAACAGTATTAAAAAACTAAATTACATGATATGAGAAATTATTGCCTGTTTATCCTTTTCGGAATGATTTGCTTAGCCTTATATTCATGCCATAAAAAAACGAATAAAGACCGCGCTATTGCACTTGTAGAAGCTAAACACGAAAATAATAATCAGGATTTGAGTTTTGATAGTTCCAAATTAGATAGCCTTTACAATATTTCTCCTCAGGCTTATGCTGATAGTCTAAAAAAAGGAAATGAGTTAGATGATACTTTAGCTGTCCTCGAGAGTGAGATAGAACATTTAAGCCAGGCAGAGTCGGATAGTGTAGGATTGATCAGTGCAAAACTTACCAAAGAAAGATACCGTTTATTGGACGTTGCCAAAACCAAACCAGCTTTTATCGGCTGGCAGCTTTCGAAAGTAGTAGTTGAAGGAGAAAAAGCCGACACTTTAAGCTTTAATTTCGATAAGGGGATTACCAAAATCGTTCCTTAACTATTTTTTATTTTACTTTTGCAGCATAACCCAGAATCAATATGCTTCAAATCCAGGAAAATATTTCGTTAAAACCATATAATTCGTTTGGTATCGATGTTAAGGCAAGTTACTTTGCCGAGATATTTTCTGAAGCAGATTTAGCCAGACTGTTTAAAAACGAAATCGTAAAATCTCAAAAGCTCTTGGTTATTGGTGGAGGGAGTAATGTGTTATTTACCCAGGATTATAAGGGATTAGTTGTTAAAATCAGCATCAAAGGCATTCAATCCAGAATGATTGATGATAAAGTGTTGGTAACAGCCGGTGCTGGTGAAGTATGGAACGATTTTGTGAACTACTGTGTTGGGCATCATTTTGCAGGCGTAGAAAATTTAAGCCTGATCCCTGGTACTGTGGGTGCATCGCCAATACAGAATATTGGTGCTTATGGGGTAGAGCTTAAAGATGTTTTCGAAAGCTGCAGTGCTTTTGAGATCAAAACAGGAAAAATCAAAACCTTTACTTATGATGATTGCCATTTCGGTTACCGCGAAAGTATTTTCAAAGGTGAGTTGAAGGGCCAGTATATTATTACATCAGTTACTTTCCGTTTATCGGCGGAAGCGAAAATTAATACCTCATATGGTGCAATTGAAACCGAGCTGCTGAACAGAGGCATCGAAAAGCCGGATATTGCCGATGTTTCATCTGCTGTATCGCATATCCGCGTAAGCAAACTGCCTGATCCGTCTACTATTGGCAACGCAGGTAGTTTCTTTAAAAATCCGGTGATTGAAAAATATGAATTTGCTGATATTGTAGCGAAACATCCCGATGTGGTACATTACCCTACAGCTGATGATAAAATTAAATTGGCGGCCGGCTGGTTAATTGAGCAATGTGGTTGGAAGGGTAAAGTGGTAGGCCAAACAGGTACCTGGAAAAACCAGGCGTTGGTTTTAGTTAACCATGGACATGCGACTGGCACAGAAGTGTATAATTTTTCTGAACAGATTATAGACAGTGTAAAGTCTACTTTTGGAGTCACTTTAGAAAGAGAAGTAAATATTCTGTGACGAAAGCTTGCCATTATGTAGTTGCAAGCTTTTAACACCATGCCAGAAAATTTTGGTACTAAGTTTGTTTAGGTTTAAGCGAACAAACAATAATTCATTTGTTTTTTTATCTACCTAAAGCTAAATATCATGACAAAATTTGAATTCAATCATCTGGTTAATCATCACTCGGTATCGCTTAGATCTTATGCCTTAAATTTTACCAAAGACGCAGAAGACGCAAATGATTTGGTTCAGGATACCATGCTGAAAGCGATCACTTATTACAATAAGTTTAAAGAAGGTACGAATTTAAAAGGTTGGTTGTTTACCATCATGAAGAATACTTTCATTAACAACTATCGCCGACTGGTGAAAACAAATACTTTAATTACGCAGAGCGAAGATATATCTTCTGCAAATCTTTCATATAGTGCAACTAAAAATCAGGCAGAGAGCAAATTTGTGTTAGGCGATATAGATAAAGCCCTTTCGCAATTACCTGAAGAGTATTATGTGCCTTTTATCCGTTATTTTGAAGGATACAAGTACCACGAAATTGCAGATATGTTA
This sequence comes from Pedobacter sp. 01N310, assembly GCF_056399805.1. NCBI lineage: Bacteria > Pseudomonadati > Bacteroidota > Sphingobacteriia > Sphingobacteriales > Sphingobacteriaceae > Pedobacter > Pedobacter sp. 01N310. Next base: position 180,123 of record NZ_JBFTSB010000004.1, read on the forward strand.
GCTATTCCGATTGGAACAGTAAAAACGCGTATCCACGTAGCAAGAGGCATTCTTAAAAAGTACCTAAAAACGTATTCGAAAGAAATTGCCACTTCAGAAGTGGCTTAAGATACATCCATCTAAAAACTAGAGGCTCAGATTTATCTGGGCCTTTTTTGTTTTCACGCCCACAAGAGAAACGTCATCTCGACTGAAGCGCAGTCCCGAACGTTCGGAGAGAGATCCGTCTTGATAGATTTAGCTTCGCTGAGCCTTCGGGTTCTCGACTGCGTTGCACTCCGCTCGAAATAACGGTATAGGAAATGTTTTATACTTTTAACCTTTCTGTTATTTGTACTGATGTTATACGATAAATTGAAACTTGGGGTGACACTTGGACGCTAAAAAGGACATTTCCGAAATACTGTAAAAAGCAAAAGGCCTGAAAATTCAGGCCTTTTTGCTTATCATATATTTGGTTAGTTGATTCTTATTTTTTCTTTCAACAATTCGCCTTCTCTCTTATTTCGAAACAAATGCAAACCCCGAACGATTATGTGTTTTGAAGCTTTATTGCAGTATTTTTGTTTTGTGGTTATAAAGATAAGGGAAATTTTAAATTTGTCAAGCTTTTTTTAACTTTTTTTTTATTTCTTTTGCTACCACTTGCCCAGAGATGATTGCAGGTGGTACACCGGGGCCCGGAACGGTTAATTGTCCGGTGTATAAAAAATTTGTTACCTTACTTTTCATCTTAGGTTTTAAAAAAGCCGTCTGTTTCAAAGTGTTTGCTAATCCATACGCATTTCCTTTAAAGGCATGGTAATCTTCCACAAAATCGTTCATGGCATAACTGCGCTTAAACAAAATGTTACCGCCAATATTGTTGCCGGTTAAATCTTTAAAGCGTTCGATCAATAAATTAAAGTATTCTTCCCTTTTACTTTCGCTATCTGCTAAATCAGGAGCTACCGGAATTAAGAAGAAAAGGTTCTCACAGCCCTCCGGTGCAACACTTTTATCGGTTATGGAAGGACAGCATGCATAAAATAGGGGCTTTGATGGCCATTGCGGATTGGTGTAGATTTCTTCGGCATGTTGATCGAAATCCTCATCAAAGAATAAGTTGTGGTGTAATATATTGTCTAGTTTTTTATTTAATCCGATATAAAACAAAAGGCAGGAGGGGGCCATTGTTCTTTCATTCCAATATTTTTCGCTGTAATTACGGTAAGGTTTATCAAAAAGATGTTGATCAATATGGTGATAATCGGCATTACCCACCACGAAATCACTTTTAAAGTTGCCCTTGTTGGTAATTACGTACTCTGCCAGGTTGTTTTTCACTTCAATTTTGGTTACCTCGGTATCGAAAATAAATTTTACACCCTCACTTTCGGCTATTTGTTGCATAGCCATCACAATTTTGTGCATGCCGCCCATTGGGTACCAGGTACCTAAAACGAGATCGGCATAGTTCATTAAACTGTATAGGGCAGGTGTGTTTTGTGGTGTGGCTCCTAAAAATAAAACCGGGAATTCTAAAAGTTTCCTCAAACGCTCATTCTTGAATAACCGGTAAACATGTTTACGCATATTGCCCAAAAGCTGCAATTTGATTCCACTAACAGCCAATCTGGGATCAAAATATTCCATCACACTGTGCGAAGGCTTAAAAACATACTCATTCATGCCTACATCGTACTTGTATTTGGCCTGATCAAGAAAATATTTTAGGTTTTTGCTGCTTCCTGGCTCTAGTTTTTCGAATAAAGCATATAAATCAGCTAATGTTGCTGGAACATCAATAGTATCCTGTTTGCCAAAATAAATACGGTAAGAAGGGTTTAATCTCTTTAGCGCATAAAGATCTGCGGCAGTTTTGCCGAATAGGTTATAGTAGTTTTCGAAAACATCTGGCATCCAATACCAGCTGGGGCCCATATCGAAAAGAAATCCGTCTTTTTGCCAGGTTCTGGCCCTGCCACCAGCCATTTCGTTTTTTTCGATCACCGTAACATCACAACCATCCTTAGCCAATAAAGCTGCAGCAGCCAAACCTGCAAAGCCAGCACCGATAATGGTAACTGTGGGTTTTTTCTCCATGGTGTAAATAAAGGAATTTTATTGCGTTTTGTTTTTGTTTTTGTCATTCAGTGTGGTTGTCGTTCTGTGTGGTTGTCATTCTGAACGCAGTGAAGAATCTTTCTTTTATTGGAAGTAATCTTTATGGGGGCTTGATTCGATCGATAGTTTAGGTACTGTATTTCATCGGTTGGAGATCCTTCGCTATGCTCAGGATGACACTATAACGCCAAGATCAACAAATGATTTATCCTTCAACAATCATGTCGTTAAGAAAATCCCAATTTTTATTTTTACGTTCAATTAACGCATTCTTCTTTGCTCTTGTCCAGCCTTTTATTTCTTTTTCTCGTTCAATAGCATGTTCAATGTGTTCAAACCGCTCAAAATAAACCATATAGTGGCAATTATATTTATAAGTAAAAGCGAACTTATTTTCTTTGTTCTCTATATGTTGTCTAAGTCTTGCTTCTAGATCGTTTGTTACTCCGGTATAAACCACAGTTTTGTTTTTATTGGTTAAAATGTAAACGAAATAATTATGATCCATAATTAAAAATAAATGTTTTTTATGATTTTAACTAAAGTGTTTTGTCATTCTGAACGCAGTGAAGAATCTGTTATATGTTAACATTGGTTAAAATGAATCAATGGTTTTGAGGTAGTGGTTAGAGTTTCAGTATTTCATCGGATTGAGATCCTTCGCTGCACTCAGGATGACAGCGGAAGCAAAAGCGCTTAGCTTTTCTTACCTTTGCCCAAACTCATGATTAAACTACGCATTATATTTTTTCTGCTGTTTGCAGCAAGCAATATTACTTACGCCCAGTTATCTACCCAAGAAATTGCGATATTAAAAACTAATATGGTTAAAGCGGTAGAAAATTCGAAGCTAACCGACTCATTATTTGCCAAACTGAGCAAGCTGGCCAATAAAACCGCCTTAATTACTGGTTACACCGGAACGTTGGAGGCACTTAAAGCCAAGCACTCATGGAATCCATACAACAAGATCAAGTATGTGGGCCGATCGCTCAAAACCATGCAAAAAGCAATTGATATGGATAAGGAAAATATGGAAATTCGCTTTATGCGGTTTTCTATTGAGTTTTATACACCTTCTTTTCTCGGCTTTAGTAAAGATTTAGCTCAGGATAAAAAAGAGATCCTTAAACATTATCAAAATGAAAATTTTGGCCTAGCCGATCGCGAACTGGTTAAAAACGTAGCTAAATTTATGATCGACAGTAAAAAATGTACGCCAGCTGAAGTTAAAATTTTGACAAAACACCTTTAGAATGAATTATACCTATTTACTTATCAATCTTGCTGTAATCTTCTTTCCCCTGGTTTTATCATTCGATAAAAAGGTTCATTTTTTTAGCAAGTGGAAGTTTGTATTCCCTTCAATATTGATCACCGGCTTGGTGTTTTTAATTTGGGATATCCTGTTTACCAAGCTCAATGTGTGGTCTTTTAATCCCGATTACCTTATTGGGGTAAATCTTTTGGGACTACCTTTAGAAGAGATTCTATTCTTTTTAACAGTTCCTTATGCCTGCGTGTTTATTTACGAATGTTTGAATGCCTATTTTCCAAAAAACGACTTGCAAAAGTATAGCCTCGCAGTAAGTAATTTGTTCCTCGGGCTTTGTGTGGCCATTTTGTTTTTTGGTTACAACAGATGGTACACGCTGATCAATTTTGGCTTTTTATTTATGGTGCTGGCCTATGTAGAATATGTAAATGCCCATTTTAGGTTTATGTATAAGTTCTATCGGGCTTATCTGGTTTCGCTTATCCCATTTTATATCGTTAATGGATTTTTAACTTCTATCCCTGTGGTGATGTATAACGATAAGCAAAACCTTGGTTTTAGAGTAGGTACTATCCCTTTCGAAGATCATTTTTATTTAATGGGGCTGTTGTTGATGAATATCTACCTGTACGAAATTTTTAAAAGTAGTACCACGAAGAAAGAAGAGTTAAGATTGGAAAATTAAAAGAACTTATTTTATAATATGTCATCCTGAGCGTAGTCGAAGGATGGTCTTTTTATTAGAAAATGAGCGTGCAGCAGTTTTTGGCGGTTTGCAGCCCCGCCATTCGCTATAGTCCCGATGAAAAAATCGGGAGCTGCCGCTATTGTCGGGTTTAAGAACAGGGATTTATGAACCCTGCAACCCCAAAAATGAAATGCTGTCGTGGCCAACTAGCCCCGGTTGAAGCGATACCCTGCAGCAACGAGGTACGAGGCAGCGAAGTGTAAAAGTGTAAAACGGGAGAGAACTTGGTGTTTTGTAAAAGCCTTGTGCTTCAAATGAGAATAATAAATTGAAATCCCAGCATATAGTCTTCAATTAAGCTCAGGCTGACAATCGCTACTTTTTAACCATATAAGACATAGAAGAATATATAAGCTTATATGGTTCTTATATTTCTTATATGTTTAAATACCTTTTGTTTATCTTCAACCCGAAATTAATTTAAATGGATTTACCCAGCTATACCAAACAGCAACTCGCTTTACGCAACGGACAGGACAAACCTCAAATATGGGTGGCTTATAAAGGTTTGATCTACGATATGACCGATAGCAGGCTGTGGCAGAACGGTAAACATTATGAGCACTGGGCCGGACAAGATTTAACCGACGAGCTGCCTGATGCACCCCATACTGAAGCTGTTTTTGAAAAATTTGTACCGATAGCCGTATTGGCTACACCAAATTGATTTTGGCATGCACAGATGGTGGGTATAAAGATTTTATTCAATAAAAAAGCCGCAGATTTAAAAGAAATTAATCTTTAAATCTACGGCTCAATTTATCTGCAGTACGAAACTGAGAACTGCCTATTGAAAACTGTTAACTGATTAAACTTCTATTGTAAAAGCACTTAAGCTTACAAATTCCTGAATTCTTGCTGCAACTTCTTCATCGGTTAAATTTAATAACCTTTCCGTTCCAAATTTCTCTACGCAGAAAGAAGCCAAAGCAGAGCCATAAATGATCGCATTTTTCATGTTGTTGAAGTTAATTGTACCCACTTTAGCCAAATAGCCGATAAAGCCTCCTGCGAAAGTATCGCCGGCACCTGTTGGATCAAATACTTCTGCCAAAGGCAAAGCCGGAGCTGAGAAAATCTGATCTTCGTGGAATAACAATGCACCATGTTCACCTTTTTTAATGATCAAATATTTTGGTCCCATGGCAAGGATTTTTTTAGCAGCTTTAACCAATGAGTATTCGCCCGATAACTGACGCGCTTCGGCATCATTAATGGTTAATACATCTACCATTTTAATGGTTTCCAATAAATCATCCATCATAATATCCATCCAGAAGTTCATGGTGTCCATTACGATTAATTTCGGGCGGTTTTTAAGGCGTTTGATTACCGTTTGCTGCACCTGTGGGGTTAGGTTGCCTAACATCAGGTATTCGCAGTCTTGATAGCTCTCTGGGATAATCGGATCGAAATTTTCCAGTACATTCAATTCCGTAATTAAAGTATCACGGCTATTCATGTCGTTATGGTATTTCCCTGACCAGAAAAATGATTTTTCACCTGCTTTAATCTGTAGTCCTTCGGTGTCAATACCGTGTGTGGTGAAGGTATCAATATCTGATTGATGAAAATCATCACCTACTACTGCTACAATTTTTGCTTTATTATAAAAGTAGGAAGCCGCTAAACTTGCGTAAGTTGCTGCTCCACCTACAATTTTATCTGTTTTTCCGAAAGGAGTTTCAATAGCATCAAAAGCTACAGTACCTATGATTATCAGGCTCATATCTATGTGTTAATTTTTTTTTAAAATTTTTCACTGCAAATATTGCATAAATAATTTAAAAGCCCTAATATTGCATTCCCAAAACGAACAAGGGTATGTGTGCTATAAAGTGCAAAGAACCTCGTTTTAGGAAACGACCAGGACTCCTTCTTAGCTCAGCTGGTTAGAGTCCCGATGCATCGGGATTAATCAGAGGGCAAGAAAAGATCAGAGGATTTTGATCGGTATTAATGAAACACAACCAGAATAAATAAATATTCCTTCTTAGCTCAGCTGGTTAGAGCATCTGACTGTTAATCAGAGGGTCGCTGGTTCGAGCCCAGCAGAGGGAGCAATTTCAAAGAATAAGCCTTACCACGTCTGGTAGGGCTTTCTTGTTTTTAATATTTTTATGTTTTACTTATATATTTTATATTCCAGTTCTTCTGATAAGTACTATGTTGGCTATACAGAAGATGCCGAAAAACGACTATATGAGCATAACAATAGCGAAAGAACGACCTATACCTCAAAACACCGCCCATGGATTTTGAAGAAATCTATTGCTTTAGGCGAGAATCGTGGTTTCGCTATGAGGATTGAGAAAACGGTTAAAAAGGCAAAGAGCCGATTACTAATTGAAAAAATTGTTTTGGAAATTAATGATTTAAATGAATTAGCTCAGCTGGTTAGAGTCCCGATGCATCGGGATTAATCAGAGGGTCGCTGGTTCGAGCCCAGCAGAGGGAGCCAAAACCCACAACGAAAGTTGTGGGTTTTTTTGCGTTTAGGTGGTATGTGAAGTTATACTGAATGTAGTAAAGCCTTTAATTGTTATATTTTAATTTCAGTTTTAAATACTACTGTAGCATCACCTTTTATCTTAATTAGCGACGGTAGACCATTTTCAATTCCGACGCTAACGCTTATCATTCCGAGCCTGTTTATCTTTTCTCCTTGTTTGCCATTGAATTCGAAGAGACTATCCTTAAAATCAACAATTTTATTTTGTATGAGGTATCCGCCTAATGGTCCATTTGCATTGCCTGTAACCGGATCTTCATTTATTCCGATTGCAGGGGCAAACATTCTTCCATATGTTAATACATCATCATCGTCTGAGTCAAATGTGAATACAAAATAGCCATTGCAATTAATCTGTTTACTTAGATCAATCAAGCTATTGTAATCAGGGGTAAGATTGTTCAGCTTTTCTCTGCTTTTTATTCCAATCATCACTTTCGAATGTCCTGTAGAAGCAATCTGGACCGGGCATCTTTCATCAGTATCAGCATTGTCGAGCTTTAATGCTGATAATATTTGTTGAGTAGTAGCGGTATCGAATATCGGGCTGAGTTCAAATTTGCCCTGGGTCATTATTATCTGATAGTCCCCGTTTTTCTTAATGATCTCAAAAGGCAGTGTACCAATCTTGGTTTTATATCTCAAAATACAAGAGTCTAAACTGTATTCAATGGCTTTTGCGTACATCGCGGCAATTGTAGCGTGGCCACAAATGGGAACTTCTGATGTTGGTGTGAAATACCTGATTAAGCCATCAGAATCATTGTCGTCGGGAGAAAAAAGAAAGGCCGTTTCAGAATTATTTAATTCTTTGGCAATCTGTTGCATTTGAGCATCAGTCAGCCCATCGGCATTCACAACTACGCCCGCCGGATTTCCACTAAATCTCTCTTTTGTAAAAGCATCTATCTGGTATATTTTATACGTTTTCATGGTTTTTTCAGGTTTGTTAAAGGAGATTTCTCCTCTTTTTGCATACACTGATCAAATATATTCAATTTTATAAACGGGACCCTGATGCTTTAATACATATAACGGATGAAACCAAACTTATGACGATCTGTTGAAGAAAGCCGTATTAAAAAAAATTCATAAAAATTTGCGTAGTTAAATGACTACGCTTATATTTGTAGTCAAATAGCTACATAATGAATTTAAGAAGAGATGTATTTCAGGCCATTGCCGACCCTACGAGAAGGGCAATATTGCTTTTAGTTGCTTCACAATCGATGACAGCTGGTGCAATAGCTACCAATTTCGACACTGCAAGGCCAACTGTTTCAAAACACCTGCAGATCCTTACAGAGTGCGAATTGTTAGAGCAAAAACAAAACGGTAGAGAAATTCATTACCACACTAACGCAAAAAAAATGAAAGAAATTGCCGATTTTATTGAGCCGTTCCGCAAGATGTGGGACGACAGATTTAATAAACTGGAAGATATTATGAAAAACTATAAACCAAGCAAATAGCATAACATGGAGCAGAAAACAAAAATTGATGCCGAAAATGGCAAACAGGAAATGATCATTACCAGAGAATTTGATCTGCCTGTAGCATTGCTTTTTAAGGCTTATGTTGAACCTGAAATTATAGCACAATGGATGGGGACAAAAGTACTAAAACTTGAAAACAAAAAGTATGGCAGTTACCAGTTCGAAACTACTGATGCTAAAGGGAGCGTAGCATTTGTAGCCACCGGAGTTATACACGAGTTTATGCCTGATGAAAAAATAACGCGGACATTCGAAATGGAAAATACACCTTTTGGCGTTCAGCTTGAGTTTTTAAAGTTTGATAAATTAACCGATGATCGTAGTAAACTTACTATGCATGTAGTTTATAAGTCAGTGGCATTAAGGGATCAAATACTTGCCTTGCCTTTTGCTCAGGGTATTAATATGGCACATAACCGTTTAGAAAACATTGTAAATCAATTAAAATAGTACATTATGACAAAAAGAAACAAAATTATCTATTGGATTGCCACCGTTTGGCTGTCGCTAGGCATGTTATCAACAGGAATAGTACAGTTGATAAAAATGAAAGAAGAAGTGGCATTGTTTACGCAATTGGGTTATCCACTTTATTTTCTGACTATATTGGGAATTTGGAAAATTTTGGGTGTGGTTGCGGTGTTAATTCCTAAATTTACTTTATTGAAAGAATGGGCTTATGCAGGTTTTTTCTTTGCCATGTCTGGTGCTGTTTTCTCACATATCGCAATTGGCGATACCAGTACTTCAGCATACTTCGGGCCAATATTGCTACTTGTGTTAACTGTAGTGTCGTGGTACTTTAGGCCTGCAGATAGAAAATTAGTTCAGTTAACTAAAATAATTTAAGCCATATGGAAGGAACAGGACAAAGAAACGAACAAATTCGACTGATATGAAAACGAATCCAAAAGTTGATTTTTATTTTAACAAAGCGAAAAGGTGGCAGGAAGAACTGTTGCTGCTACGGACAATTGCCCTAGATTGTGGGCTTACCGAAGAATTAAAATGGGGAGTGCCTTGTTATACCTTACACAACAGCAACATCGTTTTAATACATGATTTTAAAGAATACTGCGCATTTTTATTTTTTAAAGGCGTTTTATTGAATGATACCGCTGGGATCCTGATTCAGCAAACGAAGAATGTACAAGTAGGCAGGCAGGTGCGCTTTACCAATGCCCTCGAAATAGTGGAGCTTAAAGCTATTTTGAAGACCTATATTTATGAAGCCATTGAGGTAGAAAAAGCTGGTTTGAAAGTAGATTTGAAAAAGACTACGGAATATACCGTTCCGGTTGAGTTTCAGCATAAATTAGATCACATTCCAGATTTAAAAGCGGCATTCGAAGCCTTAACGCCCGGCCGTCAAAGAGCTTATCTGCTTCATTTTGCGGCACCCAAGCAAGCTAAAACCCGTGAGGCAAGGGTAGAGAAATTTATGCCACAGATATTAAGTGGTAAAGGATTGGACGATTAGTTTTTACGGGGTTTGTCACCCTATTTGTGGTGTCGGATGTTACCATCTGACACTATTACCTTTCTATTTAATTAATTTCCGTTTTGTGAATTGTGATTATAGTCAGATGGTAACTGACTATAATCAGTGTAATGGGATCCTTCTACCCCGAAATTTATTGCTACATTTAATTACAAAACCGCAATATGGATACTGCATTTTACTTAGAGAAATTTCAAAAAGCAGCTGATCAGCTCGATCAAAAAAAGCTTCGTGAAAAAGAAATCCAGGCCGCTGTTGGAGTGGTTTTGGATTCCGTATTTTTAAAACTCTATAAAAAATCTTGGGCAAGTCCCGAGCAGGATCCCTTAACTGCAGCATCAAGGATTTTCTTTTCCATTTGGATAAATGATGCCATAATTGAGGAACAGAAGATTTATTATAACATTCATGCATTTAAACTGAGGCATCTTAAAGGTTACGTTATACAAAGCAGACAGTTTGCCGATGCATTCAGAAACAGTTTTAAGCTTTTTGAAAGCCAATGGCCAAATGTAAGTGTAAAGTTCGGGCCGCTAACCTTAATGGAAGGTTGGGTAAAAGTGGATCTGATTGATTTTCATGATGAGATTTTAGCGTTAGCCGATAATTTTTTAGCAATAACACATTTGGTTGATGATACGCTTGTTAAATTTAAGAAATAAGGCAGTAAATAATTAATTAGGAATATAGCTCAGGCATTGCACTCCAAACGGAAATTAGTGTTTTTTGAAATTAGGAAATGAGCGGTTTGTGGTTCTTGGAGGCCCTCAGTCCGGCTTTTCGCTTTACTCCGTTACACTTCGTGTTCGCTGCAATCCGGTTTAGGAGCAAGGGTTTGTGCGCCCTGCAACCCCCAAATTGAAAAGCTGCCTTAGCCATTTAGCTCCGGTTGAAGCGTTACCCTGCAGCAACGGGGTATCCCGAACTTTCGGGAAAGCGTAAAAGCAGAAAACGGGAAGAAACTTAGTGTTTTGTACAGGCAATACGCTTCAAAACTATTTAGTGAAAAAGTGCTATTGAGGGGCAGGATAAGCCTTATATTTGATTAGTATATAATTATCGGCGACAGGATTTTAACCAAAATAAACCTGATGAGTAAAATAAATAACAATAAAAAAGAATTGTCGGCAGTGCAAGCCGAAGAATTACTCCATACTTTAAAAGTCCGTTTCGGGAAAAACATGGACCGCCATAAAAGTATTGAATGGGCTAAAGTAGAAGAAAGGTTAGTTGCCAGGCCCGAAAAACTATGGGTGCTTGACGAAATGGAGGTAACTGGTGGTGAGCCCGATGTTGTTGATTATGATAAAAAAACAGGTGAATATATTTTTTACGATTGTTCGGCAGAAAGCCCCAAAGGCCGTAGGAGTATTTGTTATGATTTGGAAGGGCTGGAATCGAGAAAAGAGCACCAACCGGAAAATAATGCTGTTGATATGGCTGCTACGATGGGGGTAGAGCTCTTAACAGAAGAGCAGTACCGTTTTTTGCAGCAACTCGGAAAATTCGATACCAAAACATCAAGCTGGATTGTTTCCCCTCCCGAGATTAGAAAATTAGGTGGTGCCCTTTTCGGCGATCGCCGCTACGATCATGTATTTGTTTACCACAATGGTGCACAATCGTATTATGCTGCAAGGGCATTTCGTGGTTTGTTAAAAGTGTAAACTGATAATTTATAGGTTCATTTGTCATTGGTTCATTAGTTAACAGGGAGAAGAAATTTGTTCTGTTGTTAATTGTTCAAACCGGTTATCATCGTTAAACGTCCAGTTCTAAACGCATGGCCAGTTAATCGACTTTGGACTCCCGACTAGGGATTTCGAACTAAATTGAAACTTCATCAAATCTTCATCTTTCGTTTTCATCTTTGGGCCTTCTGTTCTTCATTATATTCCGGCCTGAAATATTGGTTGTTAAGGAATTGTTTTCTTATTGTATTGTTCTGATTTTCATATTGTTAACGTAATGTTAAACTTAATTTATTGTTAATATTGAATTAACATTAGGACTGTTGTTTTGCATGAAAATAAAACAACAGAAAATGAAATCACGCATACTATCCCTAGTAAGTATTCTGCTGCTCTTGGTCACATTTGCTCAGGCACAAGTTACAACATCTAGTATTAATGGAAAGATTAAGGATAATAAGGGTATCATCCCAGGGGCAACCATTGTGATGATGCACGTTCCAACAGGTACTGTATCTAAAGGTTCGTCAAACGAAAACGGACTTTACCGTATCGGCAACTTAAACCCAGGCGGGCCATACAAAATTACTGTAACCTTTGTGGGTTATAGCCCGGTAGTAAAAGAGAATATTTATTTAACCTTAGGTTCGGATGTAAGGCTCGATCTTGATCTTCAGGAGCAAGGTAACCAATTGGCCGAAGTAAGTATTAAAGGCCAAAAAGGCGGAACAAAATCTGGTGCGGGTACAAGTATCGGCGAAGGTCAGATCAAAACGCTGCCAACCATGAACCGCAGCTTACAGGATGTAACAAGGGTTACTCCTCAAGGCAGTAAAGATAATACCTTTGGAGGAACAAACTTTAGATACAACAACGTGACTATTGATGGTGCAATTAATAACGATGCCATTGGTTTTAGCCCCTCATTAGGTGGGCAAAGTGGAAGCTCGGGTATGCCTGGAAGCAGTACACGCACCAATCCGGTTTCGTTAGATGCCATTCAGGATGTTACCGTTTTACTTTCTCCATACGATGTTAAAGTGGGTAACTTTTTAGGTGGTAGCATTAACGCTGTTACGCGTGGTGGTACCAACGAGGTGGTAGGCTCGGTTTATGGTTATGGCCGTAACGCCTCTTTAATCGGTAGAAATAAAATCGGCGATAACAGCAAAGAGCCCTCCGCTTTTCACGATTACCAAACGGGTTTCCGTGTAGGTTTTCCGATTATAAAAGATAAATTGTTTTTCTTCACCAATGAAGAGATTACCCGCCGTCAGGATCCGGTAATTTTAGGTGCAGGATCGTCTGATATGAAATTGCTTAGCTTAACTGAGGCACAGCAGATTTCTGATCGCATGAAGACAGCTTATGGTGTTGATGCCGGTTCGTTTGGCGATTACAACATCTATTCGCAGTCTAACAAATTCTTTAACCGCTTAGATTGGAACATCAGTGAAAGTACCCAACTAACCATCAGAAATAATACCATCATTTCGAAAGCAACAAACTTAGAAAGAGATCAGTCTAACTTCAGGTTTGGCGGTATCGATTTCAGACAGAACAATAATCAGACATCAACTGTTGCCGATCTTAAAACCCGTTTCGGAAATTCAGCTACCAACAATTTAATTGTAGGTTATTCTACCGTTCACGATTATCGTGATCCGCTATCCAATCCGGCTTTGCCGCAGATTGAGATTGCTTCTAATGGAGGAACATTGTTTTTAGGTACCGACCGTGAGGCAAGTATCTTCAACATGAAACAGAATACTTTCGAATTTACCGATAACTATACTTTCAGCAAGGGGAACCATACTTTTACCTTTGGTACGCACAACGAGTTTTATAACATCAACTATGGTTTCGTAAACTCATGGAATGGCCGTGTGGCTTATAGCAGCATCGCCGATTTCTTGGCCAACCAGCCAAACAGGGTACGTACAAGTTATAATTATGATGACAATACGCGTGATCACATTATTGCGAATCCAACTGCAGAGTTTAATGTGAACATGTACAGTGTTTATGGTCAGGATGAAATCCGTATTGGCGACCGTTTCAAATTAACACCGGGTTTACGCTTTGATATGGCTGATTTACCCAATATGCCGTCACTGAGTCCAAAAACAACTAATTCTCCGGTTGATGCAAATTATGGTACAACCTATACTTACACACAACCATCATCAATTACCGGGAAATTCCTGAACAAAATCCAGATTTCTCCACGTGTTGGCTTTAATTTCGATGTGTTGGGTAACCAAAGTTTGGTTATGCGTGGTGGTACCGGCTTGTTTACCAGTCGTGTTCCTTTTGCATGGATCGGTTATGCATATTACAACAATGGTGTAAACTATGGCGCTTTCGATAAATCGTACGTTTATGCCAATGCTGATCCTACCAAAATTGTAAAGCCAGTAGCGGGTACCGATCCGATCAGAGATGCTTTAACAGGTAATGGTGAAGCTGGTTATGTTACTAATCAAGGTGTTAATGTTAAAGATGCTAAAGGTGCAACACAGGTAGATTTGGTGGATAATAACTTTAAAATGCCAAAAGCATGGAGAAGTAATTTAGCCTTCGATTATAAAACAGACGACCAGTGGAAATTTACAGTGGAGGGAATCTTTAGTCAGGTGATTAAAGATGTGCAGTTTCAGCAGATCAACTATGTGGATAATCCTACTTACATGGCTTATGATACCCAGAAACAGCAGCCTATTTATTCAGGCACCAAAATTAATCCTTTATATACCAATGCCTACCTATTATCAAACACTGATAAAGGATATAAATATAGCTTAACCGCTCAGGTGAGTAAATCACTTCCTGTCGGTTTAGATATGATGGTGGCTTATACCTACGGACGATCGAAAGATATTGCCAATGGTATCCGTAATTCAATGGAATCTAACTGGCAGTTAAACCAGGCCCTTAGTCCAAATAACCCAGGCTTGGCCTATTCTAATTTCGATATCCGTAACAGGATTATTTCGACCATCAATTACAGATTAGATTGGGCTAAAAACGGTAAATATGTATCTAACTTCTCCTTGTTCTTCAGCGGCCAGTCAGGTTCTCCTTATTCATTGGGTTTAGTGAATACCAGGATCAATGGAACTGGCCAAACCGTAAGTTTGATGTATATTCCGGCTGTAGGCGAAACACAAAAGTTCTTTGCCAACAACGCAGCAGGAATTGCGCAAGCTGCCGCATTTGATGATTATATCAATAACGATAAATACTTAAGTACCCGTCGTGGCGATTTTACAGAGCGTAATGGTGCACGCACCCCTTGGAATGTTCAGGCCGATTTCCGCTTCTCTCAGGATATTCAGGTGGCAAAAGGAAAGCATCCACATGTACTTACCTTAACTTACGATATTATTAACCTCACCAATTTGGTAAATAAAGATTGGGGAATTCAATATTTTTCTCCTAATACTTATAATTCAATGGCAAGTGTAGGTATTAAGGTGGCAACTGCAGGTACACCAACCGCATATCCGGTATATACCTTTGCACAGAAAGATGTAACCTCTTATTCAAAAGATTTCTTTGCCTCACGTTACCAGATGCAATTGGGATTAAGATATAGTTTCTAATCTTTTTTAATATCAATATACAACGGTCTGACCTAAACAAGGTTGGGCCGTTTTTTTTGTGAGGCGATGGGCACCCATGGTGAGAATTCTATTTACTGCAAAAGCCGCAAACCATAAATTTTATAAAAATTAATATAAATGACAGAATTAATCTACGCGTAAAAATTCTCTGAAGTTGCCGTCATTTCGAGCGGAGTGCAACGCAGTCGAGAACCCAAAGGCTCAGCGAAGCAAAATCTGTCTAGATAGATCTCTCCTCCGAAGGAGTTCCTTTGGAACACTTCGCGTTGCTCCGGTAGATGACGACCGTTTGAAAACGCTGAAAATCTTTCTGATATAACCAATTAAACCTTTTCTATCCTTCCTCCGTCAAAATAAAACACACAGCATAAAGCTTGATTTATTTTTCACTTTTAAAAGGTTAGGTTATGAAAAGGATTGTAAATGCATTACTCTTATTGGTTATGGCGGTTAATTTTAGTGCATGCGTGGTGAGCGCACGTGCACCAAGGGCACACTGGGTACGCGGGCATTATAATATTGGCCCTCATGGCGGTCGGTATTGGGTGCCCGGGCATTACCGTTAATTTTTGCTATCGCCGCCATAAAAAGGCGGCGATTGTTTTTATAAGCACGTTAAAATGTAATTCCGTAACTAATGCGATTGTTGATTTAGATTGTAGGAATAAAATAATACATTAGCGTTATTAACACGATTTTAGCATATGCAAGAAGAAATTCTTTTACAGATTAGCCTTAAAATTAAAGAAAGACGTAAAGAACTGGGGATTACCGTTCAGGAGCTTGCAGATAAAGCAGAGGTAAGCAAGGGGCTGATCTCTCAAATCGAAAATAGTCGTACCATTCCGTCTTTAATGGTATTAATGGATATTATTAAAAGTCTGCAGATAGATCTGAACAGTTTTTTTAAGGATATCAATTTTCATAAAAAAGATGCCCCCGTTCTGGTGAAACGAAAAGATCAGTACCAGAAGTTCGAAAAAGAACAGGCTGTAGGTTTTAACTACTCGCGTATTTTAACTAAGAATATTAAGTTTTCGACTGCCGATTTTGTACTGCTCGAGCTCGAGGTGAATGCGCATCGCCCAATGGTGAAAACCGAAGCCTTCGAATTTAAATACATGATAGAAGGTAGGGTAGAATATCAGTTTTCGAAAAAGAAAATCATACTCGAAAAAGGAGACTCTATGCTTTTCGATGGAAGGCTTTCTCACACCCCGGTTAATATTGGCGATAGCAGGGCGCTAATGCTGGTGATTTATTTTTTTGAATAACATTTATGTAAACAAAGTTTATTAATACTTAACAAATACTTATCTTCATCTTTATAAACCAATCTTAGGTTTGGTAATAGAAAATATGAATATGAAAAGATTTTTGAAAAGTACTTTACTGTTACTTTGTTTATGTGCATTTGCCCAGGCGCAATCAAGAAAAATTAAACATGTTGTCTTAATTGGTTGCGATGGTTTTGGTGGTTACGCTTTGCCCGAAGCGAATATGCCTAATCTTAAAGCACTAATGGCTAACGGCTCGTGGACTACACAGGCACGTTGTGTATTGCCATCTTCCAGCGCTGTAAACTGGGCTTCCTTATTAATGGGTGCTGGACCAACCGAACATGGTTATACCGAATGGGACAGTAAAGTGCCCGAAATCCCATCCATCACCAACACATCTTATGGTTTGTTCCCTGGGATATTTAGTGTAATCAGAGATCAAAAAAAACAGGCTAAAACGGCTATTGTGTATAGCTGGAGCGGGATTGGTTATTTATTTGAAAAAGAAGCAGTAAACATCATCGTTAGCGGAAACGATAAAGATGATTTTTGCACCGATACCACTGTTGCGATTATCAAAAAAGAAAAACCTTATTTTACCTTTTTGCATTTAGACGAGCCTGATGGTACAGGGCATTCAATCGGTCACCGTACACCAGCTTATTATAAACAACTGGAGTTGGTAGACCAGCGGATAGGTAAAATTGTAAAAGCGGTTAACGATGCAGGCATAGCTGATGAAACCGTTATCCTGGTTACTGCCGATCACGGTGGTAAAGGTAAAGGCCATGGTGGTAAATCGCTTGATGAAGTGCAGATCCCGTGGATTATTTCGGGCCCTGGTATTCGTAAAAACCACGAATTAAAAGATGCAATTATTACCTACGATACAGCCGCAACACTGGCCTGGTTAATGAGGCTGCAACAACCGCAAAGTTGGAGAGGAAGGCCGGTATTAGAGGCTTTTACGAAATAAAATACAAGTCCTACATGGTAAAAATTTAACAATTTGATAATCTTGACATTGTTTACTAATAATAAACAATGTTTACTATTGTGTTTTTAAAAAATACATATGTCAATCAAATTAGTGGTGCTCGGTATGATAAACAAAATAAGCTGATATTAGGATGAGTTTGCTTCATCTTGCCCGCAAAAAAGCACTTAATTGGCCTTATTGGTTAATTACAATGCTTGGTGGCATAGCAGCATTTGGTTGTTATACCAGTATGTATGCCTTTCGTAAAGCTTTTGCTTCTGCTACTTTTGAGCATCAGGAATTTCTGCATATCGATTATAAAGTTTGGTTGGTTATTGCACAAATGGTAGGTTATACCTTAAGTAAGTTTTATGGTATCCGTTTTATTTCCGAATCGGGGAAAAGTAACCGGGCAAGGAGCATCATTTTTCTGATCCTTTTTTCTTGGCTAGCCCTGCTCGGATTTGCTTTGGTACCTGCTCCTTACAATATTGTATTTCTTTTCCTCAATGGTTTCCCTTTGGGCATGATCTGGGGTTTGGTATTCAGTTATTTGGAAGGAAGAAAAACAACCGAATTTATGGGTGCGTTGATGTCGATCAGTTTAATATTTGCCTCAGGTTTTGTTAAAACTGTAGCACGTACGCTGATGTCGTTTGCTTTGGTAACCGATTATTGGATGCCTTTTCTTACCGGACTGGTTTTTCTGCTTCCGCTGTTCCTGTTTGTTTTTTGTCTGGAGGTTATTCCGCCGCCTTCAAAAGAAGATCAGGAGTTACGTACCAAGCGGGTGCCAATGGATGCGAAACAGCGCAGAAAGTTTATCACAACATTTTTGCCAGGTATCATCTTAACCATTATCATCTACGTACTGCTTACCTGTATCCGCGATATGCGCGATAATTTCGAAGTAGAAATCTGGAATGGCTTAGGTATTCACAACAACCATATCTACACGCAGATTGATACCCTGATTTCGGTTGTGGTCTTGGTAATGATGGGGCTTTTGATCCTGATTAAAGATAACCTCAAAGCTTTTACCGTGATCCATATCATGATTATTTCGGGCTGTTTGCTAATTGGCGTAAGTACATTCTTTTTTGATAGGGGCTACATTGGGCCTGTTAGCTGGATGGCTTTACTGGGAATGGGACTGTATATGGCCTACATTCCCTATAATGCTATTTTCTTTGAACGGATGATTGCCAATTTTCATTACAAGAGCAACATCGGTTTTATTATGTATGTGGCCGATTCTATTGGTTACGTAGGTAGCTTTTCAATACTCCTGTTTCATGAGTTCGGTGATACGAATGCCAGCTGGATGCACTTTTTTAAACAGTGTTTGTTTGCTATACCATTAATTGGCGGGGTGTGTAGTGTACTTTCTTTGATCTATTTTAGAAGAAAAACTTTGGTTACAAACAAAAAGATGCAGGCGGCTGGGAGTGTAATTTTAGCAGGAAAGTGAAAAGATGTTTTTTTTGGATGTCATTTTTTGCCATGTAAGGAATATAAGGTCATTTAAGCTTATATGTTTCTTACATTTCTTAAATGGTAGAAGTATAGGGCGCGGAGGTCCTCAAGAGATCGTCATTCTCAACTTGACTGGGAACCAAGTAGTGCTCATGAATGCTTATGAAGAAAAGAAAGCTTATGTATAATCGTAATGCAATAAGCTTTAAGATTCCCGCCTGCGCGGGAATGACGCGTAATTTTTAAAAGATAAAGTAGCTAAACAATATTAACTCAACATTGATGTCTGGATGAATTAAAAATATCCTGAGATCAGCAAAAAATAAACAATGAATAAACATTTCGATCTTATTGTAATTGGTGGAGGGATTTTAGGAACATTCCATGCTTACCATGCTTTACTTTCGGGCAAATCGGTACTACAGCTCGAAAAAGACAATTTTCCGGTTGGCGCTACGGTACGCAATTTTGGTCAGGTGGTACCCTCGGGTATGGAAGCCGAGTGGTTCGAATATGGTGTGGCTGGCCTAGATATTTATAAATCGATTCAGCAGGAATTCGATATTTCCGTGCAGCAAAATGGTAGTGTGTACATCGCATCAGATAACGATGAGCAGACCTTAATCCATGAGCTGAAAGCACATTACGATACCATCGGTTACGAAACCGAATTGCTTAATCAGGAAGCGGTTTTAAAGAAATATCCTGCTATTAAATCTTCTTATGCCAAAGAAGCCATCTTTTTCCCCCAGGAAATTAGTGTAGCACCAGATCAAATGATCTACCGCCTGCATGAATATATGCAGACTAAGTTTGCACAATACACACTTAAATACAACAGTCCGGTTACCGCCTGCGAAAGCAAAGGCACTGGTGTTGAAGTAGGTTTAAGAAACAATACTGAACTTTTTACGGCAGAGAAAGCCATTATCTGTAACGGTTACGAATTTAAACTGCTTTATCCCGATCTGTTTAGTGAGAGCGGTATTGTGGTTAGTAAGCTGCAGATGATGCGCAGTATACCTATGCCAGAAGTAGCTTTAACAGGTAATATTTTAACAGGGCTAACCACCAGGCGTTACGAGAGTTTTGAACACTATTGCCCTTCTTTCAAAAGCATTAAAACCCCTGAGCATTACGAAGAGCTAAAAAAATGGGGTATCCATATCCTGTTTAAAAAGGCTGCAGATAATACGATCATTATTGGCGATTCGCATGTGTATGCCGATGTAAACCATTTCGACGATCTGGGTTTCGATTTAAGCCACCACATTAATGAGCTCATGCTCGAAGAAGCAGCCCGGATAGTTGATTTCGATGTGCGCAAACTGCAAAGTATCTGGGCCGGATTTTATCCGCAGCACGCAACAAAACATATTGTAACTTACGATCTCGACGATCGTATCCATATCCGTACAGCTATTGGCGGTAAAGGAATGACTGCTAGTGCAGGCTATGCCGCAGAAAGCATTAAGAAAATATTTAGTTAACAAATACTAAACAAAAATAGGGTATTTTGTTAACTAAAAGTTGGCATTAGGCTAACATACACATCTTATCATTGCATCTATAAAACCTAAAAAAAATTATAGATAAATGAAACATCTCTACAAGATGAAGATGTGCATGGTAGCTTTGCTGTTACTGTGCCTCACGCCTTATTTTTCCTGGGCACAAACAAAAATAGCTGGTCTGGTTAAAGACGATGCGCAGCAGCCGATCCCAGGCGTTAGCGTAATGGTAAAAGGGACTAAAAAAGCTACTTCTACCGATTTATCGGGCCGCTTTACACTTGATGCCAAAACAGGTGAAACACTTGTTTTTAGTTCGATCGGATTTCTTCCGCAAGAAGTTCAGGTTACTGGCGCAAACCTTACCGTAACTTTAAAAACAGACTCGAAAAATTTAAATGAGGTAGTGGTTACCGCCCTCGGTATCCGTAAAGAGAAAAGAAACCTGGGCTATGCCATTCAGGAGGTAAAAGGAGCCGATCTGGTAAAAGCCAGGGAAGCTAATCCGGTAAACGGATTGGTGGGTAAGGTTGCCGGTTTAACTGTTGGGGTATCTTCAGAACTTTTGGGCCGTTCGTCGCTTTACCTTCGCGGTAACGATGTTAATTTAGTTGTCGTAGATGGGGTGCCGATCAATTCGGATACCTGGAACATCAATCCCGATGATATTGATACTTATACCGTGCTTAAAGGCCCGGCAGCAGCGGCACTTTATGGTTATCAGGCTTATAATGGTGCATTATTAATCACCACTAAAAGAGGTAAACTGAGCGACAAAGGTTTTACTGTAGAACTAAATTCGAGCACGCAGTTTAACAAAGGGTTTATCGCTTTGCCGAAAAGCCAGGACGAGTACGGGCCAGGTGAGCACAGTGCATACGCTTTTGGTGATGGAAAAGGTGGTGGCTTAAATGATGGTGATTACGATATCTGGGGACCAAAATTCGACGGTCAGTTGATTCCTCAATATGATAGCCCGATTGTGAACGGCGTGCGCCAGGGTACGCCTTGGGTAGCCCGTGGAAAGGATAACTTAAAGCGTTTTATCCAAACCGGATTGCTTTCTGCAAACAACGTTGCCTTATCTTCTGCAACAGATAAGTATAATTTAAGGGTTTCTATTTCCAATAATTATCAAAAAGGAATTATACCGAACACACAATTAAACATCAACAATTTTAATGTGAGTGGCTCGTATAACATCAGTCCGAAATTAAGAGCCGAAGCCTACATCAATTATAGCCGCCAGTTTTCTGATAATATTCCTGATGTAAATTATGGACCGAACAGTGTGATTTATAACATGACCCTTTGGGGCGGTGCCGACTGGAATATCGACGATATGAAAAACTACTGGCAGCCGGGCAAAGAAGGAATCCAGTCTATTTACGCCGAGTACCAGCGTTACCACAACCCTTATTTTTTATCTTACGAGTGGTTACGCGGACATAAAAAGAACGATATTAACGGTTATGCCTCTCTAAACTACAATGTAACCAAAGGATTGGATGTATTGCTGAAAACGCAGATCTCTACTTACGATCAGTTAAGGACCGAGAAAATGCCGTTTTCTGCTCACCCATACGGACGTGAAGAAGGTTTGGGCGATTACAGGGAAGACCGCCGCAGCATGTTCGAAAACAATACGCAATTGATTTTAAAGTACAATAAAAATATTGGCGATTTATTCGAAATCAGTGCTTTTGGTGGTGGTAATGCCCGCAACTTCAGTTACAATTCGAGCTTTACCACAACCGATTATTTAAATGTTCCAAATGTATATAACTTCTCGAATTCTAAAAACCCGGTAAAAGCATTCGATTTCAATTCACAAATGTTGGTGTTAAGTGCTTTTTACTCAGTTGATTTGAGCTTTAAAAAGTACCTGAACATCAATACCACTGGCCGTGTAGATAAAAACTCTGCACTTCCTCCAGGCAACAATTCAGCATTCTATCCTTCGGTTTCGCTAAGCTCGGTAATCTCCGATTATGTAAAAATGCCTGCTTTTATTTCATTTGCAAAAGTAAGGGCATCGTATGCAAACGTTAAAGATCCAGGTTTGGGCACACAGGAATTTATTGGTGCAACGCCTCTGCAAACTTATCCAATTGGTTATGGTGCAGAATATACTTCGTCATATGGTGGTCCTGGTTATGGTCTTTCTTCGCCATACAGCATCAGGCCAACCTACAATAACCAAACAGGTGCCTATTATACCAACAACCTTATCGATCTGAATGCAGTAAAAGCGCAGAGCAGAACCAATTACGAAGGTGGTATCGATCTGAAGTTCCTTAAAAACCGGTTAGGTTTCGAAGCTACATATTTCAGGTATATCGATGGGCCGAAAATTATCAGACAAAATATCTCAGCAGCAACAGGTTACCAAACCAATACCATCAACGGCCGTAAAACGCAAAACAGTGGAGTGGAGTTAAGTTTATCTGGTGCACCAATCATGACCGACAAATTTGGCTGGGATGTTATGATCAACTGGTCTACCTATAAACAGATTTACAAAGAACTTGCCCCGGGCGAAACATCGGTTGATCAATTCTTTAAAACCGGCGACCGTATCGACAATATCTATGGTTCTGTTTTAGCTAAAACACCAAGCGGACAGGTGATTCATACTTCAAGCGGAACACCGGTTTCGTTACCGGTTAACCAGCTGCTGGGGCATGCCGATCCAAACTGGGTATGGAGCATCGGTAACAAATTCAGGTATGAGAATTTCTCATTCAGTTTCCAGTTAGATGGTAAAGTGGGTGGAGTAATGCAAGATTATGTGAGGTTAAAATCGTTCCAGGGCGGTCGTCAGATCGAAACCATCCAGGGTAAAATGGGCGAAGCCAGATATCAGGATTACCTGCGTGTAAACGATCCAACTTATAAAGGCACCTGGGTAGGCGATGGTGTGGTGGTTGCCAATAACGGTAAGCTCAATTTCGATCCGGTTACGGGTGTAATTACCAATTATGGTGACCTAACTTTTGCGCCGAATACCACTCCGCAGTTGTTGCAGGATTATCTGGGCGTTTTTTATGGTGCCAAAGAGAACACCATGATGAGCCGCACCTATGCCAAGTTGCGCGAAGTAACTTTTGGCTACCAATTGCCTAAGAAACTATTGGAGCGCACGTTTATCAAATCGGCCAATATTTCGGTAGTGGGACGTAATCTCCTGTACTTTATCAATTCTACTTATAACGATGTGGATGTAGATCAGTACTCGGGCAGAGAAGGTACCTCTACACTGCAAACACCAACTACAAGAAGTATAGGTTTTAACCTGAATGTTACTTTTTAACCTTTAGCAATAAGTATTATGAAATCAATATATAAAATCCTGTTCCTCTTCATTATCGTGGCTGTTTGCGGCGGGTGCAAGAAAGAATTTGAAGAAAATTTTAAAAATCCGAACCAGGCCGAAACCGTTCCGCCAAACTTATTATTGAACGGTATTTTGTTCGATATGTACGAA
Organism: Pedobacter sp. 01N310; assembly: GCF_056399805.1. NCBI lineage: Bacteria > Pseudomonadati > Bacteroidota > Sphingobacteriia > Sphingobacteriales > Sphingobacteriaceae > Pedobacter > Pedobacter sp. 01N310. Next base: position 203,812 of record NZ_JBFTSB010000004.1, read on the forward strand.
GCGCCTTTTTCGGGCTCAGAAAGATGGAACCAGTACACTGCAGCCAATTATTTCTATTACGCAACCAATAACTACGATTGGACAGGTGCTTCGTTAGATTACACGACTTTGAAAAATGTGGTAAAAATGGAAGAGGAAGCCAACCGTTTAGGCGGTGCGGTAGCTAAGCCTTACCTGGCACTTGCTAAATTCTTTAAAGCGTATTATTTTGTGAAAATGAGTTTGAAAGTGGGCGATTTACCAATGACTGACGCCTTAAAAGGTTTCGCCAACTTAACCCCGAAGTACGATACCCAAAAAGATATTTTTAAACAATCGTTAACCTGGTTAGAAGAATCGAACAACGATTTATCGGCTTTAATTGTTGCAGGCAACAAGGAATTAAAAGGCGATATCTACCTTAAAAATGACCTGGTAGCCTGGCAAAAGGTGGTGAATACCTTTAAATTACGGACTTTGATCAATTTGAGCACAAAAGCAGATGATGCCGACTTACAGGTAAAACAACAATTTGCTGCGGTATTGGGCAACCCGACCAAATATCCGGTTATGGAGAGTATGGCCGATAATCTTCAGTTTGTGTATAACGAGAGTTTTAACAAATACCCGAACAATAAAGATAATTTTGGTAATGATGCCCTGCGTTACAATATGGCTGGTACGTATTTAAATACGCTTTCGACCCTTAAAGATCCCCGGGCCTACATGGTTGCTGAGCCGGCAAGAGGAATAGCCGAAGCCAATGGTTACGCCATTACCGATTACCGCAATTTTATTGGTGCACCTACAGGTGAAGATCAGGGGATAATGTTGGATAAGGTACAGAAGGGACTGTATTCGCTGATTGGCCGTTATCGCTATTATAGTGGTTATACAGCCGAAAATACTTTTATCATTGCTTATCCTGAGCTTTGTTTTATCAAAGCAGAGGGCATTAACCGCGGTTGGGCTACTGGCGATGCCGAAAGCTGGTATAAAAAAGGGATTCAGGCTTCTGTTAGTTTCTATGGTATTAAAGACGGTGTTAATGTGGTCACCTTTTTGAAAAAGGATGGGAAGCTGGGCGAATTTGAAAATTTTAATATTAATTTCTCTTTCGAAAGCGATTATTATTCGCAGGCTGCGGTTAAATATGCCGGTAATACAGCCGATGGTTTAAAGCAGATCCTGACACAGAAATACCTGGCTTATTTCCGTAATTCGGGCTTCGAAGCTTACTATCAGTACCGCAGAACAGGTGTGCCAACTTTCGATTTAGGTCCTGGCGTAGGTAATAGCAACAGGATTCCCAAGCGTTTTCAGTACCCCAATATCGAAAGAACAACCAATGGCGAAAACCTAAAAGTAGCATTGCAACGTCAGTATAATGGTGTAGATGATATTAACCTTGCGCCTTGGATTGTTAAATAGAAGAGGGTAACCTGTTGATATTCAGTTTTAAATCTGCAAAACGATCCTCCGCCGTAAAGGGAGGATCGTTTTCTTAAATAATAATTGAATTAATTTTTGCATAAATAGTTTAAAAGCGCTAATATTGCACTCCCAAAACGAACAAGGGTATTTAACTGCAAAGTGTAAATAAACCTCGTTTTAGGAAACGACCAGTACTCCTTCTTAGCTCAGCTGGTTAGAGCATCTGACTGTTAATCAGAGGGTCGCTGGTTCGAGCCCAGCAGAGGGAGCCAAAACCCACAACGAAAGTTGTGGGTTTTTTGCGTTTAGGGCTGGGCGAGAAGTCTATCCTGAGCGCAGACGAAGGGAGCCCAGCAGAGGGAGCCAAAACCCAAAATAAATTTGTAGGTTTTTTGCGTTAATAACTTTTTAAAGTAAATATTTCTTTTTAGCTCAGCTTCGTTGAAGATTGGTTTATAGTTGATTTTCCTGTGTATTTCAAAATTTATTGATAGCTTTAATCAATCTAACCCTCACGCTCATGAATTCTAAATTCTTGTTATCTTCCATCAGAGCTTATACTCCTAAGTTTACAGTGTTCTCTGTCAAAAGCCAGGATCAATATAGCCTTGGCTTACTTGATGACATCTTTAAACAAGAACTTTCCAGAATAAATAAATAATAATGGGAAGAAAAACATTAATTCTGATTGGTGCTATCACCATTTTTTTGCTCTTTTATACCCAATTAATTGGAGCTTTTGATGAAAAAGTTGTAAGTCCTTGGTTGTCGAAGCTTAAGTATGATTGGATAGCATGGCTACTTATGGTACTGATAGAGATTGTCATCTTACAGTTTATAATTCTACTTAGAGACGAGCAAAAGGTTAATGACTTTACTATGGCCACTAGTTCATTTCTTTTGGCAATATATATATACCACCGATGTTTTTCTGATCGCTACAAGTTCTACTCAGCGAGTTGGGCACCAGAGCTTAAATATGCTGATTTTGTACTTTTGCTGTTAATGGGGATATTCATATTGGGAATTTTGGACCGAATGAAGAGGAAAGAAGATCCAATATTTGAAGATGATCCTTTTGGCGTAGATGCTCCAATCAGTACCAGTAGCAAAGATTTATTTGGAAGAACCGTTTTCGCAATCAGGATGGCTAAAAAGATACAGTCCAAACTTGACAATTCATATCTAGGTTCGCTTGCGATCGGTATTACAGGCAACTGGGGTTCTGGAAAGACCTCTTTTCTAAATCTAATAAAGTCTTCCATCGACGAAAGGGGCAGAATCATAATGGATTTTAATCCATGGAGAAGTTCTACTCCTGCGAAAATCATAACAGATTTTTTCGATCAGCTTACATCGGAGCTGATCAAATATGATCCCAAACTGTCACGGGAAATGTCAGCCTATGCAGAAAAGCTAACAGAAATAGAAGATGGGTGGGTAGCGGAGTCTGTCAAAGCAGGAGCTGATTTTGTTTTCGGCGGAAACATCGATGGAGTCAATTATGATGAGATCAATAATTCCCTAGCTGGCATAGAAAAACAGATCATTATTTTTATCGATGATCTGGACCGTCTTGAAAATCGAGAAATCATGGAGGTGCTTAAGGTGATTCGAAACACGGCAAGTTTTGTTAATCTAGTTTATGTAGTTGCATATGATAGAGCGTATGTTATTGAAGGGCTTGGTAAGCTCAATAGCCATCGATGTGAGCAGTATTTAGAGAAAATTTTTCAATATGAATTTGCCCTTCCAGAGGTGGCACCTTATGTTATAAGGAATACATTAAGATTAATGCTTAAAGAATCTTTCAAGGGTAGAGGAAAAGATGGATTTATCGATGCATCAGTAGATTATACCAATACTTCTAGTGTCAATTTTACTGATCGGATGGTAACCACCCCTCGAGCTGTTATCAGATTGACCAATGCAATTGATTTCGAAATATATGATGTGATTAGGGAAGTTAGCTTTATTGATTTTTACCTTGTCCAGCTTATGAAGCTTGCATACTTTAAAGTGTATCAGATACTTGCAGTACATAACGATATTTTCTTCGTAAATGAAAAAGGAAAACTTAGACTGAGGGAGCTCGGGGAAACGGATTCCAACTTCGACGATATTGGAATGTTGCTTTTCGAGAACAATGAAAAAAAAATAAAAGATGATGGTGCAGGTGATGAAACTTGGTTTGAATTTTATCTAAAGGATGTCCTAAAATTATCAAAATTGGAAAGGGATCTTCTTATTGATCTCATGGCTTCTTTGTTAATTGAAAAAGATTTTAGAATAAATTCAGATCGTGCAGACTATAAATCTTTCTTATATCAAGTGAATTTTCCCAAATATTTCATGATTAGTTCTTTTGAACTTGAAATATCCTATCGCGAATTTGAAGATGCCAGAACCGGAGAACTAGATGCTTATTTAGAAAAAGTAAGAACGTGGGTGGCCGATCCCAATAAGAAATCTGAACTCGAAAGGAGGTTTGCTGCGATTACCGAATTCGATAATGTTGATGAATGGAAAAATCACATCAGTGCTTTGATAGAGATAGCTAAGGCCGACATTGCGCATAAAGGAGTGTATGCCATGAACTACAAACAATTAGTCGAAACATTTGCCTATCCTGCTACAAAGTTCAAACAGGATGATTTCTTTGGGAACGAAGAAAATTACAAGAAATACATCGAAAACTTCTTTGCATCTGCCGAGAGCCCATATATTCTAGAAGCGTATGTTCTAATGGCCGCGATTGCTGGTACATCCGGTTTTCCAATGACTACAAAAGAAATTGAAGACCAACTATTTATGTATTTTAATAAATATTGCTCTGATAATGAAGTGATTACTCAGGAATTCCGTTCCCTTCATCAAGCGGTGATCAGAAAAACAGATACGATAGATAAGAGCTATCCTAGGCAAGAAAGAGCCGAAAAACTATTCAAAGAGTATTTTATAAAAAATCTTACTGCGTGTGATTTAGGAGGTTTCATTGAGAAATACTTTGATCCCAATGACAGTTATTATCAGTTCGCTGATGAATGGGTGAACAATATATTCGGTTCTAGGGAAAAGCTGATCGAGCATGTGAAAAGTTCTAATAAGATCGATAAAGAGTCTGCTTGCTTCAAGGAATTTATGGAATTCAACGATGCAGTGACTGTCAGCAAGTACCCAGCAATTAAATATGTCCTTCCGCATTTGAAGAAAGATATTTAATTCTAAAATAGATTTGTTTTCGAAACAATTTATTGGACCATACCTTACCTTTCAAATTACAATGAGATTTTGACCAAATATTTGGCATGGGAGATTTAGAATGCAAATTGTTAATCTTTAAGGTTGAAGGATCTCTAGGTTTAAACAAAAACATTCCCCTTTAGCGTAACTTTTTTTAACTTATCTGTCTAATATCAAAATTTATCAACTCAACCAAATAAATGACGTCTCGAAAGAAAATAGTTATCGCATTGATCATCCTAGTTTTTACAGTAATGGCATTGCGAGAGACCCCGTATGTGGATTTGAACTTTTATCGATCTTACACTGAGTCATCCTACAATTCAACCATAAATACAAACAGTTCCTTTGTCAAGGTAGGGGATTCCAGCACAAAATCTGCACCTGCTTTCAATTCGCAAGATCTATCAATTGTTATACTACTAGGCGATGACACAGTTTACAAACAGCTCAATAAGCTATTACCCATTGTAGTGAAAATCGAGAATTTCCAGACTGGCTCGCTTTGGATTCCACTTTATAAATCTGCCAGCTTTTCTGCGATTGGCACCCCAAGCTTTGATCCTAGGCAAAAATTAGAAGGGAAACTACCGATGGGGAGGTACAAAATTGGAATATCAGGAGATTTAGAAATGAACGGGAAAATTGTGATTAAAGGCTTCTGTTCACATAAACAAGCAGTCGAACTGGTTAAACAACAAATAATAGCGCAATTTAATGCCAAAATACGAGAGTGTTTTACCACTGTACCTCCCGAATATTTCCATGCGCTGTCCAGTAGCCAATCGCTATGAAACCTTCCGCTGGAGCAAGCCCAATGTCATTAAGTAAGCCATTCGCACAAGCAAAATAATTTAACCACAGATAAAAAGGATGCACACAGATATGAAGATCCGTGTTTATCTGTATGCATCTATGGTTAAAAACTCTAATTTAACGAGATTGAGTGCTCGCACTTGTGGTAAAGCTATGGATACTCCATGTTGTCCATGCTTCCGTGGCTAAAATATAACCTGTAAAAATAATGAAGCCCAAAAAAGAAAAAGGCAAGCACAGAAAAGCCGTTGCTTGCCCTTTTTTATCAATAACTTTCTCCTAACTACCCCTGATGCTCAGGCACGCCGTTTGGATCCATCCATACATATTCCCAATGGTGGCCATCAAGATCATCAAAACTATGTTGGTACATAAAACCATAATCGGTAGCCGGATTCGGTATTGTGGCGCCAGCAGCTACAGCTTTATCTACCATTTCGTTAACGGCATCTTTACTATCAGCCGATAAGGCAATGGAGGTTTCTATTGCCTTGTGGGCATCGATGATTTCTTTTTGGGTAAAAGTCTGGAAAAAAGGTTTGGTAAGCAGCATTACATAAATGGTATCGCTGATGATCATGCAGGTTGCTTTCTCGTCGGTAAACTGTGGGTTAAAAGTATAACCAAGTTTGGTGAAAAACTCCACCGACTTGTTAAGGTCGCTAACGGATAGGTTCACAAAAATTTGAGTTGCCATATTGTTTTCTGATTTAGTATATTCAAAAGTATAATAAAGCCGGGTAAGTATTAATGTGCAAAAACGACAAGTTAAGGGGTTAAACGCGACTTGTTTCATTGCTAACTCATTTGAGATGGGTGCTTCAAGTCAAACACTCAAAAATTTTAAATGCATAGTGCCTACTTATGATTTGTAATTCTTTTATCTTTAGTTCTGGTTTCCAATGGTAGCCATTAAATGCCAATCCCTTACAAAGCCCTAAATCTATTATCGCTCATGAAAAGAATATTACTCATTGTAACAGTTTTGCTTCCCTTTTCTGTTTTAGCTCAAAAGAAATTACCAATTGTTAAAGCCGGAGTTGTTCAGGCAAAATTCTACGAATCGTACAAGGCATCATCGAATTGGTACATCAATCCCAAGATAAAATTAGATGTGTTTACAACTGGTAAAATAACCAAATCAATAAACATAAAATTCAAAACGGATATAGATTCTATTGTGTTTAGGATAGGACCTGGGGAGCAAAAAGAATTTATTGTTTTGTTAAACGGCAAAGATTCCTGCCGCACCAAGATTGTGTGTCCCGAGCTAAAAAACTTCAGCAAAATATTGCCTGAAGTGCACGATTCAATTCCTTTTTTTGTGAATAAATACAATACAAACTTTTTACCGGTGTTTTTCAACAAAACTGATTCCCTTTTATTGAACTTCGATTCAGGCGCAACCGAGGTAGATTTTACTACCGCTGCACTTAAGCAAAAAGTTAAATCTAAGCCCAAGCTTTATAACACCGATTATGATATCAAAATTGGGAATCATACCTACAAGAGCAAAATTTATGATATCGAATTGGCGGGCAATGAAACAGATGGCCTGTTGGGATGGGATATATTCGACGGCATGATTGTAGCGTTGGATTATGATCAGAATAAAATGATGGTGCATTCTACCATGCCCAAGCAGATTTTACAGGACAAGGAATACACCAGGTTTAAGATCACCTATATCAAAAACAAACCTTTTATAGAGAGCGAAATTTCGCAAAGCGGGATCAAAAATAAAAGCCTCTTTTTCTTCGATTTAGGTTACCAGCGCACGGCTATGCTCGATAACGATTTGCTGCGGGAAATGAGGTTTCCAACCGAGAAGATGGAAGTGATCAAAAAGGTAATTATGCATGGTACAAAAGGTAATGAAATCCCGGTAACCACAGTAAAACTGCAAAGTTTGAAGATTGGTAATTTTGAATTGAAAAATGTTCCAGCTCAGGTTATGGAGCAAAACAAACCCATGCCAGGGGTTAACGTTCATTATCTGGGAACAGATATTCTGAAAAGATTCAATACGGTTTTTGATTTTCAAAATGATGTGATCTATTTAAAGCCAAACCATCTCTATGATGTTGCTTATGCAGACCAAAAGATTTAATATCTCCATTTTAACCACAGAGATCACGGAGTGAAGGCACAAAGAACACAGCGTTTGGTCGTCCTCGACTGAAGTGCAATCCCGAATTTTCGGGAGAGAGATCTTTTTAAGTGATCCTTTTATCATTTCTTAAATGTCGGATTTTTACAACAAATAGTCTATTTATTTCAAGAATTGAGCGGATGAGTTACTTATTTTTGATAAAACCAAATATAAGGAAATGAAAAAAATAGTATTAGTTGGCCTTATGGCTTGTTCCCTAGGCTTAAACCTCAAGGCACAACAAAAAACAAATAAGGTAGAACAAGGGATTTTTAAACCTACCGATGAATCCTTAAAGCAGTATAAATATCCAGACTGGTTCAGAGATGCCAAGTTTGGAATCTGGTCGCATTGGGGCCCTCAGGCAGTTCCCAGACAGGGTGATTGGTATGCCAAGAATATGTACGTTCAGGGCAGTGCGCAGAATAAGTACCACGTGGCAACTTATGGTACACCATCTAAATTTGGATACAAAGATATTATCGCTTTATGGAAAGCAGAGAAATGGAACCCTGAGCAGTTGATGGCCTTATATAAAAAGGCTGGTGCCAAATATTTTGTAACCATGGGCTCGCATCATGATAATTTCTTTCTATGGAACTCCAAAATCCATAAATGGAATTCGGTAAATATGGGGCCACACAAAGATGTAGTGGGCTTATGGCAAAAAGCAGCTAAAAAAGAAGGGCTCCGTTTTGGCATTTCCGAGCATCTTGCAGCCAGTTTTAACTGGTTTCAGCCAAGTCATGGCGCAGACAAAACGGGGCAGTTTGCAGGGATTGCTTATGATGGGCACGATCCGAAATATTCTGATCTTTATCATTTACCTGCAGATTCGGCCGATATGAAAGAGTGGCTGACCAATAATCCGGGCTGGCATAAACAATGGTTGGAAAATGTTAACGAACTGGTCGATAATTATCACCCCGACCTGCTTTATTCGGATAGTAAACTTCCTTTTGAAGATATAGGGCGTACTATGGTTGCGCACTATTACAATCAGGATATGGCCAAAAATAAAGGCAAGCTTGAGGCAGTATATACACCAAAAGAGCCATCTGAAGGTAAATGGGCACAAGATGTAGAACGCGGGGTATTGGATTCGATCAGCCCATTTCCGTGGCAAACCGATACTTCAATAGGAGATTGGTATTATAGAACCGGGCAGAAATACAAAAGTGCGAATGAAATTGCCCAGCTTTTGATCGACATTGTAAGTAAAAACGGAAATCTTTTGATCAATGTTGTACAGACTCCAGAGGGAGACCTGGAGCCGGATGTTGTTAAAATTGTTACGGAAATTGGCGACTGGACCAAATTGAATGGAGAAGGTATTTATGCGTCGAGACCATGGAAAGTATATGGAGAAGGTCCTTCTACCATTAAATCAAACCAGAAAAAGGGCCACTTTGGTGGCTTAACCGATTCAGGTGAATATCAATCTACGGATATCAGGTATACCACAAAGGAGGGCAATCTTTTTGCTTTCTGTTTGAATGTGCCAAATGAAAGCATTAAGATGACCTTACTTGGGCGCAAATCGAAATACCTGGAGAAGCCCATCACTTCCGTTACGCTGCTGGGCAGTAAAAGTAAATTAAAGTGGGTGCAGGAAGATGAAGCCCTTGTAATTAGCAAACCTGCAGATTATCCGGCCTGGTTGGTAACTGGTTTCAAAATAGAATTCAAAAAATAGGGAGAGATGCTCACATTTTAAAGTGAAAAATGAAAAGATATTGTTTAGCACTGGATCTCGTTGATGATCCAAAACTCATAGCGGAGTATGAAGCTTATCACCTTAACGGTTGGCCTGAAATTAAGCGGAGTATTATCGAATCGGGGGTTTTGGAAATGGAAATCTACCGCATTTCGAACCGTTTGTTCATGATTATGGAAACTGGGGATGATTTCAGTTTTGAAAAAAAAGCAGCTATGGATATTGCTAACCCTAAGGTGAAAGAGTGGGAAGAACTGATGTGGAAATATCAGCAGGCATTACCCTTGGCAAAGCCTGGAGAAAAGTGGCTGCTAATGAAAAATATATTTAGGTTAAACGAATTGTGATATGAAAAAGTCGAACGGGCACATGCACACCGAACAGATTGATCTCCAGCTGCCCGCTGTTGTTTTTGGAACAAGCAGTTTGGGCAATCTCTATCAGGCCGTTGATTACTCTGTAAAGTTGGCTATTGTAGAGGCTTGTGTAAAATCGGCCAAGCCAGTTGCATTCTTTGATACCGCAGGTAAATACGGGGCTGGCCTCGCGCTAGAATCATTAGGGAAATGCCTTGCTGATTTAAATGTTGATGAAGAAAATGTGGTGATCAGCAATAAGCTTGGCTGGTATAGAACAGAGCTTTTGACTCCTGAGCCAACATTTGAACCAGGCATATGGAAAAATATCGGGTATGATGCCGTACAGATGATCAGTTATGAGGGGATAATGAAATGTTTTGAACAGGGTAATCATTTGCTGGGCGATTATCATGCCCAAATGGTTTCTGTACATGATCCGGACGAATACCTGTTGGCAGCTGATAACAAATCTGATTACGAGGAAAGGTATCAGCACATTATCGAAGCCTATAGGGCATTAGGCGAGCTAAAGTCAGCTGGTTTAGTATCTTCTATTGGGGTAGGGGCAAAAGATTGGAAAGTAATCGAGCTGATCACAAAAGATGTAGCGCTGGACTGGGTAATGATTGCCAATAGTTTAACCTTAAAGTCACATCCTAAAGCACTGGTGGCTTTTGTAAAACAGCTAAATCAAAAGAACGTACAGGTAATTAACTCGGCTGTGTTTAACGGAGGGTTTTTAACAGGAGGCGATTTTTTCAATTATCAGCAGGTTGATCGCGATACAGTATCGGGAAAAGCACTACTCGATTGGAGGAATGAATTTTTTAAAGTTTGTGATGAGTTTAGTGTGCTACCGGCTGAAGCCTGTTTTAATTTTTCTTTCCAGTTTCCTGGAGTGAAAAGTATTGCCTTGAATACCACAAGACCTGAGAAAGTTGCCGCCAATGTTGCCCTTGCCGCAAAAAAGCTGCCCTTAGCCTTTTGGACTGAAATGCAGCACCGTGGGTTAATCGAAACCGAATCATTTAATTACAGTATCTAAGTAATATCTTGGTTTTTACTTGAAAGCAAAAGTGGCTTATCATAAATTGTCATCCTGAGCTTGTCGAAGGACCTTTTTTAATCTCTTAAAAAGCGTTTCGACAGGCTCTCCGTAGGAGTCCTTTGGACAACGTGACAAACTCGAAGTAAATTACAATTTATGATACAGCCTCTTTGTATTTTTTGTTAATCGATGAATTGTATCTGTTGTACCAGGTAGGCCTTCCCAAATTTCTGCGGATCCTGTACCACTGTTGCCTTAATGGCCTTCCATTTTGGCCGTTGTCCTTTTTGCCAGTTTGCACGGATTTCCTGTACATTTAGCCAGATTTCTTCAAGTTCGTTCTGTACGGTACTGTCTTCATAAGTGAGCTGTAACTTATCTGGAACCATATAATAATTATTTCCTGTTTTGCTTAGTCTTATTACTGGTCCGCCAGGTACATATGAGGTAATCAGCTGAACAGGAAATGACTCAGTTCCTTTGTATTGCTCTTTGCTAATTATCTTTTCGAAAATAAAGTAGTATTCAGGTCCGTCTTGAAGTGGCTCTTTATCACGGTTGAATCTGGCTTTAACGCGATAAGAATAACCAGGTTCCCTTTGGTCAAAACCTACAAGAGAGGCGCCTGCATCTACATTGCCTGGTAACTTTAAAAGCACATCATTATCTGCAGCATAACGAGGGCTTACCAGCAGTTCAACTTCCTGTCCGTTTTTTAAGTTCAGCGGACCATATCTTTCCGATTTTTTACATGAAACAAGTGCAAAGGCTACAAAAAGAAAAAGTAGGTTTTTCATAGGTGAGTGGTTTTTAGATTAATGGTTCCTCATAAAACGTAAAAACATCCATAAGCGCTACAACAGATTGATAATCTTTCGGGTTATTGTTAAATATTCAAACTGATAATTTAGCTAAACCTTAAAATGTGCTAATAGTCCCGTGTTTTGTATAAATTGGTCTTACCGCGCTACAATACCTTTGTTATCAATATTTAACAAAGAAAAAAATGTCGAAAATAATTTTAATTACCGGTGCTTCACGTGGCTTTGGTAAAATCTGGGCAAAGGCCCTTTTAGAGCGTGGCGATAAAGTAGCTGCAACCGCAAGAAATACAGCAGATTTAAATGATTTGATAGAAGCTTATGGCGATGCTGTGTTGCCGCTTCAATTGGATGTAAACGATAGAGACGCCTGTTTTGCCGTAGTTGGAAAAGTTAAGCAGCATTTTGGCCGCATTGATGTATTGATCAATAATGCAGGATTTGGTTTGTTTGGTGCCATAGAAGAAACGACTGAACAACAGGCCCGTGCACAAATGGAAACCAATTTTTTTGGTCTGCTGTGGGTAACACAAGCAATTGTTCCGGTAATGCGCGAACAAAAAGCCGGGCACATTATCCAGGTTTCTAGCTTCCTGGGCTTGGTGACTTTGCCTGTGTTGGGTTTATACAATGCCTCGAAATATGCGGTTAACGGCTTAAGTGAAACCTTGGCTACGGAAGTAAAAGGTTTTGGCATTAATGTAAGTTTAATCGAGCCAAATGGTTTTTCTACCGATTGGTCGGGTGCTTCAGCTTTCCAAACAGCGCCGCTAGAAGTATATGCGCCAGTTAAAAAAGCATTTTTTGATGCTTCGACACCCGATAGTTGGGGCAAACCAGAAGCGACAGTACCCGCTGTATTGGCATTGATCGACAGTCCTAAACCTCCTTTACACTTCTTGTTGGGTAAAGTGGCTCTACCAAATGTTAAACAGGTTTATGCAGAACGTTTGGCTGAATTTGATGAATGGGCTGAGGTAGCGGCCGATGCGCACGGTCATTAATAAATCATTTAAAACCTTTAACTACAAGCTGTATGGGGTAATTGTGTAGCTTGTAGTTAATTACTATTCAAAGGGATGAAACACTATAAAAATTTAGCCGAATTACACAGAGAAAACGCATTTCCGCCACCCGAGAACCCATTGTTTAGCATTTACAAATGCGACCATAGGTGTACCATGGGCGACCGGGAGTTTACGAGCGATTTCTATATGATCGGTTTTAAAAAGATTATTGCAGGACAAATCCTTTATGGACGTACAAAATACGACCACGAGAGCGGTTCGATGATGTTCTTTAAACCCAATCAGGTAATCGAAATGAAAAACCTGGAGATGGAGGAGGATGGTTTTTTGATTTTTATTCATGAAGATTTTTTGAATGGACATATGTTGCATGATACCATTAAAAAATACCACTACTTCGATTACGAAACTAACGAAGCGCTACATCTCTCGCCCAGTGAAGAAAGCACAGTATGGGAGCTGTATCATAAAATTGAAACCGAATACCGAAACAACCAGGATGAATATAGTCGCGAATTGATTTTGGCCAACGTAGATACTTTGCTTAAGTACAGTCAACGTTTTTACAAAAGGCAATTTCTTAACCGTACAGAAATTTCGGGCAAAACAGTAACCCGGTTTAATGAAGAAATAAATAAATACGTTGCCAATGGATTATTGGCTACTAAAGGTTTGCCATCAGTGCATGATATGGCAGCGCGTTTAAACATTTCGGCAGGTTATTTAACAGATGTTTTAAAACAGGAAAGTGGAAAAACGGCTTTAGAACATATCCATATTTACCTGATATCTGAAGCAAAAAACCGTTTGATCGGTGAAAATAGATCGGTTTCGGAGATTGCTTATGCATTGGGATTTGAGAACCTTTCTTATTTCTCGCGTTTATTTAAAAAAGAGGTTGGTATTAGTCCGAATACATTTAAAAAGCAGTTGGTAAATTGATGTTTTCGTACTATTGTTAGTCAGGATTTGCAATCCAGACCCCGAGTGCTACGGATTTGCAATCCGTTTTTAGCTATTTATTTGTTCCGCAGATATAGAGGATTGGCGCAGAATCAATTCCGTTATCCATCTATTACGTTTTCCATCCTCTAACCACCAAGGCACGAAGCTGAGTTTGTTTGTTTTGCATAATAGACTTCGGACCTCTGACTGCAGACTTCGGACTAGCCTCATCTCCATCCTATATTTTCTTCCTATAAACCACTAAGGCACAGCGCGCATAAAGGCATATTTGTTTCTTTGCACGATAGACTCTGGACTTCTGACCCGACTCCTGACTAAAAGAACCACTCATCCCCGAAAATCCTACGCTCCTGTACTTTATCTTTTTTCTTAAAATTAGTTTTCGTTGCTTTGTTTGGAACAGAAAATTTTTGGAAAAGAAACCCTACATATCGCTTTATTGGAAATGTCAGCTAATTGGCTGGTGTGTGGCCGCTTTGTATTGGGCATTTCAAGGTTGGTCTGCAGCTGGTAATTTCAGATTCGATATGGCTGTTGTACAGTTTGTTTCGGATGTGGTCATGTACATTTTGATTACCCATTTGTACCGTAATTTTGCAAATAAAAACCATTGGCATGACCTGGCGCTTCAGAAACTGATCTGGCGGATGCTGATCGTTATTCCGGTAATGGGTATTTTTTATACCATAATTACGGTTAGTAAGTTGTACCTGGTGAGATTACTGTTTCTAAGTCACCCACACCAGTCGTTTGCTGATTTTTTTAGTTTAAATGCAGTAGGTATTTTTGTTGCTGGTATCCGCTTAATGGCCATATGGCTTTTAGCCTATCACCTTTACCACTACGCAAAACGGGAAATGCGGTTATCAGTAGAAAATGCCAGATTGGAGCTTAGCTTTAAACAGTCGCAACTGGATAATCTTTCTGCTCAGTTAAATCCCCATTTTTTGTTCAATGCACTCAATAACATAAAATCTTTGGTATATACCCGGCCCGATGCAGCGGGTAGGGCAATCGATCTGCTAAGCGAACTGTTGCGCAGTGGATTGTATAAAGGCAGCGCCATGCTGATCAGGTTAAATGAAGAAATAGACCTGGTGAAAGATTACCTGGAGTTAGAAGGTTTGAGGATGGAAGAAAGATTACAATACGATTTGGATATCGATATTTCGCTCTCTGCGCTGATGGTGCCACGCTTATGCATTCAAACATTGGTAGAAAATGCGGTAAAACATGGAGTTGCATTAGAAAAGCAGGGTGGGAAGATTGAGGTAATAATTAACGAACAGAATGGATTGGTAAGCATCCGTGTTTTAAACCCTGGCAAGTTGGAACCAAATAAAACGGTGGCAGGCATAGGACTGCAGAACCTGAAAGAACGGCTCGATCTCAGTTACCAGCACCATGCATCTTTCAGCCTGTATGAAATGGAGCAAAAGGTTTGCGCCGAAATTAAAATCCCAATCAGATGAGCAACATTAGAACACTGATTATTGACGATGAACGTGGCGCAAGGCAGGAACTGATAAGGATGTTAAAAAGCTATCCGCAGGTTACGGTATTGGGTGAGGCTGCCAATGCTGATGAAGCCGAGCAACTTATCGGACTTTTAAAGCCCGACCTGATTTTTTTGGATATACAGATGCCTGGCCGTTCGGGTTTCGACCTGTTGGAGAATTTGGTACATGTGCCGCAGGTGATTTTTGTAACCGCTTTCGACAGTTATGCGTTGCAGGCTTTTGAAGTAAGCGCCATGGATTACCTGATGAAGCCCATACGGGAGGAACGCTTTAAAAGTGCAATGGATAAAGCCATAGAAAAGATCGGTGCGAATAATGGAGCCGTTGTTTTTATAAAGGATAGGAGCAAACACCACCTCATTAAATGGAAAGATGTGCATCTGATCGAGTCGGTAGAGAATTACGCCAGGCTCTTTTTCGGGCAAGAACAGGTATTGCTCAAAACCTCATTAAACAAACTCGAAGATAACCCCGATTGTGAAAGATTTTTTAGAGCCGGCAGAAGTATATTATTTAACCTCGACTACATCAGTTCGGTAAAAAAAGATGATGAGGGGATGTTTGTAGAACTTAAAACGGGAAATTTAATCAGAATATCAGAACGGCAGGCTGTTAAATTACGGAGCCTCATTAAAACATAAATTATAATTTTTTGATCATGAAAATAAACTTAGTAAAACTGGGTATGGCTGCGCTATGCCTCGTAATGGGCATTGAAACCTTTGCACAGCAAAAACTAACCTTACCCGATACCACTAATTATATCATCAACGATAGCGTGATGATTAAAACAAAATACGGCATTACTTTATCTGCTGTAGTGGTGAGGAAAAAAGGTATGCGACAGAAATTACCTGCCGCACTCTTTTATTTTATCTATTCCAACACCAATAGAAGTTTGATGGAAGCCAAATACGCTGCCGATCATGGTTATGTAGGCATTGTTGCTGATGCCAGAGGGAAACGGCTCAGTCCCGATAGGCCCGAACCTTATGAGCATGAAGCACAGGATGTGAATGCGGTTATCGATTGGATCATCAATCAATCATGGAGCGATGGCAGGGTTGGCATGTATGGAGGAAGTTATTCTGGTTTTGCACAATGGGCTGCCACCAAGCACCTGCATCCGGCACTTAAAACCATTGTACCTTATGTAGCTGCAATTCCAGGGCTTGGCTTACCCATGGAAAATAATGTTTTTTTAGCAGCCAATTATCAATGGGCATTTTACATCACCAATAACAAATACACGGATGATGCTGTGAATAACGACAATGCCCGTTGGCGCAGGATGCGGAATAACTGGTGGGAAAGTGGGGCTGCTTACAATAAGATCGACAGCATTGACGGCACACCAAATCCATTATTGCAGAAGTGGCTTAGTCACCCCGATTACGATGCCTACTGGCAGTCGATGGTGCCTTATGGTAAAGAATTTAAACACATTAATATTCCAGTACTTAGTATTACCGGCTACTATGATGATGGACAGGTTTCGGCATTGGAATACCTGCGCGAACATTATAAGTATAACCCCTCGGCCGAACATTATTTAATTATAGGCCCTTATGATCATTTTGGATCGCAGATAGGTGGAGTAGCCAAGCTGAGGGACTATGAGGTAGATTCAATAGCACTAATCAATACCCGCGAAATCACTTTCCAATGGCTCGATTATATTCTTAAAGGCGGAAAGAAACCCACACTGATAAAAGATAAGATCAATTATGAGGTCATGGGCGCAAATAAGTGGAAGCATGCTCCTTCATTGGCAAAAATGGAAGATCACCGTATCCGGTTTTATCTGGATAGTATAAACGGAACGATGCTGTTATCGCAGCAAAAGCCAGCTGAACAAGTTTTTATGCATCAACAGGTTGATCTGGCAGACAGAACCACATTCTACAATGATTATTACCCTGATCCGATCATCAAAAAAGAAATCGACAGATCCAATGGACTGTTTTTTATTACGAAGCCATTTAATAAAGCCGTTTCAGTATCAGGTGCGCTAGAGGGACAGCTTAAAGCCATCATCAATAAAAAGGATATGGACGTAGGCCTGGTTCTTTATGAAGTTACGCCCTCAGGCGAATATTTTCAGCTCTCTTATTATTTAGGAAGAGCCAGTTACGCATACGATATGAGTAAAAGAAACTTGCTTAAACCTGGGAAGTTAGAAACCATACCTTTTTATAGATCGAGAGTATTCAGTAAGCAGCTGCAAAAAGGGAGCAGATTGCTTTTAATGCTCAATATTGATAAAAATCCTTTTGCACAGATCAATTATGGAACCGGTAAGGATGTGAGTAAAGAAACCATAAAAGATACAGGCGCTCCACTCAAAATTAAATGGTCTACACAGAGTTTTATTGAGCTTGGTTTTTCGGTAGATGAAAAAAGTTTGTTTAAATAATGTAGCGGGTCTGGATTTGCAATCCAGACCTAAATGCTAAGGGTTTACAATTCGTTTTTAATTATTTATTCCACAGATCTAGAAGATGAACGCAGAACCAATTCCATCACCCATCTTACATTTTCCATCCAATAACCAAGGCACGAAGCACACAAAGGCATGTTTCTTCTGCAGCATAGACTTCAAACTAATCCATCTTACATACTTTCAGACTTTTCGCATCAGTTTACTTACGTGGCTTTCGTCAACAAGGCCAAATTCTTCCGCAATTTGTTTCAATCCAAATCTTCCGCTTTCTATTCGCTGTTGAATTAAATTCTGACGATAATTGTGGATATACTGGCGTAAGGTTATACCTGTATTTCTTTTAAAATAGGGCCCTATATAGTCTTCTGAAAGGTTAAAATGTGCCGCCATTACATTCGCTTTTAAATTTTTAGGCTGGTAAATGTATTTGTGCAGGTAACAGAAGATGGCTTGGATGTCTTTCGAGCGTTGCGCGCTATTTTTGATTTCGGGCATATTGCGCTGCATAATATCAGAAAGCACTAAGATCTGGGTCCAGATTAAAGCTTCATTTTGCAACATGTTTATATTGAGCGATAAGATAAGTGCAATGATGTTTTCAACAATCAACTGATCGTTTGCCGTAAAGTTAAAGCCTGTAAAATGTGTTTCACGGCTTTTGATCAGGTATTCCAGGTATTGCAAGCCCGTTGAGTTAACCTCTTTTTGATGAATGAATATATCGGTAAACTTTATATAAATGAAATGAGTTTTTTCTTCAATTTCGAAACGATGATCATCATCCGGACCAATTAAGAAGAGATTTCCTTTTTCGTAAGCAATGGAGATTTCGTTAATGATATGCTGGCCAGATCCTTTTTTAATGTAAATCAGTTCATAATGGTTGTGCCGATGTAAGGGGTGCTGCCACTTGCTTACTTCAAATTCTGAAATAACAATAGGTTGAAATTGGATGTATCGCTTCATGATAGATTTATACAAAAATATCATACTATTTTACAAAAACATATCTGTGGTTTGTCAGGATCTTTGCGTTATGTGAATCAATTTAAATTAAAAGAGATGAATAACAGTAAAACAGCGTTGGTTGTGGGTGCAAATGGGGTAATTGGCAGTAATTTAATCAGCCACTTAGAAAATCTTGGTGATTGGGATATTATCGGTTTATCGCGTCGGGGTGGGCTGGATAAAGATAAAACGAGGTACATTTCTGTAGACCTGCTGGACCCAGAGGACAGCAAGAAGCAATTGAGCCTCTTAACTAAAGTAACACATGTTTTTTATGCCGCATATCAGGATAAACCTACATGGGCGGAGTTGGTAGTATCTAATTTGGCGATGCTTGTGAATGTGGTTAATGCCATTGAAGGTACTGCAAAAGACTTACAGCACATCAGTTTAATGCAGGGCTATAAAGTATACGGAGCGCATTACGGCCCTTTTAAAACACCGGCAAAAGAAAGCGACGGTGGACATATGCCCCCGGAATTTAATGTAGATCAGCAACAGTTTCTTGAAGCACAGCAAAAGGGAAAAAAATGGAGCTGGTCTGCACTCCGGCCATCTGTGGTTGCGGGTACGGCATTGGGTAATCCAATGAATTTGGTTTCTGTAATTGCAGTTTATGCATCCATATCGAAAGAACTAGGTCTGCCTTTGCGTTTTCCTGGCAAATTAGGAGCATATGATAAGCTTTTAGACATTACAGATGCTGGATTATTGGCAAAAGCAACGGTATGGGCGGCCACCAACCCGGCATGTGCCAATCAAGCTTTTAATATAACCAATGGTGATTTGGTCCGATGGAACGATCTTTGGCCTAAAATTGCAGCTTATTTTAAAATGGATACTGCCTCTCCACTTCAAATGCCTTTGCAAACCGTAATGGCTGATAAATCGGCTTTGTGGACACAACTGCAGGAAAAACATAACCTAGTCAAACACAGTTATGGAGAAGTATCTTCATGGGCCTTTGGCGACTTTGTTTTTTCTTGGGATTACGATTTCTTCTCAGACGGTACCAAAGCAAGACGATTGGGCTTCCATGAGTATATCGATACTGAAAAAATGTTTTTTGATCTGTTTGACGAACTTAAACGCAAAAAAGTTATCCCGAGTTAGTTTTCTAATCTTTACCGTTGATCTGGATTTGCAATCCGTTTTTTTGTTATTTATTTGTCCCGCAGATGTCGAAAATGAGCGCAAAATTAATTCCATCATCCAACTTACATTTTCTGTCTTTTAGCCAGGTTGATCAGATTTGCAATCCGAACCCAGGTGCTATAGATTTGCAATCCCTTTAT
The DNA here is from genome assembly GCF_056399805.1 of Pedobacter sp. 01N310. NCBI lineage: Bacteria > Pseudomonadati > Bacteroidota > Sphingobacteriia > Sphingobacteriales > Sphingobacteriaceae > Pedobacter > Pedobacter sp. 01N310. The sequence goes on from NZ_JBFTSB010000004.1 coordinate 223,641, forward strand.
AAATATTTATTAGTCCCGCTGATACTAAACTTATTCAGCGCCGATATTTATTATAGCACTAATGTTCCCATAATTTAGATATTTGCAACTGCTAATAATTTAAATGATGAAACCTTACCTGCAACTTTTCGATTTTTCTAAGAAAATAAATTATAAAACTGAAATTCTTGCGGGTTTAACGGTGGCCATGACGATGATCCCCGAATCGTTATCATTTGCTATTCTTGCAGGTTTCCCTCCTTTAACAGGTTTATACGCCGCCTTCATTATGGGGTTGGTTACGGCTGTTTTAGGTGGCAGGCCAGGTTTGGTTTCGGGTGGGGCAGGTGCAACAGTGATTGTGCTCATCGCCTTAATGAAAACCCAGGGTATAGAATTTGTTTTTGCGGCAGTGGCTTTAGCAGGTGTAATCCAGATTATGGTGGGACTGTTTAGACTTGGGAAATTCGTCAGACTGGTTCCGCAGCCCGTAATGTTTGGCTTTGTTAACGGTTTGGCGGTTATTATTTTCATGTCGCAGCTGGAACAGTTCAAAACCCTTGTTAACGGCAGAATAGAATGGTTGAGCGGTACCCCTTTATATATCATGTTGGCTTTGGTATTACTCACCGTTGCAATAGTGATCATTCTCCCTAAAATAACCAAGGCCATTCCATCCTCGCTGGTGGCTATTATTGTGGTTTTTCTTATCGTTTTATGTTTTGGAATTGATACCAAACTGGTTAAACATATTGCTTCAGTAAATGGCGGGTTTCCTCCATTTCATATTCCAAAAGTGCCGTTGAATCTGGATATGCTGAAGATCATTTTTCCTTATTCGCTCATTATGGCAGGTGTGGGCTTAACGGAGGGCCTGCTTACTTTGAACCTGGTTGATGAAATTACAGAAACCAAAGGCGATAGGAACAGAGAGAGTATTGCTCAAGGAATTGCCAATATTGCAAACGGCTTTTTTACTGGCATGGGCGGCTGCCCAATGATTGCCCAAACACTGGTTAATCTTTCGGCAGGTGCGAGGGCAAGGTTATCGGGCATTATTGCTGCCTTAACTATATTGGTTATTATTTTGGTAGGCGCTCCGGTAATAGATCGCGTACCCATGGCGGCTTTGGTTGGTGTAATGATGATGGTAGCCATTGGCACCTTTGAATGGATGAGCTTTAAAGTGATTAATAAAATGCCTTCGCAGGATATTATCATTGGGATTCTGGTGGCTGTAATTACAGTTTGGCTGCATAACCTGGCACTTGCGGTATTAATAGGTGTAATTATTTCGGCACTTGTTTTCGCCTGGGAAAGTTCTAAACGGATACGTGCCAGTAAACATATCGATGCCAGTGGTGTAAAAACCTACGAAATATTTGGCCCCTTGTTTTTTGGATCTATTGCCAATTTTAATGAGCTGTTTGATGTAGCTCATGATCCTCAGCATATCGTAATTGATTTTAAGCATAGCCGTGTTTTTGATATGTCGGGTATTGATGCACTGAATAAACTAACCGAACGTTACCATTCGGCTGATAAAAAACTCCAATTAAAGCACCTGAGCGACGATTGTAAGCGCTTGCTGAAAAATGCCGATCAGATTATAGCAGTAAACATTATAGAAGATCCTACTTATCGGGTGGCCACCGAAAAATAATTGATTTTAACCTTTCTGTTTTATGATATAAATACCACTATATCCAAGCTAATGCTATAATATATAATATGGTAAAGGACTATCCTCACGCCTAAACAATCATTGTCGGTTTAATCTTTACTTCTTGATCTGTATTTTATGTTTTTACTAAAACGTTTAAGTGCTTTAAGAAAATAGCAACATAAAATTGTTCGATTTATTGTTATTGCTGACTAAAAATATCCTTATAGACTGTTTTATAGGATGTTAATTTTTTAAGATATTCTGATAATATTTATTTTTTTACCTGTCTGACTGACAATTATTTTAATAGAATTAAATATTATTGTGGTATTTTATAAAAATTTCATAAAAATGACAATTTGTTATTAAAACGTTTTAGTATAGTATATATTTGATTTAACCAAATACTAAATTTTATGAGAACCCTTAACTATTACTACCGAAGTACCTGTCTCTTTAACCTAGGACATACTATGCCGTTTCCGAAAAAATAAGTTTTAGAAATCATTTTTTTACCAATTAAAGATCCATTAACTATGCGATACTTATGGGCGTGCCTTGTTTTTTTTGCCGCGTTTACATTAAACGTTTTACCGACTTTTGCAACGGGTGAAAAACTTCATAAAGGCCTAACAATTAATTGCTTGATTCTTCAGGATACGACAAAAATCAAGATCGTAACACCGAAAGATTCATTACGAAAAGACAGTTTAGATCAGATCAAGCAGAAAACACTTTACGATAAGTTATCTGGCGGTGTAAAAAAAGACACCAGAGATCTATCACTATTCCCTGCCGTTTCATTACAACAAAACTTAAAGGGCAATTTTGCTGGTCTGTATATTCAGGAGCCATCTGGTGAGCCTGGGTCTATTCAGAACATGTTTATTAGAGGGGCTGCAATGCCACTATTATCTAAAAAGGATTTGTACGATGCTCAGCCTCTGGTGGTTCTCGACGGAATCCCTTTGGTACGGGAGCATCCTTTTGCTTTTGATATACAGCAATTCGATTTTAATAGAATCGGTCCTGCAACTAATTTATTGGCCGGTATCGATCTGAATAATATTACATCGGTAGAGGTACTTAAAGATTTAGGTTCTACTTCTGTTTATGGGCCAAGAGGTGTTAATGGAGTAATTGTTTTAACCTCAAAAACAGCAGTTGGTAAATACCGCGCTATATCTTTCAATTCGTATATAGGCATGGTGCAAAAACCATTTGTAAATACCATCAATGGTAAATACGAAAATGATTTCAGACAGCGGTTTTATGATGTATATACCACAAATGGCAGGTATTCTGATGATGAAGAGTATCCGGTATATTTAAGCGATTCGCTAAATAATGTGTATAGTGGAAAATCAGACTGGACAGATTTATACTACAAAAATGCGCTGGTATATGGCATTAATTTCTCACTTGCCGGTGGTACTGACAGGGCGAATTTTAGGTTTGCATTAGGTAATACCAAAAGTGAAGGCGTAGCAGATCAAACGGGTATCGACCGTTATAGCGCCACTTTCAATATCAATATGAAGCCAACCAAATGGTTGTTGTTCTCGACTATGATTAATGCGAACCGTTTAAACCGCGACAGAAATAAAACCTTGCGCGACCGATTTGCACAACTTAATTATTTTCCTGATTTAAGCGCGCCTCTACCTCCAAATAAAGATTTCTATGGTTCATACCTGCAAGAATATAAGAAAGGTTTTGATGATAACAAAACAAACTCTATTCAGGGCTATGCCAAATTAGAAGGAACTTTTGGCAAATTTAAAGTGGTATCATCTTTTAATGCCGATTACAGTGAGGGGTATAGAGATGTTTTCTATGCCAGAACGCTTTTGCAGGGAAACAGTTATGCATCCAATTATTATGGCTTTAGCCAAAGATTAATGGTGGATAACAAAGTGACTTACGATTTGAATCTGAATAAGGTTCATGATTTTCATTTTGCGTTAGGACAAACAATGCAATGGGATATCTATAAATATAGTAATGCTTATGCCTATAAAGGTGTTAACGATTATATTAAAATTAACTTATTGGATTCTAAACCAATAAACGATAACGGAAGTGTTAACGGTGGTTATTTAACGCCAGTTGCCTTTCCAAGAGAGTTGACTTATCGGTTTTTAGATAAAACAGAAGATAACTTATTGTCTTTCTATGGAAAAGCCGATTACTCATTTAGCAATAAATACTTCATATCGGCAATATTACGTTTAGATGGCTCTTCAAATGCACAACCAACAAGCCGTTGGTTTTATTCGCCAACTATTTCTGCAGCTTGGAATATCAAAAACGAATTTTTGAAAGATAACAGCTTGGTTGATGATTTAGTATTGCGTGCAAGTGTTGGTAGAATGGGGCGCACTTTTAGTTACGATAATTATACACAGGGGCCACAATATACAGCCTCAGTTGGCTATACCGGTAACTTAACGGTGCCTGGATATAATGCATTCGGTGTTTTAACACGTCCTTATCAATTTGGTTGGGTAGGTTATGGTGTACCTTGGTCGTACTCAGATCAACTTAATGTTGCTGCCGATGTGGCGATGTTGAAAAACCGTCTTCACGTTTCTGTTGAACTTTATAGCAAAACCGATAAAAACCAATTAATTGGTATCCCTGCTTATGCTGAATATGGTTATAAACAATCTATCGAAAGCGGAATGTCTGTTAACAACATGGGAATCGATTTTACAGTGAATGCTCAGATAATCGCAAAAAGTAAATTCTCATGGAATTCGGCCTTAAACTTTAATCACAACGCTAACGAATTGAAAGCATTGCCAAGAGGATTAGATCAGTTGGTAGTAGGTAACAGATTTTTAAAAGTTGGCGAGCCGGTGGATCAATATTGGTTATTGGAGAATAATGGCATTTATACTTCAGATGCTGATGTGCCAGTGGCTAATGGACAAAAATTAAAATATAAGGGAATTGTTTTAAAGGCCGGTGATCCACGTTGGAAAGACCAAAACGGTGATAATACTATTGATGATAACGATAAAGTATTAAAAGGCCATTCATTACCGACCCTTGCAGGTGGTTTCGATAACAATTTTAGATATGGCAATTGGAGCCTGGCTACGAGTTTCTACTTTAATTTAGGAAGAAAGCTAATCAACCAGGAGATGGCTAACCATTTTGATTTTGTTAACCGCGAAGGCAATACAGATATCAATTCTGTTAAAGAAATTACCTTCTGGGAGAAACGTGGCGATTATTCGAAATATCCTCTTTACAATCCTTGGAGTACGGTAATCCCATACCGTGCAGATCAGGATCTTTTTTTAGAGAATGCTTCATTCTTAAAATTAAGACAGGTTTCATTAGGTTACGAACTGGGTAATCTGCTCAATAAGAAGAACATTAAAATTAACAAATTCTTCGTATACGGTGCAGTGAGTAATATTTTCACCATCACGCCTTACACCGGTCAAGATCCTGAACTGGTTAGCTACGACGGCGTTGATACGGGTTATGGCCAACCCATTCCGAGAACATATACCCTAGGTGTTAAAATGGAGCTATAAGATGAAAACAAGAACTAACAAAACATCAAGTAAGATGAAAAATATATTATACATACTTCTGGTTTCTATAATTGCCTTTTCGAGTTGTAATAAGGCTTTAGAAACCGATTCTACCAGGGTTGTAGGCGAAAAAAATGCCTGGAATACAGTAGAGGATGCCCGATCGGGAATTTTGGGGGTTTATGCTTTAACACGGGCTGCTTTATCAGATAACAACAGTCACTGGATTTATGGTGATGTGAGAACGGGAGAATTTTTAAGTCCAAAAAGACAGGATTTAAAGGCTGTAATTGGCAACAATTTAAATGCGGCATATCCCGTAATGGAGGCCTTATCTGATTGGACCAGGTTTTACGCCATTGTAAACGGCGCCAATGTTTTCTTGGAAAATATTGGGCATGTAAAAGAAACAGATAAACGATACACAAGCAATAACATGACCGTGGATATTGCGCAAGCCAGGTTTTTAAGGGCTTTTGCCTATTTCTACATGGTGAGAATCTGGGGCGATGTACCATTTATTACCTCTTCAGACGAAGGTAAATTTACCAATAAACCCCGCGAAAGCCAGGCTAGGATTTTAGCATGGGCCGAACAGGAAATTTTAAAAGCAGCAGCTGATCTGCCATTTATTTACAGTGGTGGTGATGTGCAGCAGCCAACTGATTATTACAATGAAAGTTCGGGAAGATGGGGTGGTGCTTTGGCAACAAAAGTTACGGCATATGCTGTTTTAGCTCATTTGGCAGCTTGGAATGGCGATTATACCAACGTTTCTAAATATGCCAAATTTGTTGAAGATAATTATGGCAGAAGTTCAGGTGGTTTTACAGGAAGTGCTGATTTGTCAAATTCCAATGGATTTTTCTACAATAAGAACACCAGGCAGATGTTCGGTTTTAACTCCGATTATGGCCATGTGGATGGTTCATCTACCGGGCATATTGAAGAGTTAACTTTAGCGGAACCGGTTATGACTAAGTCAGTTCCAGACATTTATCTTCCGAAAGATTCAATTCTTAAATATTTCAATATTGCAAAAGATCAAAGGTTTGCGGTTGATACTTTAGGACAGGCAAAATATGATGGAAGATATTTTACCAACCTAAACGGTAAGTATCCCATTTTCAGCAAAATCAAAGTGATCCAGGGCGGTGGTACCGATCCAAACTTCAGGTATTTTACCAGTGCTTTGGTTTTTACCCGCTTAGAAGATATCGTGTTATTAAGAGCAGAAGCGCTTTCAGTTTTGGGCGACCAACAGGGGGCTGTAAGTGAACTACTTTCTGTGATGGTGAGAAGATATGATGAAGGATTTTCTATAAATATAAACGACGTAATTAAATTAATCTTCGAAGAGCGCCACCGCGAATTGTTGGGTGAAGGCTCAAGGTGGTATGATTTGATCCGTTACAACAAGATCAAACAGAACGACGCCAAATTTATGAATCTCATTAATTCTGGCGGAATTTACTGGCCTATATCAAGAAAGCTGATTGCTCAAAATAGTTTATTAACCCAAAATGCTTACTGGCGCTAATGATAACGAATATGAAAAATTCAATAAAATATATGGGCGCGCTGGCAATCTTATCGTTGCTAACGCTAATTAATTCTGCCTGCAAGAAGAATGGAGGGTTTTACGATGCGCCAGATCAGAATGTAACCTTTGCCGGCAATACTTACGATTATTTGAAAAGCAAACCAGGTGTTTTCGATTCGCTTATTGTAGCGATTGACAGGATGGGTTTGAAAAAAACATTAACCGATAGTAATGTTACGCTATTTGCAGTAAGCAATCCAAGCTTCCAATTGGCTTTACGGAACTTAAATACGTTAAGAAAACTATCTGATAAAGATCCACTTTTTTTGGCCAATATTGATGCCGTTCAGTTAGATACGATGACCTCGTACTACATTATTAGAGGTAAGAAAACAACCGATTCATTAAAACTTCAAGATGGTTTAGACTTGAAAAGTGTACATATTGGTTATCCAATGCATGCGAGTGTAACCAAAATATCGGCTTCTGGTCAGGTTGGTGCCGGACCGGAGGTTATTAATTTCGATAATACCAAAAAAAGCAAATTCGTTCGCAACTGGGCAACCAGTACAACATCATCAAATAACATTAAAACCAAAAATGGGGTCGTACACGTTATCAGTGCCGATCACGTATTTGGCTTTAACGAATTCGTTACCCGGTTAACTTTTGTACCACCACCACCAAACCTTTACCTTGAAATTGGCGGTATATTTTCATCAAACCGCGAAAATGGTGGAGGTATAACCAGTGGGGAAAATTCGAGAAAAGTAATCGATGGTGATGATCACACTAAATTTCTGGCCGACTTACAAGGCGAACTATGGATGAGGTTTGAGCTTAAAACACCTGCTGTTTCATCCGTATATACCTTAACATCTGCAAATGATGCCAACGAAAGAGATCCAAAAGCATGGACTTATGAAGGCTCGATGGATGGTTCAAGCTGGGTAGAATTGGATAGAAGGTCTAACTTCTTCTTTGAAGAAAGATATCAGCAAAAAGTATTTAGGTGTACAAATACGGTTGCCTACAAATTTTACCGCGTTGTTATTACCGAGCTCAGAAACAGTGGTACATTCCAGTTGGCTGAGTTTACCATAAACAAAACGAAATAGTGATGCGAAATAGAAACATTAAAATAAATAGCCCGATGAAATCGATCATATATAAATATTTTGCGCTCCTTTTACTTGCTGTAACCCTTTGCAGTAGCTGTAAAAAGGTTTTCGATTTACCCGATGAGAAAGATTATATCAGTAATAATGTGAATTTTAGCAATAAAATTCTGGAGCCAATAATTGGAAGAACCAATCTTATCGGTGGCTTTAATAGCGATAACTCAACCAATCCTATTACGTTCGAAATTGTAAACGTTAGGTTTGGAGATGGAAAGCCCGTGAGCGATCTTTTTACAACCGCGCCAACTTACGTATGGACAGCCCCTTATACCGGTTTGGAAAAAAGCCTGGCTGAAATTGAGGCCAAAAGAAAAATCGAAACACATCCAATATTTGAAATACGTTCATCAGGTGAATTCATCTTATGGCCATCAGCAACCAACCAGATATTAAAACCCCGTCCGATTGATAGTACCAACTTTTCTCAGGATACACGGTTTTTTGATGTAAAGGTTAAAAATACCGGTGGCGAGCGCCTGATCAGAGATTTTCAGATCAGACCTTTTAGAGAGCGCCCTTACGAACCATCGAATGATTTTAATGCTTATACAGGTTTGCCTGCCCCTGATCCGAAATTTCCGTTAGACAAAAAACTGAGAGATTACATCCGTCCTTATCTGAATAATGTTATCGGTGCTACTTCTAATTTAAACCTGGTGAGCAACAATGATAAAAAGGATGCAATTGTTTACATCCGTCCACTAACCTCAGGAGGTAATGGACATTCGTTACGCATTGTGGTTTTGGGTAAAGATTCTTTACCAATCGATCCTAAGTTTTTCAATGAAACGGTTTGGGATAAAATGATCCATGGTTTCAATATCCAAAAAACCGATAAATATGTTCAGTATGATGTTGCTTATCCAATTCCATTGGTAGAAATCCCTACATCTTATGCTAAAGGCGGATCGAGGGCAAAAGCAGAGTTGAGTTACTCCCGGATTGGTTTTGGGGGTGCGCGCACGGTGGCCAATTTCGGTGTCGATTTCGCTATTTATAAGGCTGGCGACTGGGAAATCGTCTTTTATTTCAAAAATGAGAACCCAAAATTTGCTAACGAATAGTTAATCAATAAAGCTAATATTATGAAAAGAAATATACTTTTATATACATTACTTATTGTATGTATAATATGTGGTACAAATGCCTATTCGCAAGAAAAAAATATTATTGTAAATGGCAGGGTTCTGGATAAAGATACCAAACAGGGGGTGCCAGGCGTATCTGTTATTCTGCAAAGCACAAATAAAGGCTTAACGCAAACAAATGGCGATGGAAAGTTTTCGGTTAACGTACCTGTTGGAGGAACACTTTTATTTAAATTTTTAGGATACAATACCTCATCAGTTAAAATTACCAATCAAACCAATATCACAGTAACCATTAGCGAGGATCGTAAAGATTTGAGTGAGATTATTATTGTAGCTTATCAAAACAGGCCAAAGGAAACTTCTACTGGCTCTTCAACTTCACTCTCAGCTAAAGATGTAGCAGATGTTCCTGTATCAAATATTGAAACCCTTTTACAGGGTAAAGTACCGGGGTTAAATATCCAAAACAATACTGGTGCCCCTGGTTTTAGGGGATCGGTACAGCTTCGTGGTTTATCAAGCTTAAGTATTTCGGGTAGTGGTAACGATTCATTTTTACAACCTACATCGCCATTGTATATTATTGATGGTGTGCCTTTAGATGCAGATAAGGCAGCAGAGTTTGGTTTTCAAACGCAAGGTCCTGGGGTAAGTCCGCTTTCGCTAATCCCTCAGGAGGACATCGAAAATATCCAAATCCTGAAAGATGCACAGGCAACTTCCATGTATGGATCCAGAGGTGCTTATGGGGTAATCATCATTACCACAAAAAGAGGTAATTCTAAAGTGCCGCGTATTAAATATGTAACGAACTTTTTCGTTAATGCTCCGCCTAAATTACGCGAAACATTAGGAGGTAATTCAGAACGCCAATTAAAAATTCAGCAAATTATTTTAAACGCAGAGACCATTAATCAGATCAGGGGAATTAGCAATACACCTTTTCTTGCCGATAGTTTAAATGCGTACTATAATAACTCTACCGATTGGCAGGATGTATTTTATCAAACTACCTTTAACCAAAGTCATAACCTGGCTTTAGATGGTGGCGACCAAAAATTTAATTACAAAGCCAATATGGGTTATTATGCCGAAAAAGGTGTAATTAAAAACACGGGTTATAACCGTTACAATTTAAACATGAACATGGAGTTTAAACCGAACGATAAATTTAGATTTTTCGGTTTCGTTAATGGTTCGGTAGGTAAGCAGAATAAAGGTAACGGTGCAGGCTTACTTCAATCCGGTGTAGCTTCAAACGGTCAGGCGTCAACACTTTTGCCTCCTCCGTCTTTTTATCAGGCATCTGGTGGGGTATTATCTGCTTTGCAAACGCTAAACGATAATAATTCCAGAAATTTAAGAGCAAATATCGATGCCCGTTACGAATTTATACCAGGTTTCGCAGCATCTTCTACCTTGAGTTATGATTATACCTCAGATACTGAAACTACATTTACACCAGCTGCGGCCAATGGATCATTTGCGAAACTTTATGATTATAATGGCAGAAATTTCCAGTTATATAATAGAAATGCAATCACCTACGCCAAAACATTAGGTGAAAAGCATAATTTCTTTATCAATACATTTAACGAAATTTATAAACAAGGTTCCCAATCATCAATAAGCCGGCAGGAAAGAATTCCAAACGATCAGCTTCAGGGGCCAGTAGGGTTCGATGGTTATTACTCAAGAGGTGGCGGGGTTTTAAGTAGCTATAAAAATGCTACAATTGCCTCTTTCGCTGGATCGCTGTCTTACGATTACGACAAAAAATACGTAGCCGAGTTCTCTTACCGTTTAGATGGTACCTCATCAAGCGGTTTGGAAAATCCATATTCTAAAAACTCTTCAATAGGTTTAAGATGGAATTTCAACAAAGAAAACTGGTTGACCGATCAAAAATGGTTAGACTATGGTAGTTTAAGGTTAACGTGGGGCCAAAATATTGTGCCAACAGGTAATCTTCAAAGTATTTATGGTATTTATAACCTAAATGGAAATTACAACAATACGCAAACCATTGGTATCAATTACGATTTAATTCCAAATCCGGCCTTAAAGCCAACCACTACAAGCCAGTATAACCTTGGTTTCGACATTGGTTTCTTAAACAGATTTTCGATCGTTGTGGATAGTTATTTTAAAAAGGTAGATAATTTATTGTTCGATCGTATTTTATCAAATATTACAGGTTTTAATAAACTATCGAGTAACGATTTGGGTATCGCCAACTATGGTACCGAGATTAGCTTAAATGTAAAAGCCATTACCAGCAAGGATTTCGATTTATCTTTTTCGATAAACGGTGCTTATAACCGCGATGTGCTGTTAAAATTGCCTGAAGAGTATAATGGGCAATATATCCGCTTTGATGGTTCTGGTTATCTGCAGCATAATGTTTTCCGAGTAGGCAGAAATACCCTATCAAACTATTTAAGAATTAACCAAGGGGTTTACAAAACAGATGCGGATGTACCTGTAGATCCGGTTACCGGAAAAAGATACCAAACAAATAATACGTTCTTTTACGGAGGAGACCCGATCTTAAAGGATGTAAATGGCGATTATATTCTGGATGGCAGAGATTACGAAATTACCGGAAACTCACAACCATTGTTAACAGGTGGTTTATCGTTCACCGTGAGGTATAAAAAATGGGGCCTAAACATGTACGCCAGTTATACAGCCGATAGAACAATCTTAAATAATGCGCTTGCAGATCGTATTGCCATCATGAGAGATCCTTATGCACTAAATGCTGTAGTACCATTAGGCGATTTAAATATCTGGCAGAAACCTGGCGATGTTGCTAAATATCCATACCCTTATGATTTTAGCCGTTATGGAAATATTCAACCATTAAGAGCCGATCAAACCTTATGGCAGGAAACGGGTACGTATCTGAAAATTAACAACTTAACGCTTTCTTATATGTTCGATAAGAAGTTGATACGCAGATTCGGACTGGCTAATTTAAGGATATTTGGTTCTACCAATAACTTAATTACATTTTCTAAGTATAGTGGCCCTAATCCAGAAAACGTAACCGCATTAGGTCGCGATATTTCTAACGGATATCCTGTACCACGTACTTATAATATAGGTTTAAACTTAGAACTTAATACAGGCAACTAAAAATATTTATTATGAAAAAAGTTATCATTTATACTTTAGTTATTGCAGCATCCTTTTGCTTGCCTGCATGTAAAAAGTTTTTAAACGTACAACCATTAGATAAGTTGACTGGAAATAATTTTTTCCAATCCAAAGAGGATGTTGTTGCTAACATTTATGATCTATCGAGGATTGTTTTTAGCAAAATTAATGAAACACATTATGTTGGTGCGGTTGGAGAATACAGATCGGGCGAGGTATTGCACGAAAGCCAGTCTGACAATGCCGCATCCCGCGAATATGTGGAGTTCTTAGGTCGAAATGATCTATTAAACCTGATCAGAAGAGGGCAGCCTTGGGACTATTATAATTTTGATAGAATAACAGATTGGACCGGTTATTACAGGGCAATTCAAGGTGCCAATATCTTGATCGCGAAATTAGATGAGGGTGTTCCAGGTGTTACTGAAACAGAAAAAGGACAGTTTAAGGCCGAAGCCGCATTTATTCGCTCACTTTGCTACTTTACCATGGTGCGGTTATTTGGCGATGTAGTGTATTATACTGATGCATTTCATTCTACACCCTTACCCCGCGAAAATTTTGTATCCGTATTAAATAAATGTATTGCCGATTTAAATAGTTATAAAAATCAAATTCCATTTACCTATAGCGATCCTGCTTTAAAAGGCGTTCGGGCAAGTAGAGGCAGCATCATTGCCTTAATGATGGAGATGAATATGTGGAACGCAGGCTTTGACGGCGCTAACGCAAGAAAATATTATCAGGCTACTGCAGATCTGGGTAAGGAATTGGTTGCAAGTAATGCCTATCGGTTATTGCCACTTTCAGACTGGTCCACAGTGATCAAGGGGCGTTCGGATGAAAGCTTATTCGAATTTTATCAAAGTATAAATTATGGAGATGCCGTATTGAATGTTGCACCAATTGCCGATATGTTTTTGCACTACCCATACAAAAGACCCGAATATACCCACCGCGTAAGTTTTGCTTATTACAGGGGCGAATATATGCAGAAACTTTTTCAGGATGGAGGCGACAAAAGGATCACAACCTGGTTTAATGAAGATATTTTTGCCGACAATGGCAAGTTCATGTTATTAAAATATGCAAAGAACTCATTCATTGTAGGTGAGGAAGATGCCAATCCGGATAATACCTTTATGATTTTTAGATATGGTGGAGAACTCCTGCTGGCGGCAGAAGCGCTTGCAAATATAGATGAAAATACAGAAGCCATAAAACTGGTAAATATGGTAAGAGGCCGTGCTGGCGCATCTCCATATACATCTTCAAATGGAGATCTTAAAGAATTTATTTTTTACGAACGTTCAAGAGAACTTATCGGTGAGGGGCACCACTACTTCGATTTGGTTAGAACGAAGAGAATTTTAAATAGTCAGTATTCTTACAACGTGCTTACATCTGATAAATTTAGTCGTGGTGCCTGGACCTGGCCAATTAGCTCGGGTGCGCTAAACAACAACCCATTTATGAAATTGAATGATTATTGGGTTAACGGTGGTAATTAATTATTATAACAAAAGATATATGAAAAAGCTAATTTTTGCTTGTGCTGCTGTACTGCTGATATTAAATGCTTGTAAACGCGATGAGTATTACCGTGATGGAGGCTTGGCTAATCCTAACTTTGAAGGCAATATGCTTCAATATTTACAGGCTAAAAAAGTACCTTTTGATACCATAGCCAAAATTGTAAAGCTGGCGGGTATGGAAGGCACCTTTTCTAATGAGGACTTTACTTTTTTTGCACCCGATGATGATGTAATCAAAAGAACAATTGGAACAATTAGAACAGATGGTGGGTTAAATAATTTTCTTTTTTACGCAGGAAAAGATACCGTTAAAACACTGGATCAGATTAGTCCGTTAATTTGGAGGAAATATCTGCAGCGCTACATGTTTAAAGGTGTGAACAGATTAAAAGACTATCAGCAAATAGATTTTGATGTTAAAAGTGTTTATCCGGGTGGTTTGTATTATTCTCTTGGTGGTAATATCTCAAACATCGGTGTAACCTATGCTACTGCCAACAACATCAAATATATTGGTTACCGCCAATTGGTTTTAACTTACATTCCAGATGCCTCAAAACCGAATGATAATTGGTACATCAATAAGGTATCATCATCTGATATAAAACCCACCAACGGTGTAGTACATGCTTTGGCCTTTAACGATTTGATAGGTGGTGCTTATTTTGGATTTAACCGAAGTGATTTTTTTAGTGATGTGTATTATAGCGGGTTATTGCCTTCTGATTCTTCGAAATAAAATCACATCTGGTGTTACCTCAAGAAATTAAACGATGAAAAAAATTAAATTAATATTCGCAATAATCACTTTGATTGCTTTTAGCTTTCAAGGATGTAAAAAGGCAGATGATGTGATCCCTGATCCTTATGCTGATGCTAAATCACCCTTAGGTGTGGCCATTTCGCAAACTGATGTACCTGTTCCTACTGTTGGAATTGTAGGTACATCTGTAGTCATCAAAGCTGCAGGCTTTGATAAATATAAAAATCAATTAACCTTTATGTTTAACGGCGAAAAGGCTGAGGTAGTTAGTGTAACTGCCACAGAGATTACGGTTAAAGTTCCAGAAACCGGAAGTACGGGTGTAACATCAATCGCCATTGGCGACCAGTTATTTATTGGTCCAACCTTTACCGTAACGGGGCTGATTCAGATCGACCCTACTTTCAAAGCTATAGCAGGTACCAACGGTTATGTAAGTCAGGTATACGAAATGCTTGATGGAAGGAACATTGTGGTTGGTAATTTTACAAATTTTGATAACAAAGGAGGTGTCGTTCCCATCAATCGGATCGCTAGAACATCATTAGACGGAGAATACGACCGTACTTTCCGTACAGGAAGAGGATCCAATGGTCCCCTAGCCAGGATTGTAGAAATTGGTGGCCGTTTTATTATAGCAGGTGGCTTTACCGGATTTAACCAACGTACCGAAAATATCAGCAACATTACCAGTTTGTTCACCAGCGGCGCAATTGACACTATAAAAATTCAAACAAAAAGGAAGCCAACACTCACCGATACCGTTACGCAGAAATGGTTTCCGAGGTTTAACGGTGGTACAAATGGTTTTATTAACCGTGTATACCCGCACCAGGGAAAAATTTTAGCAACCGGTGATTTTAGGTATTATGTAAAAAGAACTTACGATAAGTTTAATTACGATTTATCAAGGGATACTGTAATATTGGACAGTACAGAAATCCGACAGATTTTGCGCTTTAATTTAGATGGTAGTCTCGATAAAACATTCCGTTTTAACACCGCTACCAATAAAGGAAAAGAAAGTGCAAATGGACGTGTAGACACTTACATGCATACTGATGCAGAAAAGTTAGAAAAACTGGTTGTGTTTGGTAATTTTACCACATTCGACGGTCAGCCGGCCAATCGCATTATTAGGCTAAATCCTGACGGAAGCGTCGATCCAACTTTTACGCCAGGTTCGGGGACAGATAATGTGATTTCATCATGTACTTATAACACCACTACAAAAAAATACGTAATTACAGGAAACTTTACGCAATACAATGGCAAATCTGCGCTCGGTGTAGCTGTTTTAAATGATAATGGCACTTTAGATGAAACATTTGTTTCCAAATCATTTGAAAGTGGCATACCAGGTTTTGCTAAACAGCTTAATAATGGGTTAATTGTAGTAAGCGGCTATTTTATTAAATATAATGGCATCACCAGAAATGGTTTTATGGTTTTAACGCCAACAGGATCATTGGCAAAAGGATACAATTCTACAGGTCCTTTTAATGGTAGCCTATCTGATGTAATCGAAACCAAATCGGCAGATGGTAAAAAAGCACTATTGTTAATCGGCGACTTTAACCGTTTTGATAATTTACCATTATACAACATTATTAGAGTAACTATCGAATAAGAGATTAAGCTAACCAGGATATAAATTAAGATGAGTATGATTAAAAAATATAAATTATTGATTGGCTTAGTCGCAACAATAATTACCACGGCCATATTTTCTTGTAATAAAGAATTCGAAAGAACAATTGGAGATAAGAATGCCAGCGACACAACAACTGTTAAATACGGTAACCGTAAGGTACTTTATTTAGTTGTTGATGGAGCAAGGGGGCAATCGGTTTTAGATGCGAATACACCAAATATCGATGCGATTTTACCGCACGCTATCTACTCATGGGTAGGTTTAAGTGATCCCGAGGCAACCGCAAATGCAACCAATTGGGCAAACATGTTAACCGGCGTTAAAAAGGAGAAACATAAAGTTACCACTGATGCATTAACGAATAACAATCTGCAGAATTACCCAATTATCTTCAACAGGATCAAAGAGGCAAGTGCAAAATCGAAAATTGTTACCTATACCTCATCGGCGGTTTTTAAATCATTAAATACAGGAGCTGATGTGAGTAGCCTGGTGGCAGATGATGATGCTGTTAAAGCTGGATTGATAAGCAATTTAACAAGTGATACTTCAACGGTTGTTGTAGGCCATTTTACAGGGGTTAATGCGGCAGGTGCAGCCTCTGGATATGATGTTTCTTTTCCGGCCTATAAAGCAGCTATCGAAAAATTCGATACTTCTGTAGGTGAAATCCTCGCGGCACTCAAAAAACGTCCTAATTATAACAATGAGCAATGGCTTGTTGTTATTGCATCAAGTGCAGGTGGGCAATATACCTTACCCTCAAATGCCGATGACCAAACTATTTTTAGCCAGCCAAAAGTAAATTCATTTGTAATTTATTATGCGCCAACCTACAACAAACGAATTTTAACAAAGCCATTTACAGGTAACAGGTATTTAGGCAAAACAATCCGTTTTAAAGGGGAAGATGTGAGGGCACAGGTTGATGCTGCTGACGCAAATGTTTACAATATAGATGACACGACAAAAGTGACCATAGAACTTAAGGTTAAAAAGAACGAAGACAAATTTTTCTGGCCGAGTGTTTTAGGTAAACGTAACGAGTGGTCTGGTGGCCACCCAAGCGTAGGTTGGGTAATTTATTTAGAAGAAGACTATTGGTATTTTGAGTGGCGAGGTACCAAAGATGGAGATTACCACCAATGTAGGGGGGGGAGCTTTGGCAAGGGGAAATGGACAAATTTAACTGCAAAAATAGAGGTGCGTAATGGCCAAAGATTTGTTCGTACCTATACCAATGGTAGCTTTAATAATGAACTCGAAATTACGGGTTCAGGGTCGTTGGCAAATTCGAATCCTTTAAAATTGGGATTTTTAAACGGAAATGGACACGGAGTACCAGATGTATATGTAAGTGACATCCGCTTTTTTAAAATTTCTGTTCCAGATGGAATGATCGGCAATTATGCCTGTCAAACTTCAATCGATCAAAGTCATCCATACTTTAATTTTCTGGTGGGGTATTGGCCCGCAACGGATGGTAATGGTAATATCATGGCAGATATAAGTTCTCAGGCACATGATTTTAAATTTCAGGGGACCTATGCCTGGGAGAATTTTAACGATTTAATCTGCCCTCCGGCGCCAGAAACACTGGCCATATTTGTTCCTCAAACATCAGATATACCCGCACAGATTATAAACTGGTTAAAGATTGCCAATAAACAAGCATGGGGGCTTGACGGACGGGTTTGGTTAGATCAATAACAGATTTGCTGATCATTTAAAATATCATAAAATGAAAAAAATTATATATATCGCATTGATAAGTTTAGCCATAGTGGGTATTTATTCTTGTCGCAAATCACAAATAGATGATTTAAAATTGCCAGATCCTAATACCAGGAGTATAACAGGAGAAGGTATTGTTGCCGGAAATGTTTCCATAGATAACGAATACATTAAAGTTCCTTTTAAAATTTCTTTAACTGGCGTTGCAGAAGAGGCCTTTCAGGTAGGTTTAACTTTAAATAACGATACCGTTACGCAGTTAATTAATAAAGGAACCATTACAAATGCAATCCTAATGCCATCTGCGGGGGTAGAGTATCCCAATGTGATCAATGTGGCTTATGGGACCGATAACAGCGAAGGTATCGCTATTGTTCGCCGGTCAGTATTGGAGCGTAATTATGGTAAAAAAGTTGTTTTTGCCTTAAAGCTTTCAGCTCCTGGTAAAGGAAATAAAATTGCTGCTGGCAAATCTACCATTATGGTTATTATCAATACTGCCGATCTGTTAAAACCTACCGATCTACACTATTTAACTTTAAATGGCGGTGGTACCTATAATGTAGTGTACCAGGGCGATTACATTGTGGGCCCTGCCGGGGTAACGATTCCACTTATTGTAAGTTTAGAAAACCAACCATCAACAGCTTTCAATATTAAAATCAAAGAGAACATAGATACCATTGCTACTTTAGTTGGCAACGGAACTTTGCCTGCAGATGCAATACATTTGGCTGCCAAAGATTATAGCATTGATACTTTGGTTCGGTTTGCTACAGGAGCTTCGAGTGCGATCGTCAGACTTCAGATCCCATGGCCGGTTTTTGATGCCAACATTGTTGCAAATAAGAAATTTGCATTCGCCTTCAGTATTGGTGAGGCAAGCAATCATGTTATTCACCCAACTAAGAGTAAATTAATAGTGGTTGTAGATCCTAATGTAAATTTGGATAATAACTCTTACATCACCGGGAACGGTACTGGCTTAACAGCAAAATATTATACCAATACGCAATTGGATCCGGACGACGGACGTGCTCCATTTGTGACAAGGATTGATGAAACCATAAACTTTAGTGGCGATGGATGGCCAGACAATGTAAAAAATGATAGCGGAACTAAGTTAAGCAGGGATAACTTTGCAAGTAGATGGAAAGGCGAATTTTTAGCTCCGGTACGCGGCACATATACTTTCTACCAAACCCGTTGGGATGATGGATCAAGATTATATGTAAACGGAATTCCTTTGGTGAACGATTATACCACCCAGTGGGATAAGGATACGCGTAAGGGTACCATATTTTTAGAACGCGGAAAACGTTATACCATTGAAGCACATCATCGCGAAAACGTAGGTGGGCAACAAGCCTATCTGGAAATTGAAGTGCCAAATATTTTATCAAAAAGAGTAATACCAAAATCTCAATTATTTCCAACACCTTAAATATTAATAAGATATGAAAAATAACACAAAAAGATTATTCAGTATTCTATCTCTTTTAATACTTATTGTAATTACAACAGTAAAGTGTAAGAAAGATGCAGAAGAGATTATTCCTGTGGTAGACGAACCTAAACCAACTGCAGGTTTTTCATTTGCAAGGCCGGATACGGTAAAGTTTTTAGAATACCAGTTTACGGGTTCTTCTACAAACTATAAAACTTTGTTATGGCAATTTGGCGATGACAGTACATCTGTAGCGGTTAATCCAAAACACGTGTATCGTTTTCCAGGTAAATATAAAGTTACTTTAACAACCAGAAATGGGCAGGGCTATTCTGCTGCAAAAGAAGTCTTGTTAAATATTGTAGATCCTAATTTTGACCCAACCAAAATTGGAGAGAATTATATGCAAACCATTGGTGGAATATTCTCTGTAAATTTGGAAGCTGGCGCTGGGCCTAACTCTGATGAAGGATCGAAAAAGCTGGTTGATGGCGATATTACCACCAAATTTTTGCAGGCAGGTTTTGATGGTACGCAGAGATGTACTTTCGAACTTGCAACACCACAGGTAGTTGGCGCCTATACCTTAACTTCAGGAAACGACGCTGAGGATAGAGACCCTAGGTACTGGATTTTACAGGGATCGGTAGATGGTATTCAGTATACCGATTTACATACTGTAACCACTTGCCCATGGGCAAACTCAAATGAAAGACGAGTGACCAAAAGGTATTATTTTGACAACTTTGTAGCCTATAAATTCTATCGTCTTTATATTAAAGCAAACAGGGGAAGCAGGGTTTTCCAATTATCTGAGTGGACCATCAACAAAAAACAGCCTTAGTTTATAAATCTTATACACCCTTTGAAAATACATGGAGCTAATCACTTCATGTATTTTTTTGAGGATCGATTTTAAATGTCACTTAGACAATTAAAAAATCGGCTTCTCTTGCAAAAAGTAAATTATATTTTATACTTTAGTAAAACGTTTAACTAACGTTAAATCTAACCAAAATATACGATCAGATTTCAACACACACAATTATGAACAAAACCAACATTTTAAAATTCTTAGGCATACTGGGCTGCATGTTTGTAGGCGGTTTGCTAAAGGCACAGGAGCGGAAAGCCCCGGCTTATCCCTTAATTACGCACAATACCTATTTTAGCATCTGGTCTAACACCGATAAATTAAACGAATCTGCTACCCAACATTGGACGGGTGCCGACCATTCACTACTGGGTTTGATTAATGTTGATGGTGGTATCTATCGTTTTTTAGGTAAAGAGAGTACCAGTTATAAAACAGTTGTGCCTACTTCTGATGAGAAAGGGTTCGAAGTTAACTATACAGAAACCGAGCCTCAGGGCGATTGGAAAGCTGCAAACTATGCGGCAGGCAACTGGCAAACAGGTAATGCACCAATAGGAGATGATGCTAAAAATGTGAAAACATTATGGAAATCGCATGATATCTGGGTAAGAAGAACCTTTAACGTAGCTAATCCCGCATCAATAAACGAACTGTTTTTAAAAATAAACCACGATGATAATATTGAGGTTTACCTAAATGGGAAGAAAATCTATACCAAAGAAGGCTGGACCAATAATTTCCAATATATTGCCTTAAGTAATAGTGATAAAAGTGCTTTAAAATCCGGACCGAATGTAATCGCCATCCACCTCATTAATACTGCAGGTGGCCGTTTTCTCGATTTTGGTTTAGTAGAAAAGCTAAAAGACAATGCAGAAAAAGTACAGATAGCCAAACAGAAAAGCGTTGATATTAATGCCACACAAACCATTTATAACTTTACCTGCGGGAAGGTTGATTTAAAATTAACTTTTACCTCTCCCTTGTTAATGAACGATTTGGGTTTATTTGCCCGTCCGGTTTCTTACGTTTCCTATCAGGTAAAAGCAAATGATGGTAAAACCCACCAGGTAAAAGTATACCTCAGTGCATCGTCAAACATTGCGGTTTATCGTCCTACGCAAGAAGTTACAGCAAGCAAATACAGCACGGCCAAATTATCGGTATTAAAAACGGGAACGGTTGAGCAGCCGGTTCTTCAAAAAGCAAGTGACGATATGCGGATCGATTGGGGTTACTTTTACGTAGCTGCACCAAAAACCAGCAACGCCATCCAGTTTGTAACAGCCGAAAAAGATGCTGCCGATGCTTTTAGAAAAGGAAATTCAGCTTCAACCGCTAAGCAGGGCAAAATGCTCGCATTAAATACTGTTATCCCGTTTGGAACAGTGGGTAAAGCTGCGGTAGAAAAATATGTTGAACTGGGCTATGATGAAATTTATGCTGTTCAATACTTCAATAAAAATTTAAGGCCATGGTGGAATACCTCAGGTAAAGAAACCATCGAAGCGCAACTAACCGCGGCTGCAGACGAGTATAAAAACGTGATTCAGAAGTGTGAAGCTTTTAACAAAACTTTGTATGCCGATGCCTTAAAATCAGGTGGTAAAGAGTATGCCGATTTATGTGTTTTAGGTTATCGCCAGAGCATTGCTGCACATACCTTGGTAAAGAGCCCGCAGGGTGAAATTTTATGGTTATCTAAGGAAAACAACAGTGGTGGTTTTATCAATACGGTTGATGTAACTTACCCTTCGGCACCATTGTACCTGATTTATAATCCTGAACTGTTACAGGGCATGTTGAATGGTATTTTCTATTTCAGCGAAAGCGGAAAATATCCTCACCCTTGGGCAGCTCACGATCTGGGAACCTATCCGTTAGCAAACGGACAAACTTATGGCGAGCCAATGCCTGTAGAAGAATCGGGCAACATGATTATTTTAACTGCAGCAATTGCCAAAGCACAGGGGAATGCCAATTATGCCAAAGCGCATTGGAAAACCTTAACCACCTGGGTTGATTATTTAACCAAAGAGGGCTTAGATCCAAAAACGCAGTTATGTACCGATGATTTTGCTGGTCATCTGGCCCGTAATGCCAACTTATCGGTAAAAGCGATTGTAGGTATAGCCTGTTATGCGCAGATGGCCAAAACATTAGGTTATGATGATGTAGCCCAAAAATATAGGGCTATTGCCGAAAGTATGGTGCCAAAATGGATAGAAATGGCCGATGCTGGCGATCACTACGCCTTAACTTTTGATAATAAAAATACATGGAGCCAGAAGTATAACCTGGTTTGGGATAAGGTGCTGAAGTTAAACCTGTTTCCGCAAAAGATATACGAAACCGAAACCAAATATTACCTGACTAAACAAAATAGATATGGTATTCCGTTGGATAGCAGAAAGGCCTACACTAAAAATGACTGGATCTTGTGGACTGCTACTTTTGCACCTACACAAAGAGAATTCGAAGCTTTGGTTCACCCGGTTTACAAACACGCTATCGAAACTGAGTCGAGAGTGCCTTTAAACGATTTTTATGATTCAAATACCGGTATCCGCGATAATTTTAAAGCCCGGAGTGTAGTAGGCGGTTTTTACATGAAAATGCTTGCCGATAAATTAGCTGGCAAATAAATTTTACCCCTTAAAATTAACAATTAAAGGCTCTGCATTTTTGTAGGGCCTTTTTTATGTTTGATAAGAGCGCGATCGTCATGCTGTCCCGAATGTTCGGGATCAGCATCTTTCCCGCTATAAAGATCCTGAAATGAATTCAGGGTGACGGCACGAATGGAAAAATGCATAAACTTAATGTAGGGTTGGCCATAGCAATCTATTCCTTAGTCTGTGTTCTCACAAACCGAATAAACAGCTTATGTATACAAGCAAAAAAAGCTATTTGAGTAGCTATTAGAATTAGAAAATGACTGGCCTGTGGTTCTTGGAGGCGGTTAGTCCTGCTTTACGCTTTACTCCGTTGCAATCGTGTTCGCTCCAATCAGGTTTAGGAACAAGGGTTTCTGCACCCAACAACCCCGAAAATGAAATGCTGTTTTGGCCCAATAGCCCCGGTTGCAGCGTTACCCTGCAGCAACGAGGCACGAGGAAGCGAAGCGTATAAGCGTAAAACGGGAAGAAACTTATTGATTTGTACTGGCCTTGCGCTCCAAATGAAAATTGGTGTTTTTAAACTAGGAAATTATCCTATCGGTTGGTGTCTCACCGACCGAAATAAATTCAGACTGACAAATTATAAGAGAGATCTATTAAATTAGGAAATGAGTGGCTTGTGGTTCTTGGAGGCCATTGGTCCCGCTTTACGCTTTACTCCGTTGCAATCGTGTTCGCTCCAATCAGGTTTAGGAACAAGGGTTTCTGCACCCAACAACCCCGAAAATGAAATGCTGTTTTGGGCCAATAGCCCTGGTTGCAGCGTTACCCTGCAGCAACGAGGAACGAGGAAGCGAAGCGTATAAGCGTAAAACGGGAAGAAACTTATTGATTTGTACTGGCCTCGCGCTCCAAATGAAAATTGGTGTTTTTAAACTAGGAAATTATCCTATCGGTTGGTGTCTCACCGACCGAAATAAAATCATAGCGTTTGTTGTAAGATTACTTCTTCGGCTGAAATAGCTCATCACAATAATGATTTATCTGATCAAAACTCAAACTCCAGCTGATTACTTTCTGGCTTTTCAATCTCTACATCATCATAAAAACGCGATAAGGTAATGCCCAAAAGCCTCACCTGCGTTGTGCCGATAGCGGCCTCTTCCAAAAGTTTAATCGCTTCAGCATAAATTACCTCTGCTTTGTTTATCGGTTGGGCAAAAGACCGGCTGCGCGTAATCAGTTTAAAATCGGCAAACTTGATTTTTAGGGTTACCGTTTTTCCACTGAGTTGATATTTTTCCAAACGTTTGGCCACGGTTTCACTGATCTGTTTTAACAGATCGTGCATCACCGAATCTTCATTGGTATCTTCCGAAAAGGTATCTTCTGCACCAACTGATTTGGTTTCGCGATTCGACTGAACGGGGCGTTCATCAATACCACGAACAATTTTATAATAAAATCTTCCCGATTTCCCGAATTGGGCAACAAGCTGGGCTTCAGTTAATTTTTTTAAATCTGCACCTGTATTAATCTGCATGGCCTTCATTTTGGCGCCGGTAACTTTGCCTACCCCAAAAAATTTTTCAACCGGGAGTTTTTCCATAAAAGACTCAATTTTCGATGGGCCAATAAAAGTTAAACCATCCGGTTTGTTCATATCTGAAGCTACTTTGGCCACAAATTTATTGATCGATACGCCTGCCGAAGCCGTTAAGTTTAACTCATTTTTAATCGCATCTTTAATGGATTGAGCAATATCAATAGCCGATCCGATTCCGAGCTTGTCTTCCGTTACATCAAGGTAAGCTTCATCCAGCGAAAGGGGTTCTATAATATCGGTGTACCGGCTAAAAATTTCCCTAAGCGCTTTCGAAACCGCGGTATAGGCATCAAAACGGGGGTATACGAAAATTGCTGTCGGGCAAAGCTGGTAAGCTTTACTGCTCGACATTGCAGAGCGGATTCCATATTGCCGCGCTTCGTAACTGGCTGTAGAAACTACGCCTCGGCTATCGGGCTTGCCACCAACTACTAAGGGCTTTCCCCGGTATTCAGGAAAATCGCGTTGCTCTACAGATGCATAAAAAGCATCCATATCGATATGAATTATTTTTCTTAAAACCGGTAGAGTTGAATCAGACATGCAATGATCTAAATTTCGTGATTTTTATCAGGATTATTGATCTAGATTTTTTTTCTTTACAAAATATGGAGAGAGCAATTCGTTTTTATAAAAATGCAAAGCACGAATGGTATGCCGATATACCGGAATGGGGAGGAGATATAGCCGATCTGCAAATGGTAGAGGGTGCCGATGAATTATTGAACTGGATAGCGATTGCCGGGGATGAATGCAAATTACTGATGGCTGATGTGCCTATTGAAAATGCCGAAATTTTAGATCTTGTTTATGTCCGGGAAGAGAATTTGGGCGGTGGTGGCGACTATCTGTTAGAAAAATTTAGAGGAGAATTTAAGAACCATAAACTTTGGCTTTGCCAGGTAACGGAATTTGTTTTTAAGCAATTGCCTGAACGGATTTATTTTAAGGAGATTAGTTAAGTGTGATCATTAAGATTCTATTATGTAAACCTCCCTTACGTTCGTCATCCTGAACTTGTTTCAGGATCCATTTAACTGCAATTCTTTTAATATTGATTCACCATTATTAATTTTTCCCTAACAGGATCATCATGCAAAAGACCCTGAAATAAATTACCTTCGGTGAGCTAGCTTAAGGCTCGGTTTACTCAGTAGCTTTCCGCTTCGCTACAGGTCAGGGTGACGGTTCTAGGTAATATCAAACTAATCTAACAATACCTCTACTTTATTAAGTAAGGAGTCCATCTCGAATGGTTTTTCCATAAAATCATTGGCACCGGCATCTAGCGCAGATTGTCTGATGTCTCTACTGGCCGAGATCATTAAAATAGGGATTTCCTTAAACTGAGGGTCGTTTTTAAGCTGTTTGCATATATCCCTGCCATCGTGTCCACTCATCCAGATATCGAGCATAATTAGATCTGGCTTATTTTTTACTGCATCTATTACCGCCCCGCCATCATATGTAAATTCAACATCATAACCCATCACTTCTAAAATCATCGTCACAGCATCAACAATTCCTTCGTCGTCATCGGCTATGAGTATTTTCTTATTTGCCATTTTGTAAATTTTATTTCATATTGTTTTGTTTTTCAATCGGTAAATGAGAAGATGGTTAAGAGCGTATAATTATTAAAGCGGTAAAGATGCTTTTTGTTTTAAAAAAAATGAATATTTATTTAAACAATTTTACCATTGGCCGATTAAAGATTTTGAGGCTGAATTTCACAGCCGATTATCTGGCCATATAAATTGGACACGAAATGTATAATTTTAAAGCTTATAAAATATTTCGGATATTTAAAGTTTATATTTACAGCATTAATTCAAATTAATTGGGTTCAATGGCCAAAAATGGATAGTATTAATATTAAGAAGTTAGCAGAAGCTTTAAAATTATCTACTTCTACAATTTCGAGGGCTTTTAGGGATAATAGTGACATTAATGCGGCTACCAAAGCGCGTATATTAGCCAAAGCAAAAGAATTAAACTATCAGCCCAACCACTACGCCAGTAATTTAAGGGAGCAAAAAAGTAAAACCATTGCCGTTATTGTACCCGAATTGGCCAATAATTATTTCTCACAGGCCATTCACGGTATTGAACGCGTAGCCAGAGAAAATGGCTACCATATTCTGATTTACGTAACGGATGATGATTATAAAAAAGAAGTAACTTTTATCCGCCATTTGCACAATGGTAGGGCCGATGGTATTGTAATGTCGGTTTCAGGAGAAGCTAACGATCATAATTACCTTAATAAATTTGGAAGTAAAAGGCTGCCTTTGGTGTTTTTCGATCGGATTTACGAAGATATTGATACGCCAAGGGTAATTACAAATGATTATAACAGCAGTTTTCTGGCAACTGAGCATTTAATAGAGCAGGGCTGCAGTAGAATTGCCTACCTGGTGGTGAATAAAAGTTTATCGATAGGTAAAACACGCATGCAGGGCTATCTTGATGCATTGGCTAAACATCAGATTCCTTTCGAAGAAAACCTGATAGTTGATTGCAGTAACAGTTACGAAGAAAATAGCATTATCATTAAAGAGGCGTTAACGCAATTGAAACCGGATGGTGTTTTTACCTCAGTAGAACGTTTGGCCTTTGCCACTTACTATGCGTGTTACGATCTCAATATCAACATCCCAAAAGATTTAAAGGTGATCAGTTTCTCCAGTTTGGAAATTGCTCCTTTGTTAAATCCCTCACTCACTACAATCACTCAACCCGCTACCGAAATAGGAGAGGAAGCGGCTAAATTACTGTTTACTATTTTAGATGATCATGCCGATAAGAACCTACCAAATGAGGTGGTTTTAGAGTCTAAAATTATCAAGCGGAATTCGACCGTAAACGGGTAAAAAAAGCCCTTAAAAAGGGGGTGATTTTCAGCTTAAAATTTTCAAAAATTTTTGTCACTTAGTGTAAAATACGCAGAATTCTGACTTATTTTCGGGAACGTTCCCGAAAGATGTTTGAATTTCGCTCCAATTTTTTCGGGAACGTTCCCGAAAAAAGCTTCAAAAATGACTTAGTGTAATATTTACACTTTAAATTAAAATTTAACATTTTTAATTTATTGATTATCAGATTATTGGAAATTTAAAAATTATTTAATATAGATTTTTATTTGGGGCGAAAAGCTGATTTTTACATTGATTTTCTTGTTGATATTTTGGCCCGAAATATATTTTTTAAATAAATTTTGAAATATCATTAACAGCTGTAAATTAGGCCTATGTGTAAATCACTATAATATTTAACCAAATTTTTATACTTAAACGAGCTTCAAATATGAGAGTATTTTACCTGTTAAAACAGGGGCTTTTGGTGCTGTTAGTTTTTTCAGCATTAATGGTAAAAGCACAAACCGGATCGGTATCTGGTAAAGTGCTTGATGAAACCGGCCTGCCATTACCTGGCGCTTCTGTAGTTGTAAAAGGAACAACAAGAAGTACATCAACAGATGCTAATGGTAATTATAAACTAGCAGGTTTATCGAATGGTTCGATAACGCTATCTGCAAGTTTTATCGGTTATCAAACCCTTGATAAAGCTGTAAGCATTTCAGTAAATGCTACTGTTAATTTTCAATTGGCCCCCGATGCACAAAAACTGAATGAAGTTGTGGTAATCGGTTATGGTACTGCAGAAAAGAAAAACCTAACCGGGTCTATTACCACAGTAAACTCGAAAGATTTTCAGAAAGGTACCATTACTACGCCTGAACAATTGATCCAGGGTAAGGTAGCAGGGGTGAACATTATCTCTAATAGTGGTCAACCTGGAGTAGGTAGCCAAATCCGTATCCGTGGTGGGGCATCATTAAATGCAAGTAACGATCCTCTTATCGTAATTGACGGGGTTCCCTTCAGTGGTAACGCTATTGGTAATGCGCCAAGCCCTTTATCATTGGTCAACCCGAACGATATCGAAACCTTTACCGTTTTAAAGGATGCAAATGCAACAGCTATTTATGGTTCGAGGGCATCGAACGGGGTAATTTTAATTACGACCAAAAAAGGTGCATCAGGTGCACCGGTGTTTAATTTTAGCACCAACAATTCTATCGCCACGGTTGCTAAAAAGGTGGATATCCTTTCTTCAGGCCAGATCCGTGATTTCGTAAATGCGAACCCCAATGCCAGTTATGACGATGGTAAAAAATTTACTTCGTTACTGGGCAGTTCAAATACCGATTGGCAGGATGAAATTTATCAGAACGCATTTTCTACCGATAATAGTTTAAGCATTGCAGGCTCATTTAAAGGGGTTCCTTACCGTGTTTCTGCTGGTTATTTAGATCAGCAAGGCCTTTTGATTACCGATCATTTTTCTCGTGGAACCGGTGCAATCAGCATTTCGCCAAAATTATTCCAGGATCATTTAAAAATCGACTTAAACTTAAAAGGTGCGTTAACCCAGTCGCATTTTGCCAATGCCGGTGCTGTTGGTGCTGCTATCCAGTTCGATCCAACACAATCAGTAAACGCAAGTAATAGCTTTGGTAACTACTTCGAATGGTTAAGAAGCGATGGTACGGTAAATCCGAATGCACCTCGCAACCCGGTAGGTTTAATCAGGCTGAACGATAACAATGGTAATGCCGAAAGAAGTTTTGGTAACGCACGTTTCGATTACTCTTTCCACTTTTTACCAGAATTGCACGCTAATTTAAATTTAGGTTACGATCTGTCTAAAGGTTATGGTGATGTGCGTATTCCGGTTTATGCTGCACAGAGCATTTCAACTTTAGGATCATACACCCATTCTTTGAATACAGAAACCAACAAACTTTCTGAGTTTTATTTAAACTATGCACACACTGTAGAGAGCATTAAAAGCCGTTTTGATGTAACTGCAGGTTACGGATATTACGATAACTCGAAAACCGGTTTCAACTTTACTTCTTACAAAGGCACCGGAGAGGCGTTGGTAACACCTGTTTTCCCTTTCTCTACCGATCGTGATAAATTACTTTCTTACTACGGAAGGTTTATTTATACTTTGGCAGATAAATATATTTTATCTGGAACATTAAGGGCTGATGCTTCTTCAAAATTTGCAGCGCAAAACCGTTGGGGCTATTTTCCTTCAGCTGCTTTTACCTGGAGAATTTCAAACGAGAATTTCTTGAAAAACAGCTCATCGGTTTCTGATTTAAAACTCCGTTTAAGTTATGGTCAAACAGGTAATAAAGATGGTATTGGCTATTACGATTACCTATCTAAATATTATGCCAATAGCAATACCGGCCAATACCAGATCGGTAATACTTTTTATAACTATTATACTCCGGCAGCTTACGATCCTGATCTGAAATGGGAAACTACTACCACCTATAATGCAGGTTTGGATTATGGCTTTATGAAAGGCCGTTTATACGGAAGTATCGATGTGTATTACAAAAAGACTTCTGATCTTTTAAGCAAAATCAATATTCCCGTAGGTACGAACTTTAACAACGAGTTAACAACGAATGTGGGTAATATGGATGTTAAAGGTGTTGAGGGAAGCTTAAACTTCTCGGCAATCAAAACCGAAAATACYAGCTGGGATTTTGGTGTAAACATTGCATACAACAAAAGAAAAGTAACCAATTTAACCTTAAATCCAGATCCTGCTTCGAAAGTTGGTGCAGGCGATATTACAGGTGGTACCGGTGTTACCTTAAAATACAATGCCGTTAACCAAATCCCCGGATCTTTTTTCGTATACAAACAAGTGTATAACACAGATGGAAAACCTTTAGAAGGTGTTTATGAAGATCTAAACAAAGATGGCGTGATCAATACCAGCGATCAGTATTTTTATAAATCACCTGATCCAAATATTACCCTGGGTTTCAATACGTCCTTTTCGTACAAGAAATGGAGTTTTACCACGTCGCTTAGGGCTAACTTTGGTAACTACATATATGATAACGTTTCATCAAACTTTGGTGTCAGAGCGAATATCTTAAGTCCGGCAGGTGTAATCAACAATGCATCAACAGATTTTCTGGCAACCAATTTCCAGAACAACCAGTTCTTAAGTGATTATTATATTAAAAACGCTTCATTCCTGAAAATGGACAATGCAGGTATTTCTTACAACGCCGGCAAGTTATCTAAAACCGGAACAGCATCGTTAAGGATATCCGCAAACTGCCAAAATGTTTTTACCGTAACCAAGTACAATGGTATAGATCCTGAGTTGAGCGGTGGTATTGATTATAACCTATATCCGCGTCCGCGCACGTATACTTTAGGTTTTAATGTTGGTTTTTAATAAGGAGACAAAAAATGAAAAACTCATTTAAAATAATATTGGCATCAGGTGTTTTATTGTTGTCATTAAATTCATGCAAAAAAGGAGATTTAAACGTATTGCCCACCAATGATGTTACTGCGGCAACCGTTTATGCTACTCCGGCAGGTTATAAACAAGGTTTGGTTAAATTATATGCGGCTTATGCATTAACCAGTTCTACAGGATCGGATAATAGTGATATCGGTGGATTGAACTCGGGTTTTGCAGATTTCCTGCGTTTATTCTGGACTTCACAAGAGTTGGTAACCGATGAGGCGATCTGTGCCTGGGGAGATACCGGTATTCCGGAATTAGATTATGGTACACCAAGTGTGGATAACCAATTTTTAAGAGGATTATACTCGAGAAGTATTTTACAGATTACGGTTTGTAACGAATTTATTCGCGAAAGTACAGCCGATAAATTGGCTTCACGCAACATTACAGGTACCGATGCTGCAGATATTACCAGATATCGTGCAGAAGCCCGTTTTTTACGTGCTTATCAATATTGGGTGCTTTTAGATGCCTTTGGTAATCCTCCTTTTGTTACCGAAAATGATGAAATCGGTAAAGTAGCCCCAAAGCAGATCCAAAGGGCTGCCCTTTTTAGCTATATCGAATCAGAACTTAAAGCAATTGAGGGTGATTTAGCCAATGCGCGTGGCAACGAATATGGCCGTGCAGATAAAGGCGCTGATTGGGCTTTATTGGCCAGGTTATATTTAAATGCACAGGTGTATACCGGAACTGCAAAGTATACAGAAGCCATTACTTACTCGGGCAAGGTGATTGCTGCGGGTTATAGCTTAAAATCCAATTATATGGATCTTTTTAAAGCGGATAATAACATTAACAATACCGAGAATATTTTAACCATTAATTACGATGGAGTAACAGGTACCAATTATGGAGGCACCACATTCCTGATCAACGCAGGTATTAATGCCGATATGGGTACAGCATCATATGGTGTGCCGAACGGCGGTTGGGGCGGCAACAGGACCCGTCAGAATTTGCCTGCATTATTTCCAGATGCAAATGGAACTTTAGATAAACGCGGTACTTTCTTCGGTGCAAAAAATACAGTTGATGAAATTGGCGTATTTACAGATGGATTGCGTGTTACAAAATTTAAAAACATCATTGGTAACAGCACCATACCTCCATCATTAAACGGAACATTCAGCTCTTTGGATTTTGCCATTTTCCGCTTGGCTGAACAGTATTTAATTTACGGAGAAGCAGTTGCCCGTGGTGGTTCAGGTGGTGATGCAGGGAAAGCGCTCGAATATGTCAATGCCTTACGTCAACGTGCTTATGGCAATGCATCAGGTAATCTGACTCCAGCTGCATTAACCGTCGATTTTTATTTGGATGAGCGTGCCCGTGAATTATACTGGGAAGGTCACCGCCGTACCGATTTGGTGCGTTATGGTAAATTTACCGGTGGTACTTACTTATGGCCATTTAAAGGTGGAGTTAAAGCCGGAACATCTATTCCTGCCTACCGCAACATTTATCCGATTCCAGCGGCAGATTTAATTGCCAATCCGAATCTGGTTCAAAACACAGGTTATTAATCTTAATATTTTAATAAGATATGAAATCAATATTTTTCAAAACCTTGGCCTTTTGCTTTGTAGCACTGTCGCTTTGGTCGTGTAAAAAAGACGAAACACAAACGGTTTCAATTATTGGGGCAGCAGGCACACTTACCGCTTCTACCAATACATTGAGTTTGGTACAGGCAAATGGTGCGCAGGCCGCATTAACATTAAGCTATCCACTGGCTACGTCATCAGGTTATGTGGTGCCAGTAAACTCAACCTTACAGTTCGCGTTAAAGGGCACTAACTTTGCTGCTCCAAAAGAAGTAGTGGTTACCGCAAAAACTTATGCACCAACCGTAACCGAAATCAACAACATGATTTTGGCTTTAGGTGGAAAAGTTGGCGTTGCCGCCCAGGTTGAAGTAAGGTTGAAATCGGGAGCAGCCGTAAACGATTTAACTTACTCAAACGTGATCACTTTAACAGCTACACCTTATTTGGCTTCAGCATGGATTTATGTTCCAGGGGCTTATCAAGGATGGGATCCTGCTACTGCTGACAGTTTAATTTCGCTATCAAGCAATGGTATTTATACCGGAATGATTGCTTATACCGCCGGAAACCTGGAGTTTAAAATCACTCCTGCCAAAAAATGGGATATTGCCTATGGCGATGCTGGTGCGGGTAAAATCAGCAGTAGTGCAGGCGATAACTTAAAATCGCCAGATGCCATAGTAAAACAGGTAACCGTTGATTTAAATGCCAAAACCATAGCTTTTTCAACACCGAACGAATGGTCGATTATTGGAGACGCAACTTTGGGTGGCTGGAACAATGATACCGACATGAAAGTGGTAAATGATGGAAAATCAAATAATTACTCCGTTAAAACAACCTTAACCGCTGGTGCATTGAAATTCAGGTTCAAACACGATTGGACAGTTAATCTCGGTGGTAGTATAACTGCTTTAACCAATAATGGCGATAACATTGCCGTAACCGTTCCCGGAACTTATACCATTACTTTAGATGTAGCCGCTAAAAAAGCTACAATGGTTAAAAACTAATCCTTATTATCTGCCCTGCAGTTACATACTGCGGGGCTTTTTTAAAATCTTTAAAGTTTTAGCATGAACAGATCTCATACCCATCCAAATTATCCGTTTCCAATTCATAATCATACTAATACTTCCTTTTTTAAAAGGATAACAACCATTTTTACCCTACTGGTTGTTTTTCTAACAAACAATCTATTTGCCCAAAAGCTGGAGCGGATAGAACCAATGTTCTGGTTTACAGGCATGCACAACCCTAAATTACAACTGCTGGTGCATGGCGATAATATTGCCAATACCACAGTGGCCTTAAGTTATCCAGGGGTTAAGCTCATTAAGGTAAATAAAGTAGAAAATCCAAATTATCTATTCCTCGATTTAACAATTGCTGCGGCAGCCAAAGCCGGCAAATTCCCGATTAACTTTGTCGTTAATGGAAAAAAAATATTCAGTTACACTTACGAATTAAAAAACCGCGATAGAAGTGCGGGAAGGATTCAGGGCGTAACCAACAAAGATTTAATTTACTTGCTTATGCCCGATCGTTTTTCGAACGGCGATAAAAGCAACGATGTGGTTCAGGGTTTAACCGAAACTGCATTAAACCGCGATAGCATGTACTACCGCCATGGCGGCGATATACAAGGTGTAATCAACCACCTCGATTACCTGAAAGATTTAGGCGTAACTACAGTTTGGATGACACCAGAGGTAGAAAACGATATGCCACAAGCTTCATATCATGGCTACGCAGTAACCGATCATTATAAGATAGATCCACGTTATGGAACAAATGCGCTTTATAAAAAGTATGTAGAGATTGCCCATGCCAAAGGATTAAAAGTGATTAAAGATATTGTACATAACCACATTGGCACCCAACATTGGTTTTATAAAGATTTACCGATGAAAAGCTGGTTAAACCAATGGCCAAAGTATACGCAAACGAGTTACCGCGATCAGACCGTTATGGATGTACACGCCGCTGCGGCAGATCGTAAACAGATGTTAGATGGTTGGTTTGTACCTTCAATGCCCGATTTAAACCAGACCAATCCTTATGTACAGAATTACCTGACTCAAAATCACATCTGGTGGATCGAATATGCTGGTATTGATGGTTTACGTTTGGATACTTATGGATATAACGATCCGGTTTATATGGCCGATTGGGCTGTAAAAGTTCAGGCAGAATTCCCACATTTATCCGTTTTTGGCGAAACACTGGTAACTGCTGTGGCG
Source organism: Pedobacter sp. 01N310 (assembly GCF_056399805.1). Taxonomy (NCBI): domain Bacteria; kingdom Pseudomonadati; phylum Bacteroidota; class Sphingobacteriia; order Sphingobacteriales; family Sphingobacteriaceae; genus Pedobacter; species Pedobacter sp. 01N310. The sequence goes on from NZ_JBFTSB010000004.1 coordinate 258,204, forward strand.
AACCAGGCCTTTTTTACTGGTGGCAATACGGTTAACCGCGGTTTTGATACCCATTTGCAAGGAATTACCGATGCCACTTTAAAAGATGCAATTTACGAAGGAATAAACGGCAAAAACGGTTGGGTAGACGGAATTAACCGTTTGTATGCCACCTTAGCGCACGATTTTCTCTATAAAAACCCAAATACCAACTGCATCTTTTTAGATAATCACGATATGAGCCGCTTCTATTCGATGGTTGGCGAAGATTTCGATAAATACAAAATGGGAATGAGCATTCTCTTAACCATGCGGGGCATTCCCGAGATGTATTACGGAACAGAAATTTTAATGAAAAACTTTTCCAATCCCGATGGACTGATCCGTTCCGATTTTCCCGGTGGCTGGGAAGGTGATAAAAAGGATAAATTTATAGCCGATGGCCGTACAGGCAAAGAAAATGAAGCTTTCAATTTTGTTAAAACATTGGCCAATTTCCGCAAGAACAGCGCAGCATTACAAACCGGTAAATTGATGCAGTTTGTACCGCAAGATGATATTTACGTTTATTTCCGCTACAATACAGAACCAAAAGGGACAGTAATGGTTATTGTAAACAACACTGAAAAAGAAAAAACATTAAATACCGATCGTTTTGCCGAAAGAACGGCAGGAATTACAACTGCCAAAAATGTAATTACCGGCGAAAACATCAATTTTCAAAATATAACAGTGCCAGCCAAGACCACTTTGGTGCTCGAATTAAGGTAGAAGGTTGAGGGTTTAAGGCGGAAGGTAATTGCCACTTGCCAAAAAAATGCTACGCCTTGAAACCTGATACGTACTAAAAAATATAATAAAGATGCAAAATAATAGTCATATAGAACCTTCTGCCTTCAACCTTACGCCTTCTGCCTCAATAAAGGCCTGTCTCTTCGATTTAGATGGCGTACTTGTAGATACTGCAGTTTACCATTATAAAGCCTGGAAACGTTTGGCCAATACCATGAGTTTCGATTTTACAGAAGAGCAGAACGAACAGTTGAAAGGCGTTAGTCGGGTAGAAAGTTTAAATAAGATTCTCGTTTGGGGTGGTGTAGATAAAACCGATGCCGAAAAAGAAGAGCTTGCCAGTTTAAAAAACAGCTGGTATGTAGATATGATCACTAAAATGACACCGGCCGAAGTTTTGCCCGGAACGGTTGATTTCTTAACAGCGATTCACAAGGCCGGTTACAAATTGGCCTTGGGCTCGGCAAGTAAAAACTCAGGGATTATTTTAGAGAAGACAGACCTTGCTCATTTCTTCGATGAAATAGTTGATGGAAACATGGTCACCAAATCAAAACCTGATCCGGAAGTATTTTTAAAAGGAGCCGAACTTTTAGGTTTTGCACCTGATGAATGTGTGGTTTTTGAAGATGCTGTTGCGGGTGTAGAAGCTGCAAAAAGAGGCGGAATGAAAGCCATCGGTATCGGCGAAAAAAGCGTGCTTAGCCAGGCAGATGTGGTAGTAAGCGGATTAGACAAATTAACAGTTAAAGATTTAGAGAATTTATAGGCCTATGGCCGTCATTGCGAGGTACGAAGCAATCTTAAAACGAAAGAAATTCAAATCAATTGTGAGGATGAAAGCGCTGAAAGGAGATTGCTTCGTGCCTCGCAATGACGAAAGTAAAAAAGGATGAAAAATTACATTAAAGCAGATGAGTGGAATATTATCGAAGAAGGCTTTGATCCACATTTAAATAAAATTTCGGAAAGTATTTTCAGTTTGGGTAATGGCCGTATGGGCCAACGCGCCAACTTTGAAGAAACTTATACTGGAGATACTTTACCTGGGAATTACGTTGCAGGTGTTTATTATCCAGATAAAACCCGTGTGGGATGGTGGAAAAACGGATATCCGGAATATTTTGCAAAAGTATTGAACGCGGCTAACTGGGTAGGTATCGAAGTAAAAATAGATGAGGAAATCCTTGATCTGGCAACAGCTGAGGTAAGCGATTTTAAACGTGTGTTGAATATGCATGCCGGATACCTGGAGCGTACCTTCACTGCAAAATTAAAAAGCGGTAAAACCTTAAAAGTTAAATCAACCCGTTTTTGCAGCATTGCTGAGGATGAAGTTGGCGCCATCCGTTATAACATTACGCCATTAAATTTCGATGGTAAATTAACATTAACGCCTTTTATTGATGGCGATGTTAAAAATCAGGACAGCAACTACGACGAAAAATTCTGGGATAAGGTAGCGGACGAAATTTCTGGAACAGAAGCTTACATTAAATTAAGAACTAAGAAAACTGAATTTGAGGTTTGTACCGGGAGTAATATTGAACTATATAAAAATGCGGAGAAATTAGACATCAACCCTGAGGCTGTCCACAAAGAGAAATTTGTGGGACAAACTATCTCTCTTAATGTTAAAGCAAATGAAGAGATCACTTTGGTTAAAATCGCAGCGAATTTATCTTCAGAAAATTACCCGAAAGAATCACTTTTAAAAGAAACAAAATCGGTAATTGCCAAAGCATCTGGTAAAGGATTCGATACCTTGTTAAAAGAACAAACTAAAGCCTGGGCGAGCAAGTGGGAAGAAAGCGATATCATTATCGAAGGTGATGTTTCGGCTCAACAGGCCATTCGTTTCAATATTTTTCAGCTTTTTCAAACCTATACTGGTAAAGATGACCGGTTGAACATTGGTCCGAAGGGTTTTACGGGCGAAAAATACGGGGGCTCAACCTATTGGGATACAGAGGCTTATTGTGTGCCGTTTTATCTGGCAACTGCTCCACAGGAAGTGAGCAAAAACCTGTTAGTTTATCGCCATAAGCAATTGGGTAAAGCGATTGAAAATGCAGCAAAATTAGGTTTTAAAGACGGTGCAGCATTGTATCCTATGGTAACGATGAACGGTGAGGAATGCCACAACGAATGGGAAATTACCTTCGAAGAAATCCACCGTAATGGCGCCATCGCTTTTGCCATTTTCAATTACATCCGCTATACTGGTGACGAAAGCTACCTGACTGATTTTGGTTTAGAAGTGTTGATCGGTATTGTCCGATTCTGGAAACAACGCGTTAACTGGAGCAATGATAAACAGCAATATGTAATGCTTGGGGTAACCGGACCAAACGAATATGAGAACAATGTAAACAACAACTGGTACACCAATATTTTGGCTACCTGGTGTATGAAATATGCTACCGAAGCTGCCGGAATCGTGAAAACGCAGCAGCCCGAAAAATACAACAGTCTGTTAAAAAGCTTAAATTTCGATCAAAAGGAATTTACTGACTGGGCCGATATCATCGAGAAAATGTATTATCCACAAGATGAAAAACTGGGCATTTTCTTACAACAGGATGGATATTTAGATAAAGAACAAACTTTGGTGAAAGATCTTCCTGCCAGCGAACGTCCAATTAATCAAAAATGGAGCTGGGACAGGATTTTACGCTCGTGTTTCATTAAACAGGCCGACGTTTTACAGGGATTATATTTCTTTGAAGAAGATTACGATCTGGATACATTGAAACGCAACTTCGATTTTTATGAGCCACGTACCGTACACGAAAGTTCATTGTCTCCTTGTGTGCACAGTATTTTAGCGGCAAAATTAAATGATGAATCACGTGCATACGAATTCTACTTGCGTACCGCCCGTTTAGATCTGGATGATTATAACAATGATACCGAAGATGGTTTACACATCACTTCGATGGCTGGAACCTGGATGAGTGTGGTAGAAGGTTTTGCGGGCATGCGTGTGCGTGATGGTAAATTGCAGTTTAATCCTTTCTTGCCAGGCAAATGGAAATCTTTTTCGTTTACCATCGGCTTTAGGGGAGCTACCTTAAAGATTAATATTACCGAGAACGGTATCAGCATCAAAAACAATGCAGCCATTGATTTAGAAATCGGTATCAGAAACCAGTTTTATAAATTGGCCGGAAATACCGAAATTGAAGTAAATAACGCAGCGTTGGTATGATTGTAGAGGTAAAATGTAAAATGGAAAACGGATGGAGATTTGCCTCGACTGATCGTCATTGCGAGGAACGAAGCAATCTTAATGCGGTAGCCTATATTGTGGCAATTTTCTTTTTACTTATTTCATCACCATCCTTTGCACAAAAACAGCGTACAAAAATGAACGATAAACAGATCGTTATTTATCAGTTATTACCCCGTTTATTTGGGAATAAAAACAGCACAAATACGCCCTACGGTACCATTGAGCAGAACGGTTCTGGTAAGTTTAACGATATTACCGATAAAGCTTTAGATGGTATAAAAGAGCTCAGTGTTAATTATGTTTGGTACACAGGTGCACTTGCCCACGCAAGTTTAACCGATTATTCTGCCTATGGGATTAAACCTGATGATGCCGATGTGGTAAAGGGTAGAGCGGGCTCGCCTTATGCCATCCGCGATTATTACGATGTAGATCCCGATCTGGCTGTTGACGTTAAAAGTAGAATGAAGGAGTTTGAAGCACTGGTGAAAAGAACACATGCCAAAAACTTAAAAGTGCTGATCGATTTTGTGCCCAATCACGTAGCCAGAAGTTATCACTCTTATGCAAAACCAAAAAATATAATCGATTTTGGTGCCCAGGATGATGTAACCAAAGCTTTTAGTGCCAGAAACGATTTTTATTATAACCCTGGCCAGCCATTTGCAGTGCCAACAAGTGGTGCAAAGCAAACACCTATTTCTATTTTACAGGATGGTAAGTTTAATGAAAACCCTGCAAAAGCTACCGGTAACAATGTATTTTCTGCACAGCCTAAATATGACGACTGGTATGAAACCATTAAGCTGAATTATGGCGTAGATTATCAGAATGGCGAAAAGCAATATTTCGATCCCATTCCGCCGGTTTGGCTAAAAATGCGCAATATTTTAACTTATTGGGCCAATAAAGGGGTGGATGGTTTTAGGTGTGATATGGCCGAAATGGTGCCTATTGCTTTCTGGAACTGGGTAATTCCACAGGTTAAAAAAGTGAATCCTGATTTAATTTTTATCGGAGAAGCCTACAACCCAAAAGTTTACAAACAATATTTAGACGAAGGTAAATTCGATTATTTGTATGATAAAGTGGGTTTGTACGATGGACTTAAAAAACTGATCAGAAATGAACCAACTGCAGATGTGGCTGCGATTAAACAGGTGTGGCAGGTAGAAAGTGCTGGTTTTGGCAAACACATGTTGCGCTTTTTAGAAAACCACGATGAAGAACGCATTGCATCAGCAGGATTTGCAGGGAAAGCCGAACTCGCTTTACCTGCAATGGTTGTTTCGGCAACATTAGGCTCGGGGCCGGTGATGCTTTATTTCGGTCAGGAAGTTGGCGAACCTGGAAAAGGTCAGGAAGGATTTGGCGGCGACGACAACAGAACCACTATTTTTGATTATTGGGGTGTTCCCAATCACCAGAAATGGATGAATAATGGCGCTTTTGATGGTAAGCAATTAAGTGAAAACGAGCAGAAATTACGTGCTTACTACCAACAGTTATTAAAAGTTACTTCAACCAGCGATGCCGTAATGAATGGCGAAATTTATGAGGTGCCGGTTACAGGTAATATGAATAAGCACATGTATGCTTTTATCCGTTACTCTGGCAAACAGCGTTTATTGGTAGTGGCCAATTTTGATCGGACACAAACCTTAACCGCCAATATCGAAATCCCTGATCAGGTTTTAAAAGTTAAACATTCAGTTCCGGTTACAGATCTGTTAACAGACAGAAAATTAAATATCCCGGCAGGAACAAGTATACCCGTAACCGTTACGCCCGTTAGCGCACAGGTAATAGCGTTTTAACCACTAGTGGTGCGTCAAGCGGCGTGCGGTTAGCGATTGAACATTAATTGTATAATCAAAATATATAACGCCATGCGCCCTGCGCTTAGCGCTTAAACAATGCAAAATGAGCTTAAAAACAGTATTCGAGAACCCGAAATTAACACTCGTACAGATCATCAACATGAGCGTTGGTTTTTTTGGGATTCAGTTCGGTTGGGATTTACAGCGCGCAAACATGGGCCGTATTTACGAAAACCTTGGCGCTAATCCCGATCAGGTTCCGTTATTGTTTTTGGCCGCGCCCTTAACCGGCTTATTGGTACAACCTATTATTGGTTACCTGAGCGACCGTACCTGGCACCCAAAATGGGGTAGAAGAAGACCCTATTTTATGATCGGGGCCATTGTAAGCAGTATTGCATTAATTTTTATGCCACATAGCAGTGTGTTGTGGATGGCCGCTGGTTTACTTTGGATTCTGGATGTTTTTGGGAATATTGCAATGGAACCTTTCCGCGCTTTTGTTACCGATAAATTACCCGATAGTCAGGTTAACCGCGGGTTCATTATGCAGAGTATGATGATCGGTTTAGGTGGAAGTGTAGCATCAGCATTGCCATGGATTATGAACAACGTATTCCACTTAACCAATACTGCAGAACAGGGGAGTATTCCTGAAAATGTAAAGTTTTCTTTTTATATCGGTGCATTTTTCTTTTTCGCCGCGGTATTGTGGACGGTTTTTACCACTAAAGAATACCCACCTCAGGATGTAGATTTTAAAGAAAAAGTAAAAGAAAGCAATAAAGGTTTTGGTGGTGGTGCGAGAGAAATTTTTCATGCCTTAAGGAATATGCCAAAAAGAATGCAGATTGTTTCTTTGGTGCAGTTTTTTACTTGGCCAGGTTTGTTTTTAATGTGGTTTTATTATACCACAGCCGTTGCCGTGAATGTTTTTGGTGGAAAAGATGCTGCTGATCCGGTTTATGCGCATGGTGCAGATTTTGGAAGTTTAACACTCGCGTACTACAGTGTTATTACTTTTCTTTTCGCACTGGTGCTGCCAAAAATTGCCGATGCGCTGGGCCGTAAAATCACACATGCCCTTTGTTTAATCTGTGGAGCCATTGGTTTAATCAGCGTAGCCTGGGTGCACGATAAAAATATGCTGTATTTATGCATGACTGGTGTGGGGATTGCCTGGGCCAGTATACTTTCTATGCCCTATGCCATGCTGAGCGGTTCTCTGCCCAAAGATAAAATCGGGATCTACATGGGCATTTTCAACTTTTTTATCGTACTGCCAGAGATTATGGCCTCATTAGGCTTTGGTTGGTTAATGCGTAATGTGTTAAATAACGATAGGCTTTTGGCAGTTCAATTGGGTGGGGGTTTAATGATTCTGGCTGCTGTAATCTGTTTTGTATTTATCCGTGAACCAAAGAAAACAGACGAGGTCTTGGCTTCTAAACTTGGGTTAGAAGAAAATAGATCGGTGTAATATTCCGTGGTCTGTGTCCCCACAGACCACTATAATAGTATTTCGGTCTGTGGGGACACAGACCGAGGAGATAAACTGTGCCTGGAAATTGTAAAATCCCTAACCAAATGAAAAAAATAATTTACCTATTGTTATTGGTAGTAGCGTTTAATAGCGCCTGTAAAAAAGCATCTACAGATGTTAGCCTAGAACCAACGCCAACAAATCAAACAGCGGCTTTACCTGCCGGGGCGAGAGATGGCGTGGTATTTATCAACAACGGAACATCGGCGATAGTAACATTATATGCACCAGGTAAAAAGTCAGTCTCGCTAATTGGAGAGTTTAACGATTGGTCTACCACAACGCTAGCTATGAAAAATACACCAGATGGGGGTTATTGGTGGATTCAGGTAGATAATTTAAACCCCAATACAGAATATGCCTACCAGTTTTATGTAGATGGAAACTTAAAAGTTGCCGATCCTTATTGCGAGAAAATACTCGATCCAGATTATGATAAATACATTACTGCAGCAACGTACTCAAACTTAAAAGCCTATCCAGCGGGTAAAACAACCGGTATTGTAAGTGTAATGCAGGCCAATCAGTCAACTTACACCTGGAAAAACACCAGTTTTTCCCGCCCGGCTAAAGATAACCTGGTGATTTATGAATTGTTGATTCGCGATTTTACCACCGATCATAACTACGCCTCAACACTGGCCAAACTCGATTATCTGATCGGTTTGGGCATAAACGCAATTGAGTTAATGCCAGTAAACGAATTTGAAGGTAATTTGAGCTGGGGCTACAATCCGTCGTTTTATTTTGCCCCTGATAAATATTATGGGACTAAAACCGCGCTACAAAACTTTATTGATGAATGCCACGGAAAAGGAATTGCGGTAATTATGGATATGGTGCTAAACCACTCTTTCGGTCAATCGCCTATGGTGCAATTGTATTTTGATGGCGCTAAGCCAACCAATGCTAGTCCATGGTTTAATGTTGATGCAAAACATCCATTTAATGTGGGGTATGATTTTAACCATGAAAATTTGGCTACTAAAAAGTTCTCGAAAGATGTGATGAAATTTTGGATGCAGCAATATAAAATTGATGGTTTCCGTTTCGATCTGTCGAAAGGATTTACACAGAAATCGTCAACTAGTGATGACCAGTTTAGATTGTACGATGCCGGGCGGATTGCAATTTGGAAAGATTATAATGGTTTTATCAAAAGTTTAGATCCTAATTTTTATGTGATTTTGGAGCACTTTGCTGAGGAAGCTGAAGAAAAAGTTTTGGCCGATGAGGGTATGATGCTTTGGAACAACATGAATTACAACATGAACGAAGCAACCATGGGCTGGTTAGATAATTCTAATTTTCAGTGGGGTTTTTATGCCAATCATGGGTTTGCCAAGTCAGAGAATTTGGTTGGCTATGGCGAAAGTCACGACGAAGAGCGATTAAATTTTAAGAATATTACTTATGGAAATGCTTCAGGCAGTTATGTAATTAAAGGAAATTTAGCCACTTCATTAAAAAGAGAAGAATTAACAGCCGCATTTTTATTTAGTATCCCCGGACCAAAAATGATCTGGCAGTTTGGAGAATTGGGTTACGATGTAAGTATCGATTTTAATGGAAGAACAGGCGAAAAACCAATTAAATGGGATTATTACGCCGATCCGAATCGTAAAGCATTATATGATGTTTACGCTAAATTTATCAGATTGAAAAAGAACAATACCATTTTTAATTCAACAAGCTCAACCTATAGTCTTGCTGGTGGAATCAAGTTCATTAAATTAACAGAAGGTGCGAATACGGTTGTAGTGGTTGGGAATTTTGATGTAGTGCACCAGATAGCCAATATTGATTTTGGTTCATCAGGAACTTGGGTGGATGCGGTTGGAAGCAGCATAAACCTTTCATCAAATAGCTATAACAGAACTTTAGCACCGGGAGAATATCACATTTTCAGTAAAACAGCTTTAAAGTAAAATCGTTGGTCGGAATTTGTAATCCCGTCCTCCTTAGAACTAAGGATTTTTAATCCTTTGGCAGATTGTCAATAAACTGTAATAAAATCGAGATTATAAATCTCCACCAACAAACTTTTTTCACATTGATAAAAATCGGCGCGTAATAATCTTGTTGTTTTTAGTTAATATTGCGATAACAACTAACAGGCTAATGAACAGTAAACTAGCGCATCACTTATTATGGGAACGGTTACGGGTTGGCGATAAAGATGCGTTTTTTGACCTTTATTCAGCACTTTATTACTCGCTCGTAAATTTCGGGATCAGGGTTTGTGCCGATGCCGATACTTCAAGTGAAGCTACCGACCTTGTTTTTACCACCATTTGGGAGAAACACGAAAGCCTAACCCGTGTTGATAATGTTGAAGCCTATCTGCGTACCTTCCTTAAACGCAAACTGCTCAGAATATTAGAAAGAAAGCGTAAAATTAACGATGCACTTTTTAATGCAGGGGCCGATGGCGATTGGATGGAAATGAGCTACGAAGAGTTTATTGTTAAGGTACAAAGCGACGAACTGGTACAACATCAGCTCAAAAATGCGCTAGAAAAATTAACCTTCCGTCAAAAACAGTTGATCCATTTAAAATTTTTTGACGGACTAAGCTACGAACAGATTGCCGAGCAGAGCAACCAAACCATAAAAACGGCATATAATACCATCTACGACGCCCTTAAAATCCTAAGGAAAGAATTTAATGCGTAAATCTCCGCATTTCGTCATCTCGATCGCAGCGCAGCGGAATAGAGAGATCTTTTGCAGTTAGTTCAATTCCTTTATAAACTTCTGATTTGGGCAGAAAATCTGCGTTAACGATAGGAGCGGCATCCTTTTGGTGTCATCCTGAGCCCGTAAAAGGAAAGCCAAAAGATACAGCGGATAGCGTGTTAAAACGTCCAAAAAATTAATACTTAAAACTTCTGAAGCCTTTCTATCCTCACAGTCTGCCAGTTTGAGATAGTGGATTTTATATTTTGAAAAACGAACATTCCTGTCTCCGTAGGTGCTGTAGTCCCGTTATGCACTCCAATCTTTTTATTGCAAATAAACGTTATAGTTAATATGGTTTTTAAGCAATAAAAAGGATTTCCGTTACTACCAGGTTTAGGGAACTGGGTGTGTGGTTCTTGGCATTTAATCCTTCTGCTCCCTGCAACCTTCAATAGTAATACAGCCTCGGCCACCTAAACCTGATAGGAGCGATATGAAATAAAGCGGATAGCAGGACTATCAAACCCAAATGCTTCTGTAATTGCTTTCGCAGAAAAAAAACATAAAAACTGCTTGAACCTTGAGCGGATTAACTCCTTTGTATTTCTTAATCGGCATTCCTACAAATTAAATTTCTTCGTTCTATCTATATTCAGGGCACATATTCCGCTATCTTAAAAAAAAGTTAAAATTTCCTTAGGAAAAAGTAAAGCTTTTGGGCACTGATATATAAAAGGCAAATTAGAATGGTTGATAGAAGTAAATTCAATGCAGAAGATTTTCTTGTCGATAGTACTTTTCAGCAGTATTGTGCTGAAACAGATAAGCTTTGCGTTGGATATTGGGAGAAGTACATTAATGCCCACCCTGAGCAGGCTGTAGTAATTGCAGAAGCAAAAAAACTTTATGTGATATTGAGCGGGAATAAACGCCCATTAAATAAACAAACAGAAAGCCTGAAGGAAAGTATGTTTCCAGCAGAAAAAGTAGTTAAACTGAACCGTTATTTATGGCTTAAAATAGCTGCAGCATTAGCTTTAGTGCTTGGCTCAGTATTGGTTTATAACACATACTTTAAGTATAACAATACAAAAAATGCTGTAACGGAGGTTTACACCTTTACCACAAAAAGTGGTGAGCGTAAAAAAATTAAACTTCAGGATGGAACATCTGTATTATTAAACGCAAAAAGTTCTTTATCTATAACCAAAGGTTTCAACGATCAATTCAGAGAGGTTACCCTAAGGGGTGAGGCTTTTTTTGATGTGGCTCACGATAAAAATAAACCTTTTAAAGTGCACACGGCCGATTTTAACATCAATGTACTGGGTACTGCTTTTAATGTGAAAGCATATCCCGATGAAACAACTTCAGAAGCAACTTTAATCCGTGGCTTAATTACCATGGAAGCCGTAAATGGAAATGGCGGAACCATTACTTTAAAACCAAGTCAGAAAGTTACTTTTTATAAGAGCGTTGCTCCGCAACAAAAAAGCAAATTGCTTAAACCTACTGCTTTACAGCCCGAAATTACCATTAACCATTACACAAAGATTAAAGACAGCACCATTGTAGAAACCGCCTGGACGCAGAACCGGATCGAAATATACGATCAGGATTTTGATGAGATTAGGAATGTTCTAGAAAAATGGTATAACGTAGAAATCAGATTTACAGATCCTTCAATAGAAAAATACCGCTTTACAGCGACCATAACAAACGAAAGTATCGAACAGGTTTTACAAGCTTTAAAAGACACTGAAAATAATTTTAAATATGAGATAAAAGGAAAACAGGTAACCATCTCGAAATAGAAAGAAAAAAGGACGGTGTTGGAGCACCGCCCTTAACAATTTCTCTTTTGATTAATTAATGGCAGTTTATGCGCAAACAGATTGCTGCCAAGAACTTTATGCAACCAAAAAAACAAAAATATGATTTATTATTACTTACTGCAAGGGCGCCCAAAATATAAAGCGCTTCTAAAATTCATTATGCTAATGAAACTAGCCTGTATTATGGTTTTCATTACCTGTCTTAATGTTTCGGCATCGGTTTTTTCTCAGGAAAAAATTTCTTTGGATGTTAAGAAAACAAAACTGGCCAGGGTATTACAGATTATTGAGCAGCAAAGCAGTTACCATTTTGTTTACAGCTCTTCTTACGTACCGGTAAACAAGGATGTAAGCATTACTGTAACCAATACTTTGGTAACAGATGTATTGGCAGCCATTTTAAACAGAACCAACCTGAAATATTCTGTTTCGGATGGTGGCTTAATTGTAATTAGCAAAAATAAAGAAGTCCCGATTTCAGGAACCGTTAAAGATGCCCTTGGAGGGGTTTTGCCTGGCGCAAGTGTTAGGGTAAAAGGAACAGGCATTGGTACTTCTACCGATGTGAATGGTAAATTTGCATTAAATGCGCCTGAAAATGCAATTCTGGTAATTTCTTATGCTGGTTTTCAAACCAAGGAAATTGCCATCGGTTCGCAGACCAATATCGATATCGTATTATCAGAAGATACCAAACAGCTTACCGATGTGGTGGTTACTGCTTTGGGTATCAAAAAAGAAAGAAGGGCCTTAGGTTACTCTGTTACGCAAGTTAGTGGTGAAACGCTAACCCAGGCAAGGGAAAATAATGTGGCCAACTCTTTGGTTGGTAAAGTGGCTGGTCTGGATATCAGTTCTACCTCTGGTGGCGCGGGAGCAGCAACCAGTGTAACCATCCGTGGTGTTTCTAGTTTAAGTCAAACTAATCAACCCTTATATGTAATTAATGGGGTGCCGATGGAGAATAAACCGGTGGGTTTAAATAATCTCAATGGCAATGGTAACTCTGGCGGCCAATACGATAATGCTCCAGATTTAGGAGATGCTGTTGGGAACTTAAATCCTGACGATATTGAAAGTATTTCAGTGCTGAAAGGTGCAGCAGCATCGGCATTGTATGGCTATCGTGCAAAAGCAGGTGTAATTTTAATTACCACAAAAAGTGGAAAGGGAAACAGCATAGAATTTAATAGTAATTATGTAGCAGAACAGGTTATGGACAGAACCAACTGGCAATATGTTTATGGACAGGGAGCCAATGGTGTAAAGCCCGTTGATGCCGCTGCAGCGGCACAGGTGGGTGGTTCCAGCTGGGGAGCAAAATTAGATGGATCTAATGTAATCCAGTTTGATGGTGTTTCCAGACCTTATACTGCACAGAAAAACAACATCGAAGATTTTTACCGTACTGGGGGTACATGGTCTAATACTGTGGCATTGAACAAAAGTTTTGATGGCGGTACCATCCGCTTATCAGCTAACGATGTTCATAATAATTCGGTTGTTCCAAATTCAGGTTTAAGTAGGCAGTCTTTTAATTTTACAGGTACTTTTAATCCGGTTAAACGCTTAACTATCGATGCCCGCATGAATTACATTTTAGAGCAGGCGAAAAACAGGCCAATGGTTTCAGACGGTGCAGGTAATGCCAATTATAATGTTGCTTTTTTACCAACAAGCGTAAGCGTAAATGATCTTAAGCCATGGAAAGACGCAAATGGCAATGAAATCCAATACAATAAAGGCAATGCTTATGCAACCAATCCTTGGTTCGCTGCAAACGAGTTTGTAAACGATACCAAACGCGACCGTTTAATCAGTTCGTTCAGTGCTAAATATACTTTTGATAGTGGGCTGTTTTTACAGGGGCGTGCCGGACGTGACGCCTATACTGACAGCTATAAAAACGTGGTACCATCAGGTACCGCTTATTATGCACCCGGTAAAATTGTAGAACAGGCAACTAAGTTTGCCGATGTGAATGTGGATGTTTTAGTAGGTAAACCTTTTAAAATAGATGAAGATTTTGCTGTTACACCGAATGTTGGAGCGAGTTATCGTAGAACAAACGTTAATCAGACAACAAACAGTGGGGCAGATTTTGCAGTTTTCGGTGTTTATAATATTCTAAATGCCAAGAATAAATCTGTGGCATATGTAGCATCCGTAGCCGAAACCCAATCTGTATATGGTACTTTAGAACTTGCCTATAAAGACATTTTTTATTTAACAGGAAGTGGTCGTACCGATTGGTTCTCTACGTTGGCAACGCCAGGTAAAGACAATAAATTGAGTGTATTTTACCCGTCGGTTAGTGGCTCATTTGTTTTCTCCGAACTTTGGAAACCATCTTTCTTAACTTTTGGTAAAGTGAGGGCTGGCTACGCAGTTGTTGGTCAGGCAACAGATCCTTATCAAACTTTATTAACTTACAGTTTAAGGAGTGAAGTGTTAAATGGTTTGCCGTTAGGCACTATTTCTAATGTAAATATTCCAAATTCGGCATTAAAAGCATCAAAAGCAACCGAATTGGAAGTTGGTACCGAAATGCGTTTTTTAGGAGATCGCTTGAACCTCGATCTCACCTGGTATAAAAAAACCTCTAAAGATGAAATCACCTTTGTTACTACATCGACATCAACCGGTTATAGTGGAGCCGTTTTAAATTCTGGTAAGATCGAAAACAAAGGTGTTGAATTATTGCTATCCGGACAGGTGTTAAAAAGTAAAGATTTTGTGTGGACATCATCTTTAAACGGATCTTACAATGATAATAAAGTAATTTCTCTTGCTGATGGTGTAACCTCAAACCTTATTGCAACCTCACGGCCAGGTGTTGGCTTTTTACAAAACATTCCAGGCAAAGCCGCCTCGCAGGTAATGGCATATGATTACAAATATGATGCGGCAGGAAAAGTCATGCTTGGTGCAAACGGTGCACCTCAACGAGGCGATCTTGTTGCATACGGTTCTGCTTACAATAAATGGTTTGCCGGTTGGAACAACGAGTTTAATTATAAAGGTGCAACATTATCATTTTTGATTGATGGTAAATGGGGAGGAAAAGTATTCTCTGCTACTGATTATTATGGCTATGTGTTCGGTTTGCATCAAGCTACACTGGAAAACCGTGAGGCCTTGGGCAATACCGCAGCAACTTACTATCAGCTGTCAGCAGATAATGTTTCAAATAAATTTGTACAGGATGCCAGTTTCATTAAGCTCAGACAGATGACCTTAGGTTATAACTTTCCAGCCAAAATGTTCAAGAACAAAATACATGGTTTAAATGTAAGTTTTGTCGGTCGAAATTTATTTATCCTGATGAAAAAGACGGATAACATCGACCCTGAGTCCAGTTACAATGCTACTTTTCCAGGATTGGAACTAGGTGGTGTGCCGCCGGTTAGAACATTTGGCGTAAACCTTAGTGTGAAGCTTTAATTTTAAACAGACAGAACAATGAAAACAAACATATTAAAAAAATATAGCCTGTTACTTTGTATCGGCATGTTAATAATCTCTGGTTGCACCAAAGATTTCGAAGATATCAATACCAACCCTTCTGCATATGGGGCAGCTACTTTCGATCCTAATTTTACCTTAACTACCGCTCAGCTTACTTACACTGGGAGCATCGATTTCGCTTACGATACCTGGAGAGGGAATTTGATTTATTCATCTACTATGATGCAGGGGCTTTCTACTGTTGTAAGCTATTGGGCAGGAGATAAGTATCTGCTTAATGAAGGTTATACTGCAGCTTATTGGGGCAGTACCTCCGTTGGTGCTTATGTAGAACAAGTTAAACCTATTGTTGATATTGTTGAATTTACAAAAGGATCTTCCAAGTATAATAACGTACGCCAGGTTGCACGTTTATGGAAAGCTTTAATTTTTGAACGTATTACCGATCTGTATGGTGATGTGCCTTATTCGGAAGCAGGACAAGGTTATTATACAGGTAATTTAGCACCTAAATATGATAAGCAACAGGCAATTTATACCGATTTATTAAAAGAGGTAGAAGAAGCAACAAATGCATTGGATGTGAATGGTGATAAGGTTACTGGAGATGCCATTTATAAAGGAGACATCAATAAATGGAAAAGATTCGGTAACACTTTATTATTGCGTATAGCCATGCGCTTAACCAAGGTTGATGAAAATACAGCTAAAGCCTATGCACAAAAGGTAATTGGTAAAACCATGGCCAGCAATGATGATAATGCCTTCGTTAAACACGATGTATCAGGCGCAAGGGTTACGCAGAACCGCAACAGTCAGGTATTGGCTGGCGATGGTGGACAAGAAAATTATTATGTGAAGTGGTCACAAAATTTTATTAATAAATTAAAATCAGCAAACGACCCACGTTTAGGAAAAGTTGCCGTTACAGGGCTTTTTCTTGATGAAAACACGAAGACACAAAATCCTAATTACAGTTCCGACCCACTTGTTCAAAAAGGAATGCCTAACGGGAAAGATTTAAGTGGTATTGCTGGTAGGGATATTAGGCAAGATGCTTCTTATACAACTTTTCCTGCTTATTCATCACCTAACCCGGCAATGATTAAGAAAGATGGTATTACCTTTATCTTAACTTATACCGAAAGTGAATTGTTATTGGCAGAAGCTGCGCAAAGATGGGCAATTGGTGGATCAGCCGCGGCCCACTATGCTAATGGTTTATCTGCTGGTATCACTTTCTTATCTCAATACGATGCCAGTCTGGCGATATCAAGCACTGTAGCCGATGCCTATGCCATTGCCAATCCGTACATCGCAGCTAATGGTTTGGAAATGATTAATACCCAATATTGGCTACACACATGCACCATGTTGGATTTTTACGAAACATGGTCTAATTGGCGCAGGTCTGGATTCCCGACTTTAACGCCTGTGGTTTATCCTGGGAATGCTACTAACGGAACTATTCCCCGTCGTTTCCCTTATCCAGTAGAGGAAGCAGCTAAAAATGGTGTTAACTACAAGGCCGCTTCCGCAGCTGTACCAGGTGGCGATAACCTTGCAGGTAGAGTTTGGTGGGATAAATAATTTATATCATCCCGGTTTTTTACCAGCCGACATTGCTTATGCAGTGTCGGCTTTTTTATTCAATTGGTTTCTATTGCATTTTCATCAAACGTTTGCGCAAAACTTACTTGAGCGTATAAAGAAGTTTAGTTTATCTTTAACTCATAAGTGTATCATCTTCAGTATTAAAACTGTAATGTGCTTAACGGAATACGCTAAACGCAAATTATAATAATTCATCATTTACACATGAAAAGCATTCTATTTACTCTTGGTTTCGTTATTGTCATTCAAGGTCTTTTATTCGGTCAAACCGACAGCACGGTTATTCAATCAGTACCTAACATTAAAGAAATAAAGGCCGGCGACAAGAAAATTATTTTTCCCGAAAGCCCAAAAGGTTATTCCTTGGTATTTAAGGGAAGTAATCGTGAACCAATAGTAAATCCATCTGGCGATATTAATACCCCACTGGTTGCAACAAATGTCAACTTGTACTTCGAGCTGATTAGTCAGGTAAGTGATTCGATACGGTATGATGTATCTAAACAGATCGTTGTGCCTGGGAAATTTTCAGACGGTGGCATTAACCCACAACCTTTTGTAATCCCCGCTTTACGCGAATGGCATGGTGGTAAAGGCAATTTCTCTTTAACGGCCACCAGTAGAATTGTTTTAAATACAGCGAATGAGAAACGGCTGCAGAACGCTGCCAGCATTTTAAAACAAGAGTTGAAAGATCAGTTGGGTTTTAACCTGTTAATTGTGAAAGGTAAGGCTAAAAAAGGCGATATTTTTTTATCGTTAGGTGCAACAGATAAAAGCATTGGCGAAGAAGGATACTACTTTAATGCAGATGAATATATTACCATTAGTGCAGTAAAATATCAGGGATTATTCTGGGGAACCAGAACTTTGCTACAGTTATTGGAACAGAAAAATTCCATTCCAAAAGGGCTGGCAAGAGATTACCCTGAATTTAAAGTACGCGGATTTGTGCTCGATGTTGGCCGTAAGTTCTTTAGTTTACAGTTTTTAAGAGATTATGTGAAATTCATGTCTTACTACAAATTGAACGATTTTCAGATCCACCTAAATGACAATGGCTTTAAAAAATACTTCAATAATAATTGGGCTGATACTTATTCGGCTTTCCGTTTGGAAAATACAACCTACCCAGGGCTGACGGCAAAAGATGGTTCTTATACCAAAAAGGAATTTATGGCGCTACAACAGTTAGCCGATAATTATGCGGTCCGCATTATTCCAGAAATTGATGCACCGGCGCATGCGCTGGCCTTTACCAAGGTAGTCCCCGAAATTGGCAGTAAAGCATATGGTATGGATCACCTCGATCTCCATAATCCACTTAGTTATACGGTTATGGAAAATGTATTTAAAGAATATATTTCTGGTAACACACCAGTGTTTACGGGTAAAGCGGTTCACATTGGTACAGATGAATATGCTAAAAAAGATGCAGAAGTTTTTAGGGCTTTTACCGATCGCATGATTAAATATGTAGAAAGTTTTGGAAAAGATGTTAGGCTGTGGGGAGCATTAACACACGCAAAAGGTACCACTCCTGTAAAAGTAGAAAATGTGGTGATGAACACCTGGTATAACGGTTATGCCAACCCTGTTGAAATGAAGAAACTGGGCTATAAGCAAATCAGTACGCCTGATGGATGGCTATATATTGTACCTGCAGCAGGCTACTATTATGATTACCTGAACATTAAAAATCTTTATAACAAATGGACCCCTTCTATGATCGGAAATGTTCAGTTTACACCTGGCGATCCTACTATATTAGGTGGCTCTTTTGCCGTGTGGAATGATATTGTAGGCAACGGAATTACAGAAAAAGATGTACATGACAGGGTATTTCCCGCCATGCAGGTATTAGCACAAAAGATGTGGGGAGGAAGTAATACAACTTTAACCTTCGACGATTTTAACGTTTTGAGCAAGAAGATAGGTGAAGGCCCATCATTAAACATAAGTGGAAAGCTATCTAAAAACGATGCACCATTTACAGCCCAGTTTAATTTCGATAAAAAGGACAAACAAATCAAAACTACTGATGCAACTTATACAGAAGGATATTTAAAGAACGCTTTATCATTTTCAGGAAAAGATAGTTATGCCAGGTTACCATACGCTGAAATAGGTTATAATTATACGGTTTCTTTTTGGGTAAACCCTGCCAGTAACAATTTGGATGGTGCGCTGTTATTCAAATCGCCTAACGCTACTGTAAAATTAAAACAGACAGGTACGGGCAAACTTGGGTTTTCAAGGGAAGGTTATGATATCGATTTTGGATATGCTTTGCCCGAAAATAGCTGGACACACGTGGTCATAACCGGAACCAATAAGGGCACCAGTCTTTATGTGAATGGTAAACTCGAAAAACGATTGTACGATAACTGGATCACGTTTACAGACAAAGACAAAACGAAAGTGCGTAAATCGGAAACTTTGTTTTTTCCGCTTCAAACAGTTGGCGGATTTAAAGGAAAGTTAGATGAATTGCAAGTTTGGAACAAGGTATTGTCAGATGAAGAGATTCTGGCCTTAAAGTGATAAAAAAGAATTAAACAATAACCCGTCTCGATTAAATCAGTTTTTATTAGCCGATACCGCAAATGCGGTATCGGCTTTTTTGTCTCCCGTATTTTGAATAATATTTTAAGCAAACGTTTGTGCTGTGTCGGTTTTAGACTTTGTTTTCTTAGGCTTAAAGTAGATTCAAACTGTAATATTAAACAGTCGTAGTTGTTTGATTTAGTTATTTTCTGTGATTTTGTATTTGCTTATTAATCAAACGTTTGCGCGTAGGTTTAGCGAGGCATCTCCTCAACAAAGCATTATCTTTAACTAACAAGCTACTGTAATCTCACCTGTAATTTAATAGTTATTCACTTTTACTACCGCGTAAGATTGTAGTTGTATTTTCTGGCGCTATACACAAATGATTTTTAATTAATATTTAACCCATTTAAACCAAAGAAAATGAAAAAAACAATTGCTTTACTTGTAGCTTCTTTAGCTTTTACAGTTTGTCTGTTTAGTAGTTTTACGCCCGAAAAAGTTGCCCTTTCCCCTAAAAAGGTTATGCGCCGGGGTGTAGTTACGGTTACAAAAAATTTCACGACCAGTAATGGCCTGGCTGCAGTGGCAACACTTCAGTATACCACCGGGCAGGTTTATTCGAGCATTACAGTAAGCATAGAAGGAGAGGGCAACGTTCCGCTAACTTCGGTGTCCCATTCCTCAGGCCCAATTTATGCCGATACTTTTGAAGGTTATAAGGCCGGATCTTATTATGAATATTTTGTAGATGTATTGGTAACCGGAAACCCGACTATTGGCTGGCAAATTTCAGATGCAAGCGCCGAAGCGGTGGTGATTTAAATCGCCAGCCTAAATAAAGAGTCTACTGCTTCATTGCAGCAGTTTTTTGCAGAACCGGCATTGCCAAAAGCAGTGCTGGTTTTTTTTATGGTAACATTTCTAATGCGCTTTTTGATTAACGCCACAATAGTTTGATATTTAGAAACCAAACTCAAACAATGAAATTCAGATTTATACTCGCTACATTTTTAAGCATGGGCATTTTTGCATATGCACAACAAGAACCAAGAAAAAGCCAATCTAAAGAAACCGTAACCACTACCCAGGTTACCGTTAAAGATGAACCTAAATCTTCAGCAAACGAAAGGACAATTAAAGTAGAAAGTTCTGTTGTTACCAATCATACTGTAAATATCGATGGCAAATCCGTTCCTTATAAGGCCACAACAGGTACATTACCGGTTTGGGATGAAGACGGAAAACCGATTGCAGGCTTGTTTTATACTTATTACGAACGCAGTGATGTGCAAAATCGCGATAAACGACCTTTAGTAATCTCTTTTAACGGCGGCCCGGGTTCAGCTTCAGTTTGGATGCACATCGCCTATACTGGCCCTGTGGTTTTAAATATTGATGACGAAGGTTATCCTGTGCAACCTTATGGTTATAAAGAGAATCCATATTCTATTTTAGATGTTGCCGATATTATTTACGTCGATCCGGTTAACACTGGCTATTCAAGAGCGGTGAGTAAAGATATTCCAACCAATAAGTTCTTTGGAGTACGTGCCGATATTAAATATCTGGCTGAGTGGATCAATACTTTTGTAACCCGCAATAACCGATGGGCCTCTCCAAAATTTTTAATTGGCGAGAGTTATGGTACCACACGCGTTTCGGGTTTGGCTTTAGAGCTGCAAAACAGTCAATGGATGTATTTAAACGGTGTGGTTTTGGTTTCGCCAACAGAACTTGGTATTGAGCGTAGTGGCCCTGTTGATGCGGCTTTGCGTTTGCCATATTTTGCAGCTACAGCCTGGTATCATAAGGCGCTTGCGGCCGATTTACAAGGCAAAGATTTAACAGCCATGCTTCCTGAGGTTGAAAATTTTACCATTAATGAATTAATCCCAGCTATTTCGCAGGGCGGGATGTTAAGTGCTGATAAAAAGAAAGCCATTGCCACAAAAATGGCGCATTACTCCGGTCTTTCAGAAAAAGTGATATTAGATTACAACCTCAATGTACCAACCGATTTCTTTTGGAAAGAACTGCTGAGAGATAAAGGTTTTACAGTAGGTAGATTAGATTCGCGCTATCGTGGTATCGATAAAATGAGTGCCGGCGAAGGACCCGATTATAATGCAGAGCTAACCTCTTGGCTACATTCCTTTACACCAGCCATTAATATGTACATCCGCAACGAGCTGAATTATAAAACCGATTTAAAGTACAATATGTTCGGTTCCGTTTACCCATGGGATAAAGCAGGTGATCAGACTGGCGATAACCTCCGCCAGGCCATGGCACAGAATCCATATCTGCACTTATTGGTGCAATCAGGTTATTACGATGGTGCCTGCGATTATTTCAATGCGAAATACAGCATGTGGCAGTTAGATGCGGCAGGTAAACTGCAAGACCGTATGAGCTGGGAAGGTTACCGGAGCGGACACATGATGTATTTACGTAAAGATGATCTGAAAACGGCCAATAACCATATCCGTGAATTTATCAAAAAAGCATTACCAAAAGCAGGCGAGGCAGCTAAGTTCTAAAATTGGTCGTCATTTCGACTGAAGTGCAATCCCGAATTTTCGGGAGAGAAATCTTTAAGCGAGTTCAGATAAATCGCTTAAAGATTTCATCGCCAAACTAATTATTTGTCAACTCTTTTAGGTTTATTGGAGCGCAGGTGCAGTGTAATAATTATCGTTCGTCCTGCTTTGCGCTATATCTTTTTTATTGTTCATGTCATGCTGAGGCACGAAGCATCTCACCCCGATGAAACAGATGCTTCGTGCCTCAGCATGACAGCAATTTTAAGGTAGTGCTGTAAAAAAGTATGCCGCTTCAATCAGGGCTAGGTAGGTTAGGGCGGTGGCAAGGAAACCCCTCATAGTTGCAGGAACAGGTGTAATCTAAACCCGACCGGAGTGAGATGCTCCCGATTTTACATCGGGAGCAGAAACGGGGGCGGGACAGAACCAAACCAAAGCACCACTGCAATTGCTTTCCAAATCATGAAGAATAAAAAACTATTTACAATGCTAATTTTCCTTTACGCTGGTTCGATTTATTCCCGCAAAAACGCAAACAAAAAACTGTTCACTGCAAACTAAAAATAATTACTTATTTTTGTGGTTCAATTATGCAGCAAATAAAAACATCATTCGATTTTGAAAAACCTATTGCCGATTTAGTTCAGCAGATAGAAAAGGTTAAGCAAGTTGCCGAAAAAACTAAGGTAGATATGTCTGCCACTTTAGATGAGCTTGATGGTAAATTAGATGAAACTACCAATAACTTATATAAAAATTTAACCGGTTGGAACAAGGTTCAGATGAGCCGTCATCCCGATCGCCCGCAAACACTCGATTACATCAATATGATCTGCGATGATTTTATTGAAATGCACGGCGATAGAACGGTTAAAGATGATAAAGCGATTATTGGCGGTTTTGCTACCATAAATGGCCAAACGGTAATGGTTATTGGTCACCAAAAAGGTAAAAACACCAAAGAGCGCCAGTTCCGTAATTTCGGTATGGCCAACCCTGAAGGTTACCGTAAAGCTTTGCGTTTAATGCGTTTGGCTGAAAAATTTAATAAACCGGTTGTTTCTTTTATCGATACTATGGGGGCTTACCCTGGTTTAGAGGCCGAAGAACGCGGACAAGGTGAGGCCATTGCCAGAAACTTATTGGAAATGTCTATTCTTCGCGTGCCAATTATCTGCATTGTTGTAGGTGAAGGTGCTTCTGGAGGTGCTTTGGGTATTGGTATCGGCGATAAAGTTTATATGTTAGAGCATACCTGGTACTCGGTAATCTCTCCTGAATCCTGCTCATCTATTTTATGGAGAAGCTGGGATTTTAAAGAGAAAGCTGCTGAATGTTTAAAGTTGACTTCTGATGATATGTTTGGCAACAAACTAATCGATGGTATTATTCCAGAACCACTTGGAGGTGCGCATCAGGATCCGGAGTTAATGGGCCGAACTTTAAAAGATTACCTTATTAAAGATTTAGCTGCCTTAGGTAAACTAAAAACCGATAAACTGATCGAACAAAGGATTGAAAAATTCTGTGCGATGGGTGTTGTAAACGAATAATCATTAAAAAAATAAATTTGAATCCTGTTTGGCAACGCTGAACAGGATTTTTTTGTGGATAAATCCCAAACTTTTAAGGGTATCACTAGATATACGTCACCCTGAATTTATTTCAGGGTCTTTGTAGCGTGATAGATGCTGACCACGAAGTACCTATTAGGCCATTAAAACAATACAAAATGCTAATAAAATAAATTCAGCATGACGATTGCACGGATAACCGAGTGGAAAATTAATCATTATTAAGCCAACTTAGGCTATGATTTAAACCTCGCAGGTTTTAAAAACCTGCGAGGTTTGGTCAATAAAAAAGCAGCTACAAATTAATGCAGCTGCTTTGTAAGCTATTTTCAGATCCGTTTACTGTTGTGGCCCCTGTTGTGGGAAAAACATCGATAAACGGCCTTCTAAACTGTTAAATGTTTTCTGCAGCTTATCACTCAGTTTATCCTGACCTGCAGCTTTACTCGTTTTAATCATTCTGTCTAGGTAGTATAATCCCGTTTGAATGTTCTGTGATCCGGTTAAACCTTTTGATTGAGATATGTCAGCCAGGTAGTTTAATTCTTTATTGATATAATCGCCAGATTTGTCTAAAATATCATTAGCTCGGGCGGTTTCTCCTAGTTTATATAGGTTTTCAGCCATGTAAAATTTCACAACAACCGTACGGATGCCGAAGAATTTATCAGGCATTACAGCAAAATATTTATCTACTACTTTTTTGGCATCAGCTATTTTACCTTCTTTAATTAAGCTGTTGGTTAAGCTACTGAAGAGATTGGTGAAAATGAAAGTATCATCTGATGACTGTGGATCTAAATATTTAGCGGTTTTCATATTTCCCCACTTAAATTTAGTCATCACATTATTATACAATACAGGCGTATTTAATTGCTCCGGCCTATCATCAGATGCTGTTGTGTCAGCTTTAAGCGGTAATAAACGCATGGCCAAACCTTCGCTGTATAAATATTTGTCTAAGCCGTTATATTGCTCAGAAGGTACTGTAGAAGCGAAATAAATCGGGCGTTTCCAGTTGTTATGTGCAAGAATATCGAACATGGCCAAAGTTCCTTTAGTAACATAACCTTTATTAAACTTCCAATCCATTGTGGTGGCGATTTTTGAAGCATCAGCTGCAGGTACTGTTCCTGTACTTACTACTTGCTGCGGATCTACTGTAATTTTAAGGTTTTTAGTTGGCAGGAAGTTAGATTTTGATCCATCCTGCATAGGTACTTTGTCGCTTTCATCGTTTGATAGCAACAAATCAACTACGTTTTTAAGCTCAACACTACCTGCAATTTTGTAATCATCGTATGGCATTACATCTCTTTCTCCCTGTACATATTGCTCAGGTTTCATTGAAATTGGTAATGGAGCCGATTCATTTTGTTTTTGCCTTAAACCGTTAATGTACCAATCTGTATCGAATAAACTTAAGTTTACAATACGCACATCAGGACGAACATTTTCTACCTCCTGGATATACCAAAGTGGGTAGGTGTCATTATCGCCATAAGTAAATAAGATGGCATTTGGCGCACAGGATTGTAGGTAATCCAAGGCAATATCATGCGGAACCATTTTTGTAGAGCGGTCATGATCATCCCATCCCTGCTCGGCCATAATTACCGGTGCAGCCAGTAATCCAATTACCGTTGCACCAATGGCACCGGCAGTTGGCGTTAGTTTTTTAAACAACCACTCTTTAATGGCGAGTGCCCCGAGCCCGATCCATATTACAAAGGCATAGAACGATCCTACATAAGCATAATCCCTTTCGCGGGGTTCTAATGGTTTTTGATTTAAGTATAATACAATGGCAATACCGGTAAAGAAGAATAGTAATGCTACAACTCCCGCATCTTTTTGGTTACGTTTAAAATGCCAAAGTGCACCAATAACGCCTAAAATTAATGGTAAAAAGAAGAAACGGTTATACGCTTTATTATCGACGGTTGATGGTGGCAGATTGCTTTGATTGCCTCTCAACATGGCATCGATTGGTTTAATGCCGCTAATCCAGGTACCTTCATGTCCGCTACCCTGACCTTGCTCGTCATTCTGGCGGCCAGCAAAATTCCACATGAAATAACGCATGTACATGTAGCCAATCTGATAGCTGAACAAGAAACCAACGTTATCCACCAGATTAGGATTTTTAGAATCATCTAAGCGCATCCACTCTTTATAAAAAGCAGCATGTTTAGGATCATCGCTATACATACGTGGCAGTAAAGTGTTGTTGTTATACTCGTAATCGGTTTTTTTACCCGCTACCTCATATTTGTCTTTTCCTTTTCTCCAGATGGTTTTTCCTTCAGTTACACCTACTCTTTCAGAGTTATAGTTAGGACCGTAACCCAATGGCCTGTCGCCATATTGCTCACGGTTTAAGTAGCTTAAGAAAGAGAAAGCATCTTTCGGTGCACTGTTATTTAAGTTCGGATCTGCCTTTGCCCTGATGATAATCATCGAGAATGATGCATAACCGAAAATGATTAATACAGTAGAGATTAAACCTAGGTTTAATAATTTCTTTTGGTGCTGGATAGAATAACGGATTCCCCAAACCAGGGCGCCGATTAATAAAATAGCGAAGAATAAAACGCCTGTTCCAAAACCCAGACCTAATGTGTTAACAAAGAATAAATCGAAATAAGCACCAAACGAAACCAGGTATTGGATAATACCATATTGGATTACCGCTAAGATTAGAATACCAACAATAAGGGTTTTAATAATTCCCGATGTTGTTGCTTTATCTGTTCTTTTGAAATAATAAATAAAAGCAAGTGCTGGGATGGTTAGTAGGTTTAACAAGTGGATACCAATTGATAAACCCATAATATAGGCAATAAACAATAACCAACGATCGGCACGTGGCTCATCGGCATGTGCTTCCCATTTAAGGATAGCCCAGAATACAATCGCTGTAAATAACGATGATTGTGCGTAAACTTCTGATTCTACTGCCGAAAACCAAAAACTATCAGAGAAAGTATAAGCCAAAGCACCAACGGCACCTGCACCCATAATGCTGATCAATTTACCGGTTGTTAACTCTTCGCCGGCTTTTAACACCGTTTTTTTAGCCAATGCAGTGATGGTCCAAAATAAGAATAAGATAGTTGCCCCGCTCGATACAGCCGAACCAACATTCATCCAGTAAGCGATTTTGGTCAAATCTCCAGCTGCAAAAATAGAGAAGAAACGTTGGAGCATTAAGAACAAAGGCGCACCAGGCTGGTGAACAACCTGCATTCTAAATGCCGATGCGATAAATTCACCGCAATCCCAAAAACTGGCAGAAGGCTCTAAGGTTAAAACGTAAGTTAGTGTAGCAATTAAAAAGCAGATCCAGCCTACTATATTATTAACTTTTGAATAATTCATTGGTTTGTTTAATGATATTAAAAATTGTTTTCACATAAAAATGCTGCCGAAATTAACTATTCTAGTCGATAAAACAGGTAAATTTTTAGATTGATTTAACAATTTTTAACGGCTTAAGGCCTTTAACATAAAGGATTTTAATTTATTTGAGAAGCAAAAACCCATAAGCAGAAAGGTGAAATCTGCCTATGGGTTAAAATTTAGAATGTTTTTAGCTTAACCCGCTGCAAATGGGGTAAACCTTACAATCAGATCATTGTATTTTTTTTCAAGGCTTTTGCTTAGCTCAGCTTGTTTAAAAACCTCGGTTAATTTTACCATTTGTCCTAAATAGCCAAGGTAGAAACGTACATCCTGCTCAGATGATAGCTGGTTTTTGCTTTCTGAAACATCAGCAAGATGGATTAATTCCCTGCCCACGTAATCGGCAGTTTTTTTGATCATTGCATTTGCACGGTTTAAATCATTTAAACGATAAAGGTTTTCGGTGAAATAATAAGTGCTCATTACCTGGCGCATACTGTAAAATTTAGCAGGAATTACCTCAAAATATTTATTAGCCAATTTTTTGCTTTCGGTAATTTTACCTTCGTTTATCAGGCCGGTTAATAAACCGTTAAATATATTCGAGAACATGGTTACATCATCAGCAGATTGCCTGTCTAAATGGTTGGCGTATTTAATGTTGCCAAAACCATAAACATTCATCATATTGTTGTACATCGGTTTCAGGTTTACACGGTCAAAATCTTGTGTAATTGCCGTATCTGGTTTCAAAGGCAATAATCTTTTATTTAATCCTTCCACATAAAGGTATTTGTTTAGCCCAACGTATTGCTCATCTGGCATTGCCCCAGTAAAATAAATCGGTCGCTCCCAATTATTGTGTACCAAAATATCAAACAAGGCCAATGTCCCTTTCGTAACATAATTTTGGTTAAAAGCCCACTCCATACTGCTTGCAATTTTGCCTGCATCTTCTTTGGGCACGGTTCCGGTATCCAAAACCTGCTGTGGACTTACCGCCAGTTTAAGGTTTTTGGTTGGTAACACATTGTATTTAGAACCATCGTTCATGGTTACTTTATCTTCGTCATGATCAGATAGAAGCACGTCTAAAATTTCCTGTAACTCAATATGCTGGGCGATTTTATAATCCTGATAGTACATAATATCGCGTGTACCAGCAACATATTGATTGCGCTTAATCGTTAAAGGAAGCGGCGCTGATTGATTTTGCTTTCTTTTCATTCCGTCTATGTACCAATCGGCAGTGAATAAACTTAGATTTACCACACGCACATCCGGACGGATGTTTTCTACTTCCTGCGCATACCAAACCGGATAGGTATCATTGTCGCCATAAGTGAACAAAATTGCATTGGGCGCGCACGATTTTAGGTAATTGACAGACATATCTCTGGCTACATGGCTATCAGAACGGTCGTGATCGTCCCATCCCTGATTGGCCATAATAATCGGCGCACCGAACAAGGCAATAATCGAAGCAAAAATACTGGCCCGCACAGGCGTTAGTTTTTTGAAGATAAAGTCTTTTAATCCAAATACACCTAAACCGATCCAGATGGCAAAGGCATAAAACGAACCAACATAGGCATAATCCCTTTCACGTGGCTCAATCGGAACTGAGTTGAGATAAACTACAATGGCAATACCAGTAAAAACAAATAGTAAACCAATAATACCTGCATCCTTCTGGTTACGTTTAAAGTGCCAAACCGCGCCGATCAAACCGATAATCAGCGGCAAAAAGAAAAACCTGTTGTACGCTTTGTTTTCTACAATCGATGGCGGAAGGTTTTTCTGATCACCAAGCCTGATCGCATCCAAAGGTTTAATGCCACTGAGCCAATTGCCATCTTTCCCGCCAAATTGCCCATCTTCATTGTCTTGCCTGCCCACAAAATTCCACATGAAATAACGCATGTACATTTGTCCCGTTTGAAAAGATAACATATATTTTAAGTTGTCCATCAAGGTAGGTTTGTACTCATCATCAAAACCCATGTAACTTTTGTAAAACCTAATGTGTTCGGGTTTATCACTGTACATGCGTGGAGCTAAAGTTTTATCTCCAAAAACATAGTCGGATTTTGTTCCTGCTGATTCATATTTTGTTTCTCCTTTTCTGTAAAGTTTTCCGCTTTCTTTAATGTCGATCTTTTCAGAATTATAATTTTCGCCATATAATAAAGGCCTGTCTCCGTATTGCGAACGGTTTACATAACTCAGAAAATTAAAAGCATTCTCTGGATCGGTATTGTTTAAATTTGGTTTGGCCTGTGCCCTGATAATGAGTAGGGCAAAAGAGCTGTATCCAAATAGCAATAAAACAGTGAACAACATGGCCAGGTTTAAAACCCTTTTATTTTTGAGGATGGAATAGCGGATGCCGTAAACCAGACTTCCAATTACTAAAATGGCAAAAAATAATACACCCGATCCAAAACCCAGGCCCATTGTATTCACAAAAAAGTAATCGAAATTTGCCGCAAAAGATACCACGTACTGAATAATGCCGAACTGTACCACTGCCAATACAGCGATTGAAATAAGAAATACTTTTAACACACTTTGCCAGTTAGGAGAAGGATTCTTTTTAAAATAATAAACAAATATCAATGCAGGGATGGTTAGCAGATTTAGAATATGTACACCGATAGAAATGCCCATGATGTATGCCACAAAAAGCAACCACCGGTCTGATTTAGGTTCATCAGCCTGCGATTCCCATTTTAATATGCCCCAAAATACAATGGCGCTACAAAGCGACGACATGGCGTAAACCTCTGCTTCCACTGCCGAAAACCAAAAACTATCAGAAAAGGCATAAGCCAAGGCCCCAACAAAACCTGCACCCATAATGCCGATGATTTTTTGGTTGGTGATTTCTTCGCTTTTTTTAATGACCGTTTTCTTGGCCAGTGCGGTAATGGTCCAAAACAAAAAGAGGATGGTGCCTGCGCTGGCAAGTGCCGAAGATATATTAACAAAATAGGCAACTTTAGTTTTATCGCCAAAAGCGAGTGCCGAAAACAACCTCTGGATCATGGAGACTATTGGAGCACCGGGCTGGTGAACTACCTCCATTCGGAAAGCCGAAGAAATAAATTCGCCACAATCCCAGAAACTTACAGATTGATCTAAAGTTAAGATGTAGGTGAGCGCGGCAACGATAAAACAGAGCCAGCCTCCAATGGTGTTGATCCTTGAGTAATTCATAGTTTAATTTTAGTCTTTGATAATAAATGATTTAAGTGGTTCGTAGTAAAAAAAGTCGCATAAAAAAAGAAAATGTTGCACGCTATATGATGATTTTTTTATCTTTGCATCGCAAACAGGAACAGCAGGAAAGAAATTAAAAATATTTTAAAATCACTCTTGCATATTTAAAATAAGGTTCCTACATTTGCATTCCCTTTCGAGGAGAATATCCTTGATAAGTTTTTGTCCGATAGTATAAGGGTAGTACAACGGTTTTTGGTACCGTTTGTCTTGGTTCGAATCCAGGTCGGACAACTAAAATTTAATGTCGGATCATGTTTTAAATAGACATGATCCGATTTTTTTTAACCGTAAACTACACGAACCCATGCCATTGCAGTTTAACCCGGTAAAGCTTTTTTCCGGAACAGGTTCTAAGGGATTATCACTTAAGATTGCCGAACATTACGGCAAGCCACTTGGTAGCGTAACCATTCACAAATTCAGTGATGGAGAGTTTCAGCCTTCCTTTGATGAGTCAATCCGTGGTAGCGATGTTTTTCTAATCCAATCTACTTATCAGCCCAGCGATAATTTAATGGAGCTTTTGCTAATGGTTGATGCTGCGAAAAGAGCATCGGCACATTATATTACGGCAGTTGTTCCTTATTATGGTTTGGCCCGCCAGGATAGAAAAGATAAACCACGTGTAGCAATCGGTGCTAAATTGGTAGCTAACTTATTAAAATCAGCAGGTATACACCGCATTATGACGATGGATTTACATGCTGCACAGATACAGGGTTTCTTCGATATCCCGGTTGATCACTTAGATGGATCGGTAATCTTTGTGCCTTATATCAAAAGCTTGGGCTTAAAAAACTTAACTATTGCATCGCCAGATATGGGCGGTTCGTACAGGGCACGTACTTTTGCCAAGTTTTTTAACGCTGAGGTAATTATTTGCGATAAACGCCGTAAACGTGCCAACGAAATCGAATCGATGTCGATTATTGGTGATGTAACCGGACAGGATGTGGTATTGATCGATGATATTTGCGATACTGCCGGAACCTTATCAAAAGCTGCGGCTTTGATTATGGAAAACGGTGCCGCAAGTGTTAGAGCGGTTTGTACACACGCTGTATTATCAGGCAAAGCAATAGAAACGGTAGAAAATTCGGTATTAACCGAGTTAATCGTTACGGACACTATCCCGTTGAAACAGGAAAGTCCGAAAATTAGGGTGCTAAGCACAGCCAGTTTATTTGCAAGGGCAATTGCCAATGTAAACGAGCACGGTTCAATTAGTGATCTGTTTAGAGTATAACGTTGAGCGTTATTGCGATGAGCGCTTAAAACGCCAGCCGCCGAACGCCAAGCAATAAAAAGAGTTTAAATAAGGTGGAAGGTAGCGGGTTGAAGGCTTAAGGTCTTGAAACTCGATACTTAATACTGACTACTAATAAATATAAAATAAAAATAAAATGAAAACAATCGCAATTAGCGGTTCTCCAAGAGAGAACGTAGGGAAACGCGATGCCAAGGAACTTCGTTACGAAGGTAAAGTTCCGGCGGTATTGTATGGTGGAAAAGAGCAACAACACTTTGCTGTAGTTATTGCTGACTTAAGAGATGTTATTTATACCCCGGATGTAAACTTTGTGGAGATTGATGTTAACGGTACTAAAACTAAAGCTATCGTAAAAGACACTCAATTTCATCCACTTACCGACGTATTAATGCACATCGATTTTCTTCAGTTGTTTGACGAGAAAGAAATCGTTATGGAGATCCCGGTTAAATTAACAGGAACTTCTCCAGGTGTTAAAATGGGGGGTAAATTAATCCAGAAATTACGTAAACTACGTGTTAAAGCATTACCAGCTGATATGCCACAAAACGTAGAAGTAAGCTTAGAGAAATTAGAGGTAGGTAGTTTATTCCGTGTTCGCGATCTTAAAGGTCAAAAATATGTGATCACTAACACTCCTGAAGATACTATCGTTTCTGTTGCAATGTCTAGAGCATTAAAACAAGCAGAAACTGAAGCTGCTAAAGGTAAAAAATAATCAGGATTCTTAGGATTTCTTGATTTCAAGATGAAGCGTTCCGAATTAATTCGGAACGCTTTTTTTATTTATATTAAGGTTAATCCGCTAATCGCCCAACGCTAACAGCTCCGCTATCCATTAAGAAGCTGTTTGAAAATAAATGAATAAATTCGCGGCATGGACTTCCGACTTTTCGCTTTAGTCTTTGGTCTTTTCGCTTTAAGCTTCTACCTTTGCCCCCATGAAATATCTTATAGTTGGCTTAGGGAATATCGGACCAGATTATGCACATACCAGACATAACATTGGTTTTGATATCGCCGATGAACTGGTTAAAAATTTAGACGGAAGTTTCGAGAATATCCGCTTGGCTTATTATTCGGAAGTAAGCTTTAAAGGACGTAAACTCCATGTAATTAAACCAACTACTTTTATGAACTTAAGTGGTAAAGCCGTAAACTATTGGATGAAGGAGTTAAAAATAGCACCAGAAAATGTTTTGGTGATTGTTGACGACCTTGCATTGCCTCTCGGTAAGCTGAGGCTAAAGCTACAGGGCTCTAGCGCTGGTCACAATGGTTTAAAAAGCATCGAAGAGGTTTGTGGCGGACAAAATTATGCACGCTTGCGCTTCGGTATCGGTAGCGATTATCCGAAAGGTAGACAGGTTGATTTTGTTTTGGGTTTGTTTGATAAGAATGAGCAATTAGAGCTCCCTGCATTGATTGATAAAAGCGTAGAGCTGATTAAAAGCTATGTAACCGTTGGGCCCGCCCACACCATGACGGCTTTTAATAAGTAAGAGGTTCATTAGTCATTCGTTAATTGGCCATTGGTTTACTAGCATTTCGTTCATTCTTCATGTACGCCGTCATTTCGACCGTAGCGGAGAAATCTTACTGATAGTCCTGTTTTTGCTAAAATGTTGTCATCCTGAGCGCAGCGAAGGATCTTTTATAATTTAAATTCAAGGTAATATAGTCCAAAAAGATCATTTGAAGAACAATTACAGTAGTTCTTTTTAATGTTCGTCCTGCTTTTCATTACAAGTCCTCGCTGTGCTGTGGGCTTTGCATTTCAATCAGGTCTAAAAGGCAACATTTGTACTGCTATTGAGGGTAGAATAACACAGTTTTGTATAGATTTTATTTCCATGGTATGAAACAGTTCAATAAAGGCAATTTCCTTTTTCTGCATCATGCAACCCCAAATAGTATTGCTGGCTGCGCCACCTAAACCCGATCGAAGTGGTCCCGACTTTACGTCGGGAGGAACGGAGAGCGGGACTACACTAACCAAAAGCACCTGCACTTGATTTCCAGAAAAAAAATAATGATTAGTGGGGGAGGATGCCTATTGTTTGGTGAGAATGGTGTCTCGGAGTGTCGTCATTTCGAGCGGAGTGCAACGCAGCCGAGAACCCGAAGGCTCAGCGAAGCTAAATCTATTCTTCTAGTTCATAGATCTCTCCATTCCGCGATGCTTCAGTCGAAAGACGACTTTTTCTATGAGAGATAATGCTAATGGGTAGCATAGTCGAAGGGCCAGCTATCGCAATTAAGAAAAGTTTTTAAACAAAAAAAAAGACCATCTTTCGATGATCTTTTCATAAATATGTTTTAGTTAATGATTATTTAACTTTTTCTTGAGCTCTTGCAATGTAAGCATCAATTAATTGCGCTTCTGCACTCTCAGGGTATTGTGTTTTTACTTTAGTATAAGCTTCAACAGCACCTTTAAAATCATTTTGGCTTTCGTTAACCAGTCCTAATTTCTTTAAAAACATTGGTGAAGTAAATTTACTTGCTTTATCTGCTGCTTTTTTATAGTAAGTAGCCGCTTGTTTAAAGTCTTTCAATTCGCTGTAAGCATCACCTAATAAGCCTAAAGCCAATGGGTCTGCAACTGGGCTACCGGTAGCGCTATATTTGCTTAATGCCTCTATAGCTTGTTTGTATTCGCCTTTACGCAAGTAAATACCACCCAAGTAAAGGTTAGCTAAGTTTGCCGATTTTGTGTTATCATATTCTTTAGCAATCTGCTCTAAGCCCGGGTAACCACCTTCGCCTTTAACAGCTCTGTTTGATAATGAATCTACGCCAACAAATTGTTCTGCTTTGTACATTTTGCTAGCGGCTTCTTCAGCACGACCTTTTAAATACACGCCTTGATACCAAAGATATATTAAAACTAATAAAACTACAGCACCTGCAATAAACAGTAAGCTCTTATTATTCTCTTGTAAAAATGAACCTTTTTTAGTTGGTTGAATTGTCTGGTTATCTGTTGTAGACATGTTTGTTTAAAAAATTTAAGATTGCAAAAATACATTTTTCAATCAAAGTATCAATCTTTATTTTGAAGTATTTGATTAAACATTAGTTATTTAGGCGTGTAGATTATAAAATCGTCATGATAATTAGCGTAACAAGCTAATCAGTGTGTTAAACCAGGTTTGGTTGTCGCTAAAAATACCAGTGTGGTTAATCACCAGGTACACCGTTTGGCTTTCGGAGCGGCTCACCGTAGATCTAATTCTAATGGGTTGCCAGAATGCGCCGAAGTTTTTTGCCGATGAAGCTGGAAATAAATCGTCGAAGCCCATGTAAACTTCTTCTATATGAGATAATGGGAGTTCCAATTGTTCATCTCCGGTGATGAAAAGGCCATTCGAGGCCAATAGAATATTGCCTTCGTGATTGTGAATTGGCTTTAAAAACGAAAATAAGCCTGCGATTTTTTTAATCCAGCTTGAACTTTCTTCATTGGTTAGTTCATGATCGTAAGACCATAGAACATTCCCTTCTAACATTTTTTGTGCAACCATCTAATTTTCCTTGCTATGAAAGTACAATTTTTTTAAGTGTTATTAACGTTTATTTTAAACAATGGGTGTTAAGAGGCTAAAAAACGGTAAATTTGTGACATATTTATGTGGTTAAAAAATATTACCCTTCTAAATTTCAAGAACTATACCGATGCAGATCTCCATTTCTCGGAAACGGTAAACGTTTTTACGGGTAATAACGGTTCTGGCAAGACGAACATGCTTGATGCTATTCACTATCTTTGTCTATGTAAAAGTTACTTTAATCCCATCGATAGCCAGCAGATCAAAACCAATGAAGAGGTGTTTATGATCCAGGGCGATTTTGATCGTAACGAAAAGAACGAAAAAATTTCCTGCGGGGTAAAACGCAACCAAAAAAAACAGTTTAAACGCAATAAAAAAGAATACGATAAATTGGCTGATCATGTTGGCCTTTTTCCGGTGGTGATGGTTTCGCCTTATGATGTAAACCTGATTATGGAAGGCAGTGAGGAGCGTAGAAAGTTTATAGACAATGTTATTTCGCAAACAGACGCACATTATCTGGATCAGCTGATTACCTATAACCGCATTCTGTTAAACCGGAATGCTTTGCTAAAACAAATTGCGATTACCAGAAAGTACGATCCTACGCTGCTCGAAATTTTGGATGAGCAATTGATTATAGCCGGCAATAAGATATTCACTATTCGTAAGGCATTTATGGATGAGTTTATTCCATTGTTTAACCAATATTATACCTACCTTACCGAAAACAGGGAAATTGTAGCGCTGAATTATCAATCGCAATTGAATGAGGCTACTTTCGAAGAGCTGTTAAAGAAATCGGTAGAGAAAGACCGTGTACTGGAGCGTACCACAACTGGTATCCATAAAGATGAACTGGCTTTTGTGATCAGCGGCATGCCGTTAAAGAAGTTTGGTTCCCAAGGTCAGCAGAAATCTTTTTTAATTGCTTTGAAGATTGCCCAATATGCTTACCTCGCCAAAAACAAGGGATTTAAACCTTTGCTTTTGTTGGATGATATTTTTGATAAGCTGGATGATAACCGGGTTCAAAAATTGATGCAAATGGTTTCCCACCATGATTTTGGGCAGATATTTATTACAGATACAGGAAGAGAAAGGGTAAAATCAATTTTTGAAAAAATAGAAGTTGATGTAACTTTGTTCGAAGTAGATAACGGAACTATACAAAATGCGTAAACCCAATGATGTTACAGTAAAAGATGCCATCAGCAAAATGCTGGATGTATACCGTTTGCGCCGTAAATTCGACGAAACTTCAATCTTGTCTATCTGGCCAGAGATTATGGGCACCGCCATAGCCAACAGGACCAAGCAGATCTACATCCACGATAAGAAATTGTTCCTACGCATCGAATCTTCGGTAATCAAAAATGAATTGGTTATGGTTCGCCAGGGCATTATCCAAAAACTGAATGAACACGCCGGTAGTGTGGTAATTACCGATATGGTTTTTTTATAAGTATAAAGAAACGGTAGAGTTAATATAAAATTGTCGTCCTGGGCCTGTCGAAAGACCTGTTTAATGCAGTTTCAAGCGTTTCGACAAGCTCAACGTGACAGATTCGAATTGGATTAAGACTCAAGAGTTTGGGCTGAGAAATTAGCCCCTTCCTCCAAATACCTTCGATAAAATCCAGATCAGCAGTGCAACCACTACTACAACTACAATTACGCCCACCCAAACGCCGGCTTTAAATATACCTTCTACGAGTTCACAACTGCTTAAGGTAGTGCATAAAAATGCGATCAGTACTAAAGGGAATGCTCTTTTCATATTCATATTATTTGTAATAGCTAACATTGAATACAGGAGAAAGTTTTGGTAAATGACTTATTTGCCTGGAATCGTCCTGGTCGTGGTGTAAGATGTTACCATCTTTCACGTTACTGATCCTACTATTGCAGTTTTGAAATATTTTAAATAAAAAACGGCCAGATGGTAACATCTGACCGCACATTCAAATCTACTTTTTTTGTGGTGTCAGATGTTACCATCTGACACGGTATTCAACATGCTTTTTGACTGAACTGTTTTAATTCCAGTTCAAAAAAACAGCCAGATGGTAATATCCGACTGCATAAATATAAATTTTTATTTCCCGTTTACTTTTAACAATTCAACCTCGAAGATTAAAGTGCTGTAAGGAGGAATATCCTGTCCGGCACCACGCGCTCCATATGCTAAATCATATGGAATGAAAAATTTGTATTTAGAACCGGCAGGCATTAATTGTACACCTTCTGTCCAGCCTTTAATTACCTGGTTTAGTGGGAAAGAAATCGGTTCGCCTCTATCATAAGAGCTGTCAAATTGTTTTCCATTTAATAATGTTCCTTTGTAATGTACCAGTACCGAATCGGTAGCCTGTGGTTTAACGCCAGTACCAGCAGTTAAAACTTCGTATTGTAAGCCGCTTGCAGTTGTTTGTACACCTGCACGTTTTTTGTTTTGTTCTAAGAAATCTTGTCCTTCTTTCATAATTGGTGCATATTTAATTTTATTTGCTGCTTCTTCAGCTTTATTTTTTACTGATGATGCTTTGGCTAATGCCTCATTAATACATTGTTGCGCCTGCTGCTGCGTTAAAATAACCTTGCCTCCTGTAAATGCATCTTTTAGTCCTTTTAACAGTACTTCGTAGTTTAAGGTAGAAAGGCCAGTTGTTTTTAATCCCGCACCAATAGAAGTACCAAAAGCATAACTGGTAGAATCTAAAGTAGATTTTAAACCCGCTGTAAAGGTTGATGTTTTACTTGCGGCTGTGGTTGGTTTTTTTGCAACAGCTTTCTTTGCTGCTGTTTTGGTTTGTGCATAAGATGCAGCAGCGATACCGGATAGACATACCGCTAAAAAAATTCTTTTCATTCGTATTAAATTGTTTTCATTTGTGATGAAGCGATCATGGGTTATTTGTAAATCATGATGGTTTCATTGGTTATTTTATGTGTAATTAATTCAAACGGGTTTAAAATGGTGGATTATATTTTAAGGCCGAAAGATACAAAATAGATAAAACAATAAAACCCCGAATATTCGGGGTTTTATTGTAAGTTTTTTGTGTTGAAAACTAGAAACGTTCGTCTGCTTTGAAGAAGAAGTTACCTTCAATTTCTGCATTCTCATCAGAATCTGAACCGTGAACCGCATTAGCATCGATTGATTTTGCATATTTCTGGCGGATTGTACCTTCTGCAGCCTCAGCTGGGTTAGTAGCACCGATCAATTTTCTGAAATCTTCAATGGCGTTGTCTTTTTCTAAAATAGCAGCAACAATAGGTCCTGAAGACATAAAGCTTACTAAATCTTTGTAAAAAGGACGCTCAGCGTGAACAGCATAGAACTGACCAGCAGTTTCGTCTGTAAGTTTAGTATATTTTAATGCGATGATTTTGAAACCAGCATTAGTAATGTCGTTAATGATCAATCCGATATGGCCGTTTGCTACTGCATCAGGCTTGATCATGGTAAAAGTTCTGTTAGTGCTCATTGTGCTTTTGATATCAAATTTTTTGCAAAAATACGTTTTAATTGATGAATAATCAATAAACATTGTTTTTCGGTCGCGAATCGAGGTTAGTAATGGATAATTAGGCTTCAAATGGCTAACTGAGCTTTTTTTATGCTGTATAATCCTGTTAATCTCCATCTCTTTTAAAACTATGATCCTACTAATCTTAAAATCCTTTAATCCTAATCTAAATTTACTTAGCTTTGCAGCGCAAAAAATATATGCTTACACTAACTGAATTAAAAACATTATTGGCTACGCCACAACGAATTGTGATCACCACGCATCACAAACCCGATGGCGATGCGATGGGTTCATCTCTGGGGTTATATGGATATTTAATTCAAAAAGGCCATCATGTTAAGGTAATCACACCAACAGATTATCCTACCTTTCTACATTGGATGCCAGATAATGGTGATGTAATTATTTTTACAGAAGAGCAAGAAAAGGCAGCCAAGTTAGTGGATGAAGCCTCGCTCATTTTTTGCCTTGATTTTAATGCCCTAAGTAGGATTAATGAATTAGGCGAATTGGTTAGAGCAGCAGGAGCAAAAAAAATCATGATCGATCATCACCTCGAACCTGAAGATTTTGATGATTACCGCCACTGGGATATTAACGCCTGTGCTGCTGCGCAGTTGGTTTACGATTTTATTGTTAACCAATTGGAGGATAAAGCTGGCATCAACAAAGATGTTGCAGCCTGTTTGTACACCGGTATCATGACCGATTCTGGATCTTTCCGTTTTCCATCAGCTACAGCCGAGGTATACCGTATTGCAGCTGATCTGATAGATCTTGGTGCCGAGCACTGGAAAATCCATCAATTGGTATACGATAATGCAAGCGAAAATCGTTTGCGCTTTTTGGGTTATTGCCTGTCGAACAAGTTAGAAGTTATAAGAGAATACAATACCGCCATTATTTCCGTTACAAAAGAAGAACTGGCACAATACCATAGTGCAACCGGCGATACAGAGGGCGTGGTAAACTACGCATTATCGATTAATGGCATCCGTTTAGCCGCATTAATTATTGAGCGTCCGGATAAAGTTAAATTATCTGTTAGGTCTACAGGCGATTTTCCGGCCAACGAAATCTGTAAAAAATATTTTAATGGCGGTGGACATAGGAATGCAGCAGGTGGCGCAACAGAAAAACCCTTGGCTGATGTAGTAAACGAATTTAAAACGATATTAGCAGAATATAAAGAACAATTGATTGCTTAAACACAAGAAATAAAACAATAAACTTAAAAAAGTCAAATTAAATAAATGAAAAAGGGAATTATTATTCTAGCAGCAGCCACCTTAGGTTTAGCGGCATGTAACAAAGAGAAAAAGGGAGCCGGTGGGTTATTGTATACCATTCACCACTCAGCTGGTAACGAGAAAATCAAAGAAGGCGATATCGTTAAAATGAATTTTATCCAGAAAAACGATAAAGATTCAGTTTTATCAAGCACTTTCGATAGTGAAACTCCTGCAGTATTTCCTGCACAGAAAAAAATGTATGCTGGTGATATGAACGATGTTTTAACATTGTTTGGAGAAGGCGATAGTGCTACTTTTAAAGTAAACTTAGATACTATGGCACTTCATAGTAAACAACCTAAACCAGAGCAGTTCAAAAATGATAAGTACATCACTTTTACGGTGAAAATCGAAAAAGTATTCAAGAAAAAAACTGGTGAAGCTGATTCTACTTTTAACAAAAGAGCTCAGGAGTTTTTCCAGGCCGATTACAAAGCTACTTCAGAAAAAAAGAAAGCTGCCGAACCTGCTAAATTAAAAAGTTATTTAGAAGATACTAAATTAGAAACCAAAACTACTGCGAGTGGATTACACTACATTATAGAAAAACCAGGCAGTGCAGAAAAACCAGCTTTA
Organism: Pedobacter sp. 01N310; assembly: GCF_056399805.1. Taxonomy (NCBI): domain Bacteria; kingdom Pseudomonadati; phylum Bacteroidota; class Sphingobacteriia; order Sphingobacteriales; family Sphingobacteriaceae; genus Pedobacter; species Pedobacter sp. 01N310. The sequence goes on from NZ_JBFTSB010000004.1 coordinate 298,763, forward strand.
GGCGATACCGTATTAATTGATTATACTGGTAGAGTAACTAAAAAAGGTAAAGATGGTAAATATAAAATCTTCGATACAAGTGATGAGAAATTGGCTAAAGCAGAAAACGAATTTAAACCAGGTAAACCTTACGGTCCTCAAAAAATGCCAGTTGGCGGTACAATCCCAGGATTTACTGAAGCTTTACAGTTAATTGGTAAAGGTGGTAAAATTAAAGTAATTATCCCTTCTAACTTAGGTTATGGCGAGCAAGGTGCACCTCAGGTAGGTATCATGCCTTTCAGCCCAATTGCTTTCGATTTAGAAATCAAAGATATTATCAAAGGAAAACCAGCTGCAGCAGCTCCAGTTCAAATGCCTGCTCCTGTAGTTAAAAAATAATTTCTTAAAAATATTTTAAAATCCTGCTTATTATTTAAGCAGGATTTTTTTTGTTTATTATTTTTTAATACTGAGCCAAGAAATAAAACGTTTCAAAGATTTATAAAAACTTATTATAACCTATCTTTGTAGTGATCTAATAAAATAGTGGGCATTTTGAAAAAGATCTAACTGCTGTTTTTTAATAAATAAATTTAAATGAGGAACGGAATTATTATTCTCTTGGCGGCGGCACTAGGCCTGTCGGCCTGTAACAAATTCGAAAAGGGTGAAGGAGATATGACTTACAAGATCTATAAAAGTGAAGGTAAGCCGAAAATTCAGGATGGCGATTATGTAAAGTTAAATGGTGTTCAAACAGTAGAAACCAATACCAATCCCGATTCGGTAATGGTAAATACTTACGATAATGAGCGCCCGGCTTTCTTTGCCATTAGCAAATCGATGTTTAAAGGCGATTTAGCTTCAGGATTGAAACTGCTCGGTGAAGGAGACAGTGCAGTTTTTAAATTGAACCTGGATTCTATGGAGAAATATTCAGGCCAGCCTAAGCCAAAAGGACTAAAATCAAACATTGCTTCTTTTACGATTAAAATTGAGAAAGTATTGCATAAAGGGAAAGATCCTGATTCTATTTTCGAAGCGAAGAAACGACTTTTCTTTGAGTCGGAGTACAAAGCGCTAAATGAAAAAAATAAAGTGGTAGAGCCTGCTAAAATTGCAAAATACGTGGCCGAGAATGATTTAAAGGTAACTACTGCGCCATCTGGATTGCAATATGTAATTTCTGCTCCGGGTAATTCTGAAAGAGCAACTTTAACCGATACGGTATTAATGGACTACACAGGCCAGTTTACCAATAAAAAATCGAATGGAACATTAAATGTTTTTGATACTTCGAATGCTAAAATCGCAAAAGAAGCCGGAATCTTCTCCGAAAGTGTACAATATGTGCCGCGTAGCCTGCCATTAGGGCAATTGCCGCAAGGCGTTATTCAGGGTATCCAACTTATTGGTGTGGGCGGTAAGATCAAAATGATTTTGCCATCGAGATTGGGTTTTGGTGAAAACGGCGGCGGGCCAATTAATCCATTTACGCCATTGGTGTTTGATGTAGAACTGAAAGGTATTATTAAACCAAATGTGGCAATACCGCTAAGCAAATAAGATACTTATCACAATATAAAAGCGCAAGGATCAGTAAAATTCAATACTGGCTTTGCGCTTTTTTGTATTAAGAAATTGATAATTATAGTAGCAAAATGAAATTTTTGTTTAAATTAGATTAACAAAACAATTAACCATCTTTATTATTACTATGCGCTCAAGCAGTACTATTGTGTTTCTGGGCCTGAAATTGATGCTGTTTAGCATATTTTTCAATCTGTTTATAAAGGATGGATATTGCAGGCATGTAACGGCTTCTTATCGTTTCCCAACATGCAATAGAAATAACCGCAGTATTTCTAAATGGCTTCACTCAACCGTTATGCAAAAACAGGGGGCTAATTTATTGGAATATGTTAAGAACAAAATGCAACCTACCTTAGTTAAAAACATAAAATTTAAAGCTTTTGATAGAATATTGGGTAGGTTTTGAATAGCGATTAACCTTTTGTTTAAAACCTCTTCAAACTGTTTTGCCTGAATTTCTGGTGAAAATAGTTAACGTTAAAACTAAACTTTATGGAAAAGATCAAGGTCTTTTTAATTCACGATTATGATGCATTAATGGATAATGTTGAATCCATTCTAAGTGATTCAGAAAGTATTGTTGTTGTTGGCGAGGCCAATTCTGCTGCACTTGCCGAACAATTGATCAGGGCTAAAACGCCAGATATTGTGGTAGCCGATGTGAGTGTTAACGAGAAGATCGGAGCCGATTTAACCAAATTGATTAAAAGAGAATTTCCCAAAATAAAAGTTATTGTGCTTTCCATGCAGGATGATTTTATCAATATTTCTAAAATGATCAAGTTTGGAGCAAATGGCTATCTTTTAAAAAATGTAAAGTTTCACGAACTGCATAAAGCAATTAATAAGGTTATGCTCGGCGAAACCTATATACAAAATTCCATTACGGCTAAATTTATTAATGGTTACCAGCGTGAAAACCATACAAGAGAAGCGAATATTTTATCACCTCGAGAAGTAGAAATTATTAGGTTAATTGCCAAAGAATACACTTCTGCAGATATTGGCAAGATGTTATTTATTTCGGAACATACAGTAGAAACCCATCGTAAAAATATATGGCGTAAAACTGGCGTTAAATCAATTGTTGGTTTGCTGAATTTTGCGCACGAGCATCAGCTGATTTAATTTTAAAACAGGCCTCACAGTTTCAGAACCCTGCGAGACCTGTTCGCGTTTTTAAGCCTGCGCTTCTAAATATTGCGCATAACAATAGCCTTCTTCGCCATCGTTAGTTCGTACCAGCCACCATAAATCGTTACTTCTGTTTACAAGGGTAATTACTTCGCCATGTGCAGCCTTACCTACAATTGGTTGATCGGTTCCCGGACCTTTACGAATATTTAGATTACTGCTCTCTGTGATAACTTTTGCGTGCGTAACCGCTGCATCAATGGCCACGTTTACATTCAGAACCAGATCACCTGAAGTAAAATTTGGATCAATCTGATTGTAAACTTCCCAAAGGTGGTCTTTAGTCGCGCCATCGGCAGCGGTTCCATCTATGTATAAAATCCCATCCTGCTCCCTTACTGCTAAATCTGCTATACCTGCCGCAGTTGCTGCGTCAGTTAGTGTTTTATATTTATCTGCTAATGCCATGGTCGGGTTATTTAACGGTTAATTTATTGTCGATTTTTTTAGGTTTTAATGCGCTCAAATGTTGCATTAAAGTTATTAGAGAAGCTTTTTTTATCTCCCCGGTTAAGAGAACCACACCGTCTTTAACCTCAGCTTTCACCGTTGGGAAGTCTTTGGTTGCATCAGCAACATTTTTAATTAAAGCGGAGTCTTCGGCAATTACCACTGGTACATCTGCTGGTTTCACTGTTAAATTGTTGATTACAGCTTTCACTCCTTTTTCTGCCTTTGCGATTTCTTCTGCTTTGGCCTTTGTGGCTTCATTATCAACTTCACCAGTTAAAGTTACTTCGCCTTTGGCAACGGCCACCGTAATACCTGCTACTTCTTTGGCTTGAATTGCAGCTTGGATGGCCGCATCGTTTGGTTTGCAGCCTACAAAAAATAGTGTAGTTGCAATAACCATGCTCATTAATAATTTAGTTGTTTTCATCCTTTTGGTTTTATATTGATATTATTTGACAATACAATGCTTAGAAATTAAAGTAATTTCCTTTTTTTATCGGCGGGATGACTTCGATAAAGCTAATATATGAAATGCGTTTAACTAGAAAGTGAATTTCTTTAATTATTTATGAATAATTTTTAAACAGCCTTTGGTTAGTGGAAAGTAGGCTAGTCGAGATTTAATATTGTAACCCATTAGCGCGAATGAAATGATAAATCATTCTAATAACCCTCGCAGGTGTAAAAAAAAGGCGAGAGCTGAAAATTAAATCCAATCTTTAAAAGGAATAACTGTTAAATTGGAATTATAATATTTTTCTTCTTCAGTAACTTCTTTGCTTACCCAATCTGGAAGATCGAATATTTCGTCTTCACTATCAAGTTCAATTTCGGCGACAGTTAGACCTTTATTATCGCCTAAGAATACGTCTACTTCCCAAACCTTACCGCTAAACGGAATTTCGTAACGGGTTTTCGAAAGTTCAGATAAGGAGAAATTATCTAATAATTCTGTGGCCTCGGCAACTGGGATTTCATATTCGTATTCCATTCGTGTAGCACCAATCGTTTGACCTTTTATGGTTAAAAAGCCTTTGGTTTCGGTTGCCCTTACACGCACTGTTTTATCTTTATCGCTAAGTAAATAACCTTGTCTAAAAAGCTTTCCTTCTGGTTTGCTCAGGTTATCCCACTGCTGCTGATCGATCAAAAATTTGCGCTCTATTTCTTTACCCATTATAATTTGTTGTATTTATCTTGCTCTTTTTTGTAAATCGGCTATAGGCATACTGATCAATCTTCCAATGGGTTGTTTACCACGATAAGTAATTACACGTAACATACTGGCATCTTTTGGCACCTGTAATGCGGCTGTATATTTCGGATAAAAGCGATCGGGAGTAGAGTTGTCGAAGCTATAGTAGATATCCAGACCGTCTATTTCTGGAGTTAACTCGATCATTAATTGTTTATCTGCACTGCGTTTCACCGTAAAAATCGGATCGTAAATAGCAGGGGAATACTTAATCTCTGCCAAATCTAATCGTTTGAAATGCTGTTGTGTACGATCAACGAAATTTGCCCAGTTTTTCTTTTCAATCGGACTCCAGATCGATTCGGCAATGGCAAATGCACGTGGCCAAACCATATATTCTACCTGGCGGAAAGTAAATACCTGTTCTGTCCAAAGGTTAGCCTGTGCACCAATTACATATTGTGCATTTACGCCAGCTGGAATAGGGTTAAACTGATAGGCTTTATTTAACCTTAACGAGGCATAAACTTTTGGTTCGGTAATCTGATCCGCCTGCATATAATCCAGATATGCAAAATCAGTCGGACTCATTACCACATTGTGTTTTTCGTTCGCTGCCTGGATACCATATTTCATTCCTCTCCAGCTCATTACGGCCGCTGTTGGCGATACACCACCTTCAAGAATTTCGTCCCAGCCCATAAATTTTTTGCCTTTCGAAATTACGATCTGTTCTACACGTTTTTCAAAATATGCCTGAACCTGAGGGATGGTTTTTAAACCTTCTCTTTGCATTAAGGCTTTAACCTGGTCGTTCTTTTCCCAGAAATTATGAGGTGCTTCGTCACCACCCATATGGATGTACTCAAAAGGAAAAAGTTTCGCTACCTGGGTAAGTACCGAATCTAAGAACACGTAAACTTTTTCGTTTGCCGGGCAAAGCGTATTATCAAGTAAAGCTGTTGGAGGCGCACCACGGCTCCAATCCATTATTTTCTCGCCTGAGCGCACTTTATAATTAACGGCATCGGGTGTGCAGGATAATTCAGGGTAAGAAGCGATAATAGCTAAACTATGCCCCGGGACATCGATTTCTGGTAATATGTTTACAAAACGTTCTTGTGCATACTGAACAAGTTCCTTAATATCTTCTTGTGTGTAAAAGCCACCGTAAGTACGGGGTTCATCCGCCGTTGGTGGCGTAAAATCACCAAAAGTCCCGGTTTTTTTAACACTCCATGCACCTACTTCGGTTAATTTAGGCAAGCCTTTAATTTCGATTCTCCAGCCTTCATCATCTGCAAGGTGCAAATGCAACAGGTTAAATTTATAACGCACCATGTCATCAATAAACTGCTTTACTTCTTGCTTAGTAAAAAAATGACGGGCTACATCGAACATTAAACCTCTCCAACCCAATTTCGGATAATCTATTACATCAACGCAAGGCGCCTTCCATTTGATGCCGCTTACCTGTTCTTTACTTTCTATTTCGGCCGGGAAAAGTTGAAGCAATGACTGAACACCATAAAAAATACCCGCAGGCTGGTTAGCTGTAATTACAACCTGAGTAGGGTTAACATTTAGTCTGTAGCCTTCTTTACCGAGTTGAGTATCTTCCTGGGTGTTTAAAATCAGTTTAATAGTAGGGTGACTTGAATTACTTACTGTGCTTACAAATTTCCCTGTAGCGGTAGTAATCCGGTCAGAAAGGTAAGCGATAGATTGTTTTAATTCTCCACTTTTAACAGTCTGGATGGTTACATTTTCTGGCAAGGTAAAAGTACCTGCCTTTTTCATTAAGGATACAGGCTCGGGGATGATGGCAATTGGTGTTTGCACAACCGCGCTTTCGGAATCGCCGATTTCAGTTTCTGTAACAATAGATTGAGCGAAGGTATTGGCTGAAAAAAAACAGCAGGAGATAATCAGGAATAATTTTTTCATTAAAATAATTAAAGCGGGTTAACCGAATAAGTATAATCCGCAATTTATTAAAAAAGATTTTAATAGGAGGTATTTGTGCGGAAGGAAATGTACAAGAAGCAAAGCGCGGAGCGCATAACGTTTGGTTTGGATAAAAATTGTGATTGAATTTATGCCATAATTAGAGATTTGTCAGCCTGAGCGGAGTAGAAGACTTAACCACAAATGGGTTGCATTACTAGGCGATGAGCTAAGTTTACGATGGTTCGTGAAGACACGTAAATTTTTTTGTCATTCTGAACGCAGTGAAGAATCTTTTAGAATAAATAGTGTTGTTTATTGATTCCTTTTTGAGACTATTTTGCCTCAAATCCTTTTAATATCGTTTCAATAACACTATATAAAACTCCCGTATTCCAATCATCTAAATAACTATATCCTTTATTGATATTTGATGGGTTTTGTTTTGAAAAGATGGCAAAATAGGTGCGGTAATTTTTGGTGCCTACATCAGGCCAAAGCAACGACTTTTCTTCTTCCTTAATAAAGTTTGCGGATTTAATTTTGATGCCAGATTCCTCGAAAGTCACATTTGCCAAAATGAATGGTGTTTTTTGACTAAACAGTGCTAAATAATGGTCCACTAACCCATCGAAATAGCTTTCCCATAATTGGTTTAATATTTCGGCATATTGATTATACAAATGGACTTTATTGATGCCATAATAAGAACCGAAACTTATTTTGATCATTTCCCCATCGCTGTTCTTAATCAATAATTGATACTTTCTCCCTACGATAAATTCAAATCCTCTAATCCATTTAATTCCAAAACGGTATTCTAAAGGCTCTTCTTTAGATAAATCAGTTATTGTGGGGACTGATAATTTTTGACTACCAAATAGTATTGATTGTGGCGTAAATGATAAATTTTTAGGCTTTCGATCAAAATAGCTCTGTTTAATTAACCAATTCTTCTGATTGCTATCTGGAGTGATCATGCATTAAATTTATTAATAGTGTAATAGCAAATTTTAGTCTTCTGATTCTACCTTTTTTTGGTTAAATTTCTTAATAAGAGCTGTTAGCATACCTTTTCCTTTTTCCATACGTCTGATTTTTCCAGTATTTTCATCAATGAAATAGTCGATTACCCGCTGGCTGTACTTTTCCTTTCTGAAGATTTCTATGAGATCTGAAATAAGTGTGGCAGGCGTACCAAAAAGGCCTGGCCTCGACCACCAGCCTAATGCAAGTGTGGTGAGCATACTCTTTAAACGAAAACTTTTTGCACATGTTGAACATATGATTTGAAGTTTTTGTTCATGATTATACCAAATCAGGTAGGATATTATCGTATTAAAGGTATAGCCATATAATTCGTTTTCATTGTTACAATGGGTACAAACAGAATTCTTGATCTCGTTAATTAAGTTCGTCCTTTCGACTCCCTCGTAAAGGTTAGTTTCTTCTTCTACAAATTTGATCAGTTTAGTATCTAAATTCCTTTTTATGATTTCATCGTTCAATAAGGCTACAACTTCTTTTCGTAACCCTTTAGCTCCTGAAATAATTTTTAGAATTGTAGTATCATCATACTTTTCATAGTTTTTGCGGATGTCTTCTAAGGGGATCATTGTGTCTTCTTCTTGTAAAGTGTATCGGCAAGTTTAATGGTTTGATCAATTTTGGATGATAAATTTAAAATAGATTTATTACCCGGTAGATTTTCTTTCTGATATTTTTCTATTAATGGTAGTGTTCTAGAAATTTTTAAAGCTAGCGACAAGTCGTTAAGTGATGATGCTTTAGTATCAATCGAACGGGCTAATTTTTTGTATTGAAGAGTTCTTACCTTATATGCTTCCATGTTTTTAGCGATTAAAGCTGTTAAGGTTTTTCTTAAAACGGAGTCTTGAATTTCTTTTACATGGGCATTTGCTGAGACAAAATAATCTTGGTTTTTTTCATCGTAGCTATTGAATTTTTTTAAGGAGTCGCTTTGGCCATCTTCAATTTCCCTAATGTTATCATCAACTTTTTTTAATGCTAAATCTTTAGCTATTATTTCAGCATAAAGGTTGTCGATCAGGTCTTCTCTGCCCCGCTTCGAAACGATATTATAAGATTCTTCATCTGCCAGTGCAGGAGGGGTGTCATCTTTACTTTTTGTAGGCCTTTCTGCATCTTGGCAGGAAAACGCCGTACAGATTAAAAGACAATATGCGATATTTTTTTTCATGAGCGTTAATTATCGGTGAATTTAATAAAATAGCATTAAACGCCTTGAAAATATTGTTTTTCGTTATAGAAACCAAGGTAATTAACCAAAGCAAATTATATTATTAAAGTTTAAATTACAAAAACTTTTTCAACCACTCCATAGCTTTCTCGTCATCCGTAAATGATTTAATTGGGATAGGAGGGGTTTGAAACTTAAAGAGGATCTTCATAATCAATTGGGCTAAACCGGGTTTCGAAACCATCGCCATAGCCGTATAAATTTGAGGCAATTGCTCCGTAGAAAACTTTCGTGTTTCTTTGTCTGGAACAGGAGAATTTTTTAAGTAAATTAACAGTGGAACTTTCTTATTCGCAGTAATTTTCTTCACCAGTTCAACATTGGCCGAAATATTTTCTACCGTACGTAAAATGCTTTTACTGTAAGAAATGAGTATTCCATCATCTGTTAACAAATAATCGGCAATTTCGCCTTCAATAAGTTGTTTGTCTTCCATCAGAATACAGCTAGATTTTTTGACATCGTATTAACATCATTTGTCAGGATTTGTAATCTTATAAATTCTGTTTCTTGTAATCTTCAACTCCAGTAAAATGAATAAAAAATAAATTAAGGATAATATCGTAGTTATTAAAAAAGCTTCGGCATTTTTCTGATTTATTACTACATCTAAAAAAGAAGTGAACAATAAAAGGGAAAGCACCCCTAGAGTAACAGTTGATAGAATAGACAATCTAAATTTATAATATTTTGTAGCTGTTTCTTTAGGGAAGCTTATAATAATCTTTGGGAAAAAACTTTCGAAGGAGGTTTTAATCCGCGTTAATTTTAGATCTTTTTTGCCTTCGTTACCCAAAAAATATTTATCGGTACCAATGTTTGATGTCTCGAAAACAAAATCTAACATCTGACTTCTTTTCAGACTTTTGCTTCTTAATCCTTTTTCCAGATTTTGCTGCTCTGACTCATCGAGAAGATGTATCTTTTTAAAATAGAACATTTTGTTATCCCCTTAAATGATAGCCTTTTGGTTTAGTAAAAGCTCTTAATCCCTGATGCGATAATGTAGCCCCTATGCCCGAATATTTTCTTCCGCTCCAGGGCAGTGCTGCACTCACTCTATCGCAGCAATTCCAATAACCCGAACCCGTGTCAAGCTGAGACAGTATTTTTTCAGCCCTTGCCTGATCGGCTGTATAAACCGATGCCGTTAAGCCATAGTCCGTATCTTTCATCATATTTAAGGCCTCTGCATCGTCTTTCACCTTCATAATTCCGATAATCGGTCCGAAACTTTCTTCCTGCATCACCAGCATATCATTGGTAACATCTGTTAGCACTGTTGGTTCAAAATAATAGCCCTTTCCTGCAATGGCCTTTCCGCCAGTTAATAATGTTGCACCTTTACTTAAGGCATCCTTAATTTGGTTTTCCAATACCAAAATCTGCTCTTTCCGTGTTAAGGCGCCAATATATACACCATCGGTTGTTGGTTGGCCCATTTTCCAGCTCTTAACTTCGGTAACAAAGGCATTTAAGTAATTTTCATAATTTTTCTCATGCACATAAATGCGCTCAACTGAACAACAACTTTGTCCGTTATTGTAAAAAGCGCCATCGGCCGTACCAACTGCAGCAGAAGCAACATCGGTTACATCTTCGGCAATGTACAATGGATCTTTTCCACCTAATTCCAATTGACAGGGAACCATTTTCGATGCTACTTTTTCGTAGATAAATTTTCCTGTTTTATAAGAGCCAGTAAAGAAATAACCATCAAAACCCATTTCTAATAATGCCGCTCCCGTTTCTTTTGCGCCAATAGCGATATGGAAAACATCATCAGGTACCCCTGCTTTTTTTAACATTTTTTCAATCTCGATTCCGGTTAAAGTGGCATATTCTGAGGGTTTGTACATTACAGCATTGCCACTCAATAAAGCTGGGATAAATACATTTACCCCAACAAGATAAGGGTAATTCCAGGCTGAGATATTACAAACTACACCCAGCGGTTCGTATTTAATGATTTCTTTGAGTCCTGGTTCATCGGTCATTATTTCATCGGCCAGGTATTTTTCGGCATTGGTCAACATCCATTTGATGCGGGCTCTTGCGCCATTAATTTCGTTGCGCGATTGTTGGAGTGGCTTGCCTACTTCGCTCGTTAATACCGATGCCAATTCTTCTATGCCAGCTTCTAGTAAATCACTAAACCGAGCAATAGCCGAAATCCTTTCGCCAAGGGTTTTGTTGGCCCACTGTGGTTGAGCTTTTTTTAAAGCATCTAATTTAGTTTGAAGCGTAGATGAGTTATCTTCCGCTAAACTGGTAATAATTTCTGCTGTTGCTGGGTTGATGATCTGCATGTTATTCATTTTCTTACCACAGATTTTCACAGATGAACACAGATTTTTAAAAAGGGTTTAGGGCTAACATCCTAAATTAGCTTAATGACTACAATCTGTGTTTATCCTTTTTATCTGTGGTTGATATTTAACTTTATCGCATTAATAAAAGCCTCATGTATGTTTTTGCTAAAGGGTCCTTGCTGGTCTTTTAACCGTTCGGGATGCCATTGTACAAATAACAGAAAGGATTTTCCTTCGGGTTCCATCCGCTCCATGGCTTCTGTAACACCATCTGGTGATATTGCGCTCACCACCAAACTTTTCCCTGTTTTATCGGTGCTCTGGTGATGGTTACTGTTCACTAAGCCTTTATCTGTATTCACAATCTGGTTCAGCCATGAGGAAGGATTGACGATGATTTCGTGATATCGATCTGATTTATCGTGCATTTTTGAATGATCGAATTTTCCCCAGGCTGGGATATCAGGGATTAAAGTTCCGCCAAAAAATACGTTACCCACCTGCATGCCTCTACAAATGCCTAAAACAGGGACAGAATTGGCTTCGGTATAGGTTAAAACCTTAAATTCAAACTCGTCACGTTTTTCATCAATATCATCTTCATAACAATAAGGATAATATTCAGGCTGATTGTAAAAACGGGGATGAACGTCTTCTCCTCCAGTTAAAACGATACCATTGCATTTTCTGACCTCATCGAAATTGTTGAGCTTGTACCCCAGTTGGATTACCTCCACACTTTTGTTGTAGGATAAAACCCAATCCCGATAGATGTCGAATTTACTACAGTCGGTAACACCAATTATTATTTTATCAGACATATTAATTAATTCCACTGATTTATTTTTTTCCTTTGGGGTGATTACACCGATTTTTAGATTACACTGATTTTAATGGGTTAATAATTCTAAAATCCTATAATCAAGCAATCCTAATCTATAGTGCGGTTAAATACAATTGTTTAAAATCTTCTCTGCTTACCGGTTTAGGATTGTTTGGATGTGCAAAATCTGCAAAGGCTAAATCGGCAAGTGTTTCTATATGTTCATTTTTAACGCCAATATCACTCAATTTATGCGGAATATTCACTTTTGTATTTAAATCGAACAGATATTTTACAACGGCTTCACCATTTTCATCCTTGAGATCCAACGTACGGGCAATTTTTTTAAAACGATCTTCAAAACCAGCAACATTGAACTGCATACCGTAAGGAATATTCACTGCATTAGCCAATCCGTGATGGGTATCTAACAATGAAGAAAGCGGATGCGCAAGTGAATGCACTACACCCAAACCTTTTTGAAAAGCAATTGCGCCCATCATCGAAGCCATTAACATTTTACTGCGGCTTTCTAAATCAGGATTGTTGGTTGCCCGTTCCAAAGCATCTTTGATTAACGAAATTCCCTCCAGCGCGATTCCATCACACATCGGGTGGAAATTTTTAGCCAGATAAGCTTCCATATTATGTGTCAATGCATCCATACCTGTTGCGGCAGTGATAAAGGGCGGCAAATCCATAGTTAACTCCGGGTCTGCAAAGACAATCTGCGCCATTAATTTTGGCGAGAATAGGATTTTTTTCTGGTGGGTTTCATCATCGGCAATAATTGCGCTTCGGCCAACCTCACTTCCTGTACCTGATGTAGTTGGAATGGTGATGAAATGTGGAACATCGTTCGTTACGTAGATATCGCCGCCGATTAAATCATCATACTTGAATAAATCCTCGCGGTGATTAACGCGGAGTACAATTGCACGGGCAACATCTAAAGCTGCACCACCACCAATACCAACTATACTGTCGCGATTGGTAGCATCCCAAACATCAGTACCTTTGTAAACATCACTTTTTACCGGGTTTTTGTGGATGTCGTTAAAAACCTCGACAGCAATACCCTTTGCCTTTAAATCTTCAACAATGGTTTTAAAAAAGGGAAGTTGCGAGATGGTGGGGTCGGTTACAATTAATGGGGCCTTTAAATTGTTCTTGCTTAAGTAGGCGGGTAACTCTTTTACTGCGCCAGCGCCAAAACGGATGGTTGTAGGGAAATTAAACTGATGGATTTTATCAAATATCATGACAATTGTTTTTTGTTACCTTTTGTTTTCTCAAGTTCGCGTTTTGCTGTCACATCTATCCCGAAAACGATTCTGAGTCAAGTTCAGAATGATGGCTATTAATGTTCAGAATAACGATTCTACAAACTAAATAATTTCTAAATATCTTTTTAGCTCCCAATCGGTTACTACTTTAGCATATTGCTTGCATTCCCATTCGCGGGTCATGGTAAAATGATCAACGAAATCTCCGCCCAACAATGCTGCGGCCAGATCAGAATTTTTCATCTTTTGCGTTGCTTCAAATAAATTACGCGATAGTGTGCCGTTCGATAAATCGGTATATCCGTTTCCTTTGGTGGCCGGTTGTTCGAGTTTTAATTTATTTTTAACACCGTACATTCCAGCCGCCAAACAGGCCGAAAGTGCTAAATAAGGATTGGTATCCGAACCCACTATCCGGGTTTCTAAACGCGAAGCCTTTTTGCTTCCTGGTAGCGCACGTAATGCCGTTGTACGGTTATCGATTCCCCATGTTACCGTAGTTGGTGCCCATGCGCCTTCAACTAAACGTTTGTAACTGTTTATGGTAGGGGCAATCATTGGTAAAAGGTATGGAAGGCAATGCAATTGACCAGCGATATAACTTTTCATTATTTCGCTCATTTTATCTGCATCTTTTTCATCATAGAACAAATTGATCTTCTTGTCTGCATCCCAGAGGCTTTGGTGCACATGACCACTGCATCCCGGTAAGTTTTCGCTTATTTTGGCCATAAATGTGGCAAGGATACCGTGTTTATATGCGATTTCTTTTACGGCTGTTTTAAATAATATAGCCTGGTCTGCAGCTTGCAAAGCAGGAGCATATTTGATGGCTGCTTCGTAAACCCCGGGCCCGGTTTCGGTATGCAAACCTTCAATCGGGATATCGAATTTATTTAGCAGTTCGAACAGATCGCTCATAAACTCGTTTCGGTAGGTGCTCCTTAAAATGGAGTAACCAAACATGCCTGGGCTTAAAGGTTTTAAATTAACGAAACCTTTCTCCTGGATTGTTTCCGGCGTTTCCGAAAAATTGAACCATTCAAATTCCTGTGCAAAAAGGGGCGAAAATCCTTCACTTTCGCATTCTGCAATTACTTTCTTTAGCAACTGCCTCGGACAGACAAAATTTGCCTGATCCTGATCGTTAATAAAATCGCCCAAAAAGAACGGCACGTCATTTTCCCAGGGAATTTTCCGAAAGGTACTCAAGTCGATTTTAACCTGTGCATCGGGATAGCCGGTATGCCAACCTGTATATTTTCCGTTTTCATAAGCCACATCACCTGCATCCCAACCAAAGGTAACATCACAGAAACCCAATCGGCCTTCAACCAGGGATGCGAATTTTTCGGCAGCTACATATTTCCCCCTTAAAATACCGTCGATATCGGCAACGGCTAATTTTACTTTTCCAGAAGGATGATTTTTAACATAATCTAGAATTTCTTTGCTCGTATTCATTAATCTGCCTTTTTAAATATTTTATATAGAAGAAATATGCCCAAAACGATACCCGAATAAATTAAACCCAATTTAAGATTATAAATCAGCATTGCGATGAAAGAAACGCAGGAAATAATTAAGGCAATAATGGGAAATAACGGATAAATTGGCGTTTTGAAAGGCCGTGCCATTTCTGGTTTGTTTTTCCTAAGTACCATTACCGAAATCATCGAGATGATGTATAAAGTTAATGCGCCAAATACAGAAATGATAATAATTTCGGCAGTTTTACCTGATAAAAGTGCAATGATACCAATCACCATATTGCCAACTAATGCATTTGCAGGTGTTTGGAATTTAGGAGAAATTTTTCCGAGGATAGCTGGGATACTTTTTACACGGCCCATCTCGTAAGTAGAACGGCCGGCTGCTAAAACCAATCCATGAAAGGAGGCTACCAGGCCAAATAACCCAACCGTGATGAGTAAATGATACATCAGGTGGTTATCGCCTGTGATCATCGAAAGGGCGAGTGGTAAAGGCGAATCAGAGGTTTCGCCCGATTTTCCATTTTTATACACAATGGCTTCCCAACCGCCAATGCCAATGGTGGAGATAAAAACAAGCACACATAAAACAACCAAAGTAAATATGCCCCAACCAAAACCCTTGCCGATATCTCGCTGTGGGTTCTTGGTTTCTTCGGCTACATTTGCAACGCCTTCAATACCCAGGAAAAACCAGATGGCAAAGGGGATGGCAGCAAAAACACCGCTCCAGCCATTCGGGAAATTGTTATTGACCAGGTTTTCTGCATGAAATTTAGGCAATGTAATGCCTGAGAACAATAACAGCTCACCAACGGCCAAAATGGTAATAATTACTTCGAACGAAGCTGCAGCTTTTACACCGTATATATTTAGGGCAGTAAAGATAAAGTACACCGCAATTGCACTGGTAAGAATGGGTACCTGTGGAAAGAAGGCATTAAAATAAGCGCCAATGGCAAATGCAATAGCGGGTGGTGCAAATATAAATTCGACCATTTGGGCAATACCGACAATAAAACCGATGTTTTTGCCCAATGCTGTATTGGCATAATCGAAAACACCACCAGCCTTTGGTATAGCACAGGCCAGTTCGGCATAGCTAAAGCTAAAGGTAACATACATCACCATAATGGCAACCGTTGCAATGGCCATACCCAGTGTGCCACCTTTTTCGAGGCCTAAGTTCCAACCGAAATACATTCCCGAAATCACATATCCAACGCCAAGTCCCCACAACATAAAAGGGGTAAGTGTTTTTTTTAAGCTATCTTTTTGTTCCATTGGCAGGATTTACAAGATTTAAATAGGTTTATATTATTTGCTCGAAAATGATAAACTATTAGCTTCGGTATCTGATGTTTAAAGTAGTAATTATTTTTTAGTTAAGGGGATAATATATTTCGTTTTTGGTTAAAAATAAAAAACCAATGCCTGGGCATTGGTTTTAATAAAATTCGTTAAGAATAAGCTGTTTTGGCTATTCCGAATCGCGGTTTTTATTCACGATCTGGCTGTCTCTCGTATTTTTCTGCACTGTAATGGCACCAAATAAGGAGAGTAAAAAGGCAAAGGCATAAAATCCTTTTTCGCTGGGCAGCAAAGTAGCATTCCACAAACCGATTACCAATAAGGTGATGGTTAAGAGCGTAGAAAACCAACTGATACCATAATAAATTTCAGTAACCGGAATTCCTTCCAATTTATCGCGAACAGCTTTTTGTAAAGAGATTACGGCGAAAAGGCCAAACATCAATACGGTAAAATAATATCCTTTTTCATTAAGAAGCATATCAGAACGCCATAGGCCTACAATAAAGCCGATCATTCCGATACCTAATGCAATCCAGGCAGCTGCCACGAATGCATTCGATGGTTTTTGATTCATTGTTTTGAGATTTAATTTAATTCAATAGACAACGCTAAAGATTGGCAAAAGGTATAAAAATTAAAAGACAGTACCTTAAATTATTTTGGAATACTAGCACCCTGGGTATAAAAAATCAAACAAAATCCCATCTTTGGCATTATAGCTGTATAACCTTATCTTAGTTATATGCGAACATTGCTTACTTCTGCCCAAATGCGTAATGCCGATCAGTTTACGATTGCGAATAAACCAATAGCATCAATCGATCTGTTGGAAAAAGCTGCGAGGGCTTTTGTTCAAACTTTTTTGAGAGATGAGTTCGATACCAATAAAAGCGTAGCTATATTCTGCGGGAAAGGAAATAATGGTGGAGATGGATTAGCCATTGCCCATTTGCTTATCGCTAACGGATACGAGAATATAAAAGTTTACATCATCAACTTCAGTAAAAAACAAAGCGATGATTTTGCCATCAACCTACAACGGATTGAAGAAACGAGATGCAAAAAAACGATTGTCAACCAGGTTTCTGACGTAAAGAATCTGAAAGCCGATTTAATTATCGACGCCATTTTAGGCTCTGGTTTAAATAAACCTTTAAGCGGAGAATATGAACAACTGGTTCAGGTCATTAACAAGCTGAATAAAAAAGTGTATGCAGTTGATGTACCTACTGGTTTTTTTGCGGAAGGCAAGCTGCCTAAAGATTACAACGGTATAAAAGCCTATAAAACAATTTGTTTTCAACGGCCGAAGATTAACTTTTTCTTCCCTGAGTCGGCCATGGCGGCTGAAAAATATGAGGTGGTTGATATTGATCTGGATGAGGCTTTTATCCAAAAACAAGAGGCAGATTTTTATTTGGTGGAAGAAAGTGATATTGAAAAGATCCTGAATCCCCGAAAATTGTTCAGCCATAAAGGTACTTACGGCCACGCATTGATTATCGCGGGAAATACCAATACCATGGGTGCGGCTTTATTGTCTTCGATGGCCTGTTTACACGCAGGGGCGGGATTAACCACAGCCTGTATCCCGCAAAGTGGATTAATCGCCTTAAATACAACCTTACCAGAAGTAATGGCACTACCAAGAGACGAATACACGCGGATAGAGAACCCCAAGAAATATCAGGCAATTGCTATTGGCCCAGGTTTAGGTACAGAGGCTGAGAATGAAAAACTGCTCGAAAGCTTGGTCATGGCCAACCAAGCAATGATTATTGATGCCGATGCTTTAAATATTCTGGGCGAAAGGCCCGATCTAATGGATAAACTTGCCGCAAATACCATTCTTACCCCACACATGAAAGAGTTCGATCGGTTATTCGGTGAACATGATAATTGGTGGGACAGGGTGCAAAAGGCTATAGAACAGGCCAGACAACGGAAGATCGTTATCGTGCTTAAAAACCAGTATACTTTTATCTGCCTGCCTACAGGTAAGGTACTCATCAATCCTACGGGCAATGCGGCAATGGCGCAAGGGGGAATGGGCGATATTCTTACGGGCATTATTGCAGGCTTTGTAGCACAGAAATATACCGCAACAGATGCCGCTATTTTAGCTTGTTATATTCATGGAAAAGCAGGCGATGCTTTAGCGCACGAACACTTTGTGGTTACCGCCTCTCAGGTTGCGGCCAGGGTGTCTAAAGAAATTAAAGTGCTCATATCCAATTAGTTTGTTTGTTGTGTGCAGTTAGCCACAATTGTGGAGAAAAATCGGCATTAATCTACTATACTTCTAGTTTATAATTTATAGTTTAAGGGAATATTTAAAATAACAGATATCTTAAAAACGGAAAACAAATTATTATGGCACAAAAAGAGTACACGCTGAATGAATTAATTCAGGAATCGGCAGAGAATCCAAATGAAAACGATTTTTTCGAATTAGAGAAACCTGCGATGCTGGAGGTAAACCTAAAAAATCAAAAAATATTGGCAAAAGCAGGTTCGATGGTTGCTTACATTGGAAATATCGATTTTAAAAGAGAAGGACTATTGAGCAAAGGTTTGGGTGGTTTGTTAAAGAAAGCCATATCTGGCGAAGGTACTTCGCTGATGCACGCCACTGGAACAGGTAAACTATATTTGGCGGATGAGGGCAAGAAAGTAAAGATCATCAAACTCCAAAACGAAGCGGTTTTTGTAAACGGTAATGATGTATTGGCTTTAGAAGACAATATTAAAAACGAAATAAAAATGCTAAAAAGCATTGCAGGGATGATGAGCGGTGGTTTATTTCAGGTTAAATTATCGGGCAGTGGCTATATTGCCATTACCACACATGGCGAACCTATTTTATTAAGGGTTACCGGCAATCAGCCTGTGTACACTGATCCTAATGCTACAGTAGCCTGGTCTGAAAACTTAACACCAAACATTAAAACCAATTTAACTTTCGGGTCTTTTATCGGAAGAGGAAGTGGCGAATCTTTCCAATTAGAATTTTTTGGCGAGGGATGGGTTTTGGTACAGCCTTATGAAGAGGTGAAATACGCGGCGAAATCTTAATGGTCGAATCGTCATCTCGACCGCAGCGTTCCAAAGGAACTCCTTTGGAGGAGAGATCTTTATGACAAGGTCTCTCTGCATGTGTTAATCAGGTATTGCGCTTCTTTCAGCAGAATATTTATCCACTTTTTTGGAAAGCACATACAGAAGCATTTGGGGTTAGGTAGTCCTGCCATTCGCTTTATCCCGACTTTACGTCGGGATGTTCGCTGCTGTCAGGTTTAGGCGGCGCGGCCATTCATCCTATTTAGGGCTGCAGGGTGCAAAAACTATGACTTAATAGGCTATCCTCTTATTTGCAAGAGGGGATTGGTACAGCCTTACGAAGAGGTGAAGTACGCAGCGAAATCTTAATGTTATGTTTGGTTTGCTGGGAAACAAACCAAGGCACCAGTAAATGCGAAGGGCGTCATGCTGAATTTATTTCAGCATCTTTATTGCAGTTAAGACCCTGAAATAAATTCAGGGTGACGATTCAGAAGGTATAAAAAACAAAAATCCCGACATTGATAAATGCCGGGATTTAATATTTTGATTTAATATTTTCTGTTTAAACACCGCCCATTACGGTTAATTTATCCATTGTTGGATTTACACTTCCACCCATAGGCTCTATAGTTACAGCAAAAGCCTGTGCTTCCTGAATGGTCTGCATTTTTACCAATGCCTCGTTATTAGTCGAATCCGTTTTGCCGAATACGCCTAAACTTACCGGTTTGCCGTTTACCAAAGCCCATAACTGATATTGATGTGCTGCATCGGTTTTTGGTAAATCCATAGCTACATAGTTGATCAGCACACTTTTATCTTTTTTGTTCCAGTAAACTTTCATTTTCGAGCTCGGGCTAAAAGCCTGACCAGCCATTCTGATGGTTGCCCATTCTTTGCTGTCGGCCATTGCAGCCATATTATCTAAACCCTGGTTTTCAAATTCTAACTTGCTTACTACGCCAGCAAATTTTTGTTTATCCAGGTTCAAACTCGCAATTTGGTCGTGTGCGGCATTTAGCTTGTTATAGGTAATAAACAATGCCGCGGTACTTACTACCAATAAAGCTATACAAGCAACTAAGGCGTAACGTAAAGTTCTTACTTTGGCATCACTTCCATCTAAACGTATAATTCTTGGTTCTTCAGTATAAATTGGTTCGGGTTGAATATTCACATGCTCTTCAGCTTCACTTAACCCCAACTTTTCGAATAATCTTGTTTCTACATCTGCAGATGGTTCTACAGCATTTTGCATAGCATATTGCTCCATAGCTTGCTCAATAGCAGCTATTTCATCTCTTACCTCAGGGTGTTGAGATGCCATTTCCTCAACCTGCAACGCTTCTTCGGGTGATAAATCACCTAAAACGTACAGCTCAAGTACTCCAGATTCGATATATGCTTTTAAATTTTCCACGCTCAATTAAAATTCCTTCTCAATTCAATAATAGCCAACCGGATCCGGGTTTTCACCGTACCTAATGGCAAATCTAACTTTTCTGCGGCTTCCACATGGGTGAAACCCTTGTAATAAACTAAATCAAGAACTGCTTGTAAATCCGGTTTAAGGTTCTCTACAAGTTGTTTAACTCCAAGAATATCAGGATTAAACGTTACCTTGTTTTGTTCATCAACGAAACTTACGTTATTTTCTATATCTTGGTTTTTGAGTGAATTCTTAAAGTCTTTAGAACGTAGTTTGTCAATCGATAAATTGCGGGCAATGTTCATCATCCACGTAAACAAACGTCCTTTGGTATTGTCATAGTGTGCAGCAGACTGCCAGATTTTTACAAAAGTTTCTTGTAGTACATCTTCAGCAAGCTCTGTATGGGTGATAATGCGCGAAATAACGCCATAAAGCGCTGACGAATACATGCTGTACAGTGTTTTCAGAACCGCGGGATCTTTCGATTGCAGTGCTTGAACAAGTTCAGGCTCAGTTAGGGTTAATTTTTTTAATGCAGTCACTATTGGTTACTAAGATACAATACAGAACAGTAAAAGCAAAAAAATGTTTTAGAAAGGCACTCCAGGAAGGAGTGCAACTTTTAAAGCGTTGTTAACCCTGCGTTGCCAGTAAATTAAGCAATCCCCTCAATTGGAAAAAGGTGTTTTTCTGCATGATAAGATGAACGTACCAGCGGGCCGCTTTCTACATACTTTAAACCTTTTGCTAAACCAGCTTCTTTATACATCGCGAAAGTATCCGGATGGATCCAGTCTACAACAGGGTGGTGATTACGTGTAGGTTGTAAGTATTGCCCTAAGGTTAAGATATGCACACCATTTGCAACTAAATCGTCCATGGCTTCGAAAATATCTTCTTCGGTTTCGCCTAAACCGAGCATAATACCTGTTTTTGTTCTTAAACCAAATTCAGAAATTCTTTTTAAAGCCTCTAAACTTCTGTCGTATTTAGCCTGGATCCGCACTTGTTTGGTTAAACGCTTAACCGTTTCCATATTGTGCGAAACTACTTCTGGTCTTTCTTCCAATACGCGGTATAAATTATCCCACTGGCCTTTAAAATCGGGGATTAAGGTTTCTAAAGTAGTAATTGGACTTTCTCTGCGGATAGCCTGTAAGGTTTCTGCCCAGATGATTGAGCCGCCATCTTTTAAATCATCGCGATCTACCGAAGTAATTACACAATGTTTAACGCCCATTAATCTTACCGAATCGGCAATGCGGTTAGGCTCGTCAACATCAACTGCTAAAGGGCGGCCCGTGGCTACAGCACAGAAAGAACAGCTACGGGTACAGATGTTACCCAAAATCATGAATGTTGCCGTGCCTGCACCCCAACATTCGCCCATATTAGGACAATTTCCGCTTTCGCAGATGGTATGGAGCTTGTGCGTATCTACTAAACTGCGAACTTGTGCATATTCTTTACCAACGGGTAATTTTACACGTAACCAATCTGGTTTACGTTTTACTTCAGTTACAGCAGGTACTACCGGTAAATCAATCATGGTACAAAGTTAATGAATAGGATTGAAATGTTACAATGCAGAAATGTTTGAAGGTTGTAATAATTGGGGTGATTGTTAATTGCGGGTTGGCTAACTTGCGAAGTCTGGCCGGGCAGGGGCGGAGCTAGACTTCGCAAGTTTAGCAAGGACCTGCTTGTGGTGTCAGATATTTCTATCTGACACCACAGAAGTAATTAAATCACATTCATTTCGAACGTGATCTGTTGTTTATTTTCCTTAAAGCCAAGCCGCTCGTAAAATTTGTGGCTTTCGGTGCGTTTGATGTTACACCTTACTTTTAGTTTTTTTACTTGATGCTTTTTCGCCCAAATGTTTACATTTTCGATCAACTGCTTCCCGATTTTTAGGTTTCGGTAATTTTCATCGACAATTAAGCCTCCAATTTCGATAAATGGTTCAGATTCTATCCTTAAGGTATAAAAACCGTGAATCCAGCCTACTACTTCGCCATCAACTAAAGCAACAAATGCGCAGTTTTCGTTACTGTTATTTATGCGTTTAATTCTGGCTGATGTTTGCTTGATGTCACTTTCGTAACCCAGTTGTGTAGAAAGTGTGGCTACGCTTTCGGCATCTTTTTCCGAAATTTCTCTGATCTGAACCATTTTTTACTGATGTTTTGATAGATGAAGCTAAAATTAAAGATTAAATTTTGTTTTTACCGTCAGATGATAACATCTGACAGCACACCACATGCCAGGCCAACTTGCGAAGTCTCACAAGGGCAGACGCTGACGGACTTCGCAAGTTAGCGACGGTTTTTCAAGCCAAAAGCACAGAAATAGCCAAGCTAAACCCTATTGAAGCGGCAGCCTGAGCCCCTTCGGCGAAGCTACAGCGGAAAGAGGGACTGCTGTACCCGATGAGCAGTAATGCACCTTTTCTAGTGTTTGAGAAAAATAAACACTATAAATAATTTTTTTTACTGTCAGATGGTAACATCTGACAGCGCGGATACTGCACGGAACCTGTTTATAAATGTTAGTTAAAAATCATAAGCGAAACATTGCAACTTTTAACGTTTTAACTTTCTAACTTAATATTACATTTGCAATATGAATACTGGCTTACAGCTTTATAATACGCTTTCGCGCAAAAAAGAACTTTTTCTACCCTTAAATGCACCCAATGTTGGAATGTATGTTTGCGGTCCTACTGTTTATAGTGATGTGCACTTGGGCAATTGCCGCACGTTTATATCTTTCGATTTAATTTTCAGGTACCTTAAATATGCTGGTTATAAGGTGCGTTATGTGCGTAATATTACAGACGCAGGTCACTTAGAGGGCGATAGGGATGAGGGCGACGATAAGTTTGCAAAACGTGCAAAATTAGAGCAGCTTGAGCCAATGGAAATTGTACAGAAGTACACTTTAGGTTTCCATGATGTAATGCGCATGTTCAACACGTTGCCGCCAAGTATCGAACCTACCGCTACAGGGCACATTATTGAGCAGATCGAAATGATTAAAGTAATTATAGCTAACGGTTACGGTTATGAGATTGATGGCAATGTGTACTTTGATGTAGAAAAATATAGCAAGGAATATAATTATACCATTTTAACCAACCGCAATCTTGAAGACATGCTGAACAATACCCGCGAACTGGGTGGACAGGATGAGAAACGTGGAAGGTTAGACTTTGCGCTTTGGATAAAAGCGAAACCAGAAACCCTGATGCAATGGCAATCGCCATGGGGCATGGGTTTTCCGGGCTGGCATATCGAATGTTCGGCCATGAGTGCTAAATATTTGGGCGCCGAATTTGATATTCATGGTGGTGGAATGGATTTGGCGGCAACACACCATACCAACGAAATTGCACAATCTGAGGCTTGCAGCCATAAACAGCCTGCCCGCTATTGGATGCATACCAATATGCTTACCGTAAACGGTACGCGGATGTCTAAATCGGCCGGCAATGGTTTTCTTCCTTTAGAGTTATTTACGGGTGATCACGCTTTATTGAAAAAAGGCTTTAGCCCGATGACGGTTAAGTTTTTCATGTTGCAGGCACACTACCGCAGTACATTGGATTTCTCGAATGAAGCTTTAGATGCTTCGGAAAAAGGATTCCGCCGCTTAATGGCTGCTATTGGTTTGTTAGATAAGTTAACGGTTTCTGAACAGAACGATTTCGATATCGATGCATTGAAAGAGAAATGCATCCATGCGATGAATGACGATTTTAACAGCCCGATTTTAATTGCCGAACTGTTTGAAGCGGTAAGGATTATCAATACCGTTTACGATGGTAAGGGCAAAATCTCTGCAGAAGCATTAGAAAAGTTGAAGCAATTGGTTAACGATTTCGTATTCGATATATTAGGACTGAAAGATGAAGATGCCGGAGGTAACGACTTAAATGGCGTTCTGGATATGGTGATTAACTTAAGGACTGAAGCAAAAGCGAATAAAGATTACGCCACTTCCGATCGTATCCGTATTGGCTTGCAAGAGCTGGGAATCCAGCTTAAAGACGGCAAAGAGGGAACGACTTGGAGTAAAGCGTAGTTAGTCCTGAGTCTACATTCCAAAGTCACAAGTCGATTTTAACAATGAGAAAAATTGGTTTAGTAGGCGGCATTAGCTGGGTATCTACTATAGATTACTACCGTTTTATAAATGAGGGTGTAAATGAGCGTTTGGGTGGGTTAAATTTCGCTGAATGTTTAATTTATTCCCTTAATTTTGGCGATGTTCAGGATAAAACCTGGGAAGGATCGTTTGATCTTTTGCTCAATGCTTGCGAAAGCTTAAAACGAAGTGGGGCAGAAGCAATTGTACTCTGCGCCAATACTGCACATCTTTTTGCCGATCAGCTACAAGAAAAAATAGCTTTGCCAATTATCCATATCGGTACCGAAACTGCTAAAGCCATAAATGTTACTGGAATTAAAAATATAGGACTCCTGGGGACCGTATTTACCATGGAAAAGGACTTTTATGTAAAAAAGTTCGAAGACCATGGATTACGTGTTTTAATGCCTTCAAAGAAAGAAACCCGCGATTATATACAGTTTACCCTTAAAGAAGAATTAGGTAGAGGTGTGATATTGGAAGAAACCAGGGCACAGTATATCCAGATAATTAATGATCTGATCAAGGAAGGAGCTGAGGGGGTAATTCTGGGATGTACCGAAATTCCAATGTTGATTAGTCAGGATGATTTTGATATTCCCGTTTTTGATACTACTAAAATCCATTGCGAGGCCATTGTGGATTATATGCTTTCGTAACTATTCATTCATTTATTGCGCGTTCAAAGGGCGATGAGTTAAGGGCAGGAAAACAAACCTCATAGGTTTTTAGGCTCATCAAGAAATCCGTCCCCCTTTGAAGGGGGCAGGGGGATGAGGAAGATCACATTTAATTTTAAAGATGAATAAAACAGCAAATTGTTTGCTATATTCATTTTTCGACTTTTTACTGCTAAGAAAAGGTTTAAGATATCATGGATAACAATCACTATAATTCTAAATTAAAAACTTTTGCGAGAGGACATCGAAATGATAGTACCAAAGCAGAGATAAGAATGTGGTGTGAATTGTTGAGGAATAAAAAAATGCTGGGATATTCTTTCTTAAGACAGCGACCGATCGCGAATTATATTGCGGATTTTTTCTCAAAGGATTTAAAGTTGGTTATCGAGGTTGATGGCCTTAGTCATGAGTGGGAGGGACAATTTGAAAAAGACAAAGCACGCGAAGATATTTTAAAAGTATTGGGTTTTCATGTTCTGAGGTTTAGCGATGATGAGGTAATGAACGATATCGAGAATGTAGATAGGACAATTCAGCAATATATTGTAGAATGGGAGCAAGATCATCCCCGGATCCTTTGAAATGAAAGATTTTTGCAAGATCATCCCCCCGCCCCCTTCAAAGGGGGAATGGACTATTCTCTAGCATTTAATTCGTCCCCCTTTGAAGGGGGGATGAGAGATAATTACACTACTTCAAACAATTTTCCGTTACATTAAACAATGAATAAAAAACTTTTATTACTGCCTTTATTCGCTTTAATTGCATTTCAGGCTTGTAGGAATAAAACAAACCAAAATGCTGATGAAAATGGAGAAAAGGCACTGCCTTTAGTTTCTCCAGATTTTAATGCCGATAGTGCTTATGCCTATACCAAGGCTCAGGTAGATTTTGGGCCACGGATTCCTGGAACAGCAGCGCACCAAAAATGCGCCGATTATTTAGTGGCTAAACTCAAATCGTTCGGCGCCGATGTAACTGTTCAGGGGGAGAAAACACAAACTTATGATGGCAAAAACTTTCAGTTGAAAAATATTGTTGCCGCGTTTAATCCAGATCAAAAAAAGAGGGTTTTAATTACGGCACACTGGGATGCCCGGCCGTTTTCTGATCAGGATACCGACCCTGCAAATCATGCGAAACCTTTCGATGCGGCAAATGATGGTGCGAGTGGGGTGGCGGTGATTTTGGAAATGGCACGTCAGATTCAGAAGAAACAGCCAGATGTTGGAGTCGAKTTTGTATTGTGGGATTTAGAAGATTATGGCAAGGCCAATGATGAAACACCCGATGAAACTACATGGTGTTTAGGCTCTCAATACTGGGCTAAAAAAGCAATCGCGGCAGGATATAAAGCTTTGTACGGCATTAATCTTGATATGGTTGGCGGCGGTAGCGCGCAGTTTACGCAGGATGAAATCTCCCGTCAGGCTGCTCCAAACGTAGTAAACAAGGTTTGGGAAATTGGTAATGCTTCTTACTTTACGAAAATTCCGAGCGGAAAATTGGTTGATGATCATTTTTGGATGAACAAAGCAGGTGTTCCTTCTATCGATATTATCCATTACAACGATAATAGTGGTTTTTATATCAATTGGCACACGCAATTGGATAACTTGGCTAATATTGATAAAAATACATTGAAGGCCGCCGGGCAAACTGTTTTAGAAACCATTTATAGAGAAAAATAAGTAGCCTTAATGTGTAATTGTTAATTACTTTTAAGGCCATACATTAAAGAAAATTTTATATTCGCCAAACAATATTATCTTAATTAATAATGAAACAATTATTTTCAACTGCAATAGCTTCGCTTTTAGCCCTAGGTGCTTTTGCCCAAAAAAGCGACGGAACAACCAAATCTCTAGTAAATGCTGAGAAGGATTTTGCTAAGTCGATTGCCAAAAATGGAGATAAAGAAGCTTTTATAGACTATTCATCAACGAGCACTTTAGTGTTCAGACCAAATCCGGTTAATGCCAAAACTTTTTATGCGGGTAAAGCGAATGCTGAAAACGATGTGACCTGGACTCCAAACCTGGCGAAAGTATCACGCAGTGGCGATTTAGGTTTTACTACAGGGCCATATGAAGTTGGTACTTCAGAGAAAAAATACGGTCAATACTTATCGATCTGGAAACCAGAAAATGGCAGATGGAAATTGGCTATTGATTTAGGAACGGAAAGCAATAAACCTTTGGCCAAGGTTACGCCACAGTTTATTGAACCTAAAGATCATGTTGCACCAAAGTTCTTAAACGAAAAAGAAATTAAGGCTGGGAAAGAAATTATCTTAACCACCGAGAAAACTTTAAATACTTTGTTAAAAACGCATGGAATTGCGGCATTTGGAGGTTTTTTAACCAGCGATGCACGTTTGCTTTTCCCAGGTAACGAAGCCATTGACGGAAAAGGAAAAATTATTGCATTCTATAACGGAATGATCAGCAAAATTAACTTAAAAACAACAGGTGTAGATAAAGCAATCGGTAGCGATTTGGCTTATACCTATGGTGTGGCTACTATTGATTACAAGGCCGATTTACGCGAAAGTTTTAATTATGTTTTCGTTTATGAAAAGGGAGCTGATGCAAGCTGGAACTTAATTGTACAGGCCTTTGTACCAGCAGAAAGATAAATAACAAATGTGAATTAAAGAGGGCTCTCCATAAAAAGAAGCCCTTTTTTTATTTCTATAATTTTGTCTTTACCTGCAGTTAGGTTGGCTCAATGCTTATACTGCGGTAGAACTTTGACAACTTTCCTTTTCAAGTTGGTTATTAAAGTTGTCAACGCACAAATAAAACTATCCATTTTACGTTTAAAATTCATGCATAAAAAATTACTTTTACTCTCCACGCTCATTTTACTTTTCTTAAACGTTTCTGCCCAAAAGAAGAAATTCGATGTACAGGGAAAAGCCGGTGCACGCGGTATCATGCCCGAAAATACCATTGAGGGAATGTTAAAAGCGATCGATTTAGGCGTTACTACCTTAGAAATGGATGCCGTGATTTCGAAAGATAAACAAGTGGTGCTTTCGCAAGAACCCTATTTCAATAACGAGATTTCTTTGCTGCCCAACGGAAAGCCGATTACGCTGAAAGACCAAAAGAATTATAACATCTACAAGATGGATTATGAGGAAATTAAAAAGTTTGATGTAGGCAGCAAAGTCCATAACCGCTTTCCTGGGCAGATGAAGTTTAAAGCTTACAAACCGCTGCTTTCTGAAACAATAGACGCGGTTGAGGCTTATGTTAAAGCACACAAGCTCGCCAAACCTGTATATAGCATCGAAACGAAAACGATTAAAAAGGGCGATAACGAATTTCATCCGGAACCTGCAGAATTTGTAGAACTCATTATGGATGTAATTAATTCGAAAAAACTCGCCAAAAGAGTCATTATCGAATCATTTGATATGCGTACGTTGCAATACCTGCACGAGAAATATCCAAAAATACAAACCTCATTATTGATTGATGAAAAGGAACCTTTTGAAGATTATATTGAGAAATTAGGTTTTAAACCGACTATTTATAGCCCTTACTCGGTTTTGGTCGGTAAGGGTTTGGTAGACCGCTGCCACGAAATGGGTATTAAAATTATCCCTTGGACGGTGAATACGGTAAAGGAAGTGAATTATTTTATGAGCCTTGGGGTAGACGGCATCATTACCGATTTTCCAAACATTATGGGCCAGCTCAAATAATTAATATCAGCGGCATAAAAAAGCATCCTAATGTAATGGGTACGCTTTTTTATGCTTTAACCTATCGGTTGGTGTCTCACCGACCGAAATGAACATAGGGACAAGCTGTTTGGTGTGACACCAAACAGTAGATGTAACTTAAATAGCAAGAAAATAGACGGGCATAAAAAAAGCGTTCAGATTTTAAATCCAAACGCTTTTTTTTATGCTTTTATAACTGGAAAATCCTAGTGGTGTGCTTCTGGTTTTTCGTGTGCTGCTTCAGTTTTTTCATGATGAGCAGGTGCTTCTTCGTGGTTAAAGATTGGTCTGGTGAAATAAACAACCAATAATAAAACCAGAATCCATGCCGTTAATGGTAAAGCCCAAATGCCTTTTGTTTGCTGAACCGGTGCGTGTGAATCGTGAGCTGACATATCGAATATTTTGATTTAAAGATTTATGCTTTGTAATTGTGCGGTAAAGATAGTAACAAAATTAAAATAACAAGGGCAATTCGGTGAATTGTATTATAAGATTAATCGGCCAGTAAAAAAGGATAAAAGGCAATGCCTTTTATCCTTGTAAATCGTAAATCATTGCTTTTGTGCTGTTCATTTTGCTTTTAATACGGTTTTGGTGCTCCTGTAAAGTGCTTTGCTCATCCTGAACAGCATTAAACAGTTCTGCTTTTTTGAAATAATTTGCCGCCTCTGCAAAATTTTGCTGTTGTTCGGCATGTAGGCCCAAACATTCGTAAATGTGTGCTTCACAAACACCAGGTACAAGTAAAGCCTTTTCTGCAACCTGTTTCACCAATTTGTGCATTTTAAGCGTAATAACAAGTTCCAGATAGGGTTTATAAACCTCTGGGAAATCGGCATCTAGCTCAATGCAACGTTTGTAATAATAACCTGCAGTTTTATAATCTTTAAAATGATTCTGATAAATATCGCCCAACTGAAAATAAGCTCTTGCATAATCAGGATCGAAAACAATAATTTCATTAAAATACTGAAGTGCCTTAGGTAATTCGCCCCAGTGCAGTTCTTCAATGGCCTGTAGATACTTTTCTTCTACAGTGGTATAAATGTCCATAACGGATATAATTAATTTTGATAAGCGGTTAAATGCTTAGCAAATGCGTAATAAATTGATTTTTAAATGTGGGTTTTGTTTGTTGAAACTTAAAACCGCGTTAAGGGTTGGGAAGGAAATTTAAGTCAATACCCAAGCCCTTTATGCCACAAGACGGGCTAAAGCTTAATTGTTGGATATGTAGTTGAAGTAGCATTTCTGTAAATTTTGATGCAAAGATATTTATTTTCAGTGAATTGCAAATTTTAAAATAAAATTTTCTAATGGATTACGTGTGCGAGATAAATAATGCAATAACTAAGTAAACAAAATGCACTATTATAATTTAACGAATGGAACAGATTTTTTAAACGTTGCTGCGTATCGATAATTTTAGCCGCTATAAACCAAAAAAACAAGGAGATGCCAATATCGAAAAAGTCGAAACGGCCATTGGTGATATGGAATAATTGAAATAATTCGAGTGCTATAACGAATAAAAGTGGAATGAAAACACAATTGATGCGTTTTTTGAAAAGATCAAAATAAAATTCTTTTGAGGTTAAGGTGATGCAGAAAACCCATAAACCCTCAGGAAGTGAATAGACCAGGTACTCGTTTAATGGCAAGCTTGCTGTGATGGTCTGTTTCAAGCTTTGGTAGGTTTTGAAAGAGATCAATTGAATGATAATCTGGTTTACCAAGGTTTTATCAGTCCTGTAAAATACATATATGAACAGGCTGATTATCAAGGCAAAGAAAATATACCAATAGTGCTTTTTCAAGGTTTGGTGAAAATTAGAATTTTAAAATAGGAGAATGGTTTTAAAGCGATTTCTTTTTCAAGTTTAAACTGATTAATCGCTTTAATATTCTCTATGTAAAATAAAGATTTTAAATGGAACCATCCAGAACAAAAATTAAATAGCCGATCTAGGTATTTTAAGGAATTATTTGGCGTAAAGTGGTTTAGAATTAAGAGTTTTCCTCCTGGTTTTAAAACATTGTGGCATTGCATCAGTAATTTTTCAGGTTGATCTGCAACGGCAATTACATGCGATAATACCACATAATCGAAACTATTCTCTGCAAACTCGAGCTGCTCGCCATTCATTTGAAATAATTCGATATCATTTGTTGCATTTTTTTCAGCCACATTTAACATCGAAGAAGAAATTTCTATCCCGGTAATTTTGTGGTTTTTATAAAGTGGAAAATGAGAGCCATTACCAACACCGATTTCGAGTAGGTTTCCACAGGGCAATTGATTAATCTCATCGAAAAACTTTTCCTTTTGAGGTTTAAGAAAAACATCGACCAGTGGATATAAAAATGAAAACCGGTTATAGAAATTGGTTTGAGCACTCAATTTTTTAGTTTTAAGCATTAAATTGAATTAAAGCATTTTTAATCTGCCGCCTATGCCTTAAAATATGAACGATGGCATGTTCTAACATTTGTTCTACATCATATTGCTGTCCCCACCCTGTATTTATCTTTTTGGATTGATCGAACTCTTCCATGGTGATGTCGGGATTTCTGGTGAAAAAGTCCTCGTTATATTTAAGCGCTTCCCGTATCCTTGAGATATAAGGTGTGATATGGTCAAACTGCAATCGTTCCGGCCTGACTGTTTTCAATCCAATAGAATTTTCAATATACACCGCATAACTAAACATCGAAGCAGTTACATGCGTTAAGATAGTTTGAATGGAAATGCAATCTGAATTTGAACTTTCTGGCTCAATGGTTTTAATCAGTTGATGTGGGCTAATTGGTTCGATTACTGCAATCAGTTCGTTAATCGCCTTTTTATATTCATCCATTAGTGCGGCTATAGCACCGGTAAGTTTATTCGCATCCATCTTAAAACAAATATAATTGTTTGTGCTGGATTTATATTGGCCTGTACTTTTAGGTTGCTAGGTCTATAACAGCAATCAATAAAGGTAAATACGTGATGAAAAGTATTGTTATAAAATCTCTGCGTTTCTGTCCTTTACTGATAAGACTAAAGACAAGGAATATTACAGTCGTAGATGCCATGGCAAACGACATCATAACTAGCATTCCACCATTGGCAGCACCACAACTGCTTTTTGGGTTCTCTGCAACCAAATGGAAAAAGTTAAAGCAAAGACCCCAAAGAGCAAAATAAGGTAATAATGAAATAAGCGCAATATAACGTCTTTTGATAAAATCGAGGATCATGTTTGATACATCCGTATTTGAACGGAACTTACAAACTTTAATACCATATTTTATAAAAGGTAACCAATTTTCGCTAGTTGGGATTGTAAACCACGATTAGCGGAAGCTAAAATGAGGAAAATTAAAGTTTTATCATTACGCTACCTGAAGCCAGATCGTGAATAGCTCTTCTGCGTAGATTTGAGTTAATCGTTAGAAAGGAGATCCAGCCTAAAGCAAACTTTATAGGGTATCTGATTATAGATTGGCCGATATTGATTTTTTGGTGAATATCCTCATTTTTCCTTACTCTTATTCCTTTAATGTAATTACCGATGGTGCAGCCAAATGTCATGAAAAGTGGTTCATAAATCACAAATAAAAATGCAAATAATAAGATCCGTACCCATTCTGGTACATTGTTAAAGCCGTCTAATACATTTGAAAAACACACCATAAGAATGATGATAATTATGGTGTCGATAAATGTAGATTGTAATCTTTCTACCAGACTTGGGTATTTTTCTTCCATTTTGAGCGTGATAATTTATTGTAGAATATTAAGTTTAAAAATAATAATATTTTTCGTTAGTCTGGATTTGCAATCCACAATGTAAGGATTAAAAATTCCGTTGGTCGAGATTTGCAATCTCGACCTGCTGTATTGTGGATTTGTAATCTACTAATAGAAGTTAAAAATTCTGGCTCATCAAGGCGGGATTGCAAATCCCGACTAGCTTAATGCTACTACAATAAATCTTTAATGATTTTCTCGATTGATAAGCCTTCAGCTTCTGCGCGGTAGTTACGCACAATGCGGTGGCGTAAAATAGGCTCAGCAACTGCTTTAACATCTTCAATGTCTGGCGAGTATTTCCCCGTTACGGCGGCGTGGCATTTTGCACCCAACACTAAAAACTGCGAGGCACGCGGACCAGCACCCCAACTGATGTATTTATTAACGGCATCGGTAGCAAACTCGCTATTAGGACGGGTTTTAGCAGCCAGTTTTACGGCATATTCCAAAACATTATCGGTAATAGGAATATCGCGGATCAGTTTCTGGAAATATTGAATATCATCTGCATGGATAATTTTCTGCAGTTGAACGGTTTTATTGCTGGTCGTGTTTTTTACAATGTTCAATTCATCTGCAAAGGCAGGGTAATTTAATTGAATATTGAACATGAAACGATCTAACTGAGCTTCGGGTAGGGGGTAAGTTCCTTCCTGCTCAATAGGGTTTTGTGTGGCCAGAACGAAAAACGGTTTTGGTAAAATATGGGTTTGCCCAGCTGCGGTAACCGATTTCTCCTGCATGGCTTCTAATAAAGCAGCCTGGGTTTTTGGTGGTGTACGGTTAATCTCATCAGCGAGGATAATATTAGAAAAAACAGGCCCTTTTATAAATTTAAAGTGCCTGTCTTCTCCTAAAATCTCTGCGCCAATAATATCACTTGGCATTAAATCGGGTGTAAACTGGATGCGGTTAAAATCGAGGTCTAAAACAGAAGCCACCGTTTGTACAAGTAACGTTTTTGCCAATCCTGGTACGCCAACCAACAGACAGTGTCCGTTACTAAAAATGGCGATTAAAACAGATTTTATGATGTCATCTTGTCCAACTACTACTTTGCTTATTTCGGCTTTAATGTTGTTGAAAGATTGATGAAGTGCATCAACAGCTTCTACTTCGTTCTTATACTGCATTGGTATTATTTTGCGGCTGTGGTTTTAGTCCAAATTTTTAATTCATCACAGGTGTTAAATTCATCGTCGATTTTAATGTAAGTGCTTTCGCGACGTTTTTCAAACCATTCGCTTAAAGTACGATTAATTTTATCACTTTGTGCGGCATCTCTGATTTTTGGGAAATCTTGAGCTAAGTTTGCTTTGTGCGGTGGAATTTTAGATTTTAAATATAAAATGCGGTACCCTTGTTTTCCATCAGCTGCTGTAAATAAATCTGGTTTAGAAATACCACCGATTTTCATGCTATCGATTACCAAGAACACCGACGGATCTAATTTATCAACCGGGATAAAAGTACTTCTTGCCTGAACATTTTCGGCATTGAGCATCATACCACCATTATATTTACTCTCTTTATTATCTGAATAAAGGTTTGCAGCAGCGGCGAAACTTAATTTTTTACCGATAATGTTGTTGTAAATGCTATCTGCATGCAATTTTAAACGGGTTAAACTTTCTGGTGTAGTTTTAGGCATAATTAAAATATGTCTAACGTGTACTTGTTCGCCTCTGCGCTCTAAAACCTGTAAAAAGTGGAAACCATAATCTGTTTCGAACACTGGTGAAATTTCTCCAGCTTTCAGTTTAAATGCCCAGGCAGTAAATTCTTTAACCATGGTATTCCTGTCGATAAAACCATAGTCACCACCATCGGCGGCAGAACCTGGATCTTCAGAATAGGTTTTAGCTAACACACCCATATCTTCGCCACTTTTAACCCTTAAACGAAGGGCTTCAATTTTATCGCGGAATTTTTGTTTTTCTGCTCGGGTTAACTGCGGGTTTAAAATCACTTCACCAACTTCTACCTCTGTATTAAATTGAGGAACACTATCGCCCAAAGTTTTGAAGTATTTTTCAACCTCCATTGGTGTAACGTTAATGTTCTCAGTGATTTTTTGTTGCATTTTTTGTGCAATCAACTCATCTTTTACCGATGGTCTGATCTCATCTTTATACTGCAGAACAGATTTATTTAAAAATTGCTCTAAACGCTCCTGACCACCTGCACGCTGCATGCTATAACGCATACGTTTGTTCACCTCATCATCAACTGCACCATCTTCAACCATTACCGAATCGATTTCGGCCTGTTGTTTAAGCAGCTTTTGCGTTAAGGTTTGTTGTAAGAGTTTACATTTAATCTCGTTGTTAGGCTGGTTACCCTGATAAAGATATTGTGTGTATTGTTGGTTTAAATCTGATAGCAGGATAATATTATTTCCTACAACAGCAGCAACTTTATCTACAGTATGCTTTTGAGCGAAACTGTTTAAAAACAGGCAAATTAAAGCGGTTGCTACTAAAAAAACTTTCTTCATTCTATTTGTTATATTTTGCAAATTTAATACTTATGGCCAAAAAAATCAGGTTGGCTATAACTTGGCAAGCTTTTTTAACTCGTTTTCGTTAATTTTGATCTGATATTTTTGTTTAAGGCTTTTTAGCCATTTTTCTTCTAAACTTAGTTGGTAATCGGCAATTACCTCTCCTCTAACTTCGCTTAAAGGTTTATTGTAATTTTGTTGGTTTTTTGTGTAAAATTCATTTATCGCCTGCTCGTCTTCCTGTGCTTTGTTCCATATTTTTTGTTCCGAAACATTGAACATTAAAACACCTTCGCGGTATTCATTCAATAAAAAATCGCGGTCTTTATTGCTGACCCCAACTTTTTTATGGGTGGTTAATGCGTCTTCATAAGTTTTGATTTCTTCCTGGTAGCTGGCGTTTTTGTCCAATCCCATCTCCCGGGCATCTAAAACTTTAAGCTTAAAATTTATATACAAGTTTAAATATGCTTGTAAAGTATCGTATGCTGCACTAACGTTTCCGTTATGGCTTTTTTTGTATGCCCACATAAATTCTTTGGTACTTATTGATTTACCGTTTACCACAGCCACGTTTTGTGCAAACGAAATGCTATAAATAAAGCTAAAAACAAATAAGCAGTAAGCTTTCCTCACACAGAGCACTCTATAAATTTTAAGGGATAAAAGTAACAATTAGCGACGCTATTATAAGATATTTAACTAATTTTAACAGAAATTATTATCCAACAAAAATACGAATGGAAAACCAGGTTACCAACAATGCGAATGCTTTACGTTTATTTTTTACTGAAGAGGTTTTCTTGGTAAAGGATGAAAGCGTAGAAATTCTGCCTTTACGTAATCCAGAGCCAGTTTTTGCTGTCGAAAATGTTTCCGTTGTGGAAGCAAAAGAACCTGTTTTAAAACAAGAAACAACACAAATTCCTGGAATTAATCCTACAAATGTACCTAAAGTTTATACGCAAGGTCCTGAAATTCCGCATATTGTGGCCGAACCAGCGCCAGAAAAAACGTTTAAATTTTTAGGTGGAAATAAAAAATCGGTTCTGATTTTGGTAAACGATAATCAGAATGATGTAAGCACCGAGCAGGGCAGGGAACTGCTGCGGAAAATTGTGAAGGCAGTAGATTTGGGCACACCTGATTTTGCCATTTTAAATTATGCAAATTATAGCGGAACTGACTATGCAGAACTGCATAGGTTTTTTAAACCTGCCATTATGTTGTCTTTTGGAGTAGAGATTGCCGACTTGAGACTGAACCTTACCTGGCAGAATGAAATCATCGTTCACGAAACCACCAGGATTATATTTGCCCCAAACCTCCATCATCTGGATAGCGATTTAACTGCGAAGAAAACACTTTGGGGGCATCTTCAAAAAATTAAATAAGCAGGTAACAAAGAAACAGTTAATCTTTCAAACCCTACACCCTACACCCTACACCTTTTACCTTCCTTAAAATGAAAAAACTTGTATTTGCGACCAATAATCAACATAAAACCGAAGAAATACGGGCTGCACTTGAAGGTAAATATGAGGTGCTGAATCTGGAAGATATTGGTTGTTTAGTTGATATTCCTGAAACTGCAGATACCTTTGAAGGAAATGCTACTTTAAAAAGCAGCTATGTAGTTGAACATTTTAATTTAGATTGTTTTGCCGACGATAGCGGTTTAGAGGTAGATGCTTTGAATAACGAACCAGGAGTTTACTCTGCCCGATATTCTGGAAGCAGGGATAGTTTAGAAAATATTCAATTGGTTTTAGCTAAACTTGAGGGCAACTCCAACAGAAAAGCAAGGTTTAAAACAGTGATTTCTTTAATGCAGGATGGTAAAAACCATATTTTTGAAGGCATAATAGAAGGAACCATCAGAACAGAATTATCAGGTTCGAAGGGGTTCGGTTACGATCCCATTTTTCAGCCGGATGGTTATGATATCACTTTTGCCGAAATGGACATGACAGAGAAGAATAAAATCAGTCACAGGGCTATTGCACTAAAAAAGATGTTGGCGTTTTTGAAAAGGACTGAGCTATAAAAATCTTTTTTTCTTTTTGCTACTTTGTCGATTATCTATAAAGGTCACAATCTCTAAAGTGTTGGTTTTTGGTTTAATTCGGTACACAACTGATATGTGCGGTATGATCATGCCTATATGTGTATTCTTTGTTTTATAAGTTTTTCTTGAGATTAATGGTTCTTCAGATAGTGTTTCGAGATAACTAAAAACCCTTGTTATAAATTTTTTTACTTCTACTTCTGTCCAATTTTCTTTTAGATAATCAATATTTTTTTGGAAAGTTTCGCCAGCCTTTTTAGACCAAATAATATCCATTACACGCTAAATCTTTTTTTTGCCTCTTCATGGCTAAAACTTTCGCCGCGATCAAGTTGATTTATGCCTTCCATAATATCGTTTTGCTGGTTACTATTTAATCCATCAAACCAATCAAAGTCCCTTGCGGTAATTAGTGATTTAATATCTCTAATTAAACTTTCATCATTCGAATTAATGATCTGTTGAAGTACATTTAGTTTTTCTGATTGTAAATCCATAAATAAATTTAACCATTAATTCAGTGAATAACAAAAACTACATTTTACCAACCACTTTTTTCACCTGTACTGAGTCCTTTTTGGGTAAAATGGGTTTAATGCCAAAATTGGTGGTGTCTGCCGGTTTGGTTTGTGGCAATTTCTTATCCACATTTAAGCTGTCTTTTCCCAATGTGATTTTCGGCTTAACCACAGGTGCTGCTGTTGCTGATTTATTTGTAGGGGCTGTGGTTTTAGCGCCGGCTACAGTTTTACCAGCAACTGCTTTTGCCTTTGCTTTGGGTTTAGGTTTTCCAGACGAGCCAATGGCATCTTTTTTTGATTTTGGGCGTTCGGTAGGTTTCCACGAAAATCCTTTTAAAACATGATCTTTTGCAATCGTGTTTTCCGGATTCAAAGCTCCTTCTATTCCCTTGATATAAACAATTTCCTCAATTGCATTTTCCTTGTCCTTGAAGATGAATTTTATCCTGCTGCTTAGGGTTTGATTCATTTCTTTATACACCTTTGTACTGTCATCCTGGGTATAATAAATACTTTCGGCATTGCCATCCACATATAGGTTCTTGAATTTTCCGTTGGTAAAGAAACCAGTCATTAACCTTCCTTTTATTTGGTTAAATCTTAGCGAATCTTTTGGTGTATTTACTAAAAATGCATTTCTAAATGCCTGTAAATTATTAAGTTTTTTATTCTTGAACTGAACAAAGATGGTATCGCCAACCTGTTGAGAACCTTCTGACCAGATAATCGGATTACTGTAGCAACGTAGCGTAGAATCGGCACTGGTGTAAAAAAGGCTGTCGGTTTTAGCCTGTATATTCGTTTTAAAAATCTTAACGCCGTGGTAAGCCTTAATGATACGCGTTTGAACGGTATCAGCTGGGTTAAATTTGGCTGTATCAGTCTTTAATGCGCCGGTTTTTAAGTTTCCTAGCGCTTTTGTTAAACTATCTTTAATGCCGAATTTTGTTATCTTTTTTTGCAGGCTATCGATTTTTGTTTTTGAAATATCCTTTACAATAGGAGAAGCTTTATCGGCGGTCTTCTTTTGCAGGCTATCGACTTTTGTTTTCGATACATCCTTTACTATCGAATTGGCTTTATCAGTCAGCTTTTTCAGACTATCTGTTTTAAGTTTAGGCAGATTTTTGATAATAGAATCAGCCTTGTTCTTTAAAAGATTGTTTTTCTGCAAACTATCAATGTTAAGCTTGGGCAGATCTTTGCCAAGCGAATCTACTTTCGATTTTACACTATCAATGCTTTTATCCTTCAGGTTAAGCGGATCTTCCGCCACCGCCTCACCCTTATTCTTTTTCTTCCTATCAGCCCTGCTTATTTTTGCGGTGTTGCGTTTGTTTCGGTCGTCTTTTAATGTGCTTTGTGTTTCAGGCTTCTCCTTAGGTTCTGTGGTTCCCTTTTTCTCACCGGTATCTTCATCATCTTCGCCAACCTGGTTGTCGGCTTTAATCGAAATTTTAGGGATTAGCTTTAAGGTTTTTTGTAGCACCATCTGCGTTTCTAAAGTATCGGCACCCATCCATAAACTATCTGGCCTTTTTTTATTCTTCACCATTATAGAATCTTCCGTGCCAATGCCAAGATATGCATTTCGGGTAACCAATGTTCTTTGATCCAGTTTATAATAATAGCCCAAATCACCGAACATCTTCATCTTATCTTTCGTGTCAGAAAAAACAATGTTTTTTACTGCTTTACCAATTCCTTTTTTTCCGAAATAATACAAACTATCACCTTTTAAAGATCTGGTGCCTTGCGTGTATAGGTTTTTCTTTCCAAAAAAAGCATCCTCAGTCATCGTATTATACTGGCCATTTTCGGTGTAAAGATTATCGTCTTTTCCCTTGATATTTGTAGGACCATAAAAATAGGTCCATTTATCCTGAGTATTATAGCTCATCGTATCCGATTTTATGACCGATTGAGGTGTAACTACTACCACATCATATTTAAAGTAGGCTACGTTTCTTTGACTAAAATAATAGCCATTTTTACTCGTTACTGTTACCTCTTGATTTACAATTTTTCCTCCACTGGTATAAGTGCCTATCTTGCTAAGGGTATTGTAGTCTAAAATATTGGTGGTTAAAGTGGATGTTGGGTCTTTCATCACCACATTTCCGGTTAAATGCGCATGTTTTTTATTCCCATCATACTCCAATTGATCTGAATAAATATCAGTGGTAAGCTGGTTGATATGTACATTTTTAAAAGCTTCGAAATAGTTTCGCTCGCTATAAAATACAGCACTATCGCAGGTTAAAGTTGCATTATCTTGTTGGAAAACAGGGTTTCGTAGGTAGTTTACCTTATTCTTAAGATCGCCTGTTATTTTTGTGAACGATACGATTTTAATCTTCGAAGCGGGTCGCTGACCGAATAAAAATACTGGACTGATTAAAAGAAATAAAAAGACAAATAGTTTTTGCACACTACAAAGTTAGTTTTTTGTTCCGAACGTTCGGAATACCAGTTAAAATTAAATATTTTTGGTGGATGTTACCCGTAAAACAATTTCAGGATTTTATTGAACAGCACCAGCTGTTTGTTCGGGCTAACAAGATCCTTTTGGCCGTAAGTGGAGGAAAAGACTCGGTATTAATGTTGCATTTGTTTAAAGCAATAGGCGTTGATATTGGTGTGGCACATTGTAATTTTAATTTACGGGCTGATGAGGCACAACGTGATGAAAGTTTTGTTGCGCTACTGGCCAAAAGTTTAGGATTACCTTTTTATATAACGCATTTTGATACCAAAAAATATGCAGCCGAAAATAAAATTTCTACCCAGATGGCAGCACGCGATCTGCGCTATAACTGGTTTGAAGAAATTAGGCGTAAAGAAGGTTACGATTATATAGCCCTGGCCCAACACCAAAACGATGCGGTAGAAACCGTACTCATTAACCTTACCCGTGGCACAGGCATAAGTGGATTGCATGGCATTTTACCTAAACGTGATTTACTGATCAGACCCTTGCTCTTTTTGAACCGACAGCAGATTGATGAAATTGTAAGGACAAATAACATCGATTTTGTAGAAGATAGCTCGAACGCAAGTACAAATTATACACGGAATAAAATCAGACTACAGGTAGTACCACATCTGCAGGAGATTAACCCTAATCTCGAAAAAACATTTGCCGAAAATATCTCACGCTTTGCTGAATTGGAAGCTTTTTTAAATATCCAGGTTGAGAAACTTGCAAATAAAATCCTAAATAAAAGGAATGATGGCATTTATATTCCTTTGGAGGAGGTTTCGAAATTAAACCCGCAAAAGCTCTTGCTTTACGAGTTACTTAAGCCTTTTAATTTTGGCGAAAATGTAGTGCAGGAAATTTTAGACAGTTTAAAGGCTTTAAGTGGTACACATTTTTTTAGCGCCACACATCAGGCCATTATCAATAGAAGTGATCTGGTTATCGTTGAAAAAAACACATCGGTTACTGCTAATCAGTTTATCCACCCAACAACAGAAAACATTGCTTTTGCTAATGATGAAATATCGTTGAGGTTTACAGATGAAGTGAAATTCGAAATTAACTCGAATAAAGCGTTTGTAAATGCTGATAAATTAATTTTCCCTTTGGTGTTGAGGAATTGGCAAAATGGAGATAAATTTATTCCATTGGGTATGCGTAATCCCAAAAAAGTGAGCGATTATTTTATTGACGAGAAAGTTCCCCTACATTTGAAAAGCGTTACGCCGATTTTGGTTAACGGCAATGGTGAAATTGTTTGGATTGCAGGTATGCGGCAGGATAACCGATATAAATTAACTACAGCAACAAAAAAAGTTGCTATATTCGAACTCAAAATTAAATAAGTGGAAAGCAAATACGCCTATATCGAAAAACAGTACATCGGCCGTGATTATGTCCGTATTTTCATTAGGCTTATTATGGCTGCGTTCTGTTTTGCAGCCTATGTTTATGAGCGGGATCGTGACAATACACAAGACTTGTTCCTCGTTGTAGGCTTCGGGATCATCGGTGTTTCTATGCTTTTACTTTTCCTTATCCAGTACAAAATTGTAGTAGATAATGGCAGTATGATTTTGGATGGTCTTTGGACAACCAAACGTGTTAAGATAGACCTGAATAGTATTGTTGATGTACGTAAGGCAACTTATAGCCGTTATTTTTTCAATAACCCGGTTTACAACCTGCACACAAAAGGTACGATCCGTTTTTATTCATCGGGTAAAGATGCGGTTGTTTTAACCGATCGCGATGGCTTGGAATATTTTATTGGTACCCAAAGGCCTAACGAACTTTTTCTTGTAATAAAAGAAGAAATGCGAAATCTCAAATAATAATTTGAGTGCAATAATTTTCCTACAATCTCTTATAAAATCTCTACTCAATATCTCGTCTTTTTTATTGCAATAAGCCGACACGCATTATAGATTAAAATCGGGTACATTTGCGATAACAACAATACATGTACAATGAAGATAGGAATTGTTTGCTACCCCACTTTTGGCGGTAGTGGAGTAGTTGCAACAGAACTTGGTAAAGCACTTGCTAACGAGGGACATCAGGTTCACTTTATTACTTATAGTCAGCCTGCCAGGCTCGATTTCTTTTCTGCCAACCTGTTTTATCACGAGGTTTCGGTAAGAGATTATCCACTTTTTGATTATGCTCCTTACGAATCGGCACTGGCCAGCAAACTGGTAGATGTTGTCCGTTTTGAACAATTGGATGTATTACACGTTCATTATGCCATTCCACATGCTTCTGCTGCTTTTATGGCGAAACAGATTTTGGCAAGTTATGGTATTCATATTCCGGTGGTAACAACTTTGCATGGTACCGATATTACTTTGGTGGGTAAAGATCCAACTTATAAACCCGTGGTTACCTTTTCTATTAATCAAAGCGACGGTGTAACTACAGTATCAGAAGATTTAAAAGAAGATACTTATAATCATTTCGAGATTACAAAAGAAATTAAGGTAATCCCAAATTTTATAGATTTTTCGCGCTTCAGTTTGCAGGCAAAAGGTCACTTCAAAAAAGCGATCGCGCCAAATAACGAAAGGATTTTAATCCACACCAGTAATTTCAGGAAAGTAAAACGTACGGCTGACGTGATTAGGATTTTCGAAAAAGTACAAGCGGTTATTCCGTCGAAACTATTAATGGTAGGCGATGGGCCAGAGCGTGCTTACGATGAGCAGCTTTGCAGATCGTTGAATATTTGCGAAAATGTAAGGTTTTTAGGTAAGCAAGATGCGGTTGAAGAAATCTTATCGGTTTCAGATCTTTTCTTAATGCCATCAGAATCTGAAAGCTTCGGTTTAGCTGCATTAGAGGCAATGGCTTGTAAAGTGCCGGCAATTACTACAAATGCGGGTGGTTTGCCTGAGCTGAACGTTGACGGATTTTGTGGCTACATGAGCAATGTTGGAGATGTAGATGCAATGGCAGCCCATGCCATTGAAATATTAAAGGATGATGAAACCCTGAATCGTTTCAAAGAAAATGCTTTTGCAAGGGCACAAGATTTTGACCTGAAAAAGATCCTACCTGTTTATGTTAACTATTATAAGGAAGTAATCGAAAACTCATTACAAGCTAAATATTAACAATTTAAGTATCACGTTATATTTAACCACAGATAAAAGGATGCACACAGATGATAAATCCGTGTGCATCTGTTGTTAAAAAACTTAAGTAAGATACAGGAGAACTCGTTAGTTGATGAATCATATCAGCAATATTT
Organism: Pedobacter sp. 01N310; assembly: GCF_056399805.1. Taxonomy (NCBI): domain Bacteria; kingdom Pseudomonadati; phylum Bacteroidota; class Sphingobacteriia; order Sphingobacteriales; family Sphingobacteriaceae; genus Pedobacter; species Pedobacter sp. 01N310. Next base: position 342,328 of record NZ_JBFTSB010000004.1, read on the forward strand.
AACAAATTAAACTTTCTCAAAATCAAATGATTATAAATCGTATCTTTGCGGCTTGAAACGGTTTTGCAGATAAAGATCCCTAAAATCATTTCGACAAAATTAAAAAAGAGGTTATCCCAAATGAAGAAAATAGTTGATTACAGAAAGCTTTTGAGCGTAGATAAAAATGCTGAGTTAAAAGAGCTTAAATCTGTGTACCGCACATTGATGAAAGATTGTCACCCTGATAAATTTCAGCAGGAAGAAGAGAAATTAGATGCAGAAGCTAGAAGTAAAGAAATTATCGAAGCTTACCATTTCTTGGTAAGTATTGCGCCAGAAACACGCGAACAGAATATCGAAACGTACACGCAAACTACAACATTGTCGAATATTCAGGATTTCGAATACAAACAACAGGTTTTAAATATCCAGTTTTTTGATGGAAGTGCTTACGAATATTTCGATGTGCCAAAAGCAATCTACGTGAAATTGGTTAACGCCGATTCTCCAGGCCGTTTTGCCCGCAGACATATCTTTAATGAATTCCCATATCGCAATGTAGCCAGAGTTGCAGAACCGGCATAATAAGCGACAATATAATATTTGAATGGCCCCAATGAAAATCGGGGCCATTTTTCTTTATTCCCTGATAGCTGATAAAGTTAGTTTTTCTTTATCTTCTGCTTCTTTTAACTCTATTTTTATTTCAATATGGTTTTCTCTTCTATTAGGTGGAGGAATAGGAACACCTCCTCCAAGTCCAAAAGAGGCTAAAAGAATCAGCAATACCAATCCTGTTAGCCTCAGGGCTTTTTTGAACTGTTTCATGTTTCGATAGAATGATGGCTTGTCGGTTAAATAACCAATAGACCTGTAAGTACTAATTAAATAGCCTGATAATGGCTAAAGCTTCAATTAGCTGGTAGGGATTTCAGTGGGGTATTGTGAGATTGTTTCCTGAACAAAAAAGCTTGAAGTATTTGACGTAGGTAAGAATGCTTTAGCGAGTTTTGTTAATTTGGTTTTTACTAACTCATTAAAAGCAGAAATCTGCAGATCGTATTCATTTATCGAAGTGCATGTTTTTCTTGTTGACTTGTTGAAAACACTTGAAGTAGAAAAACTCTTTTGTAATCCAGATACCCATTCTGTTTGAAAAACTGGATTCGATTGAAGGGTGACTGAATTGGCCTGGTTGCTCGAAAATGTGAACAAACTCAGAAACAGGACTAATATTGCCGTCCATTTTAAATGATTTTTTTCTAAGTATGTTGATTTACAATTCATTTCCTTAGCAAAGGTAATATATTTCCGAGATTCGTCATACTGAACTTGTTTCAGTATCTATCATGCTAGTTTGTTGTCATTAAGCCCCTGAAATGAATTCAGAGCGACGGGGAGTGGGCGTTTCGTTATATTGAACTTGTTTCAGTATCTATCATGCTAGTTTGTTGTCATTAAGACCCTGAAATGAATTCAGGGTGACGGATCGAATGGGTATTTCAGCTTTATTCTAGGGTTTCAAACAAATCCTCCCAATTTGAGTTATTTTGATTAATCAGATTAATCTTCCAGGCCCGCTTCCAGTTTTTCAATTGTTTTTCTTTCGCAATGGCTTCTTCAATAGAATCAAACTGCTCGTAATAAACAAGTTTGATACAATTGTATTTGGCTGTAAATGAATCTGGATATTTCTTCTCCCTGTGCTCAACTATCCTGAAATATAAATCGGATGTTACGCCGATATACAAAACCGTATGTGTGTGATTCGTTAATATGTAAACGCAGCCGCCTCGTTCCATAACCTCTGTTGTTCTATTTCATTTCGTTTTCTGGCAATAAAGATGTTGAAATAAATTCAGCAGGACGCTCGCGTAAGATAATGGAACTTAATTTATTTACGCGTTTACTCATATCGTCATACTGAACTTGTTTCAGTATCTATCATGCTATAAAGATCCTCGGCTGAACTCAGGATGACGATCGTGTTTGGTGTTTTTTCTGCTAAAATTGTTTTTCAGTTCTCAATTATTCAGCATGGGCTTAAAGCGGTTATCCTTATTTCTTAAGTCCAAACCACCTTCGTAAACAGATTTTAAATTAACCAAATAAAAACTCCAACCATTATGACAACCTAAGCGAATATTTCTTTTTGCATTTTCATCTAAAGGAATATTCTTTTGCGTCAACTCTACAACTACATACTCAAACTCTTCTCTGAGTTTAATGTCGACCAAACATTCGCCTGCAAAAGTAAATTGAAGTTCATTTTTGTCATTGGCTTCAGTTATGCTCCCTTTTTCAATATCATCATACAGATACCAGATCCATTTGTATTTATCGCCTTTCAATACGTTTTGCGTTTTGTTGAGCAATATGCCGTTTTCGTCAGAGAATTCCGCCTCGCTTAAAAACCATTTCTCAATTTCGCTGGCTTTTGTCCAGGCATTGTACATGTCTTCAAGTTTCGCTTTAACAGCAATCTTGATGGTGAATCTGGTCCAATCGAAGTTTTCCATTGGCTTAATTTTAGGTGATTAATTAAAAACTAAACAAACTGGCGCGCCAACATCAATGCGTTTACCGCTATCGGTTAATTTGCCAGTAATTTTATTTCGCTTGAAGATAACGATGTTGTTGGTGTATTGATGACCGATCAATAGGAAATTTCCAGTCGGATCAATCGTGAAGTTTCTTGGCCCTTTGCCGAGTGTACTGACTGTTTCGATGAATTTCAATTTTCCGGTCGACAGAATTGAAAAGGCAGAAATGCTATTGGCATCTCCGCGGTTGGTTTCGTAAAGAAATTTTCCATCAGCCGAAACATGGATGTCGGCACCATCAATTTTTCCGGTAAAATCTTTTGGCGTAGTACCAATTTCCTGGATTTTGGTTAAACTTCCATTCGAATAGGCGAAAACGGTTATGCTGCCATTAAATTCGTGCGCTAAATAGGCAAATTTCCCATTTGGACTAAAAGTGATGTGCCTAGGACCAGTGCCTGCATTGGTTTTAATTACCGACTTAACGGTTAATATTTTTTCTTTTGAGGTAGGGTTATAGTTGTAGATGTAAGTTTGATCTTCACCCAGATCGTTAACAATTAAATATTTGTGATCTGGCGTAAATTTAACCATATGTACATGCGCACTCTCTTGTCTGCCTTTAGGATCAATGCTTTTTCCGGTATGTTTAATCACTTGCAAAGCTTCTGTTAAGGCACCGTCAGTCTTGCGTGCGAATACCGCTAAACTGCCTCCACTATAATTCGCAACAATAACATTTTTGGCATCAACGGTAATAAAACAAGGATCGGCACCGTGGCTGTCTACCTTATTTAAAAAAGTTAAAGCACCTGTTGTTGCGTTGTATTTAAAAGCACTGACTGTGCTGGTGGCTCCGGTTTCATTAACCACGTAAACAAATTTCTGATCTGGAGAAACGGCCAGATAACTCGGGTTGGCTGTGTTTTTTGTGATGCTTTTTACCGTTGTAGCTGCGGTTGAACTATTAAAGTTGTAAGTATAGATTCCTTCGCTTTTTCCAGGTGCGGTATAGGTGCCAACAATAAGGTTGTAATTGGTTTTTTGCGCAAATGTTAGCGTTGATAGTATAGAAAGTATAAATACTGAACTAATTTTTTTCATGAAAAACGATGTTGATTTTGACAAATATGGGGAATTAAAATGTAATTAGCCACGGAGGCACGGAAGAGCACGGAAATTAATTTCCATTTAATAAACCGTTTTCATTGTTCTTAATTTACTTTGGAATCGTAAAATGTAATTTGCAATTGAGATGCAATAATGTTGGGCTATCCTCAAATTGGACTATACTACCATTGATGGATTCCAAAGAACGGTCGTCTTTCCCGCGCAGGCGGGAATCTTAATGCAACCTACAAACCCAACTAAGGCATTACGATTCCCAATCAAGTTGAGAATGACGATGCGTGGTACCTGTAATATCCACTCCAATGTTTTTCTGAAAAAATTGATTGCTCAGGATAACAATTTTTTTTAATAAGCAACAAAAAAGGCAACCATTGGTTGCCTTTTACGTATTATTTTATCAGATGTTTAATCTGGATCAATTCATGATCTTCAAGATAGCGCCATCTGCCACGTGGTAAATCTTTCTTAGTCAGATTACCATATACTACACGGTCTAATTTTTCTACATTGTAACCCAGGTGTTCGAAAATACGACGAACAATTCTGTTTTTACCACTATGGATCTGGATGCCGATTTCTTTTTTGGTTCCACCCGCAACGTAAGAAATGTTATCGGGTTTAATCAATCCGTCTTCCAGCTCTAAACCAAAAGCAATTTTGTTTAAATCGCCTTGTGATAAAGCTTTATCCAGCTCAATATTATAAATTTTGGTGATACCGTTTTTAGGATGCGATAATTTATCTGCTAAATCACCATCGTTTGTCATCAACAATAAACCTGTTGTATTACGGTCTAAACGGCCAACTGGGTAAATACGCTCGCGGCTCGCCTTGTCAACCAATTGCATTACGGTACGGCGTTCTTGTGGATCGTCGGTAGTGGTGATGTAATCTTTTGGTTTGTTTAATAAAACGTAAACTTTTTTCTCGCGTTTCAATAGCTCGCCGTTATAACGTACTAAATCTTTCGCTGGATCAACTTTATGTCCTAATTCGGTAATGGCTTCTCCGTTTACGGTAATAATGCCGGCAGCAATTAGCTCATCAGCTTTACGGCGAGAGCAGATACCTGCATTTGAAATATATCTGTTAAGGCGAATTAAGCCTTTCTCTTCATTTGTTTTGCGGCCTTGGGCAATTACAGTGCGCTCTGGGCGGTTAAACTCTGTATCTCTTGGCTGAGCATCCTCGCGTTTTCTAAACGGACGGGTATCGCCTTCTCTCGGTTCTCTAGGTTTTACATCTCTTGAACTTCCAGCACTTGGCTTGAAATCATCAGATTTGCCTCTTGATTTGTAATCTTTATAGCCACCTTCTCTCGGTTTGAAATCTCTTGGTCCACCATCTTTCGATTTGAAATCACGGTCTCCCGTTCTTGGCTTGTAATCTCTTGATCCGCCTTCTCTAGGTTTAAAGTCGCGGTCGCCAGTTCTCGGTTTAAAATCTCTCGAATCTCCATCCTTAGATTTGAAATCGCGTTCTCCTGTTCTTGGCTTATAATCTCTTGCACCACCTTCTCTTGGTTTAAAATCTCTGTCTCCTGTTCTCGGTTTGTAATCTCTTGATCCTCCCTCTCTCGATTTGAAATCACGATCTCCAGTTCTTGGCTTGTAATCTCTCGATCCACCTTCTCTTGGCTTGAAACTGCGGTCTTCTGATTTTGAGTTGTTATCTTTTGATTTAAACTCGCGGTCTCCAAATTTGAAACCTGTTGATTCTCCATCTTTCGATTTAAAATTACGGTCTCCTGTTCTTGGCCTGAAGTCTTTTTTGTCTCCGAAAGATTTTGATTTGAAATCTTTACCCTCTGAGCTTCTAGGTTTGAAGCCGTCTTTAGAATCGGATGATTTTTTGAATTTGCTGTCTTTGTCGTCTGATCTTCTTCTCTCAGACCCGGCCGAACTACTTCTGCCTTCTGTTTTCCGACTGCCTGGTTTGGACTTGTCATCCCGACTGTTCCTGTTGTTTTTATTTATCATGATACGCTTTTAGCCGCATTAAAAATGCGGGTTGCAAATTTATGAAAAATTGATGAACATAACAATTTTAAGAGCGAAAAAATTAGATAAAAAAATAGCCTCTAAAATAGGAAAATTACGCTGAAAATCAAAATTTAAAATCCACGTTTAAAGTGCTTTAGGGGCTGATTTTTGGGGTTAGTTTTGTAACTATTTGATAATGTGCTTATTATTTTTTACCTTTGCCAACGTTTTTATATAAGTTCACCAAAAAAAGGAGGAAAATGTTAAAGAAACACATCGTACCATTTGCGGTAGTGGCAACACTATTTATCTTGGCAAAAGTGTTCGCTTACCAAATGCCCTTAGCACAAAAAAGTCTTTTAAAAGAAGAAAAATTAAACACTACAATACCCAAATCTGATAGCCTGGAAGTTGAAAATGCGGAAAAGCCGCTATCTTTAATGGCACAGTTAAATTTTGCCGAAGAAACCCTGCCGTTAGGCGATAAAAAGGTAGAACGCAAAATGAAAAAAATCCTTGCAGCACACACTTACGGAAATACCCAAACCAATAAATTGCATGCAAAAGCAGCAAAATGGTTTCCTGTAATTGAGCCTATTCTTGCTGCCTACGGAATTCCAAACGATTTTAAGTATTTGGCCCTGGTCGAATCTGGAATGGCGGAAGGAGTTTCTCCAAAAGGTGCAGCCGGAATCTGGCAGTTTATGCCTGGCACAGCCCGTACCTATGGATTAAGAGTAAACGGAAATGTTGATGAACGCTATAATTTGCGTAAATCGACCATCGCTGCCTGCAAATACATTAAAGAAATGTATAAAGGTTTAGAAAGCTGGACATTGGTAGCTGCGGCTTACAATGTTGGCGACGGACGTCTGCGCAAGCAGATCAATAATCAAAATCAAGACAATTACTACAAAATGAAGCTGAACCGCGAAACCGGAGGCTATGTTTATAAAGTGATTTCTATGAAACAGATTATGGAACATCCGAAACGTTACGGTTACGAAAAACCGAGAGTATTATTGGCCTACAACGCCGAATAATATAATTAAGATAAAGACAAGCATTTGGTAAGGCGTCCCGGTTTTAAATCGGGACGCTTTTTTTATGAAGGCGATTGCACAGATGTTGGATTACACAAATTTGTTTTGCTAACCAATGAACCAATGGCAAATAAACCAATGAACTTTATTGCCACGGAAACACCGAAACCACGGAGTTGTTTTTCTGCACGGTGCTAACTAATGAACAAACGGCAATTGAACCAATAAACATTTAGCCACGGAAACACAGATTAGCACGGAGATACTTCTGCATTATGCTAACCAATGAACTAATGACCAATGAACGATTGAACTAATAAATCAATTTCCTTTCTTTGTATTATGTTCAAACTGCGCATCAATAAAATCATAAATCAGCCTGGTGATAATATTACTTTTCAGTTTGAGGAGGTAGATCAACAATATCCAAAGTATTTGGCAGGTCAGTTTATTTCATTGATTTTTCAGGGAAAACATAAGGAAATAAGGCGGTCGTATTCTTTTAACAGCTCGCCAGATGTGGATGAGCCTTTGGCTATTACAGTAAAAAGGGTAGAAAATGGAGAGATTTCGAGATTTTTACACCATAAAACTTCGGTAAATGATATTCTATTGGCGCAAGAGCCTCAAGGGATGTTCTGCTACTTGCCAGAAGAAAACCTGAAACGCGATCTTTTTCTGTTCGCTGCAGGAGTGGGGATTACTCCATTATTCTCGATTTTGAAAACAGCATTGGTGCGTGAGAAAAAATCGTTGGTTACACTGGTATATAGTAACCGATCAATGGAGGATGCATTATTTTATGATGAGCTGAACGAATGGCAAAAGAAATATCCGGATAGGTTAAAGATTGTTTGGGTTTTCAGCAATAGCAAAAACCTAATGACGGCCCGCCTAAACAAATTCTATATCGAAAAGCTACTCAAAGAACATTTGCATTTTGATCGGAATGATGCGCTGTTTTACAGCTGTGGCCCGATAATTTATATGGATTTATGCCGGATTACTTTGCTGGGCATGGGTTTCGATATCAAACAGATTAAAAGAGAAACCTTTGTATTGCCAGAAGATGAGGTGGATGAGGATGATGGTTCGGCAGAAAAGCTTGTCGATAAAAACACTTATTCGGTAATTTTAAACTTTAGAGGGGAAACTTATAACCTTGAAGTGCCCTGGCCAAAAAGAATTTTAGATGTTGCGCTGGAAAATAAAATCAAACTCCCTTATAGTTGTCGCGGGGGTGTATGTAGTACCTGTGTGGCCAATTGCACCAAAGGTGGGGTAAGGATGGATTACAATGAGGTGCTTACTGATGATGAGTTGGAAAGAGGCAGGGTTTTGGTTTGTACCGGACATCCGACAGAGAATGGAACGACGATAGAGTGGTAGGTTGGTTTATTAGCCATTGGTTCATTGGTTCGCATGGTGCCCACAGGTGTGTCGTCATCTCGAGCGGAGAGCAGCGGAGTCGAGAGATCTTTTTTAAGATGCTTATTAGGTTGCATTGGGTAAGGAGCTTAAAATTTTAAAAGTTCTCTAAAAATACAAAACCATTGTATCGTTTACAGCGTTTGTGAAGTATGGCGAAAACTTTTTTTAGCCTTTTAATCTGTATCTTCTGTTTACGTCTGATTTCCTACGAAATAGAAGTCGACATTATGACAATTAATCCTTAATCAAGATTGCATTAGACTTTCATTTTGATAAAATTTTTAGCATTTTTGCGGATTGAAATTTTGTCTTTTGAAAGGCTCAATTTTGCCTCCAACTTTTAATAAATATGAGCAATAAATCTATCGACCTCGGCGAGCAAAAAGATGTAGAAGTATATGGTGCGAGGGTACATAATTTAAAGAATATAGATGTCAGTTTTCCACGCAACCAACTTGTTGTAATAACAGGGTTAAGCGGAAGCGGTAAATCTTCGTTGGCTTTTGATACCATTTACGCGGAAGGACAGCGCCGCTATATGGAAACATTTAGTGCCTATAGCCGCCAGTTTATGGGCGGGATGGAGCGCCCTGATGTAGATAAGGTTTCGGGATTGAGCCCGGTTATTGCCATTGAGCAAAAAACCACCAGTAAAAACCCGCGCTCTACCGTAGGTACCATTACCGAGATTTACGATTTTATGCGTTTACTTTATGCACGTGTTGCCGATGCCTATTCGTACAATACTGGCGAGAAGATGGAGCGCATGAGCGAAGACCAGATCCTGCAGAATATCTTTAATAAATTTGATGGTGTTGCAGTAAATATTCTTGCGCCTGTTGTTAAAGGTAGAAAGGGGCATTACCGCGAGCTTTTCGAGCAGATCCGTAAACAAGGCTATGTAAAGGTTCGTGTAGATGGAGAAATAAAGGATATTTCTGCTAAAATGCAGGTAGACCGTTATAAAATTCACGATATCGAAGTGGTGATTGACCGTTTGATCATTGATGTGAAGGATAAAAAACGCTTGCTAGATTCGTTGCAGATTGCGATGAAAATGGGTAAAGGTGTGATCAAAATCAGCGATAAAGATAATAACGTTGCGCATTTCAGTAAGTTTTTGATGTGCCCAACCACAGGTATTTCTTACGATGAACCTCAACCGAACAGTTTTTCATTCAACTCACCATATGGTGCCTGCGAACGTTGTGACGGTTTAGGTTATATCTTCGTGGTGGATAAAGAATCAGTGATTCCAAACCCAAAGCTGAGTATTTTAAACGGTGGTTTGGCTCCATTAGGCGAATATCGTGATATCTGGATGTTCCAGGTATTAAAAGCGCTGGCCAAAAAATATAATTTCTCGCTTTCTACCCCAATTGAAAAACTGGGTGATGATATCATCAATATTATCCTAAACGGTACACACGATCTGATCAATGTGGCTGTTGAGTACAATAAATGGAACGTTCAGAATTATAATATCACTTTCGATGGTATTATTAAAATGCTCGAAGAGCAGAACGAAAAACGGGGTGAGGCTGCGGTTGATGATATGGAAACTTTCCGTAAACTGAAAACCTGTCCGGAGTGTAACGGCGCACGACTTAAAAAAGAAAGCCTGCATTTCAAAGTTGATGGCAAGAACATTTTCGAACTGTCATCAATGGATATTTTCAACCTGAATATCTGGTTCGAAAAAGTAGATGAACGACTTACCGACCGTCAGAATATTATTGCAAAGGAAATTTTAAAAGAGATTAAAGCCAGGATCGGTTTCTTAACAGATGTTGGTTTAACCTATTTAACGCTCGATAGGACAGCCCGTACGCTTTCAGGCGGTGAGGCACAACGGATCCGTTTGGCTACGCAGATCGGTTCTCAATTGATGAATGTAATGTACATCCTCGATGAGCCAAGTATCGGTTTGCACCAGCGCGATAACGAACGTTTAATCAATGCGCTTAAAAATCTCCGTGATCTTGGAAATACCGTTTTGGTGGTAGAACACGATAAGGACATGATTCTGGAGGCCGATTGGGTAATTGATGTTGGTCCTGGAGCAGGTATCCACGGCGGAACGGTAGTTGCAGAAGGAACTGCCGCACAGATCCTGAAGTCGAATACCTTAACTGCCGATTACCTGAACGGCAAAAAGAAAATTGAAACGCCAAAAGTCCGTAGAAAAGGAAATGGACATAAATTGTCTATCATAAAAGCTACCGGGCATAATTTAAAAGAAGTTTCAGTAGATTTTCCTTTGGGTAAATTTATTGCCGTAACCGGAGTTTCGGGTAGTGGTAAATCGAGTTTGATTACCGAGACTTTATATCCGATTTTAAATCACCATTTCTTTAGGGCGAAAAAACAACCTTTGCCTTACGAGAAAATTAACGGATTGAAAGAAATTGATAAGGTAATTGAAATCGATCAGGCACCTATCGGCAGAACACCTCGTTCTAATCCATCTACTTATACCGGAGTCTTCTCCGACATCAGAAACTTGTTTGTACAGCTGCCCGAGGCCAAAATCCGTGGTTACAAACCCGGCCGTTTTTCTTTTAACGTAAAAGGTGGCCGTTGCGAAACCTGTCAAGGTGCTGGTTTAAAGGTGATTGAGATGAATTTCTTGCCTGATGTACAGGTGCCTTGTGAAGAATGTGGTGGAAAAAGATATAATAGAGAAACCTTAGAAGTTCGTTTCAGGGGAAAATCGATCAGTGATGTGCTGGATATGAGTATCGAAGATGCCTGTAATTTCTTCGAAAATATCCCGATCATCTATAGGAAGATCAAAACATTGAAAGATGTTGGTTTAGGTTATATCACTTTAGGACAATCATCGGTTACTTTATCGGGTGGCGAGGCGCAGCGGGTTAAATTGGCTACAGAGCTTTCTAAAAAAGATACCGGAAAAACCTTCTATATTTTAGATGAGCCTACAACAGGGCTCCACTTCGAAGATATTAATGTGCTTTTAGGCGTATTGCAAGAACTGGTTGATAAAGGAAATACGATTTTGGTAATTGAACACAATTTAGATGTGGTTAAAGTTGCCGATTGGGTGATCGATTTAGGCGAGGAAGGCGGTGCTGGTGGCGGAAGGATTTTATTCGAAGGTACACCAGAAGGTTTAATCCAGAACCCGATCAGTTTAACCGGAAAGTTTTTGAAAAAGGAAATGGCTTTAGAGTCCGAGGTCGGCAGTTTGAAGTCTGAGGTCAAAGCGTCTAAGAAGAAGAAATAGTCTGAGGTTGGAGGTCAGAAAGACCGAGATTACAGGTTTTAAGCGATCGTCACCCTGATCCGATAGCTATCGGATTTGTTTCAGGGTCTTTATGTACAAATAGATGCTGAATCAAGTTCAGCATGACGAACAACTTAAGCCCCATTTCAATCGTACATTACCCATTTTACATTATAAACATGCTTTTTACCGATACCCATACCCATTTATATTACGAGCAGGATGCCGAGAAACAAGCGCAGTTAATGGAACGCTGTTTCGAGAATAACGTTAACCGTTTATTTTTGCCTAATGTTGATGTAAAATCAATTGCCATGATAGATGATCTGGTGGCGAAATATCCGGCAAATTGTTTTGCAATGGCAGGTTTACATCCTTGTGATGTGAAGGAAGATTATCTTGCTCAATTGGACGAAATTTACAATAGCATTTCCGGTCGGAAAATTTATGCCATTGGTGAGATCGGGATCGATCTGTATTGGGATAAAACTACCTTGGCCATTCAGCAAGATGCTTTTCGCAAACAGATTGGCTGGGCAAAAGATTTAGGTTTGCCGATTGTGATCCATTGTCGCGAGGCTTTTGATGAGGTTTTCGAGTTACTGGAAAGTGAAAGGGACGAAAAACTGCGCGGTATTTTTCATTGTTTTACTGGTAATTTAGCGCAGGCTAAACAGGCCATCGACTTAAATTTTTATTTAGGCATTGGTGGTGTAGTTACCTATAAAAAAGCTGGATTGGATCTGGTATTATCAGAAATTCCTTTAGCTAATGTAGTTTTAGAGACTGATTCACCTTATTTGGCGCCAGTTCCTTTCCGTGGAAAGCCTAATGAAAGCAGTTATTTGATTTATATTGCCCAAAAACTGGCCGATATTTATGGCACTCCTATTGAAGAAATTGCGGATGTAACCACAGAGAATTCGAAGAAAATTTTTGGGGTTTAAATGTTATTATCCTTATTCGGCAAATTTTAGCGGTTCGTCATTCCCAACTTGATTGGGAATCGTAATGCAATAGCTTTAAGATTCCCGCATGCGCGGGAATGACGCTTAAGTTTTAGATTCTGTCGTTGTAATTTTTATTTTAGCATCTTTCTTTCTGGATCCTGAAACAAGTTCAGGATGACGACAATATTGTATTTCTTTTATTTTAAAATAAGCACATAAAATTTATCATTTTGACAATTTTTTAGCGTTTTTTAGCTTTTTTGTTGCTAATTTAAAAATATCGTCCGATCATTTGTAAATTTTTAGTTTCTTTGCGGTGAGCAACCTTCACCCAACCAAATGACCAAAATACTTATAATTTATACCGGCGGTACTATCGGTATGGTTAACGATCCTACAAATGGGATGTTAATTCCATTTGATTTTCAGCAGATAAAAGAAAACGTTCCTGAGTTAAACCGTTTAGACTACGATTTAGATGTGCATTCCTTCAATCCGGTATTGGATTCTTCAAACATGGATCCTGAAATATGGAAAACATTAGCCGAACTCGTTTATCATAAATACGATCAGTACGATGGTTTTGTTATTCTCCACGGATCTGATACCATGGCCTTCACCGCATCGGCATTGAGTTTTATGCTCGAAAATCTAGCTAAACCAGTTGTTTTAACCGGTTCGCAACTCCCTATTGGCGAAATCAGGACTGACGCCAAAGAGAATTTAATTACCGCTCTAGAGATTGCAGCAACCAAAGAAGATGGAAAAGCACTTTTTCCAGAGGTTTGCATTTATTTTGATTCCCAGTTATTTAGGGGCAATCGCTCTATAAAGTACAACAGCGAAAAGTTCGAAGCTTTCCGTTCGCCAAATTACCCGATACTTGCCGAAGCGGGCGTTCACCTGCAGTTTTACAGAAATTATATTCTTAAAGCACCGAAAGGAGAATTAAAATTACACACCAATTTTAATTCTAATATCGGGGTGCTGAAATTATACCCTGGAATAACGCCACAGGCGGTTCAGGCGATTACAGATTCTAAGGTAGACGCCATTATTTTAGAAACTTTTGGCTCAGGTAATACAACAACCGCACAATGGTTTTTAGATAGTTTGCGTCAGGCTATTTTGAATGGAAAGATAATCATCGATATCTCTCAGTGTAAAAAAGGATCTGTACAATTGGGACGTTACGAAACCAGTAGAGAATTGTTGAAAATGGGCATTTTAAGTGGCTACGACTTAACTTTCGAGGCTACAGTTACAAAGCTAATGTTTGTAATGGGCTTGGGCTTGTCAATAGAAGAAAGCCGAAAATTAATGGAAGAATCGCTAAGGGGTGAATTGACTAAAGATTAGTGCTAGTCGGGATTTGTAATCCCGTTTACAGAACTACGGATTTAATCCTGAAGTGTAGGGTTATTTTCATCGTTTTTGGAAATGATGGGTTCTGTTATAATGGCACGCTTAGTCCTGCTACCGCTTCAAGCCCTTCCCGATGAATCGGGATACCTCAGTCCGGGCTTTACGCTTTATCAGGTTTAGCAACATGGGTCGTTGCATAAATTCTGAAATTGCGATAGATCCGCGTTAGGGATTGTAAGGGTTTAGTACCGATTAAGCATCTGTTTTTATTTAATCACGGTATGCTTGCTTGTTTCACAGGTCTTCATCGGTACCGGAGCGAAGCGCAGCCCTGAAAAAGCCCGACCCTTTCCCGATTCATCGGGATTAGGGTAACGCCCAAATCAATTGCAGTTGACAATTCTCAGTTAGCAGTTTTGCATTACAGTAAGTAAAACTTCTGCAATTATGACCGACATCATTTCGGTTATAAGTATTTAGCGCTATTTTTGCTGTAATAGATCCGTCATGCTGAACTTGTTTCAGCATCTTTCTGGTAAGACCCTGAAATAAATTCAGGGTGACGTTGCGAAGAAAACATGAAAATAGAACAAATATATACAGGTTGCCTGGCAGAAGCCGCTTATTACATCGAAAGTAATGGCGAAGCTGCAATTATTGATCCGCTAAGAGAGGTTGGAACGTATTTAAAGAAAGCTGAAAAAGCAGGAGCCACCATTAAATATATTTTTGAAACGCATTTTCATGCCGATTTTGTTTCCGGACATGTAGATCTGGCAGAGAAATCTGGTGCCGAAATTATCTATGGCCCAACCGCTAAAACCGGGTTTAAATCGCACATTGCCAAAGATGGTGAGCAGTTTAAAATTGGAAACGTAACCATTACCGCTTTACATACTCCCGGGCATACTTTAGAATCGACTACTTATCTGCTAAGAGATGAAAATGGGAAAGATCACTGCATTTTTAGTGGCGATACCTTATTTATTGGCGATGTTGGTCGACCTGATTTAGCGCAAAAAGGCCATTTAACCATGGAAGATTTAGCGGGAATGCTTTACGATTCGTTAAATGAAAAAATAAAGCCCTTAGCTGATGATGTAATTGTTTACCCGGCGCATGGTGCAGGTTCTGCCTGTGGCAAAAGCATGAGTAAAGAAACTTTCGATACTTTAGGGCACCAAAAGGAAGTAAATTACGCTTTAAAAGCCGAAACAAAAGAGCAATTCATTGCAGAAGTAACAGATGGCATTTTGCCACCACCACAATATTTTGCTAAAAATGCTGCCATTAATAAAGGTGGGGTGGAAAGTATTGATGAGGTTTACGAGAAAGGATTAAACGCTTTAACCCCGCAAGCTTTTGAAGATACTGTAAACCAAACAGGGGCAATTATGCTCGATACCCGCGATCCGCAGGTTTTTGCAAAAGGTTTTATTCCAAATTCGATCAATATTGGCCTTAACGGACAGTTTGCACCCTGGGTTGGTGCTTTGATTACCGATTTACAGCAGCCAATTTTACTGATTACCGATCAGGGTAAAGAAGAAGAAACCATTACCCGCTTAACCCGCGTAGGATACGATAGTACCATAGGCTATTTAGATGGTGGTTTCGAAAGGTGGACAGATGCTGGTAAGGAAATCGATACTATTGAATCAATCTCTGCCGAAGCATTTGAAACAGCTAGTCTTAACGGCGAAATTACAGCACTTGATGTACGCAAACCAGGTGAATATGAAGCAGAACATCTGGAATTTACGCTGAGCCGGCCGTTAGATTTTATTAACGACTGGACTGGCGAGATTAATCCAAAATCTACCTATTATATTCACTGTGCAGGTGGCTACCGATCAATGATTGCTGCTTCCATCTTAAAATCACGTGGAGTAGAAAATGTGATTGATGTTGCAGGCGGTTACGGCGCAATTAAAAATACCGGTTTAAAAAGAACCGATTTCGCCTGCCCAAGCAAAGCAATGAAAGTTTAATAAATAAAAGAGATCGTCATTTCGAACGGAACACAGTGCAGTCGAGAAATCTATGCTAACAGATATCTCCATTCCGCGGTGCTGCAGTCGAGATGACGACCACTCTTTAAGCGAAATAAAAACTGGATGTCTGAAAATCAAAATCATTACGACGTATTAATTATCGGTGCTGGCCCAATAGGGATGGCCTGTGCAATAGAGGCGCAAAAAGCAAACTTAAGCTATGTAATTGTAGAGAAGGGTGCTTTGGTGAACAGTTTGTTTAACTATCCGGTGTTTATGACCTTCTTTTCTACTTCTCAAAAGTTAGAAATTGGAGGAGTTCCTTTCGTAACCATCAGTCCGAAACCTAACAGAAATGAAGCGGTTGAGTATTACCGTCGTGTGGCCGAAAAATTTGATTTAAATATCCATCTTTTTGAAAGCGTAAAACAAGTTGTTAAAAAGGATCATGATGTTTTCGAAATTAATACCACTAAAACTAATTATACGGCCAATAATGTAATTGTGGCTACTGGTTTTTATGATGTGCCATTGTTGATGAATGTTCCAGGAGAGGATTTGCCAAAAGTAACGCATTATTATAAGGACCCGCATTTATATGCATTTCAAAATGTGGTAGTGGTTGGCGCCAATAACTCGGGCGTAGATGCTGCTTTAGAAACGTATCGGAAAGGTGCAAATGTAACTATGGTTGTACGCAGCTGCGATCTTGGCCCTCATGTGAAATATTGGGTGCGCCCGGATATACAGAACAGGATTAAAGAAGGAGAAGTTAAAGCACTTTTTAACTCCGAATTGATTGAAATAAGGGAAGGCGAGGTAGACATTAAAACACCCGAAGGAATAAAAACCATCCCGAACGATTTTGTAATTGCAATGACCGGTTACCAACCGGATTTCGGAATGCTGAGGAAATTCGGCATCGAACTGCCCGAAACACTTTGCCCGGTTTATAACGAAGAAACCATGGAAACGAATGTGAGAGGTTTGTATTTGGCTGGTGTAGTTTGCGGCGGACTAGATACCCACAAACTTTTTATCGAAAATTCTAGGGTACACGCCGAAATGATTGTAAAAAATATTTTGAGTTAAATTTCTTACGAAGTTTAGCCAGGGGATAAGCGATGGAATAACTTCGTAAGTCTTACATCCACGTAAAAACTTCCGAAGTCTTCTGCACTCTAGGCTTTTAGACTTCTGAAGTTAATTGATTATTTTTTGAGCTTCCCCATTTATAGGTTACAGATAGCATCATAGAAACTACTATAATTTGAAGTATAAGCACAGCTTTAGATACGATCGTTAAAATAGTGAAGTTTTGTTCATATTGATTGATTTCTGGTTGTGCAGACAATGGCGGGTAAATCGTCCAGCCGTTAATATTGTGGTATGGATTAAAGAAAGGCAGAAGTTGTACTGCTATGGAAGCTAGCAGGATTAAAATAAAGCCTAAAAAGAAAATAAATGAGCGTTGAATTTTTCTGCAAAATGAGTGTTTAAGCTCTTTAAAATAGTAAACGAAAAAAGAAATAATAATGAAAAAGAATATCAATAAATGCTGTTTTTTAATCACGAAATAGGTGTCGTGAAGATTGATGTCAATGGAATTGCTAAAAAGGGTTTTTCCAAATATGCAGAAGCCGATAATTATGCTAATTGCAATGCAAGCTAAGAGCCATAAAATTTCCTGCAATAATGGTTTGTTTTTCATAATGAGCGAGATTTAGATTTGTTTAATAAATATACAATATTAGCCGTCATGCTGAATTTATTTCAGCATCTATATAGTAGTAAATAGCCCGATCTGAATTAAATCAGGAAATGGTGGCGATTATTGTTCTAAATATTTTTGCAACTCATATTTATCTCCAGAATATGACTCCATTAATTTTTGAACATTTTGAAATATTTTTTTTGCTGGTTCTTCATGATCATGGATCAATCTGAATACATTTCCACGTTTGTTAACGGCGATATAGTTTCCGTCTTCCATATCTAAAATGGTGTAATAATATTTTTCGTCGAGCTCAATTTCTATAGTATCTTCAATTTCTAATAAGTTTTTTTGCTCTTCGCTAACATTAGAAAGGATTTTTTTAAGTTTTTTTTCGTCCGTGTTTTTTAAGATGAAATCTTCTTTATACAAGTTATTAATCCTGAGTTCTGATAATTCATACTCACTTCTTAGTGTTGTGTTAAGTGGTAGGGAGATATCTTGAATGAGATTATAGGAAATTGTTAATCTTATTGGAATATAAGTTCCTGTTTGTTTGTTTAACACTTCAACCCCTGTTAAAAAGAAATGTTTTTTATGTTTCGCTCTGTTTCGCTCATAATAGAAATTATCCGTGCTTTGATGTAAAATATATATTGTTTTATCTGCAAGCTGCCCTGCTGTGCTGAATGTCCAATGCAGATAATTGTCTGCCATCTCAGGAAAATCGTTTGCTAGCAACATTACGATATTCTCTTCCAATTTTTGTATGTCTTTCTTAAATCTTCGCGCCTTTAAAAAGTTGATTATCATTTCTCAAATTTAATGATGAACAGTTATTGCCAACGTACTCCCCACAAAACTTTCAATAGCCTTTTCTACACTTGGTAAATCCTTCGAAGTAATATACGATCCCATTACGTGATTCCCTGCGTTTGGTATGGCTTGTTTTCTTTTTAAATTATTAGGTGTACCCAGTTCATCGAACATTTTCAGCATAGCATCTACACGGACTACAGGATCTTGTTCGAGTTCATTTTTGTAATAATAGAGCATTAAAACAGGTTGTTTTACTTTTTGGAAAGTCGTTTTTACCATACTGCTCTCAATAAACTCTTCCAGCTCTACCAGAGATTCGAGGCGGTAATTGGTATACCAGTATTTTTTATATTCGTCAGTGCGATCGTCTACTTTGCGTTCATCGCCACCCACCACTTTTCGGGCAATCTGTAAACCCCATGGGTTATTCAAAAGCCATGCATTTTTATCGTTAATGGCCACATTTGGCGACAATAAAATTAAACTGTTAATTTCAGGATAGGTGGCCGCTAGTTTTAAAGCGACAGTTCCTCCGGTAGAAGTACCCACTAAAATCACCTTTTTGCCTAATTTTTTACCGATGGCATAAGCCTGTTTACTGGTTTCCCAAAGGCGGTCGGCAGTGAAATATTGCATAGGTGCAAGTGTATCAATGCCATGGTCGGCCAAACGCGCTAAGTATAAATTGGCATTTAATTCTTTGGCCAGATTTAGGTAAACGGGGTTTCCTTCTGTTTTTGATGCCGAAAAACCATGCAGGTAAACAATGGCATACTCGGTTTGCTTGTGGAGGGGATCGGCCCAGATGATTTCGGCTTCGTTACCCGGTTTTATTTTGTGCATCGATTCTATGCTGGCCACATAACGGTCTAAATCTTCCAGATCGGGCACCTGTGTGAGTTCTTTGTTATAAACCGGCTTTTTGGGTTTTGGCCCCAATAAGTAGCCTGCAACAATTAATGCCGAAAGGCCGATAAGTACTTTGTAGCGTTTTTTCATCTATGGCTCAGCTAATATTAGTTTAAATGTAAAATTTGAAATTAAATAAAGCTAATCTTTTTGAGGAATTAGTTATGATACTGAGTGGCTATTACCTGCACTAACCCATAATGTTAAACCTGATGGCGCCAAATAGCCCACAGCCTGAAGGCGAGGACTATGGGCTATAGCAGGAGCAAAAGATGTTAAAGATTAAGCTATTGCTTTTCAAATCCTTAATAATACGATTGTACATTACCTTTTTATGGGAAATTAGCTTAAGTTTGCAATCAAAATTTTTCGACTTAATGCCGGGAATCGAACAGATAAAAACACCTATTGCTACTGATATTAAAGCGTTTGAAAAAACCTTTAAAGAATCTATGCATAGCGACGCACCGTTGCTGGATAGGATTACCCATTATATTGTAAAGCAAAAAGGCAAACAAATGCGGCCGATGTTCGTATTTTTTGCGGCTAAACTATGCGGTGGCATTACAGAATCAACCCATCGCGGGGCTGCTTTGGTAGAGCTTTTACATACGGCTACTTTGGTGCATGATGATGTGGTAGACAATGCTTACGAACGCCGCGGCTTTTTCTCTATCAATGCTTTATGGAAAAACAAGATTGCCGTTTTGGTTGGCGACTACCTGTTGGCTAAAGGATTGTTGCTTTCAGTAAACAATAACGAACACCGTTTGTTACAAATTGTATCGGAAGCGGTGAAACAGATGAGCGAGGGTGAACTGTTGCAGGTAGAAAAGGTGCGGAGGATGGATATTTCGGAAGATTTATATTTTGATGTGATCCGACAGAAAACCGCTTCTTTAATTGCTTCTTGTTGTGCTGCGGGTGCTGCTTCGGCAGGTGCTGATGATGAAACGATAGAAAAAATGCGTCTGTTTGGCGAAAAAGTAGGGATTGCCTTTCAGATTAAAGACGATACCTTCGATTTCGGTACTGATGATGTAGGCAAACCTTTAGGTATTGATATTAAAGAGAAGAAAGTAACGCTGCCTTTAATTTATGCACTGAATAAAGCTGAAAAAACTGAGCGTAAAAAAATAATTAACCTGGTGAAAAACCACCAGGACGATCCGGTTAAAATTCAGCAGATTATAGATTTCGTAAATGCCCACGAAGGTGTGTATTACGCGAACCAGAAAATGCTGGAGTACCAAAAGGAAGCATTTGATATTTTGCACAGTTTTGAGGCAGGCGAAGCACGAACTGGTTTAGAACAACTTGTACTGTACACCACTGAACGTAAAAAATAATGGGTAACGAATTACTTTTTAGCTTAGGTTTTCTTCTTTTTATTGTGTTGATTCTTGCTTTAGACCTTGGTCTATTTAGCAGAAAAGAACATGTGGTGAGCTTAAAACAGGCTGGAGTAATGAGTTTGATTATGGTGGCTTTGGCTATCGGTTTTTACTTTATCCTGTTAACCGAGGGGCATCAGCTACATGGAATAAAAGATTTTGCACACCTGCAAGAAATTGTAACGCGACACCAGCATCACATTAAATTAATCCCTGATGATTTTGAAGGAAGTTTAGCGATTTATAGGCAAAACCTCGGCTTAGAATTTTTAACCGGCTATGTAATTGAATATGCACTTTCTGTAGATAATATCTTTGTGATCGTACTCGTTTTTTCAGCCTTTGCCGTTGAAGAAAAATATTATCACCGTGTATTGTTCTGGGGTATTTTGGGTGCCATTATTATGCGTTTCATCTTCATTTTTGTTGGTGCAGCATTAATTGCAAAATTTGCCTGGATACTCTATTTGTTTGGCGCTTTCCTTGTTTTTACTGGGGTAAAAATGTTCTTTAGCAAAGATGAAGATGATAAGATTGATCCGGAAAATCATCCAGTGGTTAAATGGGCCTCGAAAATATTTTCTATCCATCCAAAGTATGAGGGCAAAAAATTCTTCGTAAAAATTAACCATAAAACACTGGTGACACCTTTATTTTTGGTACTGCTGATTGTTGAGTTTACTGATCTTTTATTCGCTGTCGATTCTATCCCTGCTATTTTTGCGGTAACAAAAGATCCCTACATTGTATTTTTCTCTAATATTTTTGCCATCATGGGTTTACGTTCCATGTTCTTCCTGTTGGTGAATATCATCCATAAATTTCACTATTTAAAAACCGGATTGGCCGTATTATTGGCCTTTATCGGGGTTAAAATGTTGGGGCATACTTATCTGGAGAAATGGGGTTTCACTACTGAGCATTCGCTTATCATCATATTGAGTATCTTAGTGATGAGTATTGTAGCTTCATTGGTGTTTCCTAAGAAAAAGGCGCATGTGCAATCTTAGTTTACCATTAAAGGTTTTTCCCAAAATTATTCTGATCACCTGAGTCACCTGAGGGCATTTAAGCTTTTTGTGGTGTAAAGTGCTAAGTGGCATAACTGCACTTTGCTGTGCGGCCTAGCAGATTTTCGTAGGAAAAAGAACAAAAATCTTTGCAGTTTCACCAATACTTCCACAGGCCAAGGCAGTGTTAAGCGAGTGTGGTGGCAACGAAGTTAGGAAAGAGCCTATAGACTGCCGCAATTGAGATTTTTGTAGTTTTTTACAAGAAAGGATGCAAGCCTTGATCTTTTGTTTCTTTTCTATCAAGAGAAAAGAAAGAGCCCATCGGCGGCGGTGAGCCGAAGCACGGTTGTGCATGGGGAAAAGACTGCTAATCCTTTGTCTTAGGATAAAAAATATACTTATCTGCTATTACTCAAAAGCAAAATATACGTTACAGCTAGTAATCTCTAGCTAAAATTTGTACTTTCAACAACTAAACTATTATTCCTAATGAAATATCTTTTCGCTGCAGCGCTTCTTTGTACCGCTTTATTTGTAAATGCCCAGGATAAATTCGGTGATGTTTTTGCCAAAATCAATGCTGATGTACAGCAAAATTCAAAAGCTTATCAAACACTTAAATATGAAACCGAAACTATCGGTCATCGTTTAACAGGTTCTACAAACGGCGCAAAAGCAGAGCAATATGCTTTCGATTTATTAAAATCTTACGGTTGTGAAGTGAAGTTTCAACCTTTCGAAGTAGAAAGCTGGGCAAGAAAAACAATCAGTGTAGAAATTGGTGCTGATAAAAACAGTCTAACCAAAATGAAGGCTGTTACTTTAGCACATTCACCGGTTAGTGCAGACGTTACTGGCGAGATAGTAGATGCAGGTAATGGATTGGAGGCAGATTATCAAGGCAGTCCTGAGAAGTTTAAAGGTAAAATTGCATTGATTTATCTTGGTGTATTACCAGGCTCTTCGGCTGGAACAAAGTCATTACACCGCTCAGAAAAGACGGCCATTGCCACAAAATATGGCGCAATAGGTGTCATCATCATCAATACCGTAAAAGATGGCGTACTTTTAACTGGAACAGCTTCGGTAACGGGTAAATTGATCTCTATTCCTGCTATTTGTATTGGACTGGAAGACGGTACAGCTTTGAAGGAAAAAATTAAATCACAGCCACAGATCGCGCATATTGCCATGACCAATTTCTCGGGTTTGATTAAAGCGAGAAACGTAGTGGCAACTTTTAAAGGAACTGAATTGCCTAAGGACAAAATTGTAGTCGGTGGACATTTAGATAGCTGGGATTTAGCAACCGGTGCAATCGACAATGGAATTGGCTCTTTTGCTATTATGGATATGGCACGTACCTTTAAAAAGCTGCATTTAAAAACCAAACGTACCGTAGAGTTTGTACTGTTTATGGGCGAGGAGCAAGGTTTGTTGGGTTCCAAAGCATACATCGATCAGGCTAAAAAAGACAAAACATTAAACCAGGTTAAGTTTATGTTGAACTATGACATGACCAACGATCCGAAAGGTTTTTCTACCTCACGATCAGAAATGAAAGATTTGTTTACGGCCTGGGGAGCTGATATTGTAAAAATTGATACCGGTTTTAAAAACTTGTTTAATGCTGGTGCAGGTTTACACAGCGATCACCAACCGTTTATGCTGGAGGGGATTCCTACTGGCGGTGGTTTTGGTGGTAAACTGCCAAACAATTCTGGTCCATTTTATCACTCAGACGGCGATAGTTTTAAACTGGTTGATGAGCAGGAGCTTAAAAATACAGTGCGTTACAGCGCCATGTTAACTTACGCTTTAGCCAATACACCGAAAATTCCAGTTGGTGTTCAGGGCGAAGAAGAATTGAGGGCTTTCTTAGAATCGCAGAACCTAAAGGAGCCTTTGAGTATTGCCGGTGAGTGGAGGTGGAAATAATTTCATAGATTTTCCTGCCTCTTTCCTTACGGGGTGATTACACTGATGTTGCCTGCGGGTTGATTACACAGATGTAGGGATTACACAGATTTTTTACATAGTTAACTTACGTAAGATAATTCGTCATTTCGACCGTAGTATTCCAAAGGAACTCCTTCGGAGGAGAACCCGAAGGCTCTGCGAAGCAAAATCTTTGTGAGAACTGCCTTAAAAGATTTCTCGACTTCGCTGCGCTCGAAATGACGGAAATAAGTTACCTGTAGAGTTGTCATTTCGACTGATGGTCATCGATTTAAGCATTTGTTTTTATTATTTATGGTATGCTTGCTTCACAGGTTTCATCGGTAGCGAAATGGAAGAATCTTTCTTTGTGTTAGCGCTCGTTTTGAACCATTGCTAAATAGTTGTACGGCGAAAGCCACTTAAATGTTACACATCCGGCTTTATTCGTTTAAGCTATATAGTAACTGTTAATTTAACGTTTAAAACATGTGTTTTTACGGTATAGCTAATGTTAAACTTCAACTTTGTGTTTGACTATGTGGTTGTTAATCATATATTTGTTTTAGTCCCAAACAAAAAATCTGAGTAAAAATGAACAGAAAACGGAACAAAACAACCGTAATTTTTGTAAATAATAATCAAAGTTCAAGCAAGCCAATCCAAGTTCCAACAGGATACATTGTACATTGGAAAAAGTATATTTTAGGCGTTTTAGGATTATTCTTAATACTTATATCCAGCATATTTTACCTGATCCGTAGTAATTCGAGTGTAGAATTAGCCAAGAGTAAACTCGAACTGGCGCTTTTAAAAAGTAAAGACAAACTATCTGTTATCGATACTTCTTCCCTAAAAAAGCATTACCAATCAATCGATAAAAAACTGCTTACCATCAATAAATACCTAAAAGCAAGAGGATTAAAGCCAATTTTAACGGGCAATGAAGGGGGAGAGCAAAGTGATGATATTTTATCGGCTGAAGAGATCGGCGAGTTTTACGACAACTACCTGAGTAAAATTGCCTATAACGTGGCCTATACGCCTATGGGTTATCCACATTTAGGTACAATCACATCCGGGTATGGGCACCGCGAAAACCCTTTTAGTGGTGAAAATGTGGAGACACATAAAGGACTTGATATCAGGGCCAATTATGGCGACATTGTTAAATGTACAGCGAACGGTAAGGTGATTTTTGCTGGAAGGCGTGGTGGTTATGGCAATTGCATCGTAATTAAACATGGTAATGGTTTTGAAACCTACTATGGTCACCTTTCTAAAATTTTGGTAAAGGTAGATGAGGATGTGATTGCTGGCAATAACATTGGCAAAGCGGGTTCAACCGGGCGGTCAACTGGCCCTCATTTACATTATGAAGTGCATAAAAATGGTAAAGTTATAAATCCAAGATCCTTTTTAACCTTATAAGAAACATGTTCAAGAAAAACAATCAGATTAAAGACTTAAATCAACAAGAGATTTCGACTATCATAGGCCTCGGCTTTACCATTACAGGCGAACTAAAAGGAAAAGCAGTTATAAGGATCGATGGAACTGTAATTGGCAATGTAAATGTTGAAGGCGGTGTTGTTTTAGGTGAAAAAGGGATGATTAAAGGCGACATTCAAACAGGTTCAGCCATTATTTATGGAACCGTTAACGGAAATGTTAAAGCCCAAAACCTGGAAATAAAAAAGACAGGTAGGGTTAATGGCGATATTAAAACAGAGGCCATTGAGATTGAGCTAGGCGCACAATACAATGGAAAACTCGAAATGCACCAATCAGGCAAAACTGAAGATAAAGTAGCTGTAAAAGCGTAGGCCTCATTTATTGGTTGGTGTCTCACCAACCAACATAATCCAACTCAGCATTAACCACTAATGTAGCTTTCCAATTGCGAAATGGTCTGTTTTTGATCTGCAATGATAAACTTTACCACATCACCGATTGAAACCATTCCTTTTACTTCGTCGTTTTCTACAACTGGTAAATGACGGATGTGTTTATCGGTCATCAGCTCCATGCAGTAATCAATACTGTCGCTTAAATTAATGGTGATCGGACTGGCCGTCATCGCTTCTTTAATCAAGGTATCTTTTGATGATTTGCCTTGAAGGATGATTTTCCTGGCATAATCGCGTTCCGTAAAAATGCCATGAAGCCGATCATTTTCCATGACCAATACCGCACTGATGTTCTTTTCTGTCATTACTTTTAAGGCATCTAAAACAGAAATATTTTCTGATACCGAGATAATCCGTACCTGTTTGGTATCTAACAAGTGTTTTACGCTTTTCATAAAACTTAATTTGGTTATAACAATTTAAGAAATAATTAGCTGTAAATCAAAGTTTTATTTTATGTTGTTCTCAGCTTTACAAACAACGCACAGTTTTATATATGCTAAACCTGGCAGGAATGGCAGCCTCCGTCCCGATTTTACATCGGGATTCATTGGAGCTATGATATATGGCAGGACCGAAGCTGAGCTAAGAACTATAGGACTTGCTTTTCAAAAAATAGCTAAGACATGAAGTATTGGGACTTGTAGTGAAAATAGAAGTACTATTTTACAATCTGTAAACTTGCTTGTACTTTTAATTATTTGGCTTTCACAAAGGGATGTGGTAACTTTGCATTTCATTTTAAAACAAATAATTATGTCATCAGTAGAGACTTCTTATATCCCTTACAAAGTTAAGGACATTTCACTGGCAGAATGGGGCCGTAAAGAAATCGGATTAGCCGAAGCAGAAATGCCAGGTTTAATGAGTTTACGTAAAGAATTCGGTCCAACACAACCGTTAAAAGGTGCGCGCATTGCAGGTTGTCTGCACATGACCATCCAAACGGCTGTATTAATCGAAACATTAACTGCACTGGGTGCTGAAGTTACCTGGTCATCTTGCAATATTTTTTCTACTCAGGATCACGCTGCTGCTGCAATTGCTGCTGCTGGTATTCAGGTTTATGCCTGGAAAGGTTTAAACGAAGAAGAATTCGATTGGTGTATTGAGCAAACTTTACACTTCGGTCCGGAGCAACAACCATTAAACATGATTTTGGATGATGGTGGCGATTTAACCAATATGGTTTTTGACAAATACCCTGAGCTGATTGCAGCTATTAAGGGTTTGTCAGAAGAAACTACAACTGGTGTTCACCGTTTGTACGAAAGAATGAAAAACGGAACATTGCACTTACCTGCAATTAACGTTAACGATTCGGTTACTAAATCTAAATTCGATAACAAATACGGATGTCGTGAGTCATTGGTTGATGCGATCCGTCGTGCAACTGATGTAATGATGGCTGGTAAAGTGGCTGTTGTTTGTGGTTATGGCGATGTGGGTAAAGGTTCTGCAGAATCTTTAAGCTCGCAAGGTGTACGTGTTATTGTTACCGAAATTGATCCGATCTGTGCTTTACAGGCTGCAATGGAAGGTTACGAAGTTAAAAAATTAGCTACTGCAATTAAAGAAGCTGATATCGTAGTAACCACTACCGGTAATTGTGATATCGTTCGCGAGCAACATTTCAGAGCATTAAAAGATAAAGCGATTGTTTGTAACATCGGTCACTTCGATAACGAAATTGATATGGCTTGGTTAAATGGCAATTATGGCGATACCAAAGTGGAGATTAAACCTCAGGTTGATAAATACACCATTGATGGTAAAGATGTAATCATCCTGGCCGAAGGTCGTTTGGTTAACTTAGGTTGCGCAACTGGTCACCCAAGTTTTGTAATGAGTAACTCATTCACCAACCAAACTTTGGCTCAATTGGAGCTTTGGACCAACACTGGTGCTTACGAAAACAAGGTTTATACTTTGCCTAAACATTTAGATGAAAAAGTAGCACGTTTACACTTAGAAAAAATCGGTGTAGAATTAGATGTTTTGGATCAACACCAGGCTGATTATATCGGTGTACCGGTAGAAGGTCCTTTCAAAGCAGATACATACAGGTACTAGTTCAGTTTACAGTTTTCAGTTCGCAGTAACTGAAATTTAATAATATCAAAGGGATGTGCAAATTGCATGTCCCTTTTTTTATTCCCTCCGATTCATTGGAGGAGTGCCTGCAAGGCGGGGTGTCACTAAGTCTGGGTGAGTCTCCTATTTTTTGAAAACGTTGGTTCCTGTTCTCTTCGGAGGTTTCAGTCCTGCTGTACACTTTATCCCGATAGAAGAATCGGGATGTTCGTTTCCATCAGGTTTATTTTACAAAGAATTGTGGTTCTTTCGCCCTTGAAAACTTACATTTGAAAAAAGAAGAAATGATGAAAAAGTTAATATTTGCTTTAATTCTTTGTGTATTTGCGTTTTCTGTAAATGCCCAAACCACGCCTCAAAAAGCTGCATCAGCAAAAGTAATCACCAAACAAACGGTAGATATTGCTTGCGGCGAATGCCAGTTTAAAATGAAAGGTAAAGACTGCGAGTTAGCAGTAAAAATAGATGGTAAATCTTATTTTGTTGATGGAAAAGGGATTGATGATTTTGGCGATGCCCATGGCGAACATGGTTTTTGCAACGCCGTGAGCAAAGCGGAAGTTACTGGCGAAATCGTGAACAACCGCTTTAAGGCGAAAGAAATAAAGTTATTGCCGGTTAAGAAATAGTTTTACCGCAAAGAAGGCAAAGTTTTTCGCAAAGATGCGCTAAGGATGATTTAAAACTATTTGAACCTAGCTTTGTGTTCTTTGTGCCTTTTTGTGTGCGCTTTGTGTTTAAAAATGCAGTAGATGTTTTAAGGTGAAAGAAATAAAGTTATTGCCAGTTAAGAAGTAGGTTTACCGCAAAGAACGCAAAGCTTTTCGCAAAGAGGCGCTAAGAATGATTTAAAACTATCTGAACCCAGCTTTGTGTTCTTTGTGCCTTTTCTTTGTGCTCTTTGCGGTTAAAAAGCAGGCTATTCAAATTCCTTTTCTAGCCCCTCTCTTAAATCGAAAAGTAGCCATTGTTTGCTTTTCACATCTGCCTGTCTGGTTTTTAGCAACTGGATGAAATCTTTCACCCCGATTTCTTCATTCCCGTTGCCGTGGATCAATACAATACTGCCCGTATTCGGCTGTTGTCCTTTTGCCAGCCAGGCATCACTGCCAATAGGAATTAATCCGTAGGCCTCGATCTTTTCTACAATGGTCTTATCCGATACCAAGCCGGGGAAACGGAAAAATACAGATGGCGTTAAACCATTTTTGAGCATCAGTTTTTCATTCTCCAATACCTCGACATCTAAATTGGTTCCAGAGGCCAATAGAAAGTTTTCAGCTAAGGGTAACTTATTTACTTCGTGGTTGTAGGTATGGTTTACCCAGGTGATATTTAGTTCCTTTTTCTCTACCAGACTTTTCAGCCAGTTCAAGTCATCTTGATGTTTCAGCATCCATTTGCCAGAAACAGAAATCGCGAGTGGCGCAGGCTGTTCTATCTTTTTAAATTCATCAAAAACAGATTGAAAAATAATCCTGTCTAAAGCCTTGTGCGAGGGACAAAGGTCGATCGTTAAGGTAATCCCCTTTTCGTTCGGGATGGCATGATCTATCCCTGCATTTTGAAGCTGTAGATCTTTAGCTGCCGCTGCTTCTATTGATTTAATATAAGCTGTGTTTTTGAAAATCGCCAATACATTTTGAAACTGTAAGCTGCTTGTGGTATAATTACTGGCCAGATCTACTTTGTTATCTAAAGTTTCTGGATTCACCAGCAATAAATATTTTTGATTATTTGCGGAAAAACTTCTAACTGCAATCAGCTTTTCGTTATCGCGGGCGGCTGTAGCAAAGTTTACCTTGTAGCGTTTGATATCATCAAAATTTTGTGCAAAAACTTTAATACTAAAAAAGCAAATGGAAAAAATAATGAGAAGCAATGATTTAGATAACTTCATATTTCCTTATTTAAAATCTTTCTAATTTAAGCCAAATCCATTATCTTTACAAACATCGCCATGAACAAAGAAAAAGTAAAATTATGGTTTAAGCGGGTGGGGCTGGTTGGGTTTTTATTCTTCCTGATTAAAGGATTAATATGGCTTGTAGTTTTCTACTTTATTGGCAAAAACGTTACCTAAATAGTTCATTTGTTCACTGGTCATTCGTTTATTAATGCCATACCAATTACATAATTAGTCTTCTAAGTCAAGCGTCATCCTGATCCGATAGCTATCGGATTTGTTTCAGGATCTGTTTCGAAAGTATTCCAAAACTTTTCTATCTAAAAGTAAATAACATATTCGCGAGGAAATTCCACACAAAAACAATCACTATTGCAAAGAATTTGGCTACGTAAAAATTGGTTCCGTTTTTCCTTTGGTGGAACAGGTAAATGATAAAGGTGTTTAGTCCTAAACCGATTAAACTCACCACTAAAAACTTGCTAAATTCGGTTCCCCAATGCGTATTGGTACTTTCGAAAGTCCAAACCCGGTTAATCAGATAATTATTGGTTACCGCCAAAGTAAAGCCGATGGCATTAGAAATATATTTATTTATTTTAATCTTTTCCTTACACAACCAGGTCGCGCCGAAATCTATTGCCATCCCGAGGAAACCTGTTAATCCAAATTTTAAAATGCGGAAGAATAAATCCATGTTAATGTATTTTAACCAAATAAAATCGCTCTAAAACCTGAGGGCGTGTTTTTGCGTTTAAAAATTTACCTGTGAGTTTGGTGGTATGAAAATATTCAAACGATTTTAGAACTTCAGCATGGTATTCACTTTTCAATTTTGTTAATTCCTGTTCTGGAATGTATATAACCAAGTCTTTTAGGTGCTTTGATTTGTCGAGATCGGTATAATTATGAATATATTTTACTTCACCAGGGGCATAAAAATCAAAAGAAAACGCATCTATATAATTTAATACTGCAGGTTTAGCAGTAGGGTAATTTTGCTTTAACCAATTACCTGCCTGCATACCCGATTGATATTTTAAAAGGGCCGGGTAGAAAAAAATGAAGAGAAATATCATTAAACCAACAGATAAAAATGCACTTCTGGCAATGATGGTTTCCAATAAAATGCCTTTAAATAGTAAGAAAGAGATGGCGAGAACAACAATCAGGATGCCGATAATTAAATATGGGCTTTCAAATCCAAAGAAAAAGGCTAAGACAGAAAGTAAGGCAATAACCAAAATGAAAATGATGTTCTGTATAATGAAGAAGGTTTTTAAACCGTTGCCACCAAGCTTCCTTAAGTACAAGGCTGTGATGATCGAAAACTGAGGAAAGATGATCAATATATAATGCGGCAACTGAAATTTAGAAAGCGAAAAGATCAGAAAAGTAACCGCTGCACTTGCCCAGATCATAATGCTTTCGGGCGCTAAAGCTATTCTATTTTTTCTTTTGAATAGATTTACAACGGCCGTATAAAATAATACAGACCAAGGAAGGAATGCCCAAAGGGTAGTGTGTAGAAAAAAGGAAATATCCCCTTTGCCTTTAATTGGACCATTGTTAAAAAACCTTCCGAACTGACTGTCCCAAAAGAAAAATTTTAAACCCGAAACACCGGTTCTTTCAAAAACGATTTTTTCGGGATGCAGATCGAATTGTGTGTAAAGTGAATACAGCTCAGGGGTAATAAAAATAAAAATCAAAAGAATGGCGATATACCATTTTGGTTTTAAAAGCTGACGGTACTGTTTTGTAAGCAACCAGTAGATAATAAAACCGGCAAATACAGGAATCAATACAAAAATTCCTTTGATCAATATCGCGCAGGCCGCAAAAAATGAACCTGCTACAATGTGCCAGAAAGAATTTTGATGTGCTTTATAATAATGGTAAATAGATGCTAATGTAAAAGTGGTAATATAAATTTCGGCCCTAACATCAAATGTAGAGGTGATGATATGCAAGGCACTTAGAAAAATTACCGCACTGATCAATCCGGTTTTTTCATCGTATATATCTTTGGCTAATTTGTATAAATACCACGCACCCAGTAAACCGAACAGAAATGATGGTAACTTATAGGCGAAGGATGAGATTCCAAAAATTTTAAAGGATGCTGCAGAAATCCAAAAAGTGAGGTGAGGTTTGTCCAACCAGTCGGCCCCACGGCCATAAAGGTTAAACCAATCTTTAAACAGGATGATGTTTTTAGACATGGAAGCATACAATGCGCCATCGGGCTCCATCACGCCACCAAAAAGTGCTGGTATACTCGCAATTGCAAGTAAAACGATCAGGAATTTATATAGTGTTGTATCTTTTAAGTTCATTTACAAGAAGCAAATATGAGCAAAAAAAAGTCAAATTTTTTTAAGGTTTAAGATTAACAGAGGCAAAGCCTTATCTTTGCTTCATGACAAAGTTATCGGTTAATATCAATAAAATTGCTACACTTCGCAACAGTCGCGGGGGTAATAATCCTGACCTGGTTAAGGTTGCATTAGATTGCGAACGTTTCGGTGCACAGGGAATTACCGTGCATCCAAGACCTGATGAACGCCATATCCGTTACCAAGATGTTTACGATTTAAAGGCTGTTATTGCGACAGAATTTAATATTGAAGGAAATTGCAGAGAAGATAAATTTGTTGATCTGGTTTTGGCCAACAAACCTGCTCAGGTTACATTAGTGCCTGATGCCGAAGGTCAGATTACTTCAAACCACGGTTGGGATACGGTTAAACATAAAGACTACCTGAAAGAAATGGTTGCCGTTTTCCAGAAAGAAGGCATCCGCGTTTCTATTTTTGTAGATCCGGTTGTAGAAATGGTTGAGGGTGCTGTGGAAACCGGAACAGACCGGATTGAATTATATACCGAGGCTTATGCACATAATTATTTTGCCGATCGCGAAAAGGCAGTAGTGAGTTACATTGCTGCGGCACATCATGCCAACAAATTAGGCTTGGGAATTAACGCGGGGCATGATCTGGATTTACACAACCTACATTATTTTGCGCAGAGCATCCCAGGTTTATTAGAAGTTTCAATTGGTCATGCGTTAATTAGCGATGCACTTTATTTAGGTTTGGAAACCACCATTCAGAAATATTTACAACAATTGGTTTAGTTTTTAACCACAAAGTACACTAAGAAGTGCACAGAGAAACAGAGCCTCTGCGTACTCGGTGAAAGACTCTTTTCCTCTGTGGTTAGATAATATAAATATGTTAAAAGGAATTCTCCTTGTTTTTTTTGGTGCCTGCAGTTTTGGTATCCTCTCTACTTTTGTTAAACTGGCTTATCATGAAGGTTATACGCTGGGTGATGTTACAGGGGCTCAGGCTTTCTTTGGTGCCGTAATTTTATGGGTACTATTTTTCTTTCAAAGCAGAACCGCTGGTTATAAAGCCAAAACAATTATCATTAAAACACCTTGGTGGAAAATGGTGCTGGCAGGAACATGTACTGGATTAGTGAGCGTGTTTTATTATCAATGTGTAAAACTTGTGCCAAATTCGGTAGCCATCATTTTGTTAATGCAGTTTATCTGGATGAGTATTTTAATGGAATACCTCGTCTTTAAAAAGAAGCCCACAGGCTTACAGCTCCTGGCAATCCTGTTGGTCTTAGCTGGAACTGTTTTGGCCAGCGGAATGGCTGAAACAAGTATCAAGACCATGGATTTAAAAGGGATTGGTTTCGGTTTGTTGGCTGCAATTTCTTATGCAGGCTTTTTGCTACTGAGTGGCCGGATTGGAAATGAATACGCTCCATTGCAAAAAAGTGCCTTGATGATTACCGGTGCCTGTATATTGATCTTCATTATTTTTCCGCCAATATTCTTGTTTAACGGTGCTTTAAATGGTAGTTTATTAAAATGGGGATTGATTATCTCCGTTTTCGGTACGGTTATTCCGCCTTTATTCTATGCAGAAGGCGTACCCAGAATTGGAACAGCCATAAGTTCGATATTAAGCGCCGCAGAGTTGCCCGTTGCTGTGATGATGGCGGGTTTTGTGTTACAAGAGCAGGTATCGTTTTTAAGGTGGGTTGGCGTTGTGGTAATTTTATCAGCGATGGTTTTGCCGAATTTAAAATATCTAAAAAAGAAGTAATCTCGTTTTTACCACAAAGTACACAGAGTGAAGGCACAGAGGGCACAAAGCCGGGCCATTATTTTTAACAATTAAGGATGTAGGGTGCCTGAAATCTCTGTTCTCTCTGCGAAAACTTAGTGCACCCTGTGGTTTTATATTGGTTGTATATCAAAAAGAAATAATCTCGTTTTTACCACAAAGTACACAGAGTGAAGGCACAGAGGGCACAAAGCCGGGCCATTATTTTTAACAATTAAGGATGTAGGGTGCCTGAAGTCTCTGTTCTCTCTGTGAAAACTTAGTGCACTCTGTGGTTTATATTGGTAGCATATCAAAAAATTAAATATCTTTAAAAAAGCATAAAGCATATACACATGAAAAAACTTACTATTTATATTTTATCCTTTATCATCGTCGGATTAGCCGCATGTAAAACCAAAACGACCATCAATCAGGACGAAGCTGCTGAGGTAATTACAGATTATTTAAAAGCCAATCCCGAATATAAAACCGCCAGGTTTAATTTTGGGGAGATCAAATTCAACAGCACAAACGACATGTTCGAGCTTGGGAAATATAAATCCTTAGCGAGTAAAGGTCTGGTTTCATTAAGTTTAAAGGAAGCAAAGAAAAAATTCTTATCGAAAGATAGCAGTTACGTTTATCAGATCACTTTAACCGATAAAGCAAGTCCGCTGGTGTTGAAACAGGATGGTGATAAGGCAACCGTAAAAGTTGTAGAATATGTTTTAGCCGATGAAAAGCCTGTAGATTTTGCACAGGTAAATTCCAGTACAGCCAAAGTTACGGTATCACTTAAAATGACAACAACAGATTTCGAACCCTTTGATAAAGACGCCAATAAAAACAGCAACTTCATTACCAAAACCTATAAATTAAAGCTGAGTAAAGACGAGGGTTGGAAGGTGCAGAAATAAGTTGAAAGAATAAAGCTAAAAGCCTAATCCCTATTGCGCCCTGTAACCTCTGTTTCTTGTAGGGCCCGATGTTTTTAAACCCGACAGCAGCGAAAATCCTTTTTGTTTGCAGTAATCTTCAGTATGACAAGAGAGTAGCAAAAAGATTGTAGCAAATGGCGGGAACAAAATGAATTTTAGCATAGCCATTGCTTTTCAAACCTATATGATATGCAAAAATTAATTACGAATTCTTTTTCCGCAGATAGGTTTTAAGCTTCTTAAAAAGATCTTCTTTTTTAGGCCTTTCCTTACCGCTATGTGTTAAATTGTTGTCGTAATGGTTTAGCAGTTCTGCAGCATAATCTTTTTGAGCTTGATTACCCGACCTTAATACCTCGATAAACCGAACGGCATTGTGATTTAAGGTGCTGTTAAATGAAACGGCATAGTATTCACTCCGTTCCGATGGATTTCTATTTTTATTGTTTTCCTCGGCGCCATTTTCTGCAAAGTAATCGGCATGAAGAATAAGCGGGTTTAATTTTTTCAATCTCTTAGTACCTTTACGCTCATTCCTCCATGGATGTTCTTTTTTATAGAGTTGGGCAAGCAGAAAATCTTTTTTCCAAAGGGTAATCTGGTGCGACATTAAATAATCTGATGCCTCATTATCGATCTCCGCAATATTAAATCCTTCGATAAAATTAATGGTTTCTTTCGTTTTGTAAACGCCAGAACTATGGAGTTTAACCTGTTGCCAGCCATTTTTAGTCGCCTGTTCGAACAGTACTGTAAAGAACCTAGGATTTACGGGTTTGCTTAACCACATATCTTCCTGGAAATAGAGTACATATTCTTCGTTTATATTACTTAACAGCGTTACCAGGCGATCGGCCCATTCGCCGTTGCCCGATTTGATGTTTGTAAAGCCATTCACATCTGCGTTTTTTACTTCTGTAGCGAAATAATAATTACATGGTATTTTAAAATCCCAGTTTTCTGAGAAAGTGTAATCAAAACCTTTATAAAGAAATTCGTAACTATCGCAGGCATGAACTAAAAGTGCGACGTTATTTTTGCAAGTTGACATAAAAGAACACAGGTAAGTAGGTTTCAAATTTACGGAAATGCTTTTTTTCTTTCCTTTGGTAGCTGATATTTTACGTTGTAGCTACTTATTGATTCGGCTCAACAGGATGCAAAAAGACTGAAGTTAACCATGGCGACAAACTTAAATTTCGGAAGAGCCATCGCTTTCCTAATAATGGGTTAATCAAATAAAAATGAACAAACGTTTGTCTTTTAGTTTGTGCATAAAATCTACCTATTTTGTCGCTTTTAACCGCAAATAATACTCCTTTTTTACACTGATATATAGCAAAATACAGCTTCGTTTTTGCTACCTTTGCACGCAAATTTATTATTCATACCGCATGAGCTTAAATATCCATTACAAGGAAGATTTTCAAAATCGTCATATTGCACCAAATGAGGCAGATACAGTCGAAATGTTGCAAGCTGTTGGCGTAAATTCTATTGATGAGCTGATTGAACAAACTGTTCCGACGGCAATTAGGTTAAAACAGCCGTTAAACTTGCCTGCAGCGAAATCAGAAACTGAATATCTTGGTGCTTTAAAACAAACTTCATTGTTGAATAAAGTTTTCAAAAGCTTTATCGGACAGGGTTATTATGATACTATTACCCCGGGTGTAATTTTACGTAACGTATTCGAAAACCCAGGATGGTACACACAATATACACCATATCAGGCAGAAATTGCACAGGGCCGTTTGCAGGCTTTGTTAAATTTCCAAACGATGGTTATCGATTTAACCGGAATGGAAATTGCCAATGCATCTTTATTGGATGAAGGTACTGCTGCTGCTGAAGCGATGTTTATGCAATATAGCTTGCGTAAAAATCAGGCTGCTAAAAAGTTCTTCGTTTCTGAATTGCTTTTCCCTCAAACGATCGATATTTTAAAAACACGTGCTAATCCTTACGGTATTGAACTGGTGATCGGAAGTCATTTAGATTTCATAGCCGCTGAAGATTTCTTTGGTGCAATTGTTCAGTATCCAGCAGGAAACGGTGAAGTTTTCGACTACAAAGACTTTGCATCGGCATTGCACAATCAAAATATTAAATTAACTGTAGTTGCCGATATTTTAAGCTTAACCTTATTAACGCCTCCGGGCGAATGGGGAGCTGATGTGGTAGTAGGTACTACACAACGTTTAGGTGTACCAATGGGTTTTGGTGGGCCACACGCTGCATTTTTCGCAACTAAAGAAGAATATAAACGTAACATCCCAGGTCGTATTATCGGTGTAACCATTGATAGTCATGGCGATTATGCTTTACGTATGGCTTTGCAAACCCGCGAGCAGCACATCCGTAGAGATAAAGCAACATCAAACATCTGTACCGCACAGGCATTATTGGCGATTATGGCCGGTTTTTATGCCGCTTACCATGGTCCGAAAGGATTAAAAGCTATTGCAGAACGTACTCACGGATTGGCCATCAGCTTAGCTTCTACGTTGAAAGGTTTAGGCTTTGAGCAGTTAAATTCTGCTTATTTCGATACGATCCGTTTCGATTTAGGCGATTTAAAAGGTGGTATCCATTCTGGATGTATCGATAACGAAATCAACTTAAATTATTTTGGTAACGTCGCAACTATTTCGTTCGATGAAACCAGCACTTTCGAAGATGTAGCTTTAATTGCTAAAATCTTTGCTAAAGTTAAAGCTATTGCTGCCGATCAGGTTGAAGTGGTAGAAAATGTAGAAACGGTTATCCCTGCTTCATTACAACGTACCTCAGCTTATTTAACACACCCAATCTTTAACGCACATCACTCAGAGCATGAAATGTTGCGTTATATCAAATCATTAGAAGCAAAAGATTTATCGCTTTGCCACTCGATGATTGCTTTGGGTAGCTGTACCATGAAATTAAATGCAACGGCAGAGATGATTCCGGTTACCTGGTCTCACTTTGGTCGCATCCACCCGTTTGCACCTGCTGATCAGGTATTGGGTTACTATTCGGTTTTCAATGAGCTTGATAAATGGTTAAGTGAAATTACCGGATTTGCCGCAATGAGTTTACAACCAAATGCTGGTGCTCAGGGCGAATATGCAGGTTTAATGGTTATCCGTGCTTATCACCACGATAGAGGCGATTTCCACCGTAATGTGGCGTTAATTCCTGCTTCGGCACACGGAACAAACCCTGCTTCTGCTGCAATGGCCGATATGAAAATTGTTGTAGTAAAATCTTTAGAAAACGGTAATATCGATGTTGAAGATTTAAAAGCGAAAGCAGAATTACACAAAGACAACTTATCGTGTTTGATGGTAACTTACCCATCTACTCACGGTGTGTTCGAAGAAAGCATTATCGAAATCTGCGAAACCATTCACGCTAATGGTGGACAGGTATATATGGATGGTGCTAATATGAATGCACAGGTTGGTTTAACAAGTCCGGCCAATATCGGTGCCGATGTTTGTCACTTAAACTTACACAAAACTTTCTGTATTCCTCACGGTGGTGGCGGTCCAGGTATGGGCCCAATCGGTGTGGCGAAACACCTGGTTCCTTATCTTCCAGGTCATGCCGTGGTTGATATTGATAAAGGAAAATCTATTTCCGCAGTTTCATCTGCACCTTGGGGTTCGGCTTCGATTTTGATTATCTCTCATGCATATATCGCAATGATGGGTGCTGAAGGATTGACCAATGCTACTAAATATGCTATTTTAAACGCAAACTATATGAAAGCGCGTTTGGAGCAACACTATCCGGTGCTTTATTCAGGTGCTCAAGGCCGTTGCGCACATGAGATGATTTTAGATTGCCGTTCGTTCAAAGCTTTCGGAATCGAAGTAACTGATATCGCAAAACGTTTAATGGATTATGGTTTCCACGCACCAACGGTTTCTTTCCCGGTTGCGGGTACTTTAATGGTTGAGCCTACCGAATCGGAGCCTAAACATGAGTTAGACCGTTTCTGTGATGCCTTAATCGCGATTAAAAACGAAATTACCGCTGTAGAAAATGGTACTTTAGATAAAACTGATAACCCATTAAAAAATGCACCTCATACGGTTTCGGTAATTACCGCTAACGAATGGGATCATGCATATAGTCGTCAAACAGCTGCGTTTCCACTTCCTTATGTGTTAGAGCGTAAGTTCTGGCCTTCAGTTGGTCGTGTTAACGATAGCCATGGTGATAGGGCATTAATCTGTGCTTGTCCGCCGATTGAGAGTTACTTAGAAGAGATCGTTCCTTAATAAGGTAGAAGGCGGGAAGGTAGAGGGTTTAAGGTTTTCCTTTCCATCGCCTTAATTACTCCCAATCGTCATTGCAAGGAGGTACGACGAAGCAATCTATTTAGATAAATCATCTGCAAGTTTTATGGATTCATTTCATAAGGCTTGCAGATTTTTTTTTTGGAAATGAATGTCACTTTTTCATCGGAGGCGGCAGTCCTGCCATTCACTTCAATCTTTTTGTGGTTTCTGCTCTCGTTATCGTCATTGCTAGGAGAAACAACGAAGCAATCTTTTACTGTAAGTGCAAACAAAAAGGATTTTCGCTACTGTCAGGTTTATAAAGGAGGGGACTGGGTGGGAAACCAATTCAGAACGAGCGGTATTTAACTTAGCGGGTGCAATAATATAAATCGCGGGTAAGTTAATATAAATCACGGGTGGGTTAATGTAAATCGCGGGTGCGTTATTATAAAAATAAGGTCCGTTATTGTAAAAAGCGGATGCATTAATATAAAAGCCAAACGCAGTAATATAAAAAGCGGGTGCTTTATTTATAATTTAAAGACCAGCTGCTTTTGATCCCATTTCATCGGCTTCTTTTTCTAAATCAGCATCGTCGTTAACTGTTATATCGGAATTTAATTGTGTTGTTGGTTTAACTCTACCTTGTTTTTGCTGTACCACATGCCATGCCTCATGCGGTAAATGCGCTTCTTCATTAGCAGCTAAATGAACATCAGTACCATTCGCATAGGCCAAAGCATTTAATTGTGCAGGTTTATCCGAATTCAGATGTACCGTCACTCCATTCATCGAAATGCCCGAATTGCTTCAATGCCATTTTTTAAATTATCGGGTAGATTTTTTTTTGCCATGATTTAGTTGCCGATTTCAATGCCTTTATAGATCAAGGATTCTTCTTATTTTAATAAACCTTCAGAATTTACATTGTATCCTAAAATTTTAATCTGGTCGTTTTCTGCAGTTAAAGTAACTGTTTCTTTTGCTTGAAATTTTGCCCTTTCTACAATATAATAAAGCACGTAACGCGCTGATGCATTCGAACCTCTTATCACTTTCGTTTCCCAGTGATCTAGTTTTTTGCTTTCTATCTCGCCCAGCTTGTTGGCAGTTCCGGTTAAATAATCATTTAATTTTTGTGCGTTGGTTACTGCTTTAAATTGATTGCTAAGAAGATGGCTTAGATTTTTCAAATCATTTTTCTCAACAAAAGTATAAAACTGATCCGCTACTTTCTCCGCATCTTTTTTATCTTCCTCGCGGTTTAAATAAGTGCTGTTGAAATTACAACTGCTTGCAATAAGTAATAAGCTGAATAAATATAATGAAGCGTAAATTTTATTTTTCATGAGCATTTAATATTATTTTCTAAATATAGAAGATTATTTTTTCTATGAACAGTATAGAATAAAATTAAGCATGATAGGTAGGTAATAAATATTTGCATTTTTTAGGCGATGCCAAGGAAACCCTCTACCTTAAACCTTCCGCCTTCTATCTTTCTATATTCACATTAAAAAGTAAACAAATTAAACCATTGCTATATTTCTGCAGTCAATAGAATGATTTTAAATAAATCCGATTATTTTTGAAAAAACTTAACATAGGTCAATAACAAGAGATCGGGAGTTAATCTATATTTGTATCAAATTATAAAAAACCAGAAAATGAAATTAAAAATTAGCTCAATTTTTTTATTAGTGGCAGTTGTAGCATTGTCAGCTTTTAAAAACCCTACTAAACCAGTAACTTATACTGTAGATGCAGCAAAATCAACCATTACTTGGGTTGGTAAAAAAGTAACAGGTTCTCACAACGGAACTGTAGCTTTACAATCAGGTACCTTAGCCGTTAACGGTAAAAGTGTAACTGGTGGTACATTTGTAATTGATATGGCTTCAATTAAAGATGCTGATGGAAGCGCTAAATTAGAAGGTCACTTAAAAGCAGACGATTTCTTCGGTACAACTAAATTCCCAACTTCAACTTTCGTAATTACTAAAGTTGCTGGTTCAGGATCAAACGTAACTGTATCAGGTAATTTAACCATCAAAAGTATTACTAAACCATTAAGCTTCCCTGCAACTGTAACGGTTAATGCAGATGGTACAGCTTCGGCTTTAGCAGGTAAAATCGTTGTTGATAGAACTAAATATGACATCAAATACGGTTCTAAATCATTCTTCGATAGCATTGGCGACAAAGCAATCGATGATAACTTTGAATTAGCTGTTAAATTGGTAGCTAAGAAATAAACTTCACTCAACCCTCCCCTTAATGGAAGGACTTGAAATGCAAAAGGTCTCGATATTTATCGGGACCTTTTTTGTTATGTGCCAGCTGAAGCGGGCAACAATGAATGATTGGTAAGTAAATCAGGTGAAGATGAATTTGATTGTGGTTCGGCTTTAGCCAACCACGATTTAAGAAAATAATAAATCGCCTTTTAGCCTCAGTATACTAAATCCACCATAGGTCTGTTTCCCCTAAACCCTAAACCCTAAACCCTAAACCCTAAACCTACCTAATCCTAAATCCACCTTCAATTGCATCAACAAAACCAGTTGCAGCACTTTTACCATGGTAGAATAAACATTCCCAGTTTTCCTCAGCAGCACTTTTACCAAATTCTTTGCGTAATTCCATCGCCTTGCGACCATCGAAATCGTATTTGGCAATAAAATTTTTAACCAGTTCTTCTGGCTCGGGTAGCACGTCACCTCCAAAAAATATCTTTTGTTTACCTTCGGTTAAAAGGAAAACCTGGTGGTTGGGACAGTGTGCACCCGTAAATTCGTAAGAAATGGTTTCATCTAATGCGCCATCGCCCTCTACAAATTTTAATTGTGCATTGCGTTGTACAAAATCGAAAATATCGGTATGGTAAGAAGATGAAGTGCTGCTAAATGCTGTTTCCCATTCGCCTCGGTTAATTACATATTCAGCATCAGGGAAACTTAATTCAACTTTATCGTTGCCTTGTTTGTGAATCATGCCCCCAGAATGGTCGTAGTGTAAGTGCGACATTAACACCTTGGTTACATCAGTAGGATCGAAACCTGCATTGCGGATGTTTTTATGCAAAATCAGTTCGCCATGGTCATCACTAAATCCTAAACCCGTATCAAAAAGTACGAGGTCGTTTTTCAGCTCAACCAAAAAAGGCTGAACGTTAATGAATAGCGATGCGGGTCTGTCTTTAAAATGATGTATGGCGGGGTCGAAAGGAACAAATTTCTTTGTTGCATCAACAGAATAAGTACCTTCGAATAGGGTGTGAACTTGCAAAATGTATTAAATTTAATTGTTAAGGTTTGAAGACTTTTTGATTTCTGAGATTATGTAACTCATTACAGATTTTACAATACTATTTACTTGTAGAGTTGTATAAAATTTACCATAAGCTAATTCCATGAGGTTTAATGCTTGGTGTTCATCATGAGCTTGATAGGAATTTTCATCGAAGTATATGTCGAGATTATATTTAATATTTATTTCCTTCTTAGAATTTTTTAATGTTGCACATTCGAAATATAAATGACAGGTATTAATTTTAAAATCATTTAAAGTTACGGTGGATAATTCCGCTTTTTCAATATCAATCCCCCAATTTTCTTCATCAGAATTTACATAATCGATAGTAATCCAGCTATGAAACTCATTAAAAAGGTCTTTTATTTTGCCGAATTTATTATCTAATTCTAAATAAAGAGGTATAATACTTTTTTGCATTGTCTCCGATATGACAGGATAAGTTTTTCCCTTGTCAAACTCGCCAGGTATCTGTTTTAGATCCTGTTTCAGCAATTCTAATTCCTTATCCAAATCATCATCCTCATCAATATCTTCCCCTTGGGCGGCTT
Source organism: Pedobacter sp. 01N310 (assembly GCF_056399805.1). Taxonomy (NCBI): domain Bacteria; kingdom Pseudomonadati; phylum Bacteroidota; class Sphingobacteriia; order Sphingobacteriales; family Sphingobacteriaceae; genus Pedobacter; species Pedobacter sp. 01N310. The sequence continues at coordinate 384,898 of NZ_JBFTSB010000004.1, forward strand.
TAATACTCAAATCTAAGCTCCATAAAAGCTGATTGCCGATATATTCAACAAAAGCACTTAAATCTCCAGTATCTGCACGGTTTAATGCAGCCAGATAATCTTTTTTTGCTGCACTTTTAATAACCACTAAGGGCAGGTTGTTTTTTGCAAAAACATAATTCATTAAAAGCCTTGCCGTTCTACCATTACCATCATCAAATGGATGAATTCGTACAAAACGGTAATGTAAAAGAGCCGCTAAAAGAACTGGGTTTTCTTTTTCGTTATTTTCATTAAACCAGGCCACCAATTCGGCCATTTCATTTGAAACATCAGCTGGGGCAGTATAATGGAAAATTTCCCCATTCGAAAGCCTTACTGAATTTGGTGTTTTTTTGTATTCACCTGGTATAATCTGCTTACGCGTATCTTGTCCATCTGCTGTTATGGCATCTTTCCAAAAAGGTTTAACCAAGATTTTTGCATTTAAATCTCTTATGAAATTTTCCAATAAAGGTCTTTCTGTTTCGGCTGCTTCTTCCTGGATCATGCGCAAAGCAACATCATGTGCCTGCATTTCCTGATACTCACGATAATCGTGCGTTCCTTCTGTTTGATCAAAAATTAATAATAACTCCGTTTCCCCATAGGTTAGGGTATTGCCTTCTAAATGATTGGAATTAAAATTAAATTCTAAACGAAACTTCTTATCAAGCTTAGTTTGATTTTCAGCGCTTAAAGGCTTTAAAGAATTAAGCAGTTCTGATTTTTCTTTAATTTCGGATAGCAAGTTTTTAGAAAGCATGGCAAAGATTTAACTTTTAATGAAAGATGTTAAATTAAGAATAATCTATAAACAAAGGTAACAATCTAAACTTGAGTATTTGTTTTGGTAAAAGCTTGGATACTTCCTTTTTTTGTAAAATATGATGCTTAAATTTCAGGCATGAATCTCCGAATCTTAATTTTTATGCTGGCTTGTAGTTTTTCGATACAGCTAAAAGCACAGCAAAAACCAAACGTAATTATTGTATTGGCTGATGATATGGGTTATGCTGACATTTCTTGTTATGGAAGTCCGCTGATCAAAACGCCATTTTTGGATGGAATGGCTACGAAAGGAATAAAAGCTACAAACTTCGTAACCACCTCACCAACCTGTACGCCATCGAGGGCATCTTTGCTCACCGGAAGATACTGTAGCAGGATGGATTTACCATGGCCAATAGGTCCGGGCGATAAACGTGGTATGCCTGAAGATGAAATTACTATTGCACAGATGCTTAAACAATCAGGCTATGCTACCGCTTTGGTCGGTAAATGGCATTTGGGCGATCATGGTGTTTCGCTGCCAAATAAAAAGGGTTTTGATGAGTTTTATGGGCTTTTATACAGCCACGATTATAGAGCGCCTTATGTTAAAACTGATACAACAATCAAGATATTTAGAAATACCAAACCAGAAATATATAAACCGCACGATAGCATTTTAACGAGTTCTTACACCCGCGAATCGATCAAATTCATTAAACAAAGTGCTACAGCTAAGAAACCATTTTTTCTCTACCTGGCGCAAAATATGCCACATTTGCCTGTTGCTTTTGCGGCACAAAAAAGTAGAAAAACACCTTCTGCCGGTGGTGAACTTGGCGATGTAATCGAAGATATGGACGCCGGTTTAGCTGCTATCTGGAAACAGGTTGTCGCTTCCGGACAGGCAGACAATACCATTTTTATCTTCACCAGCGATAACGGTCCGTGGATTAATGCGCCACAGCGCATGTACGAGGATGGTTATACCAAATTTTACCATGTTGGCTCCGCAGGAATTTTTAGGGGTTCGAAAGGGATCTCTTACGAAGGTGGCCATCGCGTTCCATTTATTGTGTATTGGAAAGGGCATACCCTTAACAATACCCAGTTAACCAAGCCCATTTCAAATCTGGATGTTTTTCCTACACTGGCCGAATGGACTAAGAGTAAATTACCTCAAAAAGTGTACGACGGGGAATCTATTTCAGCCTTGCTAACCAGTAAAAACAATACTAAACCTCACCGCCCGATTTATTACCACAATTATGTTTTAGAAGGCGTAAAAGATGGCGACTGGAAGTTGAGGATTACCAGAAAAGACAATAAAGAACTTACCGAACTTTACAATTTATCGTGGGATCCGGCAGAACGTGTGAATTTAATTGATGATGCAAAATATGCGAGTCAAAAGGCATATCTGATCAAGCTTTATCAAGAATATCCCGGAAATTCGAAGTAAAATTTAACTTTTTGTTTTTAAAGGTTTTGTTCGTCCACCTGTTAGATATTGCCTCCATCATATCCAATTAAAATGTATATTTACTGTTCGGAGACAGAATAAATGGAAAAAAGATGGGTGCTGGCATCAGATTGCAATGATGCTGCGATAACAAAAATAGCAGAACAACTTAATATAGATCGCTCACTTGCACAAATACTCGTACAACGGAATATTTGTGATTTCGATCAGGCCAAAGATTTCTTCAGGCCAGATCTTGACCATCTTCACGATCCTTTTTTAATGAAGGATATGGATGTTGCAATCGCCCGCATTGAAACTGCATTATCCAATCACGAAAAGATACTGATCTATGGCGATTATGATGTAGATGGTACAACTTCAGTTGCACTGGCTTTCAGTTTCTTTTCGCAGCTCACTAAAAACATCGAATATTATATTCCCGATCGCTATTTAGAAGGTTACGGCATTTCTACGGCAGGGATTGATTATGCCAATGAAAATGGGTTCTCTTTAATTATTGCCTTAGATTGTGGAATAAAATCTATCGATAAAATTGATTACGCCAACAATTTAGGTGTCGATTTCATTATCTGCGATCACCATTTACCTGGAGATGAACTACCTCAGGCTATTGCCGTTTTAGATCCTAAACGCGCTGATTGCCCATATCCTTTTAAGGAACTGGCCGGTTGCGGTATAGGCTTTAAACTTGCACAGGCATATGCGCAAAAACATCAGCTCCCTAAAGAAACTTATCTGCAGTATTTAGATTTGGTTATGGTAAGCATAGCTGCCGATATTGTTCCGGTAGTGGGGGAGAACAGGATTTTAGCCTATTACGGCTTAAAAAAATTGAATTCCAATCCATGCGAAGGTTTACGTGCCCTAATGGAAGTTTCGGGCAAAACCGAAAACTATAGCATTACCGATGTGGTTTTTACCTTAGGTCCGCGGATTAATGCCGCCGGAAGGATAGACCATGCTAAACATGCAGTTGCCATGTTGCTTTGCCAGGTAGATGGAAATGCATTAGAGCAGAGTGAACTGATTAATCTTAAAAATACTGAGCGTAAAACCTACGATCAGGACATTACCCGCGAGGCTTTGGCTTTAATTGGCGAAAGCGATATCCTGATCAACAAAAAAACTACCGTTGTATTTAACGAAAACTGGCATAAGGGAGTAATCGGGATTGTGGCCTCGCGTTTAACTGAAAAATATTATCGCCCAACAATCGTATTAACAAAATCTAACGGACATGTGGCAGGTTCCTGCCGATCGGTAATTGGTTTCGATCTGTACGAAGCTTTAAGCGGTTGTGCCGATTTATTGGATCAATATGGCGGGCATAAATTTGCCGCAGGCTTAACCATGCAACAGCATAATGTAGATGCCTTTGCAGATAAATTCGAAGAAATTGTGTCGGCCAGTATTACAGAGGAGTTGCTTACGCCGATGATCAGGATTGATGCCGAAATCGAGCTGGCGCAGATAGATGGTAAATTCTATCGTGTTTTATCGCAGATGGGACCCTTCGGGCCAGAGAATATGGCGCCTATATTTGTTACCCATAATGTATATCTTGCACAGCAAGCCATGGCTGTTGGCGCAAATCATTTAAAAATTAACATAAAACAACAAAATTCGCCTATTTTTGAAGGCATTGCATTTGGGTTGGCAGAATTTCAAAATCTTTTACAATCAAAGGTACCGTTTTCGGTTTGTTATACGTTAGAGGAAAACGTGTGGCGTGATAAGAAACGTTTGCAATTAAATATTAAAGGAATAAAAGTTAATTAACTATAAAATAAATTCGTCATGCTGAACTTGTTCAGCATCTAATTATAAAGATCCTGAACTAAATTCAGGATGACGGAGCAATCAATATATGATATTAAGAGCCGAAAATCTGGTTAAAAAATATAAACAGCGTACTGTTGTAAACAATGTTTCTTTTAATGTAAGTCAAGGGGAAATTGTTGGTCTTTTAGGCCCGAACGGTGCCGGAAAAACAACCTCCTTTTACATGATTGTTGGTTTAATTAAACCAAACGAAGGCCGTATCTTCTTGGAAGAAGAAGATATTACCGAAGATCCGATGTACCGCAGGGCACAAAAGGGGATCGGTTATTTAGCTCAGGAAGCATCTGTTTTTAGAAAACTTACCGTAGAAGATAATATCCTGGCCATTTTGGAAATGAGCAAATTGACCAAGGAAGAACAGCGTGATAAACTCGAAGAATTAATAAACGAGTTTAGTTTACATAAAGTGCGTAAAAACCGTGGCGATTTATTGTCAGGAGGTGAACGCCGCCGTACCGAAATTGCACGTGCCTTAGCCGCTAACCCTAATTTTATCTTATTGGATGAACCTTTTGCAGGTGTAGACCCAATTGCGGTAGAGGAAATCCAAAGTATTGTTGCTAAACTGAAACACAAAAACATAGGCATTTTAATTACCGATCACAACGTGCAGGAAACACTGTCGATTACCGATAGGGCGTATCTGCTTTTTGAAGGTAAAATTTTAGAACAGGGTGTTCCAGAGGTGTTGGCTGAGAACGAGATGGTAAGAAAAGTTTATCTTGGATCGAACTTTGTGCTGAAACGTAAGAAATTTGATGTTTAATATTAACCAATTCTTATTCCGGATTTCGGGAATGAAGATGATAAACACAGCTAAAATTATTTCAGGTAAAAAGATCGGATTATTGTTGCAACAAAAACAACAGTATCTGTGTTTATCTGTCAATATCTGTGGTAAAAATCAGCAGTTTATTTTTTAATATGGCATTTGTAAATTCAATTTTTACCTGGTTAATGAAAAAGCGGATCCACCAGATCGAGCTTTTTATGAAATATCCATACGATGTTCAGGAAGAGTGGTTCCATAACTTGATTGATAGTGCCGAAAATACCGAATGGGGCAAACTTTACGATTATAAATCAATCTTAACTCCACAACAATATCAGGAACGTGTTCCGATCCAAAACTACGATACCTTAAAGCCTTATATTGAGCGCATGCTTAATGGAGAACAAAATATTCTGTGGCCATCAGATATCAAGTGGTTTGCAAAATCATCGGGTACCACAAGTGATAGGAGTAAGTTTATTCCCGTTTCTCCAGAATCATTGGAAGAATGCCACTTTAAGGGCGGAAAGGATATGCTCTCTATCTATTGCAATAACCGTCCCGATAACCAGATGTTTACCGGAAAAGGTTTGGTTTTAGGTGGAAGCCATCAGGTTAATCAGTTAAACGAAGATTGTTTTTATGGCGATTTATCTGCCGTGCTGATCAAAAACCTGCCAATCTGGGCCGAATATTACCGTACGCCAGATATGTCTATCGCATTGATGGATAATTACGAAATTAAGATGGATAGAATGGCTGAGGCCACCATCAACGAAAATGTAACCAGCATTTCGGGTGTGCCCACCTGGACCATCGTACTGGCCAAAAAGGTGCTCGAACTTACGGGAAAGCAGAATTTACTGGAAGTTTGGCCAAACCTCGAATTGTATATCCATGGTGCGGTAAACTTTGCCCCGTATCGCGAACAGTTTAAACAGCTCATCCCATCCGATGAAATGTATTATCTGGAAACTTATAATGCCTCCGAAGGGTTTTTTGGGATTCAGGATCAGGATAACTCAGAAGAGATGCTGCTGATGCTGGATTATGGTATTTTCTATGAATTTGTGCCGATGGAGAATATCTGTGAAGAAAATCCTAAAGCATTAATGCTGGGTGAAGTAGAGCTGCATAAAAATTACGCCATCGTAATTTCTACAAATGGTGGTTTATGGCGTTATATGATCGGCGATACCATTCAATTTACCTCACTTTCTCCTTATCGTATTAAAATTACCGGACGTACCAAACACTTTATCAATGCCTTTGGCGAAGAAGTGATCATCGACAATGCAGAACAGGCCTTAACCAAAGCTTGCCAGGAAACCGGAGCCGAAATTAAAGATTATACCGCCGGACCAATTTATTTTAAAGATGAAAAAGCAGGGGGGCACGAGTGGATCATAGAATTCGACAAACAACCTAACGATTTTGAAAAGTTTGTAGATATTATGGACAGCACATTACGTGCGGTGAATTCCGACTATGATGCCAAACGTTTTAAGGATATGGCTTTAGCCCGGCCAAAAGTGCATAATGCCCCCGAAAATACTTTCTATAATTGGTTAAAGGCAAAAGATAAACTCGGTGGACAGCATAAAGTGCCGCGTTTAGCCAATGAGCGAAAATATGTTGATGATATTTTGGAGATGATGAAATCTTCTTCAATTTAATAAAACTCATTTAGACATGTCAGTCTGAGTCTGTAGAAGACTTTATAAAGGCAATCAACAAGCTCAATGTGACTTTAGTATATTTGATAACGCTGCTCTATAATGAAAAACATCCTCATCTTTTTTACGCTTAGGATCATGAGTTATTCCTGTTTAACAAAATAGATGAAAAGCTTCAGCTATAAACGTGTGGCCTGGCTATTGTTTTTTGCCTATTTCTTTGTGTTAATGGTACAGATTACTTTACGGTATATCCCATTGAATAGTGAAGTGTCTTTTCTGCAGATTAAACAGACTGAAGTTTCAGGGATCAAAGCTTATCTTCCCATATTTTACTTCCACGTCTATAGCGCCATACTTGTACTACTGGCTGGTTTTACGCAGTTTAATCCTAAAATTTTAGCTAAATATCCTAAAATACATAAATGGTTGGGCTACTTGTATGCAGGCTTCGTATTGTTACTTGCTGCGCCCTCTGGTATTTTTATCGGCTGGTTTGCAAATGGGGGATTAATGGCTAAAACCTCATTTATTATTTTAGGCGGTTTGTGGTTCTGGTTTACCATAAAGGCAATTCTGCTTATTTTAAAAAGAAAAATAATAGCCCATAAAAAGTTTATGTACCGTAGTTTTGCTTTGGCAACCTCTGCGATAACTTTAAGGCTATGGAAAGTTATTTTAGTATATTTATTTCATCCAGCCCCAATGGATGTTTACCAGATTATCGCCTGGTTAGGCTGGATACCCAATTTGTTAATCGCCGAATGGCTGATCAAAAAGAAATTTATTTGACCTTAAAATATATACTATCGATGAAAAAAATCTTATTATTCGCTCTGATTCCCTTTTTGATGCTATCATGCAGAGACACTAAAAAAACAAAAAAAGAAAAAGCAACAGGCATTGCACAGCAGGAAATCCACAAAGAACTTTACGGTTTTTGGGTAGGCGATTTTTACACAACAGATGAGTTGGAATATGAGGGAGATATGTCTGATGCTGTCAAAAAACTGAATATCAATATAAAAAAAATAACTAAAGATACGGTGATTGCACAAAGCGTGGTTTCTGGCAACAGCCGCCCGTTATTGGGTAAAATATCAGAAGATGGTGGTAAAATTACCTTCGTTCTGGATGAACCTGGTACTGATAAATACGATGGGAAATTTGAAATTACCCTTGTTGGCGACACCTTAATTGGTAAATGGAACGCTTATAAAAAGGACCTGAAGTGGCCAGGAAAAGAATTTAAGTTGTTAAAAAAAGCTTTTGAATATAATGCCAGCCGTATGTTGCCAACCGAAATGGAATATGTAGATTGGAGCGATCACAAAATGGTAGAGCGGTTAGATACCCTTGAAGATGGAAGTATAGATTCGTTAGGAGCCAATACTTTTTACAGAAGCGCATCCGAACAGATTTTTAAATTAAATGCTTCAACTACTACACTTAAAGAAGAAGATCTAAAGAATTTAAGGAAGCTTGATCTGCAGATTATCAAAAACACCATTTTCGCCAGACATGGTTATGCCTTTAAAAAACAGACTTTCAGAAATTTTTTCGATCCTGTAGAATGGTATGTGCCTGTTAAAAACAATGTTGATAACGATTTAACGGCTATTGAGAACAAAAACATTAAACTATTAGATCGCTTTACCAAATATGCCGAAGACAATTATGATGCTTTTGGCCGTTAATTTGTAATATCGTTAACTATGAAATTGAATAGGGAGAAAATACTGGGTTTCTTTAAAAAATCGCAAAGTAAAGCTTCGGTGATCTTAAGTGATAAGACCAAAGCCAGCAATACGATTAAAGATGCATTGGGAAAGGCAGTAACCAATAAAGGTGATCTGGAAGGTGTTTGGTCGAAACTGGTGCTGTTGTTTGCCGTATCTAAAGATTACGTGAACGGCGATTATACCGAAATTCCAAAAAGATCTATTATTGCTATTTTGGGTGGTTTGGTTTACTTTTTGTCTCCAATAGACGTGATCCCTGATTTTGTGCCGGTTTTAGGTTTTGTTGATGATATCTATATCTTAAACCTGGTGTATAGGCAAGTGCTTAAAGATCTGGAGAAGTACAAAATATGGAAAGATGCGCAGATCAAATTTATTGGCGATATAGATGGCTCAACCGCAACATAATTTTCTCGATTGGATAAGCGAGCATCTTTTTACTTGTCCGTTTAGAGCCCATTTTGGATTCGATTGCCCAGGCTGTGGCTTTCAGCGTTCGGTTTTGGCTTTATTTAGGGGCGATTTAATCGCATCATTTAAGTTTTATCCCGCAACAATTCCACTCATTTTTGTCGTAGTATTTACCATTGTTCACCTTAAGGTCGATTTTAAGTTTGGGGCACAGTTGATAAAAATCGTTTTTGCAAGTGTTGCAGTAATTATTTTAATGAATTACATTTACAAAATATACACTCACCAATTGATCTAAATATAGCTATGTCAGAAGAACAGGAAACCCCTCAAGAAAATAAACCGATTGATCTTTCAAAAGATAAAAACCCAGAACCTGCACCATTTGAACCGTTAGGTAATGGTCCGGTAACCCCACCTCCATTTCAGCAACCACCACCATTTGGACAGTTTGGAGGAGGTTTTGGTCAACAAAGTTTACCAAACTCAACAATTGTACTTGTATTAGGAATTCTTTCCATTGCATTTTGCTGTTGTTATGGTATTTTGGGACTGATTCCGGCAATCATTGCATTGGTTTTAAGTAAAAAAGACAAGGCTTTGTACGCAGTTAACCCTGCTATTTACAGTTTAAGTTCATTTAAAAATTTAAATGCGGGAAGAATTTGCGCAATTATAGGTTTGGTTCTTAATATTTTATCATTGCTTTATTATGTTGCCATTATTGTGATATTTGGCATGGGGATGTTAAGTGATCCACATAAAATGCAAGAAATCTTAAAAGGTTTAGAATAAGGGCCATTTTAATTTTACCTTAAAAATATAAATCGAATGGTGCATACCATTCGATTTTCTTATTTTTGTAGCATTGAAATTGTAAATAAAAAACTAAGATAATGTATCCAGAATATTTAGTAGAGCCAATGCGTAAGGAATTAACTAACGTAGGTTTTCAAGAATTAAAAAACGCAGAAGACGTAGATCAAGCGATTAAAGGCGAAGGAACTGTGTTGGTAGTTGTAAATTCGGTTTGCGGTTGCGCAGCAGCAAATGCACGTCCGGCCGCAAGAGCAGCAGCAGCACACGAAAAACACCCTGATAAATTGGTTACTGTTTTTGCAGGAATGGAAAAAGAAGCGGTAGATCAGGCTAGAAATTACATGATGCCCTTCCCTCCATCTTCTCCGGCAATGGCGTTATTTAAAGATGGTAAATTGGTTCACATGATCGAACGTCACCAGATTGAAGGCCGTCCGGCACAAATGATCGCTGATAACCTGATCGGTGCTTTTGAACAATACTGCTAACGGTTGATTGCACAGATTGAGGGATTACACCGATAAAGGGTGATTTAAATAATAATGAAATGGTGGGTGGAAACATTCACCATTTTGCGTTTATGGGGCTTGTGAAGATGATTGGGTTTTACTTAGTTATCTTCTACTTAATCGTCATGCTGAATTTATTTCAGCATCTTTCTGCCATTAGACCCTGAAATAAATTCAGGGTGACGACACGAATAAATCCTCACCTGTGATTACTAAAAATCCTTATTCAGCAATTTCTCCAACTCCCCAAACGAAACATTCATTCTTACCCTGCCTTGTTTGGCATACGATATTTCTCCGGTTTCTTCTGATATAATTACTGCAACAGCATCAGTCGTTTCAGAAACGCCAATACCCGCACGGTGCCTTAACCCAAACTGAGAGGGCAACTGGTCGTTATCCGTCAAAGGCAAAATACAGCTCGCACTTTTAATTTTGTTCTCCGAAATAACCACGGCACCATCATGCAGCGGACTGTTTTTCTGAAAGATACTTTCCAGCAAACGTTTCGATATTTTGGCGTCAACAAGTTCACAGCTATTGGCGAAAAATTGCTCATCGTAAAATTTAACGAATACCATTAATGCGCCTGTACGCGTTTTTTTCATGCTTTTACAGGCATCAATAATTGGTTTTATGCGGGTTAAATTATTCCTTTCAATTTCTTTTCTGCCAAATAAATATCCCCACCAGGCCTTATTCTTTTGTAAAAAAGCATTTTTTCCGATCAGCAACAAAAAGCGCCTGATCTCTGGGTGAAAAATTACAATCAATGCAATAATCCCCACGCTCATAAATTTCTCTATGATGGCCGTGAGTAATTTCATATGCAAAGCATCAACAATATGATAGAATATTGCGATGATGAGCATCCCAACGAGTAGGTTAACAGCTAAGGTATTGCGGATTAGTGTATATACGTAATAGATTAAAAGTGCTACGAGCACGATGTCTACCACGTCGGTAATGGTGAATTTTACGAAATCAAAATCTAATCCTTTCATTAGTGGCAAGATAGCAAAACGGTTTTCAGTTTACAAGCAAGATAGGTTAACTGTTTAAATTGGTTAATTGTTTTTTAAGGATCGTCACCCTGAACTTGTTTCAGGGTTTTTACTCCAAAAATAGATGCTGACCACGGAGTAGCTACAAGACAATTGAAAAAAATATTTCTACTTGTAAAACAAGTTCAGCAGGACGAATCTGCCAGAAGTCTGCGCCCTGCCTCAATTTAATATTGGATCAGAAACTATAATCAAATAATCGACCAATCGAAATTAGTCATACAGCATCCCAACTAACTTCACGCATTCTATTGCTTCCCTAACATCATGTACCCTTAAAATGCCCGCTCCTTTTTGTAGCGCAATGGTATTGAGTACCGAAGTTCCGTTCAGGGCCTCTGCTGCCGAAGTGCCAAGGGTTTTATAGATCATTCCTTTACGCGAGAAGCCCACTAAAATGGGGAGTTTGAAAATTTTAAAAGCTTCCATTTGGTTAAGCAGCTCATAATTATGTTCGATTGTTTTTCCAAAGCCAAAACCAGGGTCAATAATTACGTCGTGAACATGAAGTGCCTTAAGCGCCGCAACTTTTTTCGCCAGGTAATCAATTACTTCCAATAACACATTGTCGTAAACAGGGTTTTGCTGCATATTTTGAGGAGTACCCTTCATGTGCATCATCATATAAGGTACCTGTAATTTAGCCACCGTTTCGAACATCTGTTCGTCCATATCTCCAGCGGCAATATCATTAATGATATGCGCACCGGCAGAAATCGTTTCCTCCGCCACTTTCGCCCTAAAGGTATCAATAGAAATAACCGCTTCGGGAAATGCTTTTACTAAACTTTCTACCACGGGCACCAAACGGTCAACCTCTTCACTGGTAGAAATATCTTTAGCGCCAGGCCTTGATGAGTATCCGCCGATATCAATAAATGTAGCGCCTTCATTAATGAACTGGGCTGCTTTGGTTAAAGCCTCGTCTATCGATTTTGTGCGGCTATTGCTGTAAAAAGAATCCGGGGTGATATTTAAAATACCCATCACTTTTGGGCGGCTTAAATCGATAAGCTTACCTTTAATGTTTAAGTTTTGCTTGGGCTCAAAAAAGTTTTTTTCTGCCATAATAAACCCTTTCGGGATTTGGGTTTCGCTTTAAAAATGTATCTTTAGCTTTTGTTTTTTCAGGACAAAAATACACTAAAAACTAAATAATTATTGGCTTTGGCACAAACAAATACCTCTACCGAATTTGATGAAGTGATTGCAGTTTGCAGATCATTATTTTTAAAAAAGACTAAAGATTATGGCACTGCATGGCGGATTTTAAGACCAAGTTCGATAACCGATCAGATTTTTATCAAAGCACAACGCATCCGTACGCTCGAAGAAAAAAAAGTAAGTAAAGTAGGAGAGGGTGTGATATCTGAATACATCGGGATTGTAAACTATTGTATTATCGCCATGATGCAGCTCGAACTGACCGAAAGTGATCCGAACGAGATGCCTTATACCGAAGTTGAAAAAAGATTTGAAGAAAAGGTAACGGAAACGAAAGATTTAATGTTTGCCAAAAACCACGATTATGGTGAGGCTTGGCGCGATATGCGCATTAGCTCGTTAACCGATCTGATTTTGATGAAAATTTTTAGGGTAAAACAGATAGAAGACAACGAAGGGCAAACCCTGGCTTCGGAGGGCGTTAATGCAAATTATCAGGATATGTTGAACTATTCGGTTTTTGCACTGATCAAACTCGGCGTTAAATAAATAGCGTAATAGCCTTTAAAAAAATAGATACATACAGATGCGAAACATACTTTTAAGATTCTCCAGGATTTTTGTCGGTGCTTTATTCATATTTTCAGGATTGATCAAAGCAAACGATCCACTTGGCTTTGGCTATAAACTACAGGAATATTTTGAAGTTTTTCACATGAATTTCCTGAGTGGAATGGCCACTGGTATTGCTATTTTACTTTGTACTTTAGAAATTGTTCTCGGTGTCTTATTGCTATTGGGTTTCTGGAGTAAAAAGGTAGCCTGGGGTTTATTGCTTCTCATCATCTTTTTTACCCTGCTCACATTTATATCTGCAGCGTTCAAAGTAGTTACCAGTTGTGGCTGTTTTGGCGATGCCATTCCGCTTACCCCATGGCAGTCGTTCAGTAAAGATCTGATCCTTTTAGCGCTGATCATTGTTATTTTCTTAAACAAGAACCTGATCCAGCCTTTATTTAAAAAAGAAACCACTCAAAGAAATATCGCTATTGCAGTAACGGTTATATCTTTAGGTTTTGGCTTGTACACTTACAATGTTTTGCCGATTATCGATTTCCTGCCTTATAAAGTTGGTGCACATCTTCCATCATTAATGGTGATTCCTCCAGGAGAAAAACCAGATGAATTTGAGATCATGTATCACTTAAAGAACAAGAAAACCAATGAAGAGAAAGATATGAGCGATAAAGCCTATCTTAAAACAGAGATATGGAAGGATAACAATTGGGAAATTATCGGTGAACCGGCAAAAAGGCTGGTTAAAAAAGGTTTTGAACCTAAAATCAAAGACCTGAACATTACAGATGCTTCGGGTACCGATTATACCAAGGAACTGATCGAAAACCCTTATTATAATTTGATCTTTGTAGCCTACGATCTTCATGCTACCAACGAGGCCGCTATTGGTAAATTGAACGCCTTGGCTTTAAACGCTACGCAGCAGTTTAATATCCGTACGGTATTGCTTACTTCCAATTCGGCTCAGGATGCACAGGTCTTTATCAAAAAGAATAACCTGTTTTCGGAGGTTTTTTATGCCGATGCCGTACCTTTAAAAAGTATGGTTAGGGCAAATCCTGGCGTTTTATTGATGAAGAATGGAGTGGTAATCAATAAATGGCATTTTCACAACGTACCCACTTTCGACCAACTCAGTCGAAAATATTTCGATAAATAAATATGATCGGATACGCGCTAAAAAAACTGATGTATGGACTGCTGGTGATGGGCGGTGTAATATTGGTTGTTTTTGTGCTGTTTAATATTTTACCTGGCGACCCTGCACGGATGACGATGGGGCAAAGGGCCGATGTACAATCGCTCGAAGCAGTTCGTAAAGAATTTGGTTTAGACCGGTCCAAACCTGTTCAGTTTGTTTTATACATTAATGATTTATCGCCAATTAGCATTCTTGATAACGATAGTACCAATCAACAGAAATATCACTACACAAAACTGATGGCCTTTGATAAAAAGGCGCTGGTGATAAAATGGCCTTATCTTCGCAGTTCCTACCAGACCAAACGTGATGTAACAGCTATACTTTCTGAAACCGTACCGAATACCTTCATTCTTGCGCTAACAGCGATGATTTTCGCCACCATAATCGGTGTGTTTTTAGGCGTGCTTTCAGCAGTTTATAAAGATTCATGGATTGATAAATCGGCCAATGCATTTGCCATTCTGGGTATATCAGCGCCTTCTTTTTTTGCGGGGATTATTATTGCCTGGCTTTTCGGTTTTGTACTGAGCAATTATACTGGCCTAAAAATGAGCGGCAGCTTATATTCTTACGATCCCTTTAATGGTGAAGTATTAACCCTAAGAAACCTATGGTTGCCAATGGTTACCCTTGGTTTGAGACCTTTGGCGATTATTGTACAGTTAACCAGAAGTGCAATGCTGGATGTTTTGGCGCAGGATTATATCAGAACTGCAAGAGCCAAAGGCTTAAGTAGAAATGCTATAATTTATAAACATGCTTTAAAAAATGCTTTGAACCCAGTAATTACAGCTATTTCAGGATGGTTTGCCTCATTGCTGGCGGGTTCTTTTTTTGTAGAGTACATTTTCGGGTATAACGGATTAGGCAGAACAACTGTAACCGCTTTAGAAATGTCTGATTTTCCGGTAGTGATGGGTTCTATTCTTTTTATTGCCTTCGTATTTGTAGTCATCAATATTCTGGTTGATATTTTATATGCTTATGTTGACCCAAGAGTTAAATTAAGTTAGGTTATGCGCGAAGAGGAAATTATAAATTATACTGAGCTTGCCGATCAACGCATCATCGAAATATTTAAGCTTGCAACAACCGAAATGCCCGATGCTGAGCGCTTGTTTAGCCATGTACTTAATGCCCAACATATATGGGCGCAACGGATTTCGGGCAAGAAACCACTTTATGGTGTTTGGGATATTCATCATAAGGAAAACTTTGAGCGTATTGCTGCTGAAAATTTTAGATTGATCAGGGCGGTATTGAAAAAGAGTTCTTTAGATAAGAAGATTTTGTACAGCAACACACAAGGTATTGAGTACGAAAACCGATTGGATGAAATTTTATTTCATTTATTTAATCATTCTACTTATCATCGCGGACAGGTTGTAACTTTATTGAAAAAAGAAGGTTTTACGCCACCTGTAACCGATTATATTATGTTAAAACGCGACCATTTATTGTAGGTCGGTTAAATAAAACACACATGAAAATTTTCCTTATCGGATACATGGGCTGCGGCAAAAGTACAAAAGCTAAACAGCTGGCACATCGTTTAGAATGCCCTGTGATTGATCTTGACGCCGAAATTGTTTCAAAAACAGGTAAAAGTATTGCCGAATATTTTGCCGAATATGGAGAAAGTGGCTTTAGGGATTACGAAAGCAAAATGCTTAAAACCTTCGATTATCCAGAAACCTGTGTGGTAGCTACTGGAGGCGGATTGCCATGCTTTTTCGATAACATGGAATGGATGAATGCTAACGGTGAAACCGTTTATTTGCAAATGGAGCCGGCGGCTTTGGTATCACGTTTACATAACCGTCAAAAACGTCCCTTAATTAAGGATCTGGATGATGAACAGCTTTTAGAATTTATTAAAGAGAAACTCAAAGAACGTGATCCTTTTTATACCAAAGCTAAGTTGATTGTAGACGCATTTGACCTGGACGGGGAAAAGTTGGAAGAAGCGATTAAAAATAATCGGTAGATTTTCTTTGCCAATAAACAATTTGCTTTAGATAAGATTTCCCCTAAACCCTAAACCCTAAACTCATCGTCAATTATCTTAGCTGATAACAACGCAAGGGGAATGCCTCCGCCCGGATGCACGCTACCCCCACAGAAATATAAATTTTTAACTTTCGAACTGAAATTGGAATGCCTTAAAAAGGCAGAAAACTGATTGTTGGAACTGTTGCCATACAGAGCGCCTTGATAAGAACCGGTTTTGCTTTCAATGCTTCTGGGGTCTAAAATCTGCTCACAGATAATATCTTTTTCAATATTTCTGTTTAACAATCGACTGATCTTTTTGATAATATTTGTCCTGGCTTCTTTAATCAACACATCCCATTTTTGACCATTATTGGCAGGAACGTTTATCATTACAAACCAATTTTCACTATCTGTAGGCGCATCCCCTCTAATGTGTTTGGCGCTGATATTAATGTAAACGGTGGGGTCGCTGCTGATGGTTTTATCTTTCCATATGGCATTAAACTCCTTTTGGTAATCTTCAGCGAAAAAGATGTTGTGCAGGCCCATATCGCTGTAATTCCCATCCATGCCCCAGTAAAAAATCAAAGCAGAGCTACTCCGTTCCTGGTTTAATAATTTTTTAGGTTGAGCTATGTTTTTAAGCAGGTTTTTATAAGTAAACCAGACGTCGAGGTTCGAAACAACAACGTTAGCTTTATAGGTTTTATCGTTAACTTTTACGCCCTGTACTTCGGATTTAGGTTTATTAGAATATATAATTTCCTCCACCTTTTGATTGTAATGAAGCCTTATTCCCAACCCTTCTGCCAATTTTACCAGGGCAGTAACAATACTATACATCCCGTTCTTTGGAAGGAAAGCTCCATAGTGGTACTCGAAATGTGGAATTATATTCAATGTGGCCGGTGCCTGATAGGGATCGGAACCATTGTAGGTGGCATAACGGTTAAAAAGCTGCGCTATTCTATCGTCTTTAAAGAACGATTGGTTTGCTTTTGCCTGGGTTCTAAAAGCATCAATCTGGCCAAAACGGAATATAGATTTTAAGGTGTCCCAGTGCAGGTAGCTTTTAATTTTATGCAAACTTCTTTCCAAAAATACACGGTGGGTAACATCGTAAATGGTTTTGCTTTTGTTTAAATAGCGCTCAACCTCTTTTGCAGTTGAAGCTGTTTTTTCTTCTATTTCCTTGGCAAGTTCATCGAGATCTGCACTTGCGTTTAACCTTAAGCCATCTTCGTAAAAATAACGGCAAATTTCTTTTAGTTTTAGATATTCAAAATAATCTTCAGGGTTTTTGCCTGCCAGTTTGAAGAGTTCATCCACGTACTGGGGCATGGTAAAAAGGCTCGGTCCGGCATCAAACCTGAAACCGTTCATTTTTATTTCTGTCAGCTTACCTCCAGGTTTTGAATTAGCTTCAAAAACATCAACCTCATAGCCCTTTAAGGAAAGACGGATTGCCGATGCAATGCCCGCAATTCCGGCACCGATAACTATTGCTTTTGGTTTAGGCATCAATCTACTTTAACTCCTCTAAATATAGCTTCGTTTGCTTTTCGATCTCGTTGGTGGCAAACTTAATGGCCGAACCAACTCTGGTGGTTTCGGATTTTACAGGCATCTTGTTTACCGTTGCCAAAGCATCAGTATACCATTTGGCCCACACTTCAATAATGTGTTTCTCATCCGTTGCGGTTTTCCCTTTTGCAATTTCCTTTTTGCTCAGTTCAAATTCAGTTTTTAAGCGGGTTAAAGCATCAGTTTTAACTTTCGAGATTGTGGCTATCGCAGTATTTTCATCTGCAGAAATTAAAGTATAGGCAGCAGTTAAACCACTTATCCCAACATTTTTCATTTCGGTTGGCGAAACCTTATCAATCCTGTCGTTATCCGTATGGTAGAAAACATCGGTAAAGTGCCACATCAATAATCCTGGAATTTTATTTTGCAAAAATGGTGTGTGGTCGCTGCCACCTTCGAACGGATTATAATTAACTGTCCAGTTGGCAAATTTGCCCTGTGCTTTACAGATATCGAAGATAAAATCGTTAAAATAATGCGGAAAAAGATCTTTTTCAGTAACATCGCCAGCGCCCCATTCGGTATGTTTATCAGCTCCCCTTGTCCAAATGGCCGATGGATCAGGCATTTTTTCAATCAGGAATGAGCCGCCGGTTTTTTTAGTGTCCTCGCCAACCATATCCAAACTCATTCCCCACATAATGCCTTTGGCCCGGGTGGTATCTTCGGTAATATATCTTCTTGTTGATACAATTTCGTCGCCCCATAAAAAAGTGAGGCTACGCTTCGGACTTATCTTTTTTGCCTGATATAATGCTGCTGTTAGCCTTGCCATTTCTGCTAATGTACCAACACCACTTGCATTATCATTTGCGCCAGGCTCCTGAACATGGGCACTGAACACAAAACGTTCATTAGGATTTACATTGCCTTTAACATTTGCTACTATGGTTAATTCTTCGGAGGGGTAAATTTTAGTCTGAATACTTACTCTTAATTTAGTCTCGCCTTTTAAACAGGCTGCTTTTAATTTTTCTTTAGCAGCATAAGATAAAAGCAAGGTCCATACCTCACTATTGGCTTTCATGCTCCCAAATTGGATAGAAGTTTGGTGTACCTCTGGTTGGGTGTACTTTGGCATCGAATAGCCCAGCACACCAATGGCTCCCGCTTTTGTGGCTATTTGAAGCAAACGTGACGGACTGTTCTCAGAAAAAAGGATTTTTCCTTTAAGGTCCATTTTCTCTATTTCGGCAGGTAATACGTTGGCAATGTAAACCACATTAGCTGTAACACCTCCTGCAGCTGTTGATCCGCAATTGATTGGAATCATATTGCGGTTAGTTTTATAAGAGATGAGTGGTTTTGTTTCGCCAACGATATCAATATTGGCATCAACAGGTTCCCAGGTATTGTTTTTCATCGCTCTTTTTTCGATGCGATAAGTTAAAGGAGCCTCAAATTCATCCTGCTTCTGTTCTACAAAACCGGCCTTTTTAAGGATATTTTCTACATAATGGATACTGGCATTAAAGCCTGTGTTACCGGGTACGCGAAAGTATTTTTCTACAAAAGCAGTTGTTTCATAAGCGTTTTTTTCTAGGAAACCAGCCCGCGTTAGCGTGAAATATTCATCTGTCGAATTTTGTGCGTAACATCCCAATCCCGCAAAAAGCAGTGCAAAAAGTATCTTCGTTTTCATGATCGTTCGTAAAAGCGAAAGATACTAAGAATATTTAATGTTGTTTAGGCGTACCGCTTGCCAGTTTTGCGTTTCAACCCTTCATCAACCGATAATGGGCCTGAACCTACTACCCAAAACATGATGAGCAGAAACAAGACCAATACCGAAAACCACAATTCCGAATTCGGTGTGGAGAAACCCGGCGTAAGGTTAACGAAAAATACCGCAAACAATAAGATTGGAATCTGAATTACAACGGCAAAGCGGGTAACTAAGCCTAAAGTAATTAAAACACCCCCAACCAAATGCGCAAATGCAACAACATGAATGGCGACACTGATGAGCATGCCCGAAAAACCAAATACGTTGTTTTGTGTAATCATGTTCTGAAGAACCGAAGTGTCGCTAACAAAAGAAACACCTTTTCCAAAAATGATCAGGCCAAGTACAATCCGAAGATAATCTAGCCATTTTGAGTGATGAACATCTCCCCAATGTTCAATTTTACGGATAACGTTCATAATGAACCTCCATTTTTATGTGAATGATACTTTAAGTTACGGATTTTTATTTGGTTATCAAATAAGGAACTGAAAATCAATTGATCGCAATTGTAGTTGTTGTAAAGGGAATGATTTAACCTTTTGATGTAAAATTAACATAAAATTAATTTATACCGTTTTGGTTTTTGGTATGAATTTAGTATTATTGCTTAAATAGATAGGTTTTTTATCATGAGCAAAGAAATATTAGAGTTTTCTGTACTGGTGGATGAAAAATTTGACCTAAAATTTAATTGGTTAGATGGCTTTTGGGGCGCGGCATTTAAATTTTTTGGAAAATAATTTTTAAAATCAGGGTTCCATTGCCGGACAGTTCTTGTTCGAGTAGGATGATTATGGCCAATCTTTTGATTAATTGGTTTTTAAACCCTATACCTTTCTGTCCTTAACCTTTAACCTCTTTTTTCTATATTTGCAAAATAATGAGTAGAAGAAAACCTGGTACGGTAACTATTGTTCCAAACGTACATATAATCGATATTGCTGAAGAGGGAAAAGGTGTTGGCAAGGCTGACGAATTGGTCATTTTCGTTGATAAAGCCGTTCCCGGTGATGTGGTAGATGTCCGGTTGACCAAAAAGAAAAAGAATTTTGCTGAAGCAATCATCGATCAGCTTCATGAAAAATCAGCGTTGCGTACTGATCCTTTCTGCCCTCATTTCGGAACCTGTGGCGGTTGCAAATGGCAGCATATGGGTTACGATGCTCAATTAAAGTTTAAACAGAAAAATGTTGAGGCAGCTTTACAGCGTTTAGGTAAAATAGATACCTCAGGAACTGAACCGATTTTAGGCTCAGAAAAAAACAGATATTACCGAAATAAATTAGAATTTACTTTTTCGAACAAACGTTGGTTGGAAAAAACCGATGTAGAACGCGATGAAGATTTTGACATGAATGCACTGGGTTTTCACGTACCATTGCGTTTTGATAAAATTTTAGATATCGAGCATTGTTATCTACAGGATGAGCCTTCTAATTCGATCAGAAACGCAGTACGTAAATATGCCTTAGAAAACGACCTGTCGTTTTACGATCTGCGTAACCATGAAGGCGTTTTGCGTAACCTGATTATCCGTACTTCTAGCACAGGAGAGGTGATGGTTGCCGTGGTATTTGCTTATCCGGAACAGACACAAGTTGATGGCTTGATGGGGTTCCTTAAAAATGAATTTCCACAGATTACCTCTTTGCTGTATATCGTTAACCAAAAAAAGAATGACACTATTTTCGATCAGGATGTGGTGGTTTTCTCCGGTCGCGATCATATTTTCGAAGAAATGGATGGCATCCGTTTTAAAATTGGAGTGAAATCTTTTTATCAGACCAATTCTGAACAAGCCTTCGAACTATATAAAATCACCAGAGATTTTGCCGGATTTAAAGGTGATGAATTGGTTTATGATTTATACACTGGTGCTGGAACGATTGCAAATTTTATTGCCAAAAACGTAAAGCAGGTAGTTGGGGTAGAATACGTGCCAACCGCTATTGAAGATGCAAAGTTTAATTCAGCGTTAAATGGCATTGATAATACGGTTTTTTATGCCGGAGATATGAAAGATATTCTTACTTCAGAATTTATCCTGGCGCATGGTAAACCAGATGTGGTGATTACCGATCCGCCACGCGCTGGTATGCATGCAGATGTAGTACAGAGATTGCTTGAAATGGAGTCTGAAAAAATTGTCTATGTAAGCTGTAATGCAGCCACACAGGCAAGAGATTTAGAATTATTGAAAGAAAAATACGATGTGGTGCGAATTAAACCTGTAGATATGTTTCCGCACACGCAACACGTAGAAAATGTAGTATTGTTAAGGTTAAAGTAATAAAATGATTGAGTGAGAGAAAGATTGAGTGACAGAATGGGGCAATTTGCCTTTAACATTCAACTATTCACTCATTCAAAATTCAATTATTAGTTAAGGTATGGATAGAGAAGAATTATTAGGCGCAACGCCCGAAGAGAACGGAACACCACAAAAAAAGCAGGAAAGTCCGCTGATAAGTCTAGAAAAAGATTTAGAATTTTATGCTGATGCGATTAAAGAAGTAGCAATCGAGATTATGGTTGAAGGCATTTCTGCCCACCCAATTTTTATTGCGCATCAACATGAGGTGAACATTGGCGAACTTATCTTAAACAAAGAAGAACTTAATACCGACTGGACAATACAAGCCTCTACGTTAGAAGAATTTGTAGAAAAAGGAATCATTAGCAAGGAAAAAAAAGAGCCCTTCTTAAAAGTGTATAAAAAACCAGAAGATTTTATGTGCGTATTCGTAATTGTTCCTGAAGGTGCCAACTTTATTTACTATCCGTACAAAAAAAGGTAGAGGATAGAAAGGCTGAAGGTTAAAGATTCCCCCTACAGCCTTTAATGACCTGAATCGGTGTAATCATTCTGTCAGTTAAATCTTTTATAAAAGAAAAACGCCGCATTGTATCCACAAAGCAGCGCGTTATTATTAACTAAACTAAACTTTTAATTTACGTGGTGTACATCTCCACTTTTTGAGCTTGATGTTTTTTTGAGTGAAGCATTTCCCTTATAACTTACATCGCCACCACCACTTGCACTGGCCTCTAAGCCTTTATTTACATAAAGATTTACATCAGAACCACCAGAAGCCTGCACCTTTGCATAATCTGTAATTAATTCATAAGCATCGATATCACTACCTCCACTAGATTGAATGGTCATATTTTCTGCTTTGCCTTTTAAATCGAGATCACTGCCACCGCTTGATTGAATAGATAGATCGTTGCAAACAACCGTTAATTTTAAATCCGATCCTCCTGAAGAGCGAATAGCAAGTTTATCTGTTTTAATTTGGTTTTGTGTAAAAACATCCGATCCGCCCGATGCTGCAATTGCATTTAGGGTTTTAAAACTTACATAAGCTTTAATGGTGCGGTTTTTAAACATGCCGCTCCATTTGATGCCGTCTTTAAATTTTATGGTAACATTGCTGCCGTTCTGCTCAACAACAATATCTTTTAATGTTTCAGAATCAGATTTTATACTCACACTTTCGCTACCGCCCTGAGTGAGGTATAGATCTATTCCACTGCTTACTCCAATGCTATTGAAGTTTTTAACGGTAAAGCTTTTAGTATCCTGCGCCTTAGCCATGTAGCTGGTTATTATGATAAACAAAATGGCGGATGATTTGATAAGGGTTTTCATAGTCGTTTTTTCGTTAAATGATTTGAAGCTATTATTACGCAGCATTTGGGCAACGATGGCTTCGATTTTGTGTTTTGGTTATAGATTAGACGCATCTCTGATGAAAACGTTGCAAACAATTCAAATTATTTTTCAAATAGTTTGAATTTCATCCTTAAAATCGTTCTTTTTGTATTCAATCCTTTTTATACAATGGCATCGCAATTACTTATTCTCAACAAGAAACAAATTCAGCAGAAAATAGATCGTATCGCTTATCAGATTTTGGAAGATAACCTGAATGAGAAAGAAGTGGTGCTTGCCGGTATTTGGGACCGTGGTTACAAACTAGCGCTACGATTAGAAAAAGTGCTTAAAAAGATTTCGGGCTTTAAACTAACTTTACTGCGTATCGATCTGCAGAAAGAAAGCAGCAAATTGGTAGCTTCGACAGATTTAGATGAAAGCCATTGGAAAAACAAGGTGATCATTATTGTTGATGACGTATTGAACAGCGGTAAAACCCTTGCTTATGGCTTGGGTGTTTTCTTAAATACGCCGCATAAAAAAATCCGCACCGTAGTTTTGGTTGATCGAAGCCATAAAATTTTCCCTATTGCCACCGATTTTGTTGGTCTTGAACTGGCTACTATATTAAAAGAACATGTAGATGTGGTAATGGATGTGGAAGGTGAAGAAGATCGGGTTTATTTGAGCTAAAATTATAGAGATAATAGCACATTGCAAATGTGCATCTTACGAATCCTCGTTACAAGCGAGGACTATAATTCATCTGTGCTATCGTCCTCGTTTGTAACGAGGATGCACGAGAATAGCGATTTTATCGCTTTTTTTAAATCAATTCAATTTTCACCAAACCTTTAATTCCAGCATAATCTTTAGCGCTACTGTAAATGTATTGCTCGGGAGATTCAACAATACCAGCTTTAACAGGATTATCATGGATATAATGTAGTTTTTGAAAAGCATCGATTTCTTGTAATTCGATAGGATGATTGTCGTCTTGCCAGATTTTGTGATTTTCTGCCCTATTGGTCTTTCTAGCTTCGAAACTAAACTTATCTAAAAGCCAATCTCTCCTACTTTCAGGTATCTCTTTAATGGTAACAGCCAATTGCTTCGAAGTGAATTTTTTAAAATCTCTCAAAAAATCAGACATTGTATTTGGCTCTTTACATCTTCCAATAAAATGAATGTGATTCGTCATCAGAACCCAACCATTTAATATTAATCCTTTATTCTCGATACAGTGATTTAACGAATCGACAATTATGTTTTTATATTCTGGTCTTGTAAATAAGTCTATCCAACCAACTATTGTACATGTTATAAAATAAGCCTGATTTTGATCAGTAATTATATATCTGCTTCCTCCCATAATCAAATAAGATTTTTTAATGTCTTTAAGTTATTATCCTCAGTTGTAATGAGGATGTTTGGGAGATCTACTCGTAAATATAAAGAAATAATATTCTGTATTGCAAATTTGGATCATCGTCCTCGTTTGAAACGAGGATGCCAGAGAATAGCGATTTCATCGCTAGAAATACAAATAAATTTTTGAAACTATTACACCACATTGCAAATGTGGATCTCGCTAATCCTCGTTACAAACGAGGACTATAGCCGTCTTAAAGAAACCACATTTGCAATTAACCTCAATTTTTTGCAATTTCCCGAAATGTATCAGCCTAGAAAAAATAATTTGATCTTCAGCTTTTTCTCCTGGTACATCCAGTTTATCATCAAAAAAGATTTTGCGGCATTCAATTACGATGGAGTGGAAATCAAACAAGACGCTTCTATTCTAATTTTAGCCAATCATTTTAGCTGGTGGGATGGTTTTTTCCTCTTTTACATCAACAAAAAAGTATTTAAGAAACAATTTCATGTTTTAGTGAATGCCGAAAACTATACTAAAGTTGGTTTTCTAAAGTATCTTGGTGCTTTTGCGGCCGAAAATAAAGGTAAAGATGTTTTAGAAACGCTTAATTATGCAGGCAAACTGTTAGATAACCCCGCAAATTTGGTACTTGTATTTCCCCAGGGCAAATTATATTCGAACCACCTCAAAAATATCAGTTTCGAAAAAGGAGTGATGCAGATGATCAATGCCAGTCAGAAAAAAATCAATATTATTTTTGCCGCCACCTTTATTGATTATTTTGCGGAAAGAAAGCCTTCAGCTTATACTTATTTGCAGCATTGGGAGAACGAAGAATATGTGAGCTTGCAATTGCTGAAAAGTGCCTATAATAAACATTACGATCAATCGGTTGTTAAACAAACTCAGCTAATTGAATGACAATTTTTATTTACGCCGTTTTAATTTTCCTGGTGATCCGGTTTTCGGTTACTGTTTTCAATTTCCTTTCTAACCCTAAGTTGCCGAGAGTGGTTAAACACTATCATGATAAGGTTTCGATCCTAATTCCTGCGCGAAATGAAGAAGCAGATATTTTAGAACTACTCGTTTCGATAAAAAATCAGGATTACTCCAATTATGAGGTTATTGTTTTAGATGATAACAGCGATGACAATACTTATGAGGTAGTCGAAAAATTTTGTCTCACAAACCCGCAATATAAAGTGGTACGCGGGAAAGCGTTACCTCAAAACTGGCTTGGAAAAAACTATGCGTGCCACCAGCTTAGCGAATTGGCTACAGGGAAATATCTTTTGTTTATCGACGCAGACGAATCAGTAAAAAGAGGATTGATCAATAGCCTGATCAACCGGATGGAAATCGGAGGCCTGGCTTTGTTAAGTGTTTTTACCAACCAAACTATAAAATCGATAGGCGAGTGGTTAACAGTGCCCTTAATGCATTTTATACTGCTAAATTTATTGCCTTTGCGATTGGTTAAACTTTCGAAAAATCCAGCATTTTCAGCAGCAAGCGGACAGTGCATGTTTTTTAATGCCAATAATTACAAAGAAAACCATTGGCATGAGCGGGTTAAACACCAGGTTGTGGAAGATGTGGAGATTATGAAGTTGGTAAAACAAGAAAAATTTAATGCAGAGGCCCTTTTAGCCAACAGACTGATCTATTGCAGGATGTACAAAAATTTAGGCGAAAGCTTAAACGGTTTTAGTAAAAATTTACTGGCGGGTTTTGGTAATAACATCATAATATTATTACTTTACCAGCTTTTGGTAACTGTAGGGCCAGTAATTTTAATCTTAAACTTTAATATTGCTTTACTTGTATTACCATTAACTTTAATAGTATTAAGTAGAATGATGATCTCCTATTTATCGGGACAAAATGTTTTGATAAATCTGATTTTACATCCCTTACAGATGTTGTTCTTCTTAATAATTTCATTCATTTCTATAAAAAAACATATTTTTAAAACGAGCACATGGAAGGGCAGAACGATCAAAACGATTTAAAGGTTAAAAGGATTGCAGTTGCAATAATTGTCGTTTTTCATATGGTTGGCTTGCTTGGCTTCTTAATTCCTGCTGCCCAGCCTTATTTTATCAAACTGGTTCCCTTTCATTTGTTGCTGATGTTTGCCGTAATTGTTTTTTCGTACAATGCCGATGTGAAACGTTTATTATTACTGGTTTCGGGTGTATTTCTCTGTGGCTTTTTAGTCGAGGTACTGGGCGTGCATACCGGAAAGATATTTGGCAGCTATTATTACGGCGATACATTGGGCTACAAAGTTGCTGCGGTTCCATTACTAATGGGTGTAAATTGGGTAATCCTTATTTTCAGTGTTGGACAAATGATGAAAAGTATGAAAATCAGGCATAGTATTCTGGCTTCTGTTCTCGGCGCTTTTATACTGGTAGGTTTCGATTTCTTTTTGGAACCTGTGGCCATGAAATTTAACTACTGGCAGTGGGACTGGCATGAAATCCCTGTTCAGAATTATGTAGCGTGGTTTATTGTTTCTGTAATATTGTTAAAGTTTTATTATGCTTTGGGCTTAAAGCAACAGAAACATATTGGTACTGTAATGTTCGTTTCACAGCTAATCTTTTTTGTTGTCTTATACATGACAACCGGAACAAATATTTTTGCTTAATTTTGTATCGCAATGGGTTACAACTTACAGGTTAACATCGATAAATCATCAGGCTTTTGCTTTGGCGTAGTATATGCCATAGAAATGGCCGAAGATATTCTGGATAATGAAGGTTATTTATATTGCCTTGGCGATATTGTGCATAATGATGAAGAAGTAGAGCGTTTAACCAATCGTGGATTAAAAATCATCGATCACGAAGTATTAAAAAACTTAAGGGACGAAAAGGTTTTAATCAGGGCTCATGGTGAGGCGCCATCAACCTATCAACTGGCTTTAGAAAATAACCTGACTTTAATAGATGCTTCATGTCCTGTTGTGCTGAAATTACAGAATAGGATTAAAAATTCACATGATGACGATGAGCAAGTACTTATTTTTGGTAAGCACGGGCACGCCGAGGTAATCGGATTACAAGGTCAAACAGATGGTAAGGCAATTGTTTTTCAGGATCTGGCCGAGCTGGATAATGTAGAATTGCCTGCTAAATTTACCCTATATAGCCAAACCACTAAAAGCACCGATAAATTTTATCACATTAAAGATGAATTATTGAGCCGTGGTTATGAAGTTAAGGCTAACGATACCATTTGCAGGCAAGTATCTAACCGTTACGAAGAGCTGGAAGATTTTGTAAGTCATTATGATAAAATCGTTTTCGTA
Source organism: Pedobacter sp. 01N310 (assembly GCF_056399805.1). Taxonomy (NCBI): domain Bacteria; kingdom Pseudomonadati; phylum Bacteroidota; class Sphingobacteriia; order Sphingobacteriales; family Sphingobacteriaceae; genus Pedobacter; species Pedobacter sp. 01N310. Next base: position 412,624 of record NZ_JBFTSB010000004.1, read on the forward strand.
TCAGGCAAGAAATCTTCTAATGGAAAAGTGCTATACGATGTTTGTAAAAAACACAACGATAATTCTTATTTTATTTCGAATGTTGAAGAGTTAGATCAAACCTGGTTTAACGAAAATGATAAAGTTGGCATCTGCGGTGCTACTTCTACACCAATGTGGCTGATGGAAAAGGTTAAAGCCGCTTTGGAAAAATACTAGATTTATCATGAGAGGCGTCGCCCTGACCTGTAGCGTAGCGGAAAGCTACGAAGTAAACCGAGCTTTAAGCGAGCTCACCGAAGGTAATTTAGTTCAGGGTCTTTATGACGGAGAAAGATGCTGAACTAAATTCAGCATGACGAAATAAATAAAAGCCATTGAAAACGATAAGCCCACATACCGGAATTCTGGTTGCGTTAACCGTAATTGTCTGTTGGTTTGTTTCTCTTTATTTCTTGCTTACATGGAATTTTGCCTGGAGCAATCCCTTGGTTTATCTGATGATTGTTGTTCAGATGCATTTGTATACAGGTTTGTTTATTACCGCCCACGATGCGATGCACGGAACGATATCGCCAAACCAAAAAACAAATAATTTTATTGGCTATCTTTCCGTTTTTCTCTACGCAGGTTTTTTTTATAACCGTTTGTATGCGAAACATCACCAGCACCACCGTCATGTACACAGTGAAGAAGATCCTGATTTTGCGCCGTATGGCTTTTGGAAATGGTATTTCCGTTTCATGCTGAATTATATCACGATAATTCAATTGGTAATTATGGCCATAGTTTATAATGTGTTGAAAATCTGGATTGATGAAAAGAACCTGCTGTTGTTTTGGGTACTGCCATCCTTATTAAGCACTTTTCAGTTATTTTATTTCGGAACCTATTTGCCGCATAAGGGGGAGCACGATAATGAATATCATTCTTCTACCTTACAGAAAAATCATTTTGTTGCCTTTATTACCTGTTACTTTTTTGGCTATCATTTAGAACATCACCAAAAACCAGGTATGCCTTGGTGGCAACTGCATAAAATGAAGCGATAGTCGAGGTCGTTGTCTCAGATGGTAACATCTGACGCAAAATCAAATCTTTTCTGGTTCCGAATGAATATCCGTGGTGTTGGATGTTACCATCCGACACTAACTAATTTCCAAATAATATTTTACTTGTTCGAATTGCCAGATAGTAACATCAAACAGCATGCTGATGAATTTGCAGGCTATTGCTCGATAGCTTGTGGAAGTATGAAATAACACTTTTTGACTAAAAAATGTTTGCAATCACATTTTAAGCATAGGGAAAAAACAATAAAAAGGCGATATTTGCGCCACGAAACATATTCTTTATAAATGAGCAAAAAGGGGATTTTACTGGTAAATTTAGGAACACCTGATAGTCCGGCAACGGCAGATGTTAAAAAATACTTAGATCAATTTTTAATGGACGAGCGGGTAATCGATATCCCTAAGTTGAACAGGACATTATTGGTTAAAGGTATTATTGTTCCTTTCCGTAGCCCTAAAACAGCAAAATTATATAAAGAAATCTGGAATGAAAATGGCTCACCGCTTTTGTATTACAGCAGGCTACAGGCTAAAATGCTGCAGGAAAGATTGGGAGACGATTATCATGTAGAGCTGGCCATGCGCTACCAAAGCCCATCTGTTGCATCGGCGTTAGCCAATTTAAAAGCCGGTTTGGTAGAGAGCATTCAGGTTATCCCGATGTTTCCTCAATATGCCTCTGCAAGCACCGGCTCGGTAATGCAACTGGTAATGGAGCTGGTGAGCAAATGGCCAACGGTTCCGCCAATATCATTTGTTAATTCATTCCATGATAACGAACTGATGATTAAAGTTTTTGCAGAAAATGCTAAAAAGCATCAGGTAGAAAGCTACGATCACGTGTTGTTCAGCTTCCATGGCTTACCTGAACGTCAATTGTTAAAATGCGATCATACTGGAAGTTACTGTTTGAAAAGCGCCGATTGCTGTCAGACATTAAACGATACCAATAAATTCTGTTATTCTGCACAAGGACATGATACGGCCAGATTAATTGCCAAAGAATTAAATCTCTCAAAAGATCAATATACCGTTTGTTTCCAATCGCGCTTAGGGAAAGAGCCATGGGTACAACCCTATACTACCGATGTGTTGAAGAAATTAGCTGGCGAAGGCAAAAAACGTCTTTTGGTTTTTAGCCCTGCTTTTGTGGCCGATTGTCTAGAAACGCTTTACGAAATCACGGTAGAATATCACGAAGAGTTTAAGGCTTTGGGTGGTGAACATGTTCAGTTGGTAGAAAGTTTAAACGATAGTCCGGTGTTTATCGAGGCTTTGGCCGGAATGGTTAAATAGTTTAAATATGGCGAGCTTTATTATTTTAATGGGCGTTTCGGGAAGTGGTAAAACAGTAGTTGGTAAAGCTTTGGCCCCGAGAATAAATGCTGAATTTATAGATGGCGATAACCTGCATTCGCAACGTAATGTAGATAAAATGGCTGCAGGAATTCCTTTAACGGATGCAGATCGTTTAGATTGGCTGCAATTGATTGCGAAAGTTGGCCGCGAACATGTTGCTGATGGTACAACATGCATTATTGCCTGTTCTGCATTGAAAAGATCTTACCGCGATTTGCTAAGAACAGATAATACATCAATCCGCTTTGTTTATTTAAAAGGAAATTTCGATTTAATTCACGATCGGATTGCTAAGCGATCTCATCAGTACATGCCTTCTAGTTTATTAAAAAGCCAGTTCGAAACATTGGAAGAGCCTCATACTGATGAACACGATGTGATAACGGTTTCAATTGATCAGGGTATTCCCCAGATTGTGGAAGAAATTGTTAAGGCTGATCTGATTTCGTAATCATCGAAATAATCTGATCGGTTGCCCCTTTTTTATCTGTAACATATCTTTTGGCCTGCGCTGCGGCATCTTCATTTTTGGCAAAATCCTCGAAAGCACCGATTAATTCCTCAACAGTAGAAATGCTTTTGGCCGCACCTATGGCAATTAGATCTTTGGCTTCCTGAAATTTATCGTATTTCGGGCCGAAAATTACAGGCAAACCAAACGCTGCAGCTTCTAAAGTGTTGTGTATTCCCGTTCCAAAACCGCCGCCAATATAGGCTACGTTTCCATATTGGTAGAGAGAAGAAAGCATGCCGATGTTGTCGATTATTAAGATTTGAGATTTAAGATTTGAGATCTGAGAATTGTGAGTCTCCCCTTTAGCACTGAAAACTGAAAGCCGCACACTGCCAGCTGAAAACTGTTTCTCGATACTTTCAATATGGCTTTCGTGGATCTCGTGTGGCGCGATAATAAACTTCCAGTTAGGATATTTTCCAGGTAAAGCCGATAATATTTTTTCATCTTCAGGCCAGGTACTTCCACAAACTAATGTAGGAGAGTTGCCGATAAAGCTTTCGATCAGGCTAAGCTGTTTTGGAGATTGCGCATTTTCATAAACACGGTCGAAACGGGTATCGCCATTTATGGTTACATTATTTAGCCCAATCGACTTTAAAAGATTTTCGCTCTCTTTGTTTTGCACAAAAAAGTAAGTAACAGATTTTAAAATATTGCGGTAAAAGCCGCCGTACCATTTAAAAAAAGCCTGACTTTCTCTAAAAATCCCAGAAATCACATATAAAGGAATGCCCTGATCTTTTAATTGCTTAAAATAGAAATGCCAAAATTCGTATTTGGTGAAGATGGCCATTTCCGGATTAATGCTTGCTATAAAACGTTTGGCATTAGCTGCGGTATCGATAGGGAGATAAAATACATCTGCCAGGGCATAATTTTTCCTGATTTCGTATCCTGAAGGCGAAAAAAAAGTAACTACAATTTTCTTAGCAGGATAAAGGGTTTTTAATTTTTCTAAAACTGGCCGGCCCTGCTCAAATTCGCCCAAAGAAGCAAAATGAAACCATATGTGTTTTTCGCTCGGATTAATTTTCTGAGCAATTTGTGTGTAGCTATTTTTACGGCCGTTTATAAACAGTTTAGCTTTAGGATTGAATAATGAAAATATCCTGATAAGCAAAGTGTAAAGCCGAATTCCGATTATGTAAAGCAAAAGCATTCGTGTAATTTCATATCTTCGTGCCAAGATAAAACGAATATATTTAAAAAGCTTAAAAATATATGGAGTCCTCACGGTTTGGCCTATCTTTCAATACAATAAATAGGCAGATTATGATTGCTTCATTGCAGCTAAAATAACCGAGCTTGCGAGCTCATTAAAACTGATAAAAAACAATTTAATATTGTTTAATAAATTATAACAGATGAAGATAGCCGTTATTGGTACCGGATACGTAGGTTTAGTTACCGGAACCTGTTTAGCAGAAACAGGAAATGATGTAATATGTGTTGACATTAATGAAGCGAAAGTAAAGCAGATGCAGGCTGGTGAAGTACCAATTTACGAGCCTGGTTTAGATCTTTTGTTCCATAGAAATATAGAACAGGAAAGGTTGACTTTTACAACAAATCTTGCAGATGCAGTAAAAGATGCGCAGATTATTTTTATGGCTTTGCCAACGCCTCCAGGTGGAGATGGTGCTGCTGATCTTTCTTATATTTTAGGCGCTGCAAAGGATATTTCAAAACTGATTACCGAGTATAAGGTCATCGTAAATAAATCTACTGTTCCGGTTGGAACGGCCGATAAGGTAAAGGCTGTTTTTGCCGAAAATACTTCGATTGAAGTAGATGTGGTATCCAATCCCGAGTTTTTAAGAGAGGGTGTAGCAGTTGATGATTTTATGAAACCTGACCGCGTGGTTTTAGGAACTAAAAGCGAAAGAGCGAAAAAGCTGATGGCTGAATTATACGGTCCTTATGTACGTCAGGGGAACCCGATTCTTTTTATGGATGAGCGTTCTTCTGAATTGACTAAATATGCGGCAAACTCTTTCCTCGCCACCAAAATTACCTTCATGAACGAGGTTGCCAACCTTTGCGAACTCGTAGGTGCTGATGTTGATTCGGTAAGAAGGGGCATAGGCTCTGATGACCGTATCGGTAAACGTTTCCTTTTTCCAGGGGTAGGTTACGGCGGTTCATGTTTCCCTAAAGATGTTCAGGCACTGGTAAAATCATCTGATGATTATGCCTACGATTTTCAGATCCTGAAATCGGTAATGGAGGTTAATGAAAGACAAAAAACAATCCTGGTTGACAAAGTGCTTAAATACTATAAAGGTGATATCAAGGGCAAACATTTTGCACTTTGGGGACTTGCTTTTAAACCAGAAACCGATGATATCCGTGAGGCACCGGCCTTATATATTATTAATGCGCTGGTTAAGAACGGCGCAACCGTTGCCGTGTTCGATCCGGAGGCAATGGCCAATGTTAAAAATGTTATTGGCGATCAGGTAAATTATGCTAAAAACCAATACGAAGCTTTAGAAGGTGCTGACGCCCTGTTGATTGCAACAGAATGGTCGGTTTTCCGTAACCCTGATTTTGAGAAAATCGACAACATCTTAAAAAATAAAGTGGTTTTCGACGGTCGAAATTTGTACGATTTGCAAAAAATGATCGATCTTGGCTATTATTATAACAGCATAGGTAGAAAACTAATAGATTAAAATGGGTCAGAAGAGAATATTGATTACAGGTGCAGCCGGATTTTTAGGTTCGCATCTTTGTGATCGTTTTGTGAAAGAGGGTTATCACGTTATCGGAATGGATAACCTGATTACAGGCGATATGGCAAATATCGAACACCTGTTCAAGCTGGAGAATTTCGAGTTTTATAACCACGATGTTTCCAAATTTGTACATATTCCAGGTAAACTTCACTACATTTTACACTTTGCTTCACCTGCAAGTCCGATCGATTATCTTAAAATCCCGATCCAGACACTTAAAGTAGGTTCATTGGGTACCCATAATCTTTTAGGCCTTGCCAGAAATAAAAATGCAAGAATGCTGATTGCCTCAACTTCAGAAGTATATGGCGATCCAAATGTGAATCCTCAGCCAGAGGAATATTGGGGTAACGTAAATCCGGTTGGTCCGCGTGGCGTTTACGATGAAGCCAAACGTTTTCAGGAAGCAATCACCATGGCCTACCATACTTTTCATGGTGTAGAAACCAGAATTGTAAGGATATTTAACACTTATGGCCCTAGAATGCGCCTGAACGATGGACGTGTTTTACCTGCTTTTATCGGACAGGCTTTAAGAGGCGAAGATTTAACTATCTTTGGCGACGGAAGTCAGACACGCTCTTTCTGTTATGTTGATGACTTGATCGAAGGAATTTATCGTTTATTGATGAGTGATTATGCGCAGCCGGTAAACATTGGTAATCCGGATGAAATCACCATCAAGCAGTTCTGCGAGGAAATTATCAAACTTACCGGCACCACGCAGAAAATTGTTTATAAAGAACTTCCTCAGGATGATCCTAAACAGCGCAGACCAGATATTACCAAAGCGAGAGAGATATTAGGATGGGAGCCAAAAGTTGGCCGTGCTGAAGGATTGAAGATTACATACGAATATTTTAAATCATTGCCTGCAGAGGCTTTGGAGAAGATAGATCATAAAGATTTTACCACATTTAACCGTTAAAATGGCAAAAATATTAGTTACTGGTGGAACAGGATACATAGGTTCGCACACAGCAGTAGAGTTACATAACGCAGGATACGAAGTCGTAATTGTCGATAACCTTTCTAACTCGAACATCAAAATTTTAACCCAGCTTCATGCCATCACTGGCAAATGGTTCGATTTTCATGAAATCGATCTACAGGATGATAGAGCAGTTCAGGAATTTGCAGAAAACCATACCGATATTGATGGAATTATCCATTTTGCAGCGTCAAAAGCTGTTGGCGAATCGGTAGAACAACCCTTAAAGTATTATAAAAACAATTTTTACGGTTTAATTAACCTATTAACTTCGTTTAACAGGAAGATAAATTTTGTGTTTTCTTCATCTTGTACCGTTTATGGTCAGCCAGAAACTTTACCAGTAACTGAGGCTGCACCAGTACAGAAAGCTGAATCTCCTTACGGAAATACCAAGCAGATTGCCGAAGAAATATTAGCAGAAACAGCTGCAGTAACACCTGATTTAAATATAATCGCTTTGCGTTATTTTAACCCGGTTGGTGCACACGAAACCGCTTTAATTGGCGAATTACCTAATGGTGTTCCTGCCAATCTTGTCCCTTTCATCACCCAATCGGCTATTGGCAAACGTGGTCCGATTACGGTTTATGGCGACGATTACAATACTCCTGATGGTTCTGCCATCCGCGATTATATCCATGTGGTTGATTTGGCAAAAGCACACGTTGCAGCGATTAAGAAACTGGAAGAAGGAAATCCTAACGGTAATTACGATGTTTTCAATATTGGTACCGGTAAAGGCTCTTCAGTTTTAGAAATTATTGCAGCTTTCGAAAAAGTGAATGGAGAGAAGCTTGAGTATAAAATCGGTCCAAGAAGGGCAGGAGATATTGTTCAGATTTATGGCGACGTTCAAAAATCGAATAAAGAACTGGGCTGGAAAGCCAATCTTGATATCAATGAGATGATGCGCTCTGCATGGGAGTGGGAAAAATACATCAAGGCTAACCCTTTTTAAATGAAGTTATCGGAGCACAAGGATCTAAAAACTGCTATAACAGAATTGCCTGTCAAAGAAAAAGACAAGCTATTGCTGCGTTTGGTGGCCAAAGATAAAGTGCTTACAGAGCATCTTCATTACAAATTATTAGAAGATGAAACCGATTTAGAAGATCGGAAGGAGAGGATTAAAGCCGATGTGGAAGAACAGATTCTGGAATTGAAAAAACTAAATGCCAAAGAGGCATTGGTAAAGGTTCGGAAGATGATCACCTCGGTTAATCATTTTTATAAAGTGACTAAAGATCCGGTTGGTGAGGTAGAATTGAAACTGTTTATCCTCAATGCCATCCCTTTTGATTATAAGAAATCAATTTTTGGTTATCGCGATTTTATGATGCTTTTCAGTATATTTTACTTAAAAACTGTCGCGGTAACCATAAATAAATTCAAAAAACTGCACGAAGACCTGCAGTTTGATTTAAGTGAAGACTTAAATAATTTGCTCGATAAAATCTATTCCTCTAAATTAGCTGGTGCAGCAGAGGCAAGCAATTTGCCAAAAGAGATAAGTTAAAGCTATGATCTACCATTATGTTCGGATTATTTAAAAAGAAGAAAATAGCACCCGAATTTAATTTCTCTGGTATCGGAACAGATATGCATTCGCACATTATTCCGGGGATTGATGATGGCGCACAAACACTTAAAGATTCTTTCCTTTTGGCCAAAAGATTTAAAGCTTTAGGTTATAAGAAACTGATTGCTACTCCGCATATCATGGCCGATTATTTTCGAAATACGCCAGATACCATCAATCGTGGATTAGACACGTTAAGAAAAGGCTTACAGGAAATCGAACTCGATCTGGAGGTTGATGCCGCTGCCGAATATTATCTGGATGAAACCTTGGAGAAAAAAATCAGACAGAAAGAGGTTTTAACTTTTGGGAATAATTATCTTTTGTTTGAATTATCATATATAAACGCCCCTCAGAACCTGATCGATTTTATAAAGATGATGCAGGATGCCGGATACAAACCGGTGCTGGCTCATCCTGAGCGTTATCCTTACTACTACAATTCTTTCGAAAGCTATCATCAGATCAGAGAAACAGGCTGCCTGTTGCAGGTAAACGGTATTGCTTTAACAGGTTATTATGGCGCTGGTGCAAAAAAAGTAGCAGGAGAAATGGTCGAAAATCACATGGTCGATTTTGTAGGCAGCGATATGCATCATTTAAAACATGCTGCAGCGCTCGAAGATAGCCTTAGCACGCCCTTAATGCAACAACTGCTTACCCAATCTCAATTGAATAACGCATTGCTTTAGGGTTCATTGGTTCATTTGCCATTAGTTCATTTGTCCGGGCATATTGCACATCTTGATTGGTTCACTGTCAATAGTTTGATAGTTCATGGCTTAGTTGCTTCAGCAGATGAGGGTTCGCAAATCGTTTGTACTATTAATTGATTTTAACAGGTTACTATTTATCATTTTGGCTATTAACCACTGAACTATTGAGCCTCTAGGCTATCAGCCATGAACTAATGAACTATTGACCAATCAACTAGTGAACCAACAAAGCCTATTCGTACCTCAAGGCCTCTACAGGATCTAGTTTTGACGCTTTTTTAGCAGGATAATATCCAGATAGGATTCCTACAAATACACATAATACAAAACCACCAATAATAAATAACCAGGGAATTAAGAATGCGCCACCCATGGCCAGTGAGATGAGATTCCCTAAAACTATTCCCAGAAAAATACCCAGGGCACCACCCATTAAACAGATTACTACGGCCTCGATCAAGAACTGGCGGCGAATTACCTTCGGGTTTGCGCCGATGGCTTTACGGATACCAATTTCGCGTGTACGTTCAGTAACCGAAACGAGCATGATATTCATTAAGCCGATTGAGGCTCCAATTAGGGTAATAACTCCGATGGCAACACCACCAATAGCCACAAAAGCCAGATTTTCGAATAAAGTTTGAGCAATGGCATCACTCTTGGTAATCTCGAAATTATTGGTTTCGTTCACCTTAACCTTGCGGATATTTCTGAATAGTGCAGTAGATTCACCAATAATGTTTTCCTGCATCTCATTACTGGGTACCATTACTGTTATGGTGTAAGATGGATTGGCATTGGCGTTAATCTGTTTGGCTTTTAGCAAAGGCACATAAACAGCCCTATCACCGCTAAAGCCCATACTCGATCCTTTTTTCTCTAATATGCCAACAATTTTAAAACGGTTATTACCTACATTGATCAGTTTGTCTAAAGGATCGGAGCCTTTAAATAATTTTTCAACTACTTCGCCACCAACAATACAAACGTTGCTTCCGAGCTGTATTTCAGAAACACTAAAATTTCTTCCTTGTGATAAATTTAATCCCTGAGAGGCTAAACCATTTTCATCTATACCCTGAACATTGATGTTGGGATTGGTTTTTAAACTCCCGTATTTTATAGTAGAACCACCGCTGGCAAAAACACTTACGGCAACAGTTGCAGGTGTATTCAGACTATCTTTAAATTTAACGGCATCTTCGTAGCGGATGGCTTTAAAAGGTTTTGGGCGTTTGCCATTGCCAATTCTAATTCCTGTACCGCGGTTTCTGATGGTGAAAGAGTTTGCCCCCATGCTACTAAATGCATCAGTCATACTTTTCTTTACAGCATCAAGAGTGGTTAAAATCCCAACCAAAGCCATTAAACCAATGGCAATAATTAAGGCGGTAAGCATAGTACGCAAGCGGTTCGCTTTAATAGATTCTAATGCCAGTCTGATGTTTTCTCTGTAATTCATTTAGTATTGCGATAAGCGTTTGGCGGGCAAAGCTTGTAAAAATAAAAAAAGTCCCGATGTTTAGACAAGGGGACCGCACTATATGTTACAATAATATTTTATTTATGCCGAGAAACTCGTGCCACAACCGCAGGTGCTGGTTGCGTTAGGATTAACGAAAGTGAAACCACGTGAATTTAATCCATCTTGCCAATCGATCATCATGCCCATTAAGTACATCTGGTGTGCTTTGTTCATGAAAACCTTAATGCCGTCAATTAAATACTCCTGATCGCCTTCTTTTCTCTGATCGAAACCTAAAATATAATTCATGCCAGCGCAGCCGCCACCTTCTACGCCAACACGTAATCCGTAATCTTCACTTATCTCCTGCTGATCCTTTAATTTATATAACTCTTTGGCTGCTCCTTCAGAAAAAGTAACTGGTGCAAATGCTGTATCAACTGTTGTGCTCATGTTATTTAAATTTTATCTGTTACAAATATAAATAATAATGCACATTTTTGCTTTTAACGGTCCGTTAATATTACCGTAATTAAACAATACTTATGAATACCCAACAAATTTTAGTTGATATAGTGATCTTATTTGCAGGCATTTTCATTGCACTAATGGCTGTTTATTATATTTTAAAGAACGATATCCAGCGTTTCTTTAACTTAAAAACCATCGAGCTAAACAAAGAAAGCCGGGCGCATATTTTGCCCTTGCGCTTACAGGCTCACGAGCGTTTAATCCTATTTATCGATCGTATTAACCCTGCAAATTTGCTTGTTCGCCTGCATCAGCAAGGAATTGCCATTGCTACGTTGCAAGCAGGTATTTTAAATGAAATCCGTTCGGAGTACCAACATAATATTACCCAGCAGTTGTATGTAGATAGTGTAACCTGGGGTGTGGTGCGTAAATTAAAAGACGATACCATTGCCATGATTAACAATGCAGTACAAGGTTTACCTGCTGATGCAAATGGAATTGAGTTGAGTAAAGCAATTTTACAGCACATGGCCAGTATTGATGAAAACCCTTACGATTTAACCATCGAACTGATCAAAAAGGATATTCACCAACTTTTTTGATGTGGTTAATTGTTTCGGTTGGTTAACTGAAATATGCACAGTTAACCAATTTCAACAGTTAAGCAACTTTGCTGCACTAATGAACCAATGACCATTGAACTAACCAATTATGAGCGAAAAAAAGTATACCACCACTTCAGGTATTGAAATAAAGGCGCTGTATACCGAAGCGAAGCCAATGGAAGAGCTGCCTGGAGAATTTCCATTTACCAGGGGAATCCAGAAGGATATGTACCGCGGTCGCTTGTGGACGATGAGGCAGTATGCTGGTTTTTCAACTGCTGAAGAATCGAACAAGCGTTATCATTATTTATTGGCTCAGGGAACAACAGGTTTATCTGTTGCTTTTGATCTTCCAACACAAATCGGTTACGACTCTGATCATGAAATGGCTGATGGAGAGGTTGGTAAAGTGGGGGTGGCTATCGATTCGTTAAAGGATATTGAAATTTTATTTGATGGTATCGAGCTGAAAAACATCACGACTTCGATGACGATCAATGCTACTGCTTCAATTTTATTGGCCATGTATATTGCGCTGGCTAAAAAACAAGGCGCAGATTTAAAACAGATTTCGGGGACGATACAGAACGATATTTTAAAAGAATATGCTGCAAGAGGCACATATATCTATCCGCCAAAGCAATCCATGCGTTTAATTACCGATATTTTTGAGTTCTGTAGCAAAGAAGTGCCAAAGTGGAATACCATTTCTATATCTGGCTACCACATTCGTGAAGCTGGATCAACCGCTGTACAAGAACTTGCTTTTACATTGGCTAATGGAAAAACCTACCTAAAAGCCGCTTTAGATAAAGGTTTAGATATTAATGTATTTGCGAAGCGGTTATCGTTCTTCTTCAATTGCCATAATAATTTCTTTGAAGAAATAGCGAAATTTAGGGCCGCAAGGCGGATGTGGGCGAAAATTACCAAAGATTTGGGTGCTGCAGATGAAAAAGCGCAGATGTTAAGATTTCATACCCAAACCGGAGGCTCAACCTTAACGGCGCAACAACCTCTAAACAATGTAATCAGGGTAAGCAATCAGGCTATGGCTGCCATTCTTGGCGGAACTCAATCCTTACATACCAATGGTTATGATGAAGCACTTTCGCTTCCAACCGAATCGGCTGCAAAAATTGCTTTGCGTACTCAACAGATTATTGCCTTCGAGAGTGGTGTTACCGATACCGTAGATCCATTGGCTGGATCGTTCTTTGTAGAAAGCTTAACCGATGAAGTAGAAGCTGCTGCCTGGGCTTATGTCGATCGGATAGATGCCATGGGTGGCTCGGTTAATGCCATCGAAAGCAACTATATGCAAAATGAGATTGCTGATGCAGCTTACCAGTATCAGAAAGAAATCGAAAATGGCGAAAGAATCTCTGTAGGTGTAAATAAATTTACCCAGGAAGAAGAAGGCCTGACAGAGGTTTTTAATATTGATGATTCAATCCGCAAACTGCAATCTGAAAAATTAGAATATTTAAAAGCAACCCGCGATGGAGATGCTGTAGAAAAAGCATTGCAAGAGTTGGATGAAGCTGCAAAAGGCGAGAAAAATTTGATGCCGTTGATTATAGATGCCGTTGAAAAATATGCTACACTCGGCGAAATTGCAGATGTGTTTAGACGGACTTTTGGCGTTTATTAATAAACTTAACCCTCGTGGTTTTTGCACTTTATTTCAGGATAAAATTAAAGGGACTTTGCTTTTAATTATGTCTTGATAAAATGAACGAATATTTTGTTCATTGATCCTAAAATAATGAGTTAAGCTGTCGTAAAATTCATACAACAATAAGGCGAAATGAAATAATCTAATATTAATTTAAACGATCTGCTTAAATTAATATTAATTTATTTATCTTATGGCTTTGATTCTCAGTTTATTCGAGATTAAAAAAGACTAAAACGCTTAACTAGTGCCTAAAATGGCTTAGATTTTGCTTTTTCAACAGCTATTCGAAGTGATGGGGATGTATTGATGTTAAATTATGGTTAATGTGGATAACCAGTGTTAATAAATAGTTATCAACATAAAAAATTGAGGTTAAGCGGGCTACTATATTCCTTATCAGTACGTTACGATTTATTTGAAATTTTTGTTTAAAATGTTGATAATTTTCTCAATATTCGTAGTCCCTAAACGGACCATCCCTTTAATTCGAATAGGCACTGTAAACCAATAAATTATAGAAATCGCAATGGAAAAAACTTGTACAGAAGTATGGAAGAACTGTCTTCAAATTATTAAGGATAACATTCCGAGCCAAAGTTTCAAAACTTGGTTCGAGCCAATAACAGCCCTTAAATTGGAAGGTAAGGTTTTAACTATACAGGTGCCAAGTTTGTTCTTTTACGAATGGCTTGAAGAACATTATGTAGGCTTGCTTCGCAAGACTGTAAAAAAACAACTTGGAGAGGATGGCAGGTTGGAATATAACATCGTTGTAGATAAATCATCAAACAGCGGTAATCCTTATACTACCAATATGCCCTCAAATGGAAATGGAGCGGAGGCAAAGGTACAATCGATGCCGATTCCGGTTTCCATTAATAAGGATATTAAAAACCCATTTATTATCCCTGGATTAAAAAAATTAAATGTTGATCCACAATTAAACTCTAACTATACTTTCGAAAATTATATTGAGGGAGATTGCAACCGCTTGGCGCGTTCTGCAGGTTACGCTGTAGCTGCTAAACCAGGAGGTACATCTTTTAACCCGCTAATGATTTACGGAGGAGTAGGTTTGGGTAAAACGCACCTGGCGCAGGCAATCGGTAACGAGATTAAACGCAGCATGCCAGATAAATTGGTGATTTATGTAAGCTGTGAGAAATTCTGTCAGCAGTTTGTAGATTCATTAAAAAACAACACCATTAACGATTTCGTTAATTTTTACCAGGCAATGGATGTGATCATTATGGATGATGTACACAACTTTGCTGGTAAAGAAAAAACACAGGATATTTTCTTCCATATTTTCAATCACCTTCACCAATCGGGCAAACAGGTAATCTTAACATCTGATAAAGCACCGAAAGATTTAGCTGGTTTGGAAGAGCGTTTGTTAAGCCGTTTTAAATGGGGTTTATCTGCAGATTTACAGATTCCTGATCTGGAAACACGTATTGCCATTTTAAGAAAGAAAATGTATGCTGATGGTATTGAGTTACCAGGTGAGGTGGTAGAATATGTTGCACACAACATTGATAACAATGTGCGTGAGTTGGAGGGGGCTATGGTATCTCTGTTGGCACAGGCTACATTGAATAAAAAAGAAATTGATTTAGCCCTTGCTAAGCAAATGCTAAAGAACTTCATTAAAAATACTTCTAAAGAAATTTCAATGGAGTACATCCAGAAATTGGTTTGCGAGTATTTCGAGGTTCCTGTTGATATGGTTAAATCGCAAACACGTAAACGAGAAATTGTTCAGGCACGTCAGATTTCGATGTACCTTTCTAAAAGTCATACTAAATCATCGTTGAAAACAATTGGTGCTTTCTTCGGTGGCCGCGATCACAGTACCGTAATCTACGCTTGCCAAACTGTAGAAGATTTAATCGATACCGATAAAAAGTTTAAAGCTTACGTACACGATATCCAAAAGAAATTAAAAATGAGCTAAACTAAGTTCAGGAACTGAAAGGTAGAAGGGTTTAAATAAAATCTTTCGTTCATGTTCAAAAGTTTATGCAAAAAACAAAGGCCCGATAAAATATCGGGCCTTTGTTTTGATGTGTTTTTTAAGAAAAAATTAAAGTTTTTCCACTTCAGCTAAGCCATATAATAAGGCCGCAACATGTAATGCCTGGGCTATTTTATTGTCTTTTATCAGTTGCTTTACTTCCTCAACAGTATATTCTTCAACATTTAATATTTCATGTTCATCTAAATGCTGTTCATGCGTTTTAATACCACCAGTTAAGAAGTAGGTAAAGGTTCTGTTGTTTGACGTTGCCGGATTAGGGTAAAGCTCGGCAATAAGTTTGCAGGTTTTAAAGCTGTAACCTGTTTCTTCTAGGAGTTCACGTTTAACTGCAAACTCAGGCGCTTCATTACCATCAATTACACCACCTGGAACCTCGAGTGAAACAATATCGGCTGCATGGCGGTACTGGCGCACCATGATTATTTTTCCCGCTTCTGTAAGTGCAATTGCATTAACCCAGTTCGGATACTCTAAAACATAATAATCGTCTTTTATAATGCCATCGGGAAGTTTAACCTCGTCTACCCGTAAGGTAGCCCACTTTTCTCTTACTAAATATTTAGAGGCAATTTTCTGCCACTTTTCTATAATCATTTATTTACATTGTTTTGTTTAGTGCCATGCGCGTGGCGTTTAGCGCAAATACTGTTGTATCGTTTTCTGACGGTGCAAGTTTACCAAATGTACGATCTTGTGCCGATCTGACAGGTATTGATAGACTAGATTCAGTTTTGGCGCGATCATTTGGTTTCTATTCTGACTCACACCCATTTCGTAATATAAGAATTCGCTGAGCGAGTCGAGTTTTTCGGGAGGGAGGTCGCCTTCGGCTAACCAGTTTTCAAAAACCGAAAGATCTTCATTTTCAAGAATTTCTTTTGGCAATTGAAAGCCGCCTTCCATGGTTTCGTCAAAAAGCTGATTGGCTTCAGCCAACTTGCCTTCTAACTTTAAGCCCATAATACGGGCCAAAACCTGTGCAAGTTTCTGTATTTCTGCTGTAATTAAATCTCTTCTGTACATTATTGTTGTAATGTTTTAATCTGTTGGAAAGTTGTAACGTTCAAAAAGGAACAGATTCTAACTTATGGACTATGGACTATGGACTATGGACTATGGACTATGGACTATGGACTATGGACTATGGACTACCAGCTTCCGCTGCTTCCACCACCGCCAAAGCTTCCTCCGCCAAAACCACCGAATCCACCGCCGCCTCCACCAGAAGAACCGCCTCCCCAGCCACCGCTACTTCGGCCGCCACCGCCACCGCTTCCAAAAAGCATTGCCCAGAACAAAGCGTTAGATGCACCCCGACCGCCAATTACTTCGCTACCGCCTCCGCCACCTTTTCTCATGATGATGATGATGACGATTACAATAATGATAATAATTACGATACTGCCACCTCCGCCACCTTTCTTTGAAGAAGTTTTAGGACTATCATTTTTATATTCGCCTTTGGTATATTTTATAATCGAAGTAGTACCTTCATCTAAGCCGGCATAATAATTTCCGGCTCTAAAATTGGGTTTAATATCGTTATCAATAATACGCTTGGCATAAATATCGGGCAATGCGCCTTCCAAGCCATAACCTGTTTGGATAGAAATTTTTCGATCGCCAACAGCCACAACGATCATAATCCCGTTGTTTTTGCCACTTTGG
The DNA here is from genome assembly GCF_056399805.1 of Pedobacter sp. 01N310. Taxonomy (NCBI): domain Bacteria; kingdom Pseudomonadati; phylum Bacteroidota; class Sphingobacteriia; order Sphingobacteriales; family Sphingobacteriaceae; genus Pedobacter; species Pedobacter sp. 01N310. The sequence goes on from NZ_JBFTSB010000004.1 coordinate 429,513, forward strand.
CCAACTCCCCATTTTCGGCCCAGCTCAACGGCGTATTCGTTAATATCATAATCGCCTACCGATTTTAATATCGCTATGGCAATCTGTGTTGATGACGAATCATTAAAAGCCACTAATTTAGTTTCCAGTTGCTGTTTTTGATCGGCTGATAACACATTAGCGTAATCATTAACCAAAGTATTGGGTTTCTCTGGAAAATCCTGTGCGAAGGCGAAAGTGAATAATAAACTCAGTAACGAGAAAAGGAATATTTTCTTCATCGCTTATTTCTGCTCTAGATTGTCCATAAAAACGATATCATTTGGCAATTCATTAATGTCGCCTTTTTGAGGAGGGAAGAATAAGGCTAGTTTTTCTCCGGCCAATGCTACTCCCGCAATAATGCCATCAGCTAAATTGCCTTTTGCAAAGTGTGCAGTCATCGCTATTTTGGATGTTTCCCAAAAATTTTCTGGTACTACCTGGTTAATACCTACATCGCCAATAATGGCAAACTTATGATCGGCATGCGCCAGGTAAATCAGCACCCCATTTCTTTTGGCTGTTTTGTCCATATCCAGCTTGGTAAAATACTCGATAGCTTTTTCGTATGGGTCACCCGCGCAGTGTTTATCAATAGCAATCCTAATTTCTCCAGATGTAGCTCTTTCTGCATCTGAGATCGCGTTTGCTATTTTTTCTTGTTCAATATCTGAAAATAACGACATGTGCTTATTTTGTATGAAGTAAAAAGGGTAATAAATGTTTAGTTAATAAACATTCACTACCCTTATATATTGTGTTGAGAATATTAAAATTCTACTTTAGGTGCATCTTTTGCGGTAGCATCGGCCTCGAAATACCCTTTAGGTTTAAAGCCGAACATGCCAGCTGTTAAATTGGTTGGGAACGATCTGATTTTGCCATTATACTCTTGCACAGCGTCGTTAAAATCTTTACGGGCAACGGTAATCCTATTTTCGGTGCTTTCTAACTGCGCCGATAAATCACTGAATTGCTGTGTAGCCCTTAGTTCAGGGTAATTTTCGGTAATCGATAATAATTTACCCAAAGCCTGGCTCAATTGTCCCTGAGCAGCCTGGTATTTTTGGATGTTTTCTGGTGTCAGTTCATCAGCTTTAACCGTCATCTGTGTTGCTTTTGCACGTGCTTCGGTTACGGCAGTTAAAGTACCCTGTTCAAATTTGGCCGCTCCTTTTACAGTAGCTACCAGGTTCGGAATTAAATCTGCTCTTCTTTGATATTGGGTTTGCACAGTTCCCCATTTCGATTTAACGTTCTCATCAAGTTTAACCATGCTGTTATATCCGCATGAACTTAAAGTGCTCACTGCAATAACTGCAGCTAAAATTCCAAATATTAATCTTTTCATTTTTATGGTTTTTGTCTTTTTAATAGAATTGATTTATGGTCAATTTACGAATTAGATATCAAATTGCATGCCTTTGTTACAGTTTCGGTATTTATCTGACAGGTTGACAAGCCACTCATTGAATTTAATGAGATTAAATTGGTGTTTTTTTGTTTTATAGCGCAGTGCTTTTCGCTTTTTTTTTGCTGGTCCAGCTCCGATCGTGGCTAATTTACTGTGGTCGCGGCACGGAAAACCAACATAGGAGTTCAGAAATAACCTAATTAAACCCGATCGAACGGATCCCGACGTAAAGTCGGGAGGAGGTAGAGCTGGAAGAAAAAGACCTATGGATACTGCAATTGCTTTCTGAGTGTACAAATATTTTTTATATGGTTTCAACAGAATGGTAAATCACATTAATTATTCTTGATAGTTGCCTATCTTTGTACTGTTCGGGATAAAAACCTGACATGATATGCAAAAAGACATCGAAATTACGCTGCTCCCGCACGAGGTAGAGCAAACAGAGGTGATTAACCAGAAACTGGCTGAAGCGCTAAAATTACCTGGATCAAGAATTAAAGGCTATGAAATCCTGAAAAGATCGATAGATGCCCGTTCGAGAAAAGTATTATTCAGACTTCAGGTAAAGGTTTTTGTAGATGAGGAAGCCATTCCCGAAGTATACACCATTAACTATAAAAATGTAAGCGACGCAAAGCCTGTGATTATTATCGGGGCTGGTCCGGCCGGGTTATTTGCAGCTTTGCAGTGTATCGAGAATGGATTAAAGCCCATTATTATCGAACGTGGTAAAGATGTAAAACAGCGTAGGAGAGATTTGGCTGCCATAAACAAGCAGGGTTTGGTGAATACAGAATCTAATTATTGTTATGGTGAAGGTGGAGCCGGAACCTATTCGGATGGTAAACTGTATACCCGTTCCAATAAACGGGGCGATATTAATAAAGTGCTTCAGGTTTTTGTAAACCATGGGGCAGAAGCTGATATTGCTATCGATGCCCGTCCACATATAGGTACCAACAAACTTCCGCATATTATTACTTCCATAAAAGATACGATCCTGAATGCTGGGGGCGAGGTGATGTTCGATAGTCGTATGACTGATATTTTGATCGAATTCGGAAAAGTAAAAGGAATTGAGATAAATTTTGAAGAAAAGTTGTTAGCCGATGATATTATCTTGGCAACTGGTCATTCTGCAAGAGACGTGTACGAATTGTTGAACAGTAAAAATATCCTGATTGAGGCTAAACCATTTGCTTTAGGCGTACGGATTGAGCATCCTCAGGAAATTATTGATTCAGCCCAGTATCATTGCGATATTAGATCGGAGTTTTTACCTCCAGCGTACTACAGTTTGGTGGAGCAGGTTGGTGCCCGTGGGGTGTTTTCTTTTTGCATGTGCCCTGGAGGTATTATCGCACCTTGTTCTACGGGCGAAAATGAAATCGTGGTAAATGGCTGGTCGCCATCTAAACGGAATAACCCTTATGCCAATTCAGGAACGGTGGTACAGGTTACCTTAAACGATGTTCAGGGTTACGATCCGCTTAGAATGTTGCATTTCCAATCGGAGATTGAGAAAATGGCTTTTGAGGCCGGTGGTGGAAACCTGGTTGCTCCGGCCCAGCGCATGGTTGATTTTGTGAACAATAAATTATCGATCGATTTACCAAAGAACTCCTATCTTCCCGGTACCAAAAGTTCTATGCTCGACAATATTTTACCCGATTTCGTATCGGATAGCTTACGCGCGGCATTACCCTTGTTTGGGAAAAAGATTAAGGGATACTATACAAATGAAGCTATTTTGGTAGGGGTAGAGAGTAGAACATCATCACCGGTTAGAATTCCGAGAGATAAAGAGACTTACCAGCACCCTCAGGTAAAAGGTTTATATCCTTGCGCAGAAGGCGCAGGTTATGCCGGTGGAATTGTATCTGCAGCAATAGATGGTATTAACTGTGCAAATGCAATATTAAACGCATCTTAACAAACTTTATATTGCCCCAATTGTTGTTTGGGTATGTTTAATATCACGAATGAAATTAAAAAGGCATTTAATGGCGATGCCTGGCATGGTAACCATGTAATGCAAACCTTAAATAATGTTAATCCTGAAAGTGCGTTTAGCCATTTTGTGCCAGGGGCGCATTCTATTGCCGAAATCGCCCTGCATTTAACTGCTTGGACAGAAGAAGTTACCTCAAGATTGAGTGGGAAACCTGCTGCAGAACCCGCAATGGGCGATTGGCCAGTGCCCGAAAGTAGAACGCCTAAAGCCTGGGAGCGCATTATCTTTAATTTTAAAATTGCTAATGAAGAACTCATCCGCTTGTGCGAAAGCATAAAAAATAACCAATGGAATGATGAAGTAAAAAGTGAGCGGAACCCGGCGTTGGGAACAGGCGTAACCAATGCAGAGCTTTTAAGTGGTTTGGCACAGCACCATGCCTACCATTCTGGTCAGATCGCTTTACTTTCTAAATTTTAATGGCTTAATTAACCTGTAATCAATAAATCTTTGGAATCACCTTTATGAAGAAGACACTTATTATCGGCGCGTCGCCAAACCCATCCAGATATGCTTATAAAGCAGCCAATATGCTCAAGCGCTTCAATCACGAAATTGTTAACGTGGGCATAAAAAAAGGAGAGGTTGCAGGCATAGAAATTGAAAAACCGGATCAGATCCACACCGATATAGACACCATAACTTTATATATTGGCCCACCTCTACAGGCGCAATATCACGATTACATCCTGGCAACAAATCCCAAACGGGTAATTTTCAATCCAGGAACTGAAAATTATGAGCTGGAAAAATTATTGAATCAGCACAATATCGAACCAGTTGAAGCCTGTACTTTAGTATTGCTAAGCACAGGGCAGTATTAAAATCTATATACCACGCCCCAGTTTACGTAATCAGCCTGCGCAAAGTGCATATAGGTTTTGGCCTGTAAGCCAATGTGCGGCGTAATATTAAAAGTAGGTCCGAAGGTCCAATACCAGGTCGCTTTATCCATCAATCTATTGTAGTGGATGTATTTTCCAATCTGTGCTGCAACGGTTATGCGCCATAAGTTGATATCAGCACCAATACTGATTCCGGTACRCCATTTATCATACGAAGTGCCATAGTTCTGGAAGGTTGCTCCATAATTATCCGGGTCAAATACGGTAAAATAATAAACGGCATCAGCACCGGCCTTAAGCGACATCACATCATTCAGGTAAAAATTGTAACCTGCATATAACCCGCTTTTGAATAAACCTTTTGTTCTATCGCCAAATACCCCCCTTGCGCCTAAACCCGCACTAAGCTCAATTGAATTACGCTGTAAAGTGGTGTAGGTGCTTTTCCGCTCAGTAGTTAATGTTTTTGGGTTGTTTAGTTTAAGTCCGATGTAAACATTTCCGGTGTTCAAACCCCCATTGGGTACAGTAGCTCCACCATTCGATACGTGTAAAAAACCTAAACCTACTAATAGATCCGCATATTTACTCATTGGCAGCTCCATTCCTAAATCTGCTTTAATGGTTTCATTAATCGGGCTTCCCAAAAATCGGTTTTTGGTATTCTTAAAGTAATACTTGTTCGTGTAGCCCAAGCCAACGCCTGGCGTAAAATTAAATTTAGCTTTTCCGACTTTGAATAGCTGAAAATCCATCTGTGCCACTAAGCCATATACCTGCCCAAAAGCATTGGCCGAAGTATCCTTTGTACCTTTCAGCTTGCTCAGGTCCCTAAAAACAAATCCGATCCCGTAAGATCTGGCACCACCAAATCCTATCCATTTATCGCTGTTCTGGCTGATGTCTTTAAAATATGCCGCATCAAACCCCGTAATCTGATCCTGAAACAGATGTCCCTGATCATTATTTACATGTGTGCCAAATATGGGCTTAATAATAATCGAATGATTTTCGGGAGCAATTTGAGCCTTAGCAAATGCGCAGCCCGTAATAACGAAAATAAGAGAGAGTAGTTGTTTTTTCATTAGCTTTTACTAAAACGGTAAGCAAGACTATAAAAGGCATAACGGTAGCCAGTGGCACTATTTTTAACTTCGTTCGAAGTAAAGGTAGCCGTATAATTGGCTGTCCAACGCGCAATGGCGAAGGTTAAGCCCACCTGTGTGGTAAAAACAACAGGTTTGGGTTTAAAGGTGATCGGCCCTTTATCATTCAAAAATAATCCGCCCTGCAAACTCGAATCGAAAGCAATGGCATGTAACTGAGGACTAACGGAAAGGAAAAGTTCGTACTTGCGTTGCGCTTTGTTCGGATGGTTGTTGCTCACCAAGCTGTTAAAAGCCGATGAACCATCCATATCGTTAAATCTGCCCAGGCGTAACATTGCGCCGAGATTGGCTTTTGTAATCACATTACCAACTGCTGCTGAAGTTGTTCCTGTAATATCGAATATTTTATTGTTTGTGCTCATTAAAAGCTCGTTGTATTCTACACCTAGGTTTAATGTTGGTTCGCTGTTTAAACCGTATTCCCATCCTTCAATCTGATTTTGACCAACCAGCTTATGAAATGCTTTTTGAAACTCTTCACCCAAAGCATCTTTTCCCGTAAGTCCAATCTGCGCAGAAACCTTAAGCATCTGTTTATTTACGTAAAACCGACTATAATTTGCCTCGCCATAAAGGTATGCCGTAAAAGGGCGGTCGTGTAGGGCAGGGTTTGGCACAAAGCTGTAATATGGATTGTATATTTTTTGGCCAAGCTCAAATCCGATAATCTCTTTGCTTCTCCCTGCTTTTAAATTCTCTCCATTCAGGGCATGCCTATATTTAATAAAAGCACCATTTGTATAATAACGGTCGCTTGTAATATCAATGTAGGCATCATTCTCAGAGATAATGACAAGCTCGTTTTTATAATTTTGCGCATAACCGATTTCCGCTACGCCGATAAATAGCAGAGAAAGGTATAGTTTGAGCATCAACTTCATTTATATGGATGGTTTAATAAAGCCATAAAAGTATTAATTATTGTTCAAAAATTCGATACGATGCCTGCCAATTGCACACGAGTCTTCTGAAGTTTCAATAGGCATAGGCGTTGGAAAACGTCGAAAGTCTATTCAGGCCACACAAGTTATTCCTACATTATATAATATAAGATTGCTTTTGTTTTTAGGAAAGGCAGGTTCTGTGCTACTATATAGGTTTGTTCCCGCTATCCGCTTTATCCCGATGAAAACCTGTGAAACAAGCAAGCACACCAAAATATAACACAAACCGGTGCTTAAATCGGGATGCCCGCTGCAATCGGGTTTATTCTGCAGGGTCTTCCGAAGTTTTAAACGGCCGGGCGCAGGTAAAACTCCGTAAGTCTGGGAAGCGCAGCCCGACTAAAACAGGAGTTCCCCTAAAAAGTTTTGCTGTCCTTAAAACTTTTTCCTGTTGAAAACCATGGAGTTACCTTGGATCTTCGGATAATCCTTAAAAAATCTTTGCGGTAGTGTTAATTTTTTCTACTTTTGCATCCCGCTTCGGAGGAAGGGTTTTGAATGAAAGGATGGCACAGGGATGATGAGAGCGGGATTTATTTTAAAATAAATGTTGCGGAAGAGGAAAAGATTGCTACCTTTGCAGCCCGTTCAGGAATGACGGAAAGCTGAAT
>NZ_JBFTSB010000005.1:0-435571 GCF_056399805.1 Pedobacter sp. 01N310
GACCAATGCTTCTGCCGAATCATTCAATGCAAAGATTAAAGCGTTTAGATCCCAATTTCGTGGCGTGAAATGCGTAAAGTTTTTCCTATACAGGCTAACTCAATTGTATGCTTAAAAATGACTACTCCACAACTTTTGGTATTGATCCACTAACAGTACACAAAGTTCGTTACTAAAGCTTGCAATGCACTTATACAGAATACTGTTTTATTTACCAGTTTTACGGTTTTTGAGCTGAATAGACATGGCTGTGGCCCTGTTTACTTGATTTACGTAGTAATTATTCACCTAATTATTTTGGTTACCTCATTAAAAGAAGAAACGGATATTACAGCATAGGAATAATATTGGGACTGAAAAAATGAATGCTTTGGTGTTTTCAGCAAACGAAAAAGCCTGTAAATATTTAATTTACAGGCTTTTAGTTGAATTTAAAACTATTTTCGCGGAATGGACGGGACTCGAACCCGCGACCTCCTGCGTGACAGGCAGGCATTCTAACCAGCTGAACTACCACTCCTTTTGTCCGCTTTAAAGTTCGAACCTCTTTCCCCTTACGGGAGTGCAAATATAGACACTATATTCAGTTTATCACTATAGTAATCGACTTTTTAATCAATAATTATGTAACACACTGAACCTCATTCTAAATATTTTAATCAAAACCATTATTAAGCAAAAAAGCCTCAACTTTTTCAAGTTAAGGCTTTTGTTGCGGAATGGACGGGACTCGAACCCGCGACCTCCTGCGTGACAGGCAGGCATTCTAACCAGCTGAACTACCACTCCTTTTGTTCTTCTTTAAAGTTCGAACCTCTTGTCTCTTTCGAGGTTGCAAATATAGAGACTATATCTTAATTCGCAAACTTTTTTTTCAAAAATATACAACTCCTTATCCTACAGCGCCTTCCTGCATCTTTTCTGCATTTTCTGCAAACTGAAGTGCACTAATAATCTCCTGAATATCACCATCCATAATGCTTGGCAAGTTGTACATCGTTAATCCGATACGGTGCTCGGTAACACGGCCCTGAGGGTAATTGTAAGTTCTGATTTTTGCTGAACGATCGCCGGTTGATACCATTGTTTTACGTTTAGCGGCAATATCGCCATTCTTTTTTTGTAGTTCGATATCGTAAAGTTTGCTACGCAACATCTCCATCGCAATAACACGGTTACCCAATTGAGAACGCTCTTGTTGGCACACCACCACCAAACCTGAAGGCTTGTGCGTTAATTGCACCTTAGTTTCTACCTTATTTACGTTCTGTCCGCCGGCACCACCTGAACGCGAAGTTTGCAGTTCGATATCAGCTGGGTTAATGTACAGATCAATTTCTTCAGCTTCTGGCAAAACAGCTACAGATGCCGCCGAAGTATGTACACGCCCTTGAGTTTCGGTATCTGGCACACGTTGCACACGGTGCACGCCACTTTCGTATTTTAACTGGCCATAAACATCATCGCCACTCACTTTTAAGATCACCTCTTTATAACCACCTGCTGTACCTTCAGTTACATCAACGGTTTCTACTTTCCATCCCTTAGTTTCGAAATAACGGGTATACATGCGGTATAAATCGCCAGCAAATAAAGCCGCCTCATCTCCACCGGTACCACCACGGATCTCGAATACCGCGTTCTTAGCATCTTCAGGGTCTTTAGGAATCAACATCAAACGGATATTACTTTCCATTTCTTCCTGTTGTTTTAACAAAAGATCAAGCTCTTCTTTTGCCATCTCACGCATTTCAGCATCTTTCTCAGTAGCTAAAATTTCTTTGTTGGCATCAATATTACTCATCACATTTTTGTAGATTTTATATTCGTCTACAATCTTGCCCAAGTCTTTATATTCTTTATTTAAAGCCGCAAAACGTTTCATATCCTGAATTACATCCGGATTGCTCAACGATTCTTCCACATCTTCCCAACGCAGCTTTATAGCTTCTAATTTATCTAACATATTTATTCTTGTTGAAATTTCCTGACGGTTGGTATAGGCCCAAAAATTCAGGAAATGCAAAAATAAGGAAAAAAGCTGAATTAGTTTGTTTAGGATTAGAGGTTAATTGGTTAACGGTTTGAACTGGTTAACTGTTTGGGCTTAATGTCTAAATCAAAATGTTGCCAGTAATCCGAAAATGCAAAAAAGTTGATGTTAAGGTTTTGAAAACGAACGGTCCTGTACACGTGGCAGTCGATAGTCCCGCTATCACTTCAAGTCCTCGCTACGCTGTGGGCTTTCCGTTTTACCGGGTTTAGGAACAAAGAACGGTGCATTTCAGGCATAATGCAGCCTCAAATAGAAGCAGAAACTGATGTATCTAAACGGGATTGTAGTGACAGCTCCCGATTTTTCATCGGGACTATAACGAAAAGCCAGACCAACATTAAAAAAAGCTACAGACACTGCTTTCCAAACGAGAAAGTTCTTCATCGACCGTGCAAGTATGAAAGGAATTTACCGTATTATCAAAAAGGGTTTTGGAAATAAACAGTTCTGTGCCCATGGCAGCCGATAGTCCCGCTATCACTTCAAGTCCTCGCTACGCTGCGGGCTTTCCGTTTTATCGGGTTTAGGGACAAAGACCAGTGCATTTTAGGCATCATGCAGCCTCAAATAGAAGCAGAAACTGATGTATCTAAACGGGATTGAAGTGACAGCTCCCGATTTTTCGGGACTATAACGAAAAGCCCGACGAACATTAAAAAAAGCTACAGACACTGCTTTCCAAAAAATGAACTTAAAAATTAAGCATCTGGCTTGTAATACTCCAATTTTAAATCCACACCATCAAAAACCCCATAAGAATTATAGTTGAGCCATTCGCCAATATTAACATAGCGGCTCCCATTACCCAAAGCGATATCGAGCGGCAGGTGCCTATGTCCGAAAATAAAATAATCGAAATGCTCCTTATGCAATTGCTCTTTGGCATAAATGGCCAGCCATTCTTTATCCTCGCCTAAAAAAACTTCTTTTTCGGTTTGCGCAGCCCTACTACCCTGGCTCCATCCGTTTGCAATCCAGATCCCCAGATTTGGATGTAAACGGGCAAACAACCATTGGCAAAACTTGCTTCTAAAAATCTTTCTTAAAAATTTATATTTGTTATCCCCTGGCCCTAAACCATCGCCATGGTGCAGGTAAAATTTCTTACCGTTACGCTCCATGATCATTTCATCGCTGATGATTTCCATGCCAATTTCCTGCGTAAAATAATCGCGCACCCACATGTCATGGTTACCTTTAAAAAAATAGATTTTTATCCCGGCATCGGCCATGGCCGCCAACTTACCCTGTAAACGGATAAATCCCTTCGGAATTACTTTAGCATACTCGAACCAGAAATCGAAAATATCGCCCATTAAAAACAGCTCGCTGCAATTCGGTTCAATAAAATTCAACCAGCTTACAATACGCGCTTCACGGGCACGGCTTTCGGCATAATTTGGCGTGCCTAAATGAAAATCGGAAGCGAAGTAAATATTCTTAACCATGTACAAATTCAAAGGTAAGGCAAAAAGCTGAAAGACTATAATCTGTGTAATCATCCCTTAAGGAAAAAGCTTAAAGACTAAGGCAGAAAGACCAAACATAAAGACTAAAGCTTAAAGACCAGAGACTAAAACAAAAAGCTTAAAGACTAAGGCAGAAAGACCAAACATAAAGACTAAAGCTTAAAGACCAGAGACTAAAACAAAAAGCTTAAAGACTAAAGCAGAAAGACCAAAGACTAACATAACGAGCCAAACTCCGTGTAAATCCGTGTTTCCGTGGCAAAAAACCTTAATGTCCTTAATTTCTCAATGGTGAAAACCCCGAAAACAAAAAGCTTAAAGAATAAAGCAGAAACACCAAAGACTAACATAACGAGCCAAACTCCGTGTAAATCTGTGTTTCCGTGGCAAAAAACCTTAATGTCCTTAATTTCTCAATGGTGAAAACCCCGAAAACAAAAAGCTTAAAGACTAAAGCAGAAACACCAAAGACTAACATAACGAGCCAAACTCCGTGTAAATCCGTGTTTCCGTGGCAAAAAACCTTAATGTCCTTAATTTCTCAATGGTGAAAACCCCGAAAACAAAAAGCTTAAAGACTATAATCTGTGCAATCTCAAAATCTGTGTAATCACCCCGAAAGGAAAAAAGCAGAAAGACCAAAGACTAAAGCAAGAACACTAAAACTAAAATCACCTTAACAAATCGGTGTAATCTCTAAATCTGTGTAATCATCCCGAAGGTAAAAGACTAAAGCTTAAAGACTAAAGCAAGAGCACTAAAACTAAAATCGCCTTAACAAATCGGTGTAATCCCTAAATCTGTGTAATCAACCCAAAGGAAAAAAAGACATATATTAGTAAACAAATCTTATTAAAGATGAAAAAACAAATTCTATTAAGCTTATTTGCATTAAGTCTGTTTGCCTGTAACCAGGGCAAAAAACCTGCAGAAAAAATAACATTGATGAAATACCCTGAAACAAAAAAAGACAGCACAAAAGATAATTATTTCGGAACAACCATTGCAGATCCTTACAGATGGCTAGAGAATGATACCTCGGCTGAAACAAAAGCCTGGGTTGTAGCCGAAAATAAGGTTACTCAAAACTATCTCGAGCAGATCCCCTACCGTACTGACATTAAAAAGCGCTTAACAGCATTATGGAACTACCCTAAAGAAAGTGAGCCATTTAAGGTTGGCGAATATTATTTCTTCGCCAAAAATGACGGGCTTCAAAACCAAAGCATCTGGTTTATTAAAAAAGGGTTAGATGGCAAGGAAGAAGTTTTTCTCGATCCAAATAAACTTACAAAAGACGGAACGGCAGCCATTTCGATTTTGGGCTTCTCTCACGACAAAAAACACCTGGCCTATTCGGTTGCACAAGCAGGATCAGACTGGAGTAATATTTATGTAATGGAAATAGCCAGCAAAACTAAATTAGCTGATGAACTGAAATGGACGAAGTTCTCTGGCGCAGCATGGAAAGGCGATGGTTTTTATTACAGTAAATTTGATGAACCTATTAAAGGAACTGATCTTTCTGCCGCCAATAAACACCAAAAAGTATATTTCCATAAATTGGGCGATCAGCAGCAAAAAGATCAATTAATTTTTGAAGATAAAACCAATCCAAATCTATATTTCGGTGCCAATGTTACCGAAGACGAACGCTTTCTGGTGGTTTACGCCAGCGCAGGCACTTCGGGCAATGCATTATACTGTCAAGACCTGAAAGCACCAAACAGTAAAATTGCCTTATTGGTTAAGGGTTTTGAAAACAATCACAGCGTTATTGATAATATTGGCGATAAGCTATTGGTAAATACCGATCTGGGTGCTGAAAACAAACAGGTGGTTTTGGTCGATCCAAAAAATGCAGATCCTAAAAATTGGCAGAAAATTATCCCCGAATCTAAACTGGCACTAGAAGGTATTGGAACTGGAGGAGGATTTCTATGGGCATCCTATCTAAAAGATGCAAGCACCAATATTATACAGTTTGATTTAAGCGGAAAGAAAATTGGCGACGTAAAACTGCCAGCCATTGGAACCGTTGGAAGCTTTGGCGGCTACAAAGAAGATAAAGAATTCTTTTACACCTTTTCTAATTTCACTACTCCCGGTACTATTTACCGTTACGACATCAACAAGAGCGAATCTATATTATATAAAAAATCCGGACTCCAATTTAATACCGATAACTACGAAACCAAACAGGTGTTTTATCCATCGAAAGATGGCACCAAGGTACCTATGTTTATCGTGTCAAAGAAAGGGACCAAGCTCGACGGTAACAATCCGGTTTATTTATATGCCTATGGTGGTTTTCAGGTTAGTTTAACACCTGGATTCAGTCTATCTCGGATGCTATTTTTAGAGCGTGGCGGCATTTACGTACAGCCTAGTTTACGTGGCGGAAGCGAGTATGGCGAAGCCTGGCACAAAGCCGGTATGCTATCGAAAAAACAGAACGTTTTTGACGATTTTATCGCTGCAGCCGAATACCTGATTAAAGAGAAGTACACCAATCCATCTAAAATTGCTATATCTGGTGGCTCGAACGGGGGCCTCTTGGTAGGTGCCTGTATGACCCAAAGACCTGATCTGTTTAAAGTAGCTTTACCTGCTGTTGGTGTTTTAGACATGCTTCGCTACCATAAATTTACTGTGGGCTGGGGCTGGGCAGTTGAATACGGAAGCAGCGATAAAAAGGAAGATTTCGATTACCTGATTAAATATTCGCCGCTCCATAATCTAAAAAGCGGTGTTAATTATCCGGCAACATTAATAACAACAGCAGATCACGATGACCGCGTAGTACCTGCACATTCATTTAAATTTGCAGCAACCCTACAGGATAAATATAAAGGTGAAAACCCGGTTTTAATCAGAATTGAAACCAAAGCAGGCCATGGTGCAGGTAAACCAACAACGAAAGTGATTGAAGAAGCGGCTGATGTATGGAGCTTTGTGTTTCAGAATTTAGGAGTGAGTTGGTAGCGCATTTTTTGTCATTCTGAGCTCCATAGAAGGTCGTCATCTCGACTGGAGCGTAGCGAAATGGAGAGATCTATAATAGATTTCTCGACGACGTTGCACTCCGCTCGAAATGACGATATCTTGTAGTAATCATCACGAAAAATTATGCTTCTAATATAACACCATCCCATTTCCCACTAAATCCATAGACCAATTATAATTTGCTTTAAACTGCTAAAAACCCTTAACTTTTGTTTTAACCTAACGCAAAGCATATAAAATATTGAATACAACAGGATTACAAAATTATCTAGAATATTTCTAAATAGCAGAATTGATAATACTTTATTTTGTAACTTTGCGTCAAATTTTTTTTAATGATCACTACTGATATAGCCGTAATAGGCGCTGGTCCGGTTGGCTTATTCGCCATTTTTGAAGCCGGTTTATTAAAAATGCGTTGCCATTTAATTGACTACCTGCCTCAGGTTGGTGGTCAGCTGTCTGAAATTTACCCTAAAAAACCGATATACGATATCCCAGGTTATCCTTCTGTGTTGGCCCAGGAACTTATCGATAACTTAATGGAGCAGGCAAAACCTTTCCATCCAACGTTTACTTTAGGCGAGCGTATTGAAGGTTTAGAGAAGCGTGGCGAAGCAGATTTCGTTTTAACGACCAATATGGGTACTGTTATCGAAGCTAAAGTTGTGGTAATTGCAGGTGGTTTAGGTTGCTTTGAGCCGCGTAAACCTGCTGTAGAAAATTTAGAGAACTTTGAGAATGGTAAAGGTGTAAACTATATGATCCTCGACCCGGAGAAGTATCGCGATCAGAAAATGGTGATTGCCGGTGGCGGTGACTCTGCTTTAGACTGGACCATTTACTTAGCAGAAGTTTGTTCTGAATTAACTTTGGTGCACAGAAGTGAGAGTTTCCGTGGTGCTCCAGATTCGGTTGCTAAAGTAATGGCATTGGCAGAAAGCGGTAAAATCAATTTGATTTTAAATAGCAATCTTCAGGCGGTACAGGGAACCGACAAATTAGAACAAGTTGAAATTGTGCAGAACCGTACCATGGAAAAAACGGTGGTAGAAGCCGATCACTTAATTCCTTTGTTTGGTTTGAGCCCTAAATTAGGTCCGATCGAAGACTGGAACTTAAATATCAACAAAAGTGCAATCGAGGTTAATGTTGATGATTATTCGACAAACATCCCTGGAATTTATGCTATTGGCGATATCAACACTTACACCAATAAACTAAAATTGATTCTTTGTGGTTTCCACGAGGCTGCATTAATGAGCCATAGTGCTTATTCATACATGAACCCAGGTGTGAAATATACCATGAAATATACAACTGTAAACGGAGTTTCAGAATTTTAAGCTTTCTACTATATTTGTGAATCAATATAAGTAAGCTAAAAAATGGAAAACAATATTAATATATACATGCAAGAGCCGGATGGCTCGGTTACTGAACACGTTGCACCAACAGACATGGGTTTAAGCCTGATGGAGTTTTTAAAAGCATCAGAGTACGATATTCTAGCTACTTGTGGCGGAATGGCTTTATGTGCTACCTGCTGCGTTGATGTGTTAGAAGGCGAAGAAAAACTTAACGAAATGACAGACGATGAGTATGCCATGTTAGATACTTTGCCTGATCTGTTACCAAATTCGCGTTTAGCCTGCCAATTGCAGTTAAACAACAATATGGATGGATTAAAAGTAAAATTACACGGCGTAAGCTAGGTTAAAAACATATTAAAGAGAAAAGGCGATACCTAAGTGTCGCCTTTTTTTGTTTTCTATAGACCTGAATTTTAAACGGCCAACCGAAAATTACAAACTGATCTAGGCGTTACCCAATCCCTAACGCGGATCCATCGCCATTTGGAGCCCCCTTTGTTATTAAACCTGATAAAGCGAAAAGCCCGAAGCGCAGCGAGGACTTGCAGCGATAGCAGGGCTACGATCCGCCACGACAACAGAACCCAACATTTCCAAAAACGATGAAAAATAAGCCTGCGCTTCAGGATTAAAAATCCTTAATTTCTAAAGATGGGATTACAAATCCCGACTAACGGACTCTTGTATCAGAGACCTGGCAGGTTTTGAAAACCTGCCAGGTCTAAAAAGAGGTTATTGAATATTTATCTTCTGCTTTTCTACATTCCAGCCATATACCTCTACAGCTAAATTATTTTGTTTTCCTGTATATTCTACAATTACCGTTTTACTTTCGCCAGGCAAAATACTTACGTAGTTATCATCATAAAAAGCAGGAAGCACGCGTTCACCAGTATTGCCATTTATTAAAGCAACTCGGTTAAAAAATGCTACTGGATTGCCATTTGCATTGCTTAAAGTAACTGCTACCTTGCCGTTTTTCTGATCAACTGCTGCAACTTTTAATGGCGCTTGTTTGATGCTTTTTAAACCCGAATATTCCCCATCCTTCCCAGGAAGCCAATAAATATTCTCACTCAGTATATTTTGCTTCTGGTCTAAAATCCTTAAAGAAACAAATACACCTTCTTTTTTATCCAGCTTAGTTAAGAACTCGTTCATAGGAAAAAGTCTTCTCACCGAAGATGGGCCAACCGAATTGAAAGCCTGAGAGTAGAAATAATCCTTTCCGTCCATATCATAAGCTTTCGCCTGTATCATCAGGTTGTTTTTCGTGCTAAACCCATTGTTTACAATGGTAACCATGCTATCCAAAGGATTCATCATCACATGCAAAGGCTCACTTCCTTTCCTTAAGCCATATAAGCAGGCATTAGGATCAAGGTAATAATCGTACATCTGTCCACGCATGGCTGTCCAGGGGTTTTGGGTTTTCCAGATGATAGAACCGGTATACCAGTCCCACATTTTGTTCGAGAAACCCTCCATTAATGCCCTGTATTGATCGTAGTTGGCCAATTGTGCTTTCATGGCAAAATCTTCTGCACTTTTTGGCTTACCGTATGGATTAAGGTATTGCTCGTAAGAGATGTATTTATGATAATCCCATACCGAATCGGGCTTGGCTTTGTATTGAGGCGCAATCAGGTTTTCTTTTGGGATAAAACGGAGCAGGGAAACGTAGTCGCCTACCCCTACCGATCCTACTTCCGAGTTATAAGGAAATGTTCTGGTACCCCAGAAACTTTTAATATCCTGTATGCCGTATGGACCATCACCGTTCCCTCCAATGGAATTAAAAGACATTTCGTCGCTATTGGAGAAATCAAAAAGTTTTCTCGTTCCATCTAAGCGCGGCAGAATATCGTTCTTTAAAGGCTCCAAAATATCTTCCGGTGGTGTAATCTCATTTCCACCACACCAAAAAGCAAGTGAAGCATGGTTTCTGATCATTTTGATCTGATCTTCAATGGCTCTTAAGGTTAAATTATGATCATCTGGATAATTTCTGCGCGTCCATTGATCTTCCTTCTTCATTGGATCTACCCATCGGCCGTTACAATCGCCACTGAACCAGAAATCCTGAAAAACCAACAAACCATATTTATCACAGGCGTTGTAAAACTCAGGTCTTTCTAAAATTGCTCCTCCCCAAATCCTGATCAGGTTGAGGTTCATATCTTTATGGTAACGCACTTCAGCATCATAGCGGGCATCACTAAAACGGAGCATTGCATCAGAGATAATCCAGTTACCACCCTTAATAAAAATCTTTTGTCCGTTTACAAAAGCGCCCATACTCTTGGTGTGCTCGTTCCAGATATTATCTATTTGGCGAACCCCCACTTTAAGCTGTTCTTGATCCAAAACCTGATTGGCTGCTATAAATTCGATCTTCACATCATACAGGTTCTGCGGCCCGTATCCGCTTGGCCACCATAACTTAGGGTTGTCGAGCTGTAAATCAGGAAGTTTAACCGTAGTAGTCTTATTGGCTGCAATAGTAGTTGGCTGTTTAACCAATTTTCCGGCAATTTGATATTGCAAAGTACCCGAAATAGTCTGACCTGTAGGGTTTTCTACTTCAACTGAAACTTTAACGGTAGCCGGATTTTGTTTCCCTTCTGGTACGCGCTTGCCTGGGACCAAGGTAATTACCTGTGGATTCAGGATATTGATGCTTTTTGTTTTCTCGATGGTCACTTTATCCCAAATACCCGTATTACGATCACGAGTAGGCTGAATCCAATCCCAGCCGGCGGTGTATTGTGTGGTTAAACCTTTGGCAATAGTGCCATCACCACCCTGGCCACCGTTCGGGTTACCTGGAAAATCCGGAGGATAAACAATTACGGCCAGCCTGTTTTTCCCGTTTGAAGATAACAGTTTGGTAATGTTATATTGCGCCCTAAGGTGCATCCCAACCTGGGTTTTTGGATTAACTTTTTTTCCGTTTAAATAAATTTCGGCTTTGTAATTTATACCCCTAAACTGTAACCAAACCTGTTCGTTACCCGCCGCGCGCTCTTCAAAATCTTTTACAAACCAATAGGTGTAATAATCGTTACCGGTTTTATACACATCAGGAATTTTCTCATTGTTCATTCCATAAAATGGATCGGGTACTTTTTTGTTGTTCAGCAAAGTAGTTAATACTGTTCCTGGTACAGTTGCGGGCATCCAACTGTTAATCGAAAAGCCTGTTTTCGAAATTTCTGAACCAGTAGATTTAGCATCTTTGATATTGGTACATACCCAACCCGAATTTAGTTCATAGCGCTGTTGTGCATTTACGGTCAAAACCGAACAGAGTAAGAGAAGTAGGAATATTTTCTTCATTATTATTAAATTATTGAATGAGTGATTTATTGAATGAGAGAATGTTTTATTTACTGAATGAGAATTTTCACTATTGGTATAGTAAGCATTCAATCATTTTCAATTTAATCATTACTTAGTTGAAACTGGTCTGTCTTCTTGTTTTACCCCCCAGGTTGCTGATGGTTTATTGCCCATATAAATTTGCATATTTCCGCCAGTTATCATGGTTTTATGCAGGATATATGATTTGGTATAAGCTTTGCCATTCAGCACAATTTTCTGAATGTACTTATTCTCCGCACTATTACCCACAACCTTTATATTGAATTTCTTATTCCCAGGCAGCGAAATTATCGCATCATTAACTAATGGCGTTCCGAAAACGTAAGCCCCGTTTGCCGGATTTACAGGATAGAAACCCATTGCCGAGAAAACATACCAGGCACTCATTTGACCTACATCTTCGTTACCACACAAACCATCCGGTTTTGAAGAATAAAAATCTTTGTCGATTTTACGGATCAGATCGGCAGTTTTCCATGGCTGGCCTGCGTAAGTATATAAATAAGGAATGTGGTGATTGGGTTCATTTCCCTGCGCATAATTACCGATCAACCCACTAATATCCGGCGAACCGTTGGTTCCCAAATCTAAGGGTAAGGTAAATAGCGAGTCGAGTTTATTGATAAAAGCTTTATCCCCTCCAAAAAGATCAATCAATCCTTCTACATCTTGCGGCACTAGCCAGGTGTATTGCCAGGCATTACCTTCTACATAGTCATCTTCACGGTGTTTGGATGAAAAGGGATCGAACGGGCTTCTCCAGTTTCCGCTGGCAAGTTTACCCCGCATAAACTGAACACTCGGATCGAAATATAAACTATACAGTTTCGACCTTTTGCTAAAATAAGTGTAATCTGCTGTTTTATTCAGTGCCTTAGCCATTTGTGCAATGCAATAATCGTCAATAGCATACTCCAAAGCCTTACCCACTGATTCGTTTACTTTATCAGCAGGAATGTATTTAAGCTCCTGAATGTATTCGATGCCATCTGTTTTCTGCATAGCCGATTGTTTTATCGCTTCGTATGCCAGATTTACATCAAAACCCCGGTATCCTTTTAAATAAGCATCAACAATAACCGGAACGGCATGGTAGCCCACCATGGTATTGGTTTCGCTACCCATTAAATGCCAAACGGGTAGTTTACCCTGTTGTTTATAGATGGCCAACATGGTATTTACCACATCGCTTACCTTATCCTGGTGCAGGATGGTGTACAATGGATTAGCCGCACGGTAAGTATCCCACAATGAAAAGGTAGTGAGGTTATTAAAATTTGCCTTTTTGTATACCTTTTTATCTGTACCGAGGTAATCTTTGTTTACATCGTTAAAAAGTGACGGGGCCACCATGGTATGGTACAAAGCAGTATAAAATACCTTTTTGGTCGTATTTGAAGCCTCAATTTTCACCTTGGCCAGTTCTTTCTCCCATTTCGCATCACTGTTTTTAACTGTGGTGGTAAAATCCCAGCCTGGCAACTCTGTTTTTAGGTTTAAAATGGCATTTTCAATGCTTACCGGAGATAAGGCAACTTTAATCTGTAGCTTATCATGATTAATGGCATTAAAGTTTACCGCTGCTTTTAATTTTTTGCCGGATAATGCCATGCCGCTTTTAACCGCTGTGCTATCATATAACGCAATACTTTTAATCGGTTGTGAAAGTTTAATTACAAAATACAAACGCTGATCGTTGGCCCAACCTTTCGAATTACGATGCCCTATAATAGTGGTAGCATCGAGCTGTTTAAATGATGCAGATACAGGTGCGTCCCAGCCTATACCTTCTATCAAATCAATAATGATATGTGGGTTTTCGGCACCTTTTTTAAAAGTATATTGGTGAAAACCTACTCTTTCAGTTGCTGTTAGTTCGGCTTTAATCTGGTATTTATCAAGCAATACACTATAATAACCAGCTTTGGCTATTTCATTTTGATGCGAAAATTTAGACAGGTAGCCGTTCTGATCTTCGGCTGTTTTACCTTTCTCGAGCAATAATTTACCAGTTGCAGGCATGATCGAAATATCGCCCAGATCGCCGATTCCGGTACCGCTTAAATGCGTATGTGCAAAACCGGTAATGGTATTACTAACATAATTATACCCACTGCACCAATCCCAGCCTTCAAAAATGTTGTTCGGCCCCAGCTGAACTGCACCAAAAGGAACATTTGCACCTACAAAAACGTGACCGTGTTTTGCCGATCCGATTAATGGATCTACATACCGGGTAAGTTTGGTGTTCTGCTGCGCAGCTGCATTAAGGGAGAATAGAGAGGCCGTTAGAAATAGAATAGACGAGGTTTTCTTGAACTGCATGTGTGCTTATAATTTCTTACATTAGAATTTAAAGCCTAAAAGTAAAACGTTTTACGTTTATTTTCTCATAAAGGGGAAAGAATTACATCAAAAGCATTGAATTTTGGCAATTATTGGGAGATAACAGGCTTTTGAACGCGAGAGATCGTCATCCGATAGCAATCGGATGACGATCTCTTTTATTGAAATTCGACAGATCCTTCACTGCGTTCAGGATGACAGCAATATATAAACGTCCTCTTAGCCAATCTCCAAAACAATTACCTGATCGGGTTCTGCACTATTTAAAGTTGTAGTAATGGTTAATTTTGATTTTTTAAAGGTATAGTTTACCGCGCTTTTGTCTTTTAACAAATATGCTTTTTTAATTTTCTTTAGCGGAACGTTTTCTAAGTTAAGCGTTGCCGTTTTTCCGTCAACAAGGTGGATATAAACTTTGTTGTCGCTTTGCGTAATGCTTCCCCAGGCCTGCGGTTTTATAAATCCCGCTTTAGTACCATAAATACTTTCACCGTAAATTTTAAGCCAATCGCCCAAACCTGCCAAACGGTTTTGAAACTCGGGCTGGATTTTACCACTCGGCATCGGGCCGATGTTCAGTAAAAGATTAGACCCTAAACTTGCAGCTTTAACCAACATATGTACCAGTTCTTTATTCGATTTGTAATAGGTATCGCTCAAATTATATCCCCACGAATTTGAAATGGTTTCGCAGGTTTCAAGTGGTAGTTTATCTGATGCCTTTTGAAAACTTAAGCCTGATTTATTTTCACCAGGAAGATCGCGTTCGAACATTTGAAAATCTTCTCCGGCAAAGGGTGTAAGGTGGTGATTGTTACCAATCATGCACTGTGGCTGAAGTTTGTGGATTAAACCATAAATTTCATTGTATTTCCAATCAATCCGTGATGTCCTGTCTTTCGATCCTTCTGGTTCAGTCTGATCCCAATGCCCGTCAAACCAGATTCCGCCTATTTCACCATAATTGGTCAACAACTCTGTTAATTGGTTTTTCATGAACTGCAAATAGCTTGCATAATTACCTTTGCCCGTTCTACCTGAGTTCTGTCCGGTACGACCAGTTTCGTGTGGATAATCTTCTCTTCGCCAATCTAACAGCGAATAATACAGGTATAGTTTTATGCCTTGCTTATGGCACTCATCGGCCATCATTTTTACGATATCTTTTTTGTAGGGCGTATTCATGATATTGAAATCAGAATATTTGGTATCCCACATGCTAAAACCATCATGGTGCCTGGTAATCAGCGTAATGTATTTCATTCCGGCATTCTTCGCCATGCTCACCCATTGTTCGGCATTAAACTCAACAGGATTAAAAAAATCTTTAAGGTTGGTATAATTATGAACATTCAACTTTCGTTCGTTCATTACCCATTCGCCGCTCCCTGGTACACTAAAAGGACCCCAGTGGATAAATAAGCCAAAACGGGCATCGTTAAACCATGCCCGCTGTTTTAAATTAGAGGCTGTAGGTGTATAATCCTGTGCTTTTAACTGTAAGGCAATTAATAGCACAAGGCATATTAGGGTTAATTTCTTCATAAGGATAGTGGTATCGTTTGGTTAGGTTTTAGTCTATTGATGCGGTGGCTTTGGTTGGTTTTCCAATTACCTTATAATTTCCATCGCCTTTTAAAATGGCCAGGATCTGCGATTGGTTGGTAAAAAGATTTTTTGCTGCAGCCAATTCTTTATCGTACTGGAAGCTCTGCTCAATTCTTCCCTTTTCGTAAAAATATCGGCTTACGATCTGTGTTTCTAAAACTCTTTTTATTTCTGCTTTATGGCTAACCAGATCAGTTTTTTTAGAAGAGGTAAGTTTATATTTAAGATTCTCCAGATCGGTTTTTACCTCAGCAGATTTATTTTCCTTTTCGGCTTCTAAACGTAAATCGGAAAGCAACCTTTCGGTACGGCTTAGGTAAGTTAAATCTTTATCGGCCAAACTGCCAGAAAATGCAGCATAGTCCGCATCAGATAACTGGAAAGTTTTGGCCGAGGCCAAACTTGGTTTTTCTTTCCTATATTGATTTGCGTAGTTAAAGAAAAGGTTTTTGTTAAGCATTGAAATGGTAATCGGGCTGAGCTTTATGGCATCTACCACGATATCGGGATAAACACCATTACCACTGTACACGTTTCTTCCTGCTTTGGTTTGGTACATTGCCATGGTCGAATCGGCAAAACGTTCTGCAATACCATCTGCATTTTTATGTGCATAATCTAATTTTTGGATGCACCTGCCTGATGGTGTATAATATTTTGCCACAGTTACTTTAACCAAGCTGTTATAGGGCAGGTTAAAGGTTTGCTGAACCAAGCCTTTGCCGTAACTACGTTGGCCGATTACAATGGCACGATCTAAATCCTGTAAAGAACCCGCAACAATTTCTGAGGCTGAGGCCGAATTACCATTTACAAGCACTACCAACGGAACCGAAGTAGAAACCGGGGTTAAAAGTGTTTTATAGGCGATGGTTTTCTCTACATTTTTGCCTTTTTGGGCTACAATAAGCTGATCTTTATTCACAAAGAGGTTCACAATTTTAACCGCTTCCTGCAAAATACCCCCGCCGTTGTTTCTCAAATCTAAAACCACACCTTTTGGGTTTTCTTTTTGAATAGCCAACAGCGCATCTTTAACTTCCTGTCCGGAATTTTCAAGAAATTTATCGAGTTTGATGTAACCGATACCATCACCAACCATTCCTGAGTAAGAAACGTTAGGCTGTTTTATTTCATCACGGACAAGTTTTTTAGTGATTTCTTTTCCATCTCTGATCATCAACAAATCAACGGCTGTGCCTTTAGGGCCACGCAATAATTGGCTAACCTCTGAGCGGTCTTTTCCTTTTATGGCAATCCCGTTGATGCTCAGCACCTGATCGCCGGCTTTAATATCACTTTTATTTGCAGGATAACCTTCGCTTACTTCATTGATAAACAGTTTTCCATCGATAAAAACAGTGCTGGCACCAATACCTCCGTACTGTGTGCTCACATATTTTAGCTTGTAATCTTCAATCTCCGATTCTGGGACATATTCGGTATAGGGATCTAAACTATCCAACATGGCATCAATCCCCGTTTTCATCAATTGGGGGGCATTAGTGTCATCAACATAATTGATATTGATTTCTTTATAGAGCGAAGCAAAAATATCCAGATTTTTAGATACGAGGAATAAATCTTCTTTAAATGAAAAAGACAAAACAGCCACGCCAAAGCCAGCTGCTAAAAGACCATATTTTAGTTTCTTCATTCCCTTATATATTTAAATTCCGAAGGGCAAGTTAAATGAAATACCGCTCTTTTTGGAAGGTTATTATTGATTAAGCAAACGTAAATGTACAAAAACCGATAAATATTAAAAACAGCTTATTTGGGCTAAGCGTAAATTAAGCGTTACGCGAAAAAGAAGAGGATGAAAACAAGGAAAAATTTACTAAAGTCTGTTACCCTTGGTATCGGCAAGTGCTTTTTGAATGGTAAATTCGATGTAGGTGCGGTCGCGTTTTACCAAACGCATTAAATCTTCAATCAGTTGATCTTCTTTGCCTGGCGTAAATTCTAAAGGCTCGTTCGCCAGATCGCGATATTTCCTTAAGAACTTGGTTTTTACTTTAAATGCAGTTTCTGAAGTAAGTTGAAAATTAGCCATGGCATATTTTATTTGATGCAAAAGTAAAAAATATTTGCTCAGGTTAATACCTTTTTATGTGATGTGACAAAAAAAGTGGAGATTCGCGGATTCTTTTTGCACGATAATTGTGTTAAAAGCACGTTATAAAACCTAATCGGTATAAAAACCGTGTAATACAAATTTTTAAAAATGAAATCATGGCAGGTATCATCGATCGTTTATGGTTTTATAACCTTTAAAAAACAAATTAAACAACATGAAAAAAATCATCTTCTCTATTGTTTTCCTAACCTTGGGTTGGGCAACATCAAAGGCACAAACGTTTAACCTCGGGGTTAAAGCAGGTGTAAACTTAGCAAAGTTAAATGCAGATTTTGCAAGTGAAGAAAACCGTTTAGGTTATCAGATCGGTGCCTGGGCACGGATTGGTGGCGCTAGTCTTTATGTGCAACCAGAGGCTTACATTGGTAGCAAAGGCAATAAATTTATCAGCATTACGCAAGATAATGGGAACGAAGTTGCAGCTGAAGGGAAAGTAAAATTTACCACTTTAGATGTTCCTGTTTTATTGGGAACAAAATTTGGTGCTAAAAATTTAAACTTCCGCTTAATGGCTGGTCCGGTTATTTCATTTATTCTGGATGAAAATTCGTCGTTTAGTTCTGCTTATCAACAAGCAACCGATTTCGACAACTACAAAAACCAGGCACTGGGCCTACAGGCTGGTGCTGGTGTAGATGTGGGTAACATTTCGGTTGATTTACGCTACGAAGCCGGTTTATCCAACATTAGTAAAAGTGAAAAATACAGCCAAAAACCTAACTTGTTTCAATTGAGTTTAGGATTTAAAATTTTGTAATTTTTTCAACAGAACGAGTAAGAGGCGGCCATTGGTCGCCTTTTTTTGTTTAATCCTTTTTTAGCAGTTGAAAAAGCTATTTCTTAGGCTGTTACAGCACATTTATTAATATGTAAAATTGGCATTACAGCCCTGTTTAAGCCCTAAAAAATGTCGATTTTTATAGTAAAACAATTAAACGAAAAACAAAATGAAACATCCTATTCTTTTACTGTTTGCTATTATTATATCGCTCTCTGTAAAAGCCCAAAATTTTAAATATGCTTTTGTAACTGATACCCATGTTGGGTCATCAACAGGCGAAGAAGATCTTAACCGAACTGTTGCTGATTTAAATATGCTGAATGACATCGATTTTGTGATCATTACTGGCGATATCACCGAAATGGGTACCAATAATGAGCTTAAACTGGCTAAAGATATCCTATCAAAATTAAATAAACCATACCACATTATCCCTGGAAACCACGATACCGGATGGTCAGAATCAGGTGGTGTAAATTTTATTAAAGCGTTTGGTGGTGATAAATTTATTTTCGATCATAATGGCTACCGTTTTATAGCATGTGCATCTGGCCCTTACGTAAGGATGAGCGATGGGCACATTCCAAGGGATGCGACCGTTTGGCTTGACAGCGTGCTTAAAGCAACACCTAAAAATATGCCCATTATTTTTGCCAACCACTACCCATTGGATAACAGTTTGGATAATTGGTACGAAGCAACAGATGAGCTAAAGAAATATAATATCCAATATGCCATTTGCGGCCATGGGCACAATAATCACCCTTATAATTTTGAAGGTATTGAAGCCACAATGGGCCGCTCTAATCTAAGGGCAAAGGATGGTATTGGTGGGTATAATATTGTAACAATGACCAAGGATAGTGCATTTTTTCAGGTTAAAAAACCAACCCAGGATATTCTTCCCGTATGGCGCAAAATTGCCTTAAAAACTTTTCTCGCCGATTCAAAAAAATATGATCGCCCTGATTTTGCCATCAACAATAAATATGCGGGCACGAAGGAAGTTTGGACTTACCACTCCAACGCAAATGTAGTGAATACACCAACCTATACATCGAACAATGTTATTTTTGGCAATAGCTTAGGTTTGGTTGAAGCCTTAAATAAAAATACCGGAAAGAAAGTATGGACATTTAAAACCAAAGGCGCGATCTACTCATCACCAGTTGCTGTTAACAATATGGTTATCTTCGGTTCAGGCGATGGCACTATTTACGCATTAAGTGCAAAAACAGGAAAAGAACTCTGGCGCAAGGAAACAACTAACTCGGTATTAGGTTCGCCGGTGGTTAGCGGGCAACGGGTATATATAGGTGGCAGCGATAATACCTTCAGGGCATTGGATGTTAAAACAGGGAATGAAATATGGGCATTTAAAGAAGTAGAAGGTACAATTGTGGGCAAACCACTTATTTATCAGGGCAAAATTATTTTTGGCTCCTGGGGCAGGCATTTGTATGCCCTGGATATTAATAGCGGAAACCTATTGTGGAAATGGAACAATGGCCAGGGTAACAGAATGTTTTCGCCAGCTATGGTAACGCCTGTAGCTTATAACGGGATAATTTATATTGCAGCTCCAGACCGTTATTTAACCGCGATTGATGCAAAAAACGGCAGTACACTTTGGCGAAACAAAGAAGCTACAGTTCGGGAATCGATCGGACAATCGGCAGACAGTACCATTATTTATGGCAAAACCATGCAGGACGAAATTGTAGCTTATAAAGCGCAGGCACAAGATCCGGGTGTACTTTGGCGATATAATGTAGGCTTTGGATATGAACACGTACCATCCATGTTGATTGAAAAGGAAGGAAAGGTATTTTTTGGAACAAAGAATGGTGTTATTTATGCTATCGATCCTAAACAACAAAGCACGGTTTGGGCACACAAAATAGATAATTCGATGATCAATACCGTAAATGTGATTAATGGAAAAAATCTTGTTATAAGCACTATGGATGGAAAAGTAGTTTGGTTAAACGCTAATAAGTAAGCATAAACAATTCATATAAAAATCATTTATAAATTACAAGCCTGTATTTTGAGAATTCACAGCCCTTTCGCATAGACTCAACCAACTGAATAGATAAACCTTTTAATATTTATTTAGCTTAGAAAATTAACCACAACCAAAAAAATACAAGCATCTATCTAAATAGCGATTAACAAAACGAGGCTGTATCATAAGTTGACACAGCCTCATTTTTTGTCATTTTCATTAATACCTCCCTACAGGAGCATTTTCGAATATTCGATTCTCAGGGGCCAATTTTACTTTTGATACAGCCTCTTTTATTAGTTATTGCCAACCAGGATTTTGTTTTAAGTCTATTCCCTGATCTTTATACAGTTTAATCTGATCAAGTGGCAGTGGGCTTAAATATACTTTGTCATTATCAAATGTCCTTTGCGTTTCTGGTTTAGGGGCAGGTATGATATACCCTTCTGTTGTTCCATCAATGGCTACAGTTGCTTTGGGGTAATCTGCTTTTTTAATCCAGGCTCCTCTGTTAATACTAGTATTTAATTTAGTATCAATGTAAGCGTATTTCCTCCACCTTTTCAAGTCATCATTTCTAAAACCTTCCATCATTAACTCGATTCTTCTTTCTCTACGAATTTCCCAAATTAATGAAGATACTGCAGGATCTCTCTGTGGATCATCGTAAACCACACCATTAACGGCTGGCTGCCCACCTATGACCTGAAGATTAGGCATTGAAATTCCACCTCTTTTTCTTAATTTATTAATGGAGTTATCCAAATCGGCTTGAGTTAATGTTCCCAGTTCTGCAGAAGCTTCTGCAAAGTTCATCATAACTTCTCCTAAACGAATAATAGGCGCATCAGTAGTGTTGGTACTAGATAGTGCTTCAGCTGTGCCCCATAAAGTTTGATCCTCCATTAAGAATTTTAAAACAGAATAACCACTTGTGGAATAATTAGAAGCTATGCCTGGTAAACGCAGATCAGATACAAATGTTTCTTTCATTCTAGGATCACGGTTTGCCATTACATTAGCTATAGACTTATCTCCCTGATAAAGTGGTGATACTGAAGCTGGAAGGCCATCTGTACACAAATATGCATCAATAGCATTTTTAGACGGGCCAGTTTGAGGCTCCCTGTTTACATAACTCACTAATGAATGTGTGCTTTGGGCAGTACCATACTGTCTGTATAGAATAATCTCAGGATTTCCTTTAAGGTCAAGAGAGCTAAATAAGGTTCTATATTTAGCTCCTAATGAATACCCGCCTTTCGTCATCACTTCGTTAGCTGCCCATTTAGCTGCTTCTAAATACTCGGTTGCTTTAGCAGGGTTAATATTCGAATATTTTAGCAAGGTACCATGATAAAGAAATACACGGGACATAAATGCCAACACAA
This sequence comes from Pedobacter sp. 01N310, assembly GCF_056399805.1. Taxonomy (NCBI): domain Bacteria; kingdom Pseudomonadati; phylum Bacteroidota; class Sphingobacteriia; order Sphingobacteriales; family Sphingobacteriaceae; genus Pedobacter; species Pedobacter sp. 01N310. The sequence goes on from NZ_JBFTSB010000005.1 coordinate 21,563, forward strand.
CGTATTTGTTAACAATCTGTCCGTTTGGCCCAACAAGAGCGTCAGTCGCCCTGACGTTTTCAGCAGCGTATTTAAAATCTGCAAGCATATTATCTAGCACAACAATCTGTGGATCTCTGGGTTTATATAAGTCTATTGAAGTTTCTTCCAAAGGTTTGTCATAGTAAGGAAAATCTCCAAAAGCTTTAACCAAGTCGTTATATTCTAAAGCACGGAAAAAACGACCTACACCAACCCAGTTCTTTTTAATATCATCAGATAAGTAAGTTGAATTACTTACTCTATCTATAAATATATTGGCTTTTCTGACAAAAGTAAAACTCCATCCTCCGCCAGACGTAGGAACATTTTTGGTAAATGCAGTAGGAGTTGTTGGTGCAAAATCATCATTTAATGTTTCTCCGGAAAAATATTTACCAAATGTAAATCCGGATCCGTAACCTGTAAAATAACTTGTGTAAAATCCCCAGGCAAAGGTACTCACCTCTTTCTCTGTTCTCCAATAAGTATCATCAGAAAAAGAATCTAACGGCTCCCTTTCCAAAAAATCTTTTTTACAACCGTTCCCTAATATCAAAATAAGGAAGGCAATTATAATATATATCTTTTTCATCGCTGTAATAGTTATAAGGTTACTTGAATACCAAATGATAATGTTTTTCTGTAAGGATAAACTCTTCCAAATGATGCCGCATCAGTTTGATCTGCTGTATAGTCAACTTCTGGATCTATTGGAATTCCTACGTTAGAAATCGAAAATAAATTTTCTCCACTTAAGTAAAATCTTAGCTTATCAATTTTCACTTTGCTTGTTAAACGTTTTGGAAAGGTATAACCCACAGTAATGTTTTTGGCTCTCAAGTAGGCCATATTTAATAAATATTTCGTTTGAGTTAAAAAATTTAATGAGTTATTAGATTGGGCCTGATTTGTTGGTCTTGGATAGAAAGCATCGGGATTAGAAGGTGTCCAATAATCCATTTGATGCTCAAAAGAAGCCTCAGCAGGATTCCAACCTGGAACAAAGATTGGCCCCGAAGCCCAAAAGTCTCTTTTTCCTACCCCCTGAAAAAATGCATCAATATCAATACCTTTCCAGGAAGTACCTAAACGGAATCCATATTGGTAGCGTGGCGTAGAATTTCCAATTACTTTTAAATCTCCGTGATCATCAACGGTATTGGCGCCATTATTAATTACGCCATTACCATCAAGGTCTTTATATTTAACATCACCTGGGCCATAAAAGAATGAGGCGGTTTCATATCTGCTTTGCGAAGGAATGCCAGGTTTTAAAATCCATTTATTATTTGCGTCCTTTCCTGAAAAATCATCTGAAGTAAAATAACGGTCGGTTTCATACCCCCATATTTCTCCAAGAGTTTTACCTTCATAATTACCCGTTACAGTTAATGTTGTGTTGGCAAATTTGGTAATTTTATCCTGAAAATCAGATAAGGTGCCCGTTAAATTGATCATCAAGCCATTTTCAAAAGTATGATTATAATCAATTGCTAATTCCCATCCATTAGTTGTCATCTCTCCATAATTTCTTCGTGGAGATGTTGCCCCAAAAGATGAAGGAAGTGTTACTCCGGCACTTAACATATCGGTAGTTTTTCTTTTATACCAATCAAAACTTACTCCTAAGTTATTTTTAAAGAAACGGGCATCCAAACCTAAATCAAATGTAGTAACCGTTTCCCAAGTAAGGGATCTGGATACCGCAAGTGGAGTACTTATAGTCACCTGATTTGAACTGCCAATCCACCAGCCAGAATTTGATGTATCCATTAATGGGATAAAAGGATAAAAATTATTTCCAGTTACCACATCCTGATTACCCACTGATCCATAGGATCCGCGTATTTTTAAAAATGACAGTACATTTTCTATTGGCTTTAAAAATGATTCTTCTGATAAAATCCACCCGGCAGACATTGATGGGAAGAAGCCCCATAAGTCATTTTTAGGGAAACGTGATGAACCGTCATATCGACCATTTAATTCAAGGAGGTATTTGTTTTTATAAGCATAATTGATCCGTCCAAATAATCCTTTTGAGGAATAATGCCTATTGTACCCATCAACAAACTGATCACCAATTGCTCCTGGAATTGCGCCTACACCAGGGTCTAATAAGGTATTTCTTTTCGAGTACTGATAATTTTTTTGATAATAATCTATATCTCCACCTAGAATAACCTTGAATGAATGGTCATTAATATCTTTGGTATAGGTTCCATAAAGTTTACCTGCATTTACATCTGTCCACGCTGAACCAAAAGCTGCATAATCATAAGCAACCGACTGATAATTTTTATTTACCGGCGGTAAATCGCCACCTGCCCAAAAATCAATGCCCCTGGTTCCACCTCCAATAATTTTCGAATGAGTATTGGTTGATGAATAGGTATAGTCTGCATCAATTGTTAATCCTTTTAAAGGTTTAAAAGTCGCTCCTGCCTGAATCCTGGCTAGGCCTGTTTTTTCTCTATTCATATTGGCCTGTTGAACTTCTGTAACTGCGCTTCTGAAAGGTTCACCCTGATACGTACCATAGGGATAAAATTTCGGCCAGCGATAAAGATAGTACCAAGGACCAATTGTTGCAGTACTAAAGATAAATGGTGTTGTTGTTAGCGTATTTGTGTAGAAAATCTTTCCTCTAATGTCAAGATAATCCTTTACTGCAGTATTAACACTCACAGACATGTTATAACGGTCGAATTCATCGGGGTTAACTTTCAAAACACCATTCTGGTTTAAATAACCTAAACCAATGTTATAGCTGGTTTTCTCACTTCCTCCACTTACACTTAAATTATGATTTTGTTGTGGGGTCCATTTTTTCATGTATTTATCTGCAGCATCCCATGAGCGATAAAAAAATAATTTGCCATCACGAAGTTCAAAATCCCTTCCTCTAACCATTTCATCACCTAAGTCCTGTCCTCCATATAAACTATCCCATTCTTTCATTTTGCCAATGGCAATTTCATCAATGTACATTCCTACAATACCTGGTTGAGTGGTATTAGGGTTTGTACGTTGTAAAGCTGACAATGCAAAGTTTGCCCCATCGGCAGCATTAGCTATTTTCTGCAAGGTTGTTGGCGTAGACCAGGAGAAATTATTTGTATATGAAATTTTACTTGGCGTGTTTTTCTTTCCCGATTTTGAAGTAATTAAAACGACTCCCCACGCCGCCCTGGTACCATAAATTGATGTAGATGCTGCATCTTTTAAAACCGAGATACTCTCGATGTCATCTGGATTAACCAATTGCAAACTTTCAATCTCAACATTATCAAGTAAAATAAGTGGTTGTGATCCTCCTCCGTTTAAAGAGCCCCTTAATCCTCGAAGTGTAATTTTAGGATTTTTTCCCAATTCGCCACTAGGCGTGGTAATGCTAAGGCCAGGCACAACACCCTGCAAACCTCTGGCAACATCAGTAATTGGTCGACTCTGCAGTACCTTCGTATCTACAGTAGTTACCGCACCTGTTAGGTTTGCTTTCTTTTGTGTACCATAGCCTACCACCACAACCTCATCCAAACCCTTTGAATCGGATTTAAGAACGACATTTACGATAGTATTGCCATCAACAGGTTTTTCGAGAGTGGCATACCCAATAAAAGTATAAACCAATACATCTGTTTTTAATGCCTTGATGATGTAAACTCCATCCCCATTAGTCTGAGTAATGGTGTTGCTTCCCTTTACTCTGATGGAAACGCCGGGTATAGGGCCATCTTCTGATGTAACCTTACCCGTAATGGTAGTTTGTTGTGCAATGGCATGGGCCAGCAACACAAACGTACCAAGAAAAATTAATAGTAGCTTTTTTTTCATAAACGTAAGTTTAGAATTGTTTTGTAGTTTAGTCTTAATACCGCATAAAACAGCAATATTTAAGTAAATATCACTAATTATTTGATTAAAAAAAACAAATTTGGTTTTGCAACATCTATATTACCGCACAAACACGCAAAAAAGCGCATTATCTGATTATTAAGCAGTTATTGCATTATCTCTATTCCCTTCTGTGCTCCTAAAAAATCTGGGAAATGAAAAAGCCAACCACTATGGGTTGGCTTTTATATCTGTAATTATAATCTATCTGATTAAAAAGAACGATACGTAAGGTCTACGTGGTGCCGTTGTGATGCCACTATAGCCACTAGCAAAAATGGTATAAACCCTTTTGTTTAAAAAAGTACTTGCACTGGTATAATTGGCAAGAACCGTTGCGGTTGTTATTGCTGCTCCAGCCGGCCTGATTTTCCAGGTTTTTGATTGCGCAGACCTTAATGTAATCTCATTGGTAATGTTTAAATAATTTACATTGCCTGCAATGAGCGAGTCTTTTGCATTATCTGTTGCACTTGTTCCATAATATAGATCTACTGATGGTACATTTGGCATTAAGTTGATAAACCGGTATTTACAATAGGCCGTATCCGGCCTGGTAAAACTTTCCTGAGTTAAAACATTTTTGGTATTTGCAGCGGTATCGGTAATATGCGCAACATAATTTTTGCCTGCTTCTATCTGGAAGGTTGTACTGTATAGCACAACTGAATCGGTTCCATCATCTTTCTTTTTGGGAAGAATAATCGATAGTTTTAGATTACCAGGACTTACAGCAAGAAAATCAGCCGTAGAACTGCCCCCTGTGTTATACCCACCACCAGGAAAAGGAGTACGTGCAGTAATTACACTACTAACTCTTTTATCGTTAATTTTAATTGCTATTGCCCTATTGTTATAATAGTAAGAGGCATAGTTCACCTTTAATAAAGCCTGGTCGCTGGTCAATTTTTCGGTTTCACCATAATCGAGTACATTTTTGGTGCAACCAGCTAAAGCCATTGCAATAAACAGACTGGCAAATAAGTTAGAAAATATTTTCATCTTGATATTTTTTAAATTAAAAAATTATGGCTGGCTAAACCAGGTTTCTTTGGTCATGTAGTCAACGTCTAACCCGCCCCACTTGCGTAACTCCTCACTATTCCAAACATATTCAGAATTGTAACGTGGCCTGAATCGATAAGCATATTTCCCGCCTAAAAGAAGGTCGGCTGTAGGAATTTGATAGAACTGCCTGAAGACCGTTGCACTGTAATGATGCTTCCTCATATCAGACCATTGCTCTAAACCGGCCCAACCCCATTGGGCAATGTATTTTTGCCCCATGATGTCGGCCAGTGTTAGTGTTGCAGCACTTTGGGCAACTTCATTAGAGGCCAAATAAGTGTTGATTTCGGCATCGGTTATCAAAGGATCAGGGGTTTTAGAAGCCCTGCCATAAGTGTTGCAAAAAACCATATGGCCAGATATACCAAGCCTGTATGCAGTAAAAGCATCTGCTGTTTTTCCCTGTAAAAACAACGCTTCTGCTTTTGCGAACTGTAATTGCGAATAGGTCATGATTGGGTACCTTGCTGCATCGGCAAAAATATATTTTCCATTGTAAGTAGTAGACCCTGCCGGGATACTGCCGAAAACAATAGGAAGGCCAGATGTACTGCTTCCCTGCGTTGGAACACCGGCTATATACCTGCCCAAAGTAGCTGTAGCCGTACTTGCCGGCAACATCCTGCTCAACCGTGGATCGAGTGAGCTTGTTGGATTTGTGGTAGGCACTCCCCTCACTCCACCTGCAAGATAGTTTAAGATCGTGGTCGAAATCCGACCATAATAAGTAGATGTTGTACCAGATGGATTTATATAGCCCAATGTGGGCCCGAATGGATTGGTATCATCGGTACTTGCTGCAGAGAAATAAACCGTTGCTGATTCTGCTTCATTGGCAAAAGATAAATCAGTGTATTTAACAACACTATCGGCGTACATGGCTTTAAACTCTGGTTTATTTACCAGATGACTGTACTGTAATGCATAAATTGCATACACAAATTTTCTCCATTTGGTCATATCGCCTTTATAAATCCCATCACCGGTAACACCAGCCAGTTGCGTAGCGTAGTTAATTGGACTTTTCATCGTAGAATACTTAAGCGACTGCTCGCAATAGTAACGTACTTTTGCATATACCTCTGGCTGATCATGGTAAGGGAATCTTAACATCCCAGGGGTAAACGCCTCATCCAAAATGATTGGCCCGTACAAATCTGTTGTTTGTTGATAGGCCCAAGCTTTAATGGCATAACCAATTGCAGCATACTCATATTTTTGATTGGCAACTGCATCATTAATTAAATTCTCCAGGTTCAAACCCAAATCAACATAGGTCATTCTCCAGATTACGCCTCCATTATCGCTCGAACGTACAAAAGTGTGTTTTTCAAAAGCAATAGATCCATCATCAGTTGATGCACCAATAAGATTTTGCGTAATTTTCCAGATAAAACGATAATCCTGTGAGGTTCCGTTTGTCATTTGAAATAGAATTGGCGGCAGCAGCAGTTCTGCCTTACTGGTTTGTGGCACAGCAGGGTTTGTATTGATATCGAGGTATTTTTTACATCCTCCAGCCATTAATAATACTGCCGAAGCAATATATAGTTTATATAATATTTTCATGTTGTTCACTATAATTTAACCCTAAATCCTACATTAAAACCTATCGGTTTGCCAACATTACCATAATCGATACCGAAACCTCCAATCCCTCCAACACCTGGTGAATTTGCATTACTCTCTGGGTCGCCACCTGAATAATTGGTAATCAATATCGAATCGGTTAAAGTAAAAAAGGCCCCGAAGCTTTGGATAAATCCGATGCGTTTAACCAGCGATGGGGGAAAATCATATGCCAGCGTAACATCCCTTAAACGCAGCGTTTTGATGTTCCGCTCTACGAACATCTCTGGCGATACGTTCAGAGAATAGTAGTTAGAAGCATAAAAGGGGGTTACTGCAATCGTATTAACCGTAGGGTTGGCCGTATTTTGCAATCCATCGGCTAAAACCCCTTTAATTACGCGCGGCAGCTCTCTATCGAGGGTTTTCAAACTAATCCCTTTAATGTAAGATGCGTACTCGGTACCGTTAACTACATCGCCGCCATATCTTAAATCCCATAAGAAAGAGAGATTAAAGCCTTTGTAGCTAAATCTGTTTACAAAACCTAGCGTAAATTTTGGATTCCTGTCTCCAATGGGATAATATTGTGTATCAGAGCTTGTTGGCAAACCAGAGGACGTATTAATCAAGATATCCCCTCTATTACTTCTATCAAACCTGGTTCCGCTAATCGCACCCGTACTATAGCCAGGATGAACTGCGCTCCTGATTTCACCAATTACCCAGGTATCAGATTCGTAAAGTTCCGGAAGCTCATTTGCCAGCGATAATACCACGCCACGATTGCGGGTAAAGTTAAAAGTAGTGTTCCAGTTAAAATCTTTTCCTTTTATCGGGTTACCTGTTAACTGTACTTCGATGCCACGGTTACGTACCGTACCCCCATTCATCATCTCTAAAACGAAACCTGTACCATAGCTTAAGCGTGGGTTAATGATCTGATCTCTACTTAATAGGTTGTAATAGTTAAAATCAAGTCCGATCCGGTTTTTCAGAAATTGCATTTCAGTACCGATTTCGAAATTTTCAGATACCTCCGGTTTTAAGTCTGGGTTACCACCATAGTACGAATAGGCATAACCACCGCCTGTAAATCTTTTAGCTTCGTAGTTTGTACCTGTAGAATATTCTCTCCAGGGCTCTTTACCTGTTAATGCATATGAGGCTCTTAACTTACCATTATCCAGCCATGGCAAGGCCGTTTTAACGGTGGCCAGATCGGTAAAATTAAAGGCCAAACTTGCTGATGGATAGGCAAAATATGGATTGTTTGGCATTAACCGCGAAGCGCCATCAACCCTACCCGATAGGGTTAAATACAATAAGGTTTTGTAGCCCATTATGGCCTGTGCAAAAGCACCAACTGTACGGTAGCGGTTTACATAGGTTAATGTACGCTGTGTTGTTGGCAGCGTATTATTTATACTGTAAAAATTTGGATCGTACATATTCGTACCACGCTGAGAATCGGTAGTAGAATTATAATCGTTAAAAGTAGCACCAATAACATAGGTATTGTTAAAATCTCCAAATTTATGCTTGGCACTAGCCGTTAACGATCCATTAAATACCTTGGTCAACTGATCATAGGTCATTACCGTTCCGCCTGTCGGGGCTGCGGCAGAACCCGAGCCCCGGTAAGATTGAGCATGATATACCGACAATCCTTTGGTATTGGCAATGTCGGCTCCAATAATCCCATTAATCCTTAACCATTTTGTCGGCTTTAGCTCCACATTCGTATTTGCAATTAACCTGTTAACTTTATCGTTATTCACATTTTTAACAACATCCCAAAGCGGGTTATCGAATTCCGAATAGATGCTTGCCAGATGCAGAACCCTGTTTCCGTTGATATCTTGGTAATTCTGAACATCGTAAGCAGAACTAAACCGCATCAACTGAAGCAAAGATCCGTTAGCACCTTTATTTGCCTTATCATTATTAGAATTGATGTAGTTGAAAGTGCTTGTTAGTTTCAGTATCGGTGAAATGGTACCAACTGCAGTTATCCTCGATGAGATCCGCCTATAACTTGTTGTAGGGATTGTTCCTTTACTATCGGTGTATTCGTTAGACCAACGATAAGAGAACTGTTCAGTTCCTCCCTCAAAAGACAAGTTGTGTTTTTGTGTAAAACCAGTTTCGAAAAAATTATGGATATTATCGTAAAGTGGTGTACTTGGTAAAAATGCCGGCCCAAAAAAGTTAGAACTTCCACCATCGTAAACTCCATTAGAAACCCCCGAGTTGTACTTAGTTTGTATCTCCGGAAACTTATTCAGCTGCTCTACCCTAAACGAATTATTGTAATTAATACTTCCGCGGCCAGCCTTACCTTTTTTTGTGGTAATCAAAATTGCGCCACTGGCACCGGCACTTCCATATAACGCGGTGGCCTCAGGCCCTTTCATTATTACATAACTTTCGATATCGTTTGGGTTAATATCCATCCCCCGGTTAGAGTAATCCTGGTCTCTGTTTGCGGCTCCCGAAACTAGCTCTCTTGTTTGATTTAATGTACTGTTGTTAATCGGCACACCATCTACAACAATCAGTGCGTTATTATCTCCGCTGATCGATACAAATCCTCGTAAAACAATCTGCGCAGAGGCTCCTGGGTTTCCATTGGTACTATTAATCGATAAACCTGGAACACGACCTTGCAAGCCTCCAAAGAAATCGTTTCTCTGGGTTTCGGCAACTTCGGATCCGGAAACTTTTGGCGTTGAATAGCCTAACGATTTAGCATCGCGATCAATCCCATAGGCAGTAACCACAACCTCATTAAGATTGCTGGCATCAGCAGAAAGGGTTACATTAATCGTGCTATTTGCACCAACAGCTCTTTCAACACTTTTGTATCCAACATAAGAAAATGTTAATACATCGGTTTTTAATGCCTTTATCGAATAATTTCCTTTGCCATTGGATTGTGACACCACGGTACTTCCCTTCACCCGGATAGAAACGCCGGGAATGGGGCCGTCAGCGGAGCTGACCTTACCGGTAATCGTTATCTGTTGCGCGAAAACTTGCGCACACAGCATAATCATACCGATAAAACTAAAGAATAGTTTTTTCTTCATAATTTGTTAGTAAGAAAGTGGTTATTAGAAGTTGTTGTTTGTATTCCGGTTTATCAAACGCGCAAATTACCGCAGCTTTGATGTTAGTTAAGTAAATATGATGAATGTTTTTGAAAATAAAAACAAATAGGAAAGATTTATTGTGCTAACAAACAAAACTTTATCGCACAAACACGCATAAAAACGCAAATAATATAATTTTAAAATCTTTTTATACATTCGTAAAAAATCAAATGATTTATGCTGAAAAAAGAACGTCACGACTTCATCATGCGCCAGATTAACCTGCATAACCGTGTTTTAACATCCGACTTAGTGCAGTTACTTAATGTTTCAGAAGACACAATCAGACGAGATTTACAAGAGCTTGTTGATGAAAACTTGCTTTATAAGGTTCATGGAGGCGCTTTATCGAAATCTTATCACAGTTCTTTTGACGATAGTACGGTTTATGCCAGAGATAGTAAGATTGCGATTGGCAAAAAAGCCGTTCAGTTGATAAAAGATGGCATGGTAGTTTTAACCGGAGGAGGAACAACGATTTTAGAATTTGTTAAACGACTTCCGCAGGGCCTATCTGCTACATTTTTCACCATTAGTCCGCTGGTAGCAGTAGAGCTCGCTAAATACAATAATATCGAAGTGATTTTAATTGGAGGCTTATTTTCGAAAAATTCGCAAGTTACTTACGGCGGACAAGTAATTACACAGTTATCTGAAATCAAAGCCGATTTATGCCTGATGGGAACCAGCGCCATCCATCCCGATGAAGGCCTAACGGATACCTACTGGGAAATTAACCAGCTTAAAAAAGCCATGTTAGCCTGTGCAAAAAAAACCGCTGTACTTTGTATTTCCGAAAAGCTGGATATTGCTTTAAGATTAAGGGTTTGCCCGATAGAAAGCATTAGTTATCTGATAACAGAATTAGATTTAGACCATGAATCTCTTTCGCGCTACCGTGAAAAGGAATTGAATATTTTATAAAAAGAGGTTGTATCATACAGATTTGTCACCCTGAGCCTGTCGAAGGGCCTGTTTAAATACTGTTTAAGGTGTTTCGACAGGCTCAACATGACAGCATCTGAGCTGAAATTGTGTTTATGATACAACCTCTTTCATTTTGCTAGAAAGTTGGATCCGCAGGGGTATTGGTATTATTATCTCTTTCTGCGAAAGGATAAGGGAAAAAATTACGCTTGCGATCAGCTAAAGGTTGATTGAACCTTCTCATATCCTCAAGTTTTAGCCCAGACATAAAGAGTTCAATACAACGGTGTTTGTAAATCAGATCTAAAAGCTGTTGTTGTGTATAAGGACCAGTTAGTGCCGGCAGTGCCGCCCCAACTCCAAAAGGATCAGTTGCTGCAGTTTTGGTTACGATCTTATTTAGCTCAGTAAGCGACGAAGCCAGGTCAGGAGTAGCTTGACGGGCATAAGCCTCTGCTTTAATTAAGGTCATTTCGCCAGGCAGATAAATGGGAAACTGGGTAAAAGTGCCTGCACCGAAACCATTAATACGTACTGTTGTATTAACTACAGTATAAAATGGAATCCTGGCATCGCCTGCATCCGGGATATTAGCGCCAGTCTGTCCTAAATTTATATTCTTAGGTTGAATTACATTATTGGTAGAGGTAGCAATCTCAAAAATGGGGTTCAAATTTATTGCATCATATGTAAATGTCGATTTTTTAGTTAAATCAACTGCATTTGCAGCAGTTAATGCTAACACATAGTTTCCGGCAAATAAAGCATAGCGGGCTTTGAGTGCATTTAAAGTATTGGGAATATCTACTCCTGATGGAATGTTCCCCAAAAAAGATGTGCTTATCGAGTTTGCTGCAACTACGGCCAATGCCTTGTCGATGGTCGCAATTGCTTTATTATAACCATCAACACGACTAATAAAGGTAACATTTTGACCAGTCCCAGCCGGAACCTTTTCCCAATACTCTGATAAATTACCCACAGCCAAGGCTTTAAAAATACTTGCGTAAGCAATTAAACCCGCTGCATAGTTTTTATCCGGAAGATTAGCGGCATTATTAATCACGTTATCTGCATCATAAATAATTTTATTTGCACCAGCCCAAACATTTAGTACTACTGAATTTGTACCATCTACCTGTACACCTCCAGCTACTAATCTTTCTTCATTGGTATTACCGGTATTAATGGATATTAACTCATTTGTGGTTAAGCCATTTAAAGTAATAGTCGCATACAGAATTCCAGCCCGAGTTGTCGAATAGTTTTTCTGTAAACCTACCGTAACGCCTGTTAAGCCTTTTGCCGAGGTTAATACATCATCGGCCGTAGCCGCGTTAGGATTTAAGTACTCCTTTTTACAAGCGCTTGAAAAAGCCACTATAGTAAGCAAAAATGCATAACCTATATATCTTGATTTTAAATTTTTCATAACAACAGTTTTAAATTAGAATCTTGCTTGTAAACCCAATGAGAAAGTACGTGGAATTGGTACTGAACCGAAATCGATATTCCTCAAGATTGTAGATTGACCACCAGAGTTTAATTCAGGATCATAGCCTTTGTAATTATCCCACGAAATGAGGTTCCTTCCACTAAGGTTAACGGTTAAGCTTTTAATAAACTTAACCTGGCCAATATTATAGCTCAATGAAATCTCTCTCAATTTCACAAAAGACCCATCATCAATGCGCCATTCTTCTACAGTGTACGCACCAGCCACATAGCCTCTGGGCAATTGGCCCATCTGCTCTGCTTCGGCAACTTTTCCATTACCTACACCTTGACGTGTTCTCCAATCTGCATTCCAAACGTCCCCCCCTTGAACAGCGTCCAATTGAATGTGTAAGCTTAATTTTTTGTAAGTAAAATCATTAACGAAAGACCCTGTATAATCGGGGTTTGGATCGCCGATTACTTTACGCAAAACATTACCTGCGGCTTGACCAGCAGTTAAAGGAATACCAGCAGCGTTTGTTACAATATCTCCATCTTTTGTCCGCTCAAAATATGTTCCATAAAAAACACCTACTGGATAACCGTCAGTAATAGAAACAGGCGCGCCGGCATTGGTTGCAATTAATCTCTGTGCACCCGAACCCACTATTTTATTTCTATTTCTGTTGTAGATTAGCGTCGATGTCCACGTAAAGTCATCGGTTTTAACTGGAATCCCTGTAAGCATTAATTCGATACCTTTATTTTTTAAAGTACCGCTAATATTGTCTAACAAGCTAGAAAACCCAGTTGTCGGTGCAATCACAACAGGCAATAATAAATCAGTTACATTTTTATTATAATAACTAAAAGTTAAACCTAAACGATTATTAAAAAAGGACATATCTGTACCGATTTCAAGCTCTTTTTGGCGCTCAGGTTTCACACTCGTATTAGCCAGTGTCGTTAACGATGTTAATGATGTTTTGCTGTTTAGGGCATTTGGTGAATAAACGTTGAAACGATCATATGCGCCAATCCCTGTTAAATTTCCAGACTGGCCATAAGCTGCTCTTAATTTGAACGCATTCCACCATGATGATACGCCAAAATCTTTCCAATAATCGGCAGATGACAACACATAACTCACGTTAGCTTTAGGATAAAACTGCGTTCTATTATCTTCTCCAAATACGGTAGATTGATCTACTCTTATGGCGCCGGTTATAAATAAATGGTCTTTATATTTAAAATTTTGTTGTAAATAAGCCCCGCTAATTGAGAATTCTGAACGATTATCAACATTAGGTAAAGCAGTACTTGCTCCATTCACTACCTGAACAAAAGGAGCTAAACCACGTCCGTTTAGTAAGCTATACAGGTCTTTTTGATATTGATAAGATCCGCCAAGTTGAGTAGTTGAACTAAATAATTCAGAAATTTTAGCATCATAGGTGAAGTTTAACTCATTATTAAATAGTGTGGTTGTTGCATTCGCCGCACTTGCATAACCGTTTAAAGATGGATCTAAAGTTGGCCCACCACCATAAAAACCCGTACTTACATTATACGCAAAGGGCGGAATAAATGTTGTCCCATTTTGGATTGAATTATCAACCCCCATAGTATAGTCAATAGTTAAGTTTTTAACAGGAGTAAGTTTTAATCCTGCATTTGCAATAATGCGATTGGTAAACTGGCGTTGCTTGATATCTTCAATAACAGAAACTGGATTAACACGTCCGCGTTCTCCGATGGCTTTTAAATTGCCTAATGCATCTCTGGTAAACAAATCATGAAAATTGCCAATAATGGTTACCGAATTCATTGGTGAAAAGAATGAATTCCCATCTGGCTTTTCGTTGGCATCGCTATGAACATAATTAAATCCCGCAGTCATTTTTGCCCATTTATTAATGGTTTGATCAAGATTTGCCCTGAAATTCATTCTGGTGAAATCAGTGTTTTTAATGATCCCCTGGTTTGAAAAATAACCAGCAGAGGTATAAAATTTAGTGTTGTCATTACCTCCAGAGACTGAAACTGAATTATCTGTCCCAATACCTGTCCTGAAAATATAATCCTGGTAATTATACCTGGTTACCGGAGTTGTTGTAATTAACGCAGGGGATAATACATCCTGAGTTTGCGCAGTTGGCCCATCTGTTGGTCCTCCAAATTTTGTTGGCGATTGATTGACATCAATTTGTTTGCGCAACTCACTAATGGTTAAACTGGTGCTGAAACTCACTTGCGGCTCGCCAGTTTTACCCCTCTTGGTGAAAATCTGGATTACCCCCGCATTTGCCCTCGAACCATAAATGGCTGCTGCTGCTGCGCCATTTAAAACCTCAATATGATCAATATCCGCAGGACTAATATCCACCATCCGGTTTTGCCCAATACTTCCGACAAAGTTTCCACCATCATAATTGGCTGATGTATTGGTTACTCTGGTTGTAGAATTGTTTACAATTACCCCATCAATGATGTAAAGTGGCTCTGAAGATGAGTTAACCGAGCTCACCCCTCTTAAACGAACAGAAATTCCACCAGCTGGGTCTCCAGAATTTTGGCTGATCTGTGCGCCGGGTGTTTTACCTTGTAATGACGCCAGTGCATTTCCACTAGGCGCCTTGTTTAAATCATCACCTTTTACGGTACTCACGTAACTACCGAGCTGTTTACGGGTAGTTCCTTGAGAGGTACCCGTAACAATTACCTCATCGAGCCCCACTGCATCGCCACTTAAAGCACTATTAGCCTGAACTGTGGTATTATCGCCAAGTGTTACCGTTTCGATATTCGATTTAAAGCCGATAAAAGAAATCTGAATCTGATATTTACCAGGGGCTAAATCAACCGAAAAGCTATACGTTCCACTCGAACTTGTGCTTGTTACGAGATTTGTATTGATAATTTTCACAACAGCACCTGGAACAGGGCTGTTATTTGCGGCGTCGGTAACCTTACCGCTTATGGTATACCGTTTGTTTTGTGCCTGCGCCATTTCTGTAAATAAGAGCAGCAGAAATGGGATCAACAAAATTGCGAAGAATCCTGGTGACCATTTTAGGTAACTTTTTTCCATAAAATTTGGTTTTGTTAGAAGATTAGTGTTTAAACAAATTTAACAAAATACCGCACAAACCAAATTTTTAACCTGTACAAACTGATTTACAAAATTGTGCTTACTAGGCTGGTAAACTGATTTTACCCATGCAAACCGAAGGCACGCCTTGCCTATCACCAAAGTTTATCGGTTTGCCACAGAGTGTTTCGTTGGCCAAAACAGCAAACAAAACAGCCTCTTTTGCATCGGGATCAATTTTTAAGTCTTCAGTGGTTAGGAATTTGCAAAAAGGTAACTTGCTTTTAAGAAGTTGTACAATCAAAGGGTTATGCATTCCGCCGCCACTCATAAAAACCTGTGCTTTAGCATCTTCGCCAAAGCAACGCTTAATTGCATTAGTAATAGTTTCTGCAGAAAAATGACATAAGGTAGCCATTACATCTTCCCTACTTAAATCTATTGTTAAAGACTCTTCTTGAGCGTTTGTCAAATACTCCAGATTAAACAATTCTGGTCCTGTGGTTTTAGGAAAATCCAGATCAAAAAAGCTGCAATTTAATAACGCAGACAATAGACTGGGATTAGATTCGCCAGCCAAGGCAACAGCTGCATTTTTATCATAAAATTGATTAAAATGTTTCTGCATATACTGGTCCATCAAAGTATTTCCAGGGCCAACATCCGTCGAAAAAATTTCACTGGCATCCGTACTGCCTGGCAAATAGGTGAAATTTGCTATGCCGCCTATATTTAACATTACCCGATCTTCGCCAGCTTTCGAAAATATTAAATAATCGCCATAGACCGCTAAGGGGGCGCCTTCCCCGCCAGCGGCTAAGTGTTTTTGTCTAAAGTCAGACAGTGTGATAATCCCGGTTTTTAGCGCAATATGATCACCGTCACCTATTTGTAATGTACCATTAGGATAATCGGTCATTTGATGCAACGATTTTGGTGCATGAAATATGGTTTGTCCGTGGCTGGCTATAAAATCTATATCCTCATTTTTATAGCCCCATTCTTCCAGGGCTTCATTTATTAGTTGGGCATGGGTATTTGCAATATGCTCATTCATTAAGCACACCAATTGTAAATCGACTTCTTTTTTAGAGAAAATGGCTTTTATTTTGGCCCTAAAATCATCGGTATAATCGCCTGTTTTAAATTTTAAAATCCGGATATCCGTCTCAGCACCGCTTCCCTTTACCAAACAGAGCGCAATATCCAGTCCATCCATTGATGTTCCACTCATCAATCCTATAATTAAACGTTCCGATTTCCCTGCTTTCGAATACAACTTTTCAATCTGTGTGTTCATATTGCTTTTTTATCTTAAAAAGATCAAACGTTTGTCTGCCCCTCTAATCGAATTTTATATAAATACTTGCAATAAAAGTAAATAACCTTTGTTACAAATTGGGCATAACTCTCTATATTTACTGCTCCGTACATTAAAATCCATATAAAAAAAATGGCTAGATTAAATCTACTGGAGGAGACACGTTTCGAGAAATTACCGGTAAGCGTGTTCGAAAATCCAAAAATTGCTTCAATTAATGTTGCACACCGCATTGCCGAGCTCATTAAATCTAAACAAGCAAGCAACACACCTGCAGTACTGGGCTTAGCAACAGGTGTTACCCCAATTGCAGTTTATGCCGAATTGGTTAGACTGCACAAAGAAGAGGGCTTGAGTTTTAAAAACGTAATTACTTTCAACTTGGATGAATATTATCCAATGGCGCCAACAGCGGCACAAAGTTATGTTACGTTTATGAACGAAAACCTTTTCAATCATATCGACATTGATAAGAAAAATGTTCACATCCCTGATGGCACACTTGCGCTGGAAGATATTCCTGCATTCTGCTTAGAGTATGAAAAGAAAATAGGTGATCTTGGTGGTCTTGATATCCAGATTTTAGGTATCGGCCGTACAGGTCACATCGGATTTAACGAGCCGGGATCTGCACCAAATTCTGGTACACGTTTAGTTACTTTAGATGACCTTACCCGCCGCGATGCCGCACGCGATTTCGGCGGAAAAACCTTCGTACCTACTAAGGCCATTACCATGGGTATAGGTACAATTTTCAAAGCAAGGGAAATTATATTGATGGCCTGGAGCCGTAAAAAAGCTTCGATTATCAAAAAAGCTGTTGAAGGTGAAATTTCGGGCGATGTTCCGGCAACGTACCTACAGCTTTCTGACCATGTGGAGTTTATCCTTGATGCACCTGCAGCTTCAGAACTGACCCGTTTTGACACCCCATGGTTGGTTAAAGACTGTGTTTGGACAGATGCTCTGATCCGTAAAGCGGTGATCTGGCTGGCCAATACCTTGAAAAAACCGATCTTAAAGTTAACCGAAGACGATTACAACAATAATGGTATGGCGCAACTGGCTACTGAAAAAGGACCAGTATACAATATCAACATCCACATCTTTAATAAATTACAGCACACCATTACAGGTTGGCCAGGAGGTAAACCGAATGCTGATGATTCGCAGCGTCCGGAAAGAGCTGAACCTGCTAAAAAGAGAATAATTATTTTCTCACCGCACCCTGATGATGATGTGATCTCGATGGGCGGTACTTTTCTTCGTCTGGTTGATCAAGGGCATGATGTACACGTAGCTTACCAAACCTCAGGTAATACCGCGGTTTGGGATGATGATGCACTTCGTTTTGTTGAGTTCAATGTAGATTTTACAGAGAAAATGGGTATGGACAATACACATTTGAAGGATCTCTACAATAAAATGAGAACCTTTATTGAGCAGAAACAACCAAACCAGATAGATACGCCAGAGATCCAAACGGTTAAAGGATTGATCAGAAAAGGCGAGGCAATTGCCGGCGCAAGATATTGCGGTCTTGAAGATGACCATATCCACTTTCAGGCGCTTCCTTTTTACGAAAGCGGTAAGGTTCAGAAAAACCCGGTAACGGATGCTGATATCGAGCTTACAATAGCACTATTGCAAAAAGTTAAGCCTCAACAGGTGTACGCGGCAGGCGATTTTGAAGATCCGCATGGAACGCATATTGTTTGTTTTAATATTATTTTAGAAGCATTAAAACGTTTACGCAAAACCGAAGCTTGGGCACAAGATTGCTGGTTGTGGATGTACCGCGGTGCATGGCACGAATTTGAAACATATGAAATCGAAATGGCTGTTCCTATTTCTCCACAAGAGCTTGAGCGTAAAAAATATGCGATTTTCAAACACCAGAGCCAAAAAGACAGAGCAGTTTTCCCTGGTGACGATGCTAGAGAGTTCTGGCAGCGTGCCGAAGACCGTAACCGTGATACTGCAAAAGCCTACGACGAACTTGGACTTGCAGAATATGAAGCAATGGAAGCTTTTGTACGCTGGAAATTTGTGGATTAACTAGTGTTAAAATAAATATTGATCCTGCCTTGTTAACTCAAAGCAGGATTTTTTTTGCCCAACCTGCGAAGTCTCAAAAGGACAAGAGTGCAGAAAGACTTCGGGAAGTAAACCGATTTATTTCTCATTCTAAAAACAATACTCTAAATTAGTTTGCTGAACCCAAACAAGCTAATCATGACCGAACCTAAACAACGATTGTTATCTCTTGATTTTTTCAGGGGATTAACCGTAGCCGCAATGATCTTAGTGAATAATCCGGGCAGCTGGGGGCATATTTACGCGCCTTTAGAGCATGCGGAATGGAATGGATGTACCCCCACCGATTTAATTTTCCCATTTTTCTTGTGGATTGTTGGTGTATCCATTGCATTTGCCATGAGCAGCAGCAAAACAGATCCACCTTCACATCAAAAAACAATCATAAAAGCCATTAAACGTGGCATTATACTTTATTTACTCGGTTTCTTTTTGGCCATTTTCGGAAAAATTATCAGTACCATAATAGATGACAGATCAATTTGGGAGGCTTTTCAAACGGTTCGTCTTTTAGGCGTTTTACAAAGAATAGGCATTGTTTTTATCATTAGCAGTATCATTTTCATCAAAGTATCGAACAAAACCATATTCAAAATCTTAATCGTAATCCTTGCCCTTTATTGGGCCTTAATGACATTTATTCCTGTACCGGGAGTAGGCTATCCCAACCTGGAAAAAGAAACGAATTTAGCTGCCTGGATCGACCGCGGAATTTTAACCGAAGCACATACCTGGGCTTCATCCAAAACCTGGGATCCGGAAGGGGTTTTGAGCACATTACCAGCAGTAGGAACCTGCTTATTTGGCATTCTGGTTGGCGTTTGGATGCGCAGAAAAGATGTCGACAATGCAACTAAGGTGGCCTGGTTATTTACTACAGGTGTAACCGCTGTTATTTTAGGTTTACTTTGGGATTTACAGTTTCCGATCAACAAAGCCCTTTGGACAAGTTCTTACGTACTTTATGCGGGTGGATTGGCGTCGATAGGAATGGCACTTTGTTACTGGATCATCGATGTTCAGGGTTACAAAAAATTCACCACTCCTTTTGTTGTTTATGGTGTAAATGCCATAACAGTCTTTTTCTTAGCAGGCCTAATGCCGCGGATATTAAACCTGATCCAGATTACCAAACCTGATGGTACAAAAACAGGATTATTGGTGCGCTTTTATGAAACTTGTTACACTCCGTTTTTTAGCCCCATAAATGCTTCCTTAGTTTGGGCCATAACCTATGTACTCGGTTTTTATGTGTTATTATATTTTATGTATAAAAAGAACATTATTATTAAGGTTTAGTAAATTTACGCTATAATTGATTGTCCCCCTCTGCAATTGAAAAAGAAAACCACCATATACGATATAGCCAAGGAGCTTGATATTACTGTATCAACAGTTTCAAGGGCACTTAGTGGCTTTCCGGCAATAAGTGACGCCACCAGAAAGGCTGTTGTTGAAATGGCTAAAAAATTAAACTATAGCCCGAATAAACTCGCCTCTGCATTAAAATCTGGCAAAACCCATATTATTGGTGTAATTGTACCAAGTGTACAGGCACACTTCTTCGCATCTATCATCCATTGTATAGAAGACGGACTCAAAGACAGCGGCTACCGTGTTATTATTTACCAATCTAACGAATCTGTAGAGAACGAAATAAACGGCGTAAGAACCTTACTAGAGGCACAGGTAGATGGTATTATGGCCTCCATGTCTTTAGAAACAAAAGATGTTTCGCACTTTGCCGAAATTATTAAGCAAAATAAACCACTTATTTTATTCGACCGGGTAGATCTGGAGCTAAAAGTCCCTACCATTACACTTGATGATTTTAAGGCAGGTTATATCGCTACGAAACATTTAATCGATCAGGGTTATAAAAAAATTGCATTTGTAACCACCGTTCATCAGATTAAAATATTTAACGATCGCTTAGAAGGATACAAAGCAGCCTTAGCAGACCATAACCTTCCGCTAATGGAAGAACATATTATTTTTGGCGGTTTATCCATTAAAGACGGTCGGTTTGGCGCTGGCAGGTTAATGCGCAGCAGAAACAAGCCTGATGCTATTATTGCGGGTGACGATTTTACCGCCTTAGGTGTAATTAAAAAGCTTAAAGAGATTGATGAAACACCCCCTGAAGTTGGTGTAATTGGTTTCGCCAATGAAGCTTTCTCCGCTTACATTACACCTAACCTATCAACAATTGATCAGCATGCGTCACAAATGGGCAAAGAATGTGCTAAAATGTTTCTGAAAATGATTAATCAGGAGAGCCCATACGCCAACATGGAGCATATCGTGCTCGATCCTGCTGTTGTAGAAAGAGAATCAACCAATAAGAAAGATAAATAGCGCTTATTATTCTTTCGCTAAAGGAACTTCGATACCAACAGGACCACTCGGTTCACTTTCATTTTTTAGTCGGTCTAGCGCAGTTACAAGGTAGCTATACCGCTTTCCACTTTCTACACTGGTATCAATATATGAAAGATAATCTTCAAAGCTTATTTTAACAATGTTCTTAGGATCGAGTACCGAAATTTTTTCTCCTTCACTAAAGCGGTAAATTACAAATCCTGAGGCCGTTTCTCCATCTTTTGCCTTTAAGGGAAGTTGCCATTTTAAATGCACACCATCTTTTAGTGCATCAGCTGTTAATGCCTGGGGCTCGTTTGGCGGCACTTCATCCAGCCATGGCATTTGCGGTGGCAAAGCAGGGTACTTATAAAAATCATTCTTTAAGGAGTCGCCCACAGCTTTAGCAACTGTACTTAATGATTTAGAACTAAAAAACACGCTCCCTTGAATTCGGTTGTTATTTCTTATGTATCTAATCTGATTTGGTATTTCACTTAAGTTTTTCCATGCTGCTTCTGCCCTCGAATTTACCAGATAAGCACCCTGTCCGATATAAACATGCCTACCAAAGGTATTATTGCTCCACCAGTCGACCAAAATACCATAGGGAGCAACTCTTCTGGTAAACGTAAAATAAATTTGAGGGTTGATGTAATCTACCCAGCCTTCTCTAACCCATTTACGGCTATCGGCAAAAAGTTCTGCATAATTGGATAGGCCACTGGTAGCAGAACCTTCGGGATCTTCATTTTTATTTTTCCAGATACCAAAAGGACTAATACCAAATTTTACCCATTTTTTATAGTGGTGAATACTATCATCCAGCTGCTTGATGAGCAGATCGACGTTGTTGCGCCTCCAGTCTTTTATATCTGAAAAATTATTCGGGTATTTGTAAAAAGTATTACCATCGTTAATCGTTTGCCCCTCTACTTTATAAGGGTAAAAATAATCGTCGAAGTGAATTCCATCAATATCGTATCCTTTTACTACATCTAAAATTACCTGAACAATATATTCCCTTACATCTGGAATACCCGGGTCAAACTGCTTTTTGCCACCATAGGTAAAAAACCAATCAGGGTGTTTACGATAAGCATGGTTTTCGCTTAAAACAGCGGTACTGCTCATACTTGCCCTATAAGGATTAAACCAGGCATGAAGTTCCATTCCCCTGAAATGGGCTTCTTTAATGGCAAAGGCCAAAGGGTCGTAACCAGGTGCAGGTGCTAAACCTTGTTTACCCATTAACCATTGGCTCCAGGGCTCTCTGGATTTTGCGTAAAACGCATCGGCTGCTGGTCTAACCTGCAAAATAATTGCATTCATCCCTTGACTTTTATGTCTTTCTAAAATACCGATCAGCTCCTGCTTTTGTTGATCGATGCTTAAACCTGGCTTCGATGGCCAGTCTATATTGGTAACAGTAGCCACCCAAACACCCCTAAACTCCCTTTTTGGTGCAATTTTTGATAAAGGTTGTGCATTTAATATATAAGGTACTACAGTTAAAGATAAAAGTGCGTATAGGAAGTTTTTAAGCATTATTTCTGTCTTATTTTTTTATTCAGGTTGTGTGTTTGTGTTGATTTGAATACAAATGAACATTAGCAAGTAAACGATTTTTTTTAAAAACTCTTATAAGTTTTTAAAAAATTTAATTTGCGCCCTGCTAAAATTAATTGTGTACACCCATTTACCTATGGAGAACAAAAGTATATTAATTTACAGAAGATACAGCGTTATTAAAAATGGAACCACAAAAGATTAATAAGGGTGATAGAAACAAAATTTACTTCCTGGTCATCGTTATTGCAGCTTTAATTGGCACAAATGCTTACTTGTTTTTTAAAGATCGACAGCAAAGTGAAAGATTTGTTACAGTTAGCACAGAGAAGGATAAACTGCGGCTCGAGGTAGAAAAGATTGAGGTTGAGCTGGATAAGGTTAATGCATTGAACCTGGATTTAAACGAGAAACTTGTTGAAGAGCAGAAACTTGCCCGGGTAAAAATTGAAGAACTTAAAGCGGCTTTAGAAAAAAACCAGATTACCCAAAGCGAACTCGACAAAGCCAATGTACAAATAAACGAGCTGAAGACATTTGTTAAGAACTACAATGATCAGATTATTCAGCTGCAGAAAGACAATATCTTTCTAAAAAACAGTCGTGATAGTTTACAGAATACACTAAGAAACATCAGCAGTAAGGCATCGAACTTAGAGAGCGAAAACGCTAATCTAAATGCGAAAGTTAAAACTGCTGCGGTATTAAAGCTTCAATCTGCCGAAATTATCGCTTTCAGAACGAAATCAAGTGGTAAAAAAGTTGAAGTAACCAAATCATCTACCGCCGAAAAGTTAAGCGTGCGCTTTAATGTTGTGCCTAACCAATTAGCAGAAAAAGGACATCATAACATTTATCTCCGGGTATTCGATCCCGCTGGGAACCTGCTTGCAGACGAGGAAAACCATTTTGAGGCTGATGGGCAGGATATGCAGTTCAGCCATTCTATTTTTATTAACTACAATAACGATGACAGTACCTATGTTATCGACTGGGCAAATCCTAAACCATTTATAAAAGGCATATATACCGTTATTTTATATGCTGATGGTAATACCATGGGCAAGGCTCAAGTGGAGCTGAGATAAATCTCACCTCTGATTAACCAACCGCTACCTGTTTTAATTTAAGCTAAAGGAAAGTTCAGATAGAACGTTGTTCCTAAACCGCTTATTGAGGTAAACTTAATTGAACCTCCCGCATTTTCTACAGCCTGCTTAACAAAAGCTAAACCTAAACCTGTACCTGACGTTTTTGTAGTGAAGTTTGGTACAAATATTTTATCGTGCAGGGCTGGTGGGATGCCTTTTCCATTATCTTTTATTTCGATATATGCATTTTTTGCATCTACATATATAATGATGGTGATGCAGCATAAAGTTTCCTCATCAATAGCTTCTATTGCGTTTTTAAGCAGGTTGTTAAATGTTCTCAAAAGCTGATCGTGATCGGCCATGATTTCGATGTCCTTCTCACTTTTATCAATCACATCAATGGTTACATTTTCCGTGCTTTTAAATACTTCTCTCGCCTGGTCAATAATCGGAAGTAAAGAAAGGCGCTCCAGATTGGTATCGGGCATTTTGGCAAAATTAGAAAACTCAGAAGCAATTTTCGAAAGGCTATCAATCTGTTCTATAAACGATTTGCTAAATTTATTAAACTTCAGTTCGAAGTTTGGATCTTTTTCTTTCCACGATTTTTCTAACAGCTGAACACCTAATTTTAAAGGCGTTAACGGATTCTTGATTTCGTGGGCAACCTGTTTCGCCATTTCGCGCCAGGCACTCTCCCGTTCCGATCTGGCGAGCTTAATCGCACTATCTTCTAAGGCCGCAATCATGTGGTTATACTCCTTAATTAAAGAGCCGATCTCATCATGCCTACGCCATACGATGGGCTCGTTCTTTTGCCCGATTTTCGTTTTACTAATACTTTCCTGAATAAAAGTTAAGGGACTGGTAATCTGATTGGCCAAAAATACAGCCAATACGCCAATAGCCACAAATACCAGGGCGTAAAGATTAATCAGGTTACTTACAAAAAGTGCCAGTTTATCTGTATATTCTTCTTCGGTAGAGTAATTTGGCAGGCCGATATAGGCAATTGTTTTATTTTGTGCATTCCTGATGGGGGCATATGCTGCAGCGTAGGTTAAGTTGCCTATCTTTTCTTCAGCATTAATAAATTCTGATCGATGTAAGCCTCCTAAAGAAGCAAAGGCTGATGGACCCATCTTTTTACCAATAATTTTATAGTTATAGAGTTTTGGATAAGTGGTCATGATCAGGTTACCACTTAGATCGTATAGGTTCAGATCCGCATTATTGATATCTGCAAAATTGTTAAAATCTGCTGCCGCATTCTCGTCGTTTGCAATAATACCATTACTAAAAATCTGCTTTTCAAAATTCTGTTGAACCTTCCTTATCTTATCTTTTAATATGGTATCCTGCTGCCCACGGTACTCATTGTTCATATAATAGTAAGTTCCCCAACCTACAATAACCAGCGTTGCCACAACTGCCAACACTATAGATACCTGGATTCTGGTTTTGTACAAAATTTTATTGGCATTGATCATTAAAGATCTATTGATACTAAACCAGCCCACCTTATCATCATCGAGATTTTTGATTAGCCATATTAAACCATAAAGCAACAAAGAGAAGATGATAAATATCAGGAAGAAAAACGATAGCGCAGCTAAACGTTCTACATAATCTACCTTCTCTTTACTGATTACAACCATTTTGCTATCAGTAGGCTTATAAATTAAATGGCTGTAACGAAGTTTATCATCATTACTGGTTATAAAATCATCCTTTTTACCTTTAAATATGCTTCCATCTAAAGGGTAAGTATAATTTCCAGATTGATTAAGCAATTTATTATTGCTGTACAAGGCAATGGAATAACCCTTAAAATCTTCATCTTTGATCATTTTTTGATCCCCTAAGAGATCGGGTAGGCGATTGTTATAATTATACGGCTTCGAGCGGAGTTCGATAATAAGCGTGCCTAATAAACTGCCACTATCTACAACCGAAATGATACCAAAGTAATCCTGATAACCAAATGTATTGTTAACCTGATAAAAAAAGTTAGATCCATCAATTTTAACAGAGCCTGCCTCAACCAGGTTTTTATATTTATCAATCGGTGGTGTATCAGAATTTTCTATCGCAGCACCCAATCTATCATATGGATAGATCTGATAATCGTAGCGGTTTAAATAGCCATCTAAATAATCTTTGATATGATTTTTGAGCACCGAGTAACTGCCTTTTCGGTTTTGAGTAAAATAGCTTGTCAGAAAATTATCTTTAACAATTTCATTCCCCAAAGTACCTAAAGCAATAATGGCATTCGGATCTTCTGACGATTGCACTTTCCTGGCCAAGGGCTCGCGCAAACTTCTTTCCTTAATATCTTTATACTTGGTGTATTTAATAGAGGTATTAAAGGCCAGGCAGAAAAATACGATGGCAAACATGCCGATTGAGAAGTTTTTTCCTTTTAAATAAACAGCCCGTGCCACGATAAATAATACAAGGGCAAAAACGATAAAAAAGGCATTAAAATCTACCGCTAGCTTGTAGATAAAAACACCTGCAAAGCCAATTAAGAAAATAATGACCCGCTCTTTATTGGTAACATTTAATTGACTGCTTACTGTTGCTGAAACAGCCGTTATCAGGTAAATCTGAAACCAGGCCAGACATAAAATCACAATACCTACCCAACTGGTACCGCTAAGCTTAAGGATATTAACGATATCGAAATTAATTTTTGAGTTAAAAATCAACCCGAAGAAAATATCATCGGTATCCCAAACTATCCGCCCTATCAACACCATCAAGCCAGCCTGAATAACAACTCCAATTATTTTGCTCCGCTTAATCCATCCCGGAAACTTATATTGTTCCTTATGGTTGTACATAAACAAGAGCAACCAGGTTAGTGCAATTACATTTAACAGAAAATCGCCAAGCGAAGGCATCAGAAAATTATCGGCATATATCCTCGGATCAAATAGATCTAAAGTAAACCTGTGGTTAAACCAACCATAATATAAATCTGTTAACCGAAATGCCAGGAAGAAAAACAACAATAAAAAAGTACCCCAGGCAATATGGCCACGCCGGGCAATAAACGAACTCAAAGAGTTAAAAAACATGCAAATGCACAACATACCGGCAACAAACAACCATAATTGCGTACCCGAATAATGAGTTTCCGCATACCCTGGCTTAACCTTAAGTCCGAATAAAAACTTATTATCCAGGCTTTTTATTACATATACATCCTTATCGGTAAAAGATGCAAATGTTAATATTTTGGTATTTGATAAAATTGGATCGATATCATTTTTAAAATACTTTGTTTCTTTAAAAGGATATTGAGATTGAATGGTGATTAAGAAAATAAGGCTAAAATCGCCCTGGGTACTTTTAATCACCTCATACCAGCCGTTATAAAAAAACAACACCGAACTACCCTCTTTTATTGTAGTTGGATCTATTTCTGATATTTTGTAGGTACTCCAGAATTTAAGCTGATTGTTTTGGTAGGTTAATAAATTTATACCACTCTTTTTGCGATAGTTATCGATAAAATCTATTGCATTATTAGGATCGAGATGAAATTGTTTGGCTTTGGCAACCTGTTTTTTATCAGTCAGAAAACTTTGAACAGATCTTTCTTTGATTAAAAGGTTGTGCTGAATCTCTTGTGCATCGTGCTCGAGGAGCTCATTTTTGGTTGTAAACCTGCTTAACGAAATAGAAGTTGCAATGAGGCAACAGCCCAAAACAAGCAATAGAAATCTTATTTTTATACCAAAGCTCATTTTCATCTACGGATAAAGATATTAAATATTGATAAAAAACAACGCCATAAACAACTGAGTTTATGGCGGTGGCAAAATATTCTATTTTGAATAAATTAAGCTATGGCAGCACTACTTGTTTGTACTTCGCGGCTTACCTTTTTAACCAATCCCTGTAAAACATTGCCTGGGCCAACTTCTACAAATTCAGTTGCACCATCGGCTAACATGTTCCCTACTGTTTGTGTCCAACGTACAGCACCCGTTAATTGTTTAATTAAATTGCCTTTAATTTCAGTTGGATCTGTATATGGCTTTGCATCAACATTTTGGTAAACCGGACAAATTGGTGCAGAAATATGAGTGGCCTCAATAGCTGCCTGTAATTCAATTTTTGCAGGTTCCATTAAAGGAGAATGGAATGCACCGCCAACATTTAGTTTTAAAGCTCTTTTAGCGCCTGCTTCTGTTAGTTTAGCACAAGCTAGGTCAATCCCTTCTATACTGCCCGAAATTACCAATTGCCCTGGGCAGTTATAATTTGCAGGAACTACCACAGCATCAATTTCTGCACAGATTTTTTCAACTACATCATCAGCTAAACCTAAAATAGCGGCCATGGTTGATGGTTGTGCTTCACATGCTTTTTGCATGGCATTTGCACGGGCAATAACCAGTTTTAATCCATCTTCAAAACTTAGTGCATTTGCGGCAACTAATGCCGAAAATTCGCCTAAGGAATGGCCTGCAACCATGTCTGGTTTAAAATCATCGCCCAACACTTTGGCTAAAATAACCGAGTGCAAAAAGATTGCCGGTTGGGTTACATTGGTTTGTTTAAGCTCCTCATCTGTTCCGCTAAACATAATATCGCTAATGCGGAAACCGATAATTTCATTGGCCTGTTCAAATAATGCTGCAGCTTTTGGGTGCTCATAAAGATCTTTACCCATACCTACAAACTGTGCTCCCTGTCCGGGAAAAATATATGCTTTCATTATAATTAGTTTGGCGTATCGCGTTTATCGGCCAGCGTTTTTATCTATTGCCCTATCTTGATACCTATTACTTTCTACTTGATACTTGTTCTTAACTCCTGATACTATTTACTTGACACAAACTAGTCTAAACTTGCGGTAATTAACCTTAAAAATTCGGCTCTTGTTTTATCGTTACTTAAAAAAGTTCCGGTAAAGGCAGATGTTGTGGTTACCGAATTTTGCTTTTGCACGCCACGCATAGACATGCATAAGTGCCTGCATTCCATTACTACTGCAACGCCCATTGGGTTAAGGGTATTTTGAATACAATCTCTGATTTCGTTCGTTAAACGTTCCTGTACCTGTAAACGACGAGCAAAAGCATCAACTACGCGTGGGATTTTACTTAAACCAACAATGTGTCCGTTAGGAATATAAGCAATATGTGCTTTACCGAAGAATGGTAGCATATGGTGTTCGCACATCGAATACACTTCAATATCCTTAACCACAACCATTTGGCTATAATCTTCTTCAAACATTGCGCCCTTCAGAATCTCATCAGGTTTTAAATCGTAACCATGTGTTAAATATTGCAGCGCTTTAGCCACGCGCTCCGGTGTTTTTAGTAAACCTTCGCGTTCTGGATTTTCGCCCAACTGGCCAAGAATATCTTTATAATGTG
Source organism: Pedobacter sp. 01N310 (assembly GCF_056399805.1). Taxonomy (NCBI): domain Bacteria; kingdom Pseudomonadati; phylum Bacteroidota; class Sphingobacteriia; order Sphingobacteriales; family Sphingobacteriaceae; genus Pedobacter; species Pedobacter sp. 01N310. Next base: position 50,572 of record NZ_JBFTSB010000005.1, read on the forward strand.
TAGCTACAGCTTCAATTTTATCTTCGTTGTAACGGTCTATTTTTACATAACCGTCTCTCGATTCGCCTTTCAATACGTCTTTATCGCTCATTAATTTAGGTTTTTAACCAAAGTATTCAACAAAATTATTTTCGGTCTCGTATATTTTTACGCAATGTAAAACTGCGCCGCTCTCTGCAATCGGCGCCCATAATTGTTTCCAGATTTCTATGGCCAGATTTTCTGTTGAAGCCAACTTGCCTTTCATAAAATCTACATCAAGATTCAAATTTTTATGATCAACCTTGTCTACCACATAATCATTCATTACGTCTTTCAGCCATTTTAAATCAACAAGAAAACCGGTTTCTGGATTAACTTCGCCTTTAACTGTAACATATAACCAATAGTTATGGCCATGCCAATTGGGGTTGGCACATTTACCATAAACTTCATTGTTTTTATCATCATCCCAATCGGTACGGGCCAATTTGTGCGCCGCATTGAAGGATGCTTTTCTCGTTATGTAAATCATTACTATAAAATAAAATGCAAATATACGGATAAAGGTTTAAGCTTAAAGACTAAAGACCAAAGCTTACACAAAACTTAAATGAAAACAATCTGCTAACTTTACGTTATGAAAACTTTAGTTGTTGCTGCTACAAAAGCCGAACTCACCTTCTTTTATCAACATTTTAATTTGCCGGATGGAGATTTTGTAGAGAGTAAAAATTTCGATCTGCTGATCACTGGTGTTGGAATGGTAGCAACAGCCTTTGCCCTGGGCAAACATCTTTCATCTAAATATAGCCTTGTGGTAAATTTCGGTATCGCTGGAAGCTTCGATCGGAATATAGCTTTAGGTACTGTATTAAATATTACCGAAGATACTTTTGCCGAACTGGGCGCCGAAAATGGAGACGAATTTTTAACCATAAGCGATTTGGGTTTTGGGGAAAACCATTACACCTCGAAAACACACAAAAGCGTTAACCTACCCGTAGCAAAAGGGATAACCATGAACTGTGTAACGGGGAGCGAAAAAAGTATTAAAAATCTAATCAAGAGGTTAAACCCAACTACCGAAAGCATGGAAGGTGCCGCGGTTTTCTATGCCAGTAAACAGTTAAACATCGATTGTTTACAGATTAGAAGTATATCTAATTATGTAGAGCCAAGAAATAAAGACAATTGGAAAATTGGCTTGGCTATTAAAAATTTAAACGATTGGGCCATTGCTTTTGTTGGAGAAATGAACTGATTATGACTGATTAGTTTACCGCAGTACTTAATTTTGATTTATGAACCCGACACAATTAAAATAATTATTTTAATTGTCAAAGGCTCCATCTAACAACTGAAAACAAAAAAATAAATAGATGAAACTTACACTTGGATTTTCTCCCTGCCCTAACGATACATTTATTTTCGATGCACTAATTCACCATAAAATTGACACTGAAGGGTTAGAATTTGAGGTTTCTTATGATGATGTAGAAACGTTAAACCAAAAGGCACTTAGAGGCGAATTAGATATTACCAAGTTAAGTTTCCATGCTTTTGCCTATGTTGCCAACCAGTATGCTTTACTCGACGCTGGGAGTGCCCTGGGTTTTGGTGTTGGGCCGTTATTAATCAGTAAGAATCATTTCGATGGAGAAAATGACGCTGAACTCCAAACGCCAGACTCCAAACTAAGAATTGGAATACCAGGAAAATATACCACCGCTAATTTCCTGCTGGGAATTGCTTATCCTCATTTACAAAATAAACAGGAGCTTGTTTTTTCTGAAATTGAATCGGCTTTACTTAGCGAGCAGATTGATTTAGGATTGATTATTCACGAAAACAGATTTACCTATCAGGATAAAGGTTTAACCAAAATTGTTGATTTAGGCGATTATTGGGAAAAACTAACTGGTTGTGCCATCCCATTGGGCGGCATCGTAATCAACCGTAATTTAGATCGCGAGGTACAATTAAAAGTAAACCGTTTAATCCGCCAGTCGGTGGAGTTTGCCTTCGCACATCCAAAATCGGGGATCGATTTTATCCGCCAGCATGCCCAGGCCATGGAAGAAAGCGTGATGTACAAACACATCGAATTATATGTGAATAAATACAGCATAAACCTTGGCGAAGAAGGCCGAAAAGCAGTTGATACCTTATTTAAACTTGCTCAAGAGCGGAATATAATCCCCGCTATTCAGGAGAATTTATATATCTAATTCATCGATCCGTCATCTCGACCGTAGCGGAGAGATCCATAAAAGATTTCTCTCCCGAAGGTTCGGGACTGCACTCCAGTCGAAATGACGATAAATCGGCATCATGATAGATCCTGAAACAAGTTCAGGAGGACGATTGGTCTAGTTAATTTAACTTACCAAAAGCTTATAGCCTTTTCCGTGCACGTTAATAATTTCTACTGTCGGATCTGCCCTGAGATACTTACGTAACTTACTCAAAAACACGTCCATGCTCCGTCCGTTAAAGTAATTATCATCATGCCAGATACTTAACAATGCCTCTTCGCGGGTTAAAACAGTATTTTTTTTCAAACACAATAAACGCAACAGCTCGGCTTCTTTGGTAGAAAGTTTTTGCTGATGATCGTTATCGGTAATAATCTGGGTTGTATAATCGAAATGATATTGACCGATAGAAAACTGTGTTTCGGCAGCCTCATCGTTGTTATCTGTTTTATTGGCCACACGCTTAAACATGGCATTAATCCGTAGTAAAAGCTCTTCTATACGGAAAGGTTTGGTAATATAATCATCACCACCTAAATCATAAGCAGCAGATTTATCTTCCAGCATGGTTTTAGCCGTTGCAAAAATAATGGGTACCTGTGTGTTTACCTTCCTAATGTCTTTACCCAAAGTAAAACCATCTTTTTTAGGCATCATCACATCCAGAATACATAAATCGAAGTTCTGCTTATTAAACGTTCTCAATCCATCCTCACCATCGGTGCATAATACTACATCAAACTTGCCTTTAAGCTGCAAATAGTCTTGTAACAATAAACCTAAATTTGGGTCGTCTTCTACCAGAAGTATTTTTTTCATTTTCTTGTTTTTATTCACATATGTAGCACTGGCTACACTGAAAGTTTGATTCTGAATATGCATAACGGTTTAATTTATGTTGTAGATTAAATTAATACTCCACTATATTAGCTAAATTAAACCTGTTCTATTTTAATGTATCGATAAAGCAAGTTTTTGTACCGATGTTTAACTGTTTATAAAGGTAAAGATATTTCGAACGTGGTTCCTCTATCTTTTTCGCTACTTACCTTAACGGTTCCATTCAATTTTTTTATTATATCCTGAACATAATTTAAACCTAAGCCAAAGCCTTTAACATCGTGTAAATTACCTGTTGGCACCCTATAAAACTGGTCGAAAATCCGTTTAGACTGCTCCTTGGTCATTCCAATGCCTTTATCTGCTATTTCGATAATTAAATTTTTACCTGTATTGCGGGTAGTAATGGTAATCTCTGGCGTATCGCTACTGTATTTATTTGCATTATCAATAAGGTTATAAATTACATTAGACAGGTGCAGCTCATCACCATATACAATGGCATGCTCTGCATCGGTATGTACATTGATAATGGCATTCCTTTTCTGTAACTGTAATTCCATGCTATCCAGCACAATCACAATCAAATCGTTCACATCTACTTCGGTGTTCTCCATTTTAAGCTCACCTTTTTCTAAGCGGGCAATACTTAAAACACGTTCGATATGATTACCTAAACGAACATTTTCATCATAAATAATCCCAGCCAGGCGCTTTAACCGGGCCTTATCTGCTGTAACCTCCGGATCTTTCAAAGCTTCACTCGCAATCATAATAGTAGCCACAGGGGTTTTAAATTCATGCGTCATGTTATTGATGAAATCTGTTTTCATCTCCGACAGTTTTTTCTGCTTTAAAATAGCATAAAGAGTATATGAGAAAATAAAAACAAGTACCAGTAACAGGCCGATGGATGAGGCGAGCGTTGCACTTAGGTTAGAAATAATTGCCGAATTTTTATTCGGAAAACTGACGAAAAGCATCCCGGGATCGCGAAAGATATCGTTTCCAAACAAAGGTGTTTTATAGGTATTTTCGGGCAAAAACTCTCCTTTAACGTTAGATGCCGTCATATAAATGGTCGAATCTTTTCTCGCTAGCGAAATCCGGTAAGAAGGTTCTAGTGTAATATTATTGGCAAGGAGTTCTTGCTTTAATAAAACGCCTAACGAATTAAAATTAATGCGTTTATAAATCGGCACATTGGTTTCCTGCAATTCTTTAGATACATCCTCAACTACACTCGATCGGGTATATGAAAAAGTATCTTTGCCCAATGCTGCAATTTTAAGCTCTAATTTTTTCCGCTCAATCTCATCTTCACGTTGAAATTTTTTCTGTAAATCGTTTGGGATCTTTGGAACATTTGCGAAACCTGGAGTACCATCTCTGGGATCAAAAACCAAATACCTTAATGTATCAGGCAAACTTTGCAGGCTTTTAAATTCGAATGCTTTTGGTGGCGCCGTAAAAGGCTTTGAGCGCATGCTATAACCTTTTAAAATAAGGCTCTTAATATCAATAATCGCATCCATCTGTAAATCCAGCTTGTCGCCGTTCTTCGAACTCAACGAAGTATATTCCCTTTCAGAAATTACATTGGGCGCCCGATAAGATACGCGGATAATACTATCTTGTTGGTTCAGGTAACTTTCGATCTGATTTTCCCTCTCGGCTTGCCGCAGCTCTGCCTCTTGTACATATTGTTGCCGTAAATCCTTAATGTCTAATGCCCGTTGCCTGGAGTCTTGTAACTGCTTCAGTTTATTTTCAGCATCTTTACGGTTTAAGTGATCGGCAACATTTCTACGTTGTAGTTTATTTACTACCGATGTTAGCGTTTGGTTTACCTGCTCATCAAAAAGCTGAGATTTTAGTTTATACGATTCCCTGATGTAATACAGCTGCATTACAAAAACACCAAGCAAAGCCACCGTCATTAAAACGGTAATTAACCAAAAACTCTTTTTCTTCATGAACTAGATTGGTTTTAAAATTAAAAAAACCGGGGCATAATCTTCTTAAATCTAAACAGATATCAAAAATACTGATTAGCTAAGCGAAGTGTTTGTTTTTAACATATTTTAACAGCGCTGAGAAGACTTCCGAAGTTTTTGGGAGCACGGGACCCGGTAAACTTCGAAAGTCTAAGCGATGGAAGAACTTCGGATTCTGAGGTGGGCCAAAAAAAATGCCGAGACTAAAGCCTCGGCATGGTTCAAAATTGTTTGCTTAAAAAAGATTCTTTATTTAGAAAGGCAAATCATCATCTTCACCTGGTGCATTGCTTACATCAACCGGAGCTGCATAAGCTGGTGTAGCTGCTGGAGCACCTGCTGCAACTGCATTTATACGCCAAATAACCAAACTGTTAAAATATGATGTTTTACCTGCTTTATCTGTCCAAGGGCGACCGCGTAAATTAAAGAAAACCTCAACCTCATCGCCTGCTTTAAATGTATCTAATAATGCAGTTTTATCTTGTAAAGCCTCAAAACGGATATATTCTGGGTATGTTGGATTTTCTGCGTATTCTATTATTAAATCACGCTTTTTAAACGTTTCACTTACTTGTTGTGTGGCACCTACTTCGTGTACTTTTCCTTTAATTTCCATATCTAATACTACTTAATGTACTATAAACATCAAATCTCTATAATTTTATTGATAACTTCGCATATATTATGATGCAAGTTTTCCACAATAAAAGCAAGGTAATTATTACCTGCAACAAGCGCCTTTCGCCTTATTTACAAGAAGAAGTTACGGCTTTAGGTTATACCATCGAGCGGTCTTTTGCTACGGGTGTTGAGCTCAATATCACGCTTACAGAGTGCATAAAGCTCAATTTGAACTTGCGCTGTGCCAGTCAGATTCTCTACGCCATAAAAAGTTTCAAGGCCATTACACCCGATGATTTATACAATGAAATTGCAGCCATTGAGTGGGAAGAACTGATCGATTTTTCGGGTTATTTCTCGGTAACCTCAAATGTTGATAACCCAAATATTACCACACCACTTTTCGCAAACTTAAAGGTAAAGGATGCAATTGTAGACCGTATGAAAGAGAAAAAAGGCATCCGCCCGAACTCTGGATCGGATGCAAATAAAACAGTAGTGCATTTATACTGGAAAGATGCAGATGCCGATGTTTTTATGGATACCTCAGGCGAAACCCTCGCCAAACACGGTTACCGTAAAATACCTGGCAAGGCCCCCATGTTAGAAGCTTTGGCCGCGGGGGTTATTTTAGCAAGCAACTGGGATAAAAAATCGCCATTTATTAACCCAATGTGCGGTTCAGGAACATTAGCTATCGAAGCAGCACTGATTGCAACCAACCGTGCCCCAGGATTATACCGCATGAATTATGGTTTTATGCACATCTTAGGTTATAATGAAGAAGATTTTTTCGCTGAGCGTAGAATTTTAAAAGATCAGGTAATTAAAAATGTTGACCTTAAAATAGTAGCTTCCGATCTTTCGGAAGATGCAGTTGAAGTAACCCGGAGAAATGCTAAAACTGCTGGTGTTGATACTTTAATCGAATTCGAAGTTTGCGATTTTGAGTTAACAACAGTTCCTGAAGATGGCAAAGGTGTTGTTGTTTTTAACCCTGAGTATGGTGAGCGTTTAGGGGTGCACAGCAAGTTAGAATTGACCTATAAACGTATGGGCGATTTTATGAAAACAAAATGCAAGGGCTATTCTGGATATATTTTCACCGGAAATCCTGATCTTGCAAAGAAAATTGGATTAAAAGCTGCTAAAAAAGTTGAATTTTATAATGGTAAATTAGACTGTCGTTTACTAGAGTATGAATTATATGATGGCTCTCGCAGAGCACCGTTAATTGAGGCCTAGTCTTTTTCATTGAAAATTAATATATTACGCTCTCTTACGTACCATAACGTAGAAAATTTTGAAGAATATGGAATTTGATGACATGGACCATATGCCCGAATGGGAGCATTTTAGCCGATTTGGCCGAGATGATGAGGATGAAGAAAATCTATCAAGTGTTGATGCAGAAAAGGTCAGACTAAAAGTGACCAGGGCTAAAAGCCTTTACAACCAGGCAAGAGCCGTATATAAATATGCCGCCCTGTTCTGCGAAACACTGGAAGGAGAGATGGCCGAAATGACCGCTAACTTAATTATGCAGAATGCCCTCATGTTATGCCCTAAAATTGTTGGGGCAGAAGGTGCAGATATGTATATTTTAAGAATGGAAAATGCCTCTATTATCCGAACCAATTGCCGTGAATTAGAAACCCAGGTGAGAGCAGCAGATATGTTCGAAATCTGCACTCCAGAATATAAAGACATTGTTTTAGACGAAATTGAAAAATTTCGTCTACTCTTTATCGAATGGGTTAAATATTTCGAAAAAGACGAATTTGAAGATGACTGGGGGCTATATTAACCCTTAAATAATTAATTTTTCTGCGTTTTCTTACCGCCCACCTTTTCTCTCGTTGATTTGAGCTGCATAACGCAATAATGTTCTAAATGTATCCTATCGCTCCTTCCACCTAAAGCACAACCAATACAAGAACCTGATTATCAACCAAAAACAAAACACTTAAACATTTAGGTTATTTTTTTGTTGTAACAATTAGTTCATTAATCCGTTTCGCGTAATTCCCAATAGTGCTAAAATTAATACTTTTAAAAACTGTTGCGGTTAAAGTTTCGTACATAATGAAATAAACATTAAAAAAATTTATCCCTTTTTTATGGAAGATGTATTGGCTTTAAAGACAAAGAACGTTGCCGGCAATATTAGAAAAATTAGAGAATACAGAGACTATACTCAGGATTATCTGGCGGCGAAATTGAAAATATCTCAAAATGCCTACAGCAAAATTGAGCTCGGTTATAGTAAATTAACTATCGATCGTTTGTTCCAAATTGCTGCAATTTTGGAGGTTGAAGTATCTCATTTATTAACCCTTAACCACAATGATTTAATTAAAATTATTGCTGATGATGAGAACAGGACAGCAGCGGCGAGTTAATACCCAGGCGCTGTTGATATCATTTCTTTTACCCTGCAAATAATTCCAATACCTTTGGAACAAATTTAGAACGATGCAGGCTACCATTCAAAAAACTATCGATTTTGTTCAGAAAACACTAGCCAATGCCGAGGCAGGGCACGATTGGTTCCATATTGAGCGTGTTTTTAAAACCGCTCAAACCATTAATCAACAAGAAAATGGCGACGAACTTGTAGTCGCCTTTGCCGCATTGTTGCATGATATTGCTGATCCTAAATTTAATAATGGTGATGAAGAACTGGGACCGAACATGGCTGCTTCATTTTTAGCATCGATAGCTGTTGATGCTGAGGTTATTGCCCATGTTAAACTGATTATCCAGAACATGTCGTTCAAAAATAGTTTTGATGGCACAGGTTTCACCTCAAAAGAAATGCAAATTGTACAGGATGCAGATCGTTTAGACGCCATCGGAGCCATTGGTATTGCAAGAGCATTTACTTATGGTGGATTCAAAAACAGGGTACTTTACGATCCGGCTATTTTACCCGAAGAACACCTCACTAAAGAAAGTTATAAAAATACCACCGCGCCTACCATTAACCATTTTTACGAAAAACTGCTGTTGTTGAAAGACATGATGAATACTGAAGCAGGGATAGCAATAGCCGTAGAAAGACACAATTTTATGCTTCTATACCTGGAGCACTTTTATAAAGAGTGGGATGGGAAATAATCAGCAATAAGCCATAAAAATACCTAATAGTAAGTATTCCGAAACCACGCATTAGGGCTTAACTTTACAAAAATTAATCCTCATGCATCCTTATAAACTAAAATACCATAAAAATAGTGTTTTGTTAATCGCGATGGTTGGCATTCCTGTGTTCTTCATTTCCTTAATGCTGTATTCTCTTTTTAGTTTACCTTCATCGCTTTCCGAAACGTCCACTTTGATATTTGTTTCGCTATCAATTATTTTAATGGCACTTCTTTTATTATGGATTACCAAAACGCAGATTTTTGTACATAGTAAAATTTTAATCAGTGAAAAAGGTATAAGTTTTAAATTAAAAAGTACTTCTTTCTTATACCGGAGAACCGAGTTTTTTTCTGGATGGGAAAATGTAACCAGCGTAACCGAAATGTTCGATAACCACAATGGAGGTTACTTTTATCAAATTGCATTTAAAGACCCGGATTTCGTGGCCAACTTTAGTCCACTTAAAAACCACGAAGTAGAGGCCGACCGCTTCTTTTCTGAACTGCAATATTATCAGGAAAGTTATAATATTGCACATCAACTGCCAATAAGCAGAAAGCTTAACCCTTCGAACAGTTTTTAGTTAACATTATTATTCCAAAATAGAATAGGTTAGATAAATCTATTTACTAATATTTTTAGTTATTAAACTATCTTTGTTAGTAAATATATCCCTATGTTTGATCGAATCCGTGAAAAATTAAATATTCTTGCTGACGCCGCTAAATATGATGTTTCTTGTTCATCAAGCGGCGGCACGAGAAAAAATACCAATAAAGGCCTTGGCGATAGCCATACATCCGGCATTTGCCATACCTACACTGAAGATGGCCGATGTGTTTCGCTTTTAAAAATCCTCCTGACTAACCATTGCATCTACGATTGTTTGTTCTGCGTTTCGCGGAAAAGCAACGATGTAAAACGTGCAGCCTTTACCGTAGATGAGGTGGTAGAACTGACCATGAATTTTTATCGCCGCAACTATATTGAAGGCCTGTTTTTAAGCTCGGGGATTTTCAAAAATGCCGATTTTACCATGGAACGGCTGTTGCTAGTGGTTAAAAAACTCCGCTTGGAACAGAACTACAACGGCTATATCCATTTAAAAACCATTCCAGGTGCCAGCGATGAACTGATTAAAGAAGCTGGCTTATATGCTGATCGGATGAGTATTAATTTAGAAATGCCAACTGAAGCCGGCTTGAAGCTTTTGGCTCCCGAGAAAAACCACGAGGAAGTAATTAAACCTTTAGCTTTTGTGCAACAGCAGATTAACCAGTTTACTGCCGATAAAAAACTGATCAAACATGTACCAACATTTGTACCTGCGGGACAAAGCACACAGATGGTTATTGGCGCCACACCCGAGAGCGACAAAGATATTATGTACACCGCGAATACCTTTTACAAAAACTTTTCTCTGAAAAGAGTTTATTATTCGGGTTATGTACCCATTAGCAACGACACCAGGATGCCTGTAATTGGTACACAGCCACCATTGCTGAGAGAAAACAGGTTGTATCAAACCGATTGGTTAATGCGGTTTTACGGCTTTAAAGTGCAGGAAATTTTAAACGATGCCAACCAGAACCTTGATATTGATATCGATCCAAAATTAAGCTGGGCGATTAGAAATATGCAGCATTTCCCTGTGGATATTAATACGGCTGATTATAAAATGATTCTCCGGATACCGGGTATCGGTGTAATGTCGGCCCAAAAAATTGTACAGGCCAGAAAGTTCGGAAAACTCAGGATTGACCAGTTGAAAAAAATCGGTGTGGCTTATAACCGGGCCAAACACTTTATTGTTTGCCTGGATAGCCCCTATCAGCTGAAAGATTATCAGGGCACACAGATTAAGGCTTTTATTTTGGCCGAAAGCCAGAGCAAATATTTAAAAACAGATAGCAACCAGATGATTTTGTTTTAAAACCCCACGATCGTCATTCCCAACTTGATTGGGAATCTCAAAGCTACGGCATTAAGATTCCCGCCTTCGCGGGAATGACGGACTAAAATAAATCCCATGACCTACATTTTCGATGGCACTTTTCAAGGTTTATTAACCGCTGTTTTCGAATGGTTTGAACGTAAGCCGGGAAAAGTTGTGCTAAAATCTACTTCAATTTTTCAGCCTGAAGCTTTTGCAGAAAGTTTTACAATTAGCACCAGTGCAGAAAAAGCAGATCGGGTTTGGGCAGGGCTGCAAAAGAAACTCAAAAAGGATTGGCACCGCAAATACTATTGCACCTATTTATCAGAAATACCAGAGGCTTACAATCACCTCTTTCAGTTTACCATATATATTTTTCAAAATCAATTGGGTGCAGAAAGTAATTATGGCAATCCACATGTAATTGCACTGGCTAAATATGCCAAAAGCGTAGAAAGGGAAAAACACAGGATGGAAGCATTTATCCGTTTTCAAAAAACTGGCGATGGGATATTTTATGCCAATATAGATCCTGATTTTAATGTACTGCCTTTAATATCCAATCATTTTAAAAACCGTTATGCCGATCAGCCTTGGGTAATTTACGATTTAAAGCGCAAATATGGCTTACATTATAATTTAACAAGCGTTGAAGAAATTACGATCAGCTTTAGCAACGGTGCAGATAAGCAAAATCTTGCGCCAGTTTTAATGGACGAAAGTGAGGCATTGTACGCAACCCTTTGGAAAGATTATTTTAAAAGTGCCAACATTGTAGCGCGGAAAAACACCAAACTGCATTTGCAGCATGTACCTAAAAGATATTGGAAATATTTAACGGAGAAAGTTCCAATTTAGCGAACAAGAGTTAACAACTCCAATATCATATAGGTTGGTCGGTGGTCAACACTGAATATACATGCAATAAATCTGGCTAAAAAATCAAAACTTACTGCCATGCTGACACCCACATTCTAAATTAGCGTAAAAAGTTTGACAGTTTGGTGAAAATTTGTCCCGCTAAACCTCTTGGCATAAAAAGTGTTAATTGTAAGCTTAGTTAAAAACTCAAATCAAAATAAAAAAATAATAAAAGTTATGGCGTTAAACCTTAAACCAATTGCTGGCAGTTCGAACAGAGTAATAGTTGAACCGGCTGCGGCAGAAGAGAAAACTGCATCAGGTTTGTATATCCCTGATACTGCAAAAGAAAAACCATCTAAAGGAACTGTAGTTTCTGTTTCTGAAGAAGATGCTGAAGGTAAAAAAGCGAGTGTAAAAGTTGGCGATGTTGTAATTTATGGTAAATACGGTGGTACCGAATTCCCTTACGAAGGTAAAGATTACTTAATTATGCGCGAAACTGATATTTACGCTGTTGTTGGGTAAAAATTAATGATTGAATGACTGAATACCTCAAATGAGTGAATTCAGCATAAATCAACAAATAAAATAATAATGTTAGAATGAAAAAGCACAAACTCAATCATTCTCTCATACAATCATTCAAAATTTAAAAAATAATGTCAAAACAAGTAAAATATAACGTAGAAGCTCGTGATGCCCTGAAAAGAGGTGTTGATATTCTTGCAAATGCAGTAAAAGTAACTTTAGGTCCAAAAGGACGTAACGTAATTATTGATAAAAAATTCGGTTCACCTGCAATCACTAAAGATGGTGTTACAGTTGCAAAAGAAATCGAATTGAAAGATGCCGTTGAGAACATGGGTGCTCAAATGGTTAAAGAAGTAGCTTCAAAAACAGCTGATATTGCTGGTGATGGTACTACTACTGCAACTGTATTGGCTCAGGCAATTATTACTACAGGTATTAAAAACGTTGCTGCTGGTGCAAACCCAATGGATTTAAAACGTGGTATTGACAAAGCGGTTGCTGCTGTTGTAGAAAACTTAAAATCTCAATCACAAGCAGTTGGTGATGATAACAATAAAATTAAGCAAGTTGCCTCTATCTCGGCTAACAATGACGAAGTTATCGGTTCGTTAATTGCTGAGGCAATGAGCAAAGTTGGTAAAGATGGTGTAATTACGGTTGAAGAAGCAAAGGGTACCGAAACTGAAGTTAAAACAGTTGAAGGTATGCAATTTGACAGGGGTTATTTATCTCCATACTTTGTTACCAATGCAGATAAAATGGAAGCTGAATTAGAAAATCCTTACATTTTAATCTATGACAAAAAAATCAGTAACATGAAAGAATTGTTACCGGTTTTAGAAAAAACTGTTCAAACTGGCAAACCATTGGTTATCATTTCTGAAGATTTAGATGGCGAAGCTTTAGCAACATTGGTAGTTAACAAAATCCGTGGTTCGTTAAAAGTTGTTGCTGTTAAAGCTCCAGGTTTTGGTGATAGAAGAAAAGCAATGTTAGAAGACATCGCAATCTTAACCGGTGGTATTGTAGTATCAGAAGAAAGAGGTTACAAATTAGAAAATGCTGATTTAACTTATTTAGGTTCTGCTGAGAAAGTTGTTGTTGATAAAGACAATACAACTGTAATTAACGGTGCTGGTAACTCAGATGATATTAAATCGCGTGTTAGCCAAATTAAATCTCAGATCGAAACGACTACATCTGATTACGATAAAGAAAAATTACAAGAGCGTTTGGCTAAATTAGCTGGCGGTGTTGCCGTTCTTTATGTAGGTGCAGCCAGTGAGGTTGAAATGAAAGAGAAAAAAGACCGTGTTGATGATGCTTTACATGCAACCCGTGCGGCTGTAGAAGAAGGTATCGTTGCTGGTGGTGGTGTTGCTTTTATCCGTGCAGTTGAAGCTTTAGCGGATTTAAAAGGTGCTAATGAAGATGAAAACACTGGTATCCAGATCATCCGTCGTGCTATCGAAGAGCCATTACGTCAGATTTGCGAAAACGCAGGTATTGAAGGTTCTATCGTAGTTCAAAAAGTTAAAGAAGGTAAAGCTGATTTCGGTTACAATGCACGTACTGATGTTTACGAAAACTTAATTGGTGCTGGTGTTATCGATCCAACTAAAGTAAGCCGTGTAGCGTTAGAAAATGCAGCGTCTATTGCAGCGATGTTATTAACTACTGAAGTTGTTTTAGCAGACGAACCTGAAGAAGGTGGTGCTCCAATGCCTCCAATGGGCGGCGGTGGCATGGGTGGTATGATGTAATACCATTCATAGCGAAACTATTTCGTGTAAAAATACACCCTCAAGGTATAAGGCCTTGGGGGTTTTTTTATGCTCTATTATAGCAAAAACGAAACTTTGCCTAAGCTATAACCCATTCATTTAGTTAATGTTGGTGTAAAATTCTATGATTGTCATGCAAAAATTACGTTCTTTGCAGCGAATATTTATTGACGCGTCTTAGGTCGAATACTCATTTCTGAGATTGGATTAAAGCAAGTTTAACTAACAACGCTTCCAGAACGCAATAAAATCATTCCCTAGTGTTAGAGATTTATGAAGATTCGTTGTAAAAGGAAATGGCTTTCTTTTGTCCTGTTTTTTGGGACATTTTTGTTTACGTCAAATGTTTTCGCCCAAATTACCATAGGCTCAGTTGATGCAGGCCCTTTTACCCCAGGCAGTACTATTGCCGTTCCTTTTAATATCAGTGCAGGCTGTGCCGCTCAAGGGAACCAATTCCAGTTATATCTTTCCGATCAGAATGGAAGTTTTGGCGCCGAAACACTTATTGGCAGTTACACCGGCTTCTATAGTACTTACATAAATGGTAAACTTCCTGCAACACTTACGCCTGGTACAGGTTATCAGGTTAGGATAAAATCTACCGCTCCTGCATTCACAAGCACACCATCAACAGCTTTTGAAGTAAAGACGGGACCACCAGTTGAGGCTAAATTAACATCAACATTGTTAAATGTGGCCAATGATGAAACTTTTGGTACCTGCACCAGTAAGGCCAATAATTCTTTCTTCCTCACAAATGCATCTACAGCAAACAGTACAGTTACCGCGAGCATAACTGACGAAGTAAATGGAGGGAGTCCAACATTAATCAATTTCCCCACAGCAATACAACCTTTTAATGCTCAGCAGACACATTATACCATTTACACTAAAGCTGTGATGCCGGATGGCTCGGTTGCAACCAAGGCTTATCTACTGATTAACAATAAAGCGATAACAGCTTTTGCCAATTCGGGCAATACAGTGGTTTGTTTGCCCTTAGGCGCCTTAACATTTAGCGTAGATGTTAGTTCGAGCGCAGGTATTCAAAACAATTTTCCGGGAGATATTTATACGATTACCTGGGGCGATCAAACTACCTCAACCTATACACTTTGTGAGATTATTGCCAATGGTGGTAAGGTTACACATGCATATACCAGATCATCTTGCGGAAGTGTTTCTACTTCAAGTGCTGGCACAATTTATAATGCTTTTGATGTATCTATTAATGTATCGAACGCTTTCTGTACTACAATGGGTACACCCGTTTCCTCTTCGGCTAAAGTGGTGGTAAAACCGATAAATTCGTTTGCTTTCAATACGCCGGGTTGTACCAATGCCGACATCACGTTTGTTAATACATCTGTTTTAGGCGAAAACCCAAACACCAATACTGCAGCCTGTACCCCAAATAATGTAACCTATAACTGGTATGTTGATGGTGTGATTAAAGAGGTTGACAAGCCCAAATCATACAATTTTGTATACAAATTTCCAACGCATGGAGAGTATACTATTAGGTTAGAATCTAAAAATATTACAGGCGAGTGCGATGCCGATCCGGTAGAAATGAAAATCTGCATCCAAGATCCGCCAAAGCCTGATTTTAGTCTACCTTCAACTACCATTTGCTCTGGAACAACTTTAAAAGCTACCGACCTTTCTGTTTTAGACAATACCTGCAATGCAGCCAATAATTATTCATGGTCAGTTAGCCCAGCGGTGGGCTTTGTTGGTGGTACAAATGCCGCAAGCAAAGAACCGGAGTTCAATTTTACCAGTCCTGGCACCTATACTATTACCTTAAGCATCAGCACACCGTCATGCGGTGTAATTATCAGCCTACCACAAACTGTTGTGGTTAATGTGGGGCCTGTAGCTACACTATCGCCTGATATTACCCTATGTAATCTGGCTACTTACGATTTTAACAATACCACAACAGGGCCAACCCAAACATTAATTACTGGCACGACAAAAGATTTACCCGATAGCTATACCTGGACAGTTTCACCATCAGGATCGGGCACCTATAGCTTTACCGGTGGTACAACCGCCAACTCTAAATATCCATCGATAAAATTCGATAGCTACGATACTTATACCGTAACTGTTGTGCACAAAAATAATTGCGGCACCGCAACCGATACCCAAATTCTAACCTTCAGTACAGCACCAGTGATTAGTGCGGGGCCAGACCAAAATATCTGTTTTAACGACCCCAGTTTTACACTTAACGGAACCATAACCGGAGCCACCACAACACAAACCTGGATTGGCGGGGCGGGAACATTTACACCCAACAGAAATGATTTAAACGCAACCTACACGCCAACCGCAGCCGAAAAAACAACTGGTACGGTTACTTTGAGGTTAAGGGTTACCACCGCACTCGCCGCCCCCTGCAATCAGATTGATGATGATATCATTCTTAAAATAAAACCCAATATCAGTTTAACAAGCGCAGTGGCTAAAACCATCTGTACAGGTAATAGCGTTGCATACACTCCCACCTCTGCAGTAGCAGGCGTAACCTACACCTGGACCGCTGCTACCGGAACTCCATCTGCAACTGGCTATACCGCCAACGGAAGCGGCCCAATTAACGATATCCTCACCAATAGCGATCTTAATGCCGATGCAAGCGTAACTTATATCATCACTCCTCATTTTGATGGCTGCGATGGAACGCCATTTAATTTAGTGGTTACCATCAAACCTAATCCTATTGTCACACCAACTGCAGGCAGTACAACCATCTGTAATGCCACTTCATCAGCCATAACCTTAACAACAAACCTAACAGGCGTAAACTATACTTATGTCAGCGTGATAACCGGAGTAATAACCGGAAATAGCAATAGAACGGTAGCATCGGCAGGAACGCAGATCAACGATATTTTAACCAATTCTGGCACCACTCCAGGTACAGTAACTTATACCATTACGCCTGTATCTACAAATGGTTGCCCAGGCGCGCCAGCCAGCATTACCATTACGGTTTTGCCAAGTGTAACACTGCCAAATGCTGGTCCGGATGAAGCGATCTGCAATGCCAGCACTTACACCTTAAAAGGAAATACGCCAGTAGTTGGCACAGGCAAGTGGACGATCGTTAGCGCACCAACAGCTGTAACTTTTGCTGATGACACACAGGGCAATACAACAATTGCTGGTTTACAGGCCGGAAATACTTATACCTTTAGATGGACAATAAGCGACACCAACTGTTCTGCATCCAGTGATGATGTTCAGGTCACCGTTAACCCGCTCAGTGTTGGCGGCACAACCGCTGGAGATGTGAATGTATGTGCAGGTGCAAATAGCGGAAACATCAGTTTAACAGGCCAAGTTGGAAACATTATCCGTTGGGAAAGATCTATCAACAACGGGGTAAACTGGTCTACCGTTACCTCAACAGCAAATCCATATGTATTTTCTAACCTCACTATAAGCACACAGTACCGCGCAATAGTACAAAGTGGTAGCTGTGCAGAAGCCATATCAACCTCAACTACCATCACAGTAAATCCGGGTACCGTTGCGGCAAATGCAGGCGCAGATCAAAACTTGTGCAGTGGAAATGGCATTACCTTAAATGGGAACAATCCTTCACCCAACAGCGGTGCGTGGACTTTAATATCATCACAAGCTGGCCTTACCATAACCGACCCTACACTGTACAACACCACGGTTACTGGTTTGGTACCAGGGCAAACTTACACCTTCAGGTGGACCATTTCTGGTTTTAACGGCTGCCCCCCATCCGTAGATGATGTAACGGTTACTTATTACTCACCTGTTACCAATAATATTAGTGCATCATCAGCACCAGTTTGTGCAGGCCAAAGCATCGCCATTACAGGCGATACGCCTACTGGCGGAACGGGAACATTTGCCTACCAATGGCAGAGCAGTACCGATGGAAATACCTGGAGCAATATTCCTTCGGCCATCAACAAAGACTTAAGCCTAATTGTAAGCTCCTCAACTTATTTCAGAAGATTAGTGAACAGTACCATCTGTACTTCAATTAGTAATTCGCTACAGATTATCGTTTTACCAGGCCTAACCAACAATACCATTTCTGCCGATCAAAACATTTGTATCGGCACAGTTGCTGCAACTTTAACAGGTACTACGCCGAGTGGTGGTAGCGGAACTTACGTGTACCAATGGCAATCGAGCTTAAATGGAACAGCCTGGAGCGATGTATTGGGCGCAAACAGTGTAAGCTTTACACCTCCAACACCAATCGTAAGCATTTATTATCGTCGATCGGTAGCTAGCGGTGCTTGCAGCAACAATTTAAGTAACCAGATTAAGATAACAGTTAATCCACATGCTAAGGCAGAATTAGTTTTTAATACAGATAAAGGTTGTTCACCCTTTGTTTTAACGCCAACCAATATATCGGCTACACCTTATACAGACCGCAACAATACTTACACCTGGTTTGCCAATGGCGTACAGATTGGTACAGGAATTACCTTTCCTGGCTATACCATTGCAACAGATAACGAAACTGTTATTATCAAATTGGTCGTAACTAGCAGCCTGGGCTGTAATAACGATGAAACCAGTCATACTTTTAGCACAATACAAAATGTAACCGCCACCTATACACAAAATACAACATCCGACTGCGGACCTTTAAACGTTGTTTTTAGCAATACTTCCAATTCACTAACAGCAGCTACCTTTAACTGGGATTTTGGAAATGGCACCACTTCAAATTTGGCTCAACCGCCAGCGGTTACCTACCAGCCAGACCCAACAGGAAAAGATCTTACTTATAACGTTACTTTAAAGGCCACAACCGCTTGTGGCACCACCACGCAAACCTCAACCGTATTAGTAAAAGCAAAGCCGGTTTCCGTTTTTTCTCCAGATAAAACAACAGGCTGCTCCCCTCTCCCTGTTACCTTTAGCAATACTTCCCCTGGAAATTATACCAGCTATACCTACGATTTTGGTGATGGTTCAGCACCTTTAACCGTTACAGATAAAAATAGTGTAAGCCATACTTATACCACTTTGGCTGTGAGAGATTACATTGTAAAAATGACCGCAACCAATGAATGCGGAAGCAATGAATCTCAATATTCTATCCACGTTTCGCCTAATGACATTACGCCAGAATTGGTAGTAAACAGCAACCAACTTAAAGGTTGTGCACCTTTAAAAGTCGATTTCTTTAACAATACCAAAGGTGCCAGCACTTTTGTTTACGATTTTGGCGATGGAAGCACTACAGTAACCCATACTGCACCTGAAACCATATCACATACATTTACCCAACCTGGAAAATATACCATTACCTTATACGCATCAAACAACTGTTCTAATGCTTCAACAATCGAAACTGTTGAAGTTTTGCCACAACCTTCTGTGAGTTTCACATCAGATAAGACAAGTGGCTGTGATGGTGTTACCGTAAAGTTTAAAAACATCAGTACAGGTGCTATTGGTTATGTTTGGGATTTTGGAGATGGATCACCAACATCGAACGCTATAGAGCCTATGCATACTTTTAATGGTCCAGGGAAAAATTATACCGTTACCTTAATGGCAACCAATGCACTCGGCTGTACAAACAGCACTACCATAGCCGATTTTATCCATGTTGTTGCCCCACCAATCGCTACATTCACTGTTAGTCCTGGCAATGAAGTATCCATTCCCAACTATTCATTTGCCTTTAAGGATATCAGTACCGATGCCGTAAGCTGGGAATGGACTTTTGGTGATGGGTCGGGATCAACCCTGCAAGACCCAAACCATACCTATGCCAATGAAGGCACTTATAATGTAACCCTGAAAGTGCTGAACAAAGAAGGTTGTTCTTCAAGCACCTTCCAATCGGTGCGGATTATTGGTGTACCGGGTTACTTAAATATCCCCAATTCATTTATGCCCGCAAGTGCGAAAAACGAGATAAAAATCTTTAAAGCAAAAGGCCGCGGTATAAAAGAGTGGCAGATGTCTGTTTTTAACAAATGGGGACAGTTACTTTGGGAAACGACTAAATTGGACGATAACGCACCGCTGGAGGGCTGGGACGGTACTTATAAAGGACAGGAACAACCGCAAGGTGTTTATTACTGGAAAGTAGATATAAAATTTATTAATGGCAGCGATTGGAAAGGGATGACTTACGATTCATCTCCACCAAAGAAAACGGGCGTAATATATTTAATAAGATGATGAGGAGAGGGATAATATTATTTGTGTTTTGGTTGCTGCCGATGGTTTCGTTGGCACAGGACCACATTTATTCGCAGTTTTACAATGCGCCGATTTACTTAAATCCCGCTTTAACAGGTCAGTTTGAGGGCGACATCAGGTTTAATGCCTTATACCGCAACCAATGGACAGGGTTAGCCAGTGATTTTTCGTACATGAGTGCTTCTGGCGACCTCAATCTACGGAGATTAAACAGCGGCATTGGCCTAATTTTTAACCGCAGCAGCGAGGGTACTGCTTACCTGGTAAAGAACAATATTGCCCTAAGCTATTCCTATATCATCGGTGGAGACGATTTTGCCTTATCATTTGGCTTACAGGGAGGCATCACTAACCAAAAGCTAAACTGGGATAAACTTGTTTTTGGCGATCAGATCGATATCAATACAGGATATATTCCTGGTAGTATTTCTGGCGCCGAAAGGCCAAGTGTAGATAGTCGGTATTATTTCGATTCCAATGCAGGTGCCAACCTCGTAGTGGGGAAATTCATGATGGGATTAGCAGTACATCATCTTAACCGTCCGGATGAATCCTTATCAGGTTTTCAGGCCAAATTGCCGATGCGTATCTCAGGCAATTTAAGTTACAAGTTAACCTTGGTGCCAGATGAGTACGATCGCGATGGGAATTACCTCATCCCATCCATTGTTGCCTACAAACAGGGCAATGTGAAATCGTTCAGTGCGGGCATGCAATATAAATATGCGGGCATAAATGCAGGTATATGGTATCGCAACGATGGCAATTCGAATGGAAATGATGCGATTGTTTTTTCTGTAATCTTCGATATTTTTAACCGCAGAACAAACGGCGAAAAATTCAGGCTAGGCATCAGCCATGATGCTACAACCTCTAAAATCAACTACACCAACACCAGCGGAACATCCGAAATTGGCGTGGGTTATGAAAAATATTTTCCAAATAGTTCGAATGGTGGCAGGGCAAATGGCCTAAGATGTTACGATTTTTATTAATTTGCCTTTGATAATTCAAGGCGATGAACGAGATCATAGACCAAAACCATTTCATTACACAAAGTGAAATCAATAAATTTCTATTGGCTACCCTGCTTTGTGGCATAATCGGAGCAGAACGCGAATACAGAAGTAAATCTGCCGGACTCAAAACCATGATGATGATTGGTTTGGGTGCTACCCTATTTACCATTCTGTCTATCAAAATCGGACCAACCAGTCAAGACCGCATTGCCTCTAATATTGTTACTGGAATCGGGTTTTTAGGCGCTGGGGTAATTTTCAAGGAAGAAAACCGCGTTAAAGGGCTCACCACGGCTTGTATCATCTGGATTGTTGCTGCAATTGGAATGGCCGTAGGCTCTGGTTATTACGAACAGGCTATAGGGGTAACCATTGTGGTTTTATTGGCGTTGATTATTTTCCCCTTTTTAGAAGAAATTGGCGACCGTCGTTTTACCAAAAGGCTTTATCGCATTGTTAAAAAACAGCACACCCATGGCAATTTAGAAAGTTATGAAGAAGTTTTCCGCGAAAGTAAACTCAAACCACAGCGAGGGAAACACCAATTGGTAGATAATATTATCACAGGAAACTGGATTGCTACAGGCACACCTAAAAATCATCAGAAGTTTGTGGAGCGCATGCTTAAAGACGATGAGATTATTGAATTTGATTTTTAACCGCGTCGAACAAATCTATTTTTTGGGCTTGTAAGGCTAATTTTTTCTCTTCGATCACTATTGTATCCGACCAGCTGTCGTGCCAAGGCGTGCATGGCCTACCCAACGCACTGAATGGATTAAATGGGATAGCCCTCACTATATTTCTGATAAATGTTTTTTTGAAAACTCATATCGCTGCCATCGGCATTTACTGCTTTTGTTCCGGTAATTAACTTCCCAATCGACTTTCCTTTAAATAAGGTTTCCATAGCAAACATGGCTAGGGCATAAAACAACAACATCCATAAACGAAGGGTCAATTCATCCAGGCCACTTATCAGATTTGGTTTAAAGACGCGGATCAAGATTCCAATGCAGAACATGAGAACATAAAAAACAACTATATCGATAATGTAATTTATAAAACGCTTAGTGGTACTTGCATGACAGTAGTTTAGATTAACTTCCTGATAGTTGTTTTTGAGGTTCATTTTGAGCGTTTATATCCAATATTTCTAAGGTAAAATATTTTCATCTTCAGCCAAAATTAATTTATCCAAAATCATAAAACAATCATAGCTTTGTGTAACTATATTCATAATGATCAAGGAACAGATTTCAGTTTTCGATATTTTTAAAATAGGCATCGGCCCATCCAGTTCACATACCTTAGGCCCATGGCGGGCCGCACAACAGTTTACAGCTTCGCTTGCCCAAAACAATTTGATTGATGAAATTGAGGGCATAAAAATATTGCTTTATGGTTCGCTTGCCAAAACAGGTAAAGGCCATGGAACTGATGTAGCTATTCTACTCGGTTTAACAGGAGCTGATCCGGTAACTTTTGATGTAGATGCCGTTACACCAACCTTCGAGCGCATCCAAAGAGATAAGAAATTAAATCTTGCTGATCATTTAATTCTTGATTTTGATTACGATAACGACTTGCTTTTTCTTTTTGCCGAAAGTTTGCCCTTTCACCCAAATGCGGTTACTTTTCAGGCATTTTTAAAAGGTGGAAGCGCATTTTCAGAAACTTATTACTCTATTGGTGGCGGTTTTGTAGTTAAAGAAGGCGAAGACAATAGTAAAAAGCCACAGATAGACCTTCCCTTTCCCGTAGAAAAAGCAAAAGACCTTTTACACTGGTGTTTATCTACAGGTTTAAAGGTGAGCGAAATCGTGATGGAGAACGAACTGGCCTGGCGTACTGAAGCAGAGACGAAAAAAGGCATCCTGCAGCATTTTGCGGTTATGCGCGATTGTATTTATCGCGGATGTCATACCACAGGGTTTTTACCAGGTGGTTTAAATGTGGCGCGAAGGGCATTTCCGCTAAATAAACGATTAATTGATAAAAGTGATTATTCAGATTTTAATAGCTGGGTAGAAGCCATTAGAAAAGGTGGAAATGGCTTTAATTATACTTTAGATTGGGTAAGCTGTTTCGCGCTAGCTGTTAATGAAGAAAATGCATCTTTTGGTCGTGTGGTAACTGCCCCTACCAATGGTGCCGCAGGCGTAATTCCAGCCGTATTACAATATTTTATTACCTTTTGCGATGGTTACAGCGAAGAAAAAATCATCCAGTTTATTGCCTGTGCTTCAGAGATAGGCAGTATTTTCAAAAAAGGAGCAACCATATCAGCCGCCATGGGCGGATGTCAGGCCGAAATTGGCGTTTCCTCAGCCATGGCTGCAGCAGCGCTAACCGAGTGCTTAGGTGGCTCACAAAGACAGGTTTTAATGGCTGCAGAAATTGCCATGGAACATCATTTGGGTTTAACCTGCGATCCGATTGGCGGTTTGGTACAGATCCCTTGCATCGAAAGAAACACCATGGGCGCTATTAAAGCCATTACAGCCAGTCAACTAGCCCTACAAAGCAATCCTGATAAGGCAAAAGTGAGTTTAGATGCAGTGGTAAATACCATGTGGGAAACCGCCCTCGATATGAATGCCAAATACAAAGAAACATCTGACGGAGGATTGGCAACCAATATTCCAATCAGTTTGCCAGAGTGTTAATTCAACATTGTTGCAATAAAATGATCGATTTATTACAAATTTTCTGGCGCCAAATCAACAAGTATTTTTACATTCGCTGACTTTATTAATTATTCATAAAAAAATGATCAACTACACAAAAATCAGTGTGATTGGTTTGGCTTTGTCGTTATCTATATCGGCGACTTATGCACAAGACAATCTCGTTAATTCTTTAAAAAACAACCAAAGCGAAAACAGTGCTTCTTCTTTTAAATTCACTGAAGTGATTAACCTGGCCAATACACCAGTTCAGAATCAAGGATCTTCAGGAACTTGCTGGAGCTACTCTACCAACTCATTTTTAGAATCAGAAATGATTAAAGCTGGTAAACAGCCCGTAACGTTATCTCAGCTTTTTTCGGCCCGTAACGCTTATGTAGAAAAAGGTAAAAATTACGTGCGTATGCATGGTGCGGTTTCATTAGGCGATGGCGGTGCTTTGCACGATGTAATCAACATGTACAGAAAATACGGTGCAGTTCCGCAAGAGGTATATACCGGATTAAATTATGGCACTAAAATTAATAAAACTGCAGAGCTTGGCGATATCGAAAAAGGTGTTTTAGAAGCTGTTGTAAAGAATGCAAATGGCGAGTTAACCCCAAACTGGTTAAAAGCCTATACTGGTGTAATTGATGCTTATTTAGGTACAGTACCAGAAAACTTTACGTACAATGGCAAAAAATACACACCAAAAACTTTCGCTCAGGAAGTGGTGGGTTTAAATGCCGACAACTATATAGAACTTTCATCGTTCAACGATCACCCTTTCTATAGCAAATTTACTTTATTAGTGCCTGATAACTGGTCTTTCGATCAGGTTTATAACGTTAAAGTAAACGAGTTAACAGACATTATCGACAACGCTTTAAAAGGTGGTTATACCGTTGCATGGGCTACAGATGTAAGCGAAAAAAACTTCAGCTGGAAAAACGGTGTGGCTTTTGTTCCACAAACGCCTTTCGCTGATATGACCTTGAAACAGAAAGCAGATATGTTTAACGGCCCGCAGCCAGAGATGGAAATTACGCAGGAGAACCGTCAGCTTGCTTTCGACAACTACCAAACTACTGATGATCATGGTATGCACATTGTTGGTTTAGCCAAAGATCAAACAGGTAAAGAATATTATATCGTTAAAAACTCTTGGGGAGCAAGTAACGATTATAAAGGATATTTATACGTAACCAAAAACTACGTAAAATATAAAACAACAGCAATTTTATTGAACAAAGCAGGTATTCCATCTGCAATTTATAAAAAATTAGCTTTGTAACTAAACCTAAATCATTAAAGGAGCCGCAGAAGAAATTTTGCGGCTTTTTTTTGTTAACCACAGCGTTCACCGAGCTTTACACAGAGGGAAACAAAGTGATGGAAGATAGAAGTCACCTTGTGAAGTAGACCTTCAACTCACGATGACGTCTCATAATTAAAGTTCTATCTGTGCCCATCCTTTTTATCTGTGGTTAAAACATACAAGCCTCTGTGATCTCCGTGCCTTCTCTCTGTAGGCTCTGTGGTAAAACAAAGAGGCCAAATTAAACCAGACCTGAATAAGTTAATACCAACCACCATAACCCCGTGGTGATAAAAGACAATAAAATTCCGATTCCAACCACCAAATTAGAAAGCTTCGGATTAAGGTTATACTGATCAGCTACCACACCTGCGGTTACCAAAGTTGGCATAGCCATTTCGAAGATCGTTATTTTGGTAATCATTCCACCCATACCTAAAACAAGTGCTGTAACCAAAACTATCAACGGCGCTAAAATCAGTTTATACAATAAAGCAAAGCTGATGTGTTTCAATTCGCTAAACCAACCACCAAATTTTAGCTGCAAACCTATTGAAAACAATGCCAATGGACCAACCGTACCGGCTAGTTTCTCAAACAATGGATCTAGTGAAGAAAGGTTAATAAAATGTGGGAGGGTCAGCGCTAAAACACAACCTATAAGCGGCGGAAAGGTCAATACTTTTTTCAGCACCAATTTTGGGCTTAACTTTTGATTCTGCGAGGAGCGGATGGCTACAATAACGCCAATGGTAGCTAAAAGCATAAAGGTAACCTGATCGCATATAATGGCGACAGCCAGTTCCTTTTCGTTAAAATAAGCCACAATTAAAGGAAATCCTACAAATGAAGTATTACTTAAAGAACTGGTTAGTTTTAACCCGCCAGCAGTGGATTTATTAATATTCTGGATGCGACTATACAGGGTAATAAATATCCAACCAAATAGCCAGACACAAATTGGTGCCAGTACAGGAAAGAATAAATCCTTAGTCCAGGTAATGTGTGGTAGATATTTAAAAGAAACTGCAGGTAGTGCTATATAGATAATCCAGGCATTAATGCCTTTGTGCGCATCTTTGGGGAGCGATTTACTTTTTCTGAAAAGAATCCCGGCTAAAATGCATAAACCTATAATAATGAAGTTTGCCATTGTTAGCGCAAAGATAATTTATAAAAGAAAAACGCCAATAAGAAATGTACTTATGGCGTTTTTAAATAATTTATACAGAAGGTTTTGGTTTTTTCTTTTTGTTCCAAACCTTTTTCTTACCATTATGTTGGGGCCGTTTTTCCTCCACATGCGTAATTTCTATTGCAGCTATGCTTTCTGGCAGTGGCATGCGGGGAACTTCCTTTTCGATTAATTTTTCGATGTTATCGAACTTGCGTTTATCTCTACCGTTAACCAATGTAATGGCCGTTCCTTTGGTTGCAGCTCTTGCCGTACGGCCAATACGGTGTACATAATCAGCCGGATCGCCAGGAACATCGTAATTGATCACTAGGTCGATTCCCTCTACATCAATTCCGCGGGATAATACATCCGTTCCGATTAAAATTGGCAATCTCCTGTTTTTGAAAGCCAGTAAAATATCTTCGCGTTCTTTCTGCCCTAAGTCGGAGTGAAAAGCTTCTGCTTTAATACCCAATCCTTTAAAGGTTTTATACAACGCTTTTACTTTTTCTTTGGTCGAAACGAAAATGATACTGCTTTTGTATTGCCCACTTTTAAAAATATCGGTTAATAAGGCCTGTTTCTGTTGGTCGTGAATGTTATAGGCTTGTTGATCGATCCCCTCAGCAGGTTTAGCAATTGAAATGGTAATCTGCTTCGGTTCGTGCAAAATCTTACCTGCCATGGTTCTTATTTTCGGGGCCATTGTAGCCGAAAATAAAAGTGTTTGTCTTTTCTTTGGCAGGTAGCTAATAATGCGGATAATGTCGTCGTAAAAGCCCATATCCAACATTCTATCTGCTTCATCTAAAATTAAATGCTGCAAATGTTCCAGTTTTAACACACCTGAGGATAAATGTGCCATTAGTCTGCCCGGAGTGGCAATAATAATATCTACACCATTGCGCATAGAACGTTTTTGCTGTTCGTAAGCGATACCATCTCCCCCACCGTAAACGGCTAAAGAGCTGATATTGGTAAAATAAGCTAGTGCTTCAACCTGTAAATCGATCTGTTGTGCAAGCTCGCGTGTTGGAGCCAATATCAAGGTATTGTTGTGCCTATCGGCAGCTTTGCTAATTTTATCCATTACGGGCAAAAGGTAGCTGGCCGTTTTTCCTGTACCGGTTTGAGCGCAGGCAATCAGATCATGATTATCTAAAATTACCGGGATGGCTTGTTCTTGTATTGGAGTAGCGCTTTTATACCCCATTGCCATTAAGCCTTCGTATAAATCGGGGTTAAAATTAAAGTCGTTAAAATTCAATCTATTGTGTTTATGTCTTTTAGCAAAAGTACCTTAAAATACCGCGAATAGCAAACCGCATTTTAATATCGATATATTAAATGGATTTTGAAGGCCATATGTGGTAACGCTTTAGGTGGTATAAAAACAAAAAAGCCCCGATTGTTATAAACAACCGAGGACCTGGAAATTATAATAGACGAAACTTAGTCTACCAGAATATCTTTTTCTGGTGTATTCGTTTCAGGGTTTTTAGGTAGGGTAACCTTCAAAATTCCATCAGCATAACTGGCTGAAATATTTTCTACTAAAACTTTTCCGTTTAGGCCAAAAGCCCTTTCGAAAGTGCCGTTGCTATATTCTCTGCGGCTATACTTTTTAGCCGAATCGGTTTCTTCTTTAGCTTGGTAAGAAATGGTTAATACATCATCTTTGGTAACCACCTTTAAATTCTCTTTAACCAAAGCTGGTGCAAAAAGCTCAATAATAAAGCTGGTTTCTGTTTCTTCAATATTAGCAGGTACTTTTCTAAAGCCCTGGTTAAACATGGCATGTTTGTGGTGACCGAAAGGACCACCAAAGTGCTTTCCAAATCTTCCTTCTCCTGCGCCGAAGCGACTATGCATCTTGCCCGAATGGCATCTATGTTCGTTGTACATTTTGTTTAATTTTAATTGTTGTTTATTCTGTTAATTTATCGGCTTAAGCCAATATTAGTTGTAAGCCGCCTGCTCCGTTTTAGGGATGCCCAATAGCTGTGTAATGATATTTGCGTAGGGATATGATGGCGAGAAAACGGCGTAATCAAATTTCAAACCCCTTATCTGAACCAAAATATCATCGATAAATTTCATTGGCTCAAGCAGTGCGCTGATTAATCCCGATTTAGGTTTTTCTTCTTCATCAATCGCCTTTTTCCCTTGGAAAATATTCAATTCCCGATTGTAGGCTTTAAAGTCAGCGCCAATTTGTTCTATAGGGACCTTAAATTCGTCCGAGCTAAAGAAAGTTACCTTCTCCCCTCGGGTAATCAGCTCGTTTGCCATACCCAAAATCGGATTAACATCGGCCTGAGATGGATCGCTTAAAAAAAGTACCTGTGACATAACCTTATCTATTTACTTTGTTTATACTGTCAATAGGCGTAATCATGGTATCGTCCATTTTTCTGCTATGGTGACTGTAACTATGGTTTCTATGATGTTCTTGCTGGCAATCATCATGATAATGCCTGTTTTTAAAATCTAACCGATCGCGGTATCCATTCTGAACGGCCAGTACATTTAAGCTGTAAAAAGTTCCTGCAGCAACAGCCAATGCCAATAATATTCTAAATGCTCTCATGGCGGTTAATAATTTACGTTAATGTTGTTAACTGTTCCATTGCCTTGTACGGTTGGCCTGTACCATTGGTTATCGATCGGCACAATTGGGTTGTAGTTATTTTCGAAACCGTTAAAGCGGTTATGGAAATAATGGCGTCGCCTACCGATAAAAATCCTGAACATTAAACCGATCAGCATGATGGCCAATATAAATTTGAACACAAATGGTATGAAGAAAGCGACTGTACCAAGTACAATTCCGAATCCTATGGTTTTTAATATCTTTTTCATTCTCTATATTTTTTTTTTACGGTAACCAATTCATCCTAAACAAATTGACTAACACATCTTTGTTTTTGTTATTTATATAGGAAGACGGAGCAACTTTATTTTTACTTTAAATTATTTTGATTTTTTTATTTACTAAAGAATTTTGTCATCCTGAATGCAATGAAGGATCTTTTTAAATGAATTAAACTGTTGGTCTGTGAGCGAGCAATTAATAGAATCTACAGTTACTCGTTGATCCTTTCGTTATGTCATCCTGAGCGGAGTCGAAGGATCTTTCAAGGGCTAGTTAAATCGCTTTGAGATTACTCACGGCCCTTACCGATGATATATTATAAGTATCGGACGTCATTTTCGATCCGATAGCTATCGAATGACGTGAAACGGAATGGAGAAATCTTTTAATACAGTTTGAAGATCTCTCCACTACGGTCGAGATGACGAATCTCAAGAGATTCTTCACTTCATTCAGAACCACAGTAAAACAAAAAAGCCCCAATTTTAATCGAGGCTTCTAAATTATTCCTTATTGCGATGGTGGCCCCATCCGCCACATCTCCGTTTATATTCTTCTTTGAATTTTGCTCTTTCCTCATCGTTCATCGTCTCCCATTTGGCACGCATGCTCCTTGCCCGCTCACGGAAGCCATTATGTCCTCCATGACCACCTTTATTAAAGTTTCCAAAAAGCAACCTACACAGCACAAGTAAACCGAGCGCTTGCCAATAATTAAGTTTGCCTGCATGTGCCACCTCAGGTAAAATCCAATTCCATAAAAACATAACCACATAACCCAATACCGCTGCAATAAGCACCGCTACGGGTAAAAAGAAAATAAATTTCTTGCGCCGATTAAAATTTCTATTCATCATGTCTGCAAATTTAATAGTTAATAAATTCCTGATATAAATTTTGTAAACGGTTACGCAGGTGTTTTACAGCATAACCCTTTCTTGATATTAATGTTTTGATATTCTCTCCGCTTTCATCTGCCAGTTCCTGAAAAGTACGTTCTTCCAATTCGTTCTGAACAAACACGTAACGCTGATTCTCCGGCAGTTCTCCCAATGCCAAAAACAGTTGATCCCAAAATAGTTTTTTTAAACTTTCTTCTTCTGGTGAGTAAGACTCGGCAAGTAAAATTTCTTTAAAATTGATTTCGCCATCTTCACCTTCGAAAGTGAAATCTTCTAACGATTCTTCTTTTTGTTTACGGTATTTATCTGTGATCTTATTTCTTGCCACCCGATATAACCAGCCACTAATCTGCTCAATGGCGCCAGCCTCTGGTTGATTGCTGAGTTGAAACCAAACATCCTGTAAAATATCTTCCGCATCCTCATCCGTATTCACCCTTCCACGGATGAAACTGAATAAGCGCTTACCATAATTGGCAACCGTTGAAATGATATTTTGAGGTTCGTTTGTTGGCACTAAATTTTGCTTAATAACCCAGTAAACGGATGAAACCCAATATTACTTTAAATTTTCTTTACTTTTTTCGGAAGATCGATTTTTTTCAGTCAAAACACCCTGATTTTTAGCGACTTATAGTGATCCTTTTTTCAGTAATCCTTCGTACAGTTTTTGATAAGTTGGTGCAGCAATGCCAAGTTTTTCGGCTTCCCGTACAATGTAGCCTGTTAACGACTCAACTTCTGTTTGTGGTTTTTGATTGAGATAATCGCGGTGCATGGACGAGGTAACCTCGTAGGGCATCGATTTCATCGTATTTAATGTTTTGCCCGAAATGTCATCACTAATTATTACCCCTTTAGCCAGGGCAAGGTTTTTCACTTCTTCAATTAATTTCAGAACAGTTTCAAGATTTTCTTCTAATACCTTTCCAATGGAGCTATCGAAATAAGATGTAGCGGTAGCCGTAGGAGAAATAAATATAAATTTTTCCCAGATGGCGGTAGAGATTTTATCCGAAACCGTTACATCGATTCCCGCATCAAACATTAAATCTTTCAGATGTAAAACCGCTTCGCCTATTGGCCCATCCATACCAAAAGATAGCTTTTGAATGTTGCCTGAATTTTCGATTATACCAGGCGATTTAATTTTGGAAACGATAAATGCACAGCCTTTTAAAACATTTGCATGAGGCAGGATTTCTAAAATTTCATCACTTGCGCTAACGCCATTTAAAAGTGGCAATAATATCGTGCTATGGTTGATTAAGGGCTTTAACTTTTCGATGGTTTGTTTTAAATCATAGCTTTTAGTGCAGATTATAATAAAATCGGCCACGCCAATTTTATTATAATCATCGGTAGCCAGATATGGCTTAGTTACAAAATTTTCGTTCCCTTTTATTACTGTTAAACCCTTATTTTGGATCTCATTTAAATGTTCGCCACGGGCAACAAAAACAACTTCTACATCATTTCCGTTGCTATATTTCTTAGACAGTAAGCCCCCGAAATATCCACCCACCCCACCAATTCCTACAATAACGATTCTTGTTTTATTTGGCATAATAAACAGATTATTTCAATGCACCCGTTGGGTTATTTCCTTTATCCACTACCGTTTTAATATTCCCCTCTAAATCAGAAACATATATTTTGCTTTGTGTAAAAGGTTTTTCAGCTCCGCTATAAAAAATCCGATCATCGGCCGTAAGAAAAACATAAGGAACATTTATACCTTTTGGCGAAATCCGTTGTACTTTTTTACTGGCCAGATCTAAAATATAAACTGCTTCACTCGGTGCCGTTAATCCGTCTAAACTATCGGCATTTCCTGCATTAAAAATCAGTTTTTTCCCGTCTTTTGTATAAAAAAAACGGTTGCTACTCGCAATGGAAAATTCTTTCCCAATCAAATCGGCTATCAATTTAGTATCGATTAACTTTCCGGTACGATCAAAGGTGTAAAGTTTGGTAAGATCCTGTCCGACGATTTCCTTTTCATTTTTCCAGGTTGGTGCATAAACATTTATTTTAGATGCACTATCGAGCATCACATATCCAGAATTATCGGTTTTTATAACACCTATCTTCCATAAGTTTTTACTGTTAAAAATATTGAAAGCGATCGCAGCTCCATCAGGCGACCACATGGCCTGATAATAATTATTACTATTTACCTGCAATTTACCCTGGCTCTTGTTTTCCATATCAGCAATCCAAATGGATCTGTTCCCGGCCGAATCGCTCAGAGTATATGCCAGTTTATTTCCATCAGGAGAAATAGCCGGATCGGTAGCACCGCCGAACGAAATCTGTTTCATGGTATCGATACTCGTGGCTACAATTTTATCTCCGTCCTGATAGGCTAACGCGAAATTTTTACTGCTTAAAGAAACAGTATCTAAAACGGCTTTCGCATTTTCTGCCTCGGATTTATTGCTTTTGCAGGAAGTAATTAATGCAACGCAGGGAATTAAAATAGAAACTAATGTGGTGCTGATTGTCGTCATGTACAATTTTACAAATAGTTTTTGTGTCTGCGGTTTTTGAAGGGAAGCAGAAGCTATATTTTACTTAATACAAACTTTGTGTTAGTCGATTTTATCCTTCGCTCTGATTCCTGTCTCCACTAACCACAATCAATACCTACACTTAAATCTAATTCCATCTGTGAGGACACAGACCAAGGCATTTGATTTCTTTCCGCCGTGGTTCGTGTCCTCACGAACCACAATTAAACAGATTAAATCTTTTTCTTATCGGCGTAACCAAATACTTTTTGCAACAGGGTTGTACTTCTTGAGCTTAAGTTTCCCCTGATTTTGAGTTCTTCCTTCGCAACTTCAACAAATAAACCATCTATCGCTTTTTGTGTAACGTATTCGGTTAAATTCGTATTTACAGGCTTAACCAAAGGCAGGCGATTGTATTGTGTAGTTAAGTCGCTATAATATTTGGTGGCATTTACCTTATTTAAACTTGTAGTTACAATTGGGCTAAATTTTTGCATCAGCTGGGAAGTAGTTACCCTTTTAAAGTATTCGGTAGCTGCGTCTTTATTACCCAATAGGATATTAGTCGCATCGGTTAATGTCATTTGTTTAATGGCTGAGATAAAAATAGGCTTTGCTTCGGTAGCAGCATCTTCTGCGGCACGGTTTAGGCTTACAATCACATTATCGCAAAGTTTGTTCAAGCCTATGCCACGTAATGTTCTTTCAACCTTTTGTGCTTCAGGAGGCATCAAAATTTTAACGGCCAGATTGCCTAAAAAACCATCTTTAAGCGAAAGCCTGTCGGCACCTGCAGAAACACCAATTTGCAGGGCTTCCTTAATCCCTTGTCCTATTTCAAAAGTAGATGGCGTTCCGGTGGCAGCTGTGGTAGTGCCCTGTTTTTCGGTTACTTTTTTAAATATATCACTCAGTTTAATCTGTGCGCTAACATTTAGGCTTGTAAATATCAGCATGGCCAGTGATGCCGATAAAATATTGATCTTTTTCATTTTGTGTGTTTAATCATGTTTAGCAAAACAACTGCCATAATTCTTATTTACCCTCAAAGATAAGCCTTTGCACATGGCAATAATGTTAAACCACTTAAAAAGATAGGGAGCAAGGTAAAATATTTAGGCCCTTCTCTTCCTAAAAAATTAGTTTATGTGCCATCACTCAGAAATATTTTTTATACTTGAAAGATAATTCGAAATAGCTACCATTTTTTTGAGGTTTATAAAAAACACAGCTGGGAACGCCCAGCAAGAAGACGCCAAACTGATTGCCCAGTATAAAAATACGGGCGATTTAGACGCGTTGGGTACGCTTTACAATAAATATATGCATTTGGTGTTCGGGGTTTGTTTAAACTACTTCAAAGATGAAGAGCAAAGCAAGGATGCGGTAATGCAGATTTTTGAAGAACTGGTAACGAAGCTGAAAATACATGAGGTACAGAACTTTAAAAGCTGGCTTCATGTTTTAACGCGGAACCATTGTTTAATGGCACTACGTAAATCGGCGAAGCAAAATAATGTCTCATTAGACGATACTTTTGTGGAAAATAGCGAGTTTGTGCATCTGGATATAGACAACACAAAAGAAACGCAGCTTACCATTATGGAAAAGTGTATGGAAACTTTGCCCGAAGAACAGCGAAAAAGTGTAGATTTATTTTATTTACAAGAAAAATGTTATAAAGAAGTAGCCGATATTACGGGCTACGACATGCTTAAAGTTAAGAGTTACATCCAAAATGGTAAGCGGAATTTAAAGATTTGTATAGAGAAAAACAGTAGTGAATAACGATTGGTTAGATATTGATGTTCTGGAAGATTACCTGGATGGTAAACTTGATGTTAAGGCTATGCACTTTGTAGAAAGACAGGCTTTGGAAGACCCTTTTGTTGCCGAAGCATTAGAGGGACTGAAACAATCGCCCAAACGCAAGCAAACGCTTTCTATTTTACAAAAACAACTGTACGACCGTGTTTCGGAGAAACCTATAAAACGTAAGCTTTGGGGCATTACTACCCAAAGGTTAAGTATTGCAGCAACTGCAACCGTAGCATTTATTGCGGTAAGCATTTTATTCTTTATGCGCGAAACCAATCGCAGGAATGCAGAACTTGCTGCACATAAACAGGGCGGTGTGATGGTTCAGTTAGATAGTACAACGAGTATTGCTTCAGTTCAACCCAAACCTAAAGAAGATACGGTTACGCAAAACTCTACAAAGGCAGCTTTGATTGATAAAGCAATTACAGCCGCAAAAACGGGGGATTTAGCGAAAAACATTAAAGCAAAACCTGCATTAGAACGGGCAGAGCAACAAATGGCCGAGGTAAAAGCGGCGAAAATTGCAACCGAGAGCAATCGCGCTAAAGCGAAGAGCGCGGTAGGCTTTGGCAATTACAGACCAAGCCCAGTTACGATAAGTGAGACTGTAGTGGCAGCAGCACCAGCATTTGGCTCTAGTAAAATTGCGTTTAGCGGCAACGTTGTAGACCAAAGTAATGGCCAACCTGTTCCGGGTGCTGTGGTAAAGTTAGCGGGTTCTAAAAATGTAACCGCGACTGATGCTAAAGGTTATTTCTATTTACCTGCTGATAGCAACGCAAAAGATAAGGACTTATTGATTAACGCTATTGGCTTTAAAGAATTACCTGTAGCTGGTCTGCAAGATCCTAATGCAATTAAAAGTGCTTTAAGCGGGAATAGATCACTAAACGAAATCGCATTAATTACAGGCTCATATGGGCATAAGAAAGAAAATATTGCGGCACCAAAAATTACACTGCATGCAGAACAAAACCTGGATGGAAAATCGGCCGATGATATTACGAAGCCTATTCCGGTTTCTACCATTAACTATAGTCAATACTTAGAGAATAACAACAAACTTTATAACCCTAAAGGCCCCGAACAATTTGTGATTTTAAGTTTCAAAGTTAAAAGTAACGGACGCCCAACAAATATCAGCGTTATAAAATCACTGAACAAAAAAGCCGATGCGGAAGCCAAAAGACTGATACAAGAAGGTCCGGATTGGGTGTTGCCTAAAAATGGAACTGATTTAGTCGAAATAAGCGTTAAGTTTTAAGTTTCCAGCTATTTATTAGCGAAGGGTTTCAAGCAGCCAATATTTCCTAATAAACTTTCTATTTTTTTTAAAATCCCCTCACATGTCAGTCTGAGCGTAGTCGAAGACACCTATTCAATAATTAGAAAACATTGACTCCGCCACCATTGACAGATTCTCATAGAAAGATCGTCATTACGAGGTACTGCCAGCCCCGACTCTTCGGAGAAGCAATCTTAATGTTCACCCTATTATTAGCTATCGTTGTATGATTGCTTCGTCGTACCTCCGCGCAATGACGATTTTAAGCACCCAATATTCTCCCAAGAACCACAACAATTGTAATCTAAACCCGATATAAGCGGACATCCCGATTTTTCATCGGGATAAAGCGTTTAGCGGGGCGGAACCCAAACCAAAGGCTTCCACTCCTGCTTTCCAAATCATTACAAAACAAAAAAGACCAAGGCTATTAGCTTTGGTCTCTCAAGTATATTAAAGGATTTTGTTTTTATTTTAAGTAATAGATCACGGCATAAATAATCGCCGCTAATGTAGCCGAAACCGGAATGGTTAAAATCCAGGCCCAGATTAAGTTGATGGTTACACCCCAACGTACTGCAGAAACGCTTTTTACTACACCTACCCCTACAATCGAACCTGTAATGGTATGCGTTGTAGAAACCGGAATACCGAAATGCTCTGTAATACCTAAAGTTACTGCTCCAGCGCCTTCGGCAGCAACACCTTCCAGTGCGGTTACTTTAGTGATTTTGGAACCCATTGTTTTAACAATTTTCCAGCCACCACTCATTGTACCTAACGATATTGCCGAATAACAGGCAATTGGCACCCATGCAGGCATAGCTTCGAAATTAGGAATTACTTTTGAGGCGATTAAAGCTGTTGCAATGATTCCCATTACCTTTTGAGCATCGTTACCTCCGTGGAAGAAACTTAATGCAGCAGAAGAAAGCAATTGCAGGCGTTTAAACCATTTCTCAGCAGTTGCTGGCTTAGCATAACGACAGATATTGATAATGATCAGTGTTAATACAACTGATATAACCATACCGATTATTGGTGCCAGTACAATAAAAGAAACAATTTTTATTACATAACCCGTGTTTACAGCATCAAGCGGACTAGCGCCTATAAGTAAAGCATGTGTCATACCTGCACCAGCAAAACCGCCAATTAAGGTATGTGATGAACTTGAAGGGATACCATACCACCAGGTTAAAAGGTTCCAGATAATTGCTGCAACCAAACCTGCAAGGATAACTTCTAAAGTGATATAATTTTCGATTACCGTTTTAGCAACTGTATTGGCTACTTTGTGGTCGGTAAAATAAAAGTAGGCAGCAAAATTGAACAACGCAGCCCACAAAACCGCCTGAAAAGGCGTAAGAACTTTTGTAGAAACAACTGTTGCAATCGAGTTAGCGGCATCGTGAAAGCCGTTAATGTAATCGAAAGCAATAGCCAGAATTACAACAACAACCAATAAGGTAGTTACCATGTTTGTTTTTTATTAAGCGTTTTTAACCAAGATAGTTTCAAGCACATTCGCCACATCCTCACACTTATCTGTCGCTTTTTCTATCGTTTGTAAAACCTCTTTTTGTTTAATTAATTCAATCGCATTGGTTTCGTATTCGAATAAACGGGCTACCGCTAATGTAAATACATAATCAGCCTGGTTTTCGCCACTGTTAATACGGATACAAGCATCGGCAATTACACGGATGTTTTTGAAACTGCGTAA
The DNA here is from genome assembly GCF_056399805.1 of Pedobacter sp. 01N310. Lineage (NCBI taxonomy): Bacteria > Pseudomonadati > Bacteroidota > Sphingobacteriia > Sphingobacteriales > Sphingobacteriaceae > Pedobacter > Pedobacter sp. 01N310. The sequence goes on from NZ_JBFTSB010000005.1 coordinate 88,077, forward strand.
TTCTTTAATTGCTTTATCAATATCAGTACACATTTCTACCAAAAGCTCGGCAATTTTAACAATCGGCTCGTTAATGGTATTCATGTTATACATCTGCATACGGTTTGCAGTACCATAAATATAATCGGCAACATCATCAACGGCAGTAGCCAATGCATGAATGTCTTCTCTATCAAATGGCGTAATAAAGTTCCTGCTCAGTTCAAGAAAAATTGAATGGGTAATATCATCACCTACATGCTCTAAGCGCTCAATTTCTTTAAAAATTGTTTTTCTGCTTTCAGCATCACCTGTGCTAACCATTTCTAAAAGGGTTTCTGCAATTTTTAATGCATTGCTACCTGCCTGCTCGAAAAGCGGATGAAACTTTTTGTCTTGAGGTGTAAAGAACTTAAAAATATTGTTCATGTTAATTTTTAATATGTTGCAAAGCTACAAGCCCAATGTTAAGTTAATGTTAATTTATTAATTATATTAACTAATTATCTCCTTATTTAGTCAGGAGTGCGTTATTTCTATATTTTCAGATAGCTGACAATGAAATAATTAAAGAAGTTCATTGGCATTAGCGCATTAGTTTGCCCGCTTCTGTGTAATTAGCGCCTTTGTGACAAAAGAATTAAGGGTTGTCTACTACTAAAAAGATCGAAAATTACCCGCCTTTTTGTAGTGTAAATGCAAAGGTTGTGCCTATGCCCGGCGTACTTCTTACTGAAATGGTTTGTTGGTGTGCCTCTAAAATGTGTTTTACAATGGCTAAACCTAAACCTGTGCCTCCAACTTCTCTCGCCCGGTGGGTATCAATGCGATAAAAACGCTCAAACAAGCGCAACAAATGCTTTTCTTCTATGCCGATGCCATTATCGGTAACTTCGATCAAAACCTGATCGTGCAGTTCAAAAATCTTAATGGCTGTTTCGCCACCATCAATGCCATACTTAATACTGTTTACCAGCAAGTTAATCAACACCTGCCTAATCTTTTCGCGATCGGCCGAAACCAATGTAATGGCAGTATATTTATCTTTAAAAAAGAGTTTAATGTTTTTTGCTTCAGCGCGGTCTTCGAGGTTTTCCATTACCTCTTTCGCCAATTGCACAAAATCGAATTTTTGGTAGTTAATTGGCGATTCGCCTGTTTCTAACTTTGAAATAACATCTAAATCATTAATTAAATAACTCAGTCGCTCTACATTGTTTTCAGCTTTTTTTAGAAACAATACAGCCTGATCTGGGTCATCTACCAAACAGTCCTGTAGCGTTTCAATATATCCTTGAATGGCAAAAAGTGGGGTTTTAAACTCGTGCGATACATTTGAAAGGAATTCTCTTCTAAACTGTTCCTGTTTTTTTAATAAATCTATTTCTTTTTTCTTTGCACCTGCCCACTCCTTTACTTCTTGCTCTACATCATTAATCGGATCAGAACTCACGTACTCGCCGAGCGCATCTTTTAAATCTTTACCTAATTTAAGGTTATGGATGAGTTTGTAAATGAGTTTAATTTTGGTGTAAATATATTTCTCCAGCAAATAATAAAAAACCAAAAAACTGCACAGAAACGATACGCCAAAAGAAATAGCCATGTAATACAGGCTATGCTGAAAATAAAAATTAACCATCCCGATGGAAAGACCAACGGCGAGAGCAGTAAATAGAACCAGCACACTTAATTTCATGCTGCAATTTAAAGCTTTTTATGTTAAATGTGTGTTAAGAGACAAAGGGTTGATTCATTTTTTACGGAATGTTAAAAACCAAAAAAGCTTTCCCTTTTGAGGAAAGCTTTATAAAATACGGGTAAGTATTACTTATTTCTTTGTCGAATCTGTTTTAGCTGGAGTCGAAGCAGCAGGTTTAGTGCTGTTTAAATTTCCGCCAAGTGGAGATGGTGATGGTGTTTTATCTAAACGCTCTTGTATAGCTGAGTTTCCAACTGCTGCAGTACCACCGCTAGTTTTAGCAATTGTAGTAACGGCAAGGGTTAACACTACGATTAAGGTTAACAATACCCACGATCCTTTTTCTAAAACATCGCCGGTACGCTGCACACCAAACATGTTACTGGTGCCACCCCCTGTAGCTAAACCTCCGCCTTTAGGGTTTTGTACTAAAACAAATAAGCCTAAGGCCACACACGCAATAATTAATAAAATGATTAAAAAGGTTACCATGGTAATATTATATTTTAAAATTTCTTTTCTATAGATTGGATAAGGTCGGCAAAGTAACGGCTTTTTTCCGGATATTTCAAACTTAATTTTTTATACGTATCTATGGCTTTGTGATAAAGCATTTGCTCAATATAAATTTTAGCTAAAGTCTCCGAAACAAGATCGTAATTGTCTTCTGCACTTTTCTTTGCCTTATTTTCATTATCTATCTGTTCTGGCTTCGGAGGCCTGATTGTTGGATCTTCTTTTAAGAACCGCTCGATAATTTCAGCTCCCTTTGCATCTTTAATTTCGGCAGAAGGATATTCTGCTAAATGATCGGCTACCTCGAAAGGCGTTTGAATGTGAAAGATGTGCTCTACATATTGCTGTTGAAACTCAGCTCTTTCTTGCAGTTGGTTATTTTGTGGCTGTGGTTTTACCTTACCAGCGTTAGGGTGAGCATAAGGCTGAAAAATCTGCTCGTGCTCTTTACGGGTTTTAGCCAACCACCATAAAAACGTATACGGAAGCTTATCGTCGTTATATTGCGAAACAAAATTCCTTTCGGGCTCATCAGGAACAACCGTTTCAATTTCTGGTGCGATCGTAACCACATCGGTACTTAATTTCTGTTCAAAGGCAAAGAAATCGGTAGCAGCTACACTTTCAATAAAAGAATCATCATCTGCTGGCAAATCCATTAAATGACTATCAATACCCGGCAGGTGATTTGGCGTTTCTATAGGAATTACTGGGTTTTCTGAGTGAAGATCTGGAGCTAATTCTCCTATTTCTTCAAAAACTATCTGTTCATCCTGTGTATTTTCAGCAACTACCTCTTTAATTTCTTCTTCTGTTGTTTCGCGGACTGAAACCATATTTAATATATGGAACAGTACATGCCCCTGGCTATAAAGTGCTGCTTTTGGTACTGCTGATGCGTTAGCCTTGGCTAACAGTAAATGAATGGGCTGGGCATATGGAAATTGCGCCACCATTTCCTGCAACATGGATACATGCTCTGGTCCAACCTTTCCAGGTTGCGCAAGTAAATCTGCCAGTAGCTTTTTGTTATCCATTATCGAGGTTTGCCGCTAAGTTAAAAAAATGTAGACGGGTTTTGAAAATTTTGTCTTTTAGAATCCTGCTTTATTTACCACTGTGCAAATGCACGGTTAAAAATATCTTCCGATAATTGTTTGTTGATGTTTTCGATAGCTCCAGGCAATAAGGTTTGAATTGGTGCCCCATTGATCGGAAAATCGAAATATCTGGTAAAGCTTTCTTCAAAACTTTCTTTTTCGTGTTCTTTTATATTGTTCTTATACTTTACAGAAACGGTTATGGTTAATCTGTTTGCACCCGAAGTAGGTGTAGCACTATTTTGAAGCGCAACCGGCTTAATATCATAGCCTGTTATTCTGCCTTCAAACGATGCATCGCCTTCACCGGTAGGAGAAATAATCAATTTGGTCTGATTACGGATCCGGGTTTTTAACGATTCGGTAATCTGGTTACTTAGTGTTGGCACCACTAACGGTGCATTGTTTTCAAACACCCGGACAACCACCGTTTTTAATCCTGTTGTTGATGCTCCATTGAATTTATAAGAGCAGGCGCTCAGTATTGAAGCAACAAGGATTAAAGCAAATATTTTTATTTTCATCAGTTGTATAATTATTAATTTATTGCTCATTGTTTTCAATGGCATTTTTCACTTGCTTTATTTTCTCAATGGTGTTCAAGAGAACGCTTCACTTAGTTAATGAGCTCGCAAAAGCTCGGTTTGTTTTTCAATGGTTATGAAGCGATCATGAGCATATTCATCTCTGTTTGTAAGTGGTATGCTCATGATGGTTTCATCAGTATATGGTTTGTTTTAAAGTCGATGAAGCTATAAATTCAATTCTTTAATTTTTCTGTACAGGGTACGCTCTGAAATGCCCAGTTCTTGTGCAGCAAACTTACGTTTACCCTTGTGTTTTTTTAATGCTTTTTTTATCAGATCTGATTCTTTATCCACTAATGATAAAGATTCTTCTACCTCTTCGGCCTCGTGTGCAAAATAATCAGTATTGTTATTGTTGTTATTATTATTGCTTGGCGTAGGTTGCTGAATGGTAAAGGCATGCTCTTGCCCTGCGGGCAGTTCTACATCGCGGTATAGCTGATTGATATACTGAGGATTATCTGCTAAAACGGTAGCAGTATTTCCGCCGTGCTGAATAATTTCGGCAACAAGTTTTTTAAGCTCAACCATATCCTTTTTCATATCGAAAAGTACCTTGTACAAAATATCTCTTTCTGTAAAATCTTCTTTCGACTGAGAATTAATCGTCATTGGCAGGTTACTTCCGGCCTCGTTCGGGATATAGTTTAAAATGGCTTGTCCGGTTACATTTCGGTCTTTTTCCAATACGCAGATCTGCTCGGCAATATTTTTTAACTGACGAACATTACCCGGCCAGCTATAATTGGTTAGGATCTGAATGGCATCTGGCTCCAAATGTAATGCAGGGCTACGGTATTTATCGCTAAAATCGGCAGAGAATTTTCTGAATAATAAATAAATATCTTCTTTACGCTCTTGCAAAGCCGGTATGCGCAACGGAACGGTATTTAACCTGTAATATAAATCTTCGCGGAATTTTCCGTTTTTAACGCGGTTATATACATCAACATTGGTTGCAGCAATAATGCGAACATCTGTTTTCTGAACTTTAGATGAGCCTACGCGTAAGTATTCGCCGCTTTCTAAAATACGCAGCAAACGCGCCTGTGTACCCAAAGGCAGCTCAGCAACCTCGTCTAAAAAAATGGTTCCGCCGTTTGCTACTTCAAAGTAACCTTTACGTGCCTCATGTGCACCTGTAAAAGATCCTTTCTCGTGACCAAACAATTCAGAATCAATGGTTCCTTCGGGAATGGCGCCGCAGTTTACAGCAATAAAAGCACCGTGTTTACGGGCACTCATTTGATGGATAATCTGCGAGAATACCTCTTTACCACTACCACTTTCGCCTGTTATTAACACCGACATATCAGTTGGTGCTACCTGGCTTGCAATATCGATAGCACGGTTAAGCAATGGCGAATTGCCAATAATACCGAACCGCTGTTTAATATTTTGTGTATCCATTTATTCTTTCTAAAGTTACGTCACTCTGAACTTGTTTCAGAGTCTTTCAATTTAAGATGCTGAAACAAGTTCAGCATGACGGGATTTTATGATACTATTTTACCAATTAACGTAGCTGATGTACACTTTTCGATAAATACATTTGCATACTGGCCTGGTTTAACGCCTTCAATTGCAGGGAAAATCGCCATGGCTCCGCTATCTCCTCTTCCGCAATAATCCAGATCAGATTTTTTAGAAGTGCCTTCAATCAAAACACGAACGGTTTTACCCACCCACTCTTGTAAGCGCATTAACGAATGTGCTTGTTGCTTAGCTAAAATCTCAGCTAAACGGCGTTTTTTTACTTCCTCAGGAATATCATCTTCCAATTTACGGGCAGCTAAAGTTCCTGGTCTTTCAGAATAAGTGAAGTTATATGCAAAATCATATTCTACGTAATCCATCATGCTCAGGGTTTCTTGATGCTCTTCTTCTGTTTCAGTACAAAAACCAGCGATGATATCGGTAGAAATTGCACAACCCGGGATAATGTTACGGATGGCATCAATACGATTGATATACCATTCGCGGGTATAAGTCCTGTTCATTAGCTCCAATATGCGGGTATTACCCGATTGAACTGGCAAGTGGATATAATTACAGATGTTATCGTATTTAGCAATGGTATGTAAAACCTCGTCGGTAATATCTTTTGGATGCGAAGTAGAAAAACGTACCCTTAAATCAGGACTAACCAAAGCTGTTTGCGCTAAAAGTTGCGCAAAGTTTACGGTTTCAGTTCCATCTTCCGATGTCCAGGTATATGAATCTACGTTTTGGCCTAAAAGCGTAACCTCACGGTAACCAGCTTCAAATAAACCTTTTGCTTCTTGTATAATGGAATGGGCATCGCGGCTACGTTCGCGGCCACGGGTAAAAGGAACCACACAGAAAGAACACATGTTATTACAGCCGCGGGTAATGGAAATAAAAGCGGTAATTCCGTTGCTGTTTAAACGAACCGGACTAATATCCGCATAGGTTTCTTCGCGGGATAAAAGTACGTTAACCGCTTTATGTCCACTTTCTACCTGTTCAATTAAGTTAGGCAGATCGCGGTAAGCATCGGGTCCTACCACTACATCAACCAAACGTTCTTCTTCTAAAAATTTAGATTTTAAACGTTCTGCCATGCAGCCCAAAACCCCAACAATTAATTTCGGGTTACGGCGTTTCTCGACACCGAACTGCGATAAGCGGTTCCTAACTCTGGTTTCAGCATTTTCACGGATAGAACAGGTATTGATGAAGATTACATCGGCCTGGTGATAATCCCCTGTGGTTTCAAATCCTGTTTCAGAAAGAATAGAGGCAACAATTTCACTATCAGCAAAATTCATTGCACAACCATAACTTTCGATGTATAATTTACGGGCATCGGCTTTAATTGGTGTATCTAAAATTAAAGCTTCACCTTGCCTGGCTTCATCGTGCGTCTTATCCTGTACTTGTAAATCAATCATTATTTAAAAACATTTTGGGGATTGCAAAAATACATAAATAAAATTAAAAGTGACAAATTGACATATTTTGTTTAAATGTTTACAGTACGATTATGATCTTCGCGTCATTGCGAGAAGGAACGACGAAGCAATCTTACTACTGTGGGATATCGAAACTGCAATAAGATTGGCACCAAACGACTTCATACTTGTTAAGAAAGATTTTTTTGGAAATGTATGCTTCGGTGCCAATGGTGGGCTGCAGCCCCGCTATCCCTACTGCCGACAGAAAAAATCGGCATTCGTACTATCGGGTTTAGATTACAGCTGTTCTTGCTACTATGAGTGGTTTTCCATACCACCGTCCTAACCCACCTAGCCCTTGGCGAAGCGGTACCCTGCAGGCCCGGAGGTATCCCGATTTTTCGGGAAAGCGTATAAGCGCAGCAAAGGAACAAACGGTGTTTCTTATACTGACCTTGCGCTCCAAAAAATTAATAATTCCTTTTTATAAAATAAGTCAGGGTGTTTTTGAAAATGTAGGCTTCGGTGCCAATGGAGAGCTACAGCCCCGCTATCCCTACTGCCGATAGAAAAAATCGGCATTCGTACTATCGGGTTTAGATTACAGCTGTTCTTGCTACTATGAGTGGTTTCCATGCCACTGTCCTAACCAATCTAGCCCTTGGCGGAGCGGTACCCTACAGGCCCGGAGGTATCCCGATTTTTCGGGAAAGCGTACAAGCGCAGCAAAGGAACAAACGGTGTTTCTTATACTGCCCTTGCGCTCCAAAAAAATCATTTTAACAATAAAGCATCCAACAGCTCCTCTTTGGTCTTTCTGCTTTAGTCTTTTGCCTTGCCCCTAAAAAAACCTTTCACACTTCTATCTGTTACCTATCGATAAACCATAATAAATGACAGCTCAGCATAGAAATAAAGTTTGGACCTGGATAGGAAGCATATTCGGCATACTGGTACTAATTGTAGCATTTGGCGCCATGTTTTTAAGTGCCCGATGGAAACCCATATTGATCGAAAAAATTAAGGCCGGGGTTTATAATGGCTCCCACCACCTCTACCGGATAGATTTTAAAAGCATTAACTTAAACGTAATTACAGGTAGCCTGGCGCTGCGCGATGTTACACTAATGCCCGATACGGCCGTTTTCGATAGCTTAAGAAAAAAACAACTGGCACCTGCACATACTTTCGAGCTTAAATTGAAGAAACTACAGATTAGCCGTGTTGGAATATTAACGGCCTACTTTAAAAAACGGATAGCTGTAAATGAAATCCTTTTACAAAAGCCATCTATCAATATGATTTTTAACAAAGTAACCAAGAAACCCGACAGCATAAAAGATGAAAAATCGCTTTACGAGCAGATTTCAAAAACTTTTAAATCGGTACATGTTAAAAGCATTAAAATTGTAGATGCAGATTTCGATTACATCAACAAAACCGCAGCAAAAAAAACCAAAAACTCGATCAAACACCTCGACATTAACATTAACGATTTTTTATTGGATTCACTTTCGGGAAATGATACAACAAGATTTTACTATACAAAAGATGCATCCTTTCAGATTGCAGGTTATAAATCGATAACGAAAGATAAAATGTATTCAATGAAAGTTGACACCATTAAAGGCTCTACAGCATCAAAAAAAATAACGGTTAAAGGATTTAAACTTACCCCATTGTACGATGAGCTTACTTTTGCAAGAAAGTACAAGATCCAGAAAGACCGGTATAACCTCAGTTTTGATAAAATAGAATTTAATGGAGTTGACTTTATTGGTTTAAATACCGACCAGAAGCTGCATGCAAAATCGCTGAGGATTGGCCCCGCAAATGTTGAAGTTTTTATGAGCCGCGAATCGCCTCCGCCTCCAGGCTTTGATAAAGGCCGAAACTACCCACATATGGCCCTAAAAAGATTAAACATGCCTACCCTGATTGATACGGTAAAGCTGAGAAACATTAATGTTAAATATGCTGAATTTAACCCGGCGAGTAAAAAAATTGGATCAGTTGACTTTAAGGCGCTAACAGGAAACATTTTAAACGTAACCAACGATAGTTTACAATTGCGCAAAAAGAGCCATGCTCTGGCAGATTTAAACTCGCTTTTAATGGGGACCGGAAAGCTGAATATAAAAATCGATTTCAACCTTACCGATAATAATGGGGCATTTACCTATAGCGGTAACCTGGGTAGGTTTGATATGAAAAATTTAAATCCACTATCAAAATCGCTGGGCCTGGTTGAAATAGAGAGCGGCAATATACAACATGTTGATTTTAAGGCGAACGGAAATTTAAGATCTGCAACGGGATCGATGAATATGTTGTACACCGATTTAAAGGTGAAATTACTATCTGACAATATTGATGGCGAGGGAACCAAGGAAAAAGGTTTTTTGTCTTTTTTGGCCAATGTCATTTTAGTTAAAAACGAAAATCCACAAAAAGGCGAAGCACCAAGAACAGCAAGCATGGCCAATACGAGAGTTAATTCAGCCTCCTTTTTTAACCTGATGTGGAAAACCGTTTTTGTGGGCATAAAGGATATTGTAGGCGTTGGTGTGGTCCCAGAAAAGAATCCGGTAAAACAGCAAAAAGTAATTGCAAAAAAAATAAGGGAACAAAAACGGGCAGACAGAAAAGCAGCGCGGAAGGCCCGGAGAGAAAAAAACTGATCTTACACTTTTCAAATATATGTTTATAACCGTATATTGCTAATAAAACCACAGCCTCTCATTTTTTAATGCCTGATACCAGAAGATACCGTTATAGAATTTTTAAATGGATTGCGTGTACATTACTCAGTGTTTTTATTGTACTTGTAGGTATAGCCTGGCTGTTAAATGTTAAGTCGCGCCCTATTTTAACCGATAGGATCAAAACACTGCTCTATAAATCGACCGATAGTTTATATACCATTAGTTTTACCAAGGTTTCTACCAATGTTTTTACGGGCAATGCCACCTTACAGAATGTAAGAATAATACCTGATACCAATCGGTTTAAGCAACTCATAGCCTTAAAAAGAGCACCAAATAATTTATATACGGTATCTTTAAAAAAACTGGTGGTGAAGCACTTCCACCCATTAACCTTGTACCGCGAAAAAAAACTTCAGCTGGAAGAAATCATATTTGATAAACCTGAAGTAACAATGGTTAACCAGCAATTTGCTTTTAACGAGGGGCGTGCACCCAGGCCCATTAAATCGCCTTATGCTATCATCTCTAAAAACCTGAATGAATTTAGCATTAAAAGCATCAGGTTTAAGGATGTAAGTTTTAAATATATCAATAAAAATGTACCCAATTCAGTACCTTTCTCTATTGATGACCTCAACATTACCTTAACCGACCTGTTGGTAGATTCTACCTCTGCTGAAGATCCAACAAGATTTTATCTGATTAAAGATATTGTGATCAATCTGAATAACTATGTATACCGTACGCCAGACAAAATGTACGATATCCAATTAGATAAACTGGATTTTAGGGCAACAACGGGTAAGTTAAGGATTAACAGTTTTGCTTTGGTACCACTGCACGATGAGATGAACTTTGGCAAAGTTGCAGGGTTTGCGAAGGAACGTTTCAACATCAAGATGAGCGACATTATGCTTAATGGGATTGATTTGCCATTATACATTAGCAAACAAGAACTTTGGGCAAAGGAAATGGCCATTACCAACGGTTTCGTTTCAGTATTTAACCATAATGGCCTCCCAAAAAAACACCAGGAAAGCAAAGTCGGAAAGTTTCCCCATCAACTTTTGCAGCTTCTTGATGCGCCTATTCTGGTCCAGAAAATCCAGCTGAAGGATATAAATGTGAATTACGCTGTTTACAACAATGAGAGTAACCAAAAGGGGCAGATTAGTTTCGAGCATACCTCGGGCATTATAAAAAACGCCACCAACCTCGAAAAAATTAAAGCCATAAACCCTATTATGGAGGTTAACCTAAACACTTACCTATTTGGGCAGGGAAAACTTGATGTAAACTTTATATTTGATCTTACCGCTAAAGATGGTGCCTTTTCTTACAATGGGGTTTTACACAATTTTAATGCGCGGGTTTTAAATCAGATTACCAAACCCTTAGGCTTGGTCCGCATTAACCGTGGGAGTGTGGATAAATTGAAGTTTAATTTTAAAGCGAACGATTTAGGCGCAAAAGGAACGGTAGCGTTCTCCTACTACGACCTTTCTGTAGCGCTGATGAAAAACGATCCCGAAAAAGATCACCTGGTTACCCGCGGTTTTCTTTCTTTCTTAGCAAATGCTTTAATCATTAAATCAGAAAACCCCGGTGCAGACGGAAAGCTGATACCTGTAACCGTAAATTACAGCAGGCCGGCAAATACATCTTTCTTTAACATGATCTGGAAGAGCCTTTTTACGGGCATAAAATATAGCATCGGTATTACGGAAGAAAAGCAGAATGAAGTACGTGAGCATATTGCAAAGTTTAAAGCCATGCGGGCCAATCATATGCAAAGGAAACAGAAACGCTTAGAGCGGCGGATAAGACGTGAACGGGAACAAAATGAAAAGCGATAACATTTTGTAACCTTTTCTTATCTTTATTCTCTAAACCTTAAACTAAAATTATGATTATTGCCCTCGTTATTATCGGATTTATATTCCTTATCGGGATTTTCTTTTACAACTCGCTTATCGGGAAGAAAAACCAGGTAACCAATGCCTTCTCGGCCATTGATGTAATGCTTAAAAAACGGTTCGACCTTATTCCAAATCTTGTTGAAGTGGTAAAACAGTACACTACTTATGAGCAGGGGACTTTGACGAAAATAGTTGAACTAAGAGCTAAAGCAGGCTCACCAAACATTAGCAATGCAGAAAAAGCAGATTTAGATGCGCAATTGAGCAGTAGTGTGAAAGGTTTAATGGTTAACATCGAAAATTATCCTGATTTAAAAGCCAATACCAACTTTATTAACCTGCAAACTACCTGGACTGAAAGCGAAGAGCAGATTGCCGCTGCCAGAAGAACCTATAATGCTTCGGTAACCGATTACAATAATGCGATTATGATGTTTCCGGGCAGTTTATTTGCCGGAATGTTAAATTTCCAGCCCATTGCCGTTTTAGAAACCGCAGCCGAGGAACGTAAAAACATTAGCGCAAAAGAACTCTTTAATAATTAATGTCGTTCGATATTGCAAATAATGTAGCCTTACAGCAAGTTTTGGCTACAATGGAGGTAGAGCGCAAAAGAATTGCCGGTACCCAAACCAAAGGTTATATTTTTATTGCAGCGGGCATTCTGCTCTGTGTTTTAGGCTTTTTCTTAGGTTTTCCTATTCCTGGTGTAATTGGCGGCTTAATACCCCTTATTTACGGCAGTATTTTGTTATTTAAAATCAACGATTCTTTAACAGCTTACCAAAATGCCTACAAAACCAATGTAATTGGTGCTGCCCTTAAATTTTTAGATGAAAGTTTATCGATTAGTCCCTATCAAGGAATTGATGCATCGGAGTTTATGTACACACAGTTGTTTAGCAATGAGCCTGATCGTTATAAAACAGAGGATCTGGTAACTGGATGTGCTGATAAAACCCGGTTTTACTTTGCTGAGGTACATGCCGAATATAAAACAGTAACCCAAACAAAAGACGGAACCCGAACAGAGTGGCATGACATTTTTAGAGGAATTATCTTTGCTGCCGATTTTAACAAAAAGTTTAATGGTGTAACCATTGTTAGGCCAAAAGATTTCGGAGCAGCTTTTGGTGCATGGTTTTCAAAGAATCTGTTTTCTTTTGGTAGTAACGATGTTATTCAACTGGAGAATCTAGACTTTGATAAGACTTTTGTGACCTATGGCTCCGATCAGGTCGAATCCAGATACATCCTTACACCTGCCATGATGGAGCGGATATTAAACCTCAACCATCAAACAAAATATAACATCAGTTTATCCTTTATCGAATCGAGGATGTATATCGCTTTCCCACTGAACCGGAACTATTTCGAAGCACCCGTTTTTAAATCATTGCTGAGCCCAGAAACCGTAAATGAAGATATCTCCACCATAAAGTTTATGTATGATATTGTTAAGGAGCTGGATCTGAATACAAGAATTTGGGGTAAGGAATAACAGATTTCAAATAGAAATTCGTCATCTCGATCCGATAGCTATCGGATGAAGCGGAGTCCCGACTTTCGGGAGAGAGATCTATTGAGACAGATTTTGCTTCGCAGAGCCTTCGGGTCTCGACTTCATTGCACTCCACTCGAAATGACGATCTTTCGAGCCCTAGAAAACTTCGGAAGTTTAACCAGGGCTCATCCTAGACATACGAAGTTTTCCAGCGTACCAGCCTCTTAAAAATTCATGAGCCTTCGGCGCTAGCTCAAATGTTTTTTCACAATTTCTTCGAGTGCAGCAATATCAAATGGTTTCGATAGGTAACTATCAGCACCGGCTTCATCGGCTAATGAAGATATATCATTATTGGCCGAAAAATAAATTACCGGAATATGTTTTAAATCAGGATGGTTTTTTAATGCCTTAGTAGCCTGTATCCCTCCCAGATCGGGCAACCAATTATCCATAAATATTAAATCAGGCATATATGCGGCAACCTGTTCTTCTATGTTATTGGCATTTTCAGATGTTTTTATCTCATACCCGGCATCTTCCAAAATAAATGTACAGAGATCAAGGATATCCCTATTATCATCAAAAACAAATATTTTTTTTGTAACTATCATATTAACCTCCGAAAAGCAATTAACCATTTAACTTATTTATATAATCAGCCATATCGTGGCTATCCAATATCACATGCGGCTCAACATTCAACACTGCCTGTTGCGGCATATACGGCATTATGGCCGTATTTGGATTCTGTATAACCACTCTACCTCCAAAATTGTTTACACTTTTTAACCCCTCTACTCCATCTGCATTAGACCCTGAAAGTAGAATACAGACTAGTTTTTCTCTAAAAACCTCGGCTGCTGATTGAAAGGTAACATCAATTGATGGTCGGGAATAATTTACTTTTTCCGAATAATCTAAAGATATACTTTGGTCTTCCTCTATCAGCATATGATAATCTGCAGGCGCAATAAAAACTTTGCCCGGGCTTAAAAACTCTTTTTCTTCTGCTTCATCAACCGCCAGTATAGTGCGCGATTTTAACAAATCGGTTAAAAGAGATTCGTTGCTTGCCTTACGGTGAACCACCAATACAATGGGAAAACCAATATCTTTCCTTAGGGCTGGAAAAATTTCGAGCAACACATCTAAACTACCGGCAGAGCCGCCGATAATTAATGCTCCACAAGGCGCAGAATCTACAGTTTCCGCCATATTTTTTCCATTTTAACCCTTTTGTATTCTTTGGCTTTTGGCCAAAACTCCAAACTTTCTTTACTTCCTAAAGCAAGGTATCCTAATTTCTCGATGCTACCATCAAAAAGGTTAAATACTTTATGCTGCAAGTCTTTATCAAAATAAATTAATACGTTTCTACATAAAATTAGCTGAAACTCATTAAAAGAATGATCGGAAACCAAATTATGCGTAGAAAAGATCATCTTACTATTTAAGCTTTCATCAAATTTTGCCAAAGAGTAGTTCGCCGTGTAATAAGCAGAAAAATCTTTTAGGCCACCCGATTGCAGGTAATTTTCTGAATACTGCTTTAAATAATTTAAGGGAAACATTCCTTTTTTTGCCTTATCTAAAACCGATGGATTAATATCAGTAGCATAAATAAGCGATTTATTAAGCAGGTTAAGTTCTTTTAAAACAATGGCAAGCGAATAAGCCTCTTCTCCGGTAGAACAGCCTGCCACCCAAATGCGGATAAATGGATAGGTACCCAGCACAGGAAGGACATCGTTCCGCAAAGATTTATAAAAAGAAGGATCGCGGAACATTTCGGTAACATTAACCGTAATTTCCTCTAAAAAACGCTTAAAATATTGCTTATCTGTTTTAACCGTGTAACGAAATTCGGCGAAACTCACAAAATTATCCAGTCCGTAAAGACGTATAATTCTCCTTTTTATTGATGCATGAGAATATTCCAGAAAATCATACCCATGGCTTTCCAAAACATCATTTAACAGGATTTCTACCTGTTCATTATCTATCGCATCACCTATCACCTGTTATTTTGTAAAATTTTCGATTTGCATTAATAACTCGTCAACATTTATCGGTTTTGAAACATAACCCGATGCTCCAGCGCTTAAGCAACGTTCCTTATCGCCAACCATGGCTTGGGCAGTTACCGCTAACACAGGGATATTCTGCATTTTAGCTGATTTTTTCATCGCGGCAATAGCTTGATAGCCGTCCATATCCGGCATCATCATATCCATTAAAACGATGGCAACATTGTCATGTTTCTCCATAACAGAAAACCCTTCCCGGGCACTTATAGCAGATAAACAATCGAAACCTTTGGCCTTTAAAACAGCTTTTAAAGCAAAAATGTTTCGGTTATCATCATCAATTATGAGAATTAATTTTTGAGGCATAAAAATAAAAAATGGTTTATGATTTATGATGATTTTCGTATAACCAAACCCTTAATAACGATATCAGCTGATCCATATCTACTGGTTTGCTGATATAATCGGATGCACCTGCGGCAATGCACTTTTCGCGATCGCCCATCATGGCTTTTGCCGTAACGGCCAAAATAGGCAGGTTCCGGTATTTGATATCCTGCCTGATGGCTGTCGTAGTTTCGTAACCATCTAGTTCTGGCATCATCATATCCATTAAAACAACATCAATTTCTGGGTTTTCATTTAATAGCTTGAGGGCTTCCTTACCATCGGTTGCTGCGACCACTTTCATCTGGTGCTGCTCTAACATTTTTGTTAAGGAGAAGATATTACGCACATCATCATCCGCTACCAGAACCGTTTTACCAACCAATACATCCTGTAATTCGGAAAACTTTTTAGGTGTTTTGCTTTTTTCCTTGCTTTTTTCTTCTACCAGATGAAGGAACAAACCTGCTTCATCCAAAATACGTTGATAAGAATGTGCCGTTTTTACAACGATAGAATCAGCATATTGTTTGATGCGGTTTTCTTCGCCCTTTGAAAGGTTTTTACCGGTGAAAATGATGATCGGTAAATTCTCTAAACCGGGTGTTTTCTTTACCACTTCAAGGGTTTCGTAAGCGTGTTTATCAGGAATACCCATATCCAAAATCACGCAGTTAACCTCCGGCTTATGCAGGGCAGAAACACCTTCGTTTACCTGGTTAACAATTTCTGTCTGGATATTAAAATTGCTTAAAAAATAACTTAATGCCTTGGCATGCTGTTCATTTTCTTCTACAATAAGTACCTTTTTAGGGTGACGGCTTAAGGCATGCTCTAGTTTTGAAAATATCTCTTGCATGTGCTCAAAAGCAAAAGGTTTATTTATAAAATCTACTGCACCTTTTAACAAACTTTCTTTCTTAACCTGTAAAGAAGACATGATGTGCACTGGAATTGGACGTGTTGAAGGATCCGATTTCAGCTCTTCCATTACCTGCCAACCATCTTTAACAGGCAATTGGATATCGAGTAAAATGGCAAGTGGTTTAAAGGTTTTCGCCATTTCAATACCGGCATCGCCACGAACGGCAACCAAACCTTTATAATTTCTTTTTCGGGTAAAATCTAAAAGTGTTTTGGCAAAAGGGGTATCGTCTTCAACAATTAAGATCACCTTATCATCAGGCTGAATATTATCTCGGTCATCTTCAATCTCTTGCGGAATATTTTCAACCGTTAAGTGGCTCACTTTTTTTACCGGAGCCTCTAAAGCGATTACAGGCTTCTCTACATGAGGTACAGCGCCATCAAAACCTTTATTTCTATCAATGGGCAAGGTAAGTGTAAAAATACTTCCTTCGCCCTCTGTGCTTTTTAAATCTATATATCCGCCCAATAGTTTTGCCAGCTCTCTGCTAATTGAGAGTCCAAGGCCTGTGCCACCAAATTTGCGCCGTGTAGAGCCATCGGCCTGTTGAAAGGCTTCGAATACCATGCCTTGCTTTTCGGGTGCAATACCTACGCCTGTATCGGTAACTTTGAATACCAGCGCGCCTAACTTTTCATTTTTAGTAATATTTAGATTTATCGTACCTACGGTAGTAAATTTAATAGCATTTGATAGCAGGTTTTTAATAATCTGCTCTAAGCGCATTTTATCGGTATGAAAAAACTCAGGAACTTCTGCCGATTTTTCGATAACAAAGTTTAAGTTTTTATCTTTAGCCAAAGGATTAAACAGCGAACGCATGTTAAGGATAATCTCATCAACCTTAATATTTGCCCGATCGAGTTCCATTTTGCCCGCTTCAATTTTAGAAAGATCTAAAATTTCGTCTATTAAACTTAAAAGACCCTGACCTGAACTTTGGATAACTTCTGCATATTCCTGATGCTCGCGATCCATAGCCTCATTTTCAGCCATTAATCTCGATAATAACAATATCGAATTAAGTGGTGTTCTTAACTCGTGCGACATATTGGCCAAAAACTCTGATTTGTACCTCGTACTCAGTTCTAAAGCTTCTGCTTTTTGCTGAATTTCTATATTACGTTCTTCAATCAGTTCATTTTTTTCTTCCAATAGGCTGCTTCTTTCTTCCAGCTCCTGGTTGCTTTGCAACAATTCTTCTTGCTGTACACGTAATTCTTCTTCGCTGGCCTGAAGTTTTTGTGCCTGTGCTTCCAGCTCTGCATTTAAGCCTTCTAACTCATTGTGCTGAACCTGCAATTCTTCTGATTGTGCCTGCGTTTCTTCTAATAACTGCTGAAGCTTTTGTCTGTTCTGTGCGCCCAACAGTGCGGTACCCACATCAGATAAAACCAAGTTTAAAAAGTGTAACTGCAGGTCGCTGTATTTACCGATAGTGCCTAATTCTAAACCGCCTATTGAAATCTCATTTCTAATAATTGGAAGCACGATTAACTGGGCTGGTTTAATATTCCCAGTAGCATGTGTAATGGTTAATTCGCTCTGTGGAACATCATCCAATAATATTGGCTTACCTGTTTTAACCGCCTGGCCAATTAAGCCTTGGCCAAGTTCTAAGGTTTGGGTTAGATTTTGTCCTTGCAAAGCATATTGCCCTTTTAAATGCAGATATCCATCATCTTTAAATAAATAAAGTGCACCAATCTGGCTTTTGGTATAATTGGCCAAAAACTCAATAATATCTTCTGCTAAATGGAAAACATCTTTTTCGCCAACCATTTTTACATTTAAGTTAGCTACGCCGGTTTGCAACCATTCATTCTCCTCTAAAGTATCGAAAGATTTTTTCAATGATGATGACATTGCATTTAGCGATTCGGAAAGCTCGCCAATCTCATCCTGGGTTTGGCTATCGAGTTTAATGCCATAATTTCCATTAGAAATTTGATAGGCAATTTCTTTAATGGCAACAATACGTTTTTCCATCTCGTATTTTTTATCTTCAATTTCCTGCTGAAGTTTAACACGTTCATCAAAATCGATTGATACTCTCCGGTAAAAAAACAACGTAATCAGAATGGCAAGGAGCGCTGCAATTAAAATCAGTATCGGGGTATAAGCTGTAAGTTTATTTAATTCGTTGGTTCTTTCTTCAAGCAGCCTTTTCTCTTCAGTTATAATGTTGCTTACAATTGATCTGGCCTCATCCATATAAACCTTGCCTTGAAACAAAACCGTAGGATCAATAACACCGCCTAAAGTTTTAATCTCTATGGTCGATTTAATGATATCCATTCTTTTAAAAAGAATTTTTTTAAGCGCTGCTATATTTTTTTGCTGAACGCTATTATGCCTGGTATCTAGTTCAACTTTTTTTAATATCGAAGCGGCCGAATCGCTGGCACCATAATATGGTGTTAAAAACACCTTGTTTCCAGTTAATAAAAAGCCCCGCTGACCAGTTTCGGCATCTTTCAAATAGGATATAATATTCTCCGTATTTAAAATTACTTCATCACTGTGTTTAACCAGCTCGGTACTTTTAATAAGGTTGCCAATACTTACATAAGAAGCCAGCGAACTGATAAATAGAATAATTAGCGATAAGCCAAGGCCTAAACGTAAATTATTTTTAAGAGTTGTTTTCATTATATGGATTAAGGATAATTAGATTTGATTTTTAAGGATTTCCTCTTCTGTGGTGGGGATGATAAAATAAAACTCAGAACCTTCATCCGGCACACTTTTCACCCCAATTGTGCCTCCGTGGCGGTTAATAATTTCCGAACAGATATACAAACCTATTCCCAGACCATTAAACCGGTTGCTGTTATCTTCTACCCGATAAAATTTATCAAAAATCTTATCTTGCTGCTCTTTTGAAATACCAATACCAAAATCTTTTACGGCCAGATAAAGTTTTTCATCTTTAATATTCGTAGTTACATTAACCTGATTGGTACCCGGAGCATATTTAATGGCATTCGTAATAAAATTGATGACCACTTGTTCCAAGCGCATTTCATCACCAAATATCATTTCGTCTGTTTTGCCCAGTTTGCTGATTTTAAAATCAGGATTAGATTGCTGCAACATCTCGATGGCATTGTTTACCATGTTATCAGCATAAAAACTTTTCATGTTAAACTTCATCTTTCCACTTTCAATTTTTGAGATATCGAGCAGATCGACAATTAATTCGTTTAGTTTTTCGAGCTGGGTACTCGCTTTTTCGAGATGGTTCTGGGCCATGGTTTTATCATCTCTGTTAAGGCTACGCTGCAGCAACTGAATGTACCCTTTTACGCTGGTTAAAGGTGTTTTTAGCTCATGACTGGCAATGCTGATAAATTCGTCCTTTTTATGTTCGGCCTGTTTTCGGAATTCGATTTCTTCAAGCAATTTTTCCTGCACCTCGTTAAGTTTTCTATTCTGCTCGTAAATGCGATAAAACGTTTTTATTTTAAGGAGCAGCACATTAATATCAACGGGCTTGGTAATGTAATCCAGTCCACCGCTCAGGTATCCTTTGGTAATAAATTTTAACTCTGTATTTACAGCAGAAAGAAATATAATGGCGGTATCTTTTGCCTTACTAAAACCAGAAATGGTTTCGGCTACCTCGAAGCCATCCATATCTGGCATTTGTACATCGAGAATAATCAGGACGTAGTTGTTTTTTAAAACTTTTTTCAGCGCCTCTTCGCCAGACGATGCGGTATCAACCTCAAAACTGTGTGCCTGTAGTACTTTCTGTAACGAGATCAGGTTTTCTGGCCTGTCATCAACTATAAGGATCATCTTTATTAAAACAAATAAGAAGCCGGGATAATTATGTTTGGTTTTGAGATAAAAACCTCATTAACTGTAAACAAACAATGCGCTGTAAAAAAAGTTTTTATTTTTTATAAATTATTTGAATTAAAAGTATCACCCTGTCTAATATCTCCTGTTTCGAAGCCTTTTTTAAACCAATACATCCGTTGTGCGGAGGTACCATGGGTAAAAGAATCTGGCTGAACATCACCTGTAGCCTGTTTTTGCAATTTATCATCACCTATGGCATTGGCAGCAGTTAATGCTTCTTCTATATCTCCTTCATCCAATTTAAAATCTTTAAGATTTTGAGCATTGTGCGCCCAAAGTCCAGCAAAAAAATCGGCTTGCAGCTCTAATTTCACCGATAAACGGTTATATTCTTTTTCGCTCACCTGCCCCCGTGCCTGATCTAGTTTTTCCGAAATTCCCAATAAATTTTGCACATGATGGCCTACCTCATGTGCAATTACGTAAGCCTGTGCAAAATCTCCGGCAGCACCGAAACGGTTTTTTAAATCATCATAAAATGATAGATCGATATAAACTTTATGGTCGCCAGGGCAATAAAATGGCCCAACGTTAGCTCCTGCATTGCCACAGGCGGTTTGCACTGCTTCTCTAAATAATCTGAGTTTAGGATACTCATACTGCTTGCCCATCGCCTGAAATTCTTTATCCCATACTTGCTCGGTTGATTCCAATACACCCGCTACAAACTGTGCCTGTGGATCATTAGCCGGAACGCCCTGCTTAACTTCTTCGGTGCCTGTAGTAGCCGGAAGCTGACTAACCAAGCCAGTTAAATCTTTGCCAAAAATTAGCCCGAGCACCACAATTATTATACCTACACCGCCACCTAGGATGGTTTTCCCTCCGCTACCGCTTCTTCCGTCTTCTACATTATTACTGCCTTTACCAAACCATTGCATAATTTACTTTTTTAGTTTAATGAATAACCTTAATTATGGGACAATTGTTATACTAAAGTATAAATTATTTTTATTGATTTATTCTTTTGGATTACTGCAAAAAAAAGAAGTCGGGTTTTAAACCCGACTTCTCCGTATGATCTTCATGCATTTGCAGAATGAATGCTAACTATTAAAAACAGCAATTGCTTTTGTTATCCTTGTTTTAGTTTCTGTTATGCCCAGCAATACAGCAATATCAAAAACACCAGGCCCAAATTTACCGCCCACCAGCATAATGCGGAAAGGCAACATCAATTCGCCTGGTTTAAAGCCTTTTTCTTCGGCCAAGGCTTTAAAAGCTGCTTCGGCAGATCCCGCATCAGTTAATGTTAAACGATCAGCAAAAGCATTAAAAAAATCAGCTTTTTCGGCTGTCCATTTTGGTTTTACCGAATTTACGTCATATTGTGAAGGTGAAGCAAAAAAGTAACTGCTCTGTGCCACAAAATCAGGCAATAAGGTACAGCGATCTTTAATTAAATCAATAACGGTATTTAAATAAGCATCATCGTTTATTTCAATGCCAACTTTTTGCAACTCCGCTTTAACGCTTGCCACCAAGCGCTCTGCTCCCTGCGATTTAATCCACTCATGGTTATACCATTTGGCTTTTTCAAAATCGAATTTAGCCCCTGCCTTACTGATTCTTTCTATCGAGAATTTTTCTTCCAGTTCTTTTAACGAGAATAACTCCTGGTCGGTACCATCATTCCAGCCTAAAAGTGCCAGCATATTGATAAAAGCTTCGGGCATAAAACCCATTTCTTTAAATCCTTTGGTTACATCGCCACTTTTAGGGTCGGTCCAGTTCATGGCGTAAACCGGGAAACCTAATCGGTCGCCATCGCGTTTACTTAATTTTCCATGCCCATCTGGCTTTAAGATTAAAGGCAGGTGTGCCCATGCAGGCATCTCCGCTTCCCAGCCTAAATATTTCCAAAGTAAAATATGAACCGGTGCCGAAGGCAACCATTCTTCTCCCCTAAAAGCATGACTAATTTCCATCGCCTTATCGTCAACCACAACGGCCAAATGGTAGGTTGGCATTCCATCAGCTTTTAGTAATACTTTATCATCAACCAACGAGGTTTCGAAGCTTACATCACCACGGATTAAATCGTTAAAATGTACAATTTCATCGGTTGGTACTTTAATGCGGATAACATGTGGCGTTTTAGCCGCCAATAACTCTTCAACCTCGCTAATGGTAAGGGTTAAAGAATTGCGCATCTGCATACGTGTGGCCTGCCCGTATTGGAAATTTGGAATTTCTTTACGTTTGGTATCTAAATCTTCCGGTGTATCGAAGGCGTAATAAGCATAACCATCGCTAATTAACTGTTCGGCAAATTTACGGTAGCTGGGTTTGCGCTCGCTTTGGCGGTACGGGCCATAAGCCCCTGGGTTGTTAGGGCTTTCATCTGGTGTAATGCCACACCAATCTAAACAGTTTACAATATATTGTTCTGCACCTTCTACAAAGCGGTTTTGATCGGTATCTTCTACACGAAGTACAAAAGTTCCATTATTTTTTTTGGCAAATAAATAATTGAACAAGGCAGTGCGCACACCACCTAAATGCAAACCTCCGGTTGGGCTTGGGGCAAATCTTACTCTAACTTTCTTATCCATAATTGGTTTGTTGAGCGCTTGGCGTTAGGCGTTGGGCGCTCTAGCGCTCACCGCTCTGCGCAAAACGCAAGACGGTGCAAAGATATGTTTTTCATCCATTTTATAGTGTTTCATCTGCGATGAAGCGATTATGCATTCGAAATGATTCCTTTAAGGTTTTTGAAAAAGCATAATGGTTTTATGTTTTTTCCGTTTTGTTATTGTAATTTGGCTAGCTAAAGCATGAATCCTTATCAAAAGAAACGCCGCTGGAAGTTTTTCCTTCTCATTTTTGCCATCTTAATTGGCATTGCATCAGTATTTTACACCGATTCTTTTGTAAAAAAAATGGAACGCGAAGAGGCCGACCAGTTTCATCTTTGGGTGAAAATTCAGGAGCGATCTATGTTTTTATATGACAATGATGATTACCGCACAATAGTTGAAACCGTAAGAAAAAACACCAAAACACCTGTAATCATGACCGATTCGGCTGGCATGATTACTTCTTTTAACGGGCTTGACAGTACAAAAACCAACTACCCCATTTCGGATGCCAAACTTACTTACGATAGTTTATATTTTGTAAGGCAGTTAAGGCAAATGAAGACGCAGCATCCACCTGATGAAATGAATATCTTTGGCAGAAAATTTAAGGCTTACTATCGCGACTCTTTCATTTTAACACAGTTGAGGTATTTCCCATACATCCAAATGGGCGTTATCTTCCTTTTCCTTTTAACAGCTTATGCAGCATTCAGTTCTGCCCGGAAAGATGAACAAGACCATGTTTGGGTAGGTTTGGCCAAAGAAACAGCGCACCAATTGGGTACACCAATATCATCACTCATGGCCTGGACGGAGTTAATAAAATCTAAATTCGATGCAGAAGATGATCCGTTGATTGCCGAAATGGAGAACGATATTAAGCGCTTGGAAATTATTACCGACCGTTTCTCGAAAATCGGTTCTAAACCTATACTCGAAGATCATACGGTTTACATTGTAATCAGCGATTTTATACGCTATTTTAAAGTACGTACCTCAGATAAGGTTAAATTCAGCATTACCGGCGATGAGCAGGTAAGGGCCATGCTAAACGTTCCATTATTTGATTGGGTAATTGAAAACCTTTTAAAAAACGCAGCAAACGCAATCGAAAAC
This sequence comes from Pedobacter sp. 01N310, assembly GCF_056399805.1. Classification (NCBI taxonomy): domain Bacteria; kingdom Pseudomonadati; phylum Bacteroidota; class Sphingobacteriia; order Sphingobacteriales; family Sphingobacteriaceae; genus Pedobacter; species Pedobacter sp. 01N310. The sequence continues at coordinate 111,923 of NZ_JBFTSB010000005.1, forward strand.
GAAGGGTCGATCTCAATCAACATTATAGAAAATTTAGCAAAAGAACAGGTGTTTATTGATGTGAGCGATACCGGGAAGGGTATTCCGAGATCTAAATTCGATGCGGTTTTTCAACCCGGCTATACTACACGTAAACGCGGCTGGGGCTTGGGTTTATCGCTTACCAAACGTATTGTAGAAAATTACCACAGTGGAGAAATTTTTGTAAAAGACTCCGAACTGGGTAAAGGCACAACTTTTAGAATAATATTAAAAAGCAGTTTAAGATATGAACCGACCACAGCCTAACGAATATCCAACTTGGGGCGAAACCTATATCAGTAAAGTAGATCGAGATATTTTCGAAATTTTAAACGATCAGATGCTAAGTCTGCCAGCGTTGTTTAGGGCAAACGCCGATAAAGCTGATTACGCCTATGCCGAAGGTAAATGGACACTAAAAGAAATGTTAGGCCATATTATTGATACTGAACGTGTTTTTGCCTTTCGCATTACCTGTTTTGCCCGAAAAGAACAGCAGCCGTTACCAGGTTTCGAGGAAGATGACTATGTAACCAATGCCCGCTTTGCCGAGCGCGATCTGGAAGATCTGATCGGAGAATTTATTGCACTTCGTAAAGCCAATTTATATCTTTTTAAATCTTTAAACGAAGAGGAACTGAACAGAAAAGGAATTGCTTCGGGCAGGGAAATTAATGTGAAATCTATTTTATTTATTGTGGGTGGCCATATTATCCATCATGTTTACATTTTAAAAGAACGTTACCATGTGGTTTAAAAATTTCACAGTTGACGAGCTGAACGACCGCCCTAAAAATCATTTAGGTGCGCTGCTCGATATCCACTTTACTGAAATTGGTGAAGATTTTATTATCGGAACCATGCCTGTTGATGAACGTACACATCAACCTGCAGGGATTTTGCACGGCGGCGCCTCGGTGGTTTTGGCAGAAACCTTGGGCAGTATTGCTTCTTATATGTGTATAGATCCTGAGAAGTATGTTGCTGTTGGTTTAGAAGTAAACGCCAACCATTTACGGCCAGTAAAAAGTGGTTTGGTAAAAGGCATTTGCAAACCTTTACATATTGGGGCCAAAACCCAGGTTTGGGAAATCAAAATTTACGATGAACGTGGAAAGATGAACTGCATTAGCCGTTTAACCGTAGCGATTATTAATAAGCCGCAGTAAATGTGCTGTCAGATGTTTCCATCTGACAGTTATTTAAATCTAAAAGCAAGTTATCTAATGCTGACAATACAAGAATAAAGAGAAGTCAAGTTTTTATAGCGATGTGGCCATTAAACTTGACTTCTCTGATATTAAAGCATTTTATTGCTATCCAGCCATTTCTTCTCTACAAGGTAAGAAACAATTAAGCCCAATCCGCCGAAAATTCCAATGAAACCAAAGTAAATGGCTACCGATTGTCCTTGCTCACTACGCGTCATGTCGCTGCCGAACACTCCTCTAACTGTAAATAGTGCTACCAGCAGGCCGATTCCTAAACCAACCAAAAGCAAACCGAACTTTAAACTTAAAAACGGTTTTGGTGTAGCCTTATGCACACCCGGATCGATTCCCCTTTCGATCATTGCCATCTTCTCTTTGTTTGATAGGTAGCGGATTCCGAATACCATTGCGAATGCACCTAAAAAAAGTGAGATTGGGACTAATATACCTTCCATGATTATAATTTTTAATTTGTAAATATTCTATTGTTTAAATTGAACCGTGTTCTGTGTATTATGACTACATACTTTTTAATCAGGTTACACCCCCTGCTGAAAAAAAAATCGATAGCTTTATCAAACATTAAAAATTCCCTTTGTACAGTCAGTTAAAAAATATAGAAATCTTTAAGCCGCTCAGCAATGAAGCTTTAGAAAAGTTAGCTGCTGTTTCTAAGCGGGTAGAACATCAGAAAGGAATGATTTTAATCTATGCAGATAAAACAGAGCCTTATTTCTATATCCTCGAAAGTGGTATTGCAAGAGCCTATTCTGACGGAGAAAACCAACAGATAACCTTTTGGTTCGGACAAAGTGGTGCCGTTCTTTTTTCTTTTAACAGCTATATTAATAATAGCCCCGGTTACGAAAATATTGAGCTATTGGAAAACTGCAGTTTAATTCAAATCAGGCTAACCGATCTTTTTTTGCTTTACGGTCAACATTTAGAAATTGCCAATTGGGGCAGAAAAATTGCAGAACAGGAGTTAATTGCTACTGAAAGAAGATTAATAGACCGGGCTTTTAAAGCGGCAGCAGAACGTTATCAGGACTTTGTAAATCAATCTCCCGAACTGATTAAAAGAGTAGCCTTAAAACACATTGCCTCATACCTGGGTGTAACACAGGTTACCCTGAGCAGAATAAGAGCAGTTCATAAATAAATTCATTTTTTAACATTTGTAAAATGTTGCCTGATGAATGTGCCTTAAATTTGCAGAAACACATTTATCATGAACTGGATTATCTTAATTATTGCCGGCCTTTTCGAAGTTGGCTTTACAACCTGCCTTAAATTATCGAACAATTTTTCGAATATAAAATGGAGTACGGCTTTTTTTGTCTGTATTATTTTGAGTTTCTTATTGCTAAATAAAGCAACCCAAACTTTACCCATGGGAACTGCCTATGCTGTTTGGACGGGTATTGGTGCCGTAGGAACAGTAATTATCGGAATTTTTTATTTCAATGAGCCAGCAACCTTCTGGCGGATATTTTTTATCTGTACGCTTATAGGCTCAATTGCAGGATTAAAGTTCTTTGCTTCACATTAACGAGCGCTTGCGAAGTTTACCAAGCCCAAAGCGTAGGCAAAACTTCGAAAGTTTAGCCAGGGCTTAAAACTCTTGTTGGAGCGTAATGCCTGTACAAGAAATCAAGTTGGTTCCCGTGTTGCGCTTGTACGCTTTCCCTAAAGTTCGGGATACCTCAGCCTGCAGGGTACCACTTCACCCAGGGCTAAATGGCCAATATAGCATTTAGTTTTTAAGGTTGCAGGGTGCACCCACGTTATTCATAAACCTGATGGCAGCGGCAGCCCCGAAGCATGAGGGCTATAGCGAACAGCAGGACTACAGTCCGCCATGAAAAACTGCCCTTTCATTTCCAATCAATAAAAAATTATATCGCCTATTTATCAACTAATTTTCTTTTTGGAGCACAATGCCTGTGCAGGTAACCAAGTTGGTTCCCGTGTTGCGCTTGTACGCTTCGGCCTCGTTCCTCAGCCTGCAGGGTACCGCTTCACCCGGGGCTAAATGGCTAAAACAGCATTTCATTTTTAGGGTTTTTAAAGCGCCAAAACTTTGTGTGTAAACCTGATGGCAGCGGCAGCCCCGAAGCATGAGGGCTATAGCGAACAGCAGGACTACAGTCCGCCATGAAAAACTGCCCTTTCATTTCCCCAAAAAAAACAATTTTACATTATTCATCTGGCTATTTACAAATAATAGTCTCCTTAATTATATTTCACGTGTAACCTCCTTATCTTTAATGTAGTCTTATTGCTAAACATGGAGCAAAAACCTACAGATTTAGAGCTGATCCAAAAGGTATTGAACGGCGAAACCGATCAGTATGCTCTATTGGTAAAGCGCCATCAGCGATTTGTATTTACACTTGCTTTAAGGTTTTCGAAAAACAGGGAAGACGCCGAAGAAATTGCGCAGGATTGCTTTGTAAAAGCATATAAAGCATTGGGTGCCTTTAAACAGACAGCTAAATTTAGCACTTGGCTGTACACGATAACGTATACTACGGCGATGACTTTTTTAAGGAAAAACCGTTTAGATACTGCGTCAATACATGATGAAAGTACAATTTTACAGCTCGAAAATCACACCTCAAGCTTTAACGCAAATGGCTATGAGCGGCAGGATAGCCATGCTTTTTTAAATGTTGCCATTACCCAGCTTTTACCAGACGATGCTGCTATTATTACCCTATTTTATAAAGGCGAACAGAGTTTAGAAGAAATTGGCGAAGCACTGCACATGGAACCCAATACAATAAAAGTAAAGTTGCATAGGGCCAGGCAAAGACTTAAAGAAAAATTACAATATTTGTTAAAAGATGAAGTAAAGGAGTTACTATGAATACAATAGAACAACAGCTTTGGGATTATATTGATGGGAATTTGGATGATTCTTCAAAAAAAGCCATCGAAGAAAAAATTGAATCGGATGCCGAGCTTAAATCGCAGTACGAGGATCTACTTAAGCTTAATTTAGTTTTTGATGGGCTCGATCTTGATGAACCCTCTATGTCTTTCACCAGAAATGTGATGGAAAGTGTTGCTTTAGTTCCTGCCCCTATGGCGATGAAAACAAAGGTTGATAAAAAGATTATTTATAGCATTGGAGGCTTTTTCGTAATCTCTCTACTCGCCTTATTGGGTTATGTATTTTATAATGCTAACCTCGAAATGCCTCAATTCGATTTAAGGGTGAATTTCGATTTCAATTTAGAGAAATACATTACGCCTACGGCTATTTATGCCTTTCTTTTTGCAGATCTGGTGATCGGATTAATTTTTCTAGACCAGTTTTTAAGGAAGAATTTGCGCAGAAGTAAGAACGCTTAAATAGCTCCCGCAGATCAAATTGATTTACGCAGATTTATGTTCATCTGCGCTTTTTCCGAAATCTGCGGGAACTCAGCAAGGTAAATGTTACCCCAAGGTTTTTAAAATCTCCAGTCCCTTTGCCCACTTACCAAATCCGGCATCTGCATTAATATGGCCAGCATTACCGATATTAATAAATTCACTGCCCCAATTTTCGGCAAAAAATTCAGCCCTTTCTATTGTTACCCATTCATCATTTGAACTGGCTATAACAATGGTTCTAAAGTTTATTTTATCCAGTGGTACATGATCGAAACCCACCGTTGAGAAGTTATATCGGGGAGCTTCCAAATCACTCGGTGCAACGAGTAAAGCTCCTTTAATTTTCTTTTGATATTGTTTTGCCCAATTGGCAATTGCGGTACAACCCAAACTATGACCAATTAAAATCACATCAGCCAAATTATAGTTAGCAACGGCCTGATCTATTGTTTCAATCCAATCTTTACTGGCGGGTGTATCCCATTCCCGCTGATTAATTCGCATAACATGATCTCCGGATTTTTCGAAATGCGTTTGCCAATGATCTGCGCCTGAATTACCCAAACCAGGAACAATAAAATAGTAGGTCATAAAAAGTGAGAATAGATCCTGAATGAATTCAGGCAGCGAAAAATAAAACAAAAAAAGGCCGCCATCGCAAGAAAGCAGCCTTCTCTGTAAATATGATAAATAAATTAAATTACTTTCACATTAACGGCATTTAAGCCTTTTTTACCGTTAGCAACTTCGTACTGTACTTTGTCGTTTTCACGGATTTCGTCGATAAGACCTGTTGAATGAACAAAAATTTCGCTATCTCCATTTGCAGGTACGATAAAGCCAAAACCTTTAGTTACATTGAAGAATTTTACTGTGCCTTCTTGCATTGTATTAAATATTAAAATTAAGTATGCAAGGTAAGTTTTAATTTTTAAAATCAAAATAAATTTTAACATTTTTTTAACGTTAAAATTTTGTAAATAGCAGATTACTAAGGCTTTTTAATTGCCTTCCCAATTATTGTTAAAGTAATTTCACTATTATGTGGAATCCCGAGTGTTGTACCGGGAGCCACATCAAAAAGGTTTCTAACATAGATATCTGCTATACCCTGAGCCACCTTTTTTTTAGCTTCAACGTTCTCGGGAAGCACATTATAAATCGTTTTTACGTGTATCCTTCCCTGAAAATCTATCACCGCTGCAACTTGATAAGCAAAATCTTTATAAGCCCGATCTACCCGGATAATATACTGCGGAAACATATAATCGTAAGCTTCGGTCCTGTTATTAGCGCGATCAACGGTGCTGATTTTTTCTACCCTTACAATTTTACTTTTTGGTATAAACTGAACCGGATCTGTTGCAGCAAAAGCACTATCGCTATTCAAGTTAACTTTTGCAGCACGCTTCTCTATAAAAGCAGTATCGGCCTTGCTTGGTTTTTGCAGATCGGCAGCTTTGGCCTTCAATTTGTTTTTAATATAATCCTGCGCGTAAAAAGTCATATTTACATCCGAGCGAACATCTGAAGCAATTACTTTTCCATCAACCTGAATCCGCTGAAAAACCAAACTATCCTTACTGATGTGTTTTACTTTAAAAAATTCCGCAGCAAAATTATATACATTTCCGTGATCGTACTGCATGTAGAATTTTTGCATTCGTTGTTTCTGTGGACTCCAGGCCGACATGGTATCTTCTTTAACCACTTCAATAATCCAGGATGGTTTTTGCATAAAACCTTCCGTATTAAAAGAAAGTCCGGTTTTAAACCGGCGTTTTACCTCTTGATAACGGATGCCTTTTACAGGCTCGAAAGTAAAATCTCTTAAAGTTGGGTCGCTGGTTTTAGAGCCAAACTTACAGGCAGAAAGCATCAGCACAAAAAAGAAAAAGTATATCGTATTTTTAATCATTTCAACAAAAATCTTTGGCTAAAATAAGTTTTTTTAACCAGAGCTAAACATGCTGTTATAGATACAGGTTTATCTCCGCGCCTGTTTTTTCACCAAAATAACGTTAGCTACTTTGCGCTGCCCTTCATGGTCCCATTTTTTATTATCAGTTGGATAGTTGACAACACCATTAACCGGCATTCCGTTTACCCACAAAGTTGTAGAACCTCCACCATCAAAATTTAGGGCACTGGCACAGCCTAGCCAACGCATTAACCTGGTTAGCTCGAACAAACTCATGCCTGCCGAGTTTTCATTTCTTCCATCAACAGTTAACAAAATCACCCTGCCATTAGGCTTTACCCCTAAGCAGGTACGCGGATGGCGCAAACGGCTAAATCCGGTCGTATCTAGCTTTTCATCAATATGATTTAAAGTTAATAAGGGGCCGTTTAACAAAACGTCTTTAGCGGCCAGTTTTGTTTCCCAGCCACTTGTCCCATCCCACTTTTGGATCGAAATTTTTCCGCTCTCAATTACAACCGCCGCTTCCTGATGCCTTGCCCGATTTCCATTTTTATCCAAGCGGTTAGTATTAATGGTTTTTCCATTAACACGAACAAAATCTACTGAACCTCCATTTTTTACATCGAAAAAATTACCATTTACCGCAGCAATTGCTGTATCGCGTAATCCAAAATTACTGGTGGTAATTAGTTCTTTCTCTTCTGCCCCAATAGCAAAAACCGCCTTCCGTCCTGTATTTTTTATTTCTAAAAACGAAATGTTTTCGTTTGCAGCGAAAAGGTTTTTCTGATCAAAATGATACTGGAATAAAACCACTTGCTTGGCAATTCTGTTTTTATGCCATTTGGTTTTTATAACCGTTAACGAATCTGCACTTTGGCCAAAAGCAGATAAACTGTATGTAAATAAGGTAAGGGCAATTAATAATCTTTTAAGCATAATAGCTGTTTTAACCATAAAATTAAAAAACTGCCGTGTGTTTAGCTTAAAGCATCAAAAATTATACAAAGGGGGTTAAATAGATTCTTCATTTCGAGCGATTGCAACGAAGCCGAGAACCCGAAGGCTCAGCGAAGCTAAATCTGTTACAATAGATCTCTCCATTCCGTTTCACTGCAGTCGAGATGACGAGCCGTCTATTGAAACCTGATAGGTTTGGAACAAAAAAACGGAGCGATCAATTTAATGATTTGCTCCGCTTTTTTAATGATTGAATGAGTGAGTTATTGAATGATTGAATTTGGATAATGCATCCTATTATTCTCTAATTCAACCCTTTCATCATTTTATTTCTTAGGATCTAAAATATCTTTAATTCTGATATTCAAATCTTCATAATGTGCTTTGGTAATGGCATCACCTGCTGCTGCTCTGGCTTTTGTAGTAGCCAATAAGGTTTTTAACTCTGCTCTAACCAACGGTCTGATATCAGATAAACCAACATTGATTGGCGTTAAACCGTAACTTGCTGCATAATCTACAGGGAATCCAACCGGAAGCTCTGCTTCTTTGGTCATTAAATCCTGTAAACGGTCTACATAAGCACGTTGTAAATTACGTTTAAATGCATCTGCTCTTCCTGCAACAAAAACCGACGATCTTAAGTCCGTAAATAATTCAGGTAAGGTGTATGCTTTTGCTGCACCGTTTTTAGTTTCGTTATCTAATAAACGAGCAATACGCGAGGCGGATAATAAATTGCCTAAAGTATTTGCTTGAACGCTTTTAATGCGGTTTAACAATACACCATTATCAAATTTACTGAGTTGATCATTGCTGATTAACCAAAGTGGGGTAGTAAATAATTGTTGATTGAAGAAAGCAATAGCTTCTTTTTGTTTTGCTTTAGGCAAATAGGCGTAAACTGGCCCTTTTTGCTCATAGGTTTTAAAGTTTTCGCTTAATCCACCAACGTTTGTTGCCACATGTCCCATATAACGATTAAACTGGCCAACAATTTCGGTATAGATTTCTTTTAAATCGCTATAGTCTTTACCTTTTTGATAGGTCCACTTTTCTACGTTAGGCAAAATACGTTTTAAGTTGGCAATACCATAAGTACTTGCTTTCATTGCATTGTCGCCCAAATCTTCGCTCTGCAAACGAGGATCTAATGAAGTTCCCTGACGGCCATAGAAATACAAAGGATTACCTGCATTTTTCAATGTCCACTGGTCTAAAATTTCTTTTTCCTGTTCTGCAGTTTTGTTTCCAGGAATCCAAGAATAACCCCATTTCACTACCCATTTATCGTATTCTCCAATTTGTGGGTGAAGCTTGGTTACGCCATCACCAGGTTGAGCGATGTAGTTAAAACGCGCATAATCCATAATGGATGGTGCAGTACCATGTTTATCTGTAAATGCTTTCGAACGTAATGAATCAACCGGGTAAGCATAACTCGAGCCAAAGTTGTGTGGTAAACCTAAAGTGTGGCCAATTTCGTGTGAAGAAACAAAACGGATTAATTCGCCCATTTGCGCATCCGTAAATTTAGCTTTACGAACTTCAGGATTAATGGCTGCAGTTTGTACAAAATACCAGTTACGCAATAGGTTCATTACATTATGGTACCAACCAATATGCGTTTCTAAAATCTGTCCGGTACGGGGGTCGCTAATATGCGGACCGTAAGCATTGGCAATATCTGATGCAAAATAGCGAACAACTGAATACCTGGAATCTTCTACACTGAATTGAGGATCTTGCTGAGGCGTTGGCGCTTCTTTACCTATAATGGCATTTTTGAAACCTGCAGCCTCAAAAGCTACCTGCCAATCGTTAATCCCCTGGATTAAAAACGGCACCCATTTTTTAGGCGTTGCAGGGTCGATATAAATTACAATCGGTTTTACCGGTTCTACCAGTTCACCACGTTTATAGGCATTAGTATCTTTTGGAACCAAATTCCAGCGGTGAATGTAGGCTGTACGCTCTGCCTTTTGTGCGTTGCTTCCATAATCAATTTGAGATTGACCAAAAAAACCAACCCTGCTATCCATTATTCTGGCTTTTACAGGGGTTTTTGGCAATAATAACATCGACGTATTGAATTCGAAAGTAACTGCACCATTACTGTTATCGGTTGGAGATTCTGCTGCTCGGTATGTTTTAGCTGTTTTTACTTCAACGTTGATCGGGAAAGTTTTTACCGTATCGATATAAGAACGTGTTGCATCGTACATGGTAACTTTATAAGCCTTACGGATCTGGTCGGTAGCACCGATTGCCATTACATCACCGTTATAAAAATCGGTCACATCAATTACAACACCTGTTGTATCTTTATTATAAGCTTTAATTTCAAAGCTGGCTAAGATCTGTGCAAGATTAGAATTTTGTACCGATTCGTACATATCGCTGTTCGGATCGGCCTTTGTTGAATAACTTGGTACACGGATGTAAACCTGTTTGCCTCTACGCTCCCATTTCCATACCTGCTCATTTAATTGTTCCCCGCCATATTGCTGGTTGCCTACTTTAACGTCTGCGGGTACTTTGGCCAACCGGGTAACCACAAGCATTTCGCGGTTGATCATCGAATCTGGTATCTCAAAATACCATTTATCGTCTACCTTGTGTGTTTTGAATAAACCGTTTGTTGTTCTGGCTTTTGCGGTAATTACTTCAGAAAACGGCTTAATTCCTTCTTTTTTTGGTGCTGCAGTTGGAGCCGCAGGGGTAGTCCCTTTTGTCGTTTTAGATTTTTTCTGGGCATATACCGAACCTGATCCGGCTACACCAAGTACTACGATACCTGCGAGGGCAAGTACCTTAAAGTTTTTCTTCATGTGTATATAAAAGTTAGTTTGCTTGGCAATAAGAGGTTAAAGTTAGAACCTTGTTACACGACAATTCTTTTGTAACTGGAAAATTACGCTTTTTAGACCCTCTTTTCAAGGCGAACCACTTTAAAATAAACCTGATTATCCCTAAAAATTTCGAAAATTATATTTCTGTCTGCTTTTGATTTAAACATTTCGGTAAGGTCGTTTAAAGAATAGGTATCTATACTTTTGAAATTTACCCCAATAATTTCATCATCAGGGCAAAGTCCTGCTTTTTCTGCCGGACTATTTTCGTCTATTTCTCCAATCAGAACTCTTTTATACTCTTTCTGATCGAGGTAGATTACCATGCCTACCATATCATATTCGAAAGGAGTTTTGCTTAAACCATTTGGCTTAACATAAATAAAACCTTCCTGATAGTTAAACTGGATATTAAATTTCCGCAGCAAATCCGCTCCGACATTCCCATTCCGTTTTGATAAATCGATCTTATCTGCAATGCTCTTAAAATCAGGAAATCCGGCAACAACCTCTTTAAAAGCATAACCGCCAACGTTAAACCTACCCACACGACCAACATATCCTTTAATCTGGCCGCTAAGGCTCATCCCTAAATTAGCTTTAATTTTTTTTTCAGGTAGCGGGAATTCGGTTCCATGGAGCATCTCGAGCGATAAAGCATGGCTGGCTCCGGTATCCATTAAAAACCTTGCCTCAACGGTTTTACCACCAGGAACATCAACAGTAGCTAAAATATACGGTTTCTGATTCTGAATCTCAATGGGTATTTTTTTGCCGCGGTATTTAATTTTGGCATCGTGGTCGTAAATAATCAGCCTATTTTCACTATACCTTATATCAACAATAAAGCTGTTAAAAAAACTGAAGCCAAGCAAACCGTAAATTTTCAGTCCCAAATGCCCCGACAGGTTAAAGAGATCTTCTTTTAAGATTGCCGTTGGTATATTCTTAATGCTTGTACTGCCTACTTTAAYATCCAGACTTTGGGAAACATAGGCTTCTACTGTTTCAATGCCCAAGCCAGATACTTTAATTTTACGGAGTTTACTAAAATTCAAAGAATCGATAATCGATGGATCGGTAATAATCATCGGTCCAACTCCGGTATCAAGAACAAAATCATATGGCCCCTTACCATTTACATACACCGGAATAACCATTAGGTTTTTGATGCACTTAAAAGTAATTGATTGTTTTTGCCGGTTTCTTTTAAAAAGGAATTCCTGGCCAAACCCAGAAAAAGCAAGAAATACCAACCCCAAGCAAATTGTTAGTTTGCGTAAACAGATTATTACACCGGGGTTATATTTGGTTAACATTAAACTAAATTTAATAAATTAGTTGATAATTATGCCCCCTAAATTTAGAACATGTTTACTTTAAAAAATCATAATTTCATTTTTCTTGCATTTGCACTATCTATTTGTTTGTTAACAAGTTGCTCAACCAATAAAATCATTTCAAAAAAAGTAGCTAAAGAATTTAAAAATTCGCAGGTAATCAAACAATATCAGGTTGGTTTCGCCCTTTATAATCCTACAGATAAAAAAATGATTTTTCAGAAAGATGCCAATAAGTATTTCACACCAGCATCTAACACCAAACTTTATACTTTTTTTGCGAGTTTAAAAATGCTGCCAGATTTAATGCCAGCTTTAAAATATATTGAACGGAATGATTCATTGATTTTTTGGGGTACAGGCGATCCGTCTTTTTTACAGTTTGCAGTAAAAGACAAATCGGCTTACAATTTTCTTTTGGCTTCGAACAAAAAACTATTCTTTTCTCCCGGACGATATTCTGGCAGTTTTTTTGGCGATGGCTGGTCGTGGGATGATTACGATTATTATTATCAGCCAGAAATTACCGAAATGCCAATTATGGATAACATGGTTACTTCTACTTATGCCACTCCAAATAAAATCAATATCGAACCAAAGGTGTTTGCCTCCTGTTTCGAAATAGATTCTACAAAAAAAGCAGGCAGTTTTCAGGTAAGCAGAGATTTTTTAAGCAACCGCTTTCACTATCCTGCCGTTTCAGTACAACCGGGCTATAATCAGCAAAACCCATATAAAACCAGCGCACAGGTTACCGTCGAAATATTATCAGATACCCTGCACAAACCTGTCGGCATTATAAACTTAAAAATACCATCGTATGCTAAAACTTTATCGGGCGCAAAGCGTGATTCGGTTTTAAAACACATGATGCTACCCAGCGATAATTTTATTGCCGAACATTTGTTGTTGGTTTGCTCCAACCAGATTGGCGATACATTGAGTACAACGAAAGCTATCGATTACATTACGAAAAACTATCTTTCTTTTCTGCCCGATAAAGTAAAATGGGCTGATGGATCTGGTTTGTCCCGTCAGAATTTATTTACTCCACGTGATAATGTATACCTCCTTGATTCCATTTACAGGTTGGTAAACAATCCGGAAAAACTTTTTGGCCTGCTGCCAGCAGGCGGTAAAAGTGGTACATTAAAAAATGCTTACCCCAAAACCGACAAACCTTTTGTTTTCGGAAAAACAGGTTCGCTTGGTGGCGTTCATAATCAAAGTGGATATGTACTCACAAAAAAGGGCAAAACGTATATTTATTCTTTCATGAATAACAGTTTTGTAAAACCAACTGCCGAGGTACGTGCAGAAATGGTGAGGATAATCACTTATATACACAATACTTTTTAAGCATATGTAACATCAAATAACACCTGACCTATGAAAAAATTCTACCTATTGATTGGCATCTCTACCATGCTCATTATATCAGCTTGTAAGAAAAATGACCCCATAACAGAACCTCCCATCCCTACTACACCGTATGTACCCGACAACAGCTTTAAGATTGTAAGTTATTTCCCAAGTTACCGAGATCCAGCCGGTGTTGCAGATTCGAAGTTCAAAATGATTACACACCTCTTTTATGCCTTTCTAAATCCCAACACCGATGGAAGTTTAGCTGCGTTGGAACAACCCGGTCGATTTACAACCGTAATGCAAAAAGCAAGGGCAAATGGCGTTAAAACAGGCATTTCGATATCGGGTGCAAAAAGTATTTTTGTAACGATGGCGGCATCTGCAACGGCCAGAAACCTGTTCGTAAAAAATGTGCTAACTTTTGCCAAAACAAATAATCTGAACGGCGTAGATATGGATTGGGAATATCCAAGCACCAGCGATGGATCTGCAGATAATTATGTGCTGTTAATGAAAGAGCTTTCAGATTCGCTACACAAATACCATAAATTTTTAAGTGCGGCCATAACCCCTGGCGTATACGCGGGCAGTATTCGGGATGGATTAAAATTGGAAGTTTTTCCTGCTGTAGATTTCTTTAATATTATGGTGTATGATGGCATTGGCTGGGATAAAAATGAGCCTATACAACATGCATCCTATAACATGGCCGTTGCCAGTTTAAATTATTGGTTAAGCACCCGCGGTATGCCAAGAGAGAAAGCCCTTCTGGGTATCCCGGCTTATGGTAAAAATGCCAATAACTCGGCTAAGGCCTATCGCGATTTTGTAACAGCGGGGGCTGATGTAAGTTTAGATAATGCATTAATTGATGGCGTTCAATTTTACTTTAATGGAACCATAACCACCAAGAAAAAAGCTAAACTCGCTAAAGATATTGCGAATGGGATCATGTTCTGGGAATTCTACCATGATGACAATGGCGATAAATCTATTATCCGTGCTGCAAATGATGAGCTTGGACGAAACTACAATTAATATGAAGCCTAACTTTAAATCGATTGATCAACCTTTTTCTAACCACATAAATATTGAAGGAAACACCTATTTATATTTTGGGGGAACGGCTTATTTGGGCATTCCTAAAAATCAGAACTTTATTAATCTATATATCGAAGGGATTAAAAAGTTCGGTTTAAACAACGGAACAAGCCGTACCAACAACATTCAGCTTGGCATTTATGATGATGCTGAAAAAGTGGCAGCAGCACGGTATGGAGCAGAAGCTGCGCTAATTACTTCAAGCGGATATTTAGCTGCGCAGCTTACCGTTAAGGATTTATCCAGATTAGGGAAAGTAATTTATGGCCCAGCGGCACACCCTGCACTTTGGTTGGTAGAAAATCAAACCAAAAACGTAAAACTATTTCGAGATTGGGAGCAGGAAACGATTGAAAGAATAAATTCATCTGAAGAAAAAACCTGGATATTGATTAGTAATTCCATGAATAATCTTGTACCCGAAATTTATGACTTCGACTTTGTAAAAGAAATCCGTAAGGATAAAAATATAATCCTTGTTGTTGATGATTCGCATGGAATAGGCGTAACCAACGATGGTATGGGTGCCATCGTAAATCTTCCCAAACAAGAAAACATCGAAAATGTAGTGGTTGCCTCTATGGCAAAAGCACTGGGTGTAGATGCGGGCATTGTTTTGGCCTCCAATAAAATGATCAATAAACTTAAAAGTACCAATACCTTTATTGGCGCTTCTCCACCAAGTCCGGCAGGGCTTTATGCATTTATTCATGCCGAAGAAATATATAACAAAGCATTAAATAAACTGAAAAATAACATGCTGATGTTTGAAACGGCATTAAATCTTACCTGGAAACACGAATATGGCTTCCCGGTATATTTGCTGGGCGATGTTAATTTCTCAGAACGCCTTCTGCAAAGGCAAATCTTAATTTCATCTTTTCCTTATCCGAATCCTAGCGACGCGCCTTTAGATCGGATAGTGCTTTCCTCCTGGCATAAAAAAGAGGATATTGAAAGGCTGATAACAGCTATAAATTTTTAACCTTTCCTTATCCAATTAATTTTTCAATATTTATGACATGAAAAAACTGTTCGTATTACTGTCGTTAACGCTTCTCTTTGCTAATGTAATTTCTGCACAAACCACTAATGTTTGGATTGTTAGGCACGCAGAGAAAGATAAGTCTAACCCACAGGATACCAACCCCAATCTCTCCGATGAAGGAAAAGTTCGTGCAGGAGATTTAGCAACCTACTTAAAAAAAGTAAAATTTGATGTTGCTTTTGCCACGCCGACAAAAAGAACGCACCAAACATTGGATTCATTGGTGGTTCCGAAGGTAATCGATTATAAAGACATTAAATCGCTTGTAGACAGCATTAAAACCAATTACGTTGGCAAAACCATTATTGTAGCAGGCCATTCCAATACCGTACTCGAGATTATTGAAGCCCTTGGCGGCAAAAAGCCTAAAGAGGAATTAACAGATGATGATTACGATTACATTTTTGAACTGGCTGTAAAAGAGGATAAAGCGAAGGTAAAAATGGAACAATACGGGAGGCCGCATCATTTGTAGTTTGTGATGTTAGGCGTTACCACCTGACAATTAAAGAGCTAAAATTTAAATTTAGTGTAATATGGTAACATCTTACACCATGGAAAAAGGTTAGATTTCTCTATTCCACTTCGTTCCATCCGATAGCTATCGGATCGAAATGACGAAACTAATTCGGTATACTCCCAGCCCAATAAAAGAATGGCTATTGAACAAATTTACCATTGAGAAGTTAAGAAATTAAGGTTTTAAGAATGTAGGATCAGATCCTTAAACAAGTTCAGGATAACGCTCGTCCTAAAGATTACAGCCTGGCACTCAAACTAATGGACTATTAACTAATGAATCGATTAACCTCTAAAGCTTCTCAAAGGGAATATCCATTAAATCGTAGTTTTTCCAGCCCGAAAAATCATAGTGCCACCATTCATTTTCCAAAACATTAAGTCTGTATTTCGCCATTATTGTGATCAGAAAATCGCGGTTCTTCTTCGCCTCAGGTAATACCTTTTCGTATTTCGCTGCAGCAGCAGCCAAGAAACTATCGTAAGGTGTTGGCATTGTTATTTCTTTGCCCGTTTTCAGATCAATCAGGGTTAAATCTACGGCGCAGCCTCTATTATGTTTAGATCCTTTTGCCGGATTGGCTACAAAATTTTTATCGCTGGCTTTTTTATAAAATTCAACGGTAACAGCATAAGGCCGGTAACCATCGAATATTTTCAAGCCATAGCCTTTTTTATTTAATTCCTTTTGGATTTTTTTTAATGATTCTACTACTGGTTTTCGCGCAAAAGCCCTTGCCTGTTTATACATTACCTGCTGCATAAAATTATTCTTAGTGGCGTAGCGGATATCTAATTTGATATTGGGAATGGCTTTCTTGATTTCAACCAATTCGTTATTCGGGTCCGTTTTTACCGATGCGAGGTATTGATTATATGAACTCACCACCACCAGTTTTTTTATAGCGGAAGGTTTATTTTGGGCGCTAACGACCACTGAGAGGAAGAAAAATAACGTAAAGAGATTGAGTTTCATATAATTGGTATTTGGTATAGGTCATTACCGCTGTTAAGTCAAAACGGTTGTCAGTCTGAGCCTGTCGAAGACCTTTACATTTGATAACCAACAAAATGTCCTTCTACATGCTCAGGATGACATTTCATTGGTTTTATCCGCTAAATTAATAGTCTCGTTACTGCAAAGTTTTATTGATTCGAGACGACCAATAATTCAAGATCCTTAAATGGCAGATTAAACATATCAGCCAGATCTTTATTGGTACAGTTTCCCTGATAAATATATAGCGCTTCGCGGATACCAGGTGTATTCCATACCATATTCATTAAACCTCCGAATTCACCGATATCCAATAAAATTGGGGCAAAAATGTTCGTTAAAGCGTAAGATGCTGTTCTTGGCACACGCGAAGCAATATTTGGCACACAATAGTGAATTACATCGTATTTTCTAAACACTGGATTGGTGTGGTTTGTCACTTCAGAAGTTTCAAAACAACCGCCCTGATCAATGCTTACATCAATTACCACCGAATGTGGTTTCATCCGGGCAACCGTTTCTTCCATTACTATGCATGGACTACGCCCGTGGGTGGCTCTAATGGCGCCTATTACTACATCGCAGGTTACAATAGCCTTATTCAAAACAATAGGTTGCATTACGGAAGTAAACACCCTGCTTCCTAAATTATTCTGCAGGCGGCGTAAGCGGTAAATGGAGCTATCGAAAACTTTAACCTCGGCTCCCAATGCCAAAGCTGTTCTGGCGGCATATTCGCCAACCGTTCCTGCACCCAAAATAACAATCTCTGTTGGAGGAACGCCAGTAAAGCCGCCGAGCATTAAACCTTTTCCGCCTGTTACATTGCTCAAATATTCTGCAGCAATTAAAATAGAGGTCGAGCCCACTATTTCGCTCATGGCGCGTACTACGCTGAGTACATTACCTTCATCGCGAAGATTCTCAAAACATAATGCGTTAATTTTTTTATGCATCAATGCTTTCAGATAATCCTGCTTTAGCGTTCCGGTTTGCAACGAAGAAATTAGTGTTTGCCCTTTATGCATCATCTCAATCTCTTCCAACATGGGCGGTGCAATTTTCACCAGGATATCAGCATCGAAAACCTCTTTTTTGTTATAGGCAATTTTAGCCCCCTGCTCAGCATACTCGGTATCAGAAAAATTAGCCCCAGTGCCAGCGCCACTTTCCAGAACAACACGGTGCCCATTGTTTACCAATAATGCAACAGACAAAGGGGTTAATGCAATTCTATTTTCCTGGAAAGAAATTTCCTTGGGTATTCCTATATATAGACTGTTTTTTTTATTTCTGGTTTCTAGCTTTGCCTCTTGCGTTTGTAGTAAACCCTGACGAGCTATATCGGCCATTCCTTCGCGTAATCCTGTAGCCATGTTGAATTTAAAATTTTGATAGTTTTAGGTTGTTCAAGATAAGGAAAATCTGTTAATTTATTGATAACTAATTGTTATCCCTTCGAAAATCTGAATAATCTGCGGTTTTCATCCAGCACCTTTATCTCAATTTTAATATGTTTTTCGGGCAGCAACTCTTCCACTCGCTCAGGCCATTCTATTAAACAAACTCCACCACCATAAAAATATTCTTCATAGCCCAGATCATAAGCTTCGTGAATATCTTTTATCCTATAAAAATCGAAATGGAACACCGAACCTTTAGGACTTTCATATTCATTAACGATAGAATAGGTAGGGCTCGAAACCACATCGTTAACACCTAAATGTTTACAGAAATTTTTAATGAAGGTTGTTTTCCCAGCACCCATATCACCCTCAAAAATGAAGACTTTTTGGCCACTGGCAAAATCTGAAAGCTGTTGTGCAACAGCAGGTAAATCGGCTAAACTGTTAACTTCGATATCCATTTTAAAAAAATAAAGGCAAAAGTAATACATAATTGCATTGCTTTTGCCTGGTTATTTTGTGATTTGTCAGTCTGAGCTTGTCGAAGACCTTACCATCGTGACAGATCCTGAAATAAATTCAGGAGGACGGTCTTATTAAAAACGACTGGGCTCATATCTCAAATCTAGTATCTCAATTCTCTTTTATTACCTCGGCGAATACGTCACCACCGGAATAATCATTTCCTCAAGTGAAATACCTCCATGCTGGAAGGTTTCGTTATAATAATTCACAAACTGATTGTAATTATTCGGATAAACAAAATAGCTATCTTCTCTTGCAAAAATATAACTGCTGCTGATGTTGATTTTAGGCAACAAAGCATCATGAGGGTTTTTAATCAAAAACACTTCTTTTGCATTAAAATTAAGGTTTCTTCCTTGCTTGTATCTTAAATTGGTGTTTGTGCTTCTATCGCCTATTACTTTAACCGGTTTTTTAACACGGATGGTTCCATGATCGGTTGTAATGATCACTTTTACCTTTTTCTGTGAGATTTTTTTCAATAAGTCCCAAAGTGGCGAATGCTCAAACCATGATAAGGTTAACGAACGGTAAGCAGCATCGTCATTGGCCAGCTCGCGGATCATCTGCATATCCGTGCGGGCATGGCTTAACATATCAACAAAGTTGAATACAATGGCGTTGAAATCGTTCTGCAACAAGTTATTGGTCTGATCAACAAGATCTTTCCCCTGCTCAAAAGTGAGGATTTTATTATAACTGAATTTACAGTCTTTTCTTAAACTACGTTTAATGTTATCGGCCAGAAAAGCTTCTTCGTGCATGTTTTTTCCACCCTCATCATCATCGTTCTGCCACAGCTGAGGGAAACGTTTCTCCATATCCAAAGGCATCATGCCCGAAAAGATGGCATTACGGGCATATTGTGTTGCTGTTGGCAAAATGCTCGTGTACATATCTTCTTCATCGATCCTGAAATATTCAGAAATTAGCGGATTAATGATTTTCCACTGATCGTAACGTAAATTATCAATCAGAATAAAAAAGACAGGTGTGGTATCGTTAATATGAGGGAAGGCTTTTTTCTTTAACAGCTCATTAGAAAGCAAGGGGGCTTTATCTTTATTTTTAATCCAGTCGAGATAATGCTCTTCGATGAACTTAGTGAACTGTGTATTCGCTTCCTGTTTTTGCATGGTTAAAATCTCATGCATCTGCGGATCATCCAGTTTCTCTAATTCAAGTTCCCAAAAAACGATTTTTTTATACACATCCACCCACTCTTCGTAATTCAGCCTGTCGCCCAGTGTCATCCCCAATCGTCGAAAATCCTGTTGGTAAGCCATAGAAGTTTTCTCGCTTACCAGGCGTTTGTTATCAATTAGTTTTTTAATGGTTAACAAAACCTGCTTAGGGTTTACAGGTTTAATCAGATAATCGTCAATCTTACTACCAATCGCATCCTCCATTAAATTTTCTTCTTCACTTTTCGTAATCAGCACAACAGGAACATCTGGATTCAGGTTTTTAATGGCCGATAAGGTTTCAATCCCACTCATCCCCGGCATATTTTCATCCAAAAAAACCAGGTCAAAATGAGCTTTTCCAAATGCCTCCAACGCATCGTTCCCATTGGTAAATGTAGTTACATGGTAACCTTTATCATTGAGCAATAATATATGAGGTTTTAATAAGTCGATTTCATCATCGGCCCATAATATTTTAGTTTCTTGCATGTTATTGTAAAAATAGGTAAGTATTGCCTTTTAATTTTGGCAGGTAAATCAAACTATAAATAAAAATAGCAATTTTTGTACCGTATCTATCTATTTAACTATTTTTAACGATTGAACAAGAAGAAAATAATAAATGACCCGGTATACGGTTTCATCAGCATTCCGTCCGAATTAGTTTACGATGTGATCTCACATCCTTATTTCCAACGTTTGCGTTACATCAAACAGCTTGGGATGACTCATTTGGTTTATCCAGGTGCACTACACACGCGTTTCCACCATGCTTTAGGGGCCATGCATTTAATGAGTCTGGCCATAAATCTTTTAAGAAGTAAAGAACATATCATAACCGATGGCGAAGAAGAAGCCGCCATTTTGGCTATTTTACTGCACGATATCGGCCATGGCCCTTTTTCGCACGCATTAGAACATTCTTTAGTAACTGGAATTAGGCACGAAGATATTTCGGCAAAACTAATGCGTGATTTAAATGTGCATTTTGAAGGCCGGTTAACCCATGCCATCGAAATTTTTAATGGCACCTACCCTAAAAAGTTTCTTCATCAACTGATTTCCGGTCAGTTAGATCTCGACAGAATGGATTATTTAAACCGCGATAGCTTTTTTACGGGTGTTAGCGAAGGCGTAATCAGTTTCGATCGGATTATTAAGATGTTTAACGTTTACGATGATGATCTGGTGATTGAGGAGAAAGGCATTTATTCTATCGAGAAATTTTTAATTGCCCGCCGGCTGATGTACTGGCAAGTTTATCTGCACAAAACCGTTATTGCTGGCGAGATGATTTTGGTAAAGCTATTAGAGCGTGCAAAAGAACTATCAGCCGCTGGAGCCGATTTATTTGCTTCACCATCATTGAATTATTTCTTAAAAAACGATATCAACGAGGCCAATTTCTTCTCTCAACACGAAAATCTCGAGCATTTTACCAACCTGGATGATCAGGACATTTATGCCGCAGTTAAGGTTTGGGCCAAACATCCCGATAAAATTTTGTCTACGTTATGTAAAATGCTTACTTCCAGAAATCTTTATAAGGTAGAAATGGGCAACGAAATGGCCAATCTCGACCGCATAAATTTTTTACAGGATGCGGCTGTTAATTTATTAGAAATCAAACCCGAGGAAGCAAGGTATTTTGTTTTTACCGATTCGATTCAAAACCGCGCATATAACGCTGGGGTTGGAAATATCAAGATTTTGATGAAAAATAACGATATTGTTGATATTGCGAAGGCGTCTGATTTGTCTAATCTCGAGTCGCTGCAAAAAACTGTAGAGAAATATATCCTCTGTTACCCCAGAGGTATTTAAGGTTATTTAACAAAATATTTAACTTTTAGTGCCGTTTTAAGTCTTATTATTGTGTAAAATATACACAGTTTAACCCGAGCAGGTTTTTTTGTTCATATCAATTTAACATATACCTTTGTACGATGCAATTTACTGCCACGCAGATAAGTCAGTTTCTAAACGGTTCCATTGATGGTAACCCTGATGTAGCCGTTACCGAACTTTCTAAAATAGAAGACGGAAAGGAAGGCTCTTTGTCTTTTCTTTCGAACCCTAAGTACGAAAACTTTTTGTATTCCACTCAGGCGTCAGTCGTTATCGTATCAAAGGATTTCGCCCCTACGCAACCATATACCAGTACATTAATACGTGTAGAAAATCCATATAGTGCTTTTACTATCTTGTTGGATAAATATAATGAAGCCGTTAATGCCCAGACTGCACAATCTGGAATTGATAAACTTGCATTTGTTCACCCTACAGCGAAAATTGGCAAAAACGTATTTATAGATGCTTTTGCCTATGTAGCCGAAAATGTAGAAATTGCAGATGGCTGTAAAATAAATGCTCAAACCTTTATCGGTGCGAATTCTAAAGTCGGTGAAAACAGTACGTTTTTCCCCGGTGTAAAAATTTATCACAATTCAATAATCGGCAACAGGGTTGTTATTCATTCCAATACCGTTATCGGAAGCGATGGTTTTGGCTTTGCCCCGCAAAAAGACGGCACTTACAATAAAATCCCTCAGATTGGAAACGTTATAATCGAAGATGACGTAGAAATTGGCGCAAATACAACTGTAGATCGTGCAACAATGGGATCAACAATTGTAAAGAAAGGTGCAAAAATCGATAACCTGATCCAGATTGCGCACAATGTAGAGATTGGCGAGAACACGGTTTTAGCCGCACAGTCGGGCATATCAGGAAGTACAAAAATTGGCCCTAACAGTGTTGTTGGCGGGCAAGTTGGTATAGCCGGGCACTTAACCTTAGCTAAGGGCACTCAAATTGGCGCACAGGCCGGTATCAATTTTAATATTACAGAAGAAAATAAACAATGGCACGGTAGTCCGGCGCAACCATTGCGCAACTGGATGCGTGCCTCAGTAATTTTCAAACATCTTCCCGATGTAGAAAAAAGAATAAACGCGCTCGAACAGGAATTGAAAAAGCTTACAGCTGAACTGGAAAAGAATACAATACACAATGAACGTTAGACAAAAAACGATTAAACAAGAAATATCAGCATCTGGTGTTGGTTTACACACAGGCGCTAATGTTACTTTAACATTTTGCCCGGCCCCCGAAAATCATGGCTTTAAATTTCAGCGTATTGATTTAGATGGCCACCCGATTATCGAAGCCGATGCAGATAACGTTACAGACACCTCACGTGGAACAACACTTACCCAAAATGGCGCCAGCGTGAGCACCGTAGAGCACGTAATGGCATCGTTAGTGGGCATGGACCTTGATAACGTACTGATTAAATTAGACGGACCCGAAACCCCGATTATGGACGGGAGTTCTATCCAGTTTGTTGATTTACTGGAAGAAGTTGGTACAGTTGAACAAAACGCAGATCGCGAGTACTTTACTATTCCCCATAACATTACCTATACCGAAGAAGATAGAAAGGTAGAAATTGTGGCAATGCCGCTTGATGACTATCGTTTTACCTGTATGATCGATTATAATTCTCCTGTTTTGGGCAGTCAGCATGCTGGCATTAATACCATTGCAGAGTTTAAGAAAGAAATTGCTTCATGCCGCACCTTCTGTTTCTTACACGAATTGGAATACCAGTTATCGCACAATTTAATTAAAGGTGGAGATTTAAATAACGCTATTGTAATTGTAGATAAAGAGGTTACGAAGGACGAATTGAGCCATTTGGCCAAATTATTTAACCGTAAAGATATCGATGTTGCCCCACAGGGAATTTTGAACAACATGGAATTGCGTTACCAAAATGAGCCTGCCCGTCATAAATTATTAGATATGATTGGCGATTTAGCTTTGGTTGGCATGCATTTAAAAGGCCATATTATGGCTGCCCGCCCAGGCCATGCAGCAAACGTTGCTTTTGCTAAAAAAATTAAAGCAGCGATTAAAAAAGAGAAAAACAAAAAAATACAAAAGGTTTACGATCCAAGTGCAAAACCACTATATGATGTTGTTCAGATTATGGATATTTTGCCTCACCGCCAGCCATTTTTATTCGTTGATAAAATATTAGAACTTTCTAAAAATCACGTGGTAGGTGTTAAAAACGTAACCATGAACGAAGAGTTTTTTAAAGGTCACTTCCCTGGTGCACCGGTTTTTCCGGGCGTAATTCAAATTGAGGCTATGGCTCAGGTTGGTGGTATTTTAGTGTTAAGTACCGTTCCAGATCCTAGAAATTATTTAACCTATTTCTTAAAAATAGATAACGTACGTTTTAGGGCCCAGGTTCTTCCTGGCGATACTATTGTTTTCCGCTGCGATTTACTTGAACCAATCAGAAGGGGTATTGCCCAGATGAAAGGTGTAGGTATGGTTGGCGAAAAAATCGTTGTCGAAGCCGAAATGATGGCTCAAATTTCAAAAGTTAAACAAGCAGAACCCGCCCAATAATGATACAACCTTTAGCATACATACATCCCCAGGCAAAGATTGCCGAAAACGTGGTAATCGAACCCTTTGTAGTGATACATAAAGACGTTGTAATTGGAGAAGGAACCTGGATCGGATCGAACGTAACCATTATGGATGGCGCACGTATCGGCAAAAACTGCCGTATCTTTCCTGGTGCTGTTATTTCTGGCGAACCACAGGATTTAAAATTTGCAGGTGAGGTTACCACTGCAGAAATCGGCGACAATACGACTATCCGCGAATGCGTAACCATTAACCGTGGTACAAAAGATAAATGGAAAACTACCATCGGTAGCAATTGTTTAATTCAGGCTTACTCACACATCGCGCACGACTGTGAAGTTGGCAACAACTGTATTTTCTCGAACAGCACTACCTTGGCTGGCCACATTACCATTGGAAACAATGTGGTTTTGGCGGGTTTGGTTGCGATACATCAATTTGTTAAAGTGGGTTCTTATGCTTTCGTAACTGGTGGTTCATTGGTACGAAAAGATGTCCCCCCTTATGTAAAAGCAGCTCGTGAGCCACTTTCTTATGCGGGAATTAACTCTGTTGGTTTGCGCAGAAGAGGTTTTACCAACGAGCAGATTGACGAAATCCAAGAGATTTACCGTGTACTTTTTGTAAAACACAATAATGTAACTAAAGCTTTAGACATGATCGAAGCCGAATTTAAACCAACGGAAATCCGTGACGAAATTGTAGATTTTATCCGTAATTCTAACCGTGGTGTAATGAAGGGCTTTGGAATGGGCAGTTAAGCTTAAAGCAGAAAGACCAAAGCTTAAAGCAAAATAAATATTCATGATTGATTTAACACTAATCAGAACCGATTCAGGCAATGCCGATTTTAGAACATTGGTCGCGTTATTGGATAAAGATTTAGCTGTTAGAGATGGCGACGACCATACTTTTTATGCTCAATTTAATAAGGTTGATGCCATTAAAGAGGTGGTTATAGGTTATCAAAATGGAGTCCCGGTTGGCTGTGGCGCCATAAAGCCTTTTTCAGCAACAGAAGCCGAAGTTAAAAGAATGTTTGTACATCCGGATTATAGGAAGCAAGGCATAGCCGCTAAAGTTTTAAATGAATTAGAAAGCTGGGCTGCTGAACTCGGTTTTACTTCATGTGTTTTAGAAACAGGCAAAAAACAGCCAGAAGCCATTGCACTTTACCAAAAGGTGGGTTATCATATCAGGCCCAACTACGGACAATATGTCGGTGTTGATAATAGCGTTTGTATGGCTAAACCGCTTACCACTAAACCCTAAACGCCCTGCCGCAAATGAATATCTCTTTAAATAATGTTGGCAGAAGGTTTAATAAGGAATGGATTTTTAGAAATTTAACTACTGAATTCACCTCTGGTAACAGTTATGCAATACTGGGACCTAATGGCTCTGGTAAATCAACTTTATTAAGCGTTTTAACGGGTAGCTTATCTCCTTCTGAAGGAGAAATTTCATTCTCAGACACCAAAGAGATCTCTATAGAAAATATCTATAAATACATCAGCCTGGCTGCACCATATCTCGAACTGGTTGAAACATTTACCTTAAAAGAGAGCATTGATTTTCATTTTAAGTTCAAAAATTTTGCTCCGGGACTCGATTCAAAAAAGCTGATCACCATACTGGGATTAGAAAAAGCAGCAAACAAAGAAATCAAGTACTTTTCATCGGGAATGAAGCAAAGAACCAAACTAGCTTTGGCATGTTGTACCGATACACCAATTTTATTTTTAGATGAGCCTACGAGCAATTTAGACGTTCAGGGAATAAATTGGTACCGCGAACTGATCGAAAATTTTGGAAAGGACCGCCTAACGATAATCGGCTCCAATCAAATACAGGAATACGATTTTTGCACAAAGCAGATACAAATATCAGATTACAAGTAAGTTATATATAAAATCCACTCCTTACAAAACGTCTGTTTTGTCATACATTTGTATTAAAAATAAATTTTTTTAAAAACATTTTGTAATTCACAAATTATACTTACCTTTGCACCACCAAAAAGAGAAACAATTATTTAATTTATCTCTTCAAGTAAAAGATCATATTTCCGTATTTCGGAATCAAAATATATAGCCCGTAAAGGCAAAGAGTTTTTCATAGTTTAGTTTGAGGTTTAGGTTGATTATGCCTTTGGAGTGGTTCCCAAAGGCATTTCTTTTATACGGGGATTTTTAAGGATTAACGTCGCTAAAAAAATCATCCGCGTATGCTTTCAGACCAACTAACAAATGACTTTTGAATCAATAATCCACAGATTTTCCTTTCCAAATCATCATTCCTTTTTTTAACTTTGGTGCTCAAAAATTAACAAAACTAGATTTCATTATAAAATGGCAAAGGCATCAGAAGTAAAAAGCGGAAATGTGCTTCGTTTTAACGGAGAGTTGGTAAGTGTAGAAGAGTATATTCACCGCACTCCAGGAAATTTAAGGGCTTTTTATCAGGCCCGCATGCGCAACGTAAAAACCGGAAAAATTGTAGAATACCGTTTCCGGACCGATGAAGAGGTGACCATTTGCCGTGTAGAAACCAACGACTATCAATATCTTTATGAAGACGGCGATTATTTGGTGGTGATGGACAACAACACTTTTGAGCAATACAATATCCCCAAGTTGCTTTTCGGAAACTCCATTAAGTTTTTAAAGGAGGGCATGAATGTAACCATCGCTTTTGAAAGTGACGAACCGATTGTTGCACAGCTCCCTAATAGTGTAGAGTTAGAAATTACCTACTCTGAACCCGCTGTAAAAGGCGATACCTCTACCAGTGCACAAAAATATGCCACCGTAGAAACCGGTGCTGAAATTAGAGTGCCTCTATTTATTAACCAGGGAGATAAGGTTAAAGTTGACACCAAAACCGGCGAATATATGGAGCGGGTAAAATAGCATAGTTGAAGGTTTAAATTTCCTTAAACCCTAAGCCTTATACCTTAAACCTTTATAGGTTTTTATCAAAATAATTTTACCTTTGCCGTCACGAAAAACTGAAATATAAATCCAATTTAGGATAACACAATATGGCAAAAGCATCAGAAATTAAAACAGGTAACATTCTTCGCATAAACAACGAGCTGGTTACTGTTGACGAATGGAATCACCGTACACCAGGAAAAGGTGGAGCATTTTACACTGGTAAATTCCGCAACATTAAATCGGGCAGAATTGTTGAAGCACGTATGAATACCGACGAGGCTGTAGAAATCTGCCGCGTTGAAACCAATGATTATCAATATTTATACGAAGAAGGTGATTATCTGGTAGTAATGGACAACAACAATTACGAACAGTTTAACGTTGAAAAATCACTATTCGGTTCGGCTATTAAATTCTTAAAAGAAGGCATGAACATCATCGTTTCTATGGAAAGTGAAGAAGCTATTATGGCTCAATTGCCAAACTTTGCTGAATTCGAAATTACCTACTCGGAGCCAGCTGTTAAAGGCGATACGTCTACAAACGCATTAAAAGCTGCAACATTAGAAAACGGTGTTGAGGTGAAAGTTCCGATGTTTGTAAACCAAGGAGATAAAATTAAAATCGATACCCGTACCGGCGAGTACGTTGAGCGTGTAAAATAATTTTAAGCAAAATACATGGAAGCCTCTGAAGTGAACTCTTCAGGGGCTTTTTGGTTTCTACATTTAGACCTGCAAGGTTTTAAAAACCTTACAGGTCTGTAAAAAACAACCCACTTCGCTCGCTTGTTATAAAAAACATAAATTTGAATACCATGTTAAAAGCCGAAATCAGAAAGCAAGCGCTAAAAGAAAGATTATTGCTGAGCGACACAGAGTACGAAAGCCTATGCGAAGCCCTCTTAAATGAGTTTAAATCGCTCGATTTTAGCCAAATTAAAACCCTCCACATCTTTTTGCCCATTACAGAAAAAAAGGAGCCCAATACTTTTTTACTGATCGAATGGCTTAATAAAAATCACCCAGAAATTAAAATCATTGTACCTAAAGCCGATTTTGAAACTGCTTTAATGACCAATCACGAATATTTAGGTGTAGGCGATTTAAAGAAAAACCTTTATAACATCCTGGAACCACAAAAAGGAAACCTGCATGAAGGCGAAGTAGATCTTGTTCTTATTCCACTTTTAGCTTTCGATAAACAAGGTTACCGGGTGGGTTATGGCAAGGGCTTTTACGATCGTTTTCTACAGGATATAAATGCTCAAAAAATAGGCTTATCTTTGTACCCTGCTATTGAAAAAATCGATGATGTAAATGAACACGACATCAGGTTGGATTTTTGCATTACGCCAACAGAAATTATAAAATTTTAAGCTTACCAGCATGCCACAGGAAATCGTTATCAAAACCGAAAAACAATACGAAGACAATATGATTGCGGTATTCGAGTTACAGGAAAAGGAGGAATTAACCGCTGAAGACCTGAAACAGATTGAATTGATGTTACAGGCCGGAGAAAAATACGAAGCCGAACATTTGTAGGGCTTTCCATTTTTAGGTCGTCATCCTGAATTTATTTCAGGATCTATTTCCAATGCGTAAGTCCCAATTAATAAAAAACAAGAAAGACCCTGAAATAAATTCAGGGTGACGCACTTAGATTAATGTCCCTTAACAAAATCACTCACCAGATAAGCAACCAGTTTAGCCGTTAACTTACTCACCCTCCCATCCAACATTCGCGCTGCGCCTTCACAAATATGTAGATAAGAAAACTTCTTCACACTGGTTAAAATGAGTTTTCTAATATCGTTAACGGCAAAACCAGATGGTGTTTCGGCACTGGAAAGTACATTTTGAACGCAGTCCAAATCGATTTCCAAACCCGCAACTGAACCTATTTCATTCACCAGGTCAGTAAAGTCAGTCCCGGTTAAAATATCGTCAAAAAACACAGCCTTAAGCTTTGGGTTCGTATCTATTTGATTTAAAATAGCTTCATTATTATAGTTTTGATGCAAGCCATACATGAAATAACTATTCAGGTAGTTTTCTTTCAACGCATAAGAAAATCCGTTCCCGCTGTGCCGACCTTCCAGTTCTCTTAAATCAGCATGCGCATCCACATTTAAAACCGCTATTGGGCTTTTATGTACGAAAGAAGTACCCTTAATTATTGGGTAGGCATTATTATGACCACCACCAATTACAATAGGTATTTTGCCTGCAGCTACTATTTTTTCAATTACAGGATAAACCAGCTCATCAATCTGTGCAACTTTGTTTCTTAAACCCGTTATGGAAGGATCTTCGGGCTCATCGATTTCGAAATGGCCTAAAATCAAAACCTCCTCGCCATTTAAAAAGCGGTTGCTCTGGATATTTAAAAAAGCCACCAAACTTGGTCGCCACATAGAGGCTGCACCTGCAATACCTAAGTTTGCACGCACACCTATGTCTTCTGGAATACCCAACAATACAAATTTCGCACTTGCCCCTTTCAGTTCATCCCATGAGGATAAGACAGCAACTTTTTCGCCCAGTTTGGTTTCGCCATCACGAGCGATGATTAAACGGTCGATGTCGCCCTGCGAATATATTTTAAGGTTATCCATTATAAATTTCACCGTTTAAAATAACTGTCTCTATTTGCGTTTCACCAAAACTATATGGCAAATAGGCAATTGAAGGCATCGGCTTGGTTATAAACAGGTTCGCTTTTTTACCAACGGTAATGCTTCCATAATCTTCACTCATCTCCATTGCTGCCGCACCATTTAATGTTGCAGCATTTATCGCCTGTTCAGGAAACATCTTCATTTTAATACATGCAAGTGACACCACAAAATTCATATTTCCTGAAGGTGTTGAACCTGGATTGTAATCGGTAGCCAAAGCAACCGGCAAATCGGCTCTTATAAAGCTTTTGGCATCAGCAAAAGGAATACCTAAGTAAAACGAACAAGAAGGGAGTAATGTTACAATGGTATCAGCATTTCTTAACGTTCGGATCGTTTCTTCATCACTTTCTTCGAGGTGATCAACTGAAATGGCTCTATTTTGCACAGAGACCTCTATTGCCCCCGAAACGGAAAGTTGATTGGCATGTACTTTTGGTTTTAGTCCGTATTTTGTACCTGCCTTTAATACCTGATCGGTTTCTTCGACAGAGAAAAACCCTTTTTCGCAAAAAACATCAATATAGTCGGCCAGTTTTTCTTGTGCTATTTGAGGCAGCATTTCATTAATAATTAAATCGATGTAACCCTGATGGTTGTTTTTAAATTCGGCCGGATAAGCATGAGCGGCTAAGAAAGTTGCTTTTATAGGAATCGGGAACTGATCTTTTAGCCTGCGGATCACCCTGAGCATTTTGATTTCACTCTCCGTGGTTAATCCATATCCGCTTTTAATTTCAACGGCACCGGTTCCCAGACGGATCATTTGCGTTAACCGCACAGATGCACTTTCAAACAATTCATCTTCCGAAGCTTTTTGGAGTTTATTAGCCGAATTTAGAATCCCACCACCCGCCGCGGCAATTTCTTCGTAGCTTTTGCCTTGGATTTTCATTGCAAATTCTTCCTCGCGCGAAGCAGCAAAAACAATGTGTGTATGGCTATCGCACCATGAAGGGAAAATATATCTGCCTTCTGCGGAGATATGGGAGGATAGATTTGAGATATGAGATGGGATTGAATCCATCTTTCCAAAATCCTTGATCAGATCATCTTCAATTAAAAGCCAGGCATTTTCAAGAACTGGTAACGAATCTAATTCACCGCCACGTAGCACTAATTTATCTTTGGAATGTAAGCCCACCAGGCCTTTTATATTTGTGATTAGCATTTGGTTAGATTAAGGTTAATTGTTTAAACTGTGCAAATTGGTTAATTGAGTTTTGGTTACAGTTAACCGATTTAAACAATTAACCAGTTAACCAAATACCTAATCGATCTCTAAAAGAACCGGACAATGATCTGAATGTATTGCGTCGGGTAAGATTCTAACATTTTTCAATCGGCTTTCCATAGGCCTGGTAGCCAAATGGTAATCGATCCGCCAACCCAAATTCTTTCCTCTCGAACCGGCACGGTAGCTCCACCAGGTATAATGGTGCGGGTCTTTATTAAAATGACGAAAAGTATCGATGAAACCATTATCCAAAAATAGCTGCATCCACTCCCGTTCTTCTGGCAAAAAGCCCGATGAATTGGCGTTTGATTTTGGGTTGTGAATATCGATGGAGGTATGACAGATATTATAATCGCCACTTACAATTAGATTTGGTATCTCTTTACGCAATTCTCCAATATATACATCAAAAAAACGCATAAATTCGTACTTTTTAACCTGACGTTCATCTCCGCTTGAGCCAGATGGCATATAGAGACTCATTAAAGAAAAATCGTTAAAATCTGCCCTTAAAATTCTACCCTCTTTATCTATCCATTCTTCACCGCAGCCAAATTCGATATGATTCGGTTTAATTCTGGTCAGAATTGCCACACCGCTATATCCCTTTTTTTCAGCGGGGAACCAATAATGATGGTAGCCAAGTTGCTCAATCAGTGCAATAATTTCAGGAATCTGCAATGGCAAGGCTTTTACTTCTTGCAGGCAGACCATATCAGCATCTGTAGCCTGAAGCCAGCCAAAAAAGTTTTTGGTACTTGCTGCCCTAATCCCATTAACGTTATAGGAGATAATCTTCATTCAGTAAATTTCAATTGTTGTGGGCGGTAAATTTAGAAATTAATTAAATAAATGCTTAGTAATTCAGATTTGCTTTCGTTAAATTTGTTTATGAGCATTGAAGAGCTAAAAATAGAGATCGCAAAAAAAGTATTCGAAACAGATGACGAAAATCTTTTGTCAGAGTTAGACATGCTTTTAAACTACAGCGAAAAGGTTGTTTTAGAAGAACTACCGAAACATGTTCAAGAGGGTATTAAAAGAGGATTAAAGCAAGCTGAAGAAGGGAAATTAATCCCTTATGATGAAGTTAAAAGAAGACTCTCTGAGAAATGGCATTAACAGTTTCTTTTTCAGAAGAAGCATACGAAACACTACTCGGCATTGGAATGTTCATCGAGGAAATCTGGGGATATGATTACGCTGAAAAATTTATCCACAGTGTTTATAAAAAAATTGATTTGATTGCCATTCAGCCATTCATTTACGAACCCATTTTATTAAACAGTCAAGTTAGAAAAGGCGTAGTTTCGAAATATACTTCTTTCTATTATAGGGTTTATCAAGAAGAAATTAGAATCCTATTCTTTTTCGACAACAGACAAGATCCATTAATTACATAACCATTTTATCCTTCAAAGAAGCCTGTAACAGCTGCTTCTCTAACTTTTTTGCCGCTCTTCTTTTCAAAACTGTAACTTCCATCTTCACATCCTGTTTAGGGCGGTTGTTTTTATCAGTTGCCAGAACAGCTATTTTATCAACCATATCCAAACCCACCACTATTTCGCCATAAACGGTATAGTTTCTATCCAAATGAGGCGTACCACCTATCGTTTTATATACCTCACGCTGCCATTCAGGGATTTTGAATTTCAGGCGCTTTTCTTCTACATTATCCAATTGCTGGTCGGTAAAAACTTTTCCCTGAACCAGGTAAAACTGACTACCGCTCGATGCTTTGGCCGGATTAACGTCATCGCCTTCCCTGGCCGCAGCCAAAACGCCTTTTTTGTGGAACAAGCTATCATTAAACTCTGCCGGAATGGTATATTTAGGTCCACCCTCACCCAATAAAGAATCAGGTTTGGCATTTTTAGAATCCGGATCACCACCCTGAATCATAAAATCTTTAATTACCCTGTGAAATAAAACACCGTTGTAATATCCCGATTTGGTTAATTTCAAAAAGTTATCGCGATGTAAAGGGGTTTGATTATATAGCCTAATAATGCATTCTCCAAATTCGGTTTTAATGCGTACATATTGATTTTTGGGCTTTGCAGCAAAGGCTGAAAGTATCGAAAAGGTGCAGAGGAATAATAATATTTTCTTCATTTAATTGGTGCTTAAGGCTAAAGTAAGCTAAAAAATGAAATTCAATAAATAATTATCGGCATTATTCGATATTTTTTCCTTTACCTTTGTATTAATGAAGTTAAAACAAAAAATAGCACTTTCTTTGGCTGTATTTTATGCAGTTAGTGTTATGGGTTTGGCTTTAAGTCTCCATTTCTGTGGAGGCAAATTAGAAAACGTTAAACTTTTCAGCAATGAGGTTTCCTGCAAATTCTGCAAAGACATTCCTGCCGAAAAGAAAGATGATGGTTGCTGCAAAAACACCCAGGTAACCGTAAAAGTTAAAGATAGCCACCAGGCAGGGGCGAAAGTACAAATGCCTAAGTTGTTTTCGATCGAGCTTTTTCTTCATCCCCCGGTTTTAGAATTTCTTACCAACATTACCCCGCAGTTTTTTAGCAAAATTTCGAATAAAGCGCCGCCACTTTCCTCGCGGATTGTCTTGCATATTTTCAATTGTATTTTTAGGAATTAGGATTTTAAACATCGTCTCGTCAATGCATCGTTTTGCATTTCGACAGGCTCAATGTGACATTTTCTTAAATTCTAATTCAAAAAAATCATGAAAGCAATAAAAATATTCAGCATCATTATGCTATTCTTCGCCGTTAATGTTTCGGCACAACAAATATCTTCAGCAGATTTACAGGTAACAGGTTTAACCTGTTCTATGTGTTCTAACGCAACACAAAAATCGTTAGAAACGCTAAACTTTATCAGCAGCGTAAAACCCGATTTAAACAAAAACACCTTTGTTCTAACTTTTAAAAAAGATGCCAATATCAATCTTGATTTGGTTCGCAAAAAGGTTCAGGATGCTGGTTTTTCGGTTGGTGGTTTAACAGCAAGCTTCAATTTTAACCAGGTAAAAATAGACGATAAAGGTCAGGCAGTTGTTGATGGCAATGTATATCGTTTTGTAAACGCGAAGAGTAAAACACTTAATGGGATTGTAAAAGCCAGTGTAGTTGACAAAAATTTCATCTCAGGTTCAGCATTTAAAAAACAAGCAACAACAGCTAATTCTGATGCTTATGCGAGTGGTACTGGCGTAGTTAACGGAAAAAAAACGCGCATTTACCATTTAATTCTTTCTTAAGATGAAAAGGATATTCGTATTGGCGCTGATGATTATCGGCGCCTATACAAATGGTTTTGCACAAGAACTATATGTATTTACCGAGCCTGCCAGTAATATGCCAACCAAATCGATCGGTGTAAGAATTACGAATGAAGGCATGTTCAACAATCCGGGTTTTGTAAGCAGAACTATTCCTGAAGTAATGATCGGATTCAACAAAAACCTGATGATGCATGCACAAGGTTTTTTATCTGATATGGATGGAAAGTACCGTTTAGAGGGTGGAAGTCTTTATGCCAAGTATCGGTTTTTATCATTAGATGAAACACATAGCCACTTTAGGGCAGCAGCTTTTGGGAGGGTAAGCACCAGCAAAAGGCCAACCTATACGAGGGATATTAATCTCGAAGGTGATAATAGCGGCATACAGGGTGGATTAATTTTCACGCAGCTTTTGCACAAACTGGCACTATCAACCACTTTGGGTTATGCACATGCTTTCGAAAACAGCGATAGGCAAATTGCCGGAGTGCCGCAGCCAAAAAATATGTTATCGTATAGTTTATCATCGGGTTACCTGGTTTTGCCTGTGGTTTACAAGGATTACAAGCAGCCAAACTTTAACATATATTTAGAGTTATTGGGAAAAACAGATCCAAGTAGCGGCCAATCTTACTTGGATATAGCCCCAGCCATACAGATGATTTTAAATAGCACAACCCGTATCGATTTGGGCTACCGTTTTCAGGCGACGGGAAATATGGATAACCGATATACCAAAAATATGTACCTGCTTAGGGCAGAATTTAATTTCTTTAACGTTTTAAAATAAATAACATGAAACCATCATGGTTTTTCAGATTAATTTTACCGAATTAAAACCATGATCGCTTCATCACCATTAAAAAAAATATACAACAGATGAAAAAAATATTAGGAATAGTTGCCATCATAACAATCGCAACAACAGCTTTAACTTATGCACAAAGCAAAACAGATGTAGCCTTAAATCAGGCGCTAACAGCTTATTACGATGTAAAAAATGCTTTAGCAACTGACAAAAAAGATTTAGCCATCGAAAAAGTAAAGATTTTATCGGCAAAAGTAAATGCAGTGAACCATAAAGATCTACCTGCCGATCAGCATAAAACATTTATGGAACAAGCGGCCATCATTAAAAGCAAAGCGGCGCAACTTGCAGGCTCTAACGACATTAAAACACAGAGAAAAGCTTTTGAAGGAATTTCTTATGCCATGATCAAAACCTTAAAGGGGCTAAAATTTAATAGTAAAACTGTTTACGTTCAACACTGTCCAATGGCTAAGGCAAGCTGGTTAAACGAAAAAGAGAACATCGAAAATCCTTATTATGGAAGTATGATGTTTGATTGCGGTGACGTTTCTGAAACCATAAAATCGAACTAATGAAGCTGCATATCAAAAACATGG
Organism: Pedobacter sp. 01N310; assembly: GCF_056399805.1. Lineage (NCBI taxonomy): Bacteria > Pseudomonadati > Bacteroidota > Sphingobacteriia > Sphingobacteriales > Sphingobacteriaceae > Pedobacter > Pedobacter sp. 01N310. The sequence goes on from NZ_JBFTSB010000005.1 coordinate 147,743, forward strand.
TATGCAACCGTTGTAAAATGGTGGTTAAAGCTGAGCTGGAAAAGCTCGGCTTTAAACCATTATTGGTTGAACTTGGCGAGGTTACCTTGGCTGAAAACATTTCTCCGGAGGATAAAATCAAGATATCGGATAATTTGACTCATTTTGGGTTCGAATTACTTGAGGATAGGAAAACCCAGATTGCAGAGCAGATTAAAACCGCCATTATTAATCTGGTACACTATACCCAAGAGCCATTAAAAATCAATCTTTCTGCCTATCTCAGCAAGCTGTTAAAATTGGAATACACGAGCTTAAGCAGCATTTTTTCGGAGGTGGAAGACCAAACCATCGAGAAGTATTTCATTGCTCAAAAAATAGAAAAAGCAAAAGAGATGCTTACTTATGGCGAACTTACCTTGAGCGAAATTGCCTATCAATTGAACTACAGTAGTGTTGCACATTTATCGGCACAGTTTAAAAAAGTAACCGGAATTACACCCTCAGCTTATAAAGCAGCATCAATGGATAGCAGAAAAACACTAGATGAGGTTTGATGGAAGAGGTAAAATGGATGGCGGATTAGAGAATAGCCCATGGTCAATGGTTAAATAGATCATGGTTGATGGCCAAAAAACGTAAAGGCTATTGTCCATCAACCATACGGCCATAAAAACATTATCCATAAGCCAGTTGGTGGTTTTCAGTTAACAATTAACCAATTTAAACAGTTAACCGATTAACCCAGTGCTAATTTCTTACCATAAATCAAGACTAACCGACTGATTCTGTGCTAACTTTGCAGTTAAATAAATTTACTAGGTATGAAAAAATTATTCTTATTTCTGATCGCTGCCTCAATCAGTGTGGCATCATTTGCACAAACAAGCTGGAAAATAGATCCGATGCATTCATTTGTTAACTTTTCGGTTAAACACATGGGTATTTCTTTCGTTGACGGTTCTTTTAAAAAATTCGACGGAACGGTTACGGCCTCTAAACCAGATTTGACGGATGCTAAAATCAGCTTTAGCGTTGATGTAAACAGCATTACAACTGGAGTTGACATGAGAGACGGACACTTAAAAACTGACGATTTTTTTAATGTGGTGACTTACCCTACGATGAAGTTCGAAAGCACTTCTTTCAAAAAATTAAGTGGAAACAACTATGAGTTAAGTGGAAAGTTAACCATCCGTGATGTAACCAAAGATGTAAAATTTGCTGTAGTTTATGGTGGTACGGCTAAAGATCAACAAGGAAACACTAAAGCCGGATTTGGTGCTACAACGACCGTAAACCGTTTAGATTATAACATTAAATATGATCCAACTGGTGCCGGCGTTGCAAAAGATGTAGCCATTAAATTAAACCTTGAATTTGTTCAGGGGAAATAATTGAAGAGATCGTCATTTATTAATAATGATTCTGGCAAATATTTCACTATAAAATCTGTCACATTGAGCCTGTCGAAATGCATATAGGTGCTTCGACAAGCTCAGCATGACAAACACTGTATCATGTCTACACTATCTCAATTCAGAAGTTTTACTCAGCGCTTACCTCAAACCGAGCTGATGCCTGCACTTTTTATCGGTCACGGTTCACCCATGAACGGTATCGAAAATAATGAGTTTAGCCAGAGTTGGGCAGAACTGGCAAAAAACATTCCCATTCCAAAAGCAGTGTTGGTGGTATCGGCACACTGGTACACACACGGAACCTTCGTTACGGCTATGGATTTCCCGAGCACCATTCACGATTTTGGCGGTTTTCCACAGGCATTATTCGATGTACAATATCCGGCACCCGGCGATCCAAAACTGGCTGCAGAAATTCCGAATTTAATCCATTCTACTCCCGTTGGTTTAGACCATGACTGGGGTTTGGATCATGGCACCTGGACAGTGGTAAAACACATGTACCCAAATGCCGATATTCCAGTTTTACAATTAAGTATCGATTATACCAAATCGCCTGAACAGCATTACGAAATTGCCAAAGAAATTTATGCGCTCCGTAAAAAAGGGATATTGGTTTTGGGCAGCGGAAACATGGTACACAACCTCCGCATGTTAAGCTGGGAAATGATTAATGGTGGCGGTTATGATTGGGCAATTGAAATGAACGATAAGTTTAAAAATTTAATTGCCAACGGCGACCATAAACCTTTGATCAACTATCGTAACCTAGGTACCGATGCGATGTTGGCCATCCCTACCCCAGAGCATTATTTACCGCTCATTTATACCCTTGGAATGAAAAATGAGAAGGAAGAGGTTTCTTTCTTTAATGACAAAGCGGTTGGTGGTTCGTTAACCATGACTTCGGTTTTGGTGGGATAAAAATCACTGTCATGCTGAGGCACGAAGCATCTGCAGCCGATGACAACCAGCCCTTCACAGATAAGGATTCTTCACTGCGTTCAGAATGACAGCAATATAAAATTCTATAAAACTTTATGATTATTCTGTAACGCTTATGGCCCTATGAAGCGGTAAATTTGTATAAAGATTTTAATCATGACACACACCTATCAACTTACCGGCATGACTTGTGGCGGTTGCGAAAATAAAGTAAAAAGTAACCTGCTCGTTTTACCAGATGTAACTTCTGTTGAGGTTTCGAAAGATACCAATTCTGCCACCATTAGCATGGATAAACATATTGGCTTAGATATACTCCAACAAGCTTTGGGTGGCACAGACAGCAAATATCAAATTTCTGCCGCCCACCATATCGAAACACTTGAAGAAGCAAAATCGTGGGCCGAAACTTATAAACCCATTTTATTGATATTCGGATATGTTACCGCCATATCACTTGTGGTTTCGTGGCAATCTACGGGAATTAATTTCATGGTGTTCATGCGCATTTTTATGGCGGGTTTCTTCCTCACCTTCTCTTTCTTTAAAATGCTTAATCTGAAAGCTTTTGCCGAAAGTTATGCCATGTACGATATCGTAGCCAAAAAATTTGGTGCGTGGGGTTACATCTATGCTTTTATCGAACTTGGATTAGGCTTATCTTTTGCATTAAACCTATCACCCGTAGTTGTAAACTGGGCTACACTAATTGTAATGACGGTAAGCATCCTTGGTGTTTTGGAAAGTGTTTTAAACAAGAAAAAGATTCAGTGTGCCTGTTTAGGTGCGGTTTTTAACTTACCCATGAGTACCGTAACCATTGTTGAAGATGCTATTATGATTGCGATGAGTGCAGCGATGCTGATTTTGATGTAAACTATTGCCGCTTGTACCTAAACTCCGATTTTCGGCTTTTACCATTAAGCTCGCCTTCAATCCAGGCGAGTAAATCCTTTTTTCCCTGATTTTGGTAAACTATTCTCTGCGGAAAATCGTGTGTTTTATTTTCGAAAACATAGGTCTCATCTTTCGTAGTAATAAGTTTGAAACAAGTTTCTTTTCCTTCGTTCTGCCCTGTTACAGTTGAACAGTAAAAAGTATCTTTTCCAATCTTTTTGATCTTAAGGGTTTCGGTAAGCAAACTATCACCTTTGGCATTTATTCGATAGCTTTTGCCGCTGAGTGTTTTATCTGAATTTTGCACCCACTGCTCTATAATTTTTCCTTTTGGCGTTTGTATTTCCCATGAACCTAAAATGAAAGCAAAGGTTTTTGAAGGATTTTTTTGTGCATTAACATTAGTGCAAAACCCAATAAGGATTAAGGACATAAAAATTAAACGAATTCTTTTCATTTTGCTATCGTATTTGTAATATGTGCCAAATGATGTTTTCCATGCCAAGCGTACATACCCAACATGTTTGCTAATGTAAGTTCTTTTCCCTGAGCCGGGTGAATGTATTTTCGCTGATAATCTTCCTGTTTCAATGTTTTTAAAAAAGCAACCCAACGTTGGTGTAAAGCAGACAATAAATCAATAGATAATTTGATATTTCCATTTTTTGCTTCCCCCGTTTCGGCCCAGCGTTCTTCGTAATATGGCCTGATTATGGGAACATCTTCGGTAATGGCTTGTTTAAAACGGATATAAGCATTGATGTGGCTATCAGGAATATGGTGAACAACTTGCCTCAACGTCCAACCTTCGGGGCGATAAGTTTGGTTTAATTCTTTTTCAGTCAAATTTTCGGTAGCTTTCCTAAGCTGATTAGGCAAAGCTTCTATTTCGGAAATCCATATGTCGATTTGTTTTTGATCGAAAACGTCTGGCATTGAAAATTGGCCAATCGGGTATTTAAGCTGTTCTAAATCCATGAATCCAAAATAGGCTTTTTGTATGAATTATTTTGCCACGGAAACACGGAATCCGCGGAATATTTTTACATCAATTTCTTTAGCCATTTTAACAAGCCCATTTTTTTTTCGTAAGGCGGATAAATCATCTTGGTTAATCCCAACTTCGACTGGAAAACCACTGCCCTTTCGTGCGAAAAGGTTTTAAAACCAAAAACACCATGACAACTGCCTATGCCACTATTATTTACCCCGCCGAAAGGCAAATTAGGATTACCGATATGGACCAATACATCATTTACACAGGTTCCGCCTGCACTTGTTTCAGTAATAATTTTATTTTGGTTCTGTTTATTGTCTGAGAAAATATAAAGCGCCAAAGGCTTTTCTTTCCTGTTCACAAAATCAATTGCCTCCTGTAGATTTTTGTAAGTAATTACAGGTAAAATTGGTCCAAAAATTTCTTCCTGCATGATCGCGCTGCCCTCAGCTACCGAAGTTAAAAGCGTTGGTGTAATGGTTAAATCTTGCTCATCCGATTTTCCACCAAAGGCCAATACAGCACCATCGCCAAGAGCTTGTTCAATCAATTTATTTAAGCGCAGGAACTGTTTTGTATTGATGATTTTAGCATAATCATTTTTGTTAATTTTCGCTTCGTTAAAGAACATTTTTTGAACCGCGGCCTTATAATACATTTCAAAATCGGCCACCCTATTTTCATTAATTAATACATAATCCGGGGCAATACAGGTTTGTCCGGCATTAACCAATTTGCCCCAGGCAATTTTTTCTGCGGCTTTTTTTAGGTCGCAGGTTTCATCTACAATAGCTGGCGATTTACCACCAAGCTCTAAGGTAACCGAGCTAAGATTTTTTGCCGCAGCTTCCATCACCACCTTACCAATTGCGGTACTTCCGGTAAAAAATATATGGTCAAAAGGAAGTTTTAATAGCGCTGTAGAAACTTCGGCATCACCTTCGAAACAGGCAATTTCTTTTGGATCAAACGTATTGGAGATCAGTTTGCTGATTATACCTGCCGTCGCAGCACTCAATTCAGACGGTTTTAGTATGACGAAATTTCCTGCTGCTATGGCAGAAATCAACGGGCTCATAATCAATTGTAACGGATAGTTCCAAGGGGCAATAATCAGACAAACACCTTTTGGTTCATAGTAAATTTTATTGCTGGCAAAAAGATTGCTCATGGTCCTGCCTGCCGATTTTGGTTTCATCCAGCTACGCAGCTTTTTAATGGCATGATCTATTTCGGCATAAGTAAAAAACAGTTCAGTTACTGCGGTTTCGAAACGGTTTTTGCGCAAGTCACTCTTCAATGCGGCAAATATTTCTTCCTCGGCATTTTCTAATGCCTGTTTAAGCTGCCTTAGTTTTCCAATGCGTGTTTTAGCATCCGTTTTGCGCAACCCGAATTTATGTTGCTGCTGTAAAGCGAAAACTGATTTTATCTGTTTTTCCATAATTACCAAAGGCTCACAATTTTTATTGTATAAGCAATTTAAGAAAATATAAGGTTCGTAAGGTTATATGAAAATTAAGTGATTAATCGAGCTAGCTAGAGTTGTGGGTTAATTTTAGTTAAAATGCACCCATTTCATTAAAAATTCATTCATTTAAAGCATATTGCAGCAAATTTTAATATTCAAGATGAAAAGATTGTTTTTTGTTTTCGCATTCATAATTCCGATGGTTATACATGCCCAAACCCTAAAAACAGATGTATTGGTTATTGGTAGTGGCGATGCCGCCTATTCAGCATCTTTTCAATCGTTCAAATCAGGTGTTAAAACAATTCTGCTTACACAAAAGGAACAGCTTGATCTTAAGAAAATTTCTGATAGCAAGCCCAAAGAAGTAACTCTTTTTTATCAAAGCTTTTTAAAAAGGGAGATTGAAAACGCTAAAAACTTAGATGCACCTAAGCCAGACAAAAAGAAACCACTAAAAGTAACAGTTGATAGCACTCAGCTTTTAAATGTAATCAATGGTATTCCTTACACTGAAATTAAACGCTCAGGCAGTGGCTGGGAAGTGAAACTCACGAAAGACAAAAGCATTAGGGCAAAAGTTCTGGTTATGGCCGATAATCCAGAAAAGTTAATGACTGCATTAAAAATTACGGGCTTAAATCCTGCGACTTCAAATCAATTAAATTATAGCGAGAATTTATATAGAACAACAGTAGCCAGTGTTTTGTCCAAAGGGGCAAATTTTTTATCATTATACAGCCTGCTCATCCCAAGCCAAGAAAACCTTTTATATATTTCTGCCGATCAGTTCGAAATTGGCCCTGCTGCAGGTGCAATCGCAGCCTATGCTGCATTTTTCGATACCAAAACCAGTTTGTCAAATTTAAAAAGGATCCAGGGTGAATTATTAGCCTATAAACATACGTTAATGCCTTTTGAGGATGTAAAATCAATTGATTCTAACTGGCTGGCCATCCAGAAAGTGGGTATAACGGGAATTATCAAAGCAGAAATAAAACAAGACAAAGCCTATTTCAATCCCGAAAAAGATGTTACCCACGATGAAATTAAGCAGCCGATCAAAGATTATTATTACAAGGCCCAGATCTGGTTTGATGATCATCAGCATATCCCCATTAATTTAGAAAACACCATTGCAATGGTTTGTTATGTGGGCAATAAATCAGTTGAGGCAATCAAAACTGAACTGCAAAAAAAGTGGAACAAAAACTACAAGTTTACTTCTAAATACGAACTTAAAAAAGTATTAACCAGACGAGAATTTGCAGTAATCATCAACGAGTACCTAAAGCCTTTCGATGATGTGAATGTAGATAAAACCGGAAGGGTAATCCGTTAACCTCTCCCTATGTAAGTTGGTGCAGCTACTTCTGCATTTCGTATCCCTCTCCTTGAGGAGAGGGAATGAACAGCCTTTGCTATAAAGCACTACCGTTCATAGGGTGAGGTTGTTGTAACATTTCCATTTCCTGTTAAAATTAGCAAGTCCATTCCCTAAATTGCAGCCAAACCTAAAATTCATGAAGAAATATTTACTTTTCCTTTTGCTTTGCACAGGCGAATACGCTTTTGCACAACAATTAGCACCTTTAACTGTCGAAAAGATAATGCGCGATCCAAAGTGGATGGGCGTTGCACCAACCAATTTCCGTTGGACTGCAGATAGCAAAACCCTGTACTTCAACTGGAACCCTGAAAATAAAGCTAAAGAAGAATTATTTAAAGTTTCGGCAGCTGCTACCAAACCCGTTAAAGCGGCAGAAAAGGAAGATGAAAAGCTTTTAAGTTTAAACTATACCTATAACACTGACCGCTCGCTTGGTTTAATCGAAAAAAGTGGCGATATCTATTTACAGAATTTCAAAGGCAATAAAGAAACGCGGCTAACCAGCACGCAAGAGCGAGAAAACAGCCCTGTTTTTTTAACCAATGGAAATATCGTTTATCAATTGGGCGATAATCTTTTCGAAGTGGATTTAAAATCTGCCGAAACCAAACAACTCACTAATTTCGTTAAAGGTAAAAAAGCAGGCCGACCGGAAACCAAGCCGCTTACCGAGCAGGATAAATGGCTAAAGGCACAGCAAACCGAATTGTTCGATATCATTAAAAAAAGAAATGCAGAAATCAGAAGTGGCGCCCGCGGTGGAAGAGGCCGTTCTGGCGCAACATCTGCTGATTCAAAACCATTAAAAGAGCTTTATACAGAAGATAAGTTTTTAAATGGCGTAACCATTAGTCCCGATGGGCATTTTATTACTTATAAGCTAACCACGCCAGCCCAAAATAACCATAGCACTGTTGTTCCGAATTATATCACATCGTCAGGCTATACCGAAGATATTCCTGGCAGAACAAAGGTTGGGGAAAATGAAAATATTTCGCAGGGCTTTATCTACGATACTCAAAAAGATTCTGTTTATGCCATTCAGACTGCTACCATACCGGGCATTAAAGATCTTCCCGATTACCTTAAAGATTATCCAAAAGAATTGGATACGCTAAAAAAGAAAAACGCAGACAGGCCTGTAAATTTCTTTGGCCCGATTTGGAACGATAACGGAAGTAACGCAATTGTCGTTGCAACTTCAACCGACAATAAAGACCGCTGGATCTTAAAACTGGATGCATCAACAGGGAAGTTTTCTCTAATAGATCGTCAGCGCGATGAAGCCTGGATTGGCGGCCCGGGCATTAGTGGCTTTTACCAAGGTAGCACCGGATGGATAGACAATAACCGCTTTTACTATCAAAGCGAATCTACTGGATATTCGCATCTTTATGTGGTGAATATTGCCACAGGCGATAAAAAACAACTAACCTCTGGCAAATGGGAAGTGCAATCTGTTCAGCTTTCAAAAGATAGAAGTACGTTTTATCTTAAAACAAATAAGGAGCACCCAGGGATAACAAACTTCTTTAAAATCAGTGTAAACGGTGGTGAGCTTGTTCAGATTACTGCCATGAAAGGCTTAAATGATATCACCCTCTCTCCTGACGAAAAATACATAGCCATTAATTATTCCTTTATGGACAAACCTGGAGAGTTATATCTTCAGCCAAATAAGGTTGGTGCCAAAGCCGAAAAAATTACTCAATCTACCTCTGCCGAATTTAATTCTTACAAGTGGCGTCAACCGGATATGGTAAGCTTCAAAAACCGCTATGGTGCAGATGTTTATGCGAGGGTTTATAAATCCGATAATCCACATCCTAATCACCCTGCGGTAGTTTTTGTTCATGGTGCAGGCTATCTTCAAAATGTGCATTTCGGCTGGAGCACCTACTTCCGCGAGTTTATGTTCAATAATTTACTGGCCGATAATGGTTACACGGTAATCGATATCGATTATACCGGAAGCTCCGGTTATGGTCGCGATCACCGTACAGGTATTTACCGCCACATGGGAGGAAGAGATTTAACCGATCAGGTTGATGGCGTTAAATTTTTGGTAGAGAAATATGGTGTTAACTCACAGCATGTTGGTTTGTACGGGGGCTCTTATGGCGGATTTATTACCTTGATGGCCATGTTTAATGAATCGGATGTTTTTGCAAGTGGTGCCGCTTTACGTTCGGTAACCGACTGGGCACATTATAACCATGGTTATACTTCGAATATTTTAAACGAACCTTATAACGATCCGATTGCTTACAAAAGAAGTTCACCGATCTACTTCGCCGATAAGCTAAAAGGCAACCTTTTAATGGCGCACGGAATGGTTGATGTGAATGTTCACTTTCAGGATATTGTGCGCATTACACAACGTTTTATAGAGCTCGGCAAAAACAATTGGGAGCTTGCCGTTTACCCTGTTGAAGACCATGGTTTTATCGAGCCAAGCAGTTGGACTGATGAGTATAAAAGAATATTCAAACTGTATGAAAATACGTTGAAGAAGTAACCTCCCACTTAGCCAGTTCGTCATCTCGACTGGAGCGCAGCGAAACGGAGAGATCTATCTAGTTAGATTTCTCGACTGCGTTGCACTTCGCTCGAAATGACGACAACGAATGAAAATAGAACCCTACTATATTTCACACCAACAATATAGTTTTCATCTATATCGTTATCAATAAATACAATTAACAATTAGCGAAACGGGGGTTGCTTGACATCTGTTTTAGCCTTACCTTTGTGGCATAAAATTAAAGACAAAAAATTATGGCAATAGTAGGCAAAAAATTCCCAAGTGTTAGTATTGATGCAATGTCAGACATGGGTGATGACTTGAAAATCAATGTATTTGAAGAGGCTGTAAACAAAAATAGCAAAGTGTTATTGTTCTGGTATCCAAAAGATTTTACTTTCGTTTGCCCTACAGAATTACACGCTTTCCAAGCTGCTTTACCTGAGTTTGAAAAAAGAAATACAATTGTAATCGGCGCATCTTGCGATACCAATGAAGTTCACTTCGCATGGTTAAACACACCAAAAGATAACGGTGGTATTGAAGGTGTTACTTACCCGATCTTAGCTGATACCCACAGACAATTATCTGGTATCTTAGATATTTTAGATCAAGAAGTTAACTACGATGAGGAAGGAAACGAATCTTTCTCAGGTTCTAATGTTTCTTTCAGAGCTACATATTTAATCGACGAAACTGGTAAAGTTTTCCACGAAAGTGTTAACGATATGCCACTAGGCAGAAATGTTAAAGAATATTTACGTTTAATTGATGCTTACGCTCACGTTCAAAAACATGGCGAAGTTTGTCCTGCAAACTGGGAAGAAGGAAAAGAAGCAATGAATGCGAACAGAACTGGCGTAGCTGAATATTTAGCCGCTAACTAATTAAACAAAACGTTATGTTTTTAGAATTAACAGAAGATAATCTTCAACAATATTTAGCCGATAACTCAAAGGTGATGGTTCAGTATGCTGCATCTTGGTGCGGAAACTGCAGAATCATGAAGCCTAAGTTTAAAAAATTGGCTTCAGAAAATGAAGATGTAGCTTTCTTGATTGTTGATGCCGAAAAACTTCCAAACTCACGCAAATTTGCAAACGTTGATAATTTACCAACTTTCGCAGCTTTTGAAGGCGGTAGCTTGGTAGATCAGGTGCAAACCAACAAAGCAGAAGGTTTAATTGAACTATTTAACAAGATAAAGTAATGAAGATTCCGGTTATAAGACAATTATTTCAAAACACCACTCCAGCACAACTGGAAACTACTTTGGAGGTTTTAGAGGCTTTTTGCGAGTTCAGAGGGGTTAGTGAACACGAAGTTGATGTTGCGGGCGAAATGATTACCAATATCTGTGGTGCCCTAGAAGTACATCAGATGGTAAGCGAAGGTGCAGCCGAAAAGGACGCATTAAATGCTTTCGGCCAAAAGGTAATGGGTTCGATTGATCGATAATCGTTTTAAAGCTTAATCTGGCTTTTTCAAAATACAGATCCCTCGTTGATGAAAATCAGCGAGGGATTTTTGTTTGGTATTTCTTCTACTTGTCGTCATGCTGAATTTATTTCAGCATCTTTCCTGCTATTAGGCCCTGAACTGAATTCAGGGTGACGGCCGAATTTGTTCTCGCAAAAAAAGGTCTGTGAGGACACAGACCTTGGATTATAATTTAAACCTCGCAGGTTTATGAAACCTGCGAGGTTTAGCAGAAAGTATTAAGCTAAATTCCTACCCGCGTTTACGATACCGAATACCGTTCTTACCGCTAGCTTTTCTAAAGCTTGCTGGTCTTTTTCGTTCTGATCATGCTGCAATTTCTCTAAAGCGAAATGCTGAATCAACACCAATGGTAAGATAATTTTCTCGCGTGTAGCGATTGATTTTTTATCTACAGGATAATTAGCCATTAATGTTGGCTGTCCGGATAGTTTTAAAAGCATCTCCTTAGCTAATTCGAATTCATCATGTAATTGAGTCCAAAAAGCACCAAACTCCTTATCTGCGACCAAATGCGCTGTAATGGTAAAATCTGATTTGCTCATACTCATCATACAGTTATCTACAATCGTTTTCAAATAATCTGAATCCTGATAAACTTTAAGCACTTTATCCCAGTTACCAGCTTTTTCCTGATTTTTCAGGGCTGTTCCCATACCGTAAAAACCAGGAACATTCTGCTTCAACATACTCCATGCCGTTACAAAACTAATCGCCCTTAAATCTTCGAGTTTCATTTCACCACCACCGTTTCTTTTTACCGGGCGACTGCTAATATTAGCTTGCGACAATAATTTTAAAGGAGACAATTTCTCTAAGTAACTCACAAATAACGGGTGCTCACGCAAGTCTACAAAAGCTTTATAACTTTCTTCAGCCATTTCATCTAGCAGCGTTTTATTCTCAGGATCTAACAGAATATTGTGTTTCTCTTTTAATCCGGAAGTAAGTCCTGCGTTGATTAATTGCTCGATATTAAATTCAGCACTTTCTACCGAACCATATTGAGAACTGATGGTTTGCCCCTGAACGGTTAACTGCATGTTCTTGTTCGCAATTTCCTTACCCATAGAAGCATAAAAACGGTGTGTTTTACCTCCACCACGTGCAGGCGGCCCACCACGGCCATCAAAAAACGCCAGCTGAATATTGTGTTTGGCAGAAACCGCAGATAATGATGTTTTTCCGTTAAAAATAGACCAATTGGCCATTAAATAACCACCATCTTTGGTACTGTCAGAATAACCAAGCATAATATCCTGTTTATTGCCACGGCTGGCTAAATGTGCCTTATAGAATGGATTACTATAAAGCGTATCCATAATTGCTGCTGCTCCCTTTAAATCGTTAACGGTTTCAAAAAGCGGCACAAAATCAATAGTCAACGATTCTTTACTCCAGCCATTCCAAAGGAAAAGCTCAATCAATTGCAAAATATCACTCGCTTGTTGGCAATTACTGATAATAAAACGGTGACAAGCTTTTTCGCCATTACGTCTTTGAATGCCCTTAATTTCTTTGATTACTTCAATGGTATCTTTTGTCAAAGCATCGGGCTCACTGGCGTAAACAACCGTTGCCTCTTTAAAAGAGATTAAAGCTAATTTCTCTGCTTCAGATAGTTTATCATAATCGGCAGGATACAGCGAAGAAATCGGCTTATTTACACGGCAATAGGTATGTACGTTTCTCAGCACACGGCTGTCCTGACGAATATCTAGCGATGCAAAGTAGTTACCATATAAGTCTATCTTACGGATCAGATCGTTAACCAGATCAACAAACAAACCTTCATGTTCAGCGAGCAGTGTTTCCTTGATTTTATTCAGGTTATCCCTTAATTCATCAGAAATATCATGAAGCTCACAGGTCTGGTCAAAAGCATTTAGATACAATACGTCATGCAGTTTTGCGATATTTTCTTCAACACCTCTGAAGGTGATGCGGCGTTTAATCACCCTGAAATCGCGGTAATAACAACGGAAAAGGATCTGGCGCAACATTTTAGAAACTTCCAAAGTGGTATCAGCATGAATGTTCGGATTTCCGTCTCTATCTCCCCCAGGCCAGAAACCCAACTCTAAAATTTTCTTAGTCTCCAGGTTGTATTCATCAAGGTTCTGGTCTATCTCTTCCTGAATATTCGCCGCAGCAAAATAAAATGTATTCTCTAAAAACCAGGCAAGGTTTAAGGCTTCATCAACCGGCGTTGGTGATTTTTTATTAAAAAAAGGCGTTTTACCCAATTGCTGCAGCAACGAGTTCATCGAAGTAATGTCGTTATCCCTAATGGCCTTAGTTAAATCGGTAATAATGGCCAATACACTTCCGGGATAAAACTGGGTTGGGTGTGCAGTTAAAACCAAACGAAGTGAAAGTTCGTCAATCAACTTCTCAATTTTTGATAACATCGGTTTGTTATCGGCATTCTTTTTTAAGATAAATGCCAATGTACTCTGTTCATCAGTTGTATTTAACTTTGTAAAAGAAGCATCTTCTACGGCATCAAAAAGAACTACCTGACGTTCGATATACTGGATAAAACGGAAAAGCAGGTCAACAATATCCTTAGGGTCTGTATAACTGGTATACTTGGCAAAAAATTCTTCGATAATCTGTGCCGGTTTTTCTCCGTTTGCAATGCCTTCTTCACAGCTCTTAAAAAACAGCGGAAGCAATGTTCCGGTATCTTTAATTTTGTAAAAAGGCAAGGTGAGAAATAAACTGTTAAATAGTTCGAATTTTGAGATTACCTCATTATTAAAAATAGATTCTCGTTGCGTAGTTAAACGAAGTTTAGGCATAGCTTATGCAATAGTTTTGTATACCGTAATACTACAAAAAATGCGTAAGGTATTAAAATTCTAAGGCTTACAATTTGGAAAATTGTAGAATAAATTTTAATTTTAAAATCTTATTTGGCCACAATGTGGTTAAGTAAGAACATTTGCAATGTTTAAGGGCATTGCATTGATTGTTAATTTTTTGGGTTAAAACAGCCGATGTAATAAAATACACCGGCTGTTTTTGTTTTTTGCCATTTTTTACGGCATTTCTTTGCAAATTTTAGTGCACATCGGCAGGAATATTTGCATTTTTCTTAAACTTTTGAAGATAAAGTAGTGGGATGGAGAACAACATGATTAATCCAGCAACCCAATAGGCATCGTCATAGGTAAGTAACATTGTTTGCCTGGTTACAATTCCTTCCATCGCTTTTGCTGCCATAATTTTGGCATCAAACAAGGTTTGTCCTTTTGCCATAAAACCTTTAATCAATCCGTTAAAACGATCCACAAATGGTTGGTTATAATCGTTCACATTTGCCAATAAAACACTTCTGTGGAAACCCGAACGGACGTGAATTAATGTAGTTAAAGCTGCGATACCGAATGAGCCGCCCAATTGGCGCATCATATTGTTCAAACCTGATCCCTGACCGATTTCTGGTCCTTTTAAATCCTGGATGGCAAGTGTGGTTAAAGGGACAAACAATAAGGCCATACCTACACCCCTGATTACCAGCGGCCAGAAGAAATCGCCAGTTCCTGATTGTAAAGTCGAATTACTCAACATCCAACAGAAAATGAAGAATGCCAACATACCAAAGGTGGCCATAATTTGTGCCGGAACACCTTTTTTAAGCATAATACCAATAAACGGCATCATTACAATGGTACATAATCCACCTGGGAACAAGATTTCTCCGGTTTGCAAAGGTGAAAATCCTAACAAATTCTGACAGAATACCGGAAATACAAACACTGACCCGTATAACCCGAAACCCAAAATAAATGAGGTAAACATCCCCACAGAGAAACTTCTGTGTCTCATAATTTTAAAGTTCACAATCGGGTGGTCGGTGGTCATTTCTCGCCATATAAATAACAGTAAGCCAAATACCGAGGCCACGGCCAATGCGGTAATGTATGGTGTAGCAAACCAATCTTCGCTCTCCCCTTTTTCTAATAATGTTTGTAAACTACCTACTGCAATAGCCAATAATGCGATACCCCACCAATCGACAGGTTGCCCCTGCCCTGATTTCGGGGTTGCCCGAACAAAGGTGTACGTACAGTAGGCCGCGAGAATTCCGACGGGAATATTCACATAAAAGATCCAGGGCCATGAACTGATTTCCAGAATATATCCACCAATGGTTGGCCCAACAGTTGGCCCAACTACAGCTCCTAAACCAAATAAGGCAGTTGCGATACCCACATCTTCACGTGGCCAGGTTTCTATTAAAATAGCTTGCGCTGTTGATATTAAACCACCGCCGGCCAAACCCTGAATGATCCTAAATAAAATAAGTTCATTCAATGAAGTGGCATTTCCACACAAAAAGGAAACGAGTGTAAAAACGATGATGGAGGTAAGAAAGTAATTTTTCCTGCCGAATCGGTTACCTAACCAGCCCGACATTGGCAACACGATAACATTCGCTACCGCATAGCCTGTAGAAAGCCAGGCCACATCCTCTAGGGTAGCGCCCAGGTTTCCCTGTATTTGTGGAATTGCCACGTTTACGATAGTCGTATCAATCAGCTCCAATAATGAAGCTGTGATTACCGTAAATGTAATAATCCACTTTTTTAAACCTACTTCGGCCATTTTAATTATTATTTAGTAGATACTGATGCTTTAACGCTCATTCCTGGGCGCAACTTAGCCAACAGTTCTTTTGATGGATGGATTTTGATTTTTACCGGAACACGCTGAACTACTTTAACAAAGTTACCAGTAGCATTATCAGGAGGCAATAAAGATCCTTTTGCACCAGTAATTGGAGAGAAATTATATACTTCGCCTTCAATTTTTTCGTCTGGATAAGCATCAACCTCAATTTCTACTTTAGAACCTTCTTTAATTTTCTCCAATTGAGTTTCTTTAAAGTTTGCCGTTACATAAATGCTTCCGTCATTCACGATAGAGAATAAAGATTGACCAGCCTGAACCAATTGTCCTTTTTGAACATTCTTTTTAGAAACGATGCCAGTTGCAGGGGCTTTAATATCTGTATAAGATAATTGAAGCTTTGCAAAATCGATATCACTTTGACGCTGGCTAATTACATTGCTACTCACTGCCAACTGTGATTGTGTAGTACCAACTTGTTTAACCGCAGCATTATATTGATCTTGCGCTGCACGATATGCTGCCAGAGCAGATTGTCTGGCCGCTTCTGCAGATTCCTTACTCGCCTTAGCCTGATCGAAAGCTTGTTGTGTGATTGAACCATCTTTCACCAGGTTTTCGTAACGATTGTAATCTTTCTGCGCTAAATTTAATTTAACATTTGCAGCCTCAACATTTGATTTTGCAGCATCAACGTTTGCTTTTGCAGTACCAGTATTTGCCTGGGTAGCTACAATTTGCGATTCGGCAACACCAACTCCTGCACTTGCACCTTTCTGACCAGATTCTGCCTGCTCTAATTTAACTTTATAGTCTTTATCATCGAGCTTCACCAAAACCTGTCCTTCGGTTACATGTGTATTTTCTTCAAAATTAATCGCTGCAACATAACCGCCAACACGGGCAACAACAGGACTGATATCGCCATCAATCTGAGCATCATCCGTATCTACATGTTTGCTATAATAATTCCATTCCGTAATCCCGAAGATTACGCCTATTACTAGTAAAACACCTAAAATGATGGGTACTACTATGTTCTTTTTTTTCTTTTCAGTTGTCATTGCTGTATTTATTGCGTTATTTTTCCTGTTGATTTTAATAGGGTATAGTAAGCCAAACCTGCGTCTGCCTTAGCTATCTCTAAGTTTATTTTTGCCTGGTACAATAAGGTTTCAGCATCGATACGATCGGTAACCGAAGCCACATTGTTTTTATATTTAGATGCCAATAACTTATCGTTTTCTGTTGCTTGTGCAATTGAAGTTTCCAATACCTGGATTTTGTTCATCGCCACCTGGTAACCTTGAAAGTTTTTGTTGATATCTGTTTTTACCTGGTCAGACAAAATGTCTTTCTGAATGGTAATCGCACTTTGTTGAATTTTCGCTTCGCTTACCTTGTTCTTGTTTGTCCAAAGGTTGCCGAAATTCCAGGAAACCGTTGCGCCTAATGTAATGGGCATTAAATATTGGTTGGTTGGCGGGATAAAATTACCACTTGGATTAATGTAATATAAATTTGCACCAACACCAACGGTAGGCAATGTATTTGCCTTAATGGTTTTAATGTTAAAATCGGCAACTTGGTTCTGCACATCAAGTTGTTTTAACTCCTGGCGGTTAGCCATTGCTAAACCAATATATTCGTTTAAAGAACCCGCTCCTCTTAAACCTAAAGTAGGATCAATAATTTTCACCTCGGTATCTTCTGGTAAACCTAATAAGATATCCAGGTTATAATTGATCACTTTACGGTTGCTCTCAATATCCATTTGAGTTAGCGTAACATTTGCCTGTTGCAATTGGAAACGCAACACATCGTTTTTAGTTACAATACCTTGCTCGAAGAAACGCTGTGCCTGTTTAATCTGTGCGGCAATTGATTCTAAATTCTGATCAACCACTTTTCTGCTTTGCAATACTTTGTACAAAGCGTAATAGGTATTAATAACAGCATACGTAATTTCTTCTTTGCTTTTATCAGCATCTAAACGTGCAACATCGGCCAGTAATTTGGTCGATTCTTTAGCGTACCTTAATTTACCACCACCATATACCAATTCTTGTACTGCTGCTGTTCCCACAAAAGCATCGGCTCTTTTAGGCAAGTGGAAAGACGATTCGCTACCGGGTAATGTAAAGGTAGTAGTTGGTATTTCAGCGTGATTGTACATAAAACTTGCGTTTGCCGTAGGCAAAACATTGTCTTTTACAACCTCCAGCTGTGCAACAGCCTGATCGATCTTGTTTTGAGAAAGCTTTAAGTTTTTACTGTTGGCTATGCCAAGTTCTATTGCCTGGTTAATGTTTAATTCTTTTGAGCTCTGTGCAAATAAAGCTGCCGGAATTAATGACGCCGCAAGCATTAATCTTATTGATCTGGGTATCATTTTTTTGTTGTTAAATAAACTGTTGTTAGATTTTGTAAGTGAGCGACTGTCCGCTCTTTAATCATTTTTTTATCTTTCGGATTGTTCAAGTCGAAGTTGGAGCACGATATCACCTTATGGGGAGAGATAACAATGTTGGTTATGGTGCCCATAATAGTGGCGATTACCATACGAACGTCAACCTTGTTAAAGGTCCCATCTTCAATCCCATCTGTAATAATGCGATCGATAAGCTGCATGTTGTGGCTCATGGCATCTTTTATCTTATCATACATTTCTGGCCTTTGAGTTAAAGAAAGCTCTCTGTGCATCATTTTATGAAACGCAGTGTTATTCAGTATCCTATTTACATAGCCCTCTATAACCCTGTGCAATTTTTCTAATGCCGAAATCTTATCTTCATTGATGATTTTTAACTGAGAAGCAAAACCAGCAATACGCTCGTTCATAATCTCTACGAAAACCCCTTCTTTAGAACCGAAATAATAATTTATCATCGCCATGTTTGCTCCAGATTCCTTGGCAATCTGGCGGGTGGAGGTACCCTCATACCCGGTCTCGCAAAACAGCTTTTCAGCTGCCTCGAGAATGGCCTGTCTTTTATCTACTTTTTCTGTTTTCATTTCTTTTTAACGACACAAAATTAATCAAACGATTGATTAATTTCCAAATGTTTACCCACTTCTTTTACATTATCTTGATAAAACCCTATTTTTAAATGAAATAATCATCAGTCACAATGAAAAATAAGTTCTTTTTAGCCACAACTTTCTCATTTGCCCTATGGTTCTTATGTTCATTTATTGGTAACCAAAGAAAAGTCCAACAGAGTTGGATCAGAATCAATTTGCTCGGTTACCCCACCGAAAGTATTAAAGTTGCAGTATGGGTAAGCAAAACAGGCGAAATTCCTACCCAATTCGAAATTGTAGAAAAGGAAACCAATAAAATTGTTTATACCTCAACCAATATTAAAAACTTCGGCAGCTATGGTCCTTTTAGCCAAACCGCCCGATTGAATTTCAGTGATTTTAAAAGTGCAGGGAGTTACTACCTCAGGGCAAATGGTATTGTTTCTCCCCTGTTGTTGATCAATAACGATGTGTATAAAGGTGCAGCAGATTTCTGTTTACAATATATGCGCCAGCAACGGAGCGGTTTTAATCCGTACTTAAAGGATAGCTGCCATACCCACGATGGCTTTGTTTTATATGGCGCCAAAGCAGGCATTAAAGACAGTACACATTTTGATGCTTCTGGTGGTTGGCACGACGCCAGCGATTACCTCCAATATTCAACTACTTCAGCAAATGCAGCCTATCACCTACTAATGGCTTATCGCGACTTCCCTCAAGTGTTTAGCGATAGGCAAATGGCGAATGGTTTGAATGGAAAAAACGGCCTTGCTGATGTTCTGGACGAAGCTAAATGGGGACTGGATTGGTTGTTGAAAATGCACCCACAAAAAAATATCATGTTCAACCAACTGGCCGATGACCGTGATCACATCAATATGCGGATTCCAAAAGAAGACAGTCAATATGGAAAAGGTTTTGAGCGCCCGCTCTATTTTATTACCGGCGAAACACAGCAGCGGGGCAAATTTATGAACAACACCACCGGTACCAGCTCTACTGCAGCTAAATTTACGAGTGCTTTTAATTTAGGATCGGTTTTATTTAAAGATGTAGATCGTAATTACGCCAGATTACTTGTTAAAAAAGCCAAAACAGCCTATAAATTTGCATTACAAAAACCTGGGGTAACGCAAACAGCCTCTGTAAAATCGCCCTATATTTATGCTGAAGACAATTGGGTTGATGATATGGAACTCGCCGAAACATCATTCAATTTCGGAAGAGAAAGGATTGATCAAAAGAAAATGACACAGGCCTTAAACTACGCCCAGCAAGAAAGCATCACGCCCTGGCTACAAAAAGATACCGCAGCGCATTATCAATATTATCCTTTCATCAACCTTGGTCATTACGAAATCGCTAAGCAAGATTCGAACGATAAAACAGCCATCAACTATTATCAACAAGGGATAAAGCAAGTTTGGAGCCGTGCAAAAAACAATGCCTTTTACCGTGGTGTTCCGTTTATTTGGTGCAGCAATAATTTAACGGTTGCCTTTGCCATACAGTGTAGCTGGTACTCGGCATTAAGCGGCGATAAAACCTATAGCGAGCTGGATCAGGCTAATTTCGATTGGCTTTTTGGCTGTAATCCATGGGGAACGAGTATGGTTTATGGCTTACCTCAATGGGGAGATACACCAAGCGATCCACACTCGGCCTTTACCCATTTAAAGAATTATCCCATAAACGGCGGATTGGTTGATGGACCCGTTTACACTAATATTTATAAAGGTTTAATCGGGATCAAACTCAATGATGCTGATGAATATGCTGACTTTCAGAGCGACCTGGCCGTTTACCACGATGATTATGGAGATTATAGCACCAATGAACCCACAATGGACGGAACGGCATCTCTTATTTATTTACTAGCGGCCAAGGAAGCGCAGGCTAAACCCCTACCCGACCATAAAACTTATAGCCTGGGTGCGAACATTCGGGGCGATTCTACCCAAAAGAAAATCTACCTGGTTTTTACAGGTGACGAATATGCGGATGGCGGCGAAAAAATAAGCAAGGTGCTGGCACGGGAGAAAGTTAAAGCATCCTTTTTTCTTACCGGAAATTTTTATCGGAACCCTAATTTCCAATCATTGATCAAAAAACTAAAAAACGCCGGGCATTATCTCGGTCCACATTCTGATAAGCATTTATTGTACTGTGATTGGAATAAACGCGATAGTCTCTTGGTTACAAGAACAGATTTCGAAACCGATTTAAGTAACAATTATCAGGCAATGGCAGGTTTTGGGATTAACAAAGAAGCGGCGGGCTATTTTTTGCCTCCTTACGAATGGTACAACCAAACCATAGCCAACTGGACCAAAGCACAGGGTTTACAATTGATTAATTTCACTCCGGGCACACGATCTAATGCTGATTATACCTACCCCGAAATGGGAAAAAGTTATCGATCGAGCGATGAGATATACAAATCGATTACAACTTTTAACGAAACAAAACCCAATGGTTTAAATGGTTTTATCTTGCTGTTGCACATCGGTACCGGTGCCAGAAGAACTGATAAATTTTATAACAAGTTGGCAGAATTGATTACTTATCTGAAAAAGGCTGATTATAAATTGGCTAGAATTGATAATTAATTAGAATATTGGGTACAATGACAAATTAAAATTTAAAATAAATATTAACTTTGCCTCCAAATAACAAAAAACATGAGTGTACAAGAGAACAGCAGCAATAATTTCAACTGGTTATATTATGCTTTAGGTTTATTCTTCGGAGTTTTAACTGGAGCAATCATTACGCAAAACTACATTTTCGCTTTGTTAGGTGGTGTTTTAGGTTTGTTAACAGCAGGCTTATTTTTAAACGCTATCGTAAAAGGAAGAAAATACTAGTTTTTAGTCCTTTATACAATTAGATCCTTTAAGGATTAAAAAATTTAATTCCACAGCACATGAGACCGTTATGATTTTACCAATAGCCGTAAAATCATGATTGCTCATCGCTACTGAAAACAAAAACCTACAAATGAAAAATATCTTCATTGTTGTTTTCGCTCTTCTTTGTTTTAGCGTAAAGGCTCAACAGGCCCTTACCGCTGAAGTAAAATTTCCTGTTGCAGACCCAAGTCCTGCAGATATTGTTTATTTTCCCCTTAATGCCCCAAAGGTAAAGGCTGGAGACCCAACAAAACCGGTTATAAAGATTGTTTATTCGCGCCCACAGAAAAAAGGACGTGATATTTTTGGCGTTTTAGAACAGTATGGAAACGTTTGGCGTTTTGGAGCCAACGAAAGTACAGAAGTTCGTTTCTTCAAAAAAGTAAGCATTGGCGGCAGAAAAATCAAAGCAGGTACCTATAGCTTATTCGCCATTCCAAACAAAGATACCTGGACGATTATTGTAAATAGCGAAACCGATAAATGGGGTGCTTTTACTTACAATCAGGCTAAAGATATTGTTCGTGTAAATGTTCCGGTTAAAACCATGGCTAAACCGATCGAATATTTCTCTCTAACCTTTACAGAGATTACGGGAGGTGCAAACCTGGTTATTGGCTGGGACAGAACGCAGGTAGAATTACCAATTAATTTTTAAGTCGAAAAGAAATAAAATAAAAAGTCCCGGTTATTGCCGGGACTTTTTTGTTTTGTTCGCTTTTTTAATTTCTCCGCACCTGAGAATAACAATCTTAATTTGAAACGAGTTTTTTAGCCTCGCTTTCGTTGCTGATAAAGACTTTGTAAACCTGGGTAATTTTCCATTCGCCTTCTTTATCTTTCTCGATAATCACAAAGTTTTGTTGTGCGCCATCAAACAATTCGTAATTAATATCTACACGTGCAATTACCAGGGCATCGGTTTCAGAAACGATTGAAGAGCTGATGTTGCAATCTTTCTGAATTACGCCTTCATTTTTCTTCATTTGATTTAACACATCACTTGCTTTATGTTTAATTACCCTTACATCTCTATTCGACGTAAAAACAGCATCCTCACTTAAAACAGCTTTTAACTTTTTATAGTCAGAATTCATATAGCTGTCCATATAATAATTGATAACCGATTTATGGCTTGCAGTTGGTTTTTCAGCTGCAAAAACATTATTTGTGATTGTAATACCTAGTAATAAAATCACCAAAGCTTTTAGTCTCATAACTATCTGTGTTTTTTTATTAAAGGTCGGCTGGAATAAAAGAAAATAATATGCCGATAACACCATAATGCTGAGGTAACTAAAATGTGATATTAAGCAGAAAGCCCTTTCAAAATGAATTGTAAGGGCTTTCTATCGCTTAAATTTTGTAGTAAAAAGCACTAATATCCAGGGTTCTGTTGTGGTTTTAATACTGGATTGGCATCTAGTTCTAGCTGAGGAATTGGTGAAACTAATCTATTATCGCCAGATGCAAAATTTACAATTTTCCAGTGCACCGTAGATCCAGTTCTATTAACTCCTTTGTTAGTACGCAACAAGTCAAAAAATTTATGTCCTTCACCATACAACTCTTTATTGCGCTCTAATAATATTTCTTCGACCAAAGCATTGCCAGTATTCAGAGAAATAACTGTTGCAACTCCTGCCCTTTGTTGTATAGCCAACAAAGCTTGTTTTGCTGCTAGTTCATTACCTAACCTTGCTTCTGCCTCCGCTTCTATTAAATACATCTCTGAAGAGCGTATTAGCACCTGATTATTAGCTGTGGTGGTCGTAAAATCGAACTTATTGATTAGGTATCCCTCACCCCTTCTTCTATATGCTGCGGTACTTGCAGCTGCCGTTGGGCTACTTTTAACCAGAAATTGCTTTTTACGCTCGTCGTTTGCAGCAAAAGAGTTAAAAAAGTCGTCTGTAACTCTAAAACTAGAATAGCCCGAGTCATAAGGATCATAAAAAGATGACACTGCCAAGAAACCTTGGTTATCATCAGTTCTTACATTAATGGCATAAATCCATTCGGAAGTTGGATTACTAAAACCTGTTAACAATGCGGCGGCTGTACTTAATGGTTTTGCAGCGCGTGCCAACTTAGCATAGCGACTTGCTTCTGCCCAATTACCCATATTAAGATAAACTCTGGCTAACATACCTTGAATAGCAGCCACATTTATTCTATAAATGCTGGTTCTGCCAGCTGTTGGCAGATTTGTTTCGGCATATTTTAAGTCATCAATAATAAAAGCGTATACATCTTTTACTTTATCCCTTGCCGGAGATGTCTCATCTGGTCCAAGTGGTTTTCTTAAAATGGGTACACCAAGGGCTTCAGGATTTACGCTGTAAGGTTGGGCAAACCAACGTACCAGCCAAAAGTAAGTATAAGCTCTCAATGCACGTGCTTCCGCTAAATATTCTGTTTTTAAGGCATCACTTATAGGAGCATCCGGAATATTAACAACAAACTGATTTGCATTTGAAATCACCTTATAGCTGTATTGCCACCATGTGTATGCATCGCCATTATTTACTGTTTCTATAAACTGGTATTGTGCCACAAAACGGTTGTAATTTGCAGCACCACTCACAATCATCACATCATTCCCTTTAACATCAACACTCAATATCATGTTGTTGGTATAACCCGAAAAAGTAGTTAGATCGTAAATACCAGTCATGGCGGCCTGGATTTTAGCTCCAGAAGAAAAGGCATCCTTTGCATTGATCTGTTGTGTTGGTATTACCTGCAAAAATTCCTTCTTACATGACGTTGCCCCAACAAAAAGCAACACCACTCCGGCATATAAGGCCGTTTTATATGTTTTTATAATTCTCATTTCTTTATCAATTAAAATCCTACATTAAGACCTAGCGTAAATGTTTTAACATTTGGAATATCGTTATCTGTTAAACCGGTAAGGGCCGACTCTGGATCCATTCCTTTGTGTTTTGCCAATGTAAAAGGATTTTCAGCCATCAGATATACTCGTACATTCGACAAATGGATAGATTCTAACCAGTTTTTCTTTAAAGAATAGCCTAAGGTGATATTTTTAACACGCATAAACGATCCGTCGTATAAAAAACGGGTTGACTGGCTGTTTCCTAAATCGGTATTGTTGATCACAAATCGTGGCACATCAGTGATGTCACCTGGTTTTTGCCAGCTGTTATAATTATCTACAGATAGCTGTTTACCTACAGTACCTCCGCTATGCATCAGGTTACCATATAAGGTGTCATAAATTTTTGCTCCTGTAGAAAAATAAGTAAATACACTTAAGTCAAATTCTTTATATTTCAGGGTATTATTAAAACCTCCGGTGAATTTTGGTAATGAAGAACCTAAACCATCGTATCTTGTTGCTGTAGACCAGTTTTTAGTGGTGATCTTGTTACCTGTTGATTGTCCATTCACGATTTCATCAGTAAACCACATCGGTTTGCCGTCTGCAGGATCTACACCTGCATACTCCCGCAAATACCACTGATATCTATCTTCACCCACTTTCCATCTTTTGGTACCGTCAATAACCTCATTTTGGGTCATTGCATTAATTTTATTTTTATTTGATGTAATGTTGAATGATATATTCCAATCAAAATCTTTAGTTTTTACCGGATTTCCATTCAATAAGATCTCAACACCATAATTGTCCATTGATGCGAGATTGGTTATCAAATTGTCAAAACCTGTTAACCGAGTGAGTGGCTGGTCAAACAGTAAGCCTTTCGATCCTCGTTTATAATAAGAGGCCTCTCCACTTATTTTCCCTTTAAATAAGGCAAACTCCAAACCAATATCTACAGTTGAATTCTGTTCCCACTTTAAATTAATATTTTCTAGCTGAACATAATTAATACCTGACTGTCCTTCGTAGTTTTTACCCAGACCATACAAACCCTGTGATGCGTAGCGATCAATCCTATCATTACCAGACGTACCATAACTGGCCCTTATCTTTAATTCATCAATCCAGCTCACATCTTTTAAGAAATTCTCTCTGCCGATGCGCCATCCACCACCAACAGAATAAAATGTTCCATATTTATTATCGTTTCCAAAAACAGATGATCCATCTCTCCTTAAGCTTCCCGATAGATAGTACTTACCTGCATAGTTATATTGCAAACGCGAAAAATACGAGGCAAACCTTTGTTGAGTATAATAAGATTGTACTGTTGATGGTGTTGATGCTGCTATTTGCTCATTAGTACCCGGGAAAGGGAATCCTGTAACCTGCGAGTAGTTAAAATCACGCTTTGAACGGTAAGCCTCTTGGCCTAATAAAACATCAAAATTATGCAGGTTGAAAGTTTTATTATAGGTTATCGTATTTTGAAAAGTTACCGTAACATCTTCTTTTGAGTAGCGGTATGCGCGTCCTTTAACGCTAACACCATCACCATGCTCCATATTATAAAACTGACGCTCACGATTGTTTATGTAATCTACTGCAACCATACTTTTAGCCGTAAAGTCTTTCAAAAATCTAACTTCAGCAAAAGGACTTGTAATTACTCTATTGGTTATGGTATTATATTCGTTTAACTTGGATAAACCCACCGGATTAAAATCTGGGGTAACCGGGTTAATGTAGTTATAAACCGGACTTCCTGTAGCATCATATACAATGTTCCCATTTGCATCGCGCACATATAATGGGTATATGTTTGCTGTTTGATCGGCAAAGTTTACCGGGTTATCTGCACCTGTACTTCCAGCTGGTGTATTTTGTTCGGTACGGGCCAAACTGTTATTGATCCCGATTTTTAAGAAATCCGTTACCTCAGAGTTGATATTGAATTTTCCTGAATAGCGTTTAAAATCCGACCTAATTACAATTCCATTTTGCTCAAAATACCCCCCTGAGAGAAAGAATTTTGTTTTATCATTACCACCACTGGCCGATAGATCGATATTTTTAGTTACTCCTCTACGCAATACTTCATCACGCCAATCGGTATCATAAAGCAATGATGCGCCACTAGCAAGCACACCATTTGCAGCATAAGGATTTGCTGTATTGTAGGGATTCACCACCAATTTAGCATTGGTTAATCCATTTGCTGCAGTAGCCGCGGCATCAGGTGTTAAGCCTGCTGCTAAACGTTGTGCATAATAAACATCCCAATAGGTTTTGTAATACTGGGTGGCATCCATTACCTCATGTTTATCTACTGCCTGGTAGGAATAACCTGTGCTAGAGCTAAGATTTAATTTGGTTTGCCCTGCTTTACCTTGTTTTGTGGTAATTAATACAACTCCATTTGCTGCCCTAGAACCATAAATAGCTGCAGCGGTCGCATCTTTTAATACCGTTACCGAAGCAATATCGTTGGGATTTATTGAGGAAAGTACATCAGAAGTTTGTGCAACCGAACTTAAATCGCCATTAGTAATGGCAATACCATCAACTACATAAAGCGGGGTACTTGAAGCGGTGAAGGAACCTACTCCACGAATCCTAACAGTAGAAGTAGCGCCTGGCTGACCAGATACACTGGTAACTTGAACGCCTGCAGCTGCACCCTGTAAGACCTTTTCAAAAGAAGTAACCGGACGGTCTTTGAAAACGTCCTCTTTAACTACCGCTGCAGAACCCGTAAAGTTTTCTTTCTTTACTGTTCCATAACCAATAACCATTACATCCTGAAGATTTCTAGCTGATGATACCATGCGAATATTTAACGTTTCGCCGGTTATTCTTACTTCCTGCTCGGTATAGCCCACATAACTTAGCACTAGCGTTTGTGCATCTGAAGGTATGGTAATAGAAAAGGTTCCCTGTCCGGTGGTTTGGGTCAGCTGTGTAGTGCCCTTTACTTTTATTGATACGCCGGGCAATGGTAAACCATCATCAGCATCAACCACCTTTCCGGTTATTGTTTTATTCTGCGCCAGGGCGTTGAAATAAGACAAAACCGCAACCATTAAAATCAATAGTAATTTTTGTTTCATGTTTCGAAATAAATAGTTAGTAAATAATTTGTTCTTTAGTTTTAGCAGATACGCATGAAACCAAATCAATAAGCAATTTAGGCGCTGTGAAAATCCAAAAATGTGCGAAAATCACCATTCTGGATAGAAGTAGGCTTTAAACGCAAAAAAGCAAACCCCAATCCTGGCAGTTTGCTTTTTTAATCATTATTAACCTAAACAGGAAAAAACTTCTACAAATTGTCCTGCAAGAGCTTCAAAAATAGTTTCATCCTAACATTCTAAATATGCAGAAATCACTATTTATAATTAGTTCAACCTACTCTTTCTATATTTTAGCGGGGTAATATTGAACGTGTGTTTAAATAACCTGATGAATGAACTTGGGCATTCAAACCCTACTAAACGTACTATTTCGTTTAAGGAATAAGTGGTAGTTTGCAATAGTTTTTTAGCCCTGTTTAATCTTAACTGCACTAAAAACTGGTATGGGCTAATCTCATATGCTTCTTTAAATGTTCTTAGCAAATGGTTAACCGATAAACATGCCTGTTCGGCAATGTTTTCTAATGTTATATTTTGATTGTAATTGCTACTAATGTATTCTTTAGCAAGTGTTAATCTTTTTAAAACCTCTTCACGGGTTTTTGTTTTGATAAAGCTGAGTTTATCCAATTTCTGGGCTACCTCTTTATCATAAATTTTATAATAGTTTAAAAGACAGTGGTACAGGTATTCATTAATCAGCATTTCGTCTTTCAAACCTTTATCGAGCTGACTTTTTAAATGCAGCACATTAAAGCGCATATCGCCAGAAAAAGGATAAAGTGATTCGATAAAAGGAGGTGTTTCCCCAGCTTCTTTTCCGGCAAGCAAACTCTCGTTGCTGTTCGAAAAAGTATGGTGAAAATCTTTAATAAAGTTTTCGCCAAAAGAAACGGAAAATGTATTTACCGGGCTTATCGAATCTATTTTGCTGCTAAAATTTGTTCCGGCATTTACTACCGCGAAAGTATCGGGAT
The DNA here is from genome assembly GCF_056399805.1 of Pedobacter sp. 01N310. NCBI lineage: Bacteria > Pseudomonadati > Bacteroidota > Sphingobacteriia > Sphingobacteriales > Sphingobacteriaceae > Pedobacter > Pedobacter sp. 01N310. The sequence continues at coordinate 176,406 of NZ_JBFTSB010000005.1, forward strand.
AAATGCTAAACTTACGCTTGTTAATTTCGCAATTTTCGGTTCCGTTAAAAACGAATTTAATGGTATAAGCATCGTTCTGTTGCTCGTAAAGAGCCTCACAAGTGCTTTCGCTTATAATTTTATTCCTATTGCTTAATTCTTTTACGTACCTCATAACATTAATCCTCATTGTAGTTACGTTGTTCCAATATGATAAAATGATTACCATAAGGATCAGAAAATTCGATACTCAAGCCCTCACTTAAGTAAGCTGGTCTGTTTTTAAAAATAACCCCTCTCGATTTTAGTCTGCAGTAATCTTCTAAACAGTCATCGCTTGTTAATACAATTTTATTGGTCTGGTTTTGATGCTTTTGTTCTGACAGGAAAATATTGGTCTCGTGATCTGCTTTAACCATGATTCCTTTTTCCTTTTCAGAAATCATTGTCGATTCTGTTGGCATCCCTAAACAGTTGGCATAAAATGCATCTGCATCATTTAGTTGCTTTACTTGCACGTAAAAGAATTTTGCAGATTGGTTCATTGCCTTGTTTAATTGTATGATGTAAAATTAAACTGAAATTGAACCCGAAGCATCACCCAAAAAGGGTGATTTTCGCATTATTTTTTAGCAAAATATAGGTATAGATTAAATAAAGCGCTTTTCTTTGGCTGTTTTAATCGCTTCTGATTTGGAGTTTACATCGAGTTTGATGTAAATATTTTTTACATGGCTTCTTACTGTTTCCTGATCAATAAAGAGATCGTTTGCGATTTGAGATTTTGTTTGTCCATTTGCAATCCGATCTAATATTTCGGTTTCGCGTTTAGTTAAAGGAGAATTCAGGTTTTTTTGAAAAGAATGCATTACGATGCGCGCTACATTTGTACTCATGGCGCCCCCGCCGGTACTCACTTCTCTTACGGCATCTATAATTTTTGAGGCGCTCGAATTTTTGGTGAGGTAGCCACCTGCGCCCATGGTAAGAGCTTCGAAAACCAATTCGGGCGAATCAAAAACGGTGAGGATAATAATATTCGCGTTAGGTAAGGCTTTTTTGATAAAAGGTAAGGCCTGCAGCCCGTTGGTGCCTGGCATCTGGATATCGAGCAAAATCACATCTGGATGATCGGCCTCTAAGTATTTTTTGGCCAAATCGTATGATGCATAGGCGTTAACGACTACAAAATCTTCAACATCGCTTAATAACGATTCATAACCCATTCTTAAAATATCGTCATCTTCGATTAGAACAATTCGTAAATTCTGGCTCATTTTTGTGGTTGGTTTTAATTAAGACGCTTTTAGTGCTATTTTGTAACAGGAATTCTGGTAGAAATTGTTGTAGTGGTGCCTTTCCCTTTTATAGAAGAAATCTGAAAGGTCGATTTTATACGTTTGCAGCGTGTTTGAATATTGTTTAATCCTCTTCCTTTTTGTACCGTTTCAAGATCAAAACCTTCGCCATCATCTGTTGTTAAGATGTTTACTGTATCATGATCGGTTTCAATAACCATAATCAACACCTGGCTTGCTTTGGCATGTTTTAACACATTATTTAACATCTCCTTAAAAATTAATGTTAGGTTTCGGTTAAACTCCATCGATAGGTGTAGTTTTTGATATTTGCTTAACACGCCTTCCATTTTAAATGTAACTCCCGTGTTTTGGAAAAGATCGATTCCAAAATTTTTAATGTGCATCAATATCTCAAAAAGATTATCGCTATGTGGGTCTAGCGCCCAAAGAATATCTTTAGTTCCGGTATACAACAAACTGGCGTTTTCTCTGATTAGCCTGATCAGTTCCTTTTGCTCTTTTTCGGTTCCTGCTACCTTTTTATCCAGAATTTCGGATAAAACATTAATCCTGGTCAGTTTATTGCCAATATCATCATGAAAATCTTCTGCAGTTTGCTTTCTTATTTTTTCTTGCTCTTTTAACTTTAACTTTTCGAACTGATGTTTTTTACGTTCTCTGGTTTTAAAAATGAGGTAAAAGATAAGCCAGATCAGGAAAATAAGCACCAAAAATGCGCCAATCTTAAATATAATGGTATCATAATACGGCGGTACAATGGTAAAGCTAAACTGTTCTATATTTGATTGCTGGCCATTTGCGATAGCATAAACCTGAAAAGTATAACTACCTGGTCTTATGGCCGAGTATTCGATCTCTGTGTTGGGTACAGGTTTGCTGAAATCGTTATCTACCCCAACCAGTTTGTAGCGGTAAAGTACACTTTCTGGATTGGTGAGATAAACTCCCTTAAAACTTATCGAAATGTGGTTTTGACTGTAGTTAAGTTTATAAAATTTATCTCCTTTTCCGTTCAGATCTACTGAAATATCCTTTGCCCGATCATTTTTATGAAAAACACTAACCTGTTGAATATGGATAAAAGGATTCTTTTTGTTCTCCCTAAGCGGATTGGTTTTACATTGAATAAGTCCATTTATGGTGCCTACCAATATGCTGTTTTTGTAATTGATAATTGCGTTTTGGTTACATTCTACAATGAGCGGATGGTCTCTAAAAACTTCATAACTTTGTTGTTGCCTATTAAAAGTTAATTTGTTAATCCCCCGTCCTGTTCCGGCCCATAAATTATTTTCATTATCGGTTGCAAGGCTATAAATATCATTTGAGTTTAACCCATTGGCAACAACATAACGTTTAATGGCTTTCGTTTTTAAATTCCAGGTGATGATCCCATCGCCAAGCGTAGCAAAAATCAAATTATCACCCTGCCTTATAATGCTCAGTACGTACACATTGGTGAGCGATTTGATACGAAATGTTTTATCTATCTTTTTGTTTTTGATAAGTGTAACGCCATTTGAGGTGCCAAGAAACACACTATCCTTCTGCAAAGGATAAATACACGATAAATAGCCATCAAATCCACTTATCCGTTCGGTTTTTCCATCCTTTAAATAAGTAGATGACATGTACCCGTTTATCCAGATCCCTCCTTCCTCGTCTTCAGCTATCGAGCTGTTATCAAACCTCTCTGGCTTTAATACCTGGCTAAATTTTTCTCCGTCGTATTTCCAAATGCCTTTGCCATAGGTAGAAAACCAAATGTTTTTTGCTTTATCGGCATAAACGAAGTAGATTTTTTTATCCTTAAAAGCGGGGATATCAATGTTTTGTACCTCTTTACCATCATACTTAAAAACACCTTTGTTAAAAGTGCCAAACCAGAGGTTATTATTTTTATCTGCCGCTATTCCGCTTATTGGATATGCCAGGTTCTTGCCCTTAAACCTATTGTAGCGAATAAAAGCATCGCCTTCATATTTGTAAATACCATCACTAAAACAAGATATCCAGATGTTGTTTTCAGCATCGCTAAATATTGCATTAACCTGGTTATCGCTCAATCCATTTTCTCCGTTAAAATTAATGATTGAGCCATTTTTATTTATGAAGTAAGCCCCTTTTTCAGAGCCTACCCACATATTTCCACGATGATCCTGCGCGATGGAATAATAGGTATCGATACCCTCTTTTTTAAAAAACGGTTTAACTATTCCGTTCTCCAGTACATAAATTCCGCTATGGTCGGTTAACAGATAGGCCTTATTCTTTACCGTTTTATCAAATAAGATCTTCCGGATAGATAAAGTATTGATGGCTGGCGGTAACTCTTGGTAGATTGTCCAATTGTTATTCTTAAGCTGATAAATACCCACTCCTGATGCAGCAGCATATAGGTTTCCGGAACTGTCGCTGTTTATGGTATGGATATTTTTACCAGCGATGGAATAAAAAACGATTTTATCCTTTTCAATTTTGAAAAGTTTATATTCACTTACTCCCCAAATAACACCCTCTTTGTCTTTAAGTAAATGGCTTACCCCTTTACCCGAAAACAGGGTGCTTATTTTTCCACGTTTAAGAATGCTGATACCTGTTTCAGTACCAAAAAGCATTTGGCTCTGGTTATCCTCTGTAATGCAGTTTACTGAATTTGATCCTAACCCATCGGCTTTGCTGTACGAGGTAAATTGCCTGCCATCGAAATTACTTACCCCACCAAAAGTGCCAAGCCAAAGCGTCCTGTCTTTTGCTTGATAAATTACCATTACCTGCGATTGAGGCAAGCCATCCTTAAGGCTGTAATTGGTAAAATTATAGCTTTGGGCCGATAGCTTAAGGCTAAAAAGCAAAATGAAAGAAACTATAAAATTTATCTTGATTATAGACAGTTTACTGCACATGTAATACAAAATAAGCATAATTTCTTTCAAAAGCCATCCCCCTTTTTGGGGGATATTTATCATGCGTTACCCATGTATGGGTCGGTTTGGGTAATTTCTCCGGTTTCTATTTTACCTGCATATCGGTGTTTAAATGTTGTATTGCCCGCCTGCACAATACTGAAATCGTACCAATTCGCATTTTTAGCCAGATTAAACGAGATATTTGTACCCGATTTTGGCTTAATTGTTACCGTTTTGCTCCCTGATTTGTATTTGTTATCTACAATTTGGAGCGTAACTAAACTGGCGCCTTTGTTCTCAATAGCGAAAACCAGGGTACCTGTAAGTTTTTTGCTTACCAAACCAGCTTGCTCTGGATATGCTTTTATAACAACGGAAGGATTTTTTTTGCTTCCTGCGAAATTCCTGTAAAAACCATTCGGACCGCTAACTGTAAGATCATAAACTTCGTTATCAAAATCATCCAGTTTAATGCTGTCTTTTAACACATCGCCAGCTTTTACGGCATAGGCCCATGTTTTGCCCGCAACACCTTTAAATTTGGCAATGGTATACATGTTGAAAGGCGCACCAACGGTTTCTATTTCGCTACCGAACAAGGTTTTTGCCGATTGAAAAGTAAGTACTATTTCATTATTAACCAGATTTGCATCAACTGTTAAATGATAAGGCAAAGCACAAGCATGTTTTGTTCCGTTCTCCTGTTTAGGGGCATGATTAGATGTTTCTGTAGAAAAAGCTTCGAACTTATTTATTTTTGCAACCTCTGTTTTATTAAGTGCCGTAGGACCAACCTGGGCAGGTTTGTTTTTTGCATTACCGATGTTGGTTACTACCACATCGCGTTTTAGTGGTTCAGGAGATTTAATTTTTTCTCCATTGTACGGTCTGAACACTGAGGTTAAATCGCCACAGATATTCCTTCGCCAATCGCTAATGTTATTACTTTTAATGGTTTTGCCTGTTTTTTTAGCCAGCCATTTTTCCATAAACATTAATGATGACGTATGATCGAAAACCTGTGAGTTTACAAAACCGCCCTTGCTCCAAGGTGAGGCAATAACCAAAGGAACACGATAGCCCAAGCCGATCGGGCTTCCTTTTCTTGCTTCAAAATCAGTGGCATAATTTATTCCTTCTGATACCTTTCCGCTGGTTGAATCATCAGGGTTTGGCACCACAAAAGGTGGCTGGTGATCGAAATACCCATCATTTTCATCGTAGGTTAAAACAAAAATTGTTTTTTTCCAAACCTCTGGGTTTTTGGTTAAAATATCTAGCGCTTCGCTTACATACCAGGTACCGTACAATGGCGAGCTGGTATGATCAGAAAAGCGTTGAGGCGCAACCAACCACGAAACCGTTGGTAATTTTCCGCTATCTACATCTTTTCTAAACTGATGGAAAATATCGCCTTTCGGCACATTAATCGTTTCCGACTTCCCTTGATCGTTCTTAAAAGTAAATGGTTCAAGGTCGAGATAATCTTTTTGAGAAATGTTTGTGGTAAACGCTTTATCTACTAAGTTTTTTTCCTTTTGTGATAATTTATCGTATTTCTCCTGAACCTCTTTTGCGGTTAAAGCTGGTTTAACGGTATTATCGCCATTTTTTCTAAAGTAAGCTGATAATTTAACGTTGTGTCTACTGATGTACTCTACAGGATTATCGCCATAATTACCCAACCAATCATCTATTTCACCTTCCGGGAGTTTGGAGGTCCATAATTCGTTTTGGTAAATGCGCCAATCGATACCATTATCTTCTAATGTTTCCTGAAAAGTTGGCCAATCTACAAATACATCATTTTGCGATTCGGCCTGATCGTTATTCACCACCGCAACCCGGTTTGCACTTTTTTCTCCACGAACGGTTCCTGTAAAAAAGAACAATCTGTTTGGTGTTGTTCCCGTTAGCGATGAGCAAAAATGCTGATCGCAAATGGTAAAAGCATCGGCCATGGCATAATAAAAAGGAATATCATTCCGATCGTAGTAAGCCAATGTCATTGGTGTTTTAACGGGCAACCATTTATCGTAACGGCCACCATTTTGTGCGGCTACCTGGTCATTCCACGAATGTGGTAAACCGCCTTGCCAGGTGATTTTCGTTTTGTTAATATCCACATGAAAGGGGGCATAGGTATAACCCTGGCCATCCTTTTGCAACCATACCTTGTTTCCATCAGGTTGAATGTGTGGATGGGGATCATTAAACCCGCGAACACCTTTCATTTTACCGAACATATGATCGAAAGAACGGTTCTCCTGCATCAAGAAAACAATGTGTTCTGCATCGTAAAATGTACTACCCGGTTCAGGGTTAATCGACATGGCTTTTAATACCGAACTGGGCAAGGTATTGGCCATACCAGTGGCTCCGGCAAACAAGGCCGCTTTTTTTAGAAATTCTCTACGTGAGTCCATAAATTATACAATATAGCTTAGATACCGCAAGTTATAATTTCAGTTGTCAATTGGCAATTTTCAGTCGACAGTTAATTTATAGTGCTAATCAGCATGAAGTTCTTAGTCAATCTAATTATGACCGTCGACTAATAAACTAATGGCCGATGAACTCTTGAGCTAACAAACCTTTACTTCTGAAACACTCTTACATAATCAACCTTCATACTTGCGGGGAAAATAGACTCATCTACTCCTTTTTTTCCGCCCCAACCACCACCTACAGCTACATTTAAAATAAGGTGGAAGTTTTGATCGAATGGCCAATCGCCAGACCCTTTTTTGGTATTTTTAAAAGTGAGGTATTTTTGGTTATCGATAAAGAAATCTATTCTATCTGCAAACCATTCTACCGCATAAATATGGTATTCGGTATAAGGATTATCAACCTTTAAGGCCTTGCCAACCTGCGTTTTGATTACGTGGTTAAATTTTTCGGTATGTACCGTTCCATGAACGCTATCCGGATCATAACCTACATGTTCCATAATATCGATTTCGCCGCTCTTTGGCCAGCCGCCGTATTTCCCTTCGGTTGGTAAAGCCCATATGGCAGGCCATAAGCCCCTGCCTTTTGGCAACATGGCACGAACTTCTACCCTTCCGTATTTAAAATCGAATTTATTTTTCGTTACCAATCTGGCAGAAGTATAATGGTTGTTTTCCTTGTCTGCTTTTACCGCAGTAATATTCAGACTCCCTTTTTTTACAATTGCATTTGTACTATCTGCTTCGGTGTAATATTGAAGCTCATTATTGCCCCAACCTTTTCCACCTACATCGTAACTCCAATTTTTTGCTAATGGTAATCCGGCATCGTTAAATTCATCAGCCCATTTCAGTTTCCAACCCGTTGCAACAGGTGTTTTTTTAAGCTCTTCGAAGGTCAATTCTGGCTCGTTAGTGGTGATATAATCAACCTGATGTGCCAAAAGCCATTGAATTTCGGGAACAGTGTTTACCGTCCAGGCATTTACTGTTAAGCCTAACTTGTGGGCATTTTCAATCCACCCATCTTTTTGGTAAACACTAAAATGATAATCAACCCCGGTTAATTTATCTGCTTTCATTTGCTCAGCACTAATTTCGCCTTTTAAGTAGGCCACTTTTGCTTTTGGCAAGAGCGCTAAAATCCTTTTACAGTAATCGTAGTCAAAACTGATATACTCCGTCCACTCCACTACCTTGAGTTTCTGAACCATTTCAACACATTTATTGGTCACCTCAATTCCACGTTCTTTACTAACCAATGAAGGTTTGATCTCTAAAATCAGTTTGGTTGTTCTTTGCTTTTTACCTTCCAATAAATAAGCCTCAAGCGTTGGAATTTTTTCGCCATTGCTCATCGTTTTGGTCAATAAATCAGCATAGTTTACTTTCTCGATAACCAAACCCTGAAATTCTGGATCGTGATTAATAACCAAGACATTATCTGCCGTCATCCATACATCGAATTCCGATCCATAACAACCCAGCTTTACGGCTTCATTTAAAGAAGCGATAGAATTTTGAGGAAAATTATTTTTCTTCCATGCTCCGCGGTGGGCAATTACCTGGTTTTTGTTCCAGTTAAATTTTTGAGCGAAAGAGGCGGTAAAAATGAATAACATTAGCGCAGAAATAAATACTCGTTTCATATATGATATGATATGATATGATTATACAAAAAATCAAAAGTAGATTTTTATAAGAACACCCGTTTAAAATCTATGTAACCTTTGTATTAACAAAAACAAGATAAAGATATTTAAATTAATGTGCTATAACAGGTTCAGTAAAGTACCATTTAAACGCTGTAGTTTAACCACAGATAAAAAGGATGCACACAGATATAAAATACATATTTATCTACTCTAATTGGCCATATACTTTATCCTTTGTCAAATAAACCCGATTGGAGCGGAAACCAAAAGCTTTTTCTGCTTTTGTTGCAGCAAAAGCGGGACTGAAAACCGCCATGAAACGCTAAACGTTGTTTTCCAAATTAAAAAATGCCTCTTCAAAAATAGCCAGCTATATAACCCAATTGATAAACTATTTGAAATAAACGCGTTACCTTACTATGGTTTCTTTCAATTGATTAGAACTATTTTTACATTTACGGTGATATGGTGAGCAATAACTACAGCGATTTATTACGGAAGATAGATGAGTTTATCCGCAAATTTTACCTGAATAAAATTTTGCGCGGGAGTATTTATGCCGCTGCCATACTTTTAGGCCTATATCTCCTTGTTTTTTTGAGTCTTTATTACCTCAATCCAACCGCTGGTTTTAAAACCTTTGTATTTTTTGCTTATTTACTCGTTGGGGCCTTACTTATTGGCTTTCTAATTATCAAACCATTACTTTCAATGCTCAAATTGGGCAAACACCTTACTTTCGACGAAGCATCGGTTATCATCGGAAATCACTTTTCCGATATTAAGGACAAATTGCTCAACACCTTACAACTTCATCATTTATCTGAAAATCATCCAGAAAACAACCACCTCATTCTCGCGAGTATCGATCAAAAGATCCTTGAGCTTAAACCTGTTCCATTTTACAGCGCTGTTAGCATTAACGATAACCGGAAATATTTAAAATATCTTTTTGTTCCCCTTTCTATTATTCTGCTTATTGCTATTATCGCGCCTGCAATTCTACGCGAGGGCACAATTAGTTTTTTTAAGTACGATGAATACATTGCACCTAAAGCGCCTTTCAGTTTCACGGTTTTAAATAAAAGTTTAACAGTTACCCAGGGTGATGATGTAACCCTAAACGTAAAACTGTCCGGTGATGAACTTCCTGCCGAAATTTACGTTGAAGACGGAAAAAATACCTATAAACTCGAAAAGGAGAACATTAGTAAGTTTAAGTATAGCATCAAAAATATACAGAGCGATAAAAAATTGGTTTTTAAAGGTGGTGGCTTTAGTTCGTCGGTGTTTACGGTTTCGGTTAAACCGCGTCCTGAACTATTAAATGCAACCGCGACTTTAAATTACCCTGCTTATCTGGGCAAAAAACAAGAATTAATTGCCAATGTTGGCGATATGCTCCTACCCGAAGGCACAAAAGTTACCTGGAACTTTAAAACTGGCCAGAGTAGTTCACTGCTTTTTATTTTAAATGGAACTGAAAATGTTTTAAAAGTTGAAGATAATGAATCAGCCTTTAATGCAACCATTAGGAATAATTCAAAATATAGCATCACACCTAAAAACCAATATGTTACGCTCAGAGATTCTTTGTCGCATCAAATCACGGTTGTTAAAGATCAATCTCCTAGTATTTCTGTTGAAGAAAAATCAGATTCAGTAAGCAACAAAGCCTTGTACTTCAGCGGTCAGGTTACTGATGATTATGGTTTTAGCCGCTTAAGTTTTAAATACAATATCAAAGAAAATAACCGCATTGTGGGTACAATTACCAAAAATATTGCCATTAAAAGCAATGCGACAGAAAATACCTTTTTCTATTTCTGGGATTTAAAAACAGCATCGGCCAAACCTGGTCAGGAAATTGAATATTATTTTGAAGTAGCCGATAACGACGGTGTAAATGGCGCAAAAGTTACCCGATCGGAAATCAAAACCTTTAAACAGCCTACTAAAAAAGAAACTGCCGAACAGGTAAATGCAAGCAACCAGGCTTTAAAACAGAAAATGCAATCGGCCATACGCCTGGCCAATACCATCGAAAAAGAAAGTAAAAAGGTGGCCGAAAGCCTCATCGATAAAAAACAGATTTCTTTCGAAGATAAAAAACAGATTGAAGCCCTTTTAGACAAACAAAAACAGCTTGATGAGGCTGTAAAAGAAATAAAAGAGCAGAACGATAAAAATATCCAGCAACAGGAGGATCAAAAGCAAACTGAAGAGCTCCTAGAAAAACAGAAACAGATTAAAGACCTGTTTGATAATGTACTGGATGAGAAAACAAAAGAACTTTTGCAAAAGCTGCAAAACCTGATGAATGAGAAAAATAAGGACCAAACGCAGAATGAGCTCTCGAAAATGCAACTGGACAATAAAACCCTTAAAAATGAACTCGACAGGATTCTAGAACTCTACAAACAATTAGAATTTGAACAAAACCTTCAAACCGATATCGATCGTTTAAACGAACTGGCTAAAGAACAAAAGGAACTTGCTGAGCAAACCAAAGATAAAAAACAGGACAATGAATCGTTAAAGCAAAAACAAGATGCACTTAACAAGGAGATGAAAGACCTGAAAGATGATTTAAAAAAGCTGGAAGAAAAAAATCAGTCGCTTGAAAGGCCTAATCCTTTCGAAAATCCTGAAAAAGATGTGCAGGATATACAAAAAGAACAACAGGACAGTAAAGATGCTTTAGATAAAAAGGATTCGAAAAATGCAAGCCAGAAACAGCAAAAAGCTGGCGAGCAGATGGAAAAGTTATCTAAAAAAATGAGCGATATGCAGCAGCAGGGTGAAGAAATGGAAAACAACCTGAATGCCAAAGAGTTGCGACGCCTCTTGGAAAACTTATTGACCACTTCTTTTGATCAGGAAAAAGTAATGCTTGCTTTAAAGAAAATGACCGCGGCCGATCCTTCTTATACCAGCAACGTTCAGAAACAGCGTAGCATTAAAGATAACCTTAAAACGATCGCCGATAGCTTATATAGTTTAAGCAAACGCGTTCCACAGATAGAATCGACAGTTAACGAGGAGATGAACAAAATCAATTTCAACCTGGATAAAAGTTTGGAAAGTTTGGGTGATAGAAGAACGCCTGAGGCTAACCGTTTTCAGCAGTTTACCATGACTTCTATCAATAATCTAACCTTGATGTTGAGTGAAGCGCTAAGTCAGCTGCAAAATATGCAGAAAAACGGTAAGGGCGGCAGTGGAAAGAAACAAAAGCAAGGGATGAAGCAGCTTTCGCAGATGCAGGAACAGCTGAACAAAAGCATGCAAAAAGCCCGCGAGCAAATGCAAAAATCTGGAGATAATCAAGGAAAAGTTGGCAAAGGACAAATGAGCCAGGAGTTTGGTAAGATGGCTCAGCAGCAACAAATGATCCGCCAGGCGCTCGAAAAGATCAATCGTGAAGAGAACAAAGACGGCACAGGTAAAATGGGCAACCTAAATGAAGCCATTAAAGAAATGAAAAAGACCGAGAGCGATCTGGTTAATAAACGTTTGCAACAAGAAACCTTAAACAGGCAAAAAGACCTCTTAACCAAGCTATTAGAGGCAGAAAAAGCAGAACGCGATCAGGAAGAAGACGCTAAACGGGAAAGTAAAGCAGCTAAGGAGTTCCCTCCATCTTATCAAAAAATGGTCGATCAGTTTAAAAAACAGCAACAAAGTGGTAATGATATGTTGCAAAAACTACCTCCAAGCTTAAATTATTACTATAAAAACAAGATCGCTGAATATTTGAAATCGTTGAATATGGAACGATGATACCCATACAGTTCATCGTGGTCGAACTAGATTCTTATCGAATTTGTCACGTTGAGCTTGTCTAAACGCTTTATAAGGCATCTTACAGGTCTTTCGACAGGCGACCATTGACATAATTTTACAAATTATTATTAATCAGTATTTTAACTACTTTCGCATTTCCATCTAGCTAGGCCATAGCACGGTATCCCCGTTCTACTTAAATCCGGCCTAACAAATTTTTCGGGCTGCACTGTTCTAGCCTCACAACTCGCTTCAAAAGAAAAATTTTCAGCCGGCATTTTTTGTTTCTTTTTGATGCCAAAAAGAAAGAGCCCTTCGGCGGCGGCGAGCCGAGGCAAGACCGTGGTTTATGGCAAAAGAAATCAATTATACGTCACTCATAGTGATTTTTATAAAATAAATTATCCTTCAGGATGACAATTCTATATTTATGATACAGCCCCTATTCATCACTTTAAATTTTTAGTTAAATTTGCAGCCATAAACACCACAATATGCCTGCAATATCATTTTTCACAGAATCAGTTAGCTATAATCTTCCTCAGAAACTTAAGGTAAAGAAGTGGATTAAAGCTACGATTGAAAAAGAAGGTTTCAAATTGCAGGAACTTAATTTCATTTTCTGTAGCGACGAATACCTGTTGGGCATCAACCAACAATATTTAAACCACGATACCTACACCGATATCATTACTTTCGATAATTCTGAAGAAGAAAAACAGATTGTAAGCGATATTTTTATAAGCATCGAGCGTGTTAAAGAAAATGCTAAAACCTTCAAAACGCTGGAATTTGATGAGGTTTGCCGCATTATGATTCACGGTACCCTACATTTATTAGGTTACAAAGACAAAGGAAAAGTGGCTAAAACCCTTATGACTCAGAAAGAAGATGAGTACCTGGGTTATAGAGCGGAAGTTGGATTAGTTTAGTCTACCCTCTTCCTCCCCAGGATGTCATTCTGAGCGCAGCGAAGAACCTTTTAATGATTATCACAGCACTTTCATTCTCTACCTTCTCGTTTGAGTTTGCATTCCATCGTTTGCAGATTCTTCATTGCATTCAGAATGACAATAGAATCTCCTCAGTTGCTAAGTCCAAGTAAATAATACCCCTTCCTAATTATTTTTAATGCCGTTCGTCTAATAGTTATGGGCGTTCGTCGACAATTAGACTATACTGGTATAATACACCTAAATTTCCTGCAACATTTTCAACCAACTGCAGTCTTATATTCAAAAAACGACAATTAAATAATGCGCTAGAATTTATACCCTGTGCATTATATCAAGATAAAGTTTAGTTTTAGTTAATGATTGAAGCAGCGGTGGAGCGAGTCCGACCGCTGTTTTCTTTTTACTGAAATAATGCAACTAATGACAAATGAATTACTGAACAGATAATCCAATGCATCAATATTCTGCCATTTTTAGCTGATACAGAAGCCCTTTACAATTTGATTATGCCGTTCCAAATATTTTATACTTACTTTTGCACTAATTTTCCTTTATAAATCCGAAATACAAAAAAATTGAGCACACTAATTGCGGCAGAAGGCTTAGGTCATGGTTATCATGACGAATGGCTGTTTAAAAATTTAACCTTAGGTATTAACTCTGGTCAGCGCGTGGCGTTGGTTGGAATTAATGGTGCGGGTAAGAGTACACTTTTGAAATTATTGGCAGAAAGGTTCCCTCCGCTAGAAGGTAAAATTGTAAAAAATAAAGCTGTTAAAATCGGTTTTCTCGATCAGGAACCACAATTTACTGAAGGTTTTTCTATTAGCGACCACATATTCTCTCTTGAGAATAAACAACAACAGTTAATTAAGGAATATGAAGAATTAATTGAAGATCCTAATCCAGACGAAAAAACACTTAATCGTTTATATGAAGAATTAAGCGAACACAATGCCTGGGAATATGAACATGAGATTAAAACCATCTTAAACAGAATGGGCATTACTCATCTTCAGCAGAAAATATCTACCCTGTCTGGCGGACAAAAGAAACGTTTGGCTCTTGCCAAACTTTTAATTGAAGATCCAGAAATTTTGGTGCTTGATGAACCCACCAATCATTTGGATATTGATACCATTGAATGGTTGGAGAAATTATTAACCACTGGACAAAAAACAATTTTACTCGTCACCCACGATAGATACTTTTTGGATAATGTTTGTAATACAATAGTAGAATTAGATAGAGGTAAGATTTTCAACTATAATGGAAACTACGCTTATTATTTAGAGAAGAAATCGGAAAGAGAAGCTTTAGATGCAACGGTTTTACATAAGAACCAACAGCTATTAAAGAAAGAATTGGAGTGGATGAGACGCATGCCACAGGCACGCGGAACCAAATCTAACGCCAGAATCAATGCTTTTTACGATTTAGAGGAAAAATCAAAGAAAAAGGCTGATAATCAGAGTATTAACCTCCAAATGAAGATGTCTCGTCAAGGCGGGAAGATTATTGAGATAGAACACATTAAAAAAGCATTTGATGACCGTCCGATCATCAACGATTTTAGTTACACCTTTAAAAAAGGAGACAGAATTGGCTTAGCAGGAAAAAATGGTACGGGTAAATCTACTTTGCTAAATATCATTACAAGTCAATTAAAGCCAGATGCTGGTAAAGTTGATACTGGAGAGACAACCGTTTTTGGTTATTACAAACAAGGTGGTTTAACTTTCGATCCAAAAGAAAGGGTAATTGATATTGTAAAATCTGATGCTGAATATATCAAGATGGCTGACGGTTCAGTGATTACGGCCTCTGCCCTATTAACCCTATTTCTCTTCCCCCCGAAGAAACAACATGGTATGGTTGAGAAATTAAGTGGTGGTGAAAAGAAACGTTTAAACTTGATGAAAGTGCTAATGCAAAATCCGAACTTTTTAATTTTGGATGAGCCAACAAACGATCTTGATATCGACACGCTGAACGTTCTTGAAGAATTTTTAGAAAACTTTCCTGGCATATTAATGCTGGTTTCTCACGATAGATACCTGCTTGATAAAATGAGTGATCAACTATTTATCATGGAAGGTGAAGGTGTAGTTAAAATTTATAATGGCAATTATTCTGAATACCGTTTAAGTTTAGAACAACCAAAAGTAAAAACAGAAACCAAGAAAACCCCTACCCCCGCTGTAGAACAAACACCTGTTAAAGCGGTAAAAAAATTAAGTTTCAAGGAGCAAAAAGAATTAGAGGATAGTGAAAAAGGCATAGCAGAAACAGAAAACAAAATAGCTTCGCTTAACGAAAGCTTAGTTAAAATTGATGCGACCGACTATGTAAAAATTCAGGAAGTTTCCAGCGAGATAGAATTGCTTCAGGCAAAGCTTGACGAGTTAACCATGCGTTGGCTCGAACTTTCAGAATAACCAAAGTATAATTGAAAGATGTTTTCCACGTTATGTTTCACGTGGAACATCACACAATCGCCGTACTGAATTATTTTTAGCACGACGTAATATTAGGATAAAAACCAATTGTTCCACGTGGAACATTAAAGAAATACAAAATAAAATGTTTTCAAAATACGATTTGATTGTTGTTGGTGCTGGTCACGCAGGCTGTGAAGCTGCTGCTGCCGCTGCCAATTTAGGATCATCTGTTTTATTAATAACAATGAACATGGGCACGATTGCCCAAATGAGTTGTAACCCTGCCATGGGTGGCGTAGCTAAAGGACAGATCGTTCGCGAGGTGGATGCCATGGGTGGTTATTCAGGTATTATTTCTGATAAATCGACTATTCAATTTAGAATGCTTAATAAGTCAAAGGGCCCTGCCATGTGGAGTCCAAGAGCACAGATTGATAGAATGCGTTTCGCAGAAGAATGGCGTTTAGCTTTAGAAAGAACACGCAACCTTGATATATGGCAGGACAGTGTTGTTGGCCTATTGGTAAAAGATAATACGGTATATGGTGTTAAAACATCTTTAGGTATCGAGATAGAAAGTACAGCAGTAGTACTTACCAATGGAACTTTCTTAAACGGCATAATGCATATTGGAGAAAAGAAATTTGGAGGAGGTAGAACTGCCGAAAGAGCATCAACAGGAATTACAGAACAACTGGTAGAACTAGGTATGGAAGCAGGCCGAATGAAAACCGGTACTCCCCCACGCGTAGACGGAAGAAGTTTGGATTATACCAAAATGGAAGAACAATGGGGAGACGAAAACCCAGGTAAATTCTCATACACTGATACCGAAGTTTCGACAGACCAACGTTGTTGCTGGATCACTTATACCAATGGGGATGTTCATGAAACGCTAAAAGAAGGTTTCGAAAAATCACCAATGTTTACTGGAAGAATTAAAGGTTTAGGCCCAAGATACTGCCCATCCATTGAAGATAAAATTAACCGCTTTGCTGAACGCGACAGACATCAGATTTTCGTTGAACCTGAAGGATGGAATACTTGTGAAATTTATGTAAACGGATTTTCAACATCACTTCCAGAAGATGTACAATTTAAAGCACTAAGGTTAATACCAGGTTTCGAACAAGCAAAAATGTTCAGACCAGGTTATGCTATCGAATACGATTTCTTCCCACCTACCCAATTGTCTTTAACACTAGAAACTAAGTTGATCAGCAATTTATTTTTAGCCGGACAGATCAATGGAACTACAGGATATGAAGAAGCAGCTTGTCAGGGTTTCATGGCTGGAATAAATGCACATCAAAAAATCACAGATAAACATGAACTGATCATGAAAAGATCTGACAGTTATATTGGAGTTTTAATTGACGACCTGGTAACAAAAGGAACGGAAGAACCTTATCGTATGTTTACATCGAGAGCCGAACATCGTTTGTTATTAAGACAAGACAATGCTGATATCCGCTTATCTCCTATCGGCCATGAGCTGGGCTTAATTTCTGATGAACGTTTAGAAAAGGTAAATCAGAAAATTGCAAATGCCGATGCTTTGGTTAAGTTCACCAGAAACCAAGGTATCGAAATGAGCGATGCGAATCCAATGCTCGAAAGTTTAGGATCGAGCGTTTTAAATCAAAATGTAAAAATACACAGTTTGGTTGGCAGGCCTCATGTTGGTTTACCTGATCTGATTAAAGTTAGTAAAGCGCTTGCAGAAGCAACCAAAGATTTAGACAATGAAACTATTGAGCAAGCCGAAATCAAAATTAAATATGAAAGTTATTTTGAAAAGGAAAATGAAATTGTAGCCAAAATGCTGAAGATGGAAGACAAAGAAATTAAGCCTGATTTCGATTACAATAAAATTGTTTCCATTTCAAAAGAGGCCAGAGAAAAATTATTTAAGATCAAACCACGTACTTTAGGTCAGGCATCACGAATTTCAGGCGTTTCTCCTTCAGACATATCAGTTTTAATGGTTTACATTAATAAGTAATTGATAATCAATACTTTACCTATTTCAGAGTAGACTTAAAATAAAGCGATATAAGCTAAAAAAAATATTTTTTAATGTTACAGTTCCAAAAAGTATAAAAATTCGTCAGAACGTTTAAAATATGCCAAATTTAAAAGCTCAGTATTTTAACCTTAAAAATTTAGCGGTTGTTATAACCTTGCTCCTATTTTTTGGTTGTGCAAGTATCCAAACACCACAAGGTGGGCCAAAAGATACGAAGCCGCCAAAAGTTTTAAGCATGACTCCAAAAAATCAAACGAGGAATTTTAATGCTAAAAAAATTGTAATCGAGTTTGATGAATATTTTAATCTTAAAGATGAGTTTAAAGAATTTTCAATTTCACCCGATCAGGAAAAAACTCCTGAGTTAAAAAAGAGGCAAAAAAGATTAGAAATTAACCTTAAGGATTCTTTAGAAAAAAATACAACCTACACTTTAAACTTTGGAAAATCTGTAGCCGATGTTAACGAAGGAAATGTAGTTAAAAATTTATCCTATGTTTTTTCTACCGGCCCGGAAATAGATTCGTTATCATTAAGCGGCAAGGTAATCAATTCGCTAACCGACGAACCTGAGAAGGAAGTTACCGTATTTATTCTACCTTTAGAAAGAGACACCATTTTTGGAAAAAAACGCCCATCAATATATACCACTACTGATAGTGCAGGAACCTACAAATTGAATAACCTTAGAAAAGGTACTTATAAAGTGTATGCGGTTAAGGAAAGTAGCGGAGGAGGCGATAAAATATACCAGCAGATTTCGGATGAAGTTGGATTTGTAAAAGACCCTATTGTAATAGATAAAAATATAGAGAACATAGATCTGCAGATATTTAAGGAATTGGCACCAGAATTCCGAGTATTAGACCGAAAACTAAATAACGACGGCAGTATATCAATCATCTTTAACCAGCAGCTTAAAAGCCCTAAAATAACCATTACAGACCCACCAGCTGTTGACGTGGGTAAGTTTGTCCATTTCTCTAAAAATAATGATACCGCCAAAATATGGCTAAAAGACTTAAGCTTCGATTCGGTTAAGGTTGCCATACAAGATCAAGGTAAAGTTTTACAGACCTTAAACTTTACCCGGGGTAAAAAAGACACGTATACACGCGAGGTTACTGTTTCTGATAACTTATTGGGCGGTAAGTTAAACCCTTTCCAACAGTTAACGCTAACCTTTCCTTTTCCAATGACTGCTGCAGATCCATCAAAAATCACCCTTTTAGAAGACTCAGTAAAACGGACAACTTTTGAAGTAGTAAAAGACAGTGTAGATTTCCTTAAATACTATATAAAATACCCTTGGAAAAATAAAAGGACTTATGATTTGAAGCTAGCTGCAGGTGCTTTTACAGCTATATTCAATGCTAAAAACAAAGATGTAACCAAGAGATTTTCGCTCGAAAGCCAGGATGCTTATACTACGCTCGTATTAAATGTTACTGTTCCAGATACCGCTAAAAGATATGTTGTGCAGTTTCTAAACGAAAAAAAGGACATCATAAAATCTTTTCCGGTAAGCAAAAACTCAAAAGTTACTTTTTCTAAATATCCGGCAGGCAAGTATATGCTCAGGGTAATTTACGATGAAAATAAAAACGGAATCTGGGATACAGGAAATGTTAAAGAAGGATATCAACCCGAAAAAGTTTGGTATGTAAAGGCTTTAATGGATTTAAAACCTAACTGGGAACGTGAAGACCCATTGGTGATACCTGCACCACCTAAAAATAATTAAAATAGCTGTCACCCTGACTTGTAGCGCAGCGGAAAGCTACACAGTAAACCGAGCCTTAAGCGAGCTCACCGAAGGTAATTTATTTCAGGGTCTTAATGGCAACAAAGATGCTGAAACAAGTTCAGCATGACGGATACTAAGTGGTAAACCAACCCGAATACATGATATAATTATCAGGCAATTTATTCAATAAAGCCCTTTGCTCATCAGTAATGGGCTTTATTTTTTTTGCAGGCGTGCCAGCATATAAATAACCCGTTTCACATATCGTATTTTCCAATACTACAGATCCCGCTGCAATAATACAATACTCTTCTATAACAGCATGATCCATTACAATGGCACCCATGCCGATTAAAACATTATCCTGAACAGTACAGCCATGCACTATGGCATTGTGCCCTACAGATACCCGGTTACCGATGTGTGTAGAAGCTTTTAAGTAGGTTGCATGAATTACCGCACCATCTTGTATGTTTGATTCATTTCCAATCGTAATGGCATTTACATCGCCTCTAATTACAGCATTAAACCATACCGAGCATTTGTCACCTATTATTACATCACCCACTATTGTGGCATTCTCTGCAATAAAATTGTCTTTTCCAATTTCAGGGTATTTATCTTTTACGGGTAGTATTAAAGGCATAACTCTATTTTACGTCACCCTGAATTTATTTCAGGGTCTTATTATGTATTGTATATATGATACGTACATGCTGAACTAAATTCAGCATGACGATTCCACATTAAAAAACGGTATCTACTAATTCTTTTGCATGTTCAGGATAATCAGTAGTATAATGTAATCCCCTGCTCTCTTTCCGTTGCATGGCAGATTTGATCACCAGATAAGCAGTTTGAATTACATTACGCAATTCGCAAAGTTTAACTGAAACTTTATTTTTTTTATAAAATTCTTCTGTTTCCTGATAAATTAAAAACAAGCGGCGATGTGCTCTTTCCAAACGGAAATCAGAACGGACAATACCCACATAATCGCCCATAACCTTTTGTAGCTCCCTAAGGTTATGTGTTACCAATACATCCTCATTACTTTGGGTAACACCTTTAGAGTCCCACTCTGGGATATGATCGGGAATAATGTTATTTTGAAAGTTCTCGATAGCATCCTGGTAAATACGGTGTGCAAAAACCGTAGCCTCTAATAACGAATTGGAAGCCAAACGGTTAGCCCCATGCAAACCTGTTGAAGAGCATTCGCCACAGGCATATAAATTTTTAATTGAAGAGCGACCATATTCATCAACTAAAATGCCACCACACATATAATGAGATGCAGGTGTAACAGGTATATAATCTTTCGTCATATCTATCCCTATTGATAAACATTTGGCATATATATTAGGAAAGTGTTTCAGAATATCTGCTTTCTTGCGCATGGTAATATCAAGGTAAACAAAGTCATCGCCTGATTTCTTCATTTCATTATCTACCGCACGGGCTACTATATCACGTGGTGCCAAAGATTTACGCTCATCATATTCATGCATAAATTCCTCACCATTCTTCCGTCTTAAAACACCACCAAAACCCCTAACAGCTTCTGATATTAAGAACGATGGGTACTCTCCAGGATGATACAAAGCAGTGGGATGGAACTGAATAAACTCCATATTCCTTACCTTTCCTTTTGCACGGTAAACCATTGCCATACCATCGCCTGTTGCAATAACCGGATTTGTTGTGGCCGAATATACATGTCCGGCACCACCCGAAGCCATCACAGTCACATTTGCCACAATCTTTTCCACATCGTTAAGCTCTGTGTTAAAGGCATATACACCATAACAGTTGATATCTTCGGTACGTTTATCAACAAACTCACCCAGGTGATGCTGGGTAATTAACTCCAGCGCAAAGTAATGTGTTAATATCTCTATGTTGTTATTCTCATGAATTTCATTCAGCAATACCCGCTCAATCTCGTATCCGGTGATGTCTTTGTAGTGCAAAACACGGTGTTCAGAGTGTCCTCCCTCCTTGGCTAAATCATAGAAACCGGAGTTATCCTTATCGAAGTTTATACCATAATCAATGATCTCCTGAATACGCTGAGGCCCCTCTTTTACAACGATTTCCACAATTTTTTCATCACATAATCCATCGCCGGCAATCAAAGTATCATCGATATGTTTCTCAAAAGAATCACCTTTATCTACCACAACCGCAACACCGCCCTGAGCGTATTTTGTATTCGATTCGTCTTCGTTCGACTTAGTAACAATTAAAACCTTACCAAACTTTGCTGCCTTAAGTGCAAAACTCAAACCCGCTATACCTGAACCAATTACCAGAAAATCTACTTTCCTCATTAATAAAAACATTTAATTATCCACGATGTTAACAACTAGTTGATAAATGTTAACTCTGTGTCTAAATTATCCTAACAAATAAATTTGAATGTTTAAAGCTACTCTAAAAAGACAATTTGCCACAATCTTTTAAGTAATTTTTGAGCACCTTTGTACAAGTAATTAACTTTTTACCCACTTATAAACAATTAACATTCGGGTATTGATAAAAATTGAGTGACTTTTCGATAGTGCTGAAAATCAAATTCATGATATTAGAGAAATGTAATCTAAATGTTAGTAAACGATTAACAACTTATATAAAAGAACTTTTTTTCGAAACTTGCCAACAATACTAACACACTAATAAACAAACAAGATTTATTTATTTAAAAATACTTATTAATTATTGAGACGTTGAAAGCTTTATCTTTGGCCAACGTCAAAATTCAAAAAAGGAAAATTTTAAAATGAACATAGATGTCTTAGAAGAAATCAATAAAAAAGGTTTCGCAGAAGAAGAAATTGATCCTACACTCGATCTTTTTGCTGAGATTGAGAAATTAAAAAAGGAAAAGAATGCCATTATTCTTGCACATTACTATCAAGAACCTGATATTCAGGATATTGCAGATTATATTGGCGATAGTTTAGGACTGTCGCAAGAAGCAGCAAAAACAGATGCTGATGTAATTGTGTTTGCTGGCGTGCATTTTATGGCCGAAACAGCAAAGATTTTATCGCCTGATAAAACGGTTCTATTACCAGATGTAAAAGCAGGATGCTCATTAGCAGATAGTTGTCCGCCCCATCTGTTTAGAAAGTTTAAAGAAAAATATCCAGATCACCTGGTCATCACTTATGTAAACTGTACTGCTGAACTAAAAGCTTTAAGTGATATTGTTTGTACAAGTACGAATGCCGTTCAGATTGTAGAGAGTTTACCTAAAGACCAAAAAATAATCTTCGGTCCCGATCGAAATTTAGGTGCTTATGTAGCAAAGAAAACCGGGCGCGATTTGGTATTGTGGAATGGTGCCTGTATGGTACATGAAATTTTTTCGCAGGAGAAAATTACAAAACTAAAAGAACGCCATCCGAACGCTAAATTTATTGCGCATCCGGAATGTGAAGAAGTGGTTTTGAAAATGGCCGATTATATCGGTTCAACAACCGGGCTTCTAAAATATACCATTACCAATCCGGCTACAGAATTTATTGTAGCTACCGAAAGTGGAATTATCCACCAGATGGAAAAGGCAAATCCAACAAAAACATTTATTCCGGCGCCGCCGAATAACAGCTGTGCCTGTAACGATTGCCCATACATGAAAAGAAATACTTTAGAAAAACTATATTTATGTATTAAAAATGGTTTGCCAGAAGTAACTGTACCTGAGCATATTATTGAACTTGCCCGTAAACCGATACAGCGCATGCTTGATATTTCTGCAGAATTGGGATTATAATGCATAAAGACATCCGAAGTTTACAGGAGCTTAGGGCCAGCAAAACTTCGGATGTCTAATCTTAGATTATGGAAAAAAACAACATCCTTAAAAATTACTCAGGCTTATTATGGCTTTTGGCAGGAATAACTGTTGGAAGTATTGTGGGCTTAATTTTTGGGAAAAGCGTTGAAAGTATAAAACCATTAGGCGATATATTTTTAAACCTGTTGTTTACAGCTGTTATTCCATTGGTATTTTTTGCGGTTTCTTCAGCAATTGCGAATATAGATAGAACAAAAAAGTTAGGAAGATTATTAACCATTATGGTTTTGGTCTTTCTTTCTACCATACTCATTTCTGCGGTTTTAACCTTGGTTGCTACCTGGATTTTTCCTATCCATCAGCAATTAGGAAACACGCCTTTACCAACTGAACCTGAAAAAATCCAGTCGTTTGGCGAACAAATGACCCAACTTTTAACCGTAGGAGAATTTTTCGAGATAGGAAGTAGAAAAAATATGCTTGCATTGATTATTTTTTCAGTACTGGTTGGTTTTTCTACGCTATATTCTGGTAAAGAAGGCGATGCATTTAAGAACTTCTTGGTATCGGGCAATGAAGTGATGAAAAAACTCATCATTTTGATTATGAAACTTGGCCCAATCGGTTTGGGTGCTTATTTTGCTTATCAGGTTGGGGTTTTCGGTCCACAGCTTTTTGGAACTTATGCCAAAGCTTTAGGTTTATACTATGGCGTAGGTGCATTTTATTTTATCGTTTTTTTTACCCTATATGCTTTTGTTGCAGGTGGATTTAAAGCGATAAAAGTATTTTGGAAAAATAACATTGTGCCATCTTTAACTTCAATCGGAACCTGTAGCAGTATTGCCACTATTCCGGCAAATTTAGATGGTGCGCGAAAAATGGGCGTACCCGATTACATTACCAATGTGACGATTCCATTAGGTTCAACCTTGCATAAGGATGGTTCGAGTATTAGCTCTATTGTTAAAATTGCTGTTGTTTTTGCCATTTTTGGTAAGGATTTAGTACATGTTGATACCATTATTTTGGCACTGGGTATTACTGTTTTAGTGAGTATTGTAGAAGGTGGAATACCAAATGGCGGTTATATTGGCGAATTATTAATGATTTCGGCTTACCAATTACCACCAGAGGCGCTACCACCAGCTATGATTATTGGAACTCTGGTAGATCCAATGGCTACCTTGTTAAATGCTACTGGCGATAATGTTGCGGCCATGTTAATTGCCAGGTTTACCGAAGGTAGGAATTGGATGGAAAGTAAGGATTTGTCATCCTGACGCAGGAAGGATCTGCAAGCTATGAAATACCAGCTGGTGCAGTTAAAGATTCTTCGCTATGCTCAGAATGACAATTGATTTTAAAAAATAAAAATCGGGGGCTTCGCCCCTAACTATTGCATATGTTTGAAAATAAAGAGCGTACAGATATTAATGAATTAGGCGAATTTGGGTTGATTAAACACCTAACTACTAATTTTAAAATTAAAAACGATTATTCGGTAAAAGGTGTTGGCGATGATGCTGCTGTTTTAGATGCCAAAGGAAAACAGACCTTAATTTCGACTGATTTATTGCTGGAAGGAATCCATTTCGACTTGGCTTATGTGCCTTTAATGCACTTAGGTTACAAAGCTGTTCAGGTAAATTTGAGTGATATTTATGCCATGAACGGAAAAGCAAGTCAGATTACAGTTTCGCTGGGTTTATCGAGTAAATTTCCTTTAGAGGCTGTCGAAGAAATTTATAAGGGAATCGAACTAGCTTGCAACAAATATAACATTGATTTAATTGGTGGAGATACTTCATCAAGCAAGCAAGGCCTGGTAATCAGTATTACCAGTATAGGTTATGCCGATGCAGATAAAGTGGTGTACCGAAATGGCGCTCAAGAACATGATTTATTGTGTGTTTCTGGCGATTTGGGTGGCGCTTATTTAGGCCTGCAGATTTTAGAAAGAGAGAAGTTAATCTATTTGGAAAATCCACAGATCCAACCAGATTTAGAGGGTAAAGATTATATCATCGAAAGACAATTGAAACCAGAAGCAAGGATGGATATTATTGCACTTTTAGATGAAATGAATATCAAACCAACTTCGATGATCGATGTTTCGGATGGTTTAGCTTCCGAAATTTTACATTTGGCAGAACAATCAGATAAAGGAATGACCATTTACGAGGAGAAAATTCCTTTAGATCCAATGACTTATGAAACTGCGCGTGAATTAGGTTTAGATCCAACGGTTTGTGCTTTAAGTGGTGGTGAAGATTATGAGTTATTGTTTACCATTAGTCAGGATGATTATAAAAAACTGAAACATGATGTAGATATTACTGTGATTGGACATGTTACCGATAAAAACTCGGGTTGTAAAATGGTTTCTAAATCAGAAAAAGTACACGAACTGAAGGCTCAGGGTTGGAATGCTTTTAATAAATAAAAATAGGTCGTCATTTCGAGCGGAGTGCAACGAAGTCGAGAAATCTTTGTAGGCAGATCTCTCCATTCCACTGCATTTCAGTCGAGATGACGATTTTACTTTGTAGTCGATATTGCTAAGAAATATAAATTTCTTTAACAATTACTATTTTTGCAAATTAGTCTTTATTAATGCAAATTTTTTTTAGCTCTTTTGTCTAACGCGATCGTCATGCTGAATTTATTTCAGCATCTTTTCTGTAAAATAGACCCTGAAATAAATTCAGGGTGACGGCTCTAAGTTTAAATAACTACTCTACTCACTGATAAAGGGTAAATATTCTAATCTTCATTAACATCCAAATACTTAGTATCAATCTGTTTGGTGGTCTTTGCTCCTAATTTTTTAATCTTTTCAGAAGTGTTTGTTAAATTTCCCGAACCCACTGATAATTTGTTAATGGCTTTATCGTAAGCATCCTGCCCATTTTTGATGTGTTTGCCAATATTTTCCATATCTGAAATAAAGCCTACAAACTTATCGTACATACTGCCGCTTAAACGGGCAATTTCCATTACATTCCGGTTTTGGCGCTCCTGTTTCCACATGCTGGCAATGGTGCGTAAAGTGGCCAATAATGTTGAGGGACTCACAATTACTACCCTTCTGTCCCAGGCAAAATTGAAAAGTTCAGCATCTTTTTGAACCGCAATGCTGAAAGAAGATTCGATCGGTACAAACAGCAAAACAAAATCCGGAGAATTGATTTTATATAAATCCTGGTAATTTTTTGAAGATAGTTCCTGGATGTGGTTCTTAATAGAGGCTAAATGCTGTTTTACATAGCCTTCACGCTCTTCATCGCTCTCAGCTGATACAGAACGCTCATAAGCAATCAGAGATACCTTAGCATCGACTACCAGGTGTTTATCATCTGGTAGGTCAATCACTACATCGGGCTGGTACCGACCGCCTTCGGCGGATATATGTGAGGCTTGAATGCGGTATTCCTGATCGCGTACTAAACCTGAGCGTTCCAAAACCTTTTCCAAAATCACTTCCCCCCAATTTCCTTGCTTTTTACTATCGCCTTTTAAAGCTTTGGTTAAATTATTGGCATCTTCCTGAATCTGTTTACTTTGATCCATTAATAATGAAATTACACCTTTCAGTGTATTTCTTTCATCCGATTCTGCTTTGTAAACCTTTTCTACTTTATCTTCAAAAGCTTTAATATTTTCTTTTAAAGGATTTAAGATGATATCCAAATTAGTTCGGTTCTGCTCAATAAATTTGCTCGATTTTTCCTCCAGTATTTTATTGGCAATTAATTCAAAGTCTTTGTTTAATTTTTCTTGTGACTGCTCAAAATTTAGCTTCTGTTCGGCAAGTTTTTCTTTTTCGGCCAGGTAAAAAGACCTGGTACTTTCCAATTCGCGATTGGCATCGGCAAGCCGGTCGCGCTCAGCCTGCAACTCATCAATTAGGCGTTGCTGTTCTTGTTTAAGTAGCGTAGTAATGTGCTCTTTTTCGGCAGATAAATTAGAAACACGTTCGTCGGCTTTGGCCAGGCTGATTTTTAACGATTCATTTTCACTTTTTGTTCTTTCGAAGTCTTCTACCGAAATAATAGAAAGAGCAGCCTGCGGTTTCTTCAATAATAAAATAACCAGAACTATTAAAATAACGATTAGTAAAGCAATACCCGCAATCTCCATAATGATAAAAATTTTAGCAAAAATGAAGATTTAAAATAGATATACCAAAAAATTTTAGTTATTGTGAACGGAAAATAACGGAAAAAAATTTCTATAATTGGGCATTAGTATTTTATAAATGAACGCATTAACAGTCCTCATATCCTGCCCCGATCAAGTTGGTTTAGTTACAAATATTACCCGCGTGCTGGCTGCACACCAATTGAATATTGTTGCCATGCGCGAGTTTGTAGACGAAGCCAATAAATCGTTTTTTACCCGCATTGCCTGTACCGGAAACCTGAAAGATACAGAAAAATTAAAGGAAAAACTTTTAGAAAACCTGCCGAATGCTGCTGAGGTAAATTTAATTACCCAACAGGAAAAACAGATTGTCGTTTTGGTAACCAAGGAGTATCATTGTTTAGCTGAGATACTGATCAAAAACCAATTCAAAACTTTAGGGGCCAAGGTACAATGTGTAATAGGCAATTATGAAAGCCTGAGAGATTTTACCGAAAAATTGGGCATACCTTATTTTTATGTAGATCATTCCAATAAAGATAAAAGTGAATTTGAGGCTGAAGTTAAAACTATTATTAACCGGTTTGAGGTAGACTATTTAGTGTTGGCTAAATTTATGCGAATCCTTTCTGCCGATTTTGTAAAAGATTATGCAGGTAAAATTATTAATATCCATCATTCCTTTTTACCGGCTTTTATAGGTGCTAACCCCTATCGCCAGGCTTTTGATCGCGGGGTAAAAATTATTGGTGCTACCGCCCATTTTGTTACCGATAACCTGGATGAAGGCCCGATTATTACGCAACATACCAATCATGTAGATCATAATTTCGGTGTAAAAGAAATGGTTCGGGCAGGAAAAGAAATAGAGAAAAAGGTGTTGTTAGAAGCTTTGGAACTTATTTTCGAAGACCGCGTTTTTGTGAGTGGGAATAAGACGATTGTGTTTAAGTAGATAAGCGGTTTGCGTTTAGGGTTAAACGTTGAGTCCGAAATTTTATTACTGTGATACGTCTTGCTGAACTTGTTTCAGCATCTATCCAATCTGAAGCATTTTTTGAGTGTAAATAAATTTCTATATTTAAGTACACATAAATGACTTGATAATGAAATATTTATTCATCCTACTATTGTTATGCACGCTTGGTGCTAAAGGCCAAAATGGACTAACATTCGATAAGCGCCTATTAGATTGTGAAAATAAGTGGATTGCCATATCGCTCGACGGCGCAGGTAAGTACGGATATGGATACGTTTATCTGGATTATTCGGCAGGTCTTACCTTTGATCTCTATGGTTCATTTACTATTGATAGTGGTGCATTCAAGTCTGAAGCAATTAATAAACAGAGAAGCAGGATTACGCCAACAGAAGTTAAAGTAGCTATAATTCCAGCGGAAAGATTAAAAGAATTAATTGTTGAAGAATTTCCCACCATGTATAAAAACTATGCTGGTAATAATAATAGGAATTACCGATATATCAAGTTTATTCAAATATTTAATAATTGGAAAGAGTATAATATGGCTTCCAAATATGTATTGGCACTATCAGAAACAGAACGTGGTTCCCCAAGTTATATAGAAGAAGATCCAACTGATAAAAATAAAAAGATCCGTAAAACATTTGAAATAACAACGGCTAACTTTAGCCAATATGCAAAAAAAGCAGAAGCATATAAGAGGGATATTTTTACGTTTACACAGGCAAATAAAATGGAAGAGGCCGAACAGGCATATTTGCATGCATTAATATTTTGTAGCAATGAAGTATCTAAAGCAGATATGGCATATAATATTACGTATCAGTATTATAGAAACGCAAACCGAGAAAAATTTGATTTTTGGTGTAAAGAAATAAACCGATGGATTATACCTGAGGACATTTATACAGATAAAATAAAAATGATGGCTAGTAAATTATAACTTACAATTTATTTAGGAGAAGATTTGCCACGTCTTCTCCTGTTTGCGAACCAATTGCTATGCCCATGCCGTTGCACCGCGTAGCACAAAAGATATTTGGCTTAATCTCTTCTATAAGTGGTTCAAGAATTTTTCCAAAAGCCATAATACCGCTCCATCGATAATCGATTTCATAATTCAATTCAGGGAGGATTACGTTTTTTAATAAATCTTCAAGTGCTAGCTGAACAGGCTCAGTTTGGCCAAATTCGGTGGTTTCTTCGGCTTTAAAATCGATATTTCTGCCGCCACCTAATAAAACTCTATTATTTATATTTCTAAAGTAATAATAACCTTTATCGTAGTGGAAGGTGCCTGCTATTTTTAGCTCTTTAATAGGTTTGGTAATTAAAACCTGGCTACGACCAGGACTAATATCAACATCGGGCAATAAGTCTTTTACAAAAGCATTGGTGGTTACAATTAGCCGTTTACTGAAAAAGCTTCCGTTTTTGGTTAGCAATTGCGTACCCTTGTTTTCTTCCTGAATTTGATCAACCGTACAATTATTAAATATGCTAACGCCGAGTTTTTGTGCATATTGAATTAAAGCAAACATCATTTTACCGCTATCAATCTGCGCTTCGTACCGGTTTTCGATTAAGGTGTTGATGCCTTTAAAACCAAAGGAAGTAATTTTCTTATTGGCAAGGCCAAAGGCCTTGGGGCCAACAACATCGTTAATGAGACGGTTATAATGTTCAATTTTGGATACACATTTGTCGGCCAGAAAAATGTCATCATTTTTAAATAATTCGTAGCCGCCTAAACATTGGTAATCAATGGTTTTATCGCCTAATAAATTGCGCAGTTTAAGCAGGCCCTTCCAGCGTTTTTCTATAAGGAGTGCCAGACCATTTAAGCCAGCACATTCTTCTTGCTCAATGAGTTCAGAAATGCTACCGAAGCATGCAAAACCCGCATTTTTGGTGCTGGCGCCTGTTGGTAAAAAGCCCTTTTCGAGTATAGCAATTTTTAAAGCCGGAGCAGTTTTTTTAAGTTGGATGGCAGCATTTAAACCCACAATTCCACTACCGATAACAATGGTATCGTAAGTAAAAAACGACTCCTTCTCCCAATATGAAAACGCTGTTTGCATAGTATAAATGTACTATTTTTTAACAGTCAAATAATATGGGAACGCTTTTTGATATATGTTAAACGAAAAACATACAGAAGAAAATGGGAGTTTATTTAATATTAATCATCCCGGTATTATTGCTGAGCATGTTTGTACAATGGCGATTTAGAAATAAGTTTTCTAAGTATGCCGAAATGCAACTTAGCTCTGGTTTATCGGGCAAAGAGGTGGCAGAAAGAATGCTACATGATAATGGGATATACGACGTGAAGGTGATGAGTACCGAAGGACAACTAACAGATCATTACAATCCATCAGATAAAACTGTTAATTTAAGTACAGATGTATATTATAGTCGAAGTGTAGCGGCGGCGGCTGTAGCGGCCCACGAATGTGGCCATGCCGTGCAACAGGCGAAATCGTATAACTGGCTTAATTTAAGAAGCAGTATGGTTCCGGTGGTAAGTATTTCATCTAATCTTTTACAATGGGTATTATTAATTGGTGTATTGTTAATAGGCTTTACCGGAAATCCAATTGTTTTGGCAATTGGTGTAGTAGGTTTAGCGCTGGTAACCATATTTAGTATCATTACCCTACCAGTCGAATTTGATGCCAGTAACCGCGCATTGGCCTGGCTAAAAAATAATAACGGTGTAATGCAAACACAAGAAGAAAATGCGCAGGCTAAAGATGCACTTTGGTGGGCAGCCATGACTTATGTGGTAGCGGCTGTTGGTGCATTAGCCAATTTATTGTATTACGCATCAATGCTTTTTGGACGAAGCAGAGATTAAAAGAGATATCTAATTATGAAAAGCACAGAGCGGCCGGGTTAATCCTGGCCGTTTTTGGTAGCCGTCACCTGTCCCGAATGTTCGGGATCTGGGTCTTTTTTGCATAGATTGATATATGTAAAGTTTAAATCAAACATAGGTTATATCTAGTTTTTGGAAAGCAGGTTTTGTGGTGCTTAGGTAAGCTCCGGTCCCGCTCCCGCTTCTGCCGATAGAAAAAATCGGCATCCCGCTCTGATCGGGTTTAGGTGGCTAGGTTAGTAATAGTATTTAGGGTTGCAGGGTGCACAAAAAATTGCAGGCATCATGCTGTTAAACCTTTAATAGTTGCAGCAAAACTGCGGTTTAAACCTGATTGACGTGAAAAGCCCACAGCGGCAGCGAGGACTTGAAACAAAAAGCAGGGCTAACATTAAAATAAAATGCTGAAATTGATTTCTACCTACATATAATTTAATAAGCTAAGTTGATAGGTTTTTAGCTTCTTCTCTCACGCGCACGTCATGCTGAACTAGAGATTTAATATTAGTAGGATTAGTTCAATTTATAAGGAGCGATTAACTGAAATTCTGGAATATCAACCTCGAATTCAGATCCATCTATATCACGTTTCATTAAGTAGGCACCTTTCATGCTGCCCATATCGGTTTTTAGATTACAGCCTGAAACATATACATGTGTTTCGCCAGGTTGAATAATGGGCTGTAAACCAACAACACCCTCACCCTCTACCTCTCTTCGGCTACTGTTCGAATCGAAAATAAACCACTGACGGCGCATTAATTGAACAGCATAATCAGAAAGATTAGAAATTTCTACGCGATAAGCGAACATATAATGCTCGTTGGCCGGATTTGAATATTCTGGCTGGTACACTGTTTCTACCGAAACCTTAACCCCGTCTGTAATAGCTGTAACCATGATGATTTACGAATGTATAAAAAAACCTTTCAAAAATCAAGCCAGTACTTTAGTGGCATCGTAGTCGGCAAATTTTTCTGCCACTTCTTCTAAAATACTGTAAATGTTGTTGATATCTGGCTCGGCCACCAAACGCATACGGTAAGGTTTAAAATCCGGTAAGCCTTTAAAATAGTTTGCATAATGGCGGCGCATTTCGAAGATTCCGGTTTTAGGGCCTTTCCATTCTAACGATTTATCTAAATGTGTTCGACAAACTTCAATGCGTTCTTCAATAGTTGGTCCGGCAAGATGTTCGCCTGTTTTAAAAAAGTGTTTTACCTCGCGGAAAATCCATGGGTAACCGATTGCGGCACGGCCGATCATAATGCCATCTATCTCATATTCCATGCGCCAGGCCGCTGCTTTTTCAGGACTATCTACATCGCCGTTACCAAAAATCGGTATTTTGATGCGTGGATTGCGTTTAATCTCCCGGATAAGTGACCAATCGGCCTCCCCTTTATATAACTGCGCTCTTGTTCTGCCGTGAATGGTAAGTGCCTGAATACCCACGTCCTGAAGCCGCTCGGCCACTTCGTAAACATTTTTGGTGTTATCATCCCAACCAAGGCGGGTTTTAACGGTAACCGGCAAATGTGAAGCTTTAACAACAGCTTCGGTCATTTTTACCATTTTATCGATATCCTGTAAAAGGCTAGAACCAGCACCTTTACACACAACGTTTTTAACCGGACAGCCATAATTAATGTCAACCAGGTCAGGTCCTGCTGCAGAGGCAATTTCTGAGGCTTCACGCATATGATCGATATCGCCACCAAAAATCTGGATGCCAATTGGCCTTTCGTATTCAAAAATATCAAGCTTTTGTCTGCTTTTTGCAGCATCGCGGATCAAACCTTCCGAAGAAATAAATTCGGTGTACATCATATCAGCCCCGTTTTTTTTGCATACATAACGGAACGGCGGATCGCTCACATCCTCCATTGGAGCCAGTAATAACGGGAACTCACCTAAATCTATATTTCCTATCTTAACAGACATTTTCTATCTTCAACGATTAATAAAACATACAAAGGTACAAATAATGAATTTTGTAACACCTAACAGAGAGGAAATCAATCCTTTCTTACAATTACTTTTACTTTTATTTTACGCAGTTACGGGCGGACTTGTATTTGGGATTCTAGCTATTATCATTGTTTTACTGATGTATGGCTTAGGAGTAGTAAGTAATTTGGACATGCTTTTAGCTGGTGATACTAAGTATATTGCTGGTTTTAAAGTGATACAAATATTAAGTTCGATCGGAACATTTATTTTACCTCCAATTGCCCTGGCCTTAACAGAAAGGAAAAAAGTAACAGAATTTTATCTTTTCAAACAACCAAAATTCTTATTAGTTGTGCTTGTTCTGGCAATTATGATACTGAGTATGCCATTTATGGAATGGACAGTGATTTGGAACCAAAAAATGGTTTTGCCTGATTTTTTACATAAGATAGAACAGTGGATGAAGGAGAAAGAAGCTATTGCAATGAAAATGACAATTCAATTGATCACTGTACGAAGTAATTTCGATTTCATTGTAAACCTCGTTATGATTGCTGTAATACCTGCAATTGGCGAAGAATTAATGTTTCGTGGAGGTGTGCAACGATCGTTAAACAGGGCTTTTGAAAACCCAGATCTAGCTATTTGGTTATCGGCCATAATTTTCAGTGCCATCCATATGCAGTTTTATGGTTTTGTGCCACGTATGTTATTGGGTGCAGGTTTTGGCTACCTGTATTATTATAGCGGAAGCATCTGGTATGCCATGCTGGCGCACTTTATAAACAACGCCTATGCGGTTTGTGCAGCTTTTTATATGCAAAAACACCATATGCCACTTGATAAAGCTGATGAACCGATCGGTTTTCCATGGTATGGCTATTTAATTAGTGCAATAATTACCATAGCTTTGTTCAAAATTTTTAAAGATAGCGCAACACGTGAGCGAAAATTGGGTTAAAGTATATACCACCAGCGATGCCTTTGCGGCCGAGGTATTAAAACAGGGATTAACAGAAGCCGGAATTCCGGCAGTAACGATAAATAAACAGCTCTCGGCATATAATATTGGCGAAATAAATGTTTTGGTGAATAAGGTAGATTTCGATAAAGCCATAGAATACATCGTTGAAAACGAAATTGAATAGTGATGATGACCTTAAACCTTACACCCTTTACCTCTTACCTTAAATGAAAACCAGGGCAATAACCGCTTTCTTTTTTACCATTGTAATGCTTGGCTCTATCCTTCTGGGGAGCTACACTTTTACCATATTTTATCTTGTTTTAAGTGTTTTGGCTTTGTTTGAATTTTACAAGCTGATTAAAAACTCTGGCATCAGGCCAAACCGAAATATCGGTTTGGCAGCTGGCTCATTAGTGTTTTTAATGGCCGCTGGCTTACATTACCTTAAATACGATGTGAAGTATTTGCTGCTTTGTATCCCGTTAATTTTCTCAGTTTTTATCACAGAGTTATACAAAAAGAACAAAATTCCATTCGCCAACATCTCGTACACTTTTGTTGGCTTTGTTTATGTAACCATTCCATTCTGTTTTTTTCATGCTCTGGGCTTTTTGAAAAACTGGAACGAATATAACTTTCATCTTCCTCTAGCATTTTTGCTAATGCTTTGGGCAAACGATACAGGCGCCTACCTTTTTGGTGTAAAATACGGGAAACGTAAATTATTTGAGCGCCACTCGCCAAAGAAAAGCTGGGAAGGATTTTTCGGAGGGATGTTCACCAGTGTTTTGGTCGCTTTTGGTTTATCATTTCTGTTTACCGAAAGTCCAGCTTGGGTTTGGATCGGTATGGCTGTGTTGATTGCAAGCTTTGGTACGTTGGGCGATTTAGTAGAATCGATGCTTAAGCGCAGTTTAGATACGAAAGATAGCGGCGGTTTGTTACCGGGGCATGGAGGTTTGTTAGATCGTTTTGATGGATTGTTATTGTCTGCTCCTGTGGTTTATGCCTATCTGTATCTGATTTTGTATTAAAATTGACTTATCTATCGTCCTCGTTTGTAACGAGAATGAATGAGATCCACATTTGTAATGTGGTTATGCTATTAGCGATACAATCGCTATTCTCGCTAATCCTCGTTACAAACGAGGACTATGTTCAGTAGTAGCTATTACAACATAATACGCTCTTTCTATCTTTTCACCGGTTTTACTTTGTATCTGCTCTAATTTTTTGAGCGTATTTTTAATGGCAAACCCCGCTTTTTCTAATAGTTCTTTTACGGATTCTACATTGTAAAGTGTAAAACCATAGGGCGTAAACGGGAGATTTTTCATGAAATTTTTATCAGCAAAACATATAGTCAAAGTGCCGTCAGGTTTTAGTGTTCGCTTAATTTCGTTGAGGTATTCACTTGGATTTGTCCAAAAGTAGATTGTATTAACCGTAAAAATTTTATCAAAACGATCATCCTCAAATGGCAATGTAATGCCATCTGTTAGTTGAAAGTGAACCTTCCCTTTTGTTATGAAATCCTGATTGATCTTTTCAGCCTCGGCAATAATGGTTGCAGAAATATCAGCACCGAAATAATGGAGGTTTTCGGCTTGCGATAATAAGTGGGCAATATGCCCGCCGTTACCATGACCGATTTCCAAAACAGTTTCATCGCTTTGAAGGTTTAATGCCTCAATTGCAGAAGTAGTCATGCCGATATTATTGGTATGCATCATTTCACCTGTTTTAATGCCGTGTTCGCCTTCAGGGCAACCCAATTGTTTGGCAATATTTTTTAAGTCTTCTTCAGAAAGTTGCTGTTCCATAATCAAATTTAAAAATTTAGGCATTATGATTTTTACATCGTTTTGGCCAAAGCTTATAAGATTATTTAATCACTTGAACTGGCTTTTTATTTTCATCAATGGCCACAAAAGTAAAATCGCCATGAACGGCCAATTCTCTTCCTTCGGCATACATCTGTTCGATATAAATTTCTACATTAACCTTTAAACTGGTATTACCAACGTGGCTTACCTTACCGATAAGCTCTACAATTGAGCCTGCCGGAATTGGTTTCTTAAAATCTATCCTGTCGCTGCTTACGGTAACCATGATCTGACGGCTAAAACGGGTTGCAGTAATAAAAGCAACTTCGTCCATTAAATGCATGGCTGTTCCGCCGAAAAGGGTGTCGTAATGATTTGTTGTATTTGGGAAAACGGCTTTAAAAATGCTGGTTTTAGAATTTTCTATTCTTTCTTCTAGGGTCATGGGTTAAATATAGGTGCTGTAAAAAGCTTTGGCAACTTTCTGGTTATTTTTAGTAGAAAATTGCCAAAGTAAAAGGCT
The DNA here is from genome assembly GCF_056399805.1 of Pedobacter sp. 01N310. NCBI lineage: Bacteria > Pseudomonadati > Bacteroidota > Sphingobacteriia > Sphingobacteriales > Sphingobacteriaceae > Pedobacter > Pedobacter sp. 01N310. The sequence continues at coordinate 212,766 of NZ_JBFTSB010000005.1, forward strand.
TGCGTATGAGAAATGGATACTGGAAGTGCAAAAATAAATGTGCTTTCAGTATTTCTGGCAATGCAATTAAGTGGTGAAATAACTAAAAAGATGTCATCCTGAGTTTGATGAAGGACAGTCTTTTTAATTATTTCACGATAAGGGTCTTCGACAAGCTCAGACTGACAACAATCGAATTCTTAACTTAATAGTATTGGTTTCTCCATGGCAAAATAGAATTAATTCACCTGAAGATCTGCCGCAAGTACCGCTTCGGCTTTACGCATTTCTTTTGCGGCTTCAACCATTTCTATTAGTGCCTTTTTGGTTTCGTCCCATCCACGGGTTTTTAAACCACAATCAGGGTTTACCCAGAGTTGCCCGGAGGGAATAACAGCCTTTGCTTTTTTGAGCAACTGAACCATTTCTTCCCTCTTCGGAACCCTTGGAGAGTGAATATCGTATACACCTGGGCCAATTTCGTTTGGATATTTAAAATCGGCAAATGCGTCTAATAATTCCATTTGCGAACGTGAGGTTTCGATGGTGATTACGTCGGCATCCATATCGGCAATGTTTTGGATGATATCGTTAAATTCCGAGTAACACATGTGTGTGTGGATCTGCGTATCATCTTTCACGCCGCTCGCTGAAATTTTAAAGGCTTTAACCGCCCAGTTCAGGTAAGTTTGCCAATCAGCTTTGCGCAATGGTAAACCTTCTCTAATGGCAGGCTCATCAATCTGAATGATTTTTATCCCTGCATTTTCCAGGTCGCAAACCTCATCACGGATGGCCAATGCAATTTGGGTACAGGTTTCTGATCTTGGTTGATCATTACGTACAAATGACCATTGTAAGATGGTTACAGGACCTGTGAGCATACCTTTCATATATTTCGAAGTAAGCGACTGTGCATAGGCCGTCCATTTTACCGTCATGGGTTTCGGACGCGAAACATCACCAAAAATGATCGGTGGTTTTACACAGCGTGAACCATAACTCTGTACCCAGCCATTTTTGGAGAAAGCAAAACCATCTAGCTGCTCACCGAAGTATTCAACCATATCGTTACGCTCAAATTCGCCATGAACCAAAACATCCAGATCGATTTCTTCCTGCCAGTTTACGGCTTTTGCGGTTTCTTTCGCAATAAGATCATCATATTCTTCAACTGTAAAAGTTCCATTTTTAAGCTTTGCTCTCCAGCTTCTTACTTCTGCCGTTTGCGGAAACGACCCGATGGTTGTGGTGGCGTAACTTGGCAGATTGAGTTCCTGTTGTTTAATTTTTCTGCTCGAAAATGGACTTAAACGTTCTGCATCCTGCTCTTTTAATCCTAAAACACGTTGTTTAACTTCAGGATTGTGGATGATTTTAGAAACTTTACGGTTAGCAATCGCGATCTTATTTTCCTCAAGTTTTTGCAGGGTAGATGCAGGGCTTTCGTTGGTGATCAGTTTTTTTAAGGTAGCTACCTCTGCAATTTTTTGTTTCGCATAGGCCAGCCACTGTTTAATTTCGGCCGAAAGGTTTTGCGCATTGGTTTCATTGTCTAAATCAACCGGTGAGTGGATTAGGGAACAAGATGGGGCGATCCACACCTTATCGAAGCCCCTTTTTTCTACAGCTTGATTAATGATTGAAGCAGATTTCTCGAAATCATTTTTCCAGATGTTTCTTCCGTCTACCAAACCTAACGAAAGGATGGTATCTTCTTTTAACGAAGCTAAAACATCCGTCAATTGACCTTCAGCTCGTACCAGGTCGATATGTAAAACATTTACCGGGAGTGATGTAGTTAGCGCTAAATTATTGCCCAAGCCCTCAAAATAAGTAGCCAAAACAATTTTTAACCTGGGAAAAGCTTTTCTGATCTCTTTATAGGCATATTCGTAAGCTTTCTTGTCTTTTTCGGTAAGGTCTAAAGTCAAAAAAGGTTCATCAAACTGAACATATTCTACATCCAAAGCATCCAAGCGGGATAATATCTCGATATAAACCGGAAGGAGATTTTTGATCAGATCGATCTTTTCAAAGCCAGCTTCCTTTTCTTTTCCCAATAAAAGGTAAGAAACAGGACCGATTAAAACGGGTTTGGTGGTAATGCCCAATTGTTTTGCCTCGTAAAACTCATCGATAATTTTTGTAGAGAAAAGTTTAAAAGGCTGGTCTTTGTAAAACTCAGGAACGATATAATGGTAATTGGTATCGAACCATTTGGTCATTTCCATCGCTACCAAATCCAATCCTTCTTTTTGATAACCTCTTGCCATAGCAAAATAGAGATCAAGCTCTGAATTTCCTTTTTTCAGGATCACTTCGTTGTACCTTTTCGGGATCGCGCCAAAAGTTAAAGAATGATCGAGCACGTGATCGTAAAAAGAAAAGTCATTCGAAGGAATGATATCAATTCCGGCTTCTTTTTGAAGGTTCCAGTTTTCGTGGCGAATGTTTTTTCCCACCTGAAGTACATTTTTGTACCCAGTTTTATCTGCCCAGTAATTTTCGCAGATTTTCTTTAATTCCCTTTGGCTACCTATTCGCGGATAGCCCAGATTTTGCGTTAGCATCTCTTTTAAAGATTAAGTAAATAAATCGTTTAAAAGCCCTTAAAGCAATATTTTATAATGTTTTTTTGTTAGAAATAAAAAAGGAAAGGTTAGCGCACACACAGCCTACTCATCAGCAAAAAGCTTAAAGCAAGCATATAAAATGGTTAATTTTATGGTGTACAATCAGACCTGACCAATTACTTTATAACGCGAAAGCACCGTCAATTCAATATAGGCAGGTCTCCTGACTTATTCCCGATCTTATCGCCTTCCCATCCCGGTAAACGGCACAGTGGCATGAATGATAAGACCGTTGTCTTTTTTAACAAAAGACAGAATTTACAGTTGCGCGACAGCTCGTGATTTGCACACGATTCCCTATTAATCCCGGTTGTATTCCGGGAACCTGTATCGGTTGATGAAAAATAAAGTTAAGAACTTACATCAGGACAAATGTATGGATTAGGATTTAAAACTTGTAACAAATTTACAGCAAGCCGTTTTTGGACCTTATTCTCTACTATATTTGATTACCTAACTAAACACCCTTATTATGATAAAAATCTACTTTAAAAGGCTTTGTATTGCTTTTTTAATGGTAAATAGCTGTGCGGTGCTGGCGCAGGAAGTGCCAACGCCAAAATCGCATTTTGGTTTTGATATCGGCGACGATTATCAATTGGCCAATTATACCCAAACAGAAGCTTATTTTAAGAAACTCGCGGCAAGTTCTGACCGCATTAAACTAGTTGATATTGGCAAAACCGAAGAAGGCAGAAGTCAATATATGTTGATTGTTTCTTCACCAGAAAACCTCAAGAAATTAGCGCGTTACAAGGAAATTTCGCAACAGCTGGCGCATGCAGAAATTACACCTGAGCAGGCAAAAGCATTAGCCCAGGAAGGTAAAGCAGTAGTTTGGATAGATGGTGGCTTGCATGCCAACGAGGTGGTGGGTGCGCATCAGCTGATCGAAACTGCTTATGAGTTTGCCTCCAGGAAAGACCCTGAAACCCTGCGTATTTTGGATAACGTAATCATTTTGTTTACCCATGCCAACCCTGATGGACAAGAATTGGTGAGCAATTGGTACATGAGAGAGAAAGACCCCAAAAAAAGAACAACCTCAGGTTTGCCTGTTTTGTACGAAAAGTACGCAGGTCACGATAACAACCGCGATTTCTTTATGTTAAACCTTAAAGAAACACAGAATATCGGTCGCCAGCTTTTTGTGGAATGGATTCCGCAGATTATGTATAACCACCATCAGGCTGGTCCGGCAGGAACCGTTGTTGCAGGCCCACCTTATCGCGATCCTTTCAATTATGTTTTCGACCCAACGCTGTTAACCAGTTTAGATGCCGTTGGCGCAGCCATGCACAACCGTATGAATGTAGAAAACAAACCTGGTTATACCCAACGTGGAGGATCGGTTTATTCTACCTGGTACAATGGCGGACTAAGAACCACAACATATTTTCATAATATGATTGGGCTCCTGACCGAAATTATCGGGAACCCTACACCTTCTGAAATTCCGTTAATTCCTTCGAGATTATTGCCGAACGGCGATTCGCCAAACCCGATTACCCCGAGGAAATGGTACTTTAAAAACTCGATTGACTATTCAGTATCGTTAAACTATGCCGTTTTAAATTACGCACAACGTTACCGTGACGAATTGTTGTACAACATTTACCAGATGGGCAGAAATTCGATAGAGCGTGGTAAAAAAGATACCTGGTCTTTTTCTCCTAAAAAAATAGAAGCCATTAATAATGCGGCAAAAGGTGAAAAAGGTGGCCCGATTGCTGGAGGTGATGATGATTTTGGCTCCCGGCGTCAGCTTAGCATGAAAGCTTTTGATACGGTGATGAAGGCTCCTGTAAACAGAGATCCGCGCGGATATATTTTAAGCGCCGATCAGCCGGATTTTAATTCTGCCGTTAAATTTTTAAACGCTTTGATCAGAACAGGTGTTGTGGTTCAAAAAGCAACCGCTTCATTTGCCGTTGCAGGAAAAAATTATCCTGCCGGAAGTTATATCGTAAAAACCGATCAGGCTTTTCGTCCGCATGTTTTAGATATGTTCGAACCGCAAGATCACCCAAATGATTTTAAATATGAAGGAGGCGCACCAATTCCGCCATATGATGCTGCCGGATGGACTTTAGCTTATTTAATGGATGTGAAATTTGATCGGATTCTGGATGATTTTTCAGGGCCGTTTGAGAAAAATCCTTACGGAGAACTATTAAAGCCGGATAATAAAGTACCTAACGGATCAAATTATGTATTAAGTGCAGCACAAAATGATTCCTATACTGCAGTGAACGACCTTTTGAAAAATAAAGTTGAAGTTTACCGTTCGACTGAAAATGGCGATTTTTATGTTTCTTCAGCAGGGAAATCAATATTGGAAAAAGCAAACATCAAACTGAAAAGTGCTGCCGCTCCAAAAGATAAAATTAAAATCTCTCCCAGAAAAATTGCCCTTTGGGATACCTATGGAGGTTCTATGGCCTCAGGGTGGGTGCGCTTTTTAATGGAGCAATACCATTATAACGCAACAGTAATTTATCCGCAGGATATAGATGCGGGGAACTTAAAATCTAAATACGATGTAATTGTTTTTGTAGGTGGCGCGATCCCATCGGTACAAGGAGGAGGGTTTGGAAACAGGTCTTTCGGACCAAAGGCAGAAGAAGTTCCTCAAGAGTTTAGAAACCGTTTGGGAAGGATTACTGCAGACAAATCGATCCCTGAATTAAAGAAATTTTTGGAAGCGGGGGGGAATATTGTAGCTATTGGCAGTAGCACCAATTTAGCTTACCATTTAAATCTTCCAGTTCGGAATGCAATGGTCGAAATCGTAAACGGAGAGGAAAAGAGATTACCCGCCGAAAAATATTATGTTCCCGGAAGCGTTTTAAATGTTGGTGTAGACACAACTTTGCCAACAACCTGGGGCATGGAAAAGGAAGCTGACGTATATTTTGACAATAGCCCCGTTTTTAAGCTCACAGGCGACGCCATTGTGGCTGGAAAGATTAAACCTTTAATGTGGTTCGAAAATGCCACTCCGCTGCGCAGCGGCTGGGCCTGGGGGCAGGCTTACCTGCAAGATGGTGTAACGGCCTTTGAAGCGAAGGTTGGTAAAGGCAAACTGCTTGCTTTTGGGCCAGAAATTGCTTTTCGAGCACAAACCCATGGCACTTTTAAGCTGATATTTAATCAGTTGTACAAGTAGTTACAGTAATTATAAATGAAAGCCACTATCCTAAACGATAGTGGCTTTTTACTTTAGCCTTACCATAGGCAAGTATAATCACCTTAATTTTGTGCTATGAAAGTAGAAATTTGGTCGGACGTAATGTGTCCGTTTTGCTATATCGGGAAAAGACATTTTGAACAGGCGATAGAAAAATTACCTTTCAAAAATGAAATTGAGGTGGATTGGAAGAGCTATCAGCTTAATCCAGAGTATCACAATACCAATAACGAATCGGTGTACGATTACCTTTCGCGGAGTAAGGGAATGCCAATAGAGCAAGCTAAGCAAATGACCAAACAGGTTGTGGATATGGCTGCAAATGCTGGTTTGAAGATAGATTTTGATACGAATATCCCTGCCAATACCTTCAACGCGCATCGTTTGATACATTTGGCGGCAAAACATAACCTTCAGGATTTAGCCGAAGAAAAACTGTTTGAAGCGCATTTCGTAAACAGTAAAAATATCGGTGAAACGAGTGTTTTGGTTGATCTTGCCGTAGAAATTGGCTTGGATAAAGATGAGGCCGAATCAGTTCTGAATGGAAATGAGTTTGCTGAAGCTGTTCGTTATGATATTTATGAAAGCCAGAATTTAGGAATCCGTGGTGTGCCTTATTTTGTAATGGACCGCAAGTACGGTGTTTCCGGTGCTCAGCCTGTTCAGGCTTTTACCGATGCGCTTACCCAAAGTTTTACGGAATGGAAAGACGCTCAGCCTAAAACTACACTGACTTCATTAAACAAAAATGATGATGCGGTTTGTGATGAGAATGGCTGTGAGATATAGATTTGTTTCCCGCAGATTAAGCTGATCAACGCAGATTTTTTCTGCGAAAGCCATTTTGATCTGCGGTTTTTACAGATTAGTCGTCACCTCGACTGGAGCGCAGCGCAATGGAGAGGTCTATTCAAAACGGTCGTCTTTCCCGCGCAGGCGGGAATCTTATATGCAACCTGCGACCCTACTAAGGCATTACGATTCCCAATCAAGTTGGGAATGACGATTCCTCTATACCTGCCACCATCACTTTTTGGTTCGGGAAGACAATAGCCCGGAATAAATGTTCGCATTAACCTATCATTCTTAACTACCGATTTTGATTCTTCAATGGCGTTAACAGATACTCTAAACCATTCACCCGAATTTCGAACATCGTAGCCAATAAATCGCCCAATTTCCCTTTTGGGAAGCCTTTATCCTTATACCAAAGCAAATAACTTTCGGGGATATTGCAGATCAGGTAACCTTTGTATTTTCCATAAGGCATTTGCATTTTCACTAAATCGAGCAATAAGGTTGGGTCCATGGTTAATCGATTAGTTCTAAAGTTTGAATTGCTTCTTCAACAGTACTTATGTTATCAAAAGCAATTCTTAATGTATTTTTTACTTCTTTTAAATTACACATACGTGGGTGGTTCTGCGCAAAAGTTAAAATCTTGGTAAAGGTATTCGAATCGAAATAAGTAGATTGTTTATCGCTTAAGAAATATCCGCGCAAACTATTTTTCTTAAAACTAATTTTCTCGAAACCCAATTTCTTGCCCAACCATTGCAAACGTACCACACTGAGCATGGTTTTTACCTGTGGCGGAACAGGACCGAAACGATCGGCCAAATGTTTTTCAAAAATGGCTAATTCCGCTTCATTATCGAGTTTAGAAAGCTCGGTATATAAATTGTAACGCTCGGTAATATTGGTAATGTATGCGTCAGGGATATATAGTTCCAAGTCGGTATCTACCTGCGTAAAGCCTACAAACGGACGGGCAGGTTCATTTTCGAACAGACCTTTAAACTCAGCTTCTTTTAATTCCTGGATGGCTTCATCCAATATCTTGTGGTACATCTCAAACCCGATTTCGGCAATAAAACCACTTTGTTCGGCGCCCAATAAATTACCACTTCCACGGATATCCAGATCGCGCATGGCCACGTTAAAGCCGCTTCCCAAGTCAGAAAACTCTTCAATGGCGCTTAAACGCTTCCGGGCTTCAGAAGTTAAAGTTGATAATGGCGGCGAAAGCAAATAACAGAAAGCTTTTTTGTTGCTCCTACCTACCCGGCCACGCATCTGATGCAAATCACTCAAACCAAACATGTGCGCATGGTTAATAATGATGGTATTGGCATTTGGAATATCTAAACCTGCTTCTATAATAGTTGTGGCTACCAGAACATCTTTTTCACCATTAATGAAATCGAGCATTACATCTTCGAGTTGATCGCCATCTAACTGCCCGTGCGCAATACCGATCCTCGCTTTTGGAACCAGTTTCTGGATCAATCCACCCAATTGCATCAGATCATTTACACGGTTATGGATAAAGAAAACCTGTCCGCCGCGGTCTAACTCGAACTGAACGGCCTCTTGAATCAGTTTATCGTTAAAAACATGTAACTCGGTACTCACTGGTTGCCGGTTTGGTGGCGGCGTACTGATGATGGATAAATCTCTTGCCCCCATTAAAGAAAAATGCAGTGTTCTCGGGATCGGAGTCGCGGTAAGTGTTAAAGTATCAACGTTTACCCTTACAGCTTTTAACCTTTCTTTTGCAGTAACGCCAAATTTCTGCTCTTCATCAATAATCATGATGCCGAGATCCTTAAACTTTACATCCTTGCTTAGCAAACGGTGTGTGCCGATTAATATATCAACCTTACCAGCTGCGGCTTCGGCAAGGGTATCTTTAATCTGTTTACTGGTTTTAAAACGGTTAATGTAATCAACCGTAACCGGGAAATCTTTTAAACGCGACGAAAAAGTTTTGAAATGTTGTAAAGCCAAAATTGTGGTAGGCACTAAAATAGCGGCCTGTTTACCTTCTGCTACTGCTTTAAATGCAGCACGTACTGCAATCTCTGTTTTTCCGAAACCAACATCACCACAAACCAAACGATCCATTGGATGTGGTGATTCCATATCCTTTTTCACGTCTTGGGTAGCCTTTAACTGATCGGGAGTGTCCTCATAAATAAAAGAAGCCTCCAGTTCAGTTTGTAAATAGCTATCTGGCGAAAATGCCGTTCCGGCCTGGGTTTTGCGCAAAGCATAAAGCTTGATCAAATCCCGGGCGATATCTTTAACTTTTTTTTTAGTAGTTTTTTTTAGCTTATCCCAGGCATCAGTACCCAGCTTATTCATCTTGGGTACTCCACTCTCTTTGCCACTGTATTTGGCAATGCGGTTTAACGAGTTGATGTTTACATAAAGCAGATCGTTATCCGCATAAATTAAACGGATCATCTCCTGGGTTTTACCATTTACCTCAACCTTTTCAAGCCCGGCATATTTGCCGATGCCATGATCGATGTGGGTAACATAATCGCCGGATTTTAGTTCTCGAAGATCTTTTAGAGTAATGGCCTGGCTTTTCTGATAGCCTTTTTTAAGCTTGTATTTATAGTAACGATCAAAAATCTGGTGATCGGTATAAAATGCCGTCTGGATCTGTGGATCTATAAAACCCTCGCGAAGCATGCTGTTAATTGGCGTAAACTTGGCCGTTTTATCAATATCCTCTAAAATAGCATATAACCGCTCGATCTGTTTTGGCGAATCGGTAAAAATAAAATTAACAATGCCGGCTTTTTCATTTTCCTTAAGGTTGTGAATGAGTAGATTGAAATCTTTATTGAATGAAGGTTGTGGCTTGGTTTCAAACTCAAAACGGTTATCCGTTTTATAAAAAAACTGCTTTCCAAATTCTATCAAAGGAAAATCCTGAAGATGATCACCCAACAATTTTTCGTCTGTAAAGGCAAACTTAGGGTCGATCCATTCAGGGTTTTGGGTTTTATCTGTTATAGATAAAGCTTTCCAAAGTTCAACGGCTTTTTTATAGCCAGCTTTAATAATATCAAGGGTAAACTCAACATCTTTAAACCAGAGCTGTGTATCCTGATCGATATAATCGAGGATGCTGATATTGCTTTCGGTCAAAAATTTCGCCTGAACGTTTGGCACAATTGTAAGCGACTTAACATCGGCAACCGAAAGCTGACTTTCAATTTCAAAGCTCCTGATGCTTTCTACCTCATCACCAAAAAACTCAATACGGTAAGGCAAATCAGATGAAAAAGAGAATATGTCTACAATACCGCCGCGGATAGAAAATTGGCCTGGTTCGTAAACAAAATCTCTTCTATCAAAATCGTAATCAATTAAAAATTCGTTGATAAAATCAATGCCCAACTTGGCGCCTAAACTAATTTCTAAAGTGTTTTTTTCTAAAGCAGAGCGGTCAATAACCTTTTCGGCGATGGCTTCGGGATAAGAAACCACAATTTTTCCGTATTCCGAATCGTGATTCAGTTCGTTCAAAACCTCCGCACGGGCCAAAACGTTGGCCGTATCTACTTGTGTAAAATCAAATGATTTGCGGTAAGAAGAAGGAAACAATAAAACCTGTTTATCCAAAACGCTTTCCAGGTCAGACTGAAAATAAGCAGCTTCTTCTCTATCCGGTAGAACGAACAGTAGGGGTTTATGTAATATAAAGTAAGAAGACAGGGCAACAATAGCATCGGCCGAACCCACCAATCCCTTTAATTGTATCTTTGGGTTTTTGCTGCTGTTCAACGCTTTGGTAAATTGGGTTACCCTATCGTCGGTTTTGTATCTGTTTATTAAATCGCGAATGTTCAAGGCACAAAAATAAGCTTATCTTTTAATATTAACCTGCAATTTGTGTAAAGGTTTTTTTAACTATTTTTGGCTGGGTTACGGTGTTGAAAAACAAAAAGCAAAATAAATAAGATCTTTTGTTAGATTCCATTACTCGTTTTGTCGAAATATATCCCCCATTCGTCGATTAAGGGCAAATTGATGTAACAAAGGTGGTGTTATAACCTCTAAATTGTATAAAAAGTGAAACAATGAAGTACATTAAAAGCTTTCCACTAGAACTTTTTTTCTGGGTAGCAGCTTTAGTATTACTGGCAACAACGAATGGCCACGAGCATCACTTCACACTTTGTCCGCTAGCCAATTTAGGTTTTGAGGATTGGTGTCCGGGATGTGGTATAGGCAGGTCAATCAGTCATATTTTACATGGCGAGTTTACCAAAAGCTTTTCCGAACATTGGTTTGGGTTTCCGGCACTTTTGATTATAGTTTATAGAATTTACACATTGATAAAAAATAAAAAAACGTTTAAAATTTCAACCACAAATACATAGCAACCATGGATATATTTCAATCACCTCTAATGTCGTTACCAGGTATAACGCCAGAAGAATTCTCATACTTACAACAAGCTACCACCGGATTAACCGAACAACAGTTGCGTAACTTCTTAATGGTTTACAGCAGCAAAAGGAAAAATCCATCAGATATGCTAATTTTCTGTTTAATCGGTTTATTTGCTGTCCCAGGATTACAAAGGTTTATCATCGGGCAGATCGGAATGGGTATTTTATACCTCTTAACCGCAGGTTTATGTTTTATCGGATCGATCATCGATGTCGTAAACCACAAAACCCTTGCTTTTGAACATAACCAAAAAATGGTTTTCGAAAGCTTGCAGATGGTAAGAATGGGCGGTTTTCAGTAAACTTTCACTTTTAGGATCCTTAATAATTTTTTGAAAAGCAAAGACAGCGCAATTATTAATGTTCGTCCCGCCATACACGACAAGTCCGCACCCAATGAAAAATTGGGTTTGCGGGCTTTTTGTTTCTGTCGGGTTTGTAAACCTGGGTTTGTTCGTGCTTAGGTTAGTTTTTACCTGCCCTTCCCACAATATGATAACTTAAGGAGAAAACAAAAAATATTGTCAGTCTGAGCCTGCGAAGGACAAATATTTTTTGTTTCGGATATTAAGCGGTCTTCGACAAGCTCAGACTGACAACAATTATACTTGAACTGATTATATTGGAAATGGTTTTGTTGAACTTTAAGTGGGCCTGTACATTTTCAAAACAAAAACATTAATTATTTCTCTTATCAAGAAAACCCCAAATTTTCTATATTTATCAAATGAAATTAGCTGAAATTACCAATTATTTAGAAAGCATAGCACCACTTAATTATCAGGAAGATTATGATAACTCTGGTTTGATTGTGGGCGATCCGAATATGGAAATCCATGGGGCTTTAGTGGCTTTAGATTGTGTAGAAAAGATTGTAGATGAAGCAATTTCAACAGGCTGCAATCTGATTATTACCCACCACCCAATTGTTTTTAAAGGTTTAAAAAAACTAAACGGTAAAAATTATGTGGAGCGCGTAGTGCTTAAGGCAATTAAGAATAATATTGCACTTTATGCTATTCATACGAATCTTGATAGCGTTCATACTGGTGTAAATGCGAGGATTTGCGAGCGTTTGGGCTTAACAGGAACTAAAGTGCTTTCGCCGAAAACAGGCCTTTTGAAAAAACTGGTTACCTATTGCCCGCAGGCCCAGGCAGAGCAATTGCGTTCGGCATTATTTTATGCCGGAGCAGGTAACATTGGCAATTATAGTGAGTGCAGTTTCAATGCCGATGGCTTTGGCACCTTTAAAGGTAACGAAGATGCTGATCCTTTTGTAGGTGAGAGAGGCGTTCGCCACCGTGAGGCCGAAGTGCGGATTGAAATGGTTTACCCTACACAAGCCGAACGCAAAATCCTGGTTGCTTTGTTCGAGAACCATCCTTATGAAGAAGTAGCCTACGATATTTACAAACTCGAAAATAAACACCAATTGGTGGGCTCGGGCATGGTAGGCTGGTTGGAATACGATATGGATGCCTATGATTTTTTACATTTGGTAAAAGATAGAATGCAGGCCAAAGTGGTTAGGCACACCGAGGTAATTGGCAAAAGAATTAAAAAAGTGGCGGTCTGCGGCGGCTCGGGAAGCTTCCTGTTAAAAGAGGCCATTGCTGCCGGAGCAGATGCTTTTATTACCGCAGATTTTAAATATCACGAGTTTTTTGATGCGGAGGAAAAATTGATCATTGCCGACATCGGACACTTTGAAACTGAACAATTTACCTCAAATTTATTGCTTGAAATTATTCGGAAAAAATTTACTAACTTTGCAATCCGTTTAACGGAGCAAAATACAAACCCCATAAATTACTTGTTTTAATGGAACAAACCGTAGAACAAAAGCTAAAGGCTTTATACGAATTACAAAATATCCACACAAAAATTGATAAGATCCGCCAGGTACGTGGTGAATTACCAATGGAAGTTGCCGATCTTGAGGATGACGTTTTAGGATTAGAAACTAGAATTGCAAAAATCAAAGGCGAACTTGATGATCTTGAGGATTCAATCGTAACCCGTAAAAATACAATTAAAGATGCGCAAGCTGCCATCAAAAGATACGATACTCAATTAAAAGAAGTTAAAAACAACCGTGAATACGATGCTTTAACAAAAGAAATTGAGATTCAAGGTTTAGATATTCAGGTTTCTGAAAAGAAAATTAAAGAACACGGTTTCGAAATCACTTCTAAAACTGAAATCTACGAAGCTGCTAAAGCTGAGTTAGATGGCAGAAAGAAAGATTTAGAAGTTAAAAAAGGCGAGCTTGATGTAATTACTGCTGAAACTGAAAAAGAAGAGCATGATTTACAAAAGAAAGCTGATAAAGCCGAGCCTCAAATCGAAGAGCGTTTATTGGTTGCCTACAAACGTTTACGCAAAAATGCTGTAAATGGTTTAGCTGTGGTAACAATCGATCGCGATTCTTGCTCAGGTTGTTTTAACCAGATTCCACCTCAACGTCAGTTAGATATCCGCCAACGTAAAAAAATTATCGTTTGCGAACACTGCGGGCGTATTTTGGTTGATGAAGCTTTAACGCACGAAGTAGCAGAAGCTTAATCCGCATCATAAATTATTAGAACGTCCCGATTTAATCGGGACGTTTTTTGTTTAGACCTATTTTCTGGCGTTTACACAAAACAAGAATATGATTTTAGCGTTTAATGTAGATATTTGTTTAAATGTGAACTACTGTTGCTATAGCACAGGATCAAACTGAAATATATTCCCGAATGAATAAAATCTTCCCTGCTTTTGCGTTTTCTGCTCTTCTCTTATTTCCAGCATCCTTATTTGCAAATTTCGACTTTAACAACAATTGCTTAAATGCCTATAAAAGTATATTCGAACTTAAATTAGGCAATGCAAGGGCTTATATCTCTACCGAAAAAAAACAGCACCCCAATAATTCCATTATTCCACTTTTAGAAAACTATGTAGATTATTTTACGGTTTTAACTTCTGAAAGCAAAGCTGATTTTGATCGCTTAAAAGGCAATAAATCTACAAGGTTAGATCAAATAAGTGATGACGATAAAAGGTCACCGTACTACCTGTATGCGCAGGCAGAAATTAATTTGCAATGGGCGCTGATCCGTGGGCGTTTTGGTGAATATTTTAATGCTGCAATGGAGGTTAAAAAGGCCAACAGCCTTTTGCAGGAGAACAATAAGAAGTTTCCTAATTTTCATCTTAACTTAAAAGGTTTGGGGTTGATTAATGCGGTTTTGGGCAATCTTCCGGATGGGGCATTAAAAACGGCATTATCTACTTTTGGGATAAAAGGCAACCTCCAGAACGGATTAAATATGTTCGAAAAACTGGCAGATAATCTGCCGAAATCATCTTACGAGCCTTTTTACGAAGAAGTGGTGTTTTATTATGCCTATGTGTTAACCGATGTAGCGCATAGCCCACAGGCTTATGCAAAAACCATAAAGTATACCGAGCGGATTGCCGATACCAGTTTGTTAAAAAGTTATTTGCAGAGTTATGTATGCATTAAAAATGGACATAGCGAAGAAGCCATCGCCATTTTGGCCAAGCGGCCTGAAGGAGGGGTTTATCAGCCTTTTCCTTATTTAGATTATCTGGAGGGTATTGCGCACCTAAATAAACTAGATCTTAATTCAGGAACCTATTTTAACCGCTTTTTGCAGACAACCAAGGGTGTAAATTTTGTGAAGGACGCTTACCTTCATTTGGGCTGGATCTCTCTTCTGAAGGGAGACAAAGCGGCTTACACGGCATTTGCAGCCAAGGCAGTTAAAAACGGATATACCTACATGGAAAAAGACAAACAGGCGAAAGCCGAAGCTGCTTCAGGAACGCCAACAGTTGATCTGTTGAAAGCCCGGCTACTTTTTGATGGGGGTTATTTGAACAGGGCCTTACAGATCCTTGGTGATAAGAAAGTAACGGATTACACCAGCGATAAAGACAAAACAGAACTGAATTACCGTTTGGGTAGAATTTATGATGATTTAGGGAAAGACGATCAAGCATTAATAGCTTATCAGGAGACCATTAATGAAGGCAAAAATTTAAAATATTACTTTGCCGCCAACGCTGCTGTGCAGATGGGTAAGGTTTACGAAAGAAGGAAAAATAACACGAAAGCGAAAGAGGCTTTCAATACAGCCATTGCCATGAAAAATCATGAATTTGAAAGCAGCATTGAAAGCCAGGCCAGAGCCGGATTAAAACGGTTAGCAAATTAGAAGCGGTGTATAAAGGCATTAATGTGCATCCCTGCTCCTACCGAAGCAAAAACAGCTACATCGCCAGCCTTAACTTTATAGCCTTTAACTTCGCCTTTTAGTACCAGGTCTAATAAGGTTGGTATGGTGGCAACTGAACTGTTTCCTAACCATGAAATCGTCATTGGGACTAAGTTTTCTGGCACTGTATCTTTGCCATAAAGCTTAAACAAACGTTTCATAATAGCCGTATCCATTTTTCCATTAGCCTGGTGAACAAATACGATATTTACATCTTCAACGCTTAAGCCTGCTTTATCAATGGCCTTTTTAATCACCTGAGGCACCTGAATTACCGCAAACTCGTACAGCTTACGCCCGTTCATTTTTAAATAGAGGTTTCCATTGGTTTCATCAGGATGAGCGCTCTTGCCCATGGTTAATAAATTGCCATGGTTTACGGCATGCGTTTCTGTCTTATGTGCTAGAATTCCTCTTTTTTCTTCTGATTTTTCTGCCTCGAAAATTACGGCGCCAGCACCATCCGAAAAGATCATGCTATCACGGTCGTGCGGATCGATAATGCGGCTTAAGGTTTCTGCACCAATAACCATAACACGTTTCGCATCTCCGCTTTTAATATAATAATCTGCCTGTATTGCACCTTGAACCCATCCTGGACAACCAAAAATGATGTCGTAGGCAACACAGTCTGGATTTTGAATGCCTAACTGTTGTTTTACCTTTGAAGCTAAAGAAGGCAAAATGTCTATGCGGTTGCTACCTAAAGGGATATCGCCAAAATTATGACAGAATATAATATAGTCTAAGGTTTCTTTATCAATTCCTGCATTTTCAATGGCTTTTTCTGCAGCCTTTGCGCCAATATGATTGCTTAACTGCTCGGGGCAGGCGTAGCGTCTTTCTACGATTTCCGTTATCTCAGAGAATTTATCAATGATCTCTGAATTCTCTTTCTCCAATAGATTCCCATTCTCAAAAAACGTAGAATTTAGGAATTCACTACCAGAAATAATATTCTGTGGGATATAACTTCCAGTACCGGTTATTACCGTATTTATTGCTCTGCTCATAATTATAATACCGCATACTAAAACGGTATGTAGTATAAAAATATCAATTATATTCGAGAAACGAAAATAAATTAAAATATTAACGGAGCTTATTTTCAATTGCGGATTTTAATAATCCTGCTTTTCCGGTTATGTTGAGCTTTTGCGCCATATTTTTACCTAATATTTCATAAATATAGTATATAAACCACCTAACTAAATATACCCAGTAAAGGGTATATAAATGGTTTAGTTGATCGGGTATTTTTACCATGAATTAAACGAAATAAAATGAAAAGTTTCTTGACCATTGTTTTGCTCCTGTTTATGGTACAGGTGGCAAATGCGCAATCGCATGTTTCGAAGAGCGAATATGCCCGTTATAATTGCAGGTTTGCACCTAAAGGCTGGAATAACGCTGAAGGAAAACTGATGTGCCCCGCTTGTGACAAAGAAAATGAGGACGCTCGCAAAAAGAAAATCGCGGATGATAAAGCTGCTTCCGTTGCACATAATTTAAAAAATGAAAAACTTAAAGCAGAAAATGCAATTGCCTTTAAAAAGAAACAGGCAGAATACGCAGCGAAGAATAAAGTAACTGAAGTGCATGTTACCATGGGCAAAACAGCTGTAACCGATAGTAAAAAACCAGAGCCGCCCGTAAAGAAAGGACCAGTTAAATTGGGCAAAGATATACAGCTCTATGCTGGTTGGGGAATGGGAATGTTTACCCACAATGGCCGGACTAATTGTTTTTTAAACGAGAATAAAGATACTGTGCTAAAGAGTAACGATTATTTAGAGGCTTATGCTGTAATGGGCGAAAACAAAAATAATTTTCCAAAGAACATTGGTATAGTGCTTTTAAAGGAGACCAATAAAATATCAAATGGAAGAGAACAGAATGTTGCCGATATAGTTGACCTTAAAGGAAAAAGGCATTTCAACGACAATACCATTAGTACCATTTTCCACCTGGCTGATGATTATTTTGTGGTGTGCAAAAGTCCAACACTTCCTGAATGGCGCTCTTATGGAAACAATTATACGGGTTACGAAAATGTTGAAATTTACAATCTCAAAACCAAGAAAAGTATAAAACTGGATAAGGATGCTGGCCGGTTTGTAAGCATATCCATTTATGTTGGTGGGCGTAAAATGGGCGACCCAGGTCTAGAACCTTTTCTCTCTCGTGTATATATCAATTATGACGAAGATGTATATTGCCTTAATGCGAATAGGGAAATGGTGGTTAAGAAAATACTAAAAGCAGATAGGTAACAACGTCCAGCAGTCAATCATTATTGGGCAATTTAAGTGTGCAGTACGGAAACTATGATTAAGGCAGTAGCAAAGTAGTTGCTGCCATTTTTAGTTCTGAGCGGTATTTGTCAAAATTAATTACAGTCTTAACTAAAATCATCAATCAGAAACACAAAAAGCTCTTTAGGTCCGTGCGCGCCTAAAACCAAAGTTTTTTCGATATCGGCAGTTCTGCTTGGGCCTGTAATGTTGCTGATCATTGATGGGATTTGATTGCCATACTTGTTCTTCAATAACAGAAAAGCATCTTTAAGATCTAAAACCAACTGACTGGTTTTGGCGATCACGATGTGATGATGTGGAAAGATACTAAGCCTTCTTCCTGCAGCACCCTGGTTAGTTACCATTACACTTCCATTACGGGCAATTAAGGCTTCGCAAAGGGTAATGCCTACCTCGGCCTGTTCAAAATCTTTATCGGTTTGGTAAAAAGGAAATTCATATTTGCTCAAAAACTGTTGAAGTTCTGGTTCCCAGCAGTATATTTTCCGCCATTTAAACTTGTCGGCCAGCTGTAGCATGTTTTCAAAAAAATCGATCCCGTCTTCGCAGAAGATAAAGTTGCCAGATACGGCGGTGAGCTGTTCGGCAAATAATACCTCTAGCTCATCTGTATTTTTTTTATACAATTGACTTTCTTCTAAATTAGGATAAGGGTTTTCGCGCTTCTCTAATAGTGCTTTCCTTATCTTTTTTAGTATTTGTTCTTTCGCTGTCGTATTATCCTTCATTATAAAAAAAAGCTACCCTAATAATTAAACTAGGGTAGCAAATGTAATAATAGAAATTATTATTTATGCTTCTACCGGAGTAATATGTCCGGGAGTTCCGCTTTCTCCTTGGTTTTCGAATAATCGTTTACCAAAAATCACTTCTAAATCGTCTTTAAATAAAACTTCTTTTTCAATCAGGATATCAGCCAATTGGATCAATTTATCTTTATTTTCTTCCAATAAACTAATTGCTCTTTGGTATTGGCCTTCAATTAATGCCGAAATTTCTTTGTCGATAGTTAAAGCGGTATCCTCTGAATATGGTTTAGAGAAATTATACTCGTTCTGACCAGATGAATCATAATAAGTAATGTTTCCTAATTTATCGTTCAAACCATAAATGGTAACCATTGCTCTGGCTTGTTTGTTCACTTTCTCTAAATCGCTAAGTGCACCGGTAGAAATGGTATCGAACATCACTTTTTCAGCTGCCCTACCACCCATAGTTGCACACATTTCATCAAGCATTTGGTGAGGGCGAACAATTAAGCGTTCTTCAGGCAAATACCAGGCTGCACCTAGGCTCTGTCCGCGTGGTACAATAGTAACCTTAACTAAAGGCGCCGCATGTTCTAACAACCAGCTTACTGTGGCGTGACCAGCCTCGTGTATCGCAATAGCGCGTTTTTCGGCTGGTGTAATGATTTTGTTTTTCTTTTCTAAACCACCTACAATTCTATCAACAGCATCTAAGAAATCTTGCTTATCAACTGCCGATTTATTTTTACGGGCAGCAATTAATGCCGCTTCGTTACAAACATTTGCAATGTCTGCTCCTGAGAACCCAGGCGTTTGTTTTGCTAAAAATTCGGTATCAAGCTCTTCTGATTTTTTAAGCGGAGTGATGTGAACTTCGAAAATTTGTTTACGCTCGATAACATCCGGTAAATCAACATAAATCTGTCTGTCGAATCTACCTGCTCTTAATAATGCCTTATCTAATACATCGGCACGGTTAGTGGCAGCTAAGATAATAACGTGTGTATTCGTGCCAAAACCATCCATTTCAACTAAAAGTTGATTTAAGGTGTTTTCGCGTTCATCATTTCCACCCATTACACCGTTTTTACCACGGGCACGGCCAATAGCATCAATCTCATCAATAAAGATGATACATGGCGATTTATCTTTTGCTTGTTTAAATAAGTCGCGAACACGAGATGCACCTACCCCTACAAACATCTCTACAAAATCTGATCCTGACAGAGAGAAGAAAGGAACCTGAGCCTCGCCTGCAACAGCTTTAGCCAACAAGGTTTTACCAGTACCCGGCGAACCTACAAGTAAAGCACCTTTAGGGATCTTTCCACCTAAATCGGTATATTTTTTAGGGTTTTTTAGGAAATCTACAATTTCCATTACCTCTGTTTTTGCTTCTTCTAAACCTGCAACATCGTTGAACGTAATGTTTACCTGGCTTTCTTTATCAAATAAAGTTGCTTTTGATTTTCCGATACTGAAAATCTGACCGCCACCGCCAGCACCACCGCCCATTCTGCGCATCATAAAGATCCAGAAACCGATTAAAAGCAACACAGGTAAAATGATACTTAAGAACCAGCTTGCTAACGGATTGCTGCGACTGGTTTTTTCCGCCAATACCCTTGGTTGGTTAGCAGGAAGATCTTTTTGCGAATCGGCAAGTTGTTTGTCAAGGCCATCCATCGTACCTGCATTGAAATATACAACAGGGCTAGCTGTGTTATTTACACTAAAAGTGTTATTACTTTTATATGCATCGTATAATGGTTTTTTTAGGCTATCTTTTTTGATGTAAACCTCTACACGGACTAAATCGTCTGATTTATAGGCAACAACTTTCTGAACATCACCTTTAAGTAACATCTGTTGTTCAAACTTTTGATAGGTAACCTCTTTACCGCCATCGGTAGTAAATAAAAACTGTGCGGCTATAATCGCAATGATAATGGCTGCATAAACCCAGAAAATATTAAATTTTGATCCTTTTTGTGGTTTTTTAGGAATATTTGGAATTCTTTTTCCTTGTTTTTCGTTGGTATTTTGATTGTCGTTCATTTGTCTTTGTCAAAATGGTTCTATAGGTTATGCGCTTTGATAATTTGTGCTTTCTGCATCCCCCCAAAGTTCTTCTATGCCATAAAAGTGGCGCTTTTCGGTTTTAAAAATGTGCACAACCACATCGAAATAATCAAGAATAATCCAATCTGCTGATTCAAAACCTTCTTTATGTCTTGGATCGGCCTGAGTGGCTTTGTATATTTCTTTTTCTACACTATCAGCAATAGCTTTTACCTGAGTACCAGAGTTGGCGCTCGCAATAATAAAGTAATCAGCCACTGAGGTATGAATATTTCTAAGATCTAACCGCACTATATCTTCTCCTTTTTTTTCCTGTATGCCGTGAACAGCTAACTCAGAAAGGTATGTAGAAAGGGCTACTATTTTCTTTTTTACCATTAAAATGCTTTAATTTTGGAATTACAATATTATAAATTCAACACTTGCAAAATAACACTTTTTCGACACTATTTGTTGGTCAAAATTTAATCAAATTAAAAGAAGTTGATTCTACTAATAACTTTTTAAAAGATTTGGTGTCAAAATCCGAGCCATTAGCCGAAGGGACTGTAATTATGGCAGATAATCAGTTTGCCGGAAGAGGACAGCAGGAAAGCGTTTGGGAAACACAGGCAGGAAAAAATATAAGCACAAGCATTTATTTGAAACCTTCTTTTTTGCCTCTTAATAAACAGTTTTATTTAAATATGGCCGTTAGTTTAGCCGTTAGTGATGCTTTATCTTGCTTTGTACCGGGAGGGATAAAAGTAAAATGGCCTAATGATATGTATTACCAAAATAAGAAATTAGGCGGAATATTAATCGAAAATACACTGACAGGCAATTCTATTAAATCATCAGTAATTGGCATTGGTTTAAATATTAATCAATCCGAATTTTCGGATAGTATTAGCCAACGTGCTACTTCCGTCATTCAAATTTTACAAAGAGATGTGTCTTTAATGGATATTATGGATAAATTATTCATATTTATGGAAAAATACTACTTAATTTTGAGGACTGGGAAATATAGTATTTTACAAAATGATTACCTTTCAAGGCTTTATAACTTTAATATTCCAGCGTTATATATGCAAAATGGAGCGTTTTTTGAAGGTACTATAACAGGAGTTGAAGATGATGGTAGGCTAACGGTTGATACAAAGAATGGCTTAAAAGTCTTTAATTTTAAAGAAATAGAATTTACACACACAAAATAAACACACAATGAAAAAAACCACCCTAGTGCTTTCGATGGTACTTTTTACCATCGCAGGTGCATTTGCCCAAATCGAAAAACCGGTTACCTGGGCTTATTCTGCAAAGAAAATAAGTAAAGATGAAGCCGTTATATATTTAAAGGCTACAATCGAAGACAGGTGGCATATCTATTCGCAAAATGTGAAAGACGGTGGTCCGGTAAAAACTACATTTACTTTTGCCCCTTCTAAAGATTTTAGCCTGGTTGGTAAAACAATCGAGCCCAAAGCAATTGTTAAATACGAAAGTACATTTAAAATGAATGTAAGTTATTTCGAAAAAGCAGTGATTTTCCAGCAAAAGGTGAAATTAAATAAGGGTACAACTGCTGTTAAAGGAAAAGTGGAGTTTATGGTTTGTAACGATAAACAATGTCTTCCGCCAGAAGAAGTTGAGTTCAGCGTTCCGGTTAAATAGTTGACATCAAAATATTTACAAGCAGTTCCGAATTTTCGGGACTGTTTCTTTTTAAAGTAAAATCTACGTGGAGTAGTGGTTTAAAAAAAATCGTTTCTAAAATTATTCTTAATTTCACGGTTTCAAAAAATACACACACAAAACACACAAATGAAAAAGGTTTTATTATTGTTATTAATGGCTACAATGTTTATTGCATTGCCAGCCCTTAAGAGTTATGCCCTGGTAACCCAGGATACCACAGCAACTGCTCCTCCCGATGATATTGTTTTTACTGAAGTAGGTTCTGCACAGGATAGTGCAGCCAATAGCAAGGTAAAAACGGAAAAAGATACCCTAAAAAAGGATACAGCCAAAGTAGAAAAAGCTGCGGTAGCTGGTAAGGATGCCCCGAAACAATCGCTTTGGGTAACCTTTGGTTTAGGCCTTTTGGCCGGTATTGCCGCTTTTTTTCTTCCATGTATTTTTCCCATGGTTCCACTTACTGTTGGTTTTTTTACCAAAAGAGCCGAAAGCAGAGCAAAAGGAATCAGAAGTGCCATAATTTACGGCTTATCGATCATTGTAATTTATGTTGGTTTAGGCGTAATTATTACCTTGATCTGGGGCGCCAGTGCATTAAATGAAATATCTACCGATGGATTTTTTAATATTTTCATCTTTCTTATACTCATTGTTTTCGGCATATCGTTTTTAGGTGCATTCGAAATTACCCTGCCAAGTTCCTTTGTAAATAAACTTGACGCAAAATCGGATGCTAAAGGTTTAAGCGGGATCTTTTTCATGGCAGCAACCTTAGCTGTTGTTTCCTTCTCTTGCACGGGTCCACTGATCGGAACCTCATTAGTTGCCATTAATACCGATTTGCTAACACCTGTTGTGGTAATGTTTGGTTTCTCATTATCGCTAGCGGTAATTTTTACCATGTTTGCCATTTTCCCTAGTTTAATGACGGGACTGCCAAAATCTGGCGGCTGGTTAAACTCCATTAAAGTTTTTCTTGGCTTTTTAGAACTGGGCTTATCTTTAAAATTCCTTTCAACAGCCGATTTGGCTTATCACTGGGGCATATTGGATAGAGAGATTTTCTTGGCCATTTGGATTGTACTTGCGTTAATCTTAGGTGTTTATTTATTGGGAAAAATCAAATTTTCTCACGATAGTGATCTTCCCTATGTTTCTGTGACTAGATTATTTATTGCAACAGCAACTTTCGTATTTGCATTATATTTAGTGCCAGGACTATTCGGCGCACCTTTAAAAGGGGTAAGCGCATTGGTGCCGCCTTTGTCAACCCAGGATTTTGTAATCGGACAAGATAGTGGTGGTGGCGCCAGTCAAGCCAATACTCCTAGCCACCCAAAGCGGAAATATTCAGAATTCCTGCACATTCCGCATAATATTGATGGATTTTTTGATTACCAGGAAGCGTTGGCTTATGCAAAGGAGGTAAAAAAACCGTTATTCCTTGATTTTACAGGCCACGGCTGTGTAAATTGCCGCGAAATGGAGGCAAGAGTTTGGTCTGACCCGAGAGTGCTTAAAAAATTGAAAGAAGACTATATTGTTGTGTCGCTTTACACGGATGATAAAACTGATTTACCAGTTGCTGAACAATTTGATTCTAAAATTTTAGGCACAAAAGTGAATACAGTCGGTAAAAAATTTAAACATTTGCAGGCCGAAAGATTTAATACCATTTCGCAACCATATTATGTACTTTTGGGTACTGATGAAAAAGAATTAGTTTCGCCTCCTATCGGAGTAGAATTTAATATAGATAAATATTTGCAATATCTGGACAATGGATTATCAGAATTTGCCAAGAAACAAACAAATGAATAAGATTAAGAATATTGGTGTTTTAACCTCTGGCGGAGATTCGCCAGGCATGAATGCCGCAATCAGGGCTGTAGTAAGGGCCTCAATTTATTATGATATTGAAGTAACCGGGTTTATCCGTGGGTACGAAGGGTTGATCAACAATGATTTTATCCCTATGGACCGCAAATCTGTAGCAAATATTATCCAGCGCGGAGGAACCATTTTAAAAACCGCACGCAGCGAAGCTTTTAAAACCGTTGAGGGCAGAAAAACAGCTTACGAAAACCTAAAAGCCAATGGAATTGATGCCTTGGTTGTAATTGGTGGTGACGGAACATTTACAGGCGCAAATATTTTTTCAAAAGAGTTCGATTTCCCAATTGTTGGTTTGCCTGGCACTATTGATAACGATTTAGCCGGAACAGATTTTACCATTGGTTACGACTCTGCCATTAATACTGTTATCGATGCGGTGGATAGGATCAGAGATACAGCCGAATCGCACGACAGGCTTTTTATAGTGGAGGTAATGGGCCGCGACTCCGGGTTAATTGCTTTAAGAAGTGGAATTGGTGTTGGTGCCGAAGCCATTATGATTCCGGAAGCAAACATGAATGCAAACGACATTTTGCATAAACTGGAGCATAGCCGTAAAGATAAAGCCTCGAAAATTATTATCGTTGCTGAAGGTGATGATACCGGTGGCGCATTTAAGGTTGGCGAAATTCTGCAGGAAAAATACCCGCATTACGATACTAAAGTTTCAGTTTTAGGGCACATTCAGCGTGGTGGAAAACCGACCTGTATGGATCGTGTGCTGGCGAGCCGCTTAGGTGTTGCTGCTGTAGAGGGTTTAATTAATGGCGAAAGCGGTGTTATGGCTGGCCAGATTAACCGTGAAATTGTTTTTACTCCTTTTGATCATGCCATTAAACACATTAATGCAGAAAAAGTGAGCTCTAAATGGCTTAAATTAATCGATATACTTTCGTTTTAATCGAAAAACAGGATATAAAAAGAAAAGTCTTTCCCGCACCGGAAAGACTTTCTTGTTTTTGCTTAGTTTTCGCAATAAGCAAATTTCTTAATCTTCTAAAATTACAGCTGTACCATTGGCGCTCACCATTAACATGCTGCCACCGCTGCCTACCGTTTCATAATCTAAATCTACACCAACAATTGCGTTTGCGCCTAATGCGGCTGCATACTGTTGCATTTCGTTAACTGCTGTATCTTTTCCCTCTCGTAAAACGCGTTCATAAGAGCTCGATCTGCCCCCTACTATATCTGTTATGCCAGCAAATAAATCTTTAAAAATATTTGCGCCAATAATTGTTTCTCCAGTAACAAGACCTATATATTTTACGATTTTTCTGCCCTCAACTGAAGGCGTTGTGGTTACTAACATAGTTTCAGTTTTAATAATTAGAACAATTTTTTTTAGAAATGTTACATTTTTTTTGAAAAGCCCATTTTATATTTCTAAAAGAGTTTTTTTACTTCCAAAACCAAAAAAAGATGAAGCTTCGAAAATAAATTTATGTAATTACCAATGGTTTTGCATCACTATTTAAAATTACCATTATGAGACCATCTAAAACCTTACTCACCCTTCCCCTATTATTGGCCATATTTTTTGTTCAGGCGCAAATGCCTGTTTTAAAGGTGCAGCAAGCCGAAACCAGCGAGCAAAAAGATGCTGTTAAACTTAAAAAGTTAAATATTGATGTGCAGATTACCGGAAATATTGCTAAAACGGTAATGACGATGACCTTCCACAATAACAGTAACCGAATTTTAGAGGGCGAATTAACATTCCCTATGCCCGAAGGAGTAAGCATTAGCCGTTATGCTTTAGATATAAACGGAAAGATGCGTGAGGCTGTTCCGGTAGAAAAAGCGAAAGCAACGGAGGTTTTCGAAAGTATTGAACGCCGTAGGATAGATCCGGGCTTGTTGGAAAAAGTTGAAGGAAATAATTTCCGTACCAGGATTTATCCCCTACCTGCAAATGGCAATAGAACCATAACTGTAGGTTATGAAGAAGAGTTAAGTTTTAATAATAAGAATGTTTTAAAATATCATTTGCCATTAGATTATAACCAGGCCATTGAAAAATTTTCGTTAAAAACTACCGTTTTTGAAAGTATCATAAAACCAGAACTTGGTGAACAGCCAGACGGCAGCTTTGACTTAAAAGCCAATGGAAATACCTATGTTGGACAGATCGATAAAACCAACTATCAGCCTAAAAATGGTTTGACTATTAATCTTCCAAAGAGAAATGATCTGACAGAAGTGCAAATGCAAAAAGCATCAACAGGTTATTATTTTCTGGTTAATGTTTTTCCTAAAACTGAAAGCCGTCAAAAGCAGTGGGCTAACCAAATTGGTTTAATCTGGGATACATCTTTAAGTGGTCTGCAGCGCAATACCGAGAAGGAAATAGAACTGCTGGATTTAATCATCAGGCAAAAACAAAATTTAACCATCCAGTTAGGCTTGGTTAATAATGGTTTTAAAAACGCAGGCACTTTTGTCATCTCAAATGGTAACTGGACACAGTTAAAAGATAAACTGAAGAATCTAGTGTATGATGGGGGAACAAATTTCAGCGCCATAAACACTAAAAGCCTGCAGGCCGACGAATATATTTTATTTACTGATGGACTTTCGACATTCGGAAAAAATACGGTTAGCTTAAATAAACCGGTTCATTGTATCAACACAGCGTTTAAAGCTGATTATAGCACCTTGAAATTTATCAGTATGAAAACCGGCGGACAATTTGTAAACCTCAATTCCACCTCGGTTGCTGAGGCTTTTAAACAATTGAATCAGCAAAACCTTCAGTTTTTAGGGATTAAAAATGGAGTAGATGTAAGGCAGACTTATCCTTCAATGAAAGTAACCGTAAACGGGCATTTTTCGCTGGCCGGTATTATGAATGCGTTTAATACGGAATTTACGTTGCAGTTTGGTTTTGGAAATACTGTTGTTTCAGAACAGGTTGTTCGGTTAAATGCTACGGAGCATACTTTGAGCAGTATTGATGTTAGCCGCGTTTGGGCACAGAAGAAAATTACTGAAATGGACATTCAATATGAGGATAATAAGGATGATATTAGTGTTTTGAGTAAACAGTTTGGCATCGTTACCCGTAATACCAGCCTCATCGTGTTAGAAAATCTTGATGATTACCTGCGTTATGATATTGTGCCTCCTGTTGAATTGCAACAGGCCTACAATGCGGCTTTAAAGCAGCGCAGAACAGCAATTCTGGAACGTAAGCAGGATTTAATCAATGCTGCGATAGCAATGACCAAAGAACTGAAAACCTGGTGGAATACCGATTTCTACTATAAAGAACCAGGAAAGAGGGAAGAGAGATATCCTGATCCAGGGCAAAGGGATGTAAATGGAGATCCCACAGGCAATATTGCAATTTCTGATCCAGTTGGCGAAGGAAGAAGAAGCGCGCTTGTTGCTGAGCAAGTACGCGAGAGAAGAAGAGCAGAATCGGCAAGTCAGATGAGAATGCCAGCTGCGGCTGCGAAGCAGGAATTGGCCACTAGCGAAAACAACGCCCTTAATGAAGTTGTGGTCGTGGGATACGGTACTCAGCGAAAATCATCCGTTACAGGCTCAGCAGTAACCGTTAGTGGAAAAGATTTACAACGAGGTTCATCAAATGAAATAATGAGTCTGTTGCAGGGAAAATTAGCGGGGCTTAATATTACACGATCCACAGGAACGGTAGAAACCCAGCCCGCCATCGTTATCCCCGAATTTAAAAGTGATAAAGATTATATGAAAAACCTGGTTGGAAAACCAGACAGTGCTTATCCGGCTTATTTGAAAATGCGCTCGAAATACATTTCAACACCAATGTTTTATTTTGATGTGGCCAATTGGTTTTATCAGCAGAAAGATAGTGTTAAGGCACTCACCATTTTAAGTAATATTGCCGATCTGGACCTCGAAAATGCCGATTTATATAAAACTTTGGCCTATAAATTAAAGCAGACCGGAAATTATAAAGATGAACTTTTTATTACGCAGAAGGTTTTGCAATGGAGGCCTATGGATGCGCAGAGTTACCGCGATTATGCTTTGGCACTAGCAGATAATGGGCAATACCAGGCTGCGCTTGATCATTTATATAAGGTACTTACCCAAAGTTATAACAGTCAGATTGCCGATCGAGATCAAGGAATCGAGGAGATTGTGATATCCGAAATCAATAACCTGATTGCAAAACATAACAATAGCTTAAGTACCAAAGGGATTGATAAAAGGTTAATCCAGCCTTTGCCAGTAGATGTGCGCGTGGTGCTCAACTGGAATAAGAATGATACTGATATCGATCTATGGCTAACCGACCCAACTGGTGAAAAAGGATTTTATGGAAATTCGAGAACAAAAATAGGTGGCAGGATCAGCAACGATTTTACATCAGGTTATGGCCCTGAACAATTTATGATTAAAAAAGCAATAAAGGGAAAATATAAAATCGAAGTTAACTATTACGGTGATAGGCAGATTAACATTAGCGGACCAACAACCGTAACTGCCGAGATTTATACCCGATATGCCACAGGTAAACAACAAAGAAAAGTAATTGTATTGCCTATGGCGGCTGGAAGTAGCGGCGGAAACCTGGTAGGCGAATTTAATTTTTAGGATTATATTAACTAATTGCATTCATGGGCGTCGACTTAAGTCGACCCCTATGATTAATATTATAGTAATAACCCCGCTACCTCCTCCCAGGTATTTACACGTTCATATTCGGTTACAAGCAAATTATGTGGCGATGTAAATAATAAAGGGCGACCAGCAAAATTGACAAAGTTTTTAGTGCGGTCGTCAATTATAATATCAACATTCACAATTTTATTTCCGCAGAACATAATGTGCTGCCAGTCGATGAAAGGAAAATGCTCGGTCATCCAATCGTACTTATCAATCAATGAATTTCGGAACTCCATCGCCGCCGAAACAATATAAACATCATATTTCTCTTGTAAGGCCTTAATTACGCGTTGACTATCTTCGATAACTTCAAGATCTCGGAAAAAACCAGGTTCATTTATATATTCGAACCATTTCTGGTTAATCTCTTGCGGGACATGGTGATAGATTTCGTTTCCGGCATCAATTTTTAAATCTAAAGGAACGTTAAAATCCCGGTTATATAGTTTAATAAATTTTCCAAGGGCATCGGCAATTACCTCGTCCATATCAATCGCAATTCTTTCCATTTGTACCTGCAAATATTTCGGCGCAAATATCCTGAAAACAAAGAAATTAAACTATGTTTTTAATTTACAGTATTTTAGTTATCTTTGCAGCCCCGCAGCATGAAGCTCCGGGAACTATGTTGAATACATAAATACAAAAAGAAATGGCAACTAAAATCAGATTGCAAAGATTCGGTAAAAAAGGAAAACCTTTTTTCCACGTTGTGGTAGCAGATTCTCGCTCTCCACGTGATGGTAAATTTATTGAGCGTTTAGGTTCTTACAACCCAAACACCAATCCTGCAACCATCGAAATTAACTTCGAAAAAACTTTAGCTTGGGTTAACAGTGGTGCACAACCAACTGATACTGCTCGTGCCATCCTTTCTTACAAAGGTGTTTTGTACAAAAAACACTTAGAAGGTGGTGTTAAAAAAGGAGCTTTAACTCAAGAACAGGCAGATGAAAAATTTGCAGCTTGGTTAGATGCTAAAGCAGGTAAAATTTCTGGTAAATCAGAAGGTTTAGCTACTTCTAAAGCGGATGCGCGTAAAGCGGCATTAGCAGCAGAAGCTAAGAAAAAAGAAGATAAAGCAGCAGCTATCGCAGCTAAAAATGCACCAGTTGCAGAAGAAGTTGTTGAAGAAGAGGTTACTGAAGAAGCACCAGCTGTTGAAGCTGAAGCAACTGAAGAGGCTCCTGCAGCAGAAGCTACTAAAGAAGAAGGAGCAGAATAATTTTAATTATTTTGTCTCATAAAATAGCGTTCCGAATTTCGGAACGCTATTTTTTTAACTAAAAATGTCATCCTGAGGCACGAAGGATCTGTCCCATCATTAGCAGATCCTTCGTGCCTCAGGATGACAAATACAATTATATGAAACACGAAGAAGCATTTTATATTGGTTACGTTACTAAAACGAGGGGTTTAAAGGGAGAAGTTCAGGTATTTTTCGAATTTGACGAGTACGAACAGCTCGAATTTGATGTGGTATTTGCCGATATGAATGGTAAGCTTGTTCCCTATTTTGTGGCTTCGGCAAAACTGCAGGCCAATAAAACAGGCTATTTTAACTTTGATGATGCTGATCATATTGATAAAGTGCAGCCGCTATTAAAAAAGAAATTATACCTGCCCCTATCGCAAATGCCCGAACGCGAAGAAGGAGAATTTTTCTATACCGATTTTAAAGGCTATTTAGCAATAGATGAAACCTTGGGCGAATTGGGCGAGATTTTGGAAGTAAACGAATATCCGCAACAATTTGTGGCTACAGTGATATATAAAGAAACCGAAATCCTGTTCCCGTTAAATGAAGATTTTATTGTAGAATACGACGAGGATGAAAAAACATTAAACCTCGATCTGCCAGAGGGTTTACTAGATATTTATCTGGAAAACTAAAAATCAAAAACATTTACGTGTTTTACTATTGCTAAGCCTGTTTTGTAAAAAAAGCAATCTTTTAATAAAATATTCTAGATATATTAAAATACTTAATTCAGGTTTCCAGGCGGACAATCAGTACGATCGAATCAGGAAGTGTGTTCCTTTAACCGTATTGGCGCTAAAAATGGCCCGGGTTTTTGATAAGCCTGTTGAGGAAATATTTGAACTGGAGGAGGGCGATTAACAGATAATGTTTTTTAAGAAAAAATTGTTAATTTGGATCTCATACTAACCAAAATTAACATGCTCAAAAGAATATCAAAAATTGCAGTAATTTTCCTTACAGCGCTAACCATCTTTTCTTGTAAAACCGTACAACAGGCTAATTTAAAAGAAATCAAACCATTTGTTGGCATCTGGAACGATACTACTAACCCAGGAAGTAAGATTGTTTTTAAAGCGGATGGAAGTTTTTACAATATCGCCAATGAAGGTGGTGTACAGATCATCACGCATAGCGGTACATTTAAAATTTTGTCAAACAACATGTATGTGCTAAATATTTCGGATGCAAGGGCCGATGCTACTTACGATCTTAAAGGCAGGCAATATGCAAACTATTACACCTTAAGTAATGACAAAAAAACAATGAAAGTAAGCGGTGTTGTTGACGGACGGAACGGTAGAAAGCCGTTGCAATGGGCGAGCGATCTGATAAAGGTTAATACGCTGGATTAATATTTACCACAATGAATTTCTATAAGAGCCAAAATTGATACTGAGTATAGCAAAATTCTCCTTCAGGCTATAGACTTCAGACTAAAGGCTTACCTTTGCACCATGCGTTTCGATATTATAACAGTTTTACCCGCTTTATTAGAAAGTCCGTTTGCTCATTCTATTTTGCAACGTGCACAAAAAAAAGGCATAGCCGAAATTGTTGTGCATAACCTGAGGGATTATGCAACCAACAAACAGAAAAGTGTTGATGATTACCAATATGGCGGAGGGAGCGGTATGGTAATGAGTATTGAGCCTTTTGCGGCCTGTATCGAAAAGCTTCAGTCAGAAAGAGAATATGATGAAATTATTTTCATGAGTCCCGATGGTGTTACTTTAAACCAGAGCACGGCCAATGAATTATCTATTAAAAAGAATATCATTATTTTGTGTGGACACTACAAAGGCATAGATCAGCGTATACGCGATATCTTTGTTACCAGGGAGATATCAGTTGGTGATTATGTTTTAAGCGGTGGCGAGCTTCCTGCAGCGATTGTGGTAGATGCTGTTGTGCGTTTAATCCCGGGTGTTTTAAATGATGAAACTTCTGCCCTATCTGATAGTTTTCAGGGAGAACTGCTTGATGCTCCTGTTTATACCCGCCCGGCAGACTGGCGTGGACATAAAGTGCCCGATGTTTTATTAAGCGGTCATGAAGCTAAGGTGAACGAATGGAGGCATGAACAAGCATTGGAGCGAACTAAAATCCGCCGTCCTGACCTTTTAGAATAAAATTTCCTTGTAAATTATAAAGGTAAATTCTATTTTAGGAGAAACGCTTCTAGTTCCTGATAATATGCCCAAACAGATCGTTATTTGTGATGACCATTTACTTTTTTTAAACGGCATTTCCGAATTGCTTAAAAATACCGGGAAGAACTACGGCATTTTTAAATTCAGCGATGTACATTCTTGCCGAAACCATTTAATGCATAACATTGCTGATGTTTTCATCTGTGATTTAAATATTAACCACTTTGATGGATTTGTATTGATCGAAGAACTCAGATCCCAACTAAAAAACACCAAAATAATTGTTCTCACTGCTTATTACGAAGATTTTCTGATTCAAAAAGCAAAGAAACTAGGTGTGAATGCTTTCCTGAAAAAGGAAACACCTGCCGAAGAGCTTATCAGTATTATCGAATCAAATAAAGACACAACGTTTTATACCAATAAGAGTTATAAAAAAGGCGAGAGTGTGTATAGTGCCATTGATGGTTCAATTGTCAATAAATTCCGGATATCCAGACAGGAAAAAGAGATTATTAAATTAATTATCAAAGGATTAACCAGTAAGGAAATTGCTGAAGTCCTATTTATCAGCATAACAACCGTAACAACCCATCGGAAGAACATCCACCGGAAGTTGGAAATCAATAACAGCAGTTCGCTCATTAAGTTTGCTCATGAGAATAATCTACTTGATTAGCTTTCTGCTATTCCCGCTACTCTCTTGTGCACAAATCACAAACAAATCAATATCTGTAATATCCAGCTACGCTGTAGACCAAAATTCATCGTGGACGAGCGGGATACTCCAACAACAAAAATTTCATCCGTTTAAGCAGAATAGCAAGGTTAATATCGGCTACAACAAAGATGCGGCGGTATGGTGCAGATTTATTGTGAAAAATATAAACACTTCACAAAGTACTAAAACATGGTTGTGTTTTAACAACAACCATATCGATAGCCTTAGCCTTTATGATGGTAGATTAATTAAAACCATTGGCGATAGAACGGTTGGCCAGAGTCCGTTTATTGAAACCCTGGCATTTGAGCTTAATCTGCAACCAGGGGAAGAAAAATTACTTTGGGTACGGGTTAAAAAAGAGACTTCCTTTTTAGATTTTTCTTATAGTTTGGAAGATCAAGCTTATTTAGAAAGCAAATCATCTCAAAAAACAGCATTGACATCTTTTTTTATCGGTATGGTGTTTTTGCTGCTCATGATCAATGGGATATTGTTTTTCATGACTAAAAACAAGTTATACGGATATTACATTGGCTATTCTATATTAACGGTGTTTTACACAGCAATTACAACCAATTTCGCCAAGCACGTTTTATTTCCCGAGTTTAGGTTTTTTAGCGAGGGCCGGGTTTACACTGGAGCACTTTGGTATATTGCCCTGAGTATTTTTCTTGGATATTTTTTAAAGTTAAAAGAAAACCAGCCCGTTAAGCATAAGTTAATCATAGTGCTTGGTGGCATAAACTTTTTGTTGATTTTAATCTCTATTTCCTTATTGGTGTTTTATAAGGGTTTTGAATTTCGTTACTTTTTTGTGTTAGGCTACATCATATTCCTGGCTTCTATCGTCGTACTTTTCTGGGCGGCATTAACGCATCTAAAAATTGAAAAAACCCAGGCTATTTATGCGCTTCTTGCCTTTGCTCCGCAGTTTGTATGGGGTGGGTGCTTAATTTTAAAGACCTTTGAAATTATTCCAAAATCACTGAGCGATAATTGGATGTTGTTTATCGGTCTTTATGAAGTGTTTTTGTTCGGCTACGTTTTATCAAGAAATTACATCGATATTTTTTTGAAGAACAACGAGCTGATGCAACAGGTTATTTTCGAAAAAGAAAGCTCATTGAGGGCCATTAGTGAGGTTCAGCTACGTGAGCGGAGAAACATCGCTAACATTATTCATGATAATGTAGGGAGCAAGATTGCGCATATTATTCATCTTTTTGACATGAAGAATGCCGAGCTTGCCAAGCAAACAATTAACGAACTGGCTGAGGATATCAGAGAGATCTCTCATAAAATTCTGCCGAAAGCACTTGATGAAGGCGCTTTGATATCTAGTTTACAAAGCCAGATCTCAAGTCTGAACGCAGGTTTGACGGACGCGAAAATTGAGCTTTTCTGTTACGATTTTCCTGATAAAATTGATGAAAAATGGATTTACGATTTATATCTTATCGCACTGGAAGTTATAAACAATGCCATTAAGCATGGTAGCGCTGAGTTAATCACCATCGAACTTTATAAATATCCCAAAAATTACCATTTTCAATTTACGGATGATGGGCTCGGCTTCGATCTGCAGAAAACAAGCAGGGGCTTTGGGCTCGAAAACATCGAAAAGAGAGTAAATTACTACAAAGGTAATTTCGAAATCAGTAGTGTTAGAAACGAAGGCACTATTATTCAGATCAACATCCCATCCAATCGCTAGTCTTTAACTTTTTCATTAATTCTGTATATGTAAATATACCCTTTATTGGGTATTTCTGCCCGGGTATCTTTAGCATACTTTAGCTTAATAAAAGCAATACACCCTTTAAATTAATGGAAATGAAACAATTACTTACGGCAGTACTAAGTGTGCTGGCTATTACGGGTTATGCACAAGACTTAAGTCCAAAAAAGAACGAAAGTGGAAAATACGGATTTGTAGACAAGGCGGGAAAAGAAGTGATCCCTTTTAAATACGAAAAGACCGGATACAGCTTCCACGAGGGATTAATTGCGGTTAAACTAGATGGGAAATATGGATTTATAGATGAAACAGGAAAGGTAGTTATCCCATTCAAATATGATGATGCCATTTACTTTAAAGATGGTTTTGCACAGGTTGAGCTAAATAAGAAATCGGGTTATATCGATAAAAAGGGTAAGGAAATCACCGCTCTAAAATACGATGTTGCCTTTGATTTTTATGAAGGTATTGCCAAGGTGAGACTAGACGAGAAATATGGTTTTATTGATGTTACGGGCAGAGAAATCACTCCTTTAAAGTACGAAGACGGAAATAACTTTAAAAATGGTTATGCAAGTGTGAAACTAAAAAACAAATGGGGTTTTATCGATAAAACGGGCAAAGAATTTACAAAGTTTAAATACGACTATGCAAAAGATTTTAATGATGGGGTTGCTCCTGTTGAAAAGAATAAACTCTATGGCGCCATTGATCAAAACGGAAAAGAAATCATCCCTTTCAAGTATAGGTTCATTGCTGATTTTGAGGATGGTTTAGCTAAAGTTGGACTTAATGGAAGAGAGGGCTTTATAAACAGAACAGGCGAAGAAGTTATACCGATTAAATACGATGCGGTTGGTAGCTTTGAGAATGGAGTGGCCAGGTTTAGATTAAACGGCAGATGGGGAGCGATGGATAAAACAGGTAAAGAAATTACACGATAAATAAACATAGACATGAAAAAATTAACAGTATTGTTTTTTTTGCTTTATGGCTTTTTTGCCTTTGGTCAGGAGACTTACGAGAACAAAAAATTAGCCCTTATTAACGATATTTTTTATAAAACCACAAGGCAAAACATCAACTCCTTTATGAAGGATAAAGGTTTTGAAAAAGGAGACGTTGAAGAAGGGGAAGGTGATGTTAAAGAAATATTGGCCTTCGACTCCAAATTTGACATGATGGAGGTGTCTTACGCGAAAAGTGGTAAAATTTCGACTATAGTTTGCATTTTTTCAGGTGCGATTAATGTGGCATTTATCGATATGGAGCTAAAAAATAAAGGATATACAGCTAAAGTTGTTAAACAATCTATAGATGGGCAGCCGGTTAATAAAAATATCTGGAGCAAATCCGGAACGAAGTACAATTTTGTTACCTATGCCGATGAAAAGGAAAAAATTGGCGTTTTAGGCTATGGCGTGTATTAGGACTGGTCGTTAAAACCCTGGCCTGCTTAATTAATAAAAATGAAACTCAAAGGCGCAGAAAAACAGTTCTGGTGGCATTTTGGACATATTACCGAAGCTAAAAATATCCCTACAGAACTGCCTGGTTTTGCCAGTATCGATTCGATGGTTGATGATGAGTATTTAGCCATGCTTTTTGCAAAAGTTTCGGTTATGGGGAGTATTTATTTAAAAGAAACGAGAGTGACCGATGAAGGGGTGAAATTGATCAGCAATGTTAGGCAACTTAAAGATTTAACCCTGATGAAGCATGAAAATATTACTAAAGCGTGTTTGCCTTATCTGAACAAACTGACCGATCTGGAATACCTCGATATCTGGAGGACTAAAATTCGCTTAGAAGATATAACGGTTTTAAAAGATTTAAAAAACCTTAAAGAACTGTATATATCGCCTCAAGACGAAGGGATGGAAGAAAGTCAGGATACCATTTTAGAAAAGATAATAAAAGCGGAGGAAACCTTGCCTAATTGTATTATTCACACTTGATACCATCAATAGGTAAATATTTTACCTCAGGATATTAAACACTAAATTCGCCATATATTAGGGAATAAGTGCTCTCCTGATCTTTTGGAATAGAAGCATTTAACACAATCGAATGTGGAATTCATAAAGAATGTGGAAAAAATTAAAATAGGTTTTTTTTTCTCAAAAAAAATCCCTAATATTGCAATCCGATTTTCACGGGATGAAATATCGATTTAATAGCTTAAAATCATGGATTTAGTAAAATTTGTTGAAGAGCAGGCCATCGCGAAAAAAGATTTTCCTGCGTTCAAGTCTGGCGATACAGTGAGCGTACACTATAAAATTCGCGAAGGTAATAAGGAACGTATCCAAATTTACCAAGGTGTTGTAATACAACGTAACAGTGCTGGTGCTAACGAAACTTTCACAGTTCGTAAAATGAGCAACAGTATTGGTGTTGAGCGTATTTTCCCTATCAATTCTCCAAACATTGAGAAAGTAGAAGTAAATAGCTATGGTAAAGTTCGTAGAGCGAAATTGTTCTATTTACGTGCTTTAACTGGTAAAGCTGCTCGTATCAAATCTTTGAGAAAATAATACTCTTTATTATAAGATATAGCCTTCACGATTAATTTCGTGGAGGTTTTTTTGTTTGTACCTTTGTTAAATGTTAGATTCTGCTTTTTTCGACCAAGTTTTTTGGGGTAACACCGTAAAAGCCTATTTCCTTTTTGGAGGGATACTTTTTTTAGGCTTAATGTTTAAAAGGATTGTATCAAAACTTTTGAGTAAACTGCTGTTTAAGCTCTTTAGAAACTTCTCTAATCAATCTCACGATGAAGCGTTCGTTGGGCTTTTACTTAAACCGATAGAGGTTTTTATTCTGTTAACCACACTTTATCTATCCATCAACCAGTTAAAACATCCGTTAGAGGTGGCTGTATTCCATTACAGCAAATTAATTGGCAAGGTTAAAGAGTTAATACCTGTAACAATTGGCGATTGTATTGACCGGATATTTTTGTTCGGGATCATCTTGTCTATTTTTTGGATTATTTTAAGGATAATCGACTTCATTAGCCATGTGCTTCTTTATAAAGCTTCGCTTACAGATAATAAGGCCGACGATCAACTGGTGCCCTTTTTAAAAGAGCTGTTTAAAACGATCGTAATCTTTATCGGTTTTTTTACTCTTCTGGGTTTTGTTTTCGAGGTTAATGTATTAACGCTGATTACAGGATTGGGTATCGGTGGTATTGCCATTGCTTTGGCTGCTAAAGAGAGCTTAGAAAACCTAATAGGTTCATTCACCATTTTTTTAGATAAACCTTTTACCGTTGGCGATCTGGTAAAGGTTGACGGTGTGGAAGGAACGGTTGAAAAAGTAGGTTTTAGGAGCACAAGGATCAGAACTTCTGAAAAAACGATGGCTACCATACCTAATAGGGGTATGATTGATGGTGTTTTAGAAAACCTTTCGCTCAGGAATTCGCGCAAGGTCTCTTTTATTATCGGGCTTACTTACGAAACCAATTCGGAGTCACTTAGAAAAATTATTACCGAGATAGAAAGTTACATCAATAATCATCAAGGTACCAGTGATGATGGAAATGCTTCCTTTAAGAGCTTCGGCGATTCGGGTTTAAATGTAGAGGTTAACTATTTTGTAACCGTGCTAAATTATGCCGAATTCCTTAAAATCAGACAAGAGATCAACCTTGAAATTATGGATATCGTTATCCGTAATAAGTCGGATTTTGCCTACCCTACACAACGATTAATCAGCGACAGGCCAGCTCCGGCAGGTAATAATGACGAGGTAGGTAATGATACTATGGATTAAGTGATTACGTACCCGATGATCGTCATGCTGAATTTATTTTACAAGTAGAAATAGTATTTTCAATTGCCTTGTAGCTACTACGTGGTCAGCATCTTTTCCTGCAGAATAGACCCTGAAATGTATTCAGGGTGACGACTAAATTAAAATATATATAGAATATCTTAAAGGGATATAAATCAACACCAAAATATTTGTAAATGAACAAAGAAGCCGACTTAGTATAAACTAAATCGGCTTTTATTATAAATTGTATTGTTCTTTTAGCTTAAAGTAGCTAGTGTAGTGATGCCGCCTTTTACAACCTGGTTAAGTTCTACGTTCACTTTTGTGCCTATGGGTAAAAACACATCAACCCTCGAGCCGAATTTGATGAAACCAAATTGCTCAGCCTGTACTACCTGATCGCCTTCTTTAACATACCATACAATTCTGCGGGCTAAAGCACCAGCAATTTGACGGAACAATACAGGGGTGCCATTTTTATGCTCTACAACAGTTGTAGTACGTTCATTCTCCGTTGATGATTTTGGATTCCACGCAGCAAGGTATTTTCCTGGATGATATTTGAAGAACTTTACCACTCCAGAAATTGGATTACGGTTAATGTGAACATTTATTGGCGACATAAAAATCGAAACCTGTAAACGTTTATCTTTAAAATATTCTCCTTCTTCTGTTTCTTCAATTACCACTACTTTGCCATCTGCCGGGCAGATAACCAGGTTTTCGCCCGAAGAAAAGCTGCGGCTCGGGTTTCGGAAAAACTGTAGTACAATAATAAATAATGCAGCTGAAAAGATATAAATGAACCAGCGCAACCAGGTTATATCGTGATATTTATAATCAACTACCGCATTGATTACGAAGATAAACAATATGCTTAAGGCAATGGTAGTGTAGCCTTCTTTATGTATGGTCATTGTTTTAGAAATTATTGGGCAAAGGTGCGAAAAATAAATTAATACAATCTAAAAATTATGCCTCGGTTGCTCTGTAAATATCAGTCAGGTTTCTACCAAGACCATTATAATCTAATCCGTAACCCACAACAAATTCGTTAGGTATTTCAAAACCAACGTATTCCAATTCTTCAATTTCATATTTTAAAGCACTTGGTTTAAGCAAAAGAGAAGCTACTTTAATTGAAGCAGGATTTTTTTCTTTTATCGTTTTTAAAATATGCATTAAGGTTAAGCCTGTATCAACAATATCTTCCACAATGATTATATCTCTGCCTTCGATGTTATCAGGCAGTCCGATTAATTCTTTTACATTTCCCGAACTTGCTGTACCTTCGTATGAGGCCACACGCATAAAAGCAACTTCGCAGGGTACGTTTATTTCCTTGATTAGATCGGCCATAAACAAAAAACTACCATTTAATACACCAATAAATAGCGGGCATTTGGCCTCGTAATCAACATTGATCTGGATGCCCAGTAAACGGATCCGTTTGTTTAAGGTATCGTTCTCTAAAAATATCTCGAACGCTTTATCCTCTACTTTTATTTTGTGCATGTTACTGTTGAAAGGTTATTGTTGTTTAATTGTATGAATCGGTTAATCGTGGGTTTTAACTAAGAACTGTAAACTACCAATTGCAAACTCGGTCATGGTTAATTGTTTAAATCTGCTAATCATCTCTAAACCCCAAACTAATTTTGGTTAATTGTTTAATCATTTGGCTCACTGGTAACTGCCGACTGGCAACTGCAAACTGATTACTACTGAGTCTTTTCCAATTCCTTTTGCCGTCTTCGTTCTTCCCTACGCTCCTGCCTTAATTGTTTTTTGGTTTTAGTGGTATCGGCTGGCGTGGTTATCTGTTTACTTGAGGTATCTTTTTTAGATCCGCCACCAAAAAGGCGTTCGAAGAAGCTTTTATTTTTGTCGTGTACAATTACAACCGGTAAGCCGTCTCCATCATCATCAAATGCTGTAGTATCAATAACAGCCGTGTCAGGGGCTAAATACTGGCGGAGCCCCTCTCTTAAACGTACGTTATAGAAACCATACCCAGAAGTATCGCTCGGCACTAAACCCCTTCTTGCCATAATATTTCCCATAAACCTAAAATAGTTGAACATGTAAGGTTTCAAGCTACCATCAGCCATGAATTTATACATCGATGCCTTTGGTTTAGGAACAATACTCGCCAGGAACAATCCATCACCGATGGTTAAATCAGCAGGTTGTTTTCCAAAATAATAGCGCGAAGCCTCACCTATTCCATAAATATTCTGGCCTAGTTCCATAATGTTGAAATACACTTCGAGCATCCGTTGTTTGCTTACCAGGTGGTTATGCTCAATAAGCCAAACAATTAATATCTCCTCGGCTTTACGGGCCAAGGTTTTTTGACGGCTTAAATAAACATTTTTAACCAGCTGCATACTGATGGTACTGCCACCGCGTTTAAATTTCTTTTCTTTAAAGTTTACGGCGATTGATTTACGGATCGATTCTTCAACAAAGCCGTTGTGCGTAAAAAATGACGGATCTTCTGCTGTTAAAACTGCATTGATAAAGTTTTTCGAAATTGACGATAAAGGTGTAAAATTTGGGTTTGATGGGCCTATGGTAATATCGCGCATTGGTTTGCCATACTCATAAGGGGTATAAACAAATGGGCTGTTGATTTTTTGCAGATTGGTTTTACCCCATTGTACAATTTTGAAATCAACGGGTGTTAAGGTAGAGCTAAAGCGCACGCTGTCTGGTACTTTAGTGTCTAAATAAAAATTTAGGTTATATTTCACCTTGCCCTGTACTTTTAATCCTTCCAGCGATTCGAACAGGCCTTGTGGAAAAGCATCTAAAACCCCTTGTGCATCCTGTTCTTCGGCATTTAGCTTTAACTCATATATTTTGTTCTTTCCTAAAGTATATTTAACAAAAGGATGGATCTGTGCATTTTTTAGGTATGCTGTTGAGGTGCTGTCTAAGGCAATGAAATTAGGCCCAACTAAAATATCGGCATCCAGTTTTGCACTTTGTACAATGATGTCGTTCGAAGCAATGCGTGGCTGATTAATCAGCATGTTTTTTACCGACCAGGAGCCAGAAATTTTATAATCGTCGCCGCTGTATTTTGCATTTTTAAGCTCGGTTT
This sequence comes from Pedobacter sp. 01N310, assembly GCF_056399805.1. Classification (NCBI taxonomy): domain Bacteria; kingdom Pseudomonadati; phylum Bacteroidota; class Sphingobacteriia; order Sphingobacteriales; family Sphingobacteriaceae; genus Pedobacter; species Pedobacter sp. 01N310. The sequence continues at coordinate 254,273 of NZ_JBFTSB010000005.1, forward strand.
GTAAGGTATCAAAACTGATTTTTGCGTGTAGCTTATTGTTTAAGTAAGGTAATTCCAGTTTTTTTCCATCAGCATAAGCGGTAAAGCTCAATTCTTTGCTGCCTGGGTTTACATAACCGTTTACATGCCAGGTAGATTCGTTATTGTTTACATCAATGGTTGATTTTAAATCGCCGCCATCAATTGTAGCCGTTGTTGCAAAAGTCAACTTGGCTGTATCGTGGTCATTTAATTTAAAGATCATGTTCTTCACATCCATATCGTCAGGGATTTTGTATAAAACCTGATTTAAGATGTTGCTGGCTATTTCTGGTAAGTTGGCTTTTCCATTGGTTTGGGTGCTGTCTTTTTTCTTGCGCTTTAAGATGAAATCGATATTTGTGGTCGAATCTTTAAGTACAACACTTACAAAGCCATTGTTAAGTTTTACTTCTGAGAGTTTTACTTTGCCAAAAATAAGCGGGAAAAGTTTTACACCAACACTGAGTTCGCCAATATTAGAAAGCGTATCCCTATCTTTAGGAACAACAGAAATATTGGTCATTTTTACGGTGCTAAGCCCTGTAAAACCGGCCGATCCGATTTTAACCTCCAAACCATAATCCTTGTCGGCCTTGGCAATCGCTTTGGCCACCATTTTTTTAAGAAGTGCTTCCCTTTTGCTATAGGCTACCGCACCCAATGCAATACAAACAACTAAAAAAACACCTAAAATCCAGGCTCCGATTTTTAAATATTTTTTGGGGATCTTAATTTTTGGTATTCGCATATAGTCGTTAAAATGGTTAATTGCTTAAACGTAACAATTAAATGTTTATTTCGTGTTAAAATTACAGTTAAAAAGCCTAAATAAAAGTATTTGTGGCTATGTTTTGTTAATTTTGAATTTAAATTAATACCATGCAGATTAGCCCGCAACAAGTTTTAGATGCGCTTAAAAATGTTGAAGATCCCGATCTTAAAAAAGATCTGGTTACTTTAAACATGATTAAAGATTTACAGATAACAGATAACCAGGTCAATTTTACATTGGAGCTTACTACGCCGGCATGCCCGATGAAAGAAATGCTGAAAAACGCCTGTACAAATGCCATCAAGCATTTTGTATCGCCAACGGCAGAGGTAATCATCAATGTAACTTCGAGGGTTACCCAACCAAGCAATTCATCATCGTTAGATAACATCAAAAATATCATTTTGGTTTCATCTGGAAAAGGAGGCGTTGGTAAATCTACCGTAGCAAGTAACCTGGCAGTTGTATTGGCTAAAGATGGTGCCAAAGTTGGCCTTATCGATGCCGATATTTATGGGCCATCGGTACCCACCATGTTCGATCTGGTTGATGCGAAGCCAGGCGCTGAAGAAACAGCCGATGGTAAAACCAAAATTTTGCCGATCGAAAAATACGGGATTAAATTATTATCGTTGGGCTTTTTTGCAGATCCGGGGCAACCAGTGCCATGGCGCGGACCAATGGCATCAAACGCAGTAAAACAATTGTTTAACGATACCAACTGGGGGGAACTGGATTATCTGATCGTAGATCTTCCGCCGGGAACGGGCGATATCCACATCACCATTACGCAGAGTTTCCCAATTTCGGGAGCGGTTGTGGTTACGACACCTCAACAGGTTGCTTTGGCCGATACGCACAAAGGTTTGGCTATGTTCAGAATGCCGGGAATTAATATCCCAATTTTAGGCGTTATTGAAAACATGTCGTATTTTACACCAGCAGAATTGCCGGAGAATAAATATTATATCTTCGGAAAAGGTGGCGGTACCGAACTTGCCGCACGTTTTGATGTGCCATTTTTAGGCGAAATTCCGATCATACAAAGCATTTCGGAAGCTGGAGATAAAGGGAAACCGGTAGCACTAAACCAGAACCCTCTGCTTGATGTTATATTTGGAGATATTGCAAGTAAAATTGCTCAACAGATATCCATCAACAATGCGCAAATGGTGAATTGCTAAAAAATTACTATTTTTATAAATTAAAATATATATAATGAATTTAACAGAACAAGTAGAACAGGCATTGGAAACTATCAGGCCGTATTTAAAGGCTGATGGAGGTGATGTTTCTGTTGAAGAAATTACATCTGAAGGAACAGTAAAGCTTAAGCTTTTAGGCAACTGCGGTTCTTGCCCGATGAGTTTCATGACTATGAAATCTGGTATCGAACAAGCCATTATGAAAGCTGTTCCTCAGATCACTTCGGTAGTTGCCGTTAACATGGCCGAGCAAGATTAAGCTTTAACACTATTTAACAAGGAAGTTTTATTAATAAAATTACTTTTGTCTTAATGAGATATTGTGTTGCCCTAATTTGCCTTATTTTTTCTGTTACCGCTTTTGCACAACAAAAGCCGGCACAGGATAAACTTATCCAATTTTCAGGGATTATTACCGATATCGATAGCTCAAATGTGATTCCTTATGTTACCATCACCAATCTTTCTGCAAAGAGTAAAAGGGTTGGTGCTGATTATAGAGGATATTTTACCTTCATTGTTAATCCTGGTGATACCATCTTGTTTACGGCCATTGGTTATAAGAAGTTTTCTACTGTAATTCCTGAAGGCACACCTGATAGCAAATACACCATTATGGTTAAATTGAAGGCTAATGTGATCGATTTACCATCGGTGCGTGTTTTTCCATGGGCAACAACAGAAGAATTTACCCGCGAGTTTTTATCAATGAAACTGGCGGATGATGATATGGCCATAGCCAAAAAGAACCTTTCGCGCTCCTCAATTGATGGTTTAATTCAAACCTTGCCACGTGACGGACAGGAAATAGGCAGCCAAAACTATCGGTATAATTTTGATAGGATGATCAATAAAAACATGGTACAAACCAATCCCCTACTTAATCCTTTCGCCTGGGGTAAGCTGATGCAGCAGATTTTTGATGGGGATAAGAGTAGGACGAATTAGTCTGGAGTCTTAAGTTCGGAGTCCTTAGTCTTGGGATGCAGAAGACCAAACGCTATTTAATCATTATCTTATTTATTTTAGTTAGCAGTCATCCTGAATTTATTTCAGGTTTTATGCGGCTATAAAGATCCTGAAATAAATTCAGGATGACGACCGAGAGTAATTAATACTGTAGACCTTAAAACAAAAAAGGGAAAACGTTTCCATTTTCCCTCTGATATCTTACATCAAAACTTATCTTTTCTTACTCTTATTCGGAAACTTCATTTTGTAATCTGTTTTGATATTTCCTTTCGAAATCGCATCCAGTTTGCTTTTAAGCATGGTTTTGCGAAGAACACTTACTTTGTCTGTAAATAATTTTCCTTCAATATGATCATATTCATGTTGGATTACGCGTGCAGGCATTCCGTCTACATCTTCAGTATGTTCTACCCAGTTTTCATCAAAATAGGTAATTTTGACATTCGGCTTGCGCATAATGTTTTCACGGATATCAGGAATACTTAAGCAGCCTTCGTTAAAACTCCAGGCCTCTCCCGTTTCTTCCAAAATTTCGGCATTGATAAATACCTTTTTGTAGCCCGGTGTGCCATCTTCATCTTCACCTGTATCAACAATAAACAAACGGATAGGCAAACCAATTTGAGGGGCAGCTAAGCCTACACCATTTGCATAATACATGGTGTCGAACATGTCGCTGATTAATTGTTTTAATCCTGGATAATCTTTATCGATATCGGTTCCTACCTTTTTTAAAACAGGATCACCGTAAGCTACTATTGGTAATTTCATTGTATTATATTTTTTTCAGATCTCAATCTGAGTTTGTTAATTAGTGCAAAATGCTGTCAGTCTGAGCCTGTCGAAGACCCCTAGTTAAGTCCTTCGACAGGCTCAGGATGACAAAACGAAAGATTTTGACTTACAAAAATAAGAATTATTCCTCTATTGGGCAGAAAGTAAAGATATTCAGTTGCTCGATATTTAAAATTTCATCCGTAACTTCTGCCATTTGCTTGGTGGTAACGGCATTTATTTTCTCAAAAACAGTTTCCAGAGAATCGATTTTGTTATGGTCGATCAGGCTTTTGGCCATCGAAATGATTAAACCGATCCTGTTTTCTTCACCCAAAGCAATCTGTCCGATAAATTTGTTTTTGGCTTTTTGTAACTGCAATTCATTTAAAGGATGTTCTCTGAGCTTTTTGATCTCCTTAAAGATTAAAGAGAGTGCTTTGGCCTGCTTTTCTTTATCTGTTCCAAAATAAATGGAAAAAATACCTGTATCGCTTAATGGAGAAAAATTGGACTCAATGGTATAGGCAATCCCATGTTTTTCTCTGATCTGTAGATTTAATACCGAACTCATTCCATTGCCGCCAAAGTAATTATTCAACAGCATTAAAGGCACCTTTTGCAATTGGTGCGTAGAATATGCCTGCCTGCCTAAAATACAGTGTGCCTGCATAATCGGCTTGTAGATAGTTGTATTGTTTTGTGCGATTATACCTGGCTTAACCCTTTCTTTGTTTGGATTATTCTCTTCAACATCAGCAAAATGTTTACTCCCTTTATTTACAACACTATTTAGGGTGTAATTGCCTAAAACGGCTACCACAATTTCGTTTGTGCGGTAATTGGCCTTTATGAAATTGATTACATCCTCCCTGGTAAAATGCTGAACGGATTCGGTTGTGCCCAAAATGTTATTGCCCAGTGCATGCCCAGCGAAAAGCATATCTTCAAAATCATCGTTTATGGCCTCTTCCGGTTGATCTAAATAAGAAGAGATTTCATCCAGGATTACACTTTTTTCTTTATCCATTTCCTCTTCAGGAAAGGTTGAGTGGAACAGAATATCGTTGAAAAGATCTAATGTTCTATCTAAATATGGATTTAAAAAAGAGGCGTGCACGCAGGTGTATTCTTTTGTAGTATAGGCATTTAGATCTGCCCCAACACTCTCCAAACGATTTAATATCTGGTTGGTGCTCCGTTTTTCGGTACGCTTAAAAATCAAATGCTCAATAAAGTGTGCTAAACCCGCTTTGTTTTCAGGCTCATCGCGCGATCCTGTGTTGACGATGATGCATGCGTGAGATATGGCAGAGGCCGAGGGCACATGCAGTAAGCGTATGCCGTTTGGCAAAGTGTGAACATTGTATTCCATTGGGGGGCAAAGATAAGGCTAATTGCTTACAAAGCCTCTGTATCTGGGTATTGCAATTGTAAAGCGGAAATCAATTTATTCTTGGTAGGCCTTTTGAGTATCAAAAAAATAAAATTAGCTGCACCAAATATCAAAAAGAATGAATTATGTGTCATAAAAAAACCAACAATATTGAAAAGAGCACCCCCTTCCAGCATTGCTGAACTAATGATAAACGCACTTTGATACATGTTAATCTTCGTATCGGCAGGAGCTTTTTTGTCGATTTTTGCCATTAAGTTTCTGTAAAAAAAGATGCTCGCCGAGATGGTGATCAAGCCCATAATTGGAAATATTGGGTTAAAAGGCGAAGTGGTTTTAGGGTTGGCATCAAAAAACATGATTTCGCGATTGAGAAAGATGGTTACTAGTGCAAAGAGGAAAACGCCAGCGCATAAAGCAAGGTGGATAATTTGGAGTGTTTTTAGTTTAGTGTTCATTGTGGGATGTAGCTTGATTTAAATTTTAAAAAGGATGTTCGTCATTCCCAACTTGATTGGGAATGACGAACCGAGTAAAAAATTATTTCGTTATCCCCTCCAACGAGAATAGAAACGCCCAGCGTAACGAAACATCTTTTAAATAATCGAAACGGCCTGATGCGCCGCCATGGCCAAATTCCATATTGGTTTTAAGCAATAATACGTTCTTATCAGTTTTAGTTGCCCTTAATTTGGCTACCCATTTAGCTGGTTCGAAATACTGCACCTGGCTATCGTGTAGGCCTGTAGTAACCAACATGTTCGGATAGGCCTTTTTCTCTACATTTTCATATGGAGAATAGCTTTTCATATAATCGTAAGCTGCTTTTTGTTTAGGATTTCCCCACTCGTCAAACTCATTGGTGGTTAATGGAATGCTTTCATCCAACATGGTGTTAATTACATCTACAAAAGGAACATCAGCAATAATACCGTTCCATAAATCGGGAGCCATATTAGCCACAGCGCCCATCAATAAACCACCTGCGCTACCTCCATGTGCATACAAATGGCCTTTTGATGTATATTTCTGATCAACCAGGTACTCGCCCGCTGCAATGAAATCGGTAAAGGTATTTTTCTTTTTCATCAATTTACCGTCTTCGTACCATTGGCGTCCCATTTCCTGTCCACCACGGATGTTGGCAATGGCGAAAACAAAGCCACGGTTTAATAGACTTAATCTTGGCGAAGAGAAGTTTGCATCTGTACTCGATCCATAGGATCCATAAGCGTAAAGCAGCAATGGTGCATGTCCATTCTTTTCAAAGCCTTTTTTGTAAACCAAAGCAATTGGGATTTTTGTGCCATCTTTTGCTGTCGCGAAAACTCGTTCCGTTGCATAATCTTTAGGATCGTAACCACCAACAACTTCCTGCTGTTTCATTAGTTTTTTATCCTTTTTCTCGAGGTCGTAATCGTAAACTGAGTTTGGTGTGGTTAAAGAGGTGTACGAATAACGCAGTGTTTTGCTGTTATATTCTGGATTTGCGCCAACACCGGCAGCGTAAACAGGTTCATCAAACTTGATATAATAATCGCTACCATCCTTCTTCAGTACGCGTAGCTCGGTTAAGCCATTTTTACGTTCTGATAATACCAGATGGTCTTTAAATTCTTCTCCATATTCGAGTAAAACATCTTTGCGGTTTGGAATAACCTCTTTCCAGTTTTCTTTTTCTGTTTTATCCAGAGGGCATTGCATCAAACGGAAGTTTTTGGCATTCCAGTTGGTTACGATGTAAAACTTATCATCTACGGTTAAAATATCGTATAAAACATCTTTTGAGCGTGGCGAAAATACTTTAAACGCTGCCTCTGGATGATCGGCATCAATCATTCTATATTCGGTAGTTAATGTTCCCTGCGACGCAATAAAAATAAAACGGCCATTTTTCGATTTCATTACGCCAATATAGTTGCTGTTGTCTTTTTCATCATAAACGACAGTATCTGTTTTAGCATCGGTGCCAAGTGTGTGTTTTTTAATTTTTTCGCTTAATAGTGTAATGGGGTTTTTCGAAGTATAGAAAAGTGTTTTATTATCATTTGCCCATGCTACCCCACCTTCGGTATTGGTAATGGCATCCTTTAACATTTCGCCGGTTTCTAAATTTTTAACATTGATGGTATATTGGCGGCGCGAAACCTGATCTACTCCAAAAGCTAAAAGTTTATTGTCGGGACTAACACTAAATCCGGTTGCGCTGTAATAGGCATGGCCTTTTGCCAGATTATCTACATCTAACAGTATTTCCTCAGCGGCCGATAAGCTCCCTTTTTTACGACAATACTTAAAATATTGCTGTCCGTCTTCGGTTCTGGTGTAATAGAAATATCCATTCTTGAAAACAGGAACAGATTCGTCTTTTTCTTTAATCCTCCCTTTCATTTCTTTAAACAGATCAGCCTGAAATTGATCTGTACTTTTCATCATCGTGTTGAGGTAAGTATTTTCAGCTTTTAAATAATTGACAACTTTTGTACTATCAGGCCCTTTTTTAAAATAATCGATCATCCAATAGTAGTTATCTACCACGGTATCGCCATGTATTGTTCTTTTATGCGGAATAATCTCTGCTATAGGGGCCTTGGCATCGGGCCATTTAATTGCTTTCATTTCTTTCTTTTGAGGGTTGTTACAAGCCGTAATTGCACTGAGCAATATTATGCCTGGTAAGATACGTTTCATAGTGGTTTGAGTTAGGGTGAATGCAATTTAATAATTTAGTTCAATAGTTCATTGGTCATTTGTTCATTGGTAGCGTGGCGGTTAACTGGTTAATTGTTTAAATCGGTTAACTTGTAATAAGCAAGCGGTACTTCTGACCTCCGTCACCAAACTTCGGACTTATAAAATAGTTCATTTGTGATTGGTTAGTGGCATGGAGGTTAATTGTTTAAATCGGTTAATCGACTCCAAACGCCAAACTCCCAACCCCAAACTAATTACCATTTTTGTAAAAAACCATTATGCCCATAGATAATCATCTGAATTAGAAAAATTGATGGTAAATTGCCACATCAAATTGCTTGAAAATAATAATGAAATTAGGGTACAAAAAAATAGTTGTTAAAGTTGGTTCGAATGTAATTACACAGGCGAATGGTTTGCCTGATGAAGCAAGGATTAAACATCTTGTGAATCAACTGGCCGATATAAAAAAACTTGGTATTGAGGTTATTTTGGTTTCTTCGGGTGCGGTAGCATCAGGCAGAAGTTTGATCAAGGTATCTGAAAAACAAGACGCCGTAACTACCCGCCAACTGTTAGCAGCCATTGGTCAGGTTAAACTGATCAATACCTACGCTAATTTTTTTGCAGCACATGAAATTCAATGTGCACAGGTTTTGGTTACCAAAGAAGATTTCCGCGACCGGGCACATTATTTAAACATGAAGAACTGCTTACAGATTTTGCTTCAAAATGAAGTAATCCCTGTGGTGAATGAAAACGATGTAGTTTCGGTTACTGAATTGATGTTTACCGATAATGATGAACTGGCTGGATTAATTGCTTCGATGTTAAATGCCGATGCCTTGATCATCCTGTCGAATGTAAACGGCATCTACAACGGCGATCCGAAAATGGAAGGATCGGCTGTTATTGAGGAAATTAATGGTTCGGTTGCTAATTTGGCCTCTTTTATCCAAACGGGTAAATCGCAATTTGGCCGTGGTGGAATGATTACTAAATCGACCATGGCGCAAAAAGTAGCAAAATTAGGCATAACAGTCCATATTGCCAACGGAACGCAAGATGATGTGCTCACTTCTTTACTAAACAATGAACTGGTGCACACACGCTTTGTTCCCGAAAAAAGTAAATCGGGCAAGAAAAAATGGATTGCCCATTCTGAAACTGCTGCTACGGGCATTGTGAAATTAAACGATGGCGCAAAAACAGTATTAACCTCTGGTAAAGCCACCAGTTTGTTGCCCGTAGGGATTATCGAAATACAAACAGACTTTTTAAAAGGCGATATTATTAAAATTATTGACGAAAAAAACAATCTCATAGGGCTCGGGATAGCAGAATATGGATCAGATAAAGCCAGAGAACGTATCGGACAGAAGAAACAAAAAGCGCTGGTACATTACGATTATTTTTACTCGGCTATTTAAAGGTTTAACCACAAAGGGCACAGAGAAAATCACGGAGAGACACAGAGTTAAGCAAATTCTCTCTTTTTCCTCTGTGTAAAACTCGGTGGCCTCTGTGGTAGAAAAAGGACAAAATGGATTACAAACAATACTTCGAAAAAGTAAGGCAGGCAAGTCGTACCTTGGTTAGCCTGAGCAAAGAAACAACAGATGCAGTTCTAACAGATCTGGCTGCGGCTTTAGTGGCCAATACTGAATTAATTCTTGCTGAAAATGTAAAAGATTTGGCAAAAATGCCCATCGAAGATCCAAAATACGACAGACTGAAGTTGAGTGCAGCACGTATTGCTGACATTGCGAATGATCTTAAAAATGTTGCTGGCTTAAGCAGTCCGTTGGGTAAAATTCTCTCAGATAAAACGCTGGAAAATCAGCTTCATATACAAAAAGTTAGTGTGCCTTTAGGTGTTGTAGGTGTGATTTACGAAGCGCGCCCAAATGTTACTGCTGATGTATTTTCACTCTGTTTTAAAACCGGAAACGTTGCTGTGCTTAAAGGAGGCAGTGATGCTGAATTTTCGAATCTGGCTATTGCAAAGGTGATACACGAGGTTTTGGATAAGCATAAAATCAATCGAAATGTTTTAACCCTATTGCCAGCCGAAAGAGCTGCAACCGAAGCTTTATTGAATGCAAGAGGTTTTGTAGATGTGCTGATTCCAAGAGGAAGTCAATCGTTAATTAATTACGTTCGCGAAAACAGTAAAATCCCCGTTATTGAAACCGGAGCTGGGATTGTACATACTTATTTTGACGAGACGGGCGATCTAGAGAAAGGCAAAGCAATTATTTTTAATGCAAAAACCAGAAGGGTAAGTGTTTGTAATTCGCTTGACTGTGTATTAGTTAATCAAAATCGGCTTAATGATTTGGCTGCGCTTTTATCTCCCCTAGCTGATGGCGATGTTGAGTTATATGCTGATGAAAAAAGTTTTGAGCTATTAAAAGCTTCTTATCCTGAGCAATTGTTAAATCAGGCTAAACCTGAACATTTTGGTACAGAGTTCTTATCTTTAAAGCTAGCTGTTAAAGTAGTGGCTGATTTAGCTGAAGCTTTGAACCACATTGCCGATTATAGCTCTAAACATAGCGAAGCCATTATTTCTGAAGATGCCGCTAATATTGCCCAATTTTTAAACGAAGTAGATGCCGCTGCGGTTTATGCCAATGCCTCTACCGGATTTACGGATGGTGCACAGTTTGGCCTTGGCGCTGAAATTGGTATCAGCACACAAAAACTCCATGCCCGCGGACCAATGGGGCTGGAAGAATTAACCAGTTATAAGTGGGTGGTAAGAGGTGACGGACAAGTGAGAAAGTAATGTTATTGTCATTCTGAGGGTTAATTTATATTATAAAATCAATATTAATGATTATTTTTTTTACCCTACAGCTCATGCTTTCCTCGGCTCACCGCCGCCGATGGGCTCTTTCTTTTTGGTGTCAAAAAGAAACAAAAAACACCGGCTGAAAATTTTTCTTTCGAAGTTAGTGGGTTGGCTGTGTGGGTGGAGTCCGAAAAATTTGTTAGGCCGGATTTAAGTAGAACGGGGACACGGTGCTACGGCCTAGTTGGGTGGAAATACGCAGGCGACATAAACCATTTATATTTAGATGATTGCAAAATAACGTTAATGGCAGTGTAGCAAAGAATCAAACCATAGAAAACAGTCATTAGATTTGTTGCCTTCAGTATAAATGTTAGCGCAGTGCAACTAACTTAAAGATTCTTCGCCGGGCTCAGAATGATAGCATAATATTATAATTCAAAGACCTCTCCTCTTTCTGGCACGGCAACATTAAAGCCATCTTCTTGTAAAGCCAATGATAAACTTTTGAGGCTTTTATCTTCACCATGAACCAAGAAAACTTTTTTGGGCTGTCCTGTCTGTTTAATTGTTTTCACTAAGTCATTGTGATCGCCATGGCCACTGAGCAGATCAGTTTGGTGTATCGTGGCGTAAACCATCATTTCCCGGTCTTTAATGCGGACAATAGGTGCTCCGCTTAATAGCTTGTAACCGAGTGTTCCTTTTGCACAGTAGCCAATAAAAAGAATGGTGCAATAATAGTTCTGAATGTTGTAGTACAAGTGATCCTGAATCCGCCCGCCTTCTAACATGCCTGCAGAAGAAATAATGATACAAGGATCAAAATAATTAGAAACATCTTTACTTTCTTTCATCGTTTGAACATAAGCAAGATGCTCAAATTCAAACTCATCACCCATGGTTTGGTAAAAATCTTTCGCTTCCTGATTTACCAGGTTATGGTGTTTGCGGTAAACCTCGGTAGCTTGGATGGCCATGGGGCTATCTACAAAAATCTGAACGGGCGGCAATAGTTTTTTGGTGAAAATCTGGTTTAAGGCAAATACCAACGATTGCGTACGGCCAATACTAAATGCAGGAATAATCAATCGCCCAGGGCTTTTAATGCAGGCTTCGGTAATTTCCTGAACTAATCTTTCCTCTAAGGTCTGGTCTTTGGTGTGCACCCTCCCGCCATAGGTTGCTTCACTTACCAGGTAATCAACCTCTGGCAGCGGTTCAGGGTTAACCAATACCGGATAGTTCTCTCTGCCAATATCGCCTGTAAAAGCAACTTTCTTCTCTACGCCATCGTCATTGATGGTTAAAATAGCTGCAGCAGCGCCAAGCAAATGGCCAACTGGCACAAAGGTTAGGCTAATATCGCCGTTGATCTTGAAAGGCTTGTTAAATGCAATGGTTACAAAACGATCGATCGTATCCATTACATGTTTGTGCAGGTACAAAGGTTTTGGTCCGCTAAAATTGCCGCGTTTAGTTCTGGGTTTTCGGCCGGCCTTCCTTAAGAAAAGTTCTACAGAATCGAATAATAGTATCGAAGTAAGATCGGCTGTTGGTGGTGTACAGAGCACCTGACCTTCAAAACCCAATCGAACCAGTGTAGGTAAATTACCAGAGTGATCGATATGGGCGTGAGTTAAAATAACGAGGTTTATACTTGCCGGATCGAAAGGGAATTGCTGGTTTTCTTCCTGGTAGGTTTCCTTCTCGTAATCTAATCCACAATCTATCAGTATTTTATAATGTCCAACTTCTAGCAGGTGCATACTCCCTGTTACCTGTTGTGCTGCGCCCCAAAACGTTAACTTCATCTTCTTATCTATCGCGTAAGTTCTTTAGCCGTAAAGTAATATAAATGATGGGATTTTTAAACAATCAAGCGTAATTTTTTAATTATAGTCCATTTTCTTCCCTAAATTTGAGTCCCTTCGATATTTCACTTTTTGCCTCTTCCGAAAAATCTTCTAAATCAGCTGTTGTAATGATTTTATCTACAAGCATAGCAATTACAGTATCTAAAAACCATGAATTTCTAAGCCCGTCATATCTTCTGGCGATGTGTTTGTCGAAATCTGTTACAGTGGTAAAAATTTTATAATAATCGTCTCTATTATCTTCAGGCTGTTGTGTTTTCCATTGGTCTAAAATTTCGGAGAATACCTGCATTTCTTTTTTTAGTTCCCGTTGTAAAGCTATCTCGAATAACTTTCTGGCAACTTTGTTATCTGCTTTAGAAAAACTCATATTCATCGTTAAAATTATAGCATAAAGATAACAATGTCTTATATATTCAGCCCAACTTAAGCTCAACAAAAAGATTTTTTATCTTTGAAGAAAAATATTCGATATGCAAGAACCTTTTGATATAGAAATCGGACCAATTAATTATTCAGTTTTCCCTGAAGGAAATGATTCGTATACCATTTTCAAAGATGGAAAAGAATATATTCAGATTCAGAAGGATACTTCATCTATCTGGTTAAAAATGGATTATAAAACCGAACTTCCAATTTTTGAAGAAGACGAGGAAGTGAATGCTATTGGCCAGGCCATTGAAAAATATGTGCCTGAACCTGAAGACGAGGAAGAAGACGAGTTATAATAAGTAATCCTCAACAAGGTTTGGTTAAACCAGCCTGTGTTGAGGATTTTAAATTTAGGCAAGGAGCTTTAATAATTCTTCTGCAACTTTTTCTGATGAGGCAGGGTTTTGTCCGGTAATCAATAAGCCATCAACTAAGGCATAGGGATTCCAATCAGCTATCTTGCTGTAATGTCCACCATTTTTTATCAACATATCCTCTACTAAGAAAGGCACTACGTTTGTTAATTGTACAGCTTCTTCTTCGGTATTGGTAAACCCGGTTACATTTTTGCCGTTCACCAGGTATTCACCATTTATCTTTACATCCTTAAGCACTCCCGGAGCATGACATACAAAAGCAACAGGCTTGTTGGCGTTATAGAATTCGGTAATGAGTTGTTGTGAAGTTGCGCTTTCTGCTAAATCCCAAAGTGGTCCGTGACCACCAGGATAAAAAACTGCATCATAATCATCCATCACTATATCGGCCAGTGGAATGGTATTTTTTAATTTGGCCAATAGAACAGCGTCTTTGTCCATTCTTTTCGTCGTTTCGGTTTGAAAAGAAGGATCTTCACTTTTAGGGTCAATTGGTGGTTGACCACCTTTTGGTGAGGCCAATACAATATCAATGCCTYTGTCGGCTAAGGCATAATATGGCGCTGCCAATTCTTCTGACCAAAAACCTGTTTTTAAACCTGTATTTCCTAATTCGTCGTGGCTTGTAAGCACGAATAAAACTTTCTTATTCATATTTTTTTGCTAAGTGTATCACAAAATTAGTGCTCTTGAATAGGGCAGCAAAGGACTTCAATCACAAATTTAATGTGCGCAAAATCACACTTTTGCGGAAAGCCTGCTTAAGGTTTCTCTAGAAATGCCCAGGTATGCTGCGATTATTGTTTTAGAAACCCGTTGCATCAATTGCGGATACTGTTGAGCGACTTGTTCAAAACGCTCTTTCGGGCTTGTGGTCAAAAGTGATAAAACCCTTTGCTGTAGCGCTACATAGCCTAAACTGTTTTTTATCCTGAAAAAATGCTCCATTTTATGGCTTTCGTTGCATAGCTGATCTAAACTATCTTTGCTGATAGAGAGTAGTTCGGAGTTTTCTAAGCAACTGATGTTCGTAATCGATTTAACATGCCCATAAAAAGCCCTAAAATCGGAAAGCCACCAGTTTTCCATTGCAAACTGAATAATATACGCTTTACCATTGGCATCTGTAAATGTAGCCTTTAGTAAACCTTTAACTACAAAATAAATGTGATTAACAAATTCGTCTTCCTGGATGAGGTACTGGTGTTTTTTAAGCGTTTTAGGTTTGAAATGTGCTGCTATATGCTCAAACTCCTGATCGGTAAGGGAAATGATTTCTTCGAGGTGTGTTTTTAATTCAAAACTCATGCTATAAATTTAACTAAATTAAGCATGAAACTCATTTTTTGCTTTTGGAATGAGGTAAGGAGAAAAAATAAGGCCCGATTTTTTATTGATCGGGCCTTCTGTCTTTTTAAATGGTTTACCTCGTGCAATTTGCTGTCCAGGTTTGCCCATCTTTCGAAACCAAAATTTTAAGGGTACTGGCATCAATACTGATACCGGTTAAACCCGATCCAATACTTACATAACTGTTGTCGCCCGTTTTTTCAAACTTTACTCCTGTAATATCAGGAATCCCGTTACCAAAGTAAAAATTATACGTTTCACCAATTTTGCTTACTGTTACTTTACCATCGGTACTGTTGATGGTAGTCTCACCACTACGATAGGAAACGGTTCCTTTGTAAGTACCCACAAAGAAGTCTCGATCTGCTGGATCGGTATCTTTTTTACACGATACCATTACGGTTAATGCTATTAAAAGCATGCTGAAAATTTGAACTGTCTTTTTCATCTCTTTCACTTTTTTAATTTTAAATAGGTAATAAATGTAACAGAGCTATGACAATGACTATGCCAAACGAGTCATTAATGCTCAAAAAATAGTGAGATACAGAATAAAAACAACATAAAAATGTATATTTAAAACGCTGTTTAATAGGTTTTTATAATTGCAATTGGTGGCGTTCTTCACTCCTGCTGCCCATAATAGATTTTTTACAGCTGCTTGCGCTCACAAATAAATAAAACTGTTCAGTTTAGAAGAACATCGCTTATTTATTGAAATTGATATAGACCGATATTTGAAGAAAAAAGAAATTTTTACCGCTCAAAGAAATCAAAGAGCAATATATTTCACGTTATTCTTTAGTATAATTTGAAGGTCCGTTAATGTCTACCGTTTTGCCTAAAAAGTGTGGTTTTCTACCAATTAAAATATCAATTGTAGATTTTACAACGGCAAAATATTCTCTAAAAGAAGCATATTTGTAACCCTGATACGTTCCTTGATCGGCAGCAAAGCCATATGATTTGACGCCCAATTTATTTCCAATATTGATACACCGGTTTAAATGATATTTTTGTGAAACCAGAATGGCCGTATCAACCTTGAAGATATATTTAGATCTATATAAGGTAGAGTAGCTATCAAATCCAGCATAATCAAGATAGATCTTATTGGTATCAACACCGTGCTGATAACAGTAAAGTTTCATCACCGTTAACTCGTCATGCTCATCGCTACCGTTGTCGCCAGATAACAGAATTTTATCAATTTTATGGTTTTTATAAAGTTCGATACCAGCATCGAGCCTATCTTTTAAGTATTTGCTAGGTTTATTATTGTTAATGCCTGCTCCGAAAATAATGGCCACTTTGGTTCCTGGTGTGTCTTTTTCTTTTGAAAAAATTACCGGATCAGTTTGAGATTTTACCAATAAATTTATGCCCAACACTACAATAATGCCCAATAAGGAGGCATAGATTAACAACTTTATGATTTTTTTAGTCTTCATGGATTAGACGGTAATAATTATTTATCTCTTAAAGATAGTTAAAGGCAAAACGGATTATCCCATGTATTTAAAAATTGATTTTCTGCAAATCTTTTTTACCCTGCCCAACCATCCCTATCTAAACTCCTATAATTGATGGATTCTGCTAAATGCTCGAGCTCTACATTTTCACTTCCGGCTAAATCGGCAATGGTTCGGGCCACTTTTAAAATCCTATCGTAAGCACGGGCTGATAAGCCTAGCCTTTCCATTGCGGTTTTTAATAAAGTAGTACCTGCTTCGCTGATCTGACACACTTTACGCACCATTTTCGGGCTCATTTGGGCGTTGCAGTGCAATTCTTCTTTATCAAGAAAACGTTTGTCCTGAACTTCCCGGGCTTTAATTACACGTTCCCTAATGTGGTTGCTTCGTTCTGTGTTGGCTGTGGAGGCTAATTCTGTAAAATTAACCGGCGTTACTTCTACATGAAGATCAATCCTGTCTAGAAGTGGTCCAGATATTTTACTCAGGTACTTTTGAACCACTCCTGGTGCGCAAACACAATCTTTCTCCGGATGGTTGTAAAAACCGCATGGGCAGGGATTCATTGAGGCCACCAGCATAAAGCTAGCCGGATACTCTACCGAAAATCTTGCCCTTGCTATGGCCACTTTACGGTCTTCTAAAGGTTGGCGCATTACCTCTAAAACGGTACGCTTAAATTCGGGTAGCTCATCTAAAAACAAAACGCCGTTATGGGCCAGCGATATTTCTCCGGGCTGTGGGTTTATTCCCCCGCCCACCAAAGCAACATCGCTAATGGTATGGTGTGGGGAGCGGTACGGACGGATGGTCATTAAAGCATCGGCAGCAGAAAGTTTTCCGGCAACGGAGTGGATTTTTGTGGTTTCTAAAGCTTCATTTAAATTTAATGGGGGTAAGATAGTTGGCAGACGTTTGGCTAACATGGTTTTGCCTGCCCCTGGCGGACCGATTAAAATAACATTGTGACCACCTGCTGCAGCAATTTCCAATGCTCTTTTAATATTCTCCTGGCCTTTAACATCGGCAAAATCGTGCTCGTAATTATTGATGTTTTTTAAGAATTCTTCTTTCGTATTGATTTTAACCTGTTCCAGTTTTTCACTCTTATTAAAGAAAGCGATTACCTGAGCCAGGTTTTCTACACCATAGGCAATTAAATCGTTTACAATGCCAGCCTCGCGAACATTTTGTTTCGGTAAGATGAAACCTTTAAAACCATCTTGTTGTGCTTGGATAGCGATTGGTAAGGCGCCTTTAATGGGTTGAATGGTCCCGTCTAAAGAGAGTTCGCCCATAATGAAATAGTCGTCCAATTCATCACAAGGAATCTGTCCAGATGCTGCTAAAATGCCGATGGCTATTGGGAGGTCATAGGATGAGCCTTCTTTTTTAATATCTGCAGGCGCTAAATTGACTACAATTTTCTGCTTCGGCATACGGAACCCCGAAATATTAATGGCGCTGGCCACACGTTGAAGACTTTCTTTTACCGCATTATCTGGCAGGCCTACCATATAGTATTTTGTACCTGCGCTAATATTCACTTCGATTGTTATGGTTAGTGCATTTACGCCATAAACAGCACTCCCGTATGTTTTTACAAGCATTGATTTTAATTAAAATAAATTCGGATGTAAATTATTCGGGATGAATATTGATTCTAATATACAGATTATTTAAAAAAGATCAAGTTTTAGTATCTATTAGCGAGTCGATTTCACCAACCGCTGTTAAATAAACCTGATTGGACGATCCCGACTTTATGTCGGGACAGGGAAAGCAGGGCTAAAACCCTCCTATGGAAAGCTGAACACTCATTTCCAAAACCTATAAAACAAAAATCCCGACCATTACTGATCGGGATTTATATTATTTTGAAAGATGCTGAAACAAGTTCAGCATGACGCTGTGGGTTGCGACCTGGATTTGTATTTTCACGAAGAATAAGGCCTTACGCCCTAAACCCTCTACTCTAAACCTTCTAAATTATCTGCCAAATGGCATTTTAGGCATACCTTTCATCATTGCTGCTGCGGCTGCCGGGTTAGAAAACTGCTTCATCATTTTACGCATATCTTCAAACTGCTTAATTAGTTTAGTAACTTCTTCTACCTTGCTGCCCGAACCTTTTGCAATACGTAAACGGCGGCTTTGCTGGATACTATCTGGGTTTTCTTTTTCAAACGGAGTCATTGAGTTGATAATCGCTTCAATTGATTTAAAGGCATCGTCCTGAATATCTACGTTCTTCATCATTTTGCCCACTCCAGGAATCATACCCATCAAATCTTTCATATTACCCATTTTCTTGATCTGCTGAATCTGGTTGTAGAAATCGTTGAAATCGAATTTATTCTTGCGGATTTTTTTCTGAAGTTCTGCTGCCTCTTTCTCATCGAACTGCATCTGTGCACGTTCAACAAGCGACACCACATCACCCATGCCCAAAATACGCGATGCCATACGGTCTGGATAGAAAACATCAAGTGCTTCCATTTTCTCGCCGGTACCGATAAATTTAATTGGCTTGTTTACTACCGATTTAATTGAAAGCGCTGCCCCACCGCGGGTATCGCCATCTAATTTAGTTAAAACAACGCCCGTAAAATCAAGTCTGTCATTAAATACTTTGGCTGTATTTACCGCATCCTGACCGGTCATCGAATCCACCACGAATAAAATCTCGTGCGGCTGAGTTTTAGCCTTAACTTCAGATATTTCGTTCATTAAAGATTCGTCGATCGCTAAACGACCAGCGGTATCTATAATGATTACGTTATTTCCATTTTCTTTACCGTGTGCAATACCTTCTAAAGCAATGCCAACAGGATCGTTTGAGGCACGGTTAGCGTAGACTGAAACACCAACCGAGGTTCCTAAAACCTCCAATTGATCTACAGCCGCCGGGCGGTACATATCGCCTGCAACCAATAAAGGTTTTTTACCCTTGCCTTTTAAATGCAAAGCCAGTTTACCAGCAAAGGTAGTTTTACCCGCACCGTTTAAACCAGCAATTAAGATAATGGTAGGATTTGCTTTAGTATCTAACTCTGTAACTTCGCCACCCATTAAAGCTGCAAGTTCATCGTTCATTATTTTGGTAAGCAATTGACCTGGAGAAACGGCTGTAAGCACGTTTTGCCCCAAAGCTTTTTGCCTCACATCATCGGTAAATGCTTTTGCTGTTTTATAGTTAACATCGGCATCTAATAATGCTTTACGAATTTCTTTCATGGTTTCTGCCACGTTGATTTCCGTAATACTGCCTTGTCCTTTTAGTACTTTAAATGCTCTGTCTAGCTTGTCCTGTAAATTATCAAACATCTTTTTTTAAGCTAAAAGCTTCATGCCGAAAGGCAAAAAGCTACTTGTTTTTAATAAAAGGCAAATGTATCAAATTTTGCTTGTAAATCTTAGCAACTCAAAGTCAAAACTTTAGGAAGATGAATATTAAATTTTTCTTTGGTGCAACATTTTGTTTAAGGCGTGGTCTTATACCTAACTAACCTAAACGAATGAAACGCTGCATCCTCCTTTTTTTTATATTTATTTGTGCTTTTTCCCAAGCCCAGGATATTTCGAAACAGCGCCAACTGGAAGCAAAAAGAACGCTGCAAAGCCCCAAAATAGACGGTATTTTAGATGATGAGTGTTGGAATAATGTTCCAATTGCTACTGATTTTATTCAGATCAGGCCAAACCCTGGAAAGATAGAAACTCACGATCGGCGCACTGAAATGAAGGTGCTTTACGATGACGTTGCGATTTATGTTTATGCCCGGATGTACGATCACCCTGACAGTGTTTCGCACGAGTTGGTTTCGAGAGATAATATTGGCAATGCCGATTTCATTTCAATTATTGTCGATCCCTTTTATGATAAGATGAATGGAAATGGCTTTTTCGTTACCGCTGCCGGTGTTCAGTTTGATGCCAAATACTCGCAGGTGGGTGATGAAGATGCAAGCTGGAACGCTGTGTGGGAAAGTGCTGTTAAAATTGATGATAAAGGCTGGACCTGCGAAATGAAGATCCCTTATTCGGCCTTGCGTTTCTCTAGTAGGGATGTCCAGAACTGGGGTTTGAATTTTAGCCGCAGGATGCAGCGGAAAAACCTTCAAACCTTTTGGAATTTTGTAGACCCTAAAGTAAACGGTTTTATCAATCAGGAGGGGCTGTGGACGGGAATAAAAGATGTTAAACCTCCGTTAAGATTATCTTTTTCGCCATATATTTCAGCTTATGTAAACCATTATCCGGTTAATTTGCCCGGGGTAAAAAACACAACCTCGCGGTTTAACGGGGGGATGGATGTTAAATACGGAATCAACAATAGTTTTACGCTGGACATGACTTTAGTGCCCGATTTTGGGCAAGTGCAATCCGATAACCGGATATTAAACCTCACACCTTTTGAGGTGAAATTTAATGAAAACCGACAGTTTTTTACCGAGGGAACAGAATTGTTTAACAAAGGTGACCTGTTTTATTCGAAGCGCATCGGTTCTATTCCATCCTATTATAATTACAGCGGGGTAGGCAGCAGTGATAAAATTGTAAAAGATCAAACTGAAGCCAAGGTATTAAACGCCACAAAAATTTCAGGACGGACAGCAAAAGGCCTGGGTATTGGGATATTTAATGCCATTACCAATAGCATGGAAACCGAGGTAGAGGATGCTCAGGGTAACCTTCGTATGGTAGAAACGCAACCGCTCACCAATTATAATATTCTGGTTTTCGATCAGTCGTTAAAAAACAACAGTTCGGCTACGTTTATCAATACAAATGTACTTAGGCAAGGCTCTGCTTACGATGCCAATGTGAGTGCGCTGCTTTTCAATTTAAACAATAAAGGCAATAAATATTTCGTAAATGGCGGGGGCAAAATGAGCTATTTACGGGGTGAAGAATCGAGCACGGGTTATAGCTACACCTTAAGGTTTGGAAAACAGAGCGGCAATTTTACCTGGAGCTACAATCAGGTATATGCAGATGATAAATTTGATCCATCAGATATGGGTTTCTTTACCAATAACAACTTTTTAGATCAGCGGATTGGTATTGGTTATAACGTATACAAGCCAAGTAAATGGTATAATCAATTTGAAAGCTGGCTTAATCTAAATTATTCTCGCAGGGCAATACCGAGTGCTTATCAAAAAATAGGTGCGAATGCAGGGTATTGGGTTCAATTTAAAAATCAATGGTCGGCAGAGTTTGATTTAAGTGTAGATAGAAAAGGGAACGACTTTTACGAAGCCCGAAATGGACAAATGTATCAGGCGCCAGGAAATTTTGGTGTTGCCTTGTATATAAATCCCAACCGCGCCAAGGCCTATAATTTTGGTGGAAATGTGCGCTATTTTGAACAGCATCTTTTCGGCGGCAAACAGTATAATTTTTACTTTTTCCAGAACCTGAGGTTAAATGATAAGATTGCTTTTGGTTTAGACCTGAACTTTAACCCAAACTACGATTATGTAAACTGGGTAACCGCACAAGGTGATAAAGCTATATTCTCTAAATACGACCGCAGAACGGTAGAAAACTCATTTGATGCTAAATATACCTTTACCAACTTAATGGGGCTAACCGTTGTACTAAGACATTATTGGAGTGATAGACGAAATAAAGAATTTTACCTGCTTCAGCCTGATGGCCATTTAACCGATTATCAAGGGCCAACGTTAACCGCGATGGATAGAAACTATAATGTGTTTAATATTGATTTGATTTATACCTGGCAATTTGCACCCGGTAGCACCCTTTCTGTTTCGTACAAGGATGCGGCCGAAACTTATGATACTTTTTATACGCAACGTTATAATAAAAACCTGAGCGGAATTTTAAATGCCCCTCAGAATAACAGCCTTTCTGTAAAGGTTTTATATTATGTTGATTATCTCGATTTGAAGAAAAAAAGGAAGAAGGGATAAGTTGGGTGTTCCTAGCCTTGGGTTTAAACCCAAGGCTAGGAAGTATACATATGAAGACTAAAGGTCCAAACCCCCAACTAAACTACCTTGCTTTACCAGGGCTTACACCGAATTTTTTACTAAAAGCACTACTGAAATGCTGTACCGAAGAATAGCCCAGTTCGTCGGAAATATTTTTGATATTTTTGCTGCTATCGGCCAGGAGTTCTTTGGCCCGCATCAATTTATAATCGCTTAAATAGCCAAAAACGGTGTTTTTGAAAATTTCTTTAAAGCCATGTTTCAGTTTAAATTCGTTTATGCCTGCAACCTTTGCCAATTCGGTTAAACATGGGGGATGGCTGGCATTGGCTAACAAATATTCGCGTGCATAATAAATGCGGTCTTTATCGTATGATTTAAGGGCTGGGCTTTCTGTTTTCTTAGCCGCCAATTCGAAAGCCTGAGCTTGCAATGCCAAAAGTTCGAGGCATTTAGATTGTAGGAACAAGAGCTTTAATCCACCAGTAAACTGGCAGTTCATAATATCATTTATACAACTGTGCATGGCTAAGCTGATGGGCAGGTTTTCTGATGAAAGCTCTACCGAACGGTTGTTCATAATTTTTTCGGCAAAGTTTTTTAGCAAAGTGCTGCTTTCGCCAGTTAAATCAACAAAACGTGATCTTTCGAAATTTACCTCGAAAAATTTATGCGGACCACCTACTGTAAATTCTGCCATCCCATCAAAATCAGGACTATAAATAATATTGTGCTGATTGGCTTTGATATCCAGGCGTTTGTTGGTGAGGTAATTTTCCATAATCCCGCCGCCTGTAATTGAAAAATGAAGCTCAACCATATCAGGCTCATCAAAAGATTTAATGCGCAGGCGGCTCTTTTTCACGAGCATATCGCCGTAAACAATGTAAATACCCGAAAAAGCGATCTCCACAATCTCTGCATCGCCAAACGGAAAGCTGTATTTATCCCTCCGCTCGGTTACCAGTGCCTGATTAAATTCGTTATTGTCGAACTTGTTACCAACAATATAGTATTTATCGTCACCATCATAAATGTTTAAAGCCATAAAATCCTTTTGATATAAACTTTAATCCTTTTGGTATAAAAAGATGCGTTTGTTAGACAACTACTTTTGTTCAAAGTTACTAAACAAAAGAATACGATGCCAAAATTACCATCATGGCTGGCCAACACAATGGAAAAAGTGATCAGCAATAAAATATATCAGGTAGAAGTTGTAGAAACTAAAATGTTAAGCAGCAACTTAAAGTGCGTTACCTTTAAAGGCGATTTTTTCGATGCCAAATTTATTCCTGGAATGGAAGTGCTGTTAAGGGTTAATGCCAATGAATATAGGCATTATACTTTATCTAGCTTTGATGAAGCGCACGAAACCTGCGAAGTTATTTTTTACTTAAACAGACAAGGACCGGGCCATAGCTTAGCTGTGAACATCCAAAAAGGAGACCATTTGAAACTTATTGTAGATCGCGCGAAGGTAAAATACAATGAAGAATCTAATCAGCATTTCTTTTTTGGCGACGAAACCAGCCTGGGCCTGTACGAATCGCTTGGAAAAAAAGTGATCGACGAAGATGTTGAATACTTTGGAGTTTTGGAGCTTCAGGAAGAAAACCTGAGTTCTGTTGATCACCTTAAGTTATTGATCGATACCGTGCCTTCTGATGTAAATGCCCCGGCAAAAAATGCCATTAACTGGATGGAAAATATGCATCCATTATGCTGGGAAATGTGGCAAAATGCTACTTTTTATTTAACTGGCAGGGCCAAATCGGTACAACAGTTTAAAAAATACCTAAAGCAAAGAGGCGTAAGCTTCAGGCAGATTATAACAATGCCGTATTGGGAAATAGGTAAGGTTGGTGGCGCCTAAACCTATCTGGGGAAGGTAAAGCCAAAACCCAGCGCTAAAGTTTGGTTCGCCTGTATTTTGTTTGTGCCTGTATCATCATCAAATAAAAGTACCCCAGTTAAACTGGTGTTCATAAAACGGTTAATTTTTGCTGTTAAAGCAATGTCTAACCTGTGGTCGATTTTACTTGCCTTAAAATCTTTATAAGGAATGAACATGGCATATCGCGCTTTTAGGTTTGTATTGGTGAAAATATCCTTATCGAAAGCACTCACGATCTGAAAAGCCAGTTCGTTTTTAAAGTTTTTCCCTTTTTCTACTGCGTAAACCTCATTTTTACCGTCGTATACCGCGGTATCGAGAACAAAAGTTTGTCTGGCTGTACCTGTACCGATCCGTGTAGAGAAATATTTAACAGGCTTGTACTCAAAACCGATTGATTCGGTTAAATAGCCTGGTGCCATAAATTTAGAAATCAAAACCTGTTGTTCATCTCCATTCCCATCCCTAAAGTATCTGAAGCCTTTATCAAACTGAGATTCAAAACTTATCGATCCGAAAAAGAACCAGCTTTTAGAGAGTTGGAAAGACGCTTTATTGTCCCAAAAAATACGGTCGTTGGTTTTCTTTTGCAGCTGATCTTTATTTTTGATTTTACCATATTGCAAAACAAGTTCACTGATATAGCTATAGCTGTTTTTATTATATTCTGCTTTCCAGTTTAGCAAGCCACCAACAGCCACAGAGTTGGTACCCCCACCTTTCCAGTTGTTACTAAACTGGGCCTGATTAACATTGATACCGATGTTGGTTCTTGTTTTCCAATAATTAATCTTGGCGTTTACCACCAAAGGCTTAATTTTTACCGGTTCAAAGTTTAATGGTCCTTGTCTGCTCGGCAAAGGACTACGCTTTAACTTTATATTCAGGTCTTTTGTATTGATCGGAATAGTATCAATTTCCTGTGCATATAATTTTGTAGAGCAGAAACTTAGAATCAGGATTATGGCAGCTAAACAGTTCTTCATTGCCTACAAAGAAAACGAAAAATTTTAGAGATAAAAAGCATTTAACAAAATGATTGTCAGATTGACAATTGAATTGAAGGTGAAAACTATTGTTTCAGATCTTTTTAAACCAGCCGTACCAATTACCCTTTTTTAGGTAATTTAAATCATTTTCATTTTCATAGGCTTCCTGCTCAAAAACGATGTTACGGTAGGCTAAATCATGGTTCCGGCATTTAATAAGATTAAGCAGGTAGTTAACCAGATATAAAATATAAAAAGGGAAAATAAGCAATTCTAATTGCTGGCGTAAATGGATTTTTTCGTGGTTAATAATGATTGGATCACTTTTAAACCGCGGCGATTTTAACAGGATAAATGGAAAGATTGCCATGCCCGCTGCCGGAAGTTTTTTAACGATGATAATTGGCGCTTTCACAGCTTATCGATGGTTATTTTAGGCAATGGAGGCAATTGCAGTGCTTTGGGGTTTAACCTGTAGCTTTTATAGGCATTTCTGATAAACTGGTTAAAAGAATAATCAGTAGCATCGAGCACAAACTGATAAGTTGGGCGGTATTGCTGCATAAAATCAATGAGCTCAGCATCTTTTATGCCTAATACCTGACTAACCAGACTGGCGCTGAAACGATAATCGATCAGGTCTTCACGATAGTCTTTTTCTAAAATTTTTTGAAGGTGGCGGGCATTTCTTCCTTGCTTGCTTAACAGATTATAGATCGCATCGATACCTAAACCAACACCGCCGTTACCTAAGTTTAATAAATCTTTACTACTTCCTTTCATGGTTTGGTAACGATATTCCTGAACATTTTTTTCGTATTGCTGCTGCGGACTTAATCTTTTTTGTTGAATAAGTACATCGCGCAGTCTTATGCCCAACGATCTGAGTTGAAAGTATGCGGCAGTTTGTCCCTTAAAAACAATAGTATCTACTCCATAGCCCGATAAAGCTGCAACTAAGGTGTCGCCAGGCAGCGCAAAGGTGCTAAACTCACCTTTGGTATTGTTGTATAAACCATCACCTGTACGGATGTTATAAATATAAACCTTGGCCAAACGCTGCTTTGTTTCTTTATCAATAACAATTCCCTGCACAGGTTTATTCTGTGCATGAAGCAACGTAGAGAAGCCGAAAGCAAGTATAAAGGGAAGAAAAAATTTCATTAAGCTACAAAACTACAAATATCTGGCAGGCTATGCTTGTACTTAACATTATTTAACCTTAAGTATCAGACCCAGTTTAATGGCGTCGGTACTCATTTCGTTCAGCATTTTTAACTGATCAACCGTTAAATTAAAACGTTTTGCAATATTGTAGAGTGTATCTCCTTTAACAACGGTATAAGTACCATCGGCAAGAATGGGTTTAGCTGCAGCAGGGGGAGGGGGTACTGGTGTAAATTTAGCCTTTTCCTGCGGAATATTCTGATTGATTTCTGAAAAGACACGATCCTCCCTGGCAATCTTTTGCTTTTCGCTTTCCGGTTGATCGTATTGGTAAAGCTGGTATTTTTCGATGGTATTGATCAATAAATCTGGATATTTTGGATTGGTGGCATATCCGGCTGTTTTTAATCCCTGCGCCCAACTTTTGTAATCGTTCTTATCCAACTGGAAAAGGAAGCTATAACGTTTGCGCTTTAAAAACTCAGAGTGATCCCTGAAAGATTCGCGCGCATCCTTATACACCCTAAAACAGTCGTTTTTTTGATCATCGTCCCGGAAGTAGTTTTTTCCCTTCCAGTCTAATGTACATTTAATACCAAAATGATTGTTGGCGTATTTAGCCAGGTCGCTATTTCCACTGCCCGATTCTAAAATTCCCTGCGCCAATGTAATACTTGCAGGGATTCCGTTTGCATTCATTTCTTCAACTGCCACTCCTTTAAACTCATCAATGTAACTTAAAGTATTGTAACTTTTGTACGAATTGTTGTTGGCTTTGTTGGCTGCTTTTTCTATTTGCTTGTTGTTTTTAGAAAATTTCCGCGTACCGCAAGAGCTAAAAAATATGAGGGTTGCTGCTATAAGGATGTAATGGCTGAATGAACGCATTGATGTTATGATTTGTTTAATCGGTTAATTGTTGGAATTGGTTAACTGTATGGCTTTATCGACTTTGGTTCATGACCCCGGACTCAAAACTTCAACTTCTGTCCTGGTTTTAAGTTCGCTTTTTTTATGCCGTTTTTTTGCATCAGGGCTTTAACGGTGGTGCCTTTCTTTTTTGCAATTATTCTTAGGTTGTCTCCAGATTTTACGGTATAAGTTTTGGCTGTTCTTCTGCTTTTGCTGCGGTGGTGAACTGGCGCTGCATAAACAGGCTCTTCATATCCTTCTGGCCTTTCATCATATTGGTAGAGTTCGTATTTTTTAATTAAGCCAATTACCTGGCTGGCCCAGCTTCTACTGCTGGCATAACCGCAACGGCGGATTCCGTAAGCCCAGCCTTTGTAATCGTATTGATCGTATTTTTCGAAAAGATTATTAAAAGGCTTGCGGGTTTCCATAATTTCTACAAAATGGCTGTAAGATTCATCCGCATTTAAATAATCGCGATAGGATGAACGGATTTCGGCATTGTTATTCGGGCCTTTTACTCCAAAATGATTATTAAGGTGTTGTGCGATTTTACTGTTTCCTGCAGCCGATTCGTGTATGGCAACAGCTAAAATAACGCTGGCTGGAATTTTATGATCGTGCATTAAACCCTGTGCATATTCTACGTGCTCTGCAATATATTCTTCCGTATCTTGCGCTCTTGCAACAATCCCTGTTAAAAGGAGCAGACAAAAAGTAAAGATTTTTTTAGTCATGGTTAACTGTACAAATTGTTTAATTGGTTAACTGTACGATTAACCGATTAAAACAATTAACCGATTAACCACTATATGTTAAGCTTTCTTCCTGATCACAAACAAACCATCGCGAACAGGTAATATCAGTTTCTCAACCCGTTCATCTGCAGCTATTTTATCATTAAAACTAGTAATATTTCTGGTGTCTTTATCCTGTTTCTCCTGCAGTACTTTTCCACTCCATAATACATTATCCACAATGATAACCCCGCCTGGACGAACGCGATCAAAAATCATATCGTAATAAGTGCCATTATTTTTCTTGTCGGCATCGATAAAAACAATGTCGAAAACTTCGTCTAAACCCGCTATTGTGGTGGTGGCATCGCCTAAGATATAGTTGATCTGATCATTAAATGCAGATTGCGCAAAGTTACGGCGCACCATATCTTCCAATTCCTCATTAATATCCAGCGTATACAACAGGCCATCTTTGGTTAAACCTTCAGCAAGGCATAAAGTAGCATAACCGGTAAAAGTGCCGATTTCTAAAATTCTTTTAGGGGAAATCATTTTGCTCAGCATGCTTAAAACCCGGCCCTGATAGTGGCCAGATAACATGCGGGGCATTAAAACTTTAAGATTGGTTTCGCGGTCTATCTGTTGAAGCAATTCGCTCTCAGGTTCGCAATAGGCAATTAGTAAATCCTGTAAATCGTCGTTTATTAGGCTCATTTGTTGGTTATAAACGGTTACTTTCCATAAAATATTGTAAAATGATGGTTGCGGCAATGGTATCAACCCGATCTTTATCTCTTCTGTCCATTTTTTTTAGGCCACTTTGCATAATGGCCTGATGGGCAAGTTTAGAGGTAAAGCGCTCATCAACCCAATGTCTTGGGATATCGGGGAATGATTTTTTTAGCAGTGTAGCAAAGCCCTTTACATGTTGTGCCGAATCAGACGGAGAGCCGTCCATCTGTTTAGGATCGCCCAATACAAAAGCCTCCACCTGCTCGGTGAGCATATACTTTTTAACATATTCGATCACATCTTTCGGATGCACCGTATCCAGTCCTGTCGCGATAATCTGCAAGGGATCGGTTACCGCGATACCGATGCGTTTTGTTCCGTAATCAAATGCGAGGATCCGTGCCATAAAAATAGTTAAGCGTTGGGTGTTTGACGTAAAGCGTTTAGCCCGTTTAAAAAAATAAAGCCAAAGGTAAGGTTTTTTAGGAAATGGGTTTTTTAGCAAAAAGGCTTCTTCAGAACCAATCAAAACCCTATTGCAGCGGCATCCCCAAATTAGTTCAATTTGGGATATAGCGGAAAGAGGGGCTGAACCGAACAAAAGCATTACCGGAACCAGCTTTTCTAAAAAATAAAATGTCGTTTTAATCTAAAAAATACAGATTCTGAAGCAAGTTCAGAATGACGAGGCTGTGAATCTCATATCTATTTCTTATTTTGCACCAAATGCAGTTTAAAGAAATCATCGGACAGGAAAGAGTGAAGCAACAATTGGTGCAAACGGTTAAGGAAAACCGCATTAGCCATGCGCAACTGTTTTTGTCGCCTGCTGGTTCTGGCGCTGTACCGCTGGCTATTGCCTACGCACAATACATTAATTGCCTTAACAAAGGCGAAAATGATAGTTGTGGCGAATGCTCGAGCTGTAGAAAATACGAACGTTTAATTCATCCCGATCTCCATTTCTCCTATCCTTTTTTTGCTTCTGCGAGTGTAAAAACAGCTGTAGATGTGTTGGAAGAATGGCGGGGTATGTTAATGCATGACCCTTATTTCGATATGGATATCTGGCGTTCTAAACTCGATGCAGCTAATAAACAGGCTAATATTAATATTGCCGAATGCCACGATATTATTAAAAAACTAAGTTATAAAGCCTTCGAAGCCGAAACCAAGGTTTTAATTATGTGGCTGCCCGAATATTTGGATAAAGCCGGAAATGCGCTGCTTAAATTAATTGAAGAGCCACCCGCAAATACTTTATTTATTTTAATTGCACAAAGCCAGGATCAGATTTTAACCACCATTTTATCCAGAACGCAAATTGTGAAAATCCCAAAACTTTCGTCAGAAGAGGTAACCGGATATTTATTGAATGCGAGGGGATTAAGCGAGCACCAGGCTATTGATTACTCATTTTTGGCCGATGGAAATTTAATTGAGGCAAAAGCACTGGCTGCCGATACGCAAAGTGATAGTTCGGGTACATTTACTGCTTGGTTGAGGATGGGTTTTGGCAACAAAGTTCCCGATCTGATCGAATTTACCGACGAGGCAGCGAAGTGGGGAAGAGAAAACCAGAAGAATTTTTTAAAATATGGCGTAAATTATTTACGCGAATGCTGTTTAATTTTAAGTGGTGCTGAAGAATTGGTGAAATTACCCCCCCTAACCTTCGAAACGGCTAAAAAACTCAGTACACACGTACTCACCTTGCCTATGGCAGAGGCTATAATAGGCGAACTGGAAAAGGCACATTACCACATTGAAAGAAACGCAAACCCGAAAATTCTGTTTTTAGATGTATCTTTACAATTGGTAAAAATTATCAAGTTTAAAACGCTCCCCGCGGGGACTCAATATATATATAATTAATATGGGATGTGGAAGTTGTTCAACAGGTGGTGGTTGCACCCCTAATGGATGCAAAAGTAATGGCTCATGCGGCACCGGTGGTTGCCAAACAATGGAAGTTCACGATTGGCTATCTAATTTGGATATGCCTTCTAATTATAAACCTTTTCAGGTTACAGAAATCAAATTTAAAGGCTCACGCAAAGAGTTTTTCCTTAATAATGATAACATTTATCTCGAAATTGGAGAACTTGTTGCCGTTGAAGGACCAACTGGTGGTTTTGATGTGGGGCACGTTTCGCTTACGGGCGAACTGGTAAGGATCCAGATGAAACGCCGTAAAACGGCGCTCGATCAGGTAACCAAAAAAATCTACCGTAAGGCTACAGAAGCTGATGTAGAAAAATGGAATGCCGCTAAAGGGATGGAGTGGGAAACTATGCACAAAGCCCGTAAACTAGCCTTGGATCTTCGTTTACAGATGAAAATCAGTGATGTAGATTATCAGGCCGACAAAACCAAAGCCACTTTCTTTTATACAGCAGATGGACGTGTGGATTTCCGTGAGCTCATTAAAAAAATGGCAGAGAGTTTCCGTATCAGGATTGAAATGCGCCAGATTGGGATGCGTCAGGAAGCTGGCCGTTTAGGCGGAATTGGCTCCTGCGGTAGAGAATTATGTTGCTCAACCTGGTTAACCAATTTCAAAACCGTATCTACTGCTGCGGCGCGTTATCAAAATTTATCACTAAATACTTTAAAGCTTGCAGGGCAATGCGGTAAATTAAAATGCTGTTTAAATTATGAGCTAGATACCTATTTGGATGCTTTAAAAGATATTCCCGATAGAATTGAAAACCTTGATACTGAGGCTGGTTACGCCCGTCACCAAAAAACCGACATTTTCAAAAAAATCATGTGGTTCAGTTACCAGGGTGATGAAAACTGGATTCCTGTTAAAGCTGCGCGCGTAAAAGAGATCATGGCAATGAACAAGGCGGGCAAAAAAGCGCCTAACTTAAAAGAAGAGGCCGTTCAGATTGCTGCGCCGGTTGTAGTAGAAAAACCTTTCGATTATGAAAATGTAGTTGGTCAGGATAGTTTAACCCGTTTAGATGAACGCTCGAGGGGTAAAAACAACCAGAACAAAAACAATAATCAGAAAAACAGCCGCAACAACAACCAAAATAAAAGAGAAAGAATTCCTATCGGAGAGAAAAATGCAGGCCCTAATAATAGAACTCAGCAACCTCAACAGGGCGCGCAGAAAGCTCAACAAGGCGGCAAACAACAGCCTAATGGACCAAAGCCACAACAGGCAGTACCTAAACCACAGCATGTAAACGGGCCAAAACCTCAAAACAATAAGCCGAAACAACAGCAGCCACAAGCGCAAAAGCCTGTAGTAAAAGCTGAAGGAAATGTGGCGGCCGAGGGTGTTAAGCCAGAGCAGAGCAAAAATAAAAACAGAAATAACCGTAGGAAAAACAATAACCGCCGAAACAATAATAATGGCTCAGAAAATAAACCTGCTGCTGAATAAAAAGCAAATAATTTTGCTTGGCTTTTTATTCATTACTTCGCTATTTGTTAGCTGTACACGCAGCGTAATTGATAGTAATGTAGAAATTGCCAACCGCAGGTGGACCTACCGTAACCATATTTCGACACTGTTTGAGGTTAAGGATAATACTAAGGCCTACAACATTTATTTTAAGCTTAGACATACCGCCGATTATAAATATGCCAATATTTTTATCCTTGCCCATTTTAAAGATGGCAAAAAGATGATAACGCGGCGTTATCAATACAAACTCGCCAAAAATGATGGCGAATGGTTGGGCAGTGGTTCTGGGAATGTATTTAGTTATACCCTGCCGATGTTAACTAACTATCATTTTCCCCGAAATGGTAAGTTTGAGATCGAAATCGAGCAGAATATGCGCGATAATCCACTTTTAGAGGTAAGTGATGCTGGTTTATTGGTTGAAGAGGCAAAATAAGTTTTGTTTTGACTTAGCATTTTATTGATTATTTAACCCATTGTCATTGTTTATTTGTATTTGAGTGTATTTTTCGGAATTTTATTTGGAAAAGTTAGCTTTCTCACTACATATTTGTAATAAAATTGTTATTATTGTTTATAAACCTATGAACTATGATACGAATTTTACTCAAAAACATCCTACCCCTTCTCCTCATTTTAATTTCTCCTCAATTATTTGCCCAAGGCTTAAAGGGTAAGGTAACCGATTCTGCAGGCTTAGCTATTCCAGGTGCTACAGTTCAGGTAGTTGGCTCAAAAATTGGAACATCATCTGATGGAAATGGGCTCTATGCCTTAAAATTTCCTTCGCCCGGGGCTTATAAAGTGAGGATTTCTTTTACAGGCTACCAAACGGCCGAAGTAGCTGTTCAGATCGATAATGCCGTAAAAACGATGGATTTTGCATTGCAGGATGCGAAAGAACTGTTAAGTGATGTAGTTGTGGTTGGATCAAGGTCAACGCCAAGAACGAACATCGAAAGTGTGGTTCCTGTTGATCTGATTTCTACAAAAGACGTTAAAGTATTTGCGCAGGCAGATTTAACGCAGATTCTAAACTTTGTAGCGCCATCTTTTAGCTCTAACCGGCAAACCGTTGCTGATGGAACCGATCACATTGATCCTGCATCTTTACGCGGTTTAGGACCAGATCAGGTTTTGGTGCTGGTAAACGGAAAACGTAGGCATACTACAGCATTGGTAAACATTAACGGTACTTTCGGGCGTGGCTCTGTCGGAACCGATTTAAACTCCATCCCGGTTTCGGCAATAGAACGCATTGAGGTGCTACGTGATGGTGCTGCGGCGCAGTACGGTTCGGATGCCATTGCAGGAGTAATCAACATTGTGTTAAAAAAGGTAACACCGTATAGTTTTTCTACCTCTTTCGGTCAGTCTTCATCAAGTGCTTTAGGGCGCGATTTTAGCGATGGCAGAACCTTTCAGGTTGATTTTAGCAAAGGATGGGCATTTAAAAATGATAAAGGTTTCATCAATTTTGCAGCACAATACCTCCAAAGAGGCTATACGAACAGGGGTGGCCTAGACACCCGTCCGTTATTATATTCTGCGAGCCCAACTAAAGGTTCAACAGAAACCGAAGCTGATTTTCAAGCCCGTTTTGCAAGCTTAAAGGCTGCTGATGATGCAAGGGCAAGAGCAAACGGCTTGGATAGAAACAACATGCGCGTGGGTAACTCCGATTCGAAAAATGGAGGAGGTTTTTTAAACGGACAGTTTAATTTTGGTAAAACCACTCAATTGTACTATGCAGCTGGCTTTACCCATAAAACAGGTAGCGCCGCGGGGTTTTATCGCCTGCCAACACAAACAACACAGATTGATTTATCCATCTATCCTAATGGATTTTTGCCTTTCATCGATACCAAGATTAATGATTATTCATTCTCAGCCGGATTGAGGGGTAAAATAGGCGCTTGGGATTACGACCTAAGTAATACAAGTGGAGAAAATACCATTGAGTTTAATATTGACAACACGGTAAATGCCTCATTACCAACAGGCACTAGTCCTACTTCGTTTTATGCAGGAGAATTGTTGTTCAGACAAAACACCAGTAATCTTGATTTAAGCAAAAAGCACACTTTTGACGGTGGATTTTTAACTTCATTAAATACGGCATTTGGTGCTGAATTCAGGATAGATAATTACCAGATCAAAGAAGGTGAGCTTTTGTCGTATTCAAATGGTGGAAGATTAATCGGAACATCCCCTACAGCATCAGGTGCGCAGGTATTCCCAGGCTTTAAACCGAGCAACGCATTGGATAAATCGAGGCACAATGTTGGTGCTTATGCCGATCTTGAAGCCGAGTTTGGGCCCCGGGTAACTTTAGGGGCTGCTGGCCGTTACGAAAATTACAGTGATTTTGGTTCTAACTTCTCGTATAAATTTACAGGTAAGGTTAAACTTTTTGGTGATATTTCGCTGCGTGGAGCTTATTCCACAGGATTTAGGGCACCATCTTTACACCAACAATATTTTAATAATGAGAGTACACAGTTTGTAGGCACCAATGCAACGCAGGTTTTAACTGTAAATAATGCAAATCCTATTGTGGCCCAATTTGGTGTAGGCGCATTAAAACCTGAAATTTCTAAATCGGGAAGTTTAGGCTTAGCAGGCAGAATTGCCAAAACTTTTACTTTTACCATAGATGCTTATAATATCGATATCAGCGACCGGATTGTTTTCTCCAGCCAGTATGCCCGCGAACGTGCTGGTGGTGTTTTAGTGCCAACCGGCGTGGTGAATCAGATTTTAAATACGGTAGATCCAGCGGCACAAATTAACAGTGTACAGTTTTTTACCAACGCCATTACCACCAATACCGCAGGTATCGATGTTGTTTTAACCAATAAGTTCAATTTGGGCGCAAAAAGCAGCTTAATTTTAAGTGTTGCTGGTAACGTTAACAAAACCGTGGTGAGAAGTATTCAGGGTTCTGATAAAATTGAAAGTGATCCTACATTAAAGGCTAAACTTTTCGATCGTTTAGAACGCTCCCGTTTCGAAAGTTCTGTGCCTAAAAACAAACTGAATATCACCGCAACTTATAATGTAAATAAACTATCGTTTGTGGCAAGAACAGTTCGTTTTGGCGAGGTTACCTATTTAAATGCTATCGATCCCAATGTTGCTGCCAACGGCTTACCTACGCAATTGGATCAGACTTTTGCGCCTAAATGGATAACAGATTTCTCGGTAAGTTATGCCGCAAATAAAACCTGGTCGGTTACCGTTGGGGCCAATAATATTTTTGATGTTTACCCTGATAAATTATATATCGATCCGCGTAATAATGAAAATAATTTGAGCGGAAACGCTGCGGGCAATTATTCAGGGGGATTAGACAATACCTCGAATGGTAGGTTTTTGTACTCAAGAGCTGTTAGCCAGTTTGGTTTTAGCGGTAGGTATGTGTATGGCAAAATTGCCTGTACATTTTAAAGAAATTTAAAAAAGAAAAGCGTCCAGATTTTAAATCGGGGCACTTTTTTGGTTTTACGCCTCTAAGGTAATGCCATTCCCTTAGGGAGAAATAATAAAACGTTGTCATCCTGAGCCTGTCGAAGGACAAATGTTTTATTTATTTCGAAAATTAAGAGGTCTTCGACAAGCTCAAACTGACAGCAGAATGTTTAAGTTACCGATACTGCTCTTCGTGGATTTGAAACTACAGATATTGTAACAAACTCTCCAGTTTCATTCCTCTTGATCCTTTTAACAATACCAAATGATCCTGAACCGGGTTTTCCTGTAAATATGCGGCTGCTTCGGCCGGACTTTCGAAAAATGTGCCCTTAAACTTGTCTTTAAATGAATAGAAATCCTTCCCGATAAAAATTAGCTGATCTAAGCCGCTTTCATTAGCCTGTTTCGCAATGAGTTCATGCTGGCCATAAGATTCTGGTCCAAGCTCAAACATACCACCCAAAATAGCAGTCTTTTTATCGGCCGATAATACTACAATATTTTTCAGTGCAGCGGTCATGCTGCTTGGGTTTGCATTATAAAAATCGCAGATTACCGTATTCTTTTCTGTTTTGGTTAACTGAGAACGGTTATTTTTTGGCTGATAATTAGATAAACCGGAATTGATTTCATCCGGAGTCATATCAAAGAAATCGCCAATACAGATTGCAGCAAGAATGTTTTCGAAATTATAACTACCTGTTAAATTGGTTTTAACAGAAGAAGAAACCTCATGGTTGGTCCAATCTACCTCAATAAAAGGGTCGCTGCTTTTTAATTTACCTTTAATGGTATTGCCGTTTTCTGTTCCATAATAAATCAGTTTGTTTAAACCTGCGGCAGTGCTCATTTCAAGCAAGTATGGATTGTCTCTATTGATAAAAGTATAACCATGGGTTTCTTTTAAATAGGCATAAAGTTCTGCTTTGCCCTTTTTTACCCCTTCAAATCCGCCGAATCCATCTAAATGTGCCATGCCAACATTGGTAATAATGCCATGTGTGGGCTGAGCAATGGTACAAAGTAGCTCTATTTCCTTCTGATGGTTTGCTCCCATTTCGATTACCGCGATCTGCACCTCACCGGTGATGGACAAGATAGATAGCGGAACACCAATGTGATTGTTTAAATTGCCGAATGTGGCAAAGGTTTTGTATCGTTCTGCTAAAACAGCATTTACCAATTCTTTGCTGGTTGTTTTGCCATTACTGCCCGTTAAACCGATTACCGGGATATTTAATTGTTTGCGGTGATAACGTGCCAGATCCTGCAAAGTGCTTAATACATTTTCAACCAATAGGCATTGACTGTTTTTGGCATACTTTTCTTCATCTACAACTGCATAAGCTGCGCCTTTTTCAATAGCTTGAGCAGCAAATTCGTTGGCATTAAAAAGATCTCCCTTAAGCGCAAAAAAGATACAACCAGGGCTAATGTTTCTTGTATCGGTAGAAATAACAGGGTTTTCTTGGTAGTAATCGTATAATCTTTCGGTTGTAATCATGCCTATGGTAAAAAATATGATGTAAAATTAAGCTTTCGCATTAACAAAAAACAAAATTAGTACATTAGGTAAAATTATTTTAACATGAAGAGACTGTTGACGTTCTGCCTAATCTCCCTTACTTCTATTTTATTTGTACATGCTCAGGTAAAATCTCCCGACGACTTTTTAGGATACGAGCTGGGTTCGCACTTTACCCCGCACCATAAAGTGACCGATTATTTTAGACAAACCGCTGCGGCTTCTGCTAAAAACATGAAACTGATAGAATACGGTAAAACCAATGAAGGCAGACCTTTAATGGTGGCAGTTGTTTCTTCACTAGAAAACATAACCAAACTCGAACAGATTAGGAATAACAATTTAGCTTTGGCAACTGGTACCAATAATAGTGTGGATTTAACAAATCAGCCTGCCATACTTTGGTTAAGTTATAATGTGCATGGTAATGAGGCAAACTCAACCGAAACTTCAATGAAGATGCTTTATACCTTAGTTTCGGGTGTTAATAAACCTGCAACAGAATGGTTAAAAAATACAGTTGTGGTGATTGACCCTTGTTTAAACCCCGATGGAAGAGACCGTTATGTGAATTATTTTAATAGTGTGGTGGGTAAAACACCCAATGCTGATCCGTTATCAAGAGAACACATAGAGCCATGGCCAGGCGGCAGACCAAACCATTATTATTTTGATCTAAACCGCGATTGGGCCTGGCAAACCCAGGTTGAAAGCGTGCAAAGGTTAGCGCTGTATAACCAATGGATGCCACAGGTACATGTCGATTTTCACGAGCAAAGTTATAATGAACCTTATTATTTTGCACCGGCAGCAGAACCGGTTCACCAGGACATTACGCCCTGGCAAAAAAGTTTCCAGGTAGTGGTAGGTAAAAACAACGCCAGGTATTTTGATGCGGAAGGTTGGCAGTACTTCACCAAAGAGCGTTTTGATTTACTATATCCATCTTATGGCGATACTTATCCCTTATACAATGGATCAATAGGCATGACCTATGAGCAGGGTGGAATCAGGGCCGGATTATCTGTGGTGACTAACGATGGCGATACGTTAACCTTAAAAGACCGCATCGCACATCACTTTACAACAGGAATGTCTACCCTTGAAGTAACTTCCTTAAATCATCAGAAGTTATTAGCGGAGTATAAAAAATATTTCCAGCAGGAATTAGCCAATAGCCCTGGTGTTTATAAAAGTTATATCATAAAAGCGACTAATTTGTCACGCTTAAAAAAACTGGCTGAACTGCTAACCAAAAACAAAATCGAATTTGCTTTTGGTGGTGATAAAATGGGAAGAGGTTATGATTACGATACCCAAAAGGAGGAAAGTTTTAGCATCGCCCGTAACGATTTAATTGTTAATATTCAGCAGCCAAGGGCCGTTTTGGCGAACGTTTTATTAGAGCCCCAAACTCTTGTAACCGACTCTAATACTTATGATATTACTGCATGGGCCCTACCTTATGTATACGGATTAAAAGGTTATGCCAGTAAAGAAAGTATTAAAGGGAAATATTCAGCAATTGAAGAGGCAAAGGTAATCAGTAATGAACTTGAGAAGCCCCTGGCCTGGTTATTTAGCTGGGGAACAGGCGAAGATGTTCAGGTTTTAACTGCGCTGCAAAAAGAAAATATAAAAGTTAGACAGGCCGATCAGCCATTTGTGGTAAACGGTAAGGACTATCCTGCCGGAACCTTAATTGTGTTGAGGGCAGAAAACGAAAGACTGATCAAAGGGATGAAAGATAAGGTTACATCGATCGCCAAAATCTTAAACAGGCCAATTCAGGCAGTTAGCAGTGGTTTTGTAGAGAAGGGGAAGGATTTTGGCTCTAATGTTTATCCATTGTTAAAACAGCCTAAAATTGCCATTGTATCTGGCATGGAGGTTTCTTCTCTTGCGTTTGGCGAAGTTTGGTTTTTTCTTGAGCATGATCTAAATCTTTCACCAAGTATTATTAATGTCAAGGACCTGAATAACCTGGATATTAATAAGGTAAACACCTTAATCTTGCCGGATGGAGGTTATAGCGCTTTTATTGGTGATGGTTTAACCGCATGGATAAATAAAGGAGGAAAATTGATTTTGATGGAAGATGCTATAGAAAGTGTATTCGAGAAAAAAGGATTTGATATTAAAAAGAAGGAAGCGGTTGTAAAAAAAGATGAAAAGCCAGAGGCAAACAAACTCCTTTTCAGGGATAAGGACAGAGATGATTTC
This sequence comes from Pedobacter sp. 01N310, assembly GCF_056399805.1. Classification (NCBI taxonomy): domain Bacteria; kingdom Pseudomonadati; phylum Bacteroidota; class Sphingobacteriia; order Sphingobacteriales; family Sphingobacteriaceae; genus Pedobacter; species Pedobacter sp. 01N310. The sequence continues at coordinate 293,458 of NZ_JBFTSB010000005.1, forward strand.
GAAACGACCATACCCGGTGCAATTTACCGGATCAATCTCGATGCTAGTCACCCTTTTTCTTATGGCCTGGGTAAAACCTACTACAGTTTAAAAACAGACCGTAAAATTTATGAGCCCTTTGTTAAGGGGTGGAATGTGGGTTTAATTAACGAAAAAAGTTTAATGGCCGGTGTAGTGGGTAAAAAAGCAAGGGAAGAGCTTAAAACCGGGCTTTTAATCGGCGTACAAGATTTTGGGCGGGGCAAAGTAGTTTATTTGGCTAACGACCCGCTGTTTAGAAACTTCTGGGAGGGTGGAAAAACCCTATTTGAGAATATAATTTTTTGTGGATATTAACAACCGTACTTGAAAACAGGCGCTGATTACTAGATTTTTAGTTAAAAGTTTAATTAGCATAAAAAAGTTACGCCTGTGAAATGGGCCTCAGGGGGCATTTAAGATGCCATTAGTTAAAAATAGTTAAAATAAATTTGCTTCAGGAGTTAACTAACTCTAATTTAGCATAAATTTTAATACATTAACTAACCTATTTCTACTATGAAAAAACTTCTACAGAGTTTGTTCATCCTCATGTTTTTTACGGTAAACGTAATGGCACAGGATCGAACAATCACAGGAACAGTTACGTCTTTAGAAGACAAACTACCAATTCCTGGAGTAAGCGTAAAAATTCAGGGGGCTGCTGGTGGCACCTCTACCGATTCGAATGGGAAATTCTCCATTAGAGTTTCATCAGATGCTAAAACAATAGAATTCTCTTCTATTGGATTTACATCTCAAACCAAGCCGATCGGAAGCTCAAACGTAATTAATGCTGTTCTAACTACTGATTCTAAAGCATTAGGCGAGGTTGTAGTAACTGCTTTGGGCGTTAACAAGGCCACAAAAACTTTGGGTTATTCTCAAAGTACCTTAAAATCGGCAGAGGTGAATGCATCTGCACCAGCAAGTTTATTTGGCGGTTTGCAGGGTAAAGTTGCAGGGGTAAATATTTCCAACACATCTGGTGCGCCAGGTGGATCAACTAAGGTTATTTTAAGAGGTTATTCTTCCATAACGGGAAGTAACCAGCCTTTATATGTTGTTGATGGAGTTCCGTTGGATAATTCGACGGCAGGTTCTGATAACAATTACGATTTTGGTAACAATGCAAATGATATTGATCCAAATAACATAGAAAGTATCAGTATTTTAAAAGGATCAGCAGCAACAGCCTTATATGGTTCACGTGGATCGAACGGTGTTTTGATTGTTACAACTAAAAAAGGAGCAGCAGGCAAATTGAAGGTAGATCTTTCTACAGCTACTACTTTAACCAATGTAGCATCTGTTTATAAGCTTCAAGATCAATTCGGGCAGGGCTGGGATGGTACTTACATTCCTTCTGAGAATGGTAACTGGGGTCCAAAATATGATGGTCAACTGAGATCATGGGGCGCAATAGTTGATAACTCTCAATTGTTAAAACCTTTTTCATTCATTAAAAACAATGTTAGGGATGCGTTAACTACAGGTATAGAGTTAAATAATAATATTGCCTTGAGTGGAGGAAATGACAATAGTACGGCTTATTTTTCTTATGGTAATATTTACAGCAATGGCTATCTTCCGTCTGATAATGATTCGTATAAAAGAAACAACTTTACCTTAAAAGGATCAACCAAATACGGAAATTTCTCCGCTGATGCATCTTTAAACTATGTTGGTAAAACTACAAAATTTATCAATCAGGGAGGTGGCAATTCAGGTATCGGTTCTTCATTTTATGAAGATATCCTACAGATCCCTGGCGATATTCCAATTAAAGATCTTCAAGATTATAAAAACAAATTCTTTAACGTTGACAATTATTTTACTCCTTATGCAGAAAATCCTTATTACTCTATTTATGAGAATGGAAGTAGGTACAAGAGTGACCGCGTGTATGGAAATATTAATTTGAATTACAAAGCAGCAAGCTGGTTAAGTTTTCAATTCCAACAAGGTGCTGATATTGATAATGCCATTAGCAAAATCTGGCATAATAAAAATGCACCGAGCCCAGGTAGTTATAATGCAGGTGGGAACATTGAAGGTTCTTCGAGAGCAGCAGATGCCGGTGATGTAATCGATGGATCTGTAAAAACGTTTGAGTACGATTCGAAATTAAATGCACTATTTAACACAGAATTAAATAGCCACTTCGATTTAGATGGTTTAATTGGTGTTAACTACAATGATCGTGGTTCAAGGGTATTGACTACGGGTATCGAAGATTTAGCAATACCAGGTTTTTATCAGATTAATAACTCAGCAAACAAACCAACATCAACAAGTGCAGAATCACATCGCCGCTTATTTGGCGCGTATGCATCCGCAACACTAGGTTACAACAAATACCTATATTTAACACTAACAGGTAGAAACGATTGGTCGTCAACACTTCCACAGAACAACAATAATTACTTCTACCCTGCTTCGAGTTTAGCTTTCATCGCTTCTCAAGCCATAGATTTAACCAAAACACCCATCAGCTTTTTAAAATTTAGAGCAAGTTATGGCGAAACAGGAAGTGATACAGATCCTTATCGTGTATTTAACAGCGCCACAAGAACATCCGTTCCTTTAGGCTTTGGAACCTTAACTTTTCCTGTTTTTGGTGTACCAGGCTACTCAATCTCTAACCAGTTGAACAGTAATAACTTTAAACCAGAACGTGTTAAAGAGGTAGAGTTGGGTGCTGAGATTAGGTTTTTAAAGGATCGTATTGGAATCGATGCAACTTATTACAATAAATTAAGAAAAGATCAAATTATCCCATTGCCTATTGATCCAGCAACGGGCTATTCATCATACATTGTAAACTTTGGTTCGGTTCGTAACAAGGGCGTAGAAATTGCCGTAAATATTAAACCAATCAAAACAACGGATATTGACTGGAATTTAAATTACACGTTTACAAAAGAAAACAGTAAAGTAACCGAATTGCCGATCGGACTAGATAAGGTCGTTTTAAATTCGGCTTATGATGCGCAGTTTGTAGCCCGTGTTGGTCAACCATTAGGTATTATTGAAGCGCCTACACGTACTTATAGTCCAACAGGTCAGGTTATTGTTGATTCAAACGGATATCCAGTATATTCTTCTGAAAACGTAAGTTTTGGATCAACGGTGCCAGACTTCGTAATGGGATTGAGTAATCAGTTCCGTTATAAAGATTTTTCACTTTCATTTACGTTAGATTGGCATAAAGGTGGTGTGTTTTATTCAGGAACAGCCGATTTATTAAACTTCGTGGGTGCAGATGAAAAGACGACTTATAATGATCGCCGTCCGTTTATTGTTCCTAATTCTGTTCAAAAATTAGCTAACGGTACATACGTAGAAAACACTACTCCTATTACCGAAGCCAATACCGACGATTTTTACTACCATACATCAAATAAGGCTGATGCTTATGCTAACCGTATTTTAGATAGATCTTTCTTAAAATTAAGGGAAGCCACTTTAAGCTATAACCTACCTAAATCTATTGTGGGCAAAGTTGGCGCACAAAGAGCATCAGTCTCTGTTTTTGGAAGAAACCTTGTAACCTGGTTAGCTAAAACGAACAACACTATTGATCCCGAGGTTTCTAATTTCGGAAACGATTTAGGAAGTGAATTTGGTGAGTTTAGAACTGCTCCTCCTGTTAGGTTCTTTGGTGCATCATTAAAAGTTTCATTTTAATCTATCTTGTAATGAAAAATAATAACATAAAATATAAAGTGCTGATGTTATCAGCAATAGTGTTACTTGCCTTTGGATGTAAGAAGACGCTAGATATTAACGTAAGTCCAAATAACCCTTTAATTGAAACCACTACTCCTGAAGTGTTGTTTCCTTCAGCAGTAATGTCAACTACAGGTCGTGTTGGCGGTGATCTGACCATTTTGGGTGGCATTTGGGCTCAATATTACACACAGGCAAATGCTTCAAATCAATATAAAACAATTGATTCTTATGCATTAACCCGTAATGATTTTAACGGTAGTTATAATGAGTTATTCTCTGGTGCATTAGCTGATTATCAATTGGCTATAAACCTAGCTGTAGCAAAAAGTGATTGGCGCTATAATTTGATGGCCACGGTAATGAAAGCTTATACTTATCAAGTACTGGTGGATCTGTACGATAAAGTTCCATATACAGAAGCGTTAAAAGGCATTGATAATCTGCAGCCTAAGTTTGATGATGGCTATACTATTTACGTGGGCCTACTTGCAGAAATAGATGCAGCACTTGCGAAAGATTATACCAGTATTGCGTTAAGCAGTGACCAAAAGAAAACCGATTTTCTTTTTGGTGGCGATATGAGCCTTTGGACTAAATTCGCAAATACCTTAAAGTTAAAAATGTATTTAAGAATGGTTAATGCAAAACCTGCAGAAGCGCAGGCTGGTATTACAAAATTATATACAGATGGTGCGAACTTTTTAACCACCAGTGCAGGTATTGCTACATTTGATGGTACACCAGACAATAGTAATCCTTTTTATGAATATAATGTACGTCGTTTAAATACCACTACAAACTTGAGGGCTAGTAAAACCTTTACCAGTTGGTTGTCCGCAAATAACGATCCAAGGGTTAATTATTATTTTGGAACGGCTAGCCCTGTGCCAATAAACCAAGGTGATTATACTGCAACAGCAACCCAGCAGCCGACTTATGCAAGTGCAACAGTTTTTGCTCAAACGGCTAAAGATCCAGTTTGGTTTATTTCTGCAGCCGAGTCGTATTTCATGCAGGCAGAGGCGCTAGAACGCTACTATGGGGGTACAGGTGCTGCGGCTATGTATCAAAACGGTGTGAGGGCAGCTTTTACTCAAGTTGGATTAGCAGTAAGTGCAGTTCCTGCACCTTATCTAGTATATCCAGCAGGTACTTTTGAACAAAAACTAGAAAAGATAATTGTTCAAAAATGGGCCTCTTTCGCAGGCTCCCATAGCCTTGAAGGTTTCTTCGAACAAGAGCGTACGGGATATCCAAAAACAAGTACAGTATATTCGACAGATGCTAGCTATATCGCTGGCCAGTGGGTGTATTCGAAAAATGGAGTTACATCAGGGTTGTTTCCTAAACGTTTGGTGTTTCCTGCTTCATCAAGAGATAGAAACAGCAACACACCAACAGAGGTGCCAATTACGACTAAAGTTTGGTGGGGTAAATAGTATTTAATTGATAAAAAGATGAAAAGATATTTAACAATAATCATATTGGGAGTTATAAGTATGACTTATAGCTCTTGCAAAAAAGAGTCCTTTGACTATCCGGAAGGTTATGTAGGTATTTCCAAAATAACTGTGTTTCCAATACTAACTATGAAAGGTGATAAGTATGTTGCAGTTGCCAAAGGAGCAACTTATACGGATGCTGGCGCCACAGCAGTAGCAGGAACAAGTACTATTGAAGTAAAAACTACAGGTCTGCCAAATACAGCAACAGCTGGTGTTTATTTGATTACCTATGCAGCTACAAATACTGATGGTTTTTCTGCCACAGCAACTAGATCTGTGGTGGTTTATGATACTAAGGCAGATGCATTAGTGAATGATTTTTCGGGAAACTATTTGAGGGCGGCTACAGGAACAATCACAAAATGGACTAAATTGGCCCCTGGCGCTTATCTGGTAAATAACCCCGGCGGTGCAGCAACTGGGACAACAGTCAACGTAATTGCCATTAACCCTACTGGTAGCACAATTGATATTCCACAACAGAATACCGATAGCGGGCCGTGGGGGTCAAATACCGAGAGTAAAGATTTAATTACAGGCAATTATTCATGGGCAGTTGAAAATCCTGGTTATGGTACCGCGGTTAGAACTTTTGTTAAACAATAATCAATAGAGCGATGAAAAAATATTTTTATATACTAACACTTTGTGTACTAAGCATATCTGCTTGTAAAAAAGATGAACCAGTTGGCGGTACAGCAGTACAGGACCTATCTGGTGAGTGGTGGGTGCAGATTGATGGTAAAGGCGATTATTATGGAATCTCTACCTACAATACAGCTGATAACTCATCAAGCCAGATGTGGTTAAATTTGACTAATTTTTGGGGCAGTTCAACTCAAACTGTTTTTGGTAAGGTTAATGTAAACCTAGATAACAAAACCATTACTGGGCAGAATATTATTAATGCAGGTACTTATACAGGTGGTATAAAATTTACGGTAACCAATGGAAAGATCACAACTAATGGTGCCGTGGGACCATCATCTAAAGCACCAACCGATGCCATTGCATTGGATGTTGAATTTTCGGATGATCCGGGAACGGTTTATCACTTAAAAGGTTACCACCGAACAAAATTTGTTGAAGACGATCATTAACTATTCGTAATAAGTAATAAGGCCCTCCATAATTATTTCTGGAGGGCCTTGTTGTTTTAAGAGAAATTTATAACAAAGGCTTTAAATTTTTAAAATGCTACCCTTTTAATAAGCGGTATTTAAGAACCTAAACCGCTCTAAAATTTCATTTTTTGTATAACTATGAAGACGGTTATTTTTAACTAAATTATTAGTTTTGTTGGTTTTTGATGCTTTTTTTGTCAAATAGTTATTTTTTAACAAAAAAAAGGGTTAAATGTTAAAAATTGTTAAAAATAATTTGGTTGTATACATAACTAACTCTACATTAGCCTTTATAAATCATTAACTAACCTATTTTCAAATTATGAAAAAACTTCTACAAAGTTTGTTCATTCTTGTGCTATGCGCCTCCTCGGCGTTTGCCCAAGAAAGAACAGTATCTGGTACAGTAACATCTCAGGAAGATGGACTTCCTGTACCTGGTGCATCGGTAAGGGTAAAAGAAATCCCTAATTTAGGTGCTCAAACGGGTGCTAACGGAAAATTTTCACTAAACGTTCCCAAAAATGGTAAAACTTTAGTGGTAACCTTTTTAGGTTATGCAACAAAAGAGTTTGTTATTCCTGCTAACAATGTTGTAAACGCGGTTTTAAATTCAGATGTCACCTCATTAAATGAGGTTGTTGTAACTGCCGGTGGTGTTACAATTCAGCGCCGTCAACAAGGTAACCAGTCTACTACAGTTAAAGCTGAAGAATTAACTCAAGGCAAGGCATTTAACGTTGCGAGTGCCCTTACCGGTAAGGTTGCGGGTTTGCAGGTAAATGCGGTAAGTAGCGGTGTTAATCCAAGTATCCGTTTAGTATTAAGGGGTAACCGTTCATTGTTGGGGAATAACCAGGCTTTGGTTGTTGTTGATAATGTTATTGTACCAAGTGATATCTTAGGAAACTTAAATCCAGAAGATATTGAAAACATTGAAGTGTTAAATGGAGCAGGTGCTGCTGCACTTTATGGTTCTGATGCTTCTAACGGCGCATTAATCATTCAAACTAAAAAAGGTAAAAGAGGTTCGTCAACAATTAATGTTAGTCACACGACTAATATTGAGCAGGTAAGTTTCTTACCTCAGTTACAAGATCGTTTTGGATCTGGTACGGGTAATGATGATATACCAACTTATACGCCATTTGAGAACCAACAATATGGTCCGGCATTTGATGGCGTTGTTCGCCCGATTGGTAAACCTTTAGCTGATGGCTCGATCCAATCTGTGCCTTACTCATTTAATTCAGACGAGAATAAAAATGCTTTTTGGGAAACAGGTTACTCTAACCAAACAGACTTTAACTTGTCTTCTGGTGATGATAAAGGAACCTATTATTTTTCTGGACAGTATTTCGATCAAAAAAGTACTGTACCTGGCGATAAATACAACAGGTTTACCATGCGTGTTAATGGTGAGCGTAACTTAGGCAACAATGTCACCTTTAGTTTTAATTTAAACTATGTGCAAAATCGCTACGATCAATCAAGTGCAATTGCAACAGTTTATGACAACGTTTTACAATCACCAGGTGAAATCCCTTTAACTAGGTACAAAGATTATAAAAACGACCCGTTTTCTACTCCTGATGGATATTATAACGAATACTATCAAAATCCATACTTTGCTTTAGGTAATAACCGCAGTGCTACACGTAATGATTATTTAACGGGTAATGCTCAGTTAAAATGGAATCCGATTAAGGAATTATCTTTATTGGTTAGAGCGAATTTATCTAACAGATCATTTGCCAATAAATCTACAACCAATAAATTCACTTATTCAGATTATCGTTTAAAGGAAACGCCTAACTTCTCAAACGTTGTTGGCGGTGTGAGTGATTATTCAGGATACAATGTTCAGATCAATCCAGAATTCCAGGCACAATACATCAAAAAACTCTCTAAAGATTTCTCATTAAATGTTATTGCTGGCGCTACAATCAGACAGAATACTTACAAAAGTGTAAATGTTGGCACGAATGGCGGTTTAGCACTGGCTGATTTCTTTAATATTTCTAATGGTCTTCAAAATCCAAGTGCTAGTGAAACAAATTTCAAAGCCAGACAGATTGGTGTTTATGGTGACGCCCGCTTAGGTTTCAGAGATTATTTGTACCTACACGTTACTGGTAGAAATGATTGGAGATCAGTTTTGGCACCAGAAAGCAGATCATTTTTCTACCCAGCTGTCGACATTTCGTTCATTGCGTCGGATGCAATTCCATTCTTGAAAAACTCTAACGTAATTGAATCTTTAAAAATTAGAGGTGGTGTTTCTAAAGTGGGTAATGTTAACTTAGGTAATAGCTCTAACTTCGGTGCTTATGCATTGTTGCCAACATTTGGTCAAGGTTATGGTTACCCGTATGGAGGAATTCCGGGATTTACTTTGGGTGACCGTATTGTATCGCCAAACATTAAACCAGAAATTACTTTAGCTTATGAAGGTGGTGTTGATTTCTCATTATTAAAATCAAGAATTACCGGTAGTTTCACTTATTACAAATCAAATACTACTGATCAAACGGTTCCCGTTAACGTAGCTAACTCAACAGGTTTTTCATCTTTCTTAACCAATACTGGTGAAGTAAGTAACAAAGGTATTGAAACAAACCTTCGCTTGGTTCCTTACAGAAATACAAGTAACGGATTAGAAGTTACTGTGGGTGCTAACTATACATATAACGATAACAAAGTGGTCTCAATTAGCAACGGCCTTCCTCAGTTAGGTTTATCGGGAACAACTACACTAGGTGTTTGGGCTGTTGAAGGTGAAGCATTCCCTGTATTAAAAGGAACTGATTACAACAGAGATCCTCAGGGAAGAATTATTGTTGATAAAATTACAGGTTTTCCGAGCGTTACTACTGGTACAACTGTTTTAGGAAACACTGAACCTAAACACCGTTTAGGACTTGATGCCGCAGTTTCTTTCAAAGGATTCCGCTTAGCTGGATTATTTGAGTACCGTGGCGGTTTCGTAATGGCGCAAAACTCTGGAAGTTTTGATTTTTCCGGAGCAGGTATCAGAACAACCTATTTTAACCGTGAGCGTTTTGTGATTCCAAACTCTTCTTACTTAGACCCTGCTACGAATACGTATGTAGAGAATACCAATATTACGACCAGAACAGGTGGTGTCGATTTTTGGACGAACGGACCAACTAATACAGGTGTTGCAACAAATTATACTTATTCAGCTGCTTTCTGGAAGTTAAGAGAATTATCATTATCTTATGATATTCCTAAGTCGGTTTTAGGCAATTTGAAATATGTTAAAGCAGCCCGTGTAAGTGTTCAAGGTAGAAACTTATTTATATGGACACCAAAAACAAATATCTATACAGACCCTGAATACAGTGCTGCTGGTTCTGATAACAATGGTATTGGTATCACCTCTCTTGGTCAAACGCCACCAGCTCGTTTTTATGGAGCTACATTATCATTAACTTTTTAATACATATACATATGAAAAAGATATATAACGGTTTATTCATAGTTGCTTTAGCATTGGGCTTTTCTTCCTGCAAAAAGTATCTGGATATAAACACCAACACAAATAGCTCCACTAGCTCGACGCCTGCGTTGGTATTACCACAAGCAATTGTGGGTTCAGCATCTATCTCTCAGGCCTACAATAGTGCCTACTATTTTCCAGGAGGATTTGCGGCTAATATTTACGGCGTCGGAGGTTATGGCGCAGGCGTAACCTATGCATATACAGCAAGTAATTTTACCAATCTGTTTACATCTGTTTATGACAACGGAACTGATTATCAATACGTAATTGATAATACAGCTACAACACCGTCATTAGCATATTCTACAGCTATTGCTAGAATAATGAAAGCTTTCATGTTCTCTAAATTGGTTGATCAGTACAATGATGTTCCCTATTCAGAAGCATTAAAGGGAAGTGCCATTCTTACTCCAAAATATGATAAAGCTGAGGATATCTACAAGGATTTGGTTTCTCAATTAACAATTGGTATTAAGTTAATAAACGATGGCCAGGCTGGAAACGTTGCCAATGCCGTTGTTGCAAGTACAGACCCGCTATTTAAAGGTGATATGAACCTTTGGAAAAGGTTTGCGAATACAATTAAATTGCGTTTGCTAATAAAAATGGCGGGTGTTCCTGCTCAAGCTTCTTATGCAACAACTGAATTCGCTGCATTGAACACAACTGTTGGTTTCTTAGCAACCGATGCACTTGTAAACCCAGGATATGTTAAAGAAGCAAACAGACAAAATCCATTGTATAATTCGTTGGCCTTTGGAAGTGACAACGCTAGATCACAAAGTCAGGCTATTCCGACTCAATGGATATTTACTTTCTATAATGGCACTAAAATTTCAGATCAAGGTAGAGGTTATGCTATGTATAGAGGATTCCCAGGCACGGCAACAAACAGGCTAGGTGAAGAAAACGTAGGCTCTACTATTGTACCGCCATCAGGATCAACATCTTGGTTTACCGGAACTGATGCAAACACGCCTTATATCGGGGTTGCTAAAGGTCCGTCTCAAGGACAGCCACTAATGCTTGCCGCAGAAAGCCGCTTTCTTCAGGCAGAAGCATTTGCCAGAGGATATTTAACCGGGAGTGCGAAAACAGCATTCGACGAAGGTATTAAGGCATCATTCAAATACATTTATTCAGATCAAACAGGTGCTGCAATTGCTGGATGGGATTATGTCTCGGAATCAGCTGCTTACCAGACTACAGAAAACCCTACTAACCCTTTAGTAAATTACCCTGTTACTGGAACTTTACCAGCTCAAATTGAAGCAATTATAACCCAGAAATACATTGCAATGAATGTAATTCATTGTGATGAAGCGTTCAATGAATTTAAAAGAACAGGATATCCTAAAATTGTGGAGGGTTCTGCTGATGGCCGCCTAACTTTTGCCTCTAAACAATCAACTTCAACAAGATCTGATAAGTTATTGGGAAGAATTTTGTACCCACAACAAGAATATAACTTAAATCCAGCTAATGTTCCTGGCGGAGTTACTTTATTTGGATCAAGAATATTCTGGGATTTAAATTAATATTATAGAAATCATGAAAAAATATATTTATAAATCATTAGCCCTTTTTCTTGCGGTAACGTCGCTTACTTCTTGCTTAAAAGATGACTCTTTGGTCTTAGATCCTGCTAAAGGACATAACGTAATTGAATTTGCTAATCCGGCACAGATTGTAACAAACGGGACACCATCACCATTGTATTCGTTTTCTTACGAATCGACATCATTGCCAAGTTTGCCGATTACAGTAAGTTATTCTGGGCCCGAAGCAACAGCTCCTCAAGATATAACTGTTAAAATAGCTGTAGGTGCTACCTCAAAAATTACTGAATATAACACGGCAACAGGTAATCATTACGAATTACTTCAGCCAGTGAGTTATACACTTTCTGCAACCGAGGTTGTAATTAAAGCCGGTACTAATAAGGCAACATTCAATGTTTTATTAAAACCTTCAACTTTTAACTTCGCAGTTTCTGAGGTATTGCCATTAACGATTACCTCTGCCTCTTCGGGAATTATCAGCGGAAATTTTGGTACTATTTTATTGAATGTTAGTGCAAAGAATATTTGGGATGGTGTTTATGCCATGCAAGCTGGTAGTTTTGTGCAACGTTATAGCAATCCAACTACACCAACAGTTAACGATGGTTTAAATGGTAGTACAGCAGCGAATGCAGATGTAACATTTACTACAGTTGGCGCTAATACGGTGCAAATAGGGAACTTAAAATGGGCTGGTAATGCCTCTGGTGTTGGTGGTATCGACAACCTACAGGCAACAATTGACCCTGCTACTAATTTGGTAACCATGAAAGCACTAGGAAACGCTACGTTGGCTAACATACCTGGTTCTATAAACAAGTACGATCCGGCAACTAAAACATTTACGCTTAACTTCGATTGGAATCAAACTGCAACAAAAAGAACTTATACACTAATTGTAAAGTATAAATCTGCTAGATAAACACTCAGATTAATTAGTTTTAATGTCCTTTGAATGAGTTCAAAGGACATTTTTTTTGTTAATTAATTTGTATATTTAAAACACTTAACTAATCAGCTCTAAAATGAAAATTTATTTATCAACTCTTGCCGTTTTTGTAACATTACAATTATGTCAAGCCCAAGAACAAAAAACGTCATCGTTATCAGATCAAACTAAAGTTGTATACGCGATGAATGACTCAAAGAAGCTTGATGGAGTTTATTCCATCGTAAAAGATGAGGATAAAGTTTTTTTAAGGGGTATTTATAAGGATAATTCAAGAACGGGTAATTGGTATGCTTTTAACAATGATGGTAAAGTATTCTTACGGTATAATTATGATCTTAAAAAACTTATATATTTAGATACGGTAAGTATTAATCGCATAAAAGTTGAAGTGAGTACAACAGATCCGGTGATTAAAGAAAAGGCAAGCATTCCAGTTCCAATTGCCTCAATCGACCAATATATTTCTCTACTGGGGACCGAATTAAAAAGAGTTATTTTAAAGGATAATAAAAATGCAGATGGTACGCTTGATGCAGATTTAATTACCAATATCGATAAAAATGGAAAAGCTACTTATGAGGCCCATTACGTGGCAGATGGGATTCCGGTAACCAAACGTTTAATTATTGCTGAGAAAGCATTCGATATTGATTGGATTCCTTCAAGTTATAAAGGAACGAGCTACGCATCAGTATTTTCTGTAAAAGCAAGGATAGATTTTGCACAAAAGCCGGGCATAAAACAGAGATTTATTTGGGTATATTAATGCTTTAATAAGTAAGACTAATTTTCTAAATATAATTAAAAAAGTAATAGGAGTGATGGATGAGATCACTCCTATTACTTTTTTGTGGACTTTTATTAGAAAAATTACACGATCAATTTGGGTTTGTTAGCTCTGATTTAAAAGATTTTGTTTTTATGAAATTGTAAAATATTTTATATGCGAATAGCTAATTGCAGAATTAAACTTAATAAGTAGTTTTAAAGAGACATACTTTCCGAAGTTGCATCATGTCATTAAGAAGTCATATACTATGGTTTTAGTTAAAGTTCTCCAATCCAGCGCTATCTTAGCGCTTTTTAAATTAAAACTAATCATTTACTAACTTAAATTTCATGAAAAAACTTCTACAAAGTTTGTTTCTATTGATGTTTATTGCAATTGCTGCAGTGGCTCAAGATAGAACAATAACAGGTACAGTTACTTCTACAGAGGACAATTTGCCGATCCCTGGAGTAAGTGTAAAAGTAAAAGGCACTCAGATGGGTACTGTTACAGATTCTAATGGAAAGTATTCCCTTAAAGCTGACGGTTCAAAAGAATTAGAATTCAATTTTGTTGGCTTTATTTCTGTAACCAAATTAATCGGTTCCGCTAATGTAATTAATGTTGCCTTAGCAAATGATACCAAAGCACTACAAGAGGTTGTTGTTGTAGGTTATGGTACTCAAAGTACAAAAACAATAACCAACTCCATTGCAAGAATATCCGGAGATGCCATTAAAAATCAACCTGTTCCTAGTGTTGCCCAGGCATTACAAGGTCGTTTAGCTGGAGTTCAGGTAACTTCGGGAGGAGGTCGTCCAGGTTCCCCAATCCAAGTAAATATTCGTGGTAGGTCTTCTATTTTAGCGGGTAATGATCCGCTTTATGTAATAGATGGGGTAATTCTGCCTTCAAATAGTGGAACAACCCCTATCTCTGCTGGTTCAGGCATTTCTCCGCTGGCCAATTTAAATAGCGAAGATATTGCCTCTATCGAAGTATTAAAAGATGCATCGGCAGCAGCAATATATGGTTCAAGGGGATCAAATGGCGTTGTTTTAATTACAACTAAAAAAGGATCAGCAAGTGGTAAATCGATCATCAATTTAAATGCCTATAACGGTTACCAGTCCTTTGCCGGGACTAAGGATTTTTTAGGTGCATCTTCTTATCGTCAAATGTATAATGAAGCTTTAGTTAATTCAAATTTACCTGCTAAGTTTACTCAAGCCCAAATAAATAATCCAGAAGCAGATGTGAACTGGTTAGATGCAATTCAACGAGATAAATCATTGGTGCAGAATGTGCAGTTTTCGGTGGCTTCGGGTGGTAATGCAAAAACACAATTTTACACGTCATTAAATTATTTTAATCAGGACTCTAAATTATTGAACGGATCATTCAAAAGATATGCTATTCGCTTGAGTGTTGATCACCAGGTGAACGATTTCATCAAAATCGGAAGTAATATCGCCATTTCAAAATCTGATCGTGCCGAAACCCCTGTTGATAATAGTATCTTCTCTCCTTTCCCTAGAGCCTTAATTGCGCGCCCAGATCAACCTGTTTATAATGCAAACGGTACCTTTGCAAGTAATGATTTTAATAATCCTGTACACATGTTCGAATCTAAGAATTATGTTGGATTGAGTAATATTTTTAACTCTACATATGCTGAGGTTAAAATCTTACCAGAATTAAAGTTTAAATCTTCAGTTGGTATTGACTATACTTACCTAGATCAAAGAACTTTTGATCCTTCTACTTCTTTAGCTGGTAACGGAACAATTGGTGCCGCAAGTAGTGGATATGTTCAAACTCAAAATTATTTAACTACGCAAACATTATCTTACCTGAAAAAATTCATTGATAATAAATTAACGGTTGATGGAACTTTAGTTTACGAATTTCAATGGAATAACAGGGATAACAACCGCGTAGATGGACAGAATTTCCCTTCTAACGAAACACCTTATTTAACCTCTGCTGCGAAAATTACAGGTGGAACTTCTTCTTTTACCAACTATAGATTAGAATCTTATTTAGGTCGTGTAAATTTAGCGTGGGAGAATAAATACTTGTTAGGTGGATCGATCAGAAGAGATGGCTCGACTAAATTCCCTACTAAGGGAAGAATTGGCTATTTCCCTTCAGTTTCTGGTGGATGGGTGGTTAGTGAAGAATCTTTCATGAAGGATATCACTGCAATTTCTAATTTAAAAATAAGATCAAGCTACGGTTTAACGGGTAATCAGGAAGGTATCGGAAACTTTACAAGTAGAAAATTGTTCGGAACAGGATTTAACTATGATGATCAGCCTGGTTTTGCTTTAAATGCATTGGGGAGTCCTGATCTTAAATGGGAATCGACCAGACAATTCGATTTAGGTTTAGATTTGGCTTTATTTAAAAATAGATTAACACTTAGTGCAGATTATTATCATAAAAAAACAAAAGATCTTTTACAGAACAGGCCAATTCCATCTACAACTGGATTCCCGACTATCTTAGAGAATATTGGTTCGATGGTTGGAAAAGGATGGGATTTCAATATCAATAGTGAAAACCTGGTTGGGGAAGTGAAGTGGAGTACCTCATTTAATATCTCTACCTATAACAATAAGGTAACTGAATTATATAATAATCAACCGGTAGATGGATCCTTTGTTACGCGTACTATGGTGGGCCAACCATTAGGTTCGTTTTTCGTAATCAAAGCTTTGGGGGTTAATCCTGCAACTGGTGATATGATGTATGAAGATCTTAATAAAGATGGATTTATTACTGGTGATGACAGGCAGTTTTTAGCAAGTCCGCTTCCTAAATTTTATGGCGGTTTAAACAATACTGTATCATACAAAGGAATCGATTTGGGTATCATGTTTCAGTATTCATATGGTAACTACCTGTATAATCTAGCTGCAGAGGGTACAGGCGGTAATGGAAGTTTAGGTGCAGCTGCAACAGCTACTGCAGTTGCTACAAATGTAGCTCAAGAGGTATTCGACGGCAGATGGACACCAACTAACACAGAGGCGGAATATCCAAGAGCTGTTGGTGGCGCAAGAGGTACTTATAATACTCAGCGTTCGTCTAGGTATTTAGAAGATGCAAGTTACATTCGATTGAAAAATATCACATTAGGATATTCTTTGCCTAGTAGTTTCCTAAATAAGATAAAATTATCTAGTGCAAGAGTTTATGTTTCTGGACAAAACTTACTAACCTTTACTAAATATAAAGGATTTGATCCTGAGGTTTCATCTGATTTTACCATTGCTAATACAGGGGTTGATCAAGGTGCTATCCCTCAGTTTAAAACAGTTATGTTCGGTATTAATGTTGGCTTATAATTCTCAAAAATGAAAAATAAAATATTTTTAATAGCTGTAGCCATTATTGGTTTAATGTCTTCATGCGAAAAACAATTGGATATCGATCCTAAAACTTCATTGTCGCCAGAAACGGTTGGCCCGGCTGATGTTCAGAAATTGTTAGCTGGCGTTTATGACGGCCTTCAAGAAGGTAATACAAGTTACTTTTACCTAAGTTATGCGGTAGAAGATCTGTCTGCCGATAACCTTGCTTATCGTGCTACTTTCTTTCAGAATGGGGAGATTGATAATAATGCTATCTTAGCTAATAATGTTTTAACACAACGTTATTTCAATGCCCCATACGTAGTTATCCAAAGAGCAAACGATCTTTTAGAGGTTTTAAATAACTCCACTACGGTTCCTGATGCGACTAAAAAGAGCCTTTTAACTCAGGCTTATTTTTTAAGGGCTTATGCTTACTATAAGTTGGTTACCCTATTTGGTGGCGTACCGGTTGTTTTCAATAGAGATGTAGTAAAAGTTCCGCGTAAATCTGTTGATGAGGTATATGCGCAGATTTTAAGTGATTTAAAAGCAAGTGTTGATGCTGGTGGTGTGAGTACAGATAGTAAATATGCCTCTGCTGATGCTGCAAAAGGATTACTGGCAAGAGTTTACCTCATTAAGAAAGATTATGTTAATGCAAAGAAATTTGCAGATGAGCTGATCGTAAGTCCTAAGTATGCATTAGCTGCTGATTATAATTCAATATTTGCTCCTCCTTATAATTCATCAGAGCATATCTTTAAAGTTGTTTTTACGCAAACAGAAGGATCAAATTCTTTGTCGTACTTTCTACAACATCCATCTATGCCAGGTGGAGGACGTGCAGAGTTACCAGTTGATGCAAGTTTAGTTGCAGCTTATGAGCCAGGTGATCAAAGAAAAGCGGCTTCAATGACGCAAATTGTTGCACCGGCTGCAAACCCAGGTTGGTACAGCCGTAAATATCAGGACCCAACTGGTGCGGCGGCACATCCTTATTACATTTTAAGGATTGCCGAAATGTATTTAATTTCAGCTGAAGCACAATTCTTAACCTCAAATAATGCAACCGATCCAATTGCTCTGGCATCTATTAACAGTGTTAGAACAAAAAGAGGTTTAGGTGCTTTAACAACTTTAACGCTGCAAGACATTATTAAAGAAAGAAGAGTTGAATTGGCTTTTGAAAATACAAGATGGATGGACATGAGAAGAACACCTTCTCCAACAAATCCTGCTAAATCTATGGCAACCGTATTTTTAGAGGCTAAGGGGAGATCTATCAATGATGAGATTTATCCAATTCCTCAGGCAGCTATTGATGTAAACGACTTATTAAAGCCTAATAATCCGGGTTACTAATTACCTTCATTAATTTTTTAAAAGGCCTTATCCATCTAACAATGGGTAAGGCCTTTTTGGTTTCATGCCTACCCGTAATTTCTTCTAAGCGATTGTTTTCGGGTGAGTTAAATTAACTAAACAGGAAGAGACAAAGCAGTAGTTAAGCTGATGTATCTTTTTTTTGATCGAACGTCAAGTAATCTTTCATAAAGGGGTTTGTTGAGTGTTGCATGGGGAATTAATATTGTTTTTCTATGTTTTGTTGGTTTTTTTAATAGACTTTAGTTTTTTTTGTGGGTATAAGTTTTTGATTGAAATGTTTTAAGTCTTATATTGGGTAATATTATTAACTAAACTAAAATTTTTTATGAAAAAACTTCTACGGAATTCATTCGTGTTTCCGTTTATTGCAAATTTTGCAATAAATTACGATCGAATTGCAGCAAAAATCCCTGTCATGTGGGATGATTCATCACCCTTTTCTGATTTATGTGTTAAAATGAAGTTTCAACTGACAGAACCACAACAGTTGTAAATTACGATAGCACATTTTATCATTCAATTAACAAATATTATTTCTTTAATTTTTTTACAAAAAAAGGTTAACTGACTAAATGAAGTTAATCTGTTTTTTAAGGGTATATTGATTTTTGAGTGAATAATGCAAATATAAAATTGTAAAATTTGCATTACAGAATACTAAGTCATATATTGGATTATTATTAACTAAACTAAATTATTTTTATGAAAAAACTTCTACAAAGTTTGTTCATATTGCTATTTATTGCCACCTCAGCAATAGCGCAAGATCGAACAATCACTGGAACAGTTACGGCTCAGGAAGATGGATTACCCCTTCCTGGCGTAAGTGTAAAAATTAAAGGTGCAACTGGCGGAACCACAACTGGTGCAGATGGCAGGTATTCACTTAGAGTTAATGGCAGAGTAACCGCACTAGAATTCTCTTATATTGGTTTCTTAAGCCAAACAAAAGCTATTGGCGGTAGTAATGTGGTTAACCTACAGTTAAAAAGCGATTCTAAAACATTATCTGATGTCGTAGTAACAGGTTATACCACACAATCAAAAAGAGATGTTACCGGGTCAATAGCGAGTGTAAGTGGAGAAAAGCTTAAAAACTTACCTGTTCAGAGTTTTGAACAAGCATTAGCAGGTAAAGCAGCAGGTGTAAACATCATTCAGCCAAACGGCGTTTTAAATAACCCTCCTGTTTTCAGGGTGCGTGGTTTTAACTCTATCTCTTTAAGTTCTTACCCATTAATTATTGTTGATGGTATTCCCGTATTTACGGGCGATCAATCGGCTAACAGTGCTGCAGGTAATGCATTGGGAGACATCAACCCTGCTGATATCGAATCAATCGATATCTTAAAAGATGCGGCTTCATCTGCAATCTATGGTTCTAGGGCAGCCAACGGCGTTGTAGTGATTACTACTAAAAAGGGTAAACAAGGGGTAACTAAAATTAATTATGAAGGTTGGGTAGGAACTACAAAAGCCCAAAACCTAACACCATTATTAAATGCCGCCGAATATGTTCTGATCAAAAATGAATCAAGAACAAATAATGGCCAGGCTCCAGCATTCTTTCTACAAACAAAATCGGATGGTTCACAAGTAGAAACCAATTGGTATGATTACGCTTATAGAACAGCCACATCTCAAAACCATGCTTTAAATTTTTCTGGGGCAAATGAAAAAACTTCATATTATGTATCATTAGGATATAGTAATCAAGAAGGTTTTATCATCGGAAACTCTTTTGAAAGGAAAAATGGCCGTGTAAATATTGATCATAAATTATTTAAAAACGTAACCATTGGGACAAACTTTTCATACAGTAATACTTTAAATCGTGCGCCCAATACAGGTTCTTTGCCTGGGCAGGCTTTCTCAACAGTTGGCTTGGGTAGGTTGGCCATTGTATTGCCTCCAAACGTAGCGGCATATAACGAAGACGGCTCTTATAATGTAAATGCGCCAGCAGGCTCTGTCGGTTTAGGCGCAAATACCATTGCATCAAATTATCCGAATGCAGCTGTGTTGGTACACGAAGATAAAAATACATCAGAAAGCGACCGTATCATCGCAAATGCTTATGCTTCAATCCAGATCGTAAAAGGCTTAACTTTTAAAACCACTTATGGTTTAGATAATCTTAAAATCGATAACAACTCATTCATTAACCGTTTACAGGGCGATGGGTTTTCTTATGGCGGTGGTGCTACCAGTAATTTTGTTAAAAATAGCAGATGGAACTGGTCTAACACCTTAAGCTATAACGGTGTATTTGGTGATCATACTTTGGGTGCATTTATTGGCGCTGAAGACCAGTATACCAAATCTCTTGGTTATGGTGCAACCAGACAAGGGGTAATTGATCCTTTCATTGAAGTCTTTCAGGGAGCCTTTGGTGCCATTACTCCTGCTGGATTAGTGCAGGGAGATAATGCTTTCCGCTCTTATTTTGGTAGTATCAATTACGATTATAAAAAGAAATATTATTTAACCGGATCTTTCAGACGTGATGGTTACTCCGGATTATCAGCCGGGAATAAATATGGTAATTTCGGTGGCGCATCAGCAGGTTATGCCATTTCAGAAGAAAATTTCTATAAGGACCTCGGTATCAGTAAAGTCTTAACACGGATCAAATTACATGGAAGTTATGGAGAGGTTGGAAATATCAACATTGGTAATTACCCAGCCTTGTTCTTATATAATCCAGGCTTATACGGTTCTTCACCAGCACTGTCTTTTTCACAAGCAGGTAATCCTGACTTACGGTGGGAGACTAGTAAAAAGGCCGATATTGGAATTAACTTAGAATTTTTAAGTGGACGTTTCTCATTAGATGTAGATTATTACCACAATGATATCGATAACCTGGTTCAGAACGCACCTCAAGCACCTTCAAAGGGTGTTCCGGGAAATGCAATCACAACCAATGTTGGTAAAATGTATAACAAGGGGCTTGAATTTACATTAAATTCAAGGAATTTTGATGGTGATGATTTCGGTTGGACAACCAGTTTTACTTTCAGTACATTGAAAAACGAGGTTACTGCTTTGGGTAATAATAATGCAGATTTATTTGGCGCTACCTCTTTAGAAACTGCAAATATTACGAGGGTTGGTTATCCTATCGGTTCGATCTATACTGTGGAAACTGCGGGTGTTGACCCTGCAACCGGTGAGCGTATTTTCGTTAATAGGTTTGGACAAAAATTAAGGTTCAGTTTTGGGCGTGCTACCGCAGCCCGTTACCAGTATCTTGATGGCCCGAATGCAGGCCAAAATGCCCCAGCAATTGATGCCGCATTAGATGCCACAATAACTGGACAATCAATACCAAAATGGTTCGGTGGTTTGGACAATAATTTCCGTTACAAAGCTTTTGATTTAAGTTTAGGGTTAACATTCTCGGGTGGTAACAAAATTTACTACGGATCACTGGCTGGTCTTCGTGATCAACGTTTTTGGAACAATGAAGCAGGTGTTTTAAACAGATGGACTACACCAGGTCAGATTACAGATATACCCCGTGTTGTTTATGGTGATAATACTTCAAATGGATCTGCTTTTGCACAATCACAGAATGTTTTCTCTGGTAATTTCTTAAAAGTTAGAAATCTAGCTTTGGGTTATACGCTTCCAAAAACACTTTTAAGTAAATATGGCATTTCAAACGTTAGGGTATATGCGCAATCTAGCAACCTTTGGATAATATCAGATTATCCAGGGCCTGATCCAGAGGTTTCTGTAAATGGTAACTCTACTACAACCGGAAATAGTGGTAACCTGGCGCCAGGCGTAGATAGAAACTCTGTGCCATCAGGTAGAACATTTACTTTTGGTATTAATGTTGGATTTTAAAATTAGAGATCATGAAAATTAAAATGAATAATAAAATAAAATATCTTTTTATAGCTGCTCCCTTGCTCTTCGCGTCATCATGTAAAAAGGATTTCTTAACCACAGCTCCAGATACAGCTTTACCAATTGAAGATGCATTTGCCAATCCGGATAGGATTTTGTCGCAGGTGAATGGAATATATGCAGGTGTAAAAAGTGGCCAGTTTTATGGTGGAAGGTATTTAATCTATAACGATATCCGTGGCGAGGACTTTGTGGTAAATAAACCCAACGGGGTAACAGGTTTAGATACTTGGAGGTTCAATTTAACTTCGAATACCAATGAGGTTGTTAATTTATGGGGCGCAATTTACGCTGCAATAAACAGGGCTAATCTGGTTATTGAAGGCGTAAATGCCAATGCATCTTTACTTGCCCCGGCAGTAGCGAAACAATATATTGCAGAAGCCAAGTTTTTGAGGGCTTTAAGTTATTATAGCGCATTACAATTATATGCAAAACCCTATATTACGGATAACGGTGCCAGTCTGGGTGTACCCTTAAGACTTAAAGGTGAAAAGGATCTGACTGGTAACGACTTAAAGAGAAGTACTGTTGCCGAGGTGTATACGCAAATTTTAAAAGATTTAAATGAGGCAGAGCCAGACTTGGCATTAACTTTACCAACAACGGCAACATCCATAAGGGCTTCCAGAAATACTGCTATTGCCTTTAAAACCAGAGTATACCTGGCGATGGGGAATTTACCTGCAGTAGTTACCGAAGCCAACAAAATTGTTAGCGCAGCAGCACCGTTTAAAGCAACAACAGGTACACCCTTACAGTTAGAAGCTAATATTGCTACTGTATTTGGTGGTGCTTATACAGGTAACGCTACAGCTACTGAAGCAGCATTGTCTTTTCCTATGGCTGATTTAGATGCGCCGGGGACACAGAATCAATTGGCTTATTATTACAATGTTTCACCAAACCAAGCGGGCGGTAATGAAGAATATTTCTTAAATCCTACAGGTATTTTGGCCAATCCTGTTTTCGCTGCCGCTTCTACCGATGCAAGAAAAAGCTTGACTACAGTTTCTGGAGCAAATACCTATTTAACTAAATTTAAGAGACCGTCTCCGTATACCGATTATATTCCTGTAATCAGATATGCTGAGGTTTTATTAAACTTAGCAGAAGCTACTGTGGTAACTGATCCTGTAAGGTCTATTGCACTATTAACTGCAGTTAGACAAAGATCCAATCCAGGGTATGTATTTCCAGCAACCGATTTATTACCTGCTAATTTGAAAAACACTATCCTAACCGAAAGAAGAATCGAATTGCTTGGGGAAGGTTTTAGATCTCCAGATGTAATGAGGTTGGGTGCTGGCTTCGTGGCGAAAAGTGGATCTCAAGGTACTGCTCCTGCAATTCCATTTAATACTGCAGGCTATATTTGGCCAATATCGGCTAATGAGGTTCAAAACAATAAATTGATTGTTCAGAATTAGATTTGTTCTTTAACAAGAAAGCCTGGCGAAGAAATTCTTCGCCAGGCTTTCTTGTTTATATAGTAACTATTTCTTATCCACACTATACTTACCCGGCCCAATAAAAATCAGTCCGAAAAATACAATACCCAATTCTATTGCATGACTGGCACCGCCTAATCCATCTCCTTTACCAAAATGAACCAGTGCCGCAATAATCATCGTAAAGATTAATAAAATCAGCGCCGGACGGAAAAACAGCCCTACAATTAGCAAGAAACCACCAAAGGTTTCGGTAGCGGCGGCCATAAAACCCCAAAATATAGGTAAAAAGTCTATGCCGATTACTTTCATACTTCCTCCCAGCCCGGCCCAACCGTTTGGGCCGCCTGCAAGTTTCGGGAAACCATGAATAATAAACATGGTGCCCAAACCAATACGTAGCAGCAACAAGCCAGTATTGCGGTATTTTCCTAAATTATCTAAAATTGCCATCCTATAAATATTTAAATTGAACGTTATTTGTTTCTACTTTTAAGTTTACCTCAGCACCTAAAACCATACTGAGGTTATTATCGATATGTCCAGTTGGAAAATTAAAGCAGACTGGAAAATCATAGTCCTTAACAATATCCCAAATTACCTCATCAGCCGTTTGCCCGAAAGAAATCTTTTCTTCTTCAATCTCATTAAAGGCACCAATAATCAAACCCTTTAAGACTTTTAGCTTACCCGCCCTTTTCAGCATCCGCAACATTCGGTCTATAGCGTATTCTTGTTCGCCAACATCTTCCAAAAAGAGAATTTTATCTGTAAAATCCATTTCCGAAACCGAGCCCTGTAATATGGTAAGCAAAGTTAAATTGCCTCCAATCAAAACCCCGGTTGCCTCTCCTGCCCGATTTTCAAAGGCACTTTGGTAAGAATAGGTCTGTTTCTCGCCAAATAAAGCCTGCTGTAAAGAAATTAAAGCTTCTGTGGTAGATTCGTCAAAAGTATAGGGCATTTGCGCGTGCATGCACTGGGTATTACATTGCGCAATCAAATGCGACAATAGTACGGTAATATCGCTGAAACCTACAACCCATTTAGGGTTCTTGTTAAATTCTGTAAAGTCAAGGTCATCAATAATCCTGATAGTACCATAACCGCCACGGCCCGAAATAATCGCTTTTATAGATGGATCGTCTAAAAAACGCTGAATATCTTTGGTTCTTAACGCATCAGTTCCTGCAAACTGGTGATGACTGGCGTATACACTTTCGCCCACAATAACCTCTAAACCCCAGCTTTCTAATCGCGCTATGGCATGGTCTATAGGTTTGGGTAATTTCTTTGCCGGACATACGAGGGCAATCTTATCTCCTTTTTTTAA
Organism: Pedobacter sp. 01N310; assembly: GCF_056399805.1. NCBI lineage: Bacteria > Pseudomonadati > Bacteroidota > Sphingobacteriia > Sphingobacteriales > Sphingobacteriaceae > Pedobacter > Pedobacter sp. 01N310. The sequence goes on from NZ_JBFTSB010000005.1 coordinate 318,099, forward strand.
ATACGGGGGCTGCTTAATCATCTTCAAAACACTTATCTTTGCCAAATTAATAAAAATTGTTTTGGATAATAGTAAAATTAAAAGATATACCGTAACTGCAGCGCTTCCATATACCAATGGACCAGTTCATATTGGGCACCTGGCTGGTGTTTACATCCCTGCAGATATTTATGCCCGTTATTTAAGGTCGAATAAACGTGATGTAAAGTTCATCTGTGGATCTGACGAAAATGGTGTGCCCATTACTTTAAAAGCCAAAAGAGAAGGTATTACGCCTCAGGAAGTGGTAGATAAGTACCACAAGATTATTGGCGATTCTTTTAAAGAATTCGGCGTATCTTTCGATATCTATCACCGTACCTCATCGCTTACCCATCACCAAACCGCTGCCGATTTCTTCGAAACGCTTTACGATAAAGGTGTTTTTACCGAAGAGGTTACCGAGCAATATTACGATGCCACTGCAAAACAATTTTTAGCCGATCGTTACATTACCGGTACCTGCCCAAAATGCGGGAATGAAAATGCTTACGGCGATCAGTGCGAAAACTGTGGCTCTACGCTTAATGCGACCGATTTAATCAATCCAAAATCGACCCTATCTGGCGATAAGCCAATTTTAAAGGAAACTAAAAACTGGTTTCTGCCGCTAGATAAATACGAAGACCGTTTACGCACTTATATCGAAAGCCATAAAGAATGGCGCCCAAATGTGTATGGCCAATGCCAAAGCTGGTTAAATGCAGGTTTACAGCCTAGGGCCATGACCAGAGATTTAGATTGGGGTGTTCGCGTTCCGCTTCGCGATGCCGAAGGTAAAGTGCTTTATGTTTGGTTCGATGCTCCTATTGGATATATTTCTGCAACCAAAGAGCTTTGTAACTATGCCAAGCTCGATGTTTGGAACCCTAAAGCCGAAGAATATTACATCAGCAGTTACGAAAACGATAAATGTGGTTGGGAAGAATACTGGAAAAGTGACGAAACCAAACTGGTTCACTTTATCGGTAAAGATAACATCGTTTTCCACTGCATTATTTTCCCTGCAATGTTAATGGCACATGGCGAATATACCCTGGCTGATAATGTGCCGGCAAACGAATTTTTAAACTTAGAAGGACAAAAAATATCGACTTCTAAGAACTGGGCAGTTTGGCTGAACGAATATTTAAGAGAATTTGAAGGTAAACAAGATGTATTGCGTTATGTATTAACCGCAACCGCTCCCGAGACCAAGGATAACGATTTTACCTGGAAAGATTTTCAGGCGAGAAACAATAATGAATTGGTGGCCATACTCGGTAACTTCGTGAACAGGGTTGTGGTACTTACACATAAATACTTTGGCGGTTCGGTACCAACCTGCATGGAAATTACGGATGTAGATCAGGCTGTTATTGATGAACTGGCTGGGTATCCTGCTAAAATCTCTGCGTCTATCGAAAATTATCGCTTTAGAGAGGCCTTATCAGAAGTAATGAATGTTGCCCGTTTGGGAAATAAATACCTGGCCGAAACCGAGCCGTGGAAACTCATTAAAACGGATGAAGACCGTGTAAGAACGATATTGAATATTGCACTTCAAATCGCCGCCAATATTCAGATCCTGATTGAACCTTTCTTGCCATTTACAGCAGAAAAGTTAATGAAGATGCTTCAAAACGGCGGTCATGATTGGGATGATTCAGGTACGGTGAGCCTGTTAAAACGTGGCCACGAAATTGGCGAAGCTGTGCTCTTGTTTGATAAAATTGAAGATGCAGAGATCGACTTCCAGGTTGAGAAGTTAAACCAAAGCAAGGCCAGTAATGCAGCCAGTAATGTAGTTGCTGTTCCGGCAAAAGAGAATATCCAGTTTGATGATTTCTCGGCAATGGATATCCGTGTAGCCACCATTGTTGCTGCCGAAAAAGTAGAGAAAACAAAAAAACTTTTAAAATTAACGGTAAATACCGGTATCGACGAAAGAACAGTGGTTTCGGGCATAGCCGAATATTATAAACCTGAAGATATTGTTGGTAAACAGGTAAGTATGATCGTAAACCTTGCTCCACGCGAAATCAAAGGGATTTTATCACAGGGAATGATCCTGATGGCTGAAAATGCCGATGGCAAACTCACTTTTGTGGCACCTGTAGAAAAGTTCTCAGAGGGTAGTGTAATTAGATAGTGTTTGCCTGCTGTAATTAAAATATAAAGCCGTTTGATTAATTCAAATGGCTTTTTTTTATGCTATCTCTACACAATAATCCTAAAGGGCGGCTGTTGTAATTAATTTTTGAGTTTAGGCAGAGATTCCCACCAGGCAAGCAGTTCGGTTTTTAATTGAGTGGTTATTTTAACCTGTTTGGCGCTTAGCTCGGTAGTTTCATTTTTATCTTTCACAATGTTATAAAGCTGCACATCAGAGCCATCACTGTTCATAAGCAATTTCCATTCTCCAGTGCGCACCGCCAGGTTTGGACTTCTATTGGGTTTGGCAGGATATTTAAAGGCAATATCATTTCTGCCATACTCCCAAAACATGTTTTTTTTCCTCAGTGATGATTTTCCGGCGAAAACCTTACTCCGGTCTAACCCATCTCCCTGATAATCTGCAGGTAACTTTACTCCCGCCATGCCGGCTAATGATGGCAATAAATCTATCGCATTTACTTCCGAGCCCGCATCTATTTTTCCCTGGGGAATATGCCCTGGCCAACTAATTAAAAATGGCATTCTGGTGCCACCCTCGTATAAAGAAAGTTTAGTGCCTCTTAAACCACCAGTCCGGCTCCCTTTAAAACTCGGTAAAGGCCCATTGTCACTGGTGAAGATAATGATGGTATTTTTGTCTTCACCCATTGTTTTCAAACCATCCATTAATCTTCCTACTTGCTGGTCAAGTTCCTTCAGCACTAGTTTAAAGGCCTGCTCAGATTCTTGTCCCAAAGGAAACTTACCAATATATTCATTTCCAACATTGGGTACCCATGGCGTATGTACATCATCTGGCCAAAGATTTACAAAACGTGGTTTATTTTTATTTTCTTTAAAAAACTCGAGTGTTTTATCAACAAAATATTTGGTTCTGTCCCAGCGTTTTATGCTGTCTTTATCCGACCAGATCCAATTTGTAGCAGTAAGCAGTGGGTCTGGCTGAGGACTTTCGTAAGTACTGGCGTGGGCATCGTAACCATATTTCTCAAAAACCGGTGCATCCTTCACATCTCTTCCTCCGCCCATGTGCCACTTACCAAAATGACCAGTTGCATATCCGGCAGATTGGAAAATTCGGGCGATAGATGGCGCTTGGGGATTTAAGTAATCTGCTTGTTGTGCATTTTTATTGTGCTTTTTATTATCCAGATAAGTACTAAAATTCCACCTTCCGGGGTACATACCCGTGAGCAAGCTAGTTCTTGATGGCGAACAGATTGGTGCGCCACTATAATATTGGTTAAGCATTAACCCATTTTTCGCCAAACGATCTATGTTGGGTGTAGGCACAAAATTTCCGCCGAAGGTGCTTACATCGCTAAAACCCATATCATCAACAAGAATAATAATGATGTTTGGCTTGTTGTTTTGAGAGAAAGCCGAATAGCTAAATGCAAGCAGGAAAAAGGCAAATAATAACTTTAAATATTTCATATTAATCTTTTGGTTGATGTTTCGGCTGACGGCTTAGGGCATCCAGCTCCGTGGCCAGGCCTTTATCGTTTTGTTGTTTCATAAAAGTAGCCAGTTTAGATGAAAGTTCGCTTTTTACTTTTTTAAACTTAGGATCTGCAATCAGGTTTTGGAGATTAAATGGATTTTTGATCACATCATACAATTCTTCTTTTGGCCTCTTTTGATATGCATTTGCCCGAGTTGAATTTTTCTCCCTCCAAGTTTTAAACAATGCTCCCTTGGTTACTGTGTTCTTGAAAACCCATCGTAATTTAGGTTTTCGATATAAAAAAAATGGGCACTTCTAACCGATCTCATGGCGTAGGCATCACTACCGCGAATAATTCCTCTGGTGGTATGTTCGCCATAAACATAATCTCTGTGGCAAGCAGAGTATCTAGATTTACGTAAATCTGGCTAGAGCATCTGCAACTTTCGTCTAGAAATTACAGGCGTTGGTCTAGTGATTACCAACGCTGGTATAATACAGGGTTTTCGCCTGCAACGTTTGATGTATGGCTGCGTCTTAATAACAAACAATAGCAAAAACTTAAAATATAAAAGATATGAAAACCTTGGCAAAAACATTATTCGCAGCAGCATTAACAGCAGTAGTATTTACTTCATCAGCAATGGCAACTTTTGCCGCTGAGCCAGTTAAAGCAGAAACAAAAACTTCTTCATTATCAAAATTCAGCAGGATCTGGGTAAGCGGGAACGTGAAGATCATCTTAACACAAGGTGAAAAGCAAAATGTAGAAGGTGCCGGCAACTACGACGCTGCAAAAACCTCAGTATCAACTGATGGACAAACCTTATTTATCAATTCATTGGAAACAAGTCAGGTAACGCTGAATATTACCGTAAAAGATTTAGAAAGAATTGAAGCTTATGGTCAATCGGTTGTGCTAACCAGCAATAATTTTGATGTAAAGTACCTTCAGTTATTTTTGGGTCAAAGTGCTACAGCGAAGATCAAAACTACAGCAGGCAGTTTATATACAATCGTTAAGGACGATGCGGTATTAAAATTAAATGGTACCGCTGATCAAAGTACAATGATTGCCAGCAACATGAAAAATGTAAAATTAGCTGACTTTGCCAGTCTTAAATCAGCATCATATGCTTCTGAAGCGATGATGGAAGCTGAACAAAACGCAATGGTTTTAGCAAAATAGAAAATCTGTTTTTAAGATAGATCAGAGCCGCCCATTTGGGTGGCTTTTTTATTTATTTAGCGAAAGTGATTTTGGGCAATAATAATTCCTGTTCTGTCTTGCCCTTCAACTTTGATCTTTAAAAGAAAAACGGGAACCATCTAATAGACGGTCCCCGTTTTAATCTAAATTAACGCTCTCAGTATATAATACGTGTATTGGGATAAATTATTGCCCTACAGGTATAATAATTTAAAAATTTCCATGTATCAGGGTATTCTTTTTCCAAATTAGCAAAATAAAAACCGGATAACGGGAGTATGCAAAGAACAGCTATCCGCTTTAACTTCTAATTTCCCTACGCATAAAAAGGTAATAAGCAATGGCAAAACAACCTGTACTGGCGGCAATCATCCCGCTTAACTGGGGCCATACAATCATCAGGCTCTCTTTTACCGGCAGCGGACTGGGAATGGCCCCTGCCATTTGCTCCATACTCATCGGGCCGAGGCTCCGTATCGATGGCATCAATAGTGTAGTGGCCGCATCGGTATAAAGCTGGTTAGGTGCAATCCGCATGATATCTAAGATAAATTCATTGTAACCCATTACCTGTGCCTGCGTAAGGTAGGCAGGGTCGGGTAAAAAGGCCCTTATAATCAGGTTAACGATAATCGGATAAAAAACGGTAAAAAACAGCCACAGCCCCAAAGCGCTCAGCGCAGCAGTTGCCGGTTGCCGAAAAACAATAGAAAGCAGGATCGATAAACTTAAATAGAATGCAACGTAAAGAAGCGTTACAAAAACAAAACCCATTATTCTGATCAGTTCCTGGGCTTCTAACCTAACGCCTGTTAACACCAGCCCCCCACCAATCATAAGTAAGGTGAGCGAAAGAAAAAGCATGCCTACTATCAGTATTGCACTGCTAAATTTAGCCAGCAGCAGGTTATCCCTGTAAATCGGCTGTGCCAAAAGCCGGGTTAAAGTTCCGTTGTTCTGCTCCGAGTTAATGGCATCAAAACCCATGCTAATGCCAAGCAGCGGTGCAAGAAAACTGAGCAGCACATGGAAAGGTGGCATAGCGTTATCTGTTGATGTAAGCAGCTTTAGGTACATAAAAGCATGGTCGGGATCGTTTGTATTGGTAAAGGCTGTTCTGATATTGCTTACCGAAACATATAAAGAAGCCACAAAGGTTAACAGCACCAAAGCAACCAACACCAAAAAGCGCCAGCTCCTGATGTGATCGGCAATCTCTTTTCGGATGGTTACGCCAAAGGCCCTGTTTGGCTGAGGCGAGGCTGTATATTTTTTATCTTTTGTGCTGCCCGAAGAAAGCGCGCTTAAAGATACCGTTTGATTTTCCATGATTTAGATTTTCATTAAAACTACTTTCAAAATATTTCTGATAGATCTCATCCAGGCCATACGCCTTACGGCTTACCTGTAAAATGTTGTAACCCTTTTCCACTAAATGGCGAACAATGCGCGGGGTAATATCATGCTGGGTGGTAAACTCCAGCGTATCGCCAGAAATGGCGATCTCTGTAAGCGCTCCCCATTGCCTCATCTCTGCCTCCAATGGCCAGGGCTGCTCAATTAAATCTGCTGTTTTAATTGTGGTAACGGCTCCTTCTTTGCCGAAAAGGTTAGCGGAAAGCGAGGCAATATCGCCCTGGGCCAACAGTTTCCCACCAACAAATATGCCTACACGATCGCATACCTGTTGTACATGGTGCAGGTGGTGCGAAGAGAGCAAAACGGTTAAGCCCTGCTGCTGGCTCAGGGTTTTAATCAAGGTTAGAAATTCCTTTACCCCTGCAGGGTCTATGCCGAGTGTTGGCTCGTCGAGTATAATTACCTCGGGGTCTTTGATCAATACATCAGCCAAACCCAGCCGCTGTTTCATGCCCCGCGAAAAAATGCCGGCTTTTTTATCCATGCTGCAGGCAAGCCCCACTATATTAAGTACTTCTTCGGCCCGGTCTTTTAATGTGCTTTCGTCCAGGTTGTTCAGCCTCCCCAAATAAATTAAATTTTCGAGCGCCGTCATGTGGTTATAAAAGCCCACGCTATCTGGCATATAGCCCACCTTTTGCTTTACTGCAATGGGGTTTTTGGTGGCATCATATCCACAAACACGGGCAGTACCGCTATGGGGCTCGGTTAGCCCGAGCATCATCAATATGGAGGTGGTTTTGCCCGCACCGTTTGGGCCGAGCAATCCAAAAATCTCACCGCGGTATACTTCCAGGTTCAGTTCGTCAACCGCCTTAAAGGCCCCATAGCGTTTGCTTAGGTTCCTGAGCTGTATAATAGGTTCCATCTTATTTCGTGCTGTTAAAGAATGGATTATCTTCTGCCGTACTTGCGTATGAGGTAGTATACACTGCCAATGGCGAGCACAATCACCAGGATACCGATCCAGCCAGAAAGCAATGAAGTTTTAACAAACATGCGGAACGCCAGCTGTGTGTTCGCGTTGGCACCCGAAAGGCTAAAGGTTGCGGCATAATCTCCGGCTATTGTTTTATCAGGAACTTTTAAAAAAGCGGTAACGGCTACGCTTTTTCCTGCCTCAAGTTTACTGATCTTGGCTGGCTCAAAACGCACTTCCCAGCCGCTTGGCAGCTGACTGCTCAGCTCCAGATCGTTCAGGGCCAGTGTTCCGGTGTTTTTAACCTCCAGTTGTATGTCTTTATGCCCGCCCGAACTCACCTCTTCACTAAGCCTTCCGCTTGGTGTACTCATGGTTACGCCATACGAGCCTTTTACTACTGCTTCGAGGTTAAGTAGAAGGGTATCATCGGCCGAAACGGCTTTAAGGGGGATACTGTATTTTTTAGGTGATGCATTTGCACTGGCATTAATCTCCACTGCAATTTCCTGGCTTTTGCCTGCATCCATATTAAGCGAAGTAACCTGGCTGCCCTCTACTTTGTAACTCACCACCCAGCCCGCTGGCAACGCTGCCTTCAGCTCGTAAATGGCCTGCTTTTTGGTCCCGTTATACAGGGTAGTGCTGTACCTGAAAACCTCATTCGTGGCCGCCTCGATATTAATCAGCTTTGCCGTAAAAGCCGATGGGCCAGCCTTGGCTTGGTTTAAGGGTTGGGCAATAGTGGCCACTGATGGCGCAAAAAAGATGGTGAAAAAAAGCGCAAATCTTCCTGATAAGCGAAAACGGTTAAATAGTAATGCTGATAACATGATCTAAAATCAAAAAATAAATAATTGCTCTAAAAAATGCTTTCCTGTTTGTTTATCTGATGGAGATTCAAAAAAAAACAACAAAATAATATTTTCAAATTCCTTTAACATTTTTTAACAATTGGCGGCTTATGGCAGGCTGGTGCTTTTCGACATTACACCGATTACAAAAGCTGCGCTTTAAGTTTATACTGTTTCACCGAAAACTATTGCATCAAACCGTTGATGATCAATAAGCGTTTGTCTAGGAATTACAGGCGTTGGTCTAGCGGTTACCAACGCTGGTATAATACCGGGTTTTTGCCTGAAACGTTTGATGGGCAGCTGCGTCTTAATAACAAAACAATAGCAAAAACCTAAAATATAAAAGATATGAAAACTTTAGCAAAAACAATATTCGCAGCAGCATTAACAGCAGTAGTATTTACTTCATCAGCCATGGCAACTTTTGCCGCTGAGCCAGTTAAAGCAGAAACCAAAACTTCTTCATTATCAAAATTCAGCAGAATCTGGGTAAGTGGTAACGTGAAGCTTATCTTAACACAAGGTGATAAACAAAATGTAGAAGGTGCGGGCAATTACGATGCTTCAAAAACCTCGGTATCAACTGATGGGAAAACCTTGTTTATCAATTCAATGGAAACCAGTCAGGTAACGTTAAACATTACCGTAAAAGATTTAGAAAGAATTGAAGCTTACGGACAATCGGTTGTGGTTACCAGCAATAATTTTGATACAAAATACCTTCAGTTATTTCTGAACCAGAGCGCTACAGCAAAAATTAAAACGACAGCAGGCAGTTTATATACTATTGTTAAAGATGATGCGGTATTAAAATTAAATGGTACTGCCGGTGAAAGTACAATGGTTGCGAGCAACATGAAAAATGTAAAATTAACTGACTTTGCCAGTCTTAAATCTGCATCCTATGCTTCTCAAGCGATGATGGAAGCGGAACAAAATGCAATGAATTTAGCGAAATAAAAAATATCAATCAGATGAATTGAAGCTGCCCATTGGGCGGCTTTTTTAGCTACTCATAAAACTGGTTTTATAGTGTTTGAACGACCTCGACAGTAAACGAAAAATTAGTATCCGATTATTTTACAATGTTATAAATCAAAATACAGGGTTCACTAACAGATTTTTTGTTGGCATTAAAAACGATAATTTTCATTTAAAATGGAACTGAGATATTTAAATTAATTAACGACGGGCTTTATAGCGCTACAACATGTTCTTCTGTTTAGGATAAGCAGTATCATCCACAAGCACAATATTGCGCTCAGTACTTTCCATAGGGACACGGTTATCCGATTCGTTTTTAGGTTTCCAAGTTGCCTTTGGCATTGGAAAAGGTATTACCAGGGCTAATTTAGGAACGCGTGATAATGTATCTTTAAAATAGCGGTTAAATGTCTTTGTGCCGTTATAAACTCCAGAAACAGCTATTGTCTTTACCTTTTTGGGGTATTTGAAATATAAACGGGAGTCAAGTCTACCTGATGCATCGCCGGTTGTATCCAGTAAAACCTCATTGTTTAACTTGACCAAGAGCCGCTCACCCGGATAAAGCATAACTATAGCAACAGTGAAATTTGCACTGTCTTTATCTGGCATCCTATAAGTCTGGTCTGCTTTATTTTTACAGCCCAGTATGCCTATTGCAAGCAATATGTACAACAAAATTCTCATATCTTTTTTTGGGCGCACTCAATTAAACAGGGCAGTAAGTTATTTCGCTATTAATATAGATATTGACCCGGCTAAATACAAGTTTTCGCTTCATTTTGCTGCGAACTCTCTCAATATTAAGGTTCTATTAACGGTTTTTTAAGCAACCTGATTAGTGGCGTTACCCAGCCATTAACACACTCAAATGAATATTAACGGTAATAATGCCTGCTCAGTGTTCAATGCACATGCCATTGATATAAACTCCCCAACACTGACACCCTAATATGGCCATTCTCGCATCATGAGCGTTTCTATCTTATACTTCCCAATACTGTGAGGTGAGTAACGTCGCATATATAGTCCTCCAATCCGTAATGGAAACATGATTACTGTCTAACAATACCGAACCATCGTAATTATCCATATTCTGGAACTCTATACCATAGTCAAGTAAAATACCGGTGGTTGCCTCGCTACGGTTTAGGTGCTGAAAAATAAAATTGTGCCTGTTGGCAAGTTCGTTAGGCGTATCCTGAGCTAAGCATAAGCTCAAAGAAAGCGACAAAAGCAGAGAAAGAAAAACTGACTTTAGCATTGTTCGTAAAGATTGAGAGGGTTAATAACAAATTGATCGGACAATCCGATCTTTGACTGATTTAAATGGAATATTTAATGCTTTTTCTAGATATTAGCTTCCAGGCAGAACATGTTGTTCAATATGCCTTGTTTAATTGGTAAATTGGACATCGAACCGTCCATCCGTTATAGAAACTGTTTTTCCGGTCTTTTCATTTTTTGCAGTAAAGTAGAAACGTCCGGAAACGATGTTTTTGGAAACATCGTATTTAGTGATCGTTATTTTGCCTGCAACAGCTTGATAATTAAGATCTGGACTACTGTATCCGACTTCTTGGGTAACAGGGTATTCCCCTACTGCGGTCATATTCCTGACCGGAAGCCCAATAGCTTCATTTGAGCTTTTTCTTATCGACCGTAGATCGAGGATGTGATACTGTATGGAAGCTGTAAGTGCTGGCAGACCGATAACACCATCAGGTGTATAAACCTTTCCATCAATAAGACAGCCAAAAGTATCGGCCCCGGTCTGTGTTTCGGCAGGGAGTTCTTCTTTTTTCGTAAAATCAGGATTTTTTTTACAGGACGAGAGGTTTAAAGCGAATAACAATAGCACAACAAAACGGCTTGTCAGATGCATTGAGGTTTTCATAAATAGGAGATTTGAGCGTGTAGTTTTCCATTACCTAAGTTATATTATTTAATATACAAAAACAAAATTATTTTTTACAAAAAATCTCTGAACTGCCCGCAACTCATTATCATAAAACCCTTAACATTTAAAGGTCTTTAAATTGCTGAAATGAATTAATAGGTGTGAATAGCGTTTTCGTTGGGACGGATTGATGATGGCTTTCATATAACTACTTTGCCAGACTATGCTTTTCTTCCCGCCATGCCCAGGGTGCTACAGCATCTTTCTCTTGCCACAAGCCTACTTTATTTTTCCTGGCGGTTATTTCCAGTTGTGCATAAAGTAAATCGCTTGAATATTTTTTATAATGCCAGGCCATGCCCTGTTTAATCATTTCCTGGTTCACCACCTGTTTTTTGCGGTTAATTACTACAGCAATTAATCTTTTATAGCGGTCGTATTTCTGGCCTTGTACACTCACCATTTGCCCAAAACACAAATCAGAGAGTGCTTTTTTAGCATGATTGCCAAAAGGTTGCGACCCTCTTTTCTCAGGACAATCGATATGGGCCAAGCGGATTTTAATGGGCTGGTGCTGAAAGAGTACCTCCATGGTATCGCCATCCATAATGCGGATTACTTTGGCCGTAAAAATAAGATGGTTATAGTTTGTTATTGGTTTGCTTTCGCCTGGTGGGATGAAACAAGCCTGGAGCGTTAACAATAAAACCAATAAACTTACTTTTCCCAACCGCATAATGTTTTTCCGTCTTTTTTGGCTTTTTCTATTTCCACCTTTATAATTTTATACGTGCAATTGCCTAAACCGCGGCAATTGGAGGTATAGTGGTATTTTTTAGCGCCAGGACTGTTGCAAATGTACACGGTTGTATTTTCTTTACAAGTAATGTTGGTAAAGAAAAAGAGGAGTAAGGAGAGCGTTTTCATGATTAAGGGATATTTATTTTTTAATAAAATCTAAAATATATTTCACAGCTTCGGCTTGATTGCTTGCCGCAGGCTTAAGTTCAAACCTTTTTACACCAGAGCTTTTCATCCAATCGCCCCAAATTAACCGCATGATTTCCATATCTGTTGGATGTTTTGTAGCCGCCCCTGTTTTGGAAAGTGATCGATCATACATTTCGATCACGATAACCTCAAGGTTCTTTAAATATGGATTTTTTGCGGGGTTGATTTTAAACTTTGTATTTTTAGATAAAAATATCCCCATATCGCTTTCCTTTGATTTTAAAAAGGCATTACGGAAATCCGCAACTTTTTTTGCACTCAAATCGTAACCCTTATCATAAATACCGGCCTCAATGTAGCCATCAGTCATTAATACCATGATGTTACGAAACTTGTGCGTTATTTTACCAACAGCTACATCTGGCAGAATAATCCTATCATCAATACCTGATTGAAAATAGGTCCAAATATCGGCTCCATTATTAGATATTGCGGCTTTATCGTTAAACTTCTTATACTCTATAGTAAAGCTATATATGTCCTTAGGGAGTGAAGAGGTAACTTTATTTCTCTCCAATATATAATTAATCCGATCAACCTGTTTATCAAATTGCTGAAGGTCGATGCTTAATAGACTCGTATTGATTTTATACAACCCTATTAATCCTTTATTGATGAAATCGACGCTATAATGGTCTAATTGGCCATCTGTTCGTTTTAACTTCAATATGTCTGACCAAATTTTCTTCAATACTCCCTGAACAATATCTACATCGTTTACCGCTTTGGGGTAAAATTTAAGGTTCAGCCGATTTGATAGATCGGGTGCGAAGATTATATTATAGTCTGTAACCTCTTTTGTTTTTTGAGCCGCGACATATGTACAGGTCGAGCATATCAAGATGCTTATTAAAAAATACTTTTTCATTAGATTACCACCCGTTTATCTATTTGTGAACTTTTTACTTTCTCGTTTTGCCAATTTACAGCAGTATCAAATGCCTCTCGTGATTTTTCAGTAGCTTTTAAGATTGCATATTCTTCATGGAGGTAATCGTTCCAGCCTTCTAAAAAGATATTGATCCTATCATTTAGCGAATCGATAGAAATCGGAAGATTATCATTTTCGACATGGCTTTTATAAATGGTAGCAATATCTACAATATGTTGTTTTCCCGTAATTAAGTCTGTTTTTTTAATTTCCCGCAATAAGTTTAACTTATTTGGAATAGATGCGAGTTTGGATTCAGTGATCTTATATTGTGCTTCTAAACCGATGTTCTTTCCATCTATCACGTAAATTTCACCTTTAATCAATAGACTTTTTTGTTCTTCTAACTTTAAATCCTCATCCATTTGCTTGATGAGCAGGTTATTTTTTAATGTAGCAACATCAGGGTTTCTTTCATCAAAAATTGTCATAAGTTTTTCGAAAGCGAACTTTAGCATAAGCAAACCAAAGGCACCTAATAAAAACACCAGGTAGAAATTAGGATCTTTAAAGGCCATGGAAATTTTCCAAGGTTCTAGAACGTCTCCTATTTCATATTTCATTTGATAAATGGCTGCCGAAACTTTGTAGGCAATTGCCGTATCAACCAATACAATCCCAACGAGGAACATAGTTATTATAATCCATTTTTTCTTTGTAAAAAGTTTGATGAGTGCACAGAAAAGTGGGATACTTACAAAGAGTAAGATAAAAATGATACCTGACCCGCCTTTTGATAAGGTTAAAGACAATGCTTTAGGATTAAATATTTCCATCGGAATGGCATCAAGTCCTGCGGCTTTGGCTGCTTTTGAGTCTTCAACTGCAAACAATAAGATGTAACATGCTGAGGAGTAGAAAATAAAAAGATAAGTGATTAGGCAGATATTTGCGAACAATACTGGAATAAATTCATACCATTTAAACTTTGGGCTGACAAAATCTGTTTGTGCAATACGTATCTTATTCTTTATCTCGGCAATAATTTTTTCATGAAAACCAATTTTATTCTCTTTAAGGCTTTGGATTTCCTGTTTATTTTTTTCGATCTCTGCTTTGGTGTTAATGAGCTGGTTCTTGGCATTTAACGTTTCGTGTTCCGCTTCTGCCTCAGCGGTTTGTAATTGCAAATTAAGATTTTCTTCAAATGCATTAAGGCTCTTTACTTCCTGCTCATCAATCTTGGTTTTTAAACGTTTCTTTTTGTCTTCAACTACGTCAATATCGTTTATGAAAACTGAATAAACAGTATCTAGTGACTTAGTAAGTACCTGGTGATCACCATTGTTATATTTCGATCGCTCGTAACCTTGCCCCCTTAACATAGATCGATCAAAATTACCAACCTCGGCAGCAATCATCGAATCAAGCACCTTGGTAAATTCAGAAATGGCATGTTCTTTAGCCGTGTGGGTTTCGATTTTCGTCTCTACTTTTAAAGGTAATAAAGGAACATCAACCGTTTCGCCCCGTTGCAAGGTTGCCTTATGGTTAATGTCGTTAAAATTAGTGATTAAATGAGCTACAGTTTCGGCATGATTTGTTACAATTATACTTTCGTGATTATTTTTCCTTGCATTTACCGACCAATTATAAGAACCATGCAGTGCAATCCGTTTATCAATTACACAGAATTTTTGATTCATGATACCATAGCCAACATTCTTTATCTTAGTTACTGAAGCTCCCAAGGAAACAAGTTCATCAAAATCTAACTTTAGATTCTCTTGATTATCGGCGATGATTAGCTCAACCTTTACATTTTGAGCGGCTTTACTTTTAACGATAGCGAATAATTCCTCGTCAGTAAACCATGCACTGGCAATTAGAATTTCGAAATCTGCTCCTTCTAGCTCTTTAACTATCCGGGCAAAAATCTCTTTGTTGTCTTGCAACACTTGCTGATCGAGTTGGGTATTTTCTGTGAGCATGAGTTTTTCATTTAGGAATGAACACATTGCTGTATCCGTACTTGATTTAAAAATTATTTTAGTTGTTTAATCGTTGTTTGGTAATCTCTAAAGCTCTGTCCGAATGCTTCTGTAAACTCGTAATTGCTAAATTCGTATTCTTCGTTTAAGCCTGTATTCGTACGTAAATTGATCTGGCCATATTTGGCTATTGGGATCTGGTAGTTACCTTTAAATCTTTTATCTGGTGTACCATTTTTATTTACTTTGGCCCAGGTCCTGTCGATTACTTTCGAATCGCGAGGTACCGTACCGGTTTCGGTAAAACGAACATAACTTTGCTGCAGGTTAAGCTCATCAAGCCCGATGATGGCAAAATTTGTGTTATTGGAATACATGATGATGAAGCTGGGATAGAAATATAAATCCGCGCCATTTGCATTTTCGAAGTATAGTGCTTCAAAGTTTGATCTGATATCGATAAGTGATTTAAATGCAAACTTTACATCTCGTTTATTTACAATGGTGCTGGCAGATGATCGCGCTGCCACGCGATCTTGAAAATGGGCACTCGTTACATCCCAAATTTTATGGGAGGTTGTTAAGTTCCCGAATGCTTTCACTAAGCGATCGTACTTTTCCCTGATTTCGGGTTCAAATTCTATATCAAGCTTGACATAACAGTTGTCTATTTGAAGTGATGTTTGCTTGATGGCTTCTTTTTGTGCCGTAATATTTATTTTTAAGCTTGTGGGAATAGTCTTTTTTATTAGGCCATAGAGGAATATATAACTTAGCACGAGTTTAGTTTTCGAAACACCTAAAGTAGCCTGGATTTTTAATAAATCGCTTTTGAGTTCTTTCCTTTGCTGTTGGGCCAATAGAATAGCCTCTTTAACACCAAGCATGTTTTGGCTGGTTATTTCATGAATGTCGGCACTGAAAATATTGTCTAAAACCTCTACTGGCTCGTTTGGCAGGTATACCTGAGGCTGAGGACTTGAGCCTGAAAGTTTATGCCTGCTGTTAATGCCTAGAAGTGGAACAGAGGTGTTAAGATAGGTTCCTGATTTTCCGAAAGTCATGCTTGCCCCTTTAACTCCTATAGAAGTGGATATACCACTTTTACTTAAGTTTAAATGAACACCAGGGATAATTTTTATCCGTTTGTGAAAGCTCCAAGCCATTTTAGTATTTTTTAATTTTGATACTACAAAAATAAGTTGCTTGAAGGGGCTTACATTACGGGAAACCGTAAAGCAAAAAACTATTTTCACAATTAATTTTCAGCAAAATGGATTCATTAACAGCTGCTTACAAAACTGGCAAAATGTAGCATATATTGAATAAATTAACGCACTAATCATTCTTCGGCTTCACATAATCTTCTGATTTTTCTTTCTTCCACCAGCTATTATTGAGGCGTTTAATGGAATAAAAAGCGCGGTTTACACCTGGTTTCATGGTTGCGGTATCGAGGTGTCTGCGCCATACGTGGATTAGGGTATCGGTACCGATTACTATCCACCAGAAGGTTTTGCCATAACGTTTTGTGGTGTACACTTCGCTGATGGTGCCCTTAATTGTTTTGTTGTTGAAACCAGGTTCCATTAACTGATAGGTGATCACTTTCCTTTTTTGTGCCTGGGCATTGCCTATTATGATTGTTAATAATAGCAGTGTAAAGAGATGTTTCATGCCACTAAGGTATTTCGGCAAAAAATATATTCCTTACGGCTAACAGTAAGGGAATGATAGCAGGTTGTTTATACCAAAATGAGAGGTTGCCCTGCCTGGTTCGAAAACAGCCACGGAAACAACCTCTACATTTTTTGAGAGATGAGCGGATAATTAGTAGTTTTCTATAGTCTGATGCAACTGGTTTCTGTAATCGTAAAGCTCATCGAGGTTAAACAGCTGCTTTTTCTCGCCAGCGTCTTTTCCTTTCTCGAAAGTTTCGATGTACTTGTTAACGGTATTAAAATGGAACCTGCAAATTGGTTTACGATTATTGTCATCCAGCAATACGCCAAAGTAAGATTGGGTATCTCGTGCAGCGATCCTGGCAGATGGAATCTTCTCGCGCAAAATGGCCTTTACAATCTGGAAAGCTTCTAATTCCTCTTCAGTAGTTACGATTTTAGAAGCATCGGGATCTTCATTAATAGGAATCACTTTACCCTCCTCCTTTTTCTCAATTTTCTCGTTAATATTCAATGCCGATTTTAAGCGGTTGCTGATGGATTCATTGATCGAAATGGTAAGGGCTTTTTTGGTATAATCTTTAAAAGCAATCATCCGGTTTGCCGTTAAGGGTTTGTCGAAAAAACGGTTCACCAATAGTTTCACCATTTCATCAGAAGGGCTGTCTATTTCTTTTTCAAATTCCTTTCTGATGGCTTTGATGTATTTTAAACCTTCGGCCGAATCGAGAATCGTTTCTAAATTATATTCGTTTTTGGTAAAACTTTCGAGGATTTTAATGGCATTATCTTTCAGGTCTTCGATATCGATGGTTAAGAATGGTTTCTCGTCCATAATATTCGGTTTTTCCAGATCGGCGTAAAAATTGTAAACCGTACCATTGGTTAATACCCCAAACCGCGCTTTAGAAACATGGTAATAGCGATGCAACTGAGAGTTGTGCGCATCGGCACTTTCTTTCCAGTGTTTACATTCGAAAATGAGGATGGGCTCATTGTTTTTACGGATCACATAATCTACCTTTTCGCCTTTTTTGGTGCCGATATCACAGATGTGTTCGGGTATAACTTCTGTAGGGTTAAAAATATCGTAACCGAGGATTTGAATAAAGGGCATTACAAATGCATTTTTCGTAGCCTCCTCGGTATTGATCTGCTCTTTTAAGCCCACCACGCGCTGATGAAGTTGTTCTAACTTTAGTTTAAGATCCATAACTTTTTGCATTAAATGGTTTCATCTTTTACTGATGCATCCGGCGCATTTTCTTTAACCGATTCGATACCGTTATCTCTGGCATCAGCAGTTGTATACATTTGGCTGGTACCGATAATTTCGCCATTTGCAGCTTTTAAATTGAAATAGTACGCTCCGGTTTTGGCAATTTTTCTGTCGTACATGGCATCGGTTGGTGCATTGGTTTTTACCGATTCGATACCTTTGTTGCAGCCTGCTTTTGTGGCGTAACCCTCGCTGGTGAGGATAACCCTGCCGTTTGCCGCTTCGAGATTAAACTGGTATTCGCCGTTTGTTCTTTTGGTAATGATAAATTTTCCCATAGTTGTTTTTTTAAGCTGCTCAAAAGTATGGGAGGAATATGGTGCATCCTTACGGGAAACCGTAGGTTGGTTCATTAGTCAACAGTTCATTGGTTGATAATCTTAACGATAATCCACGTCAAATACTATTTTTTAAACCAAGGTTCGCAGCGGCAAAACAACGAGAATGCAGCAACGTAGGGAAAACCGTTTAAAGATTCTGAAACAAGTTCAGAATGACGAATTTGTGAAGGATCATCAAACGAGTGACTAAGCGAGACCAATCGTTAAGAGTATGGACTAAAGACTAACCTAAGCTAAATCACCTTATTTGCAATGCAATAAGCAATTAGCTGACCATTATTTGAAATATTGAGCGCGGTTTTAATATAATTTATGCGTTTTTCGATGCTGCTCAAGCCAGATGGCTCCATCTTTTTTTGTTTCAAAATGCCCGACATTTCTTTTTGGGTTTTTCCATCTAAAATGAGCGAAACGATTGTTTTATCATAGTGCGTAAAATTGTGCAGGTATTCTTCTTTTTGCCTCAGGTTGGGCGAATGGTATTTCTTGTTTTTATAAATGCTTTCTAAAGCCAGTTTAAGATCTTTGGCATCATGGCGGGCTTTAGGTACATAAGCATCGATATTTAATTCTTTAAATAGTGTATTGGCAATTAAGGCCCTGTTTTCTATCGAAAATACCAGCACTTTTAAATCGGGCTGTATTTCTTTTAAAGCTTTGATCAATTCTCTGCCTCCTGCTATTTTTTGTTTCGGATAGTCTTCATCAAAAGAAAGGTCGGTAATGATCAGTTCATAAGGATCGCCATCGCGTAGTGCTTTTTGTACCCGTGTAAATGCATCATCACAATAAAATACATAATCTTTATCGGCTATGGTAATGCCAAGATCTATAAGGGCGCTACGGAGCGATTTACTAACAATTTCATGATCTTCGGCGATGAGTACGTTTTTGAACATATTTATATTTTTATAAGGTTGGAAATGAAAATTTAACACGAAGCCCTCCATCGGGCTTGGTATCAAAAGTAATATGGCCAGAAATACTTTCTATACGGGTTTCCGTATTTCTTAATCCATTTTTAGGTGTTAAAACCTCCATTCCCTTTCCATTATCTACATATAAAACAGTTATACGGTCATTTTCACGTTTAAAATTTAAGGTAACGGTATCTGCCACACTATGCTTTTTCATATTGGTCATCAGTTCCTGCAAAATGCAAAACACTTCAGCTTTAGTGTCATCATTAATAGCTTCCCAAAGTTTTTCGCCGCCACCTTCAATCGTTATGTTAGTTTCCGCCGAGGCATAAGCGTATAACATTTTCGACAGTTCAATCGAAAAACTTTCTTCATTGTGGACATCTTTATTGTCGTAAGAAAGATCTCTCGATATTTTATAGATCACATCAAGTTTGTCGGCCAGGTCGTTCTTATCTATTTCGGGTGTGTTCTCTACCTCCGACATTACCTGGTATACCCTATTGGCCACACGGTCGTGAATTTTTTTTACATATTTGAGTTCCGTTTTTTTAACTTCTATTTCTTTTTCCTGTTGCAGGCTTTTTTTCCGTTTCTGGTATAAAAAATAGCCCAATAGCAAACACAGGATTAAAGTGCCAATCCCTATATTTCTGAGCAGTATATCTTTTTGTTTTTCAATATTCTCAGCTTTGGCCTTCAGAAAATCGGCTTTGTTTTTTTCCGTTTCGTAGCGGATAAGAGCAAATTGATTTTTGGCTGCATTACGGGCATTCTGTATACTATCATCAAGTTGTTGATAGATTTCAAAGTATTGCTTAGTCTTTATAGAAGAACTTAATTTAATAAGTTTTTGAAGTGCTTCGAGTTTATCGGTGGCACTATTTAATTTTTGTGCAATTTCATATCTTATCAGTGCATAGTTCAATGCAGAATCTGGCCATTTTGAGGTATAGTAATCAGAAAGATGTGCATAGCTTGAATTTTGCCCCCATAGATCATTTTCTCTTTTTCGAATCTGTAACGATTTCAAGAAATCGGGAACAGGATTATATCTAGGATTTTGAAGCCATTTTGTTTTTGCAATATTGGTTAATAAGCGAGCATATTCTACTTTATTTTTTGAAGCCTTTACTAAGATCTGATCATATATTTTTAGTGCTGAATGATAATCCTTTATTTCTTGGTACACTTTTGCCTCGTTATTTAAATACATACGGGTATCTAGGGGATCATCAGAAAACTTTATGGCTGAATGATATAATTTTAATGAATTATTATAATCTTTTAAATTGTATGTGGCAATACCTAAATTGTTATAATTAGATCCTAAATAGTAGTGATGCTTTGGATTATTTTCATTCAGATATTTATTGGCTTGAAGTGAGGTTTCCTGACCGCTAAAGTAATCACCTTCGTTCGTTAGTATTATTGCCATATTAATTAAGCTACTGGCAACGCTCAAGCTATCTCTATTCTGGAGTCCGAATTCTTTTGCCTGATAAAATAGAATAAAGGCACTATCTGGCTTTCCACTATCTCGATACTTTTTTGCTATATCGTAGTATGGATTATTAAATTTCTTTCCTATAGTTTCTTTTTCTTTGCAAGAAAATAGGAAGAACAGAAGGATAAATGAGAAAAGCAGTTTCAAGAGGCTATTTTTTATCCGAAAATACAAAAAATAAGAAGGTTTTATTCATTCAATTTTTTGTTCTCAGGTAGATTCTGTAACGGCAATAATATTTTTTCAAATCATTGTGATATAGATCATAAAGCTAGGTTGGAAGGGTGTGGGATTTTTAAAAGGTTAGTACAAAAAAAGGAAGATGGCCATAAGCCATCTTCCTTGTAAAAGATGTTACCTTGGAGGGTTTTGCCCTGTATCACCTCCAGTGCCATCGTCACCTGGGTCCGTATCTCCTGGGTCACCTGGATCACCAGGATCCGTATCAGTAGTATTTACAGTTGTTGTTCCGCCACAAGATGCAGAATGGTTTGTATTTGATGGAGTAGCTAATCCCAATAGGATAGCAATAAATAATGGTAAAAACATGATTCAAAAATTTTAGAAATGATTAACTCAGTAGTTCCCCGCGACCATTCGCGGGGTTTGCTACGATTTGTAAATCAGAAGGCCTTCTGAAATTTTTGGGAAGTGTTGAGTGTCTGTCGCGGGAGCCAATAACTGCTTCCCAAACCGGCTATTAACTACCGCGATTTCTACTCGTTTTTAACAGTTGATTCTTTGCTTGGATTATTGTTTGAATCGTTGCTTGAATTAAATGTTAGGACAAATATCTTAGCTTTAAATCGCTAGTTTTCAGATAATTCCGAAGATTCTAAATAATTCTTTTTAAATTCCATAGAATTCCGGAAAACCGTAAGGGTTCCAAAAATTCCATTTCTATTTTTACGCTTAAATTTTTTGAAAAATGCCTGAAGATTATCAAGACTTAGTATTGGCTACCTATAAAAAGATGAGAGATGGTGGGGAGCTTTATACAATTTTACCTAAAGAAACCACTACAAGATTAAGAACAGCTTGTTTAAAGGTTTATGATAGTAGATATATTCCAAAGGAAGCTGATATACTTCCAAACGATGCTGATATACTATCAGTGTTTTTTGAAGTAGATAAGATGAAGTGCGATGATTATCGGAAGGTTATCAATGATTCAGAGCCAGATGATTTTAAGGCTTTATGCAACCACATTAAAGGAGAGACAGGGAAAACTAGCGAAGAGAATACAGACCTTTTAGCCTGGTTAATAGATTTCCAACCTAGACCAAGTGGTATTTATTATTCGACCTTAGTAAGAGGAAAGGATAATGGACGGGGAGCTGGTGAACGTAAAACCAAGCCGAATAATCTCCTAACACAACAATTATTTCTTACACGTTATATTGTCGTTTCATGTATTTTCTTAATTTTTATCGGCAGTATTGCTTTTACGATTTGGGAAAATTGGTCTACAACGATTAGGATGCCTAATCCTGATGAAAAATACATGTATTGGGATGGCGACCATTATGAACCAGTAAAAGAAGGCGAACAAAAGGCTGGTGTTCCTACAATCAAATTAAACCTTCAAGCACTGAAACGGCAACGCAGAATTAATTTACATGATACGATGACCAATTATTCGGTAGGGAAAGTTTGGCATATTAAGATTGGAAATAATCCTGAGTTTTATACTGATAGTGGAATACATCCTGTAGATACAGCAAGGCGATTAAGGCCTATGAGTTCATATGTGCATACCAAATATAATTCTTATCCAAGATATATATTAACGCATTTAGTCTGGTTTATCTGCGCCGCCTTTTTGATAAGCATCTGTGGCTTTGGGGTAAGTAGAA
Source organism: Pedobacter sp. 01N310 (assembly GCF_056399805.1). Taxonomy (NCBI): domain Bacteria; kingdom Pseudomonadati; phylum Bacteroidota; class Sphingobacteriia; order Sphingobacteriales; family Sphingobacteriaceae; genus Pedobacter; species Pedobacter sp. 01N310. Next base: position 340,489 of record NZ_JBFTSB010000005.1, read on the forward strand.
TTAAGAGAAAAGTGAGCGACGAAAAGAATGGACATACAACTAATGATAGTTTGCTCCATTTATCTAAAACGAAATTAGCCCAACAATAAGTTTAACCTATTATTGGGCTATGAAATGTATTTAACGGCTATTCATGGTGTAACCCAAATGCATCACACCTGGATTAAACCATTACCTGTTTTATTGGCCCCAGTTTACCTGGATGTTGTTTTTTTGGGCGTAGGCTTTACCTTTTTCCATTAAGGCATTAAAATTTTGCTCAAAGCGGGCGCCATATTTCTGGTCGATGCTGTTAATAATTTCATCTTTGGCACTTTGGCTGCCTTTACTGTCGCACAGTTTGGCATAAGCCAGGTATTCGTTTTTATAAACGGGGATGACCAGTTCGTACAATTGCTGCGAAAGGGCTTTAATTTCTTTTTCTTCATCGCCCGAGGTGGAGAGCTTTTTTACCTTTTCGAGCGATTGCTCGAGGTATAAAATTTTGTTGTTGAGGCTGGTGGTGGCTTCGTTGCCTTTCTTTTTACTGGATGGGATATCGGGATATTCTTTGGTTTCGTCGTTGAGGTGGCGGGCCAGATCAGGGCTGGCAAAATCGTTGATCATATTGGTGTTTAAGATCGTAATGTCGAAGAAATGTTCCGGGGTTTCGGAGCATGCGGAGAAAAAAAGTGTAATGAGGATTAAAATAGCGAATCTTGATTTTTGGGATAGTGCTTGTAATTTGTTCATGAGCTAAAATGGGTTTTCCTTATGAAATTTAAGCTTCGGTAGAAGCAAAGATTGAGCCGTTTTTGAGTTTTTACCTTATAAGAAATATAAGATCATTTAAGTGCCTGGTCGATTGATCAGTCCAGAGTTGGAAGTCTGGAGTTGGTTTACAAAAGATAGTTTTACCATTAAGAGGTTAGGAACATTAAGATAACCGCCTAGCTTGGTGTTCTCCGTGCCTAGACTCTGCGAAATTGCGGTTAAAAGATCAGGGTATTTCACCATTAAGGAGTTAAGATTGAGACCAGCGCTACGCCGGAAGCATCTCTATGTTCTCCGTGCTTTTTCTCTGCGGTCTCGGTGGTAAAAAATGCAAAGAGTCCGAAAGTCGGAGGACCAGGGGCGAAGTTAATAGCGCAAAAATAACCGCCTGCTTTGTATTCTTTGCGCGCTCTTCTCCACGAAATTGCGGTTAAAAGAGCTAAAATCAGCTATCTATCCGGCAACCATTTTTACTGCCAAAATGTGCTTACAAATACCTCTTTTACCCTGGTAGGTAGTAAACCATTCGCAGGTACAGCGGTAACCCTGTTTATTGATAACAACCTTGTGTAATACACCAGTGCCTTTAACTTCAGCCTCGATATAACTGTTTTCTTTTTTAAGGATCTGAACCTGCTGCTCATCAATCAGTTTTTTTGCATTTTTTAACCGGGGGTTTAAAGTTAATATGCGTTCCGTTTTAAAAGGAAGCTGCCGATAAAAATGGCTTCTGCCCATTAAATCGTAACCGAGTAAGCCGATTGATGATAAGCTTGAGGTGAGCTGGTCCATTGTACCAAAATCGATATCGTGCTCGATGGAAAGTAAGGTAGGGTCGAAATTTTCGTTTGCTTTGAGTAAACTGTTCAGTCCGTATACCCATTCAACCGGTAAATTTTCCGTCATCTGTTCAAGTGCCTTTCCTTCACCTGAAAATCCGCGGTATGCATCGGGAGAGAAAGCCATAAGCAATTGCATTTTACCAAATTCATATACAAAGGCCACGGTCTGTTTATCGGCAGATTCGTAAATGTAAACCTTATCGGCAATAGCTAAAATACCATCTAATAAGCGGAGCCTGTGTAAGCCCCCTATACGCACGGCATCAGCGGTTGCCAGTGTCGAAAACATAAATTTGCCTGCCCTTTTCGAAATAAAGAAATCGCCTTTAACTGTTCCTTTTGGCAGGTTTTGAAAAAGTTGTATGGTTTGTATTTTATTCAGTTCAAATTTTAGGTCCATATCAGCAAGATAAAGCTGTACACTGGTTAAGCCCTTAATCCAACGGGTGGGTAAGGTTACCTTTTTTTCTGTCACTTTAGTTTTGCTGGTAATTACCTGTACTTCTTGCTGGCCCACCGCCAGGGTTACTTTTTCGTTTTTCTGGATGCTGTTCAGGGCATTTAACATGGGATCGTTAAAATCGACATTGGTAGTGCCGCTTGCAATAAATTCACCATCTATAGATTCGGGTTTCATGTCCAGTCTAACATATACGCCGTTGCATGAAGAAAAACCTTCAAACCTGATGCGTTCAGTACCGGCAGTAACAATGGGATCTCGTAAACTTGGAGGGATTGGACCAAAGCTTGATCTAACTACTTTAGCAATGGTGCTCCAGCATTTAGCGGTAACATAAGGATCGGTTAAGCTTCCCCAAAAAAAGCAGGGGATATTGTTTACGGCCTCTATTTCGGTTTGGTGGGCTAAAACTAAACTATTAATTCCTTTAGTTTTGGTAAAGGCAGAAACGCCACTGTAGTGATATTGTAGGTCGGTCATGTTAAGCTGTAATAATTTGTTTAATTAAACCCTTAAGGGAAGCATTGTCTTTCCATCTTTCGAAAAATGCAATAGCCTCTGGCATAGGTTGTTTATTGGTTTTGTAAAGCATATCTATATAATGCTCAACCAGTTTTTTAAAGTTTACAGGAAGCTTTTCTGCAATAACCAGGTGTTTTAACAAGTTTTCAAGCAGTTGTAGAAATGCAGAATTGTGCAAGGCAGAAACATCTTTTAATGCCCCAATACTTTCTACCAGACGTAAAAATGCCCCATATTTATTTGAGGCTAAATAAGCAAGCTTTGTGGCCAAAAGATCCAGATCGATAATCCGTTTTTCGACCAGGTTGATCAATACTTCTGAAGCCATTAAACGGACTTCTTTTTTATCCATAAAAAACATACAGGCAAAAACCAACATCGAGACATCTGAAAAACGGAATCCTGTACTGTTGATTACATGAAGGAAACCTTTAAGTTCTGACGCACCCCCGCTGGCATGCAAGCATGATGAACGCAGTATAAACCAACTCAGGGCATCATTATGCTGCGGCATCAGGCTGTTCCAGTAATAAACATTGCCTTCGCTGTTCATCATATACTCCCAACTGTTTTTTCGGCCATATAAATCTAAAGCTGGCAAGAAAGAACCATGTACTGTAGTAAATGGGGGTAAATCGAAGCTTAGCTCGTACCACGATGCTGATCTTTCTATTTTCTTGGTCTGATAATTCGTATACTCGTTCCACTTTTCTTTAATCCTTATTTCGGGCTTAAACGGAGAAACAGCCATTGGATAATCTTTGAGGTAAGTATTGTTAAATACGGCAAAGGTTTCATCGGGATAGTACATTCTGGCGGCCATTGCCCACACGCTTTTTAAGCCGGCCTCTGTTGAACCTCCCATTTTCGTCAACAGTTTATTAAATATACTATCGCTTTTAATCGTAATATCTTTTGTAGTGCCCAAACAAAAGGCCATGAGTTGTTTAAGCTCGCCGTTAAGCTTTTCTAAAAGTGGAACCGCTTCTTCTACCTGTTCGCGTGGCATGCGGCTAATGGCAATAGTTAAATCGAGTGCATTGATTTCTTCTTCATTTTCATGATAGGTAATTAATCTTTCTAAAAGTATTTTTGGAGCCACCCAATATGGATAGTGTGTAGGGAAAGAAAGCATGGGTAGGCGGATGTTGCCAGCCATTCTTTTTTGCACGATATCTAAATAAGGCCTGATGAGCAGGAGCGTTTTGATTTTATGATAGGTATTTTGTGTTATGGTAAACACAAAACCGATATTTTTTATTTTTTCGCGCAGAAATGTGGCGATATAAGTTTTATGAACACTTTCAAAATATTTCTTTTCAACCTGTTGTCCGTAAGGGGCTAATTGTTTGGCATAATCAGCAGGGAATAAATGTTGTTGGGTGATGTAGGTATTTAGTAGTATCTCGGCATCGGCTATTTCTTCTGAAGCAATAAATTTGCCGAATAAATATACCACATCATTCCAATCCTTCGGCAATACAATGGGCTCATTTAGCACCTTTTCCTGTTTATGTTTAAAATGATAGCTTTCTAAAGCGTCATCAGCAACAAGAAAATCTTCGGCCGCGAGCAAACTGCTTAAGCCCGCGCGGACATTTCCCAACATCAGTGCCGAATAACCTGATAATTTTTCGTGTAATGCAATATCTTTTGGTGCTGCTATTTTTAAGAGCAGTTTACTTGCCCTTTCTTGCAGGTTAAGATCGGGCACCACATAAGTATCAGCAATCAGAGAAGTGATCCTTTTGTTTAATTTGGGTTGTGATTTATTCAGTTTCTCCAGAACAGGCAGAATGTTCTTAATGGCCGTTTTGTTATCGTTGCTCATCATCAAAGGTTCAAGCCAATCGAGAAAAGAGTTGGTGTTAAACTTTTTCTCTTCATAAATCTGTTTGATCAACGCTACCGATGCATTTACAACTGGTGCAAAAGCATATTGCAAACAAGCAAAAAGGTATTCCTGATAAAGCACAAGCTCTGCAGCAGTAGGATTTAAATCGCTTAATCTTTTTCGATAAAAAGATTTAAGGTTGTTGTTCCAATCTTTGGTTTGGATTAAAATGGCCTGTTCTATAAACTGTTGCCGATCTAGTTTCCCATCCTGCAATAGGGCGTTGTAGATAATCTCCCATATAGAAAATTCGTTATATGCCTGGGTATCGTTATCTCTGAAGTAATTGTTCTGTATCCCGGTTTCGTAGTAGTATAAATTGGGTACATCGCGTGTATAGGCCAACTCATCGTTCAGTATATATTTGATAAAATCTCTTGTCTTTATTTTAGACGACCACTCCCTAAAGCGGCCTAAACACAACGTATACAGTTCGGGCAATGGTTTAATTAAAGCATGACTTTCGAGGAAACGCAAGGTTTGGTAACTAAAATTCCGCCACTCGCTTTTTTTCACTTTATCGAGAATAAAATCGTTAATCCAATCGGGTTGCGCCCATTGCAAAATGGCTAAAATTTGAGGGTCTTTCGCTTTTTCCAATATGTCGAAAGCTTCATCCCAGGCCATAATATCTGTTTTGCTCAGTAGGCCGATGGCGGTAAGTGTAATAATATCTCTTAATTTCTCATCCCCTCTTGTACCCCACCTATGGCTTGCAGACTTAAACCCTGGTTCATTGCTAAGGTCAATATAAGTCATCCAGTGCCGTTTTTTAGCTTTAATATGCCTTTTAAGTACTTCTATATTTCCTTTGGCGTTTTGTTGCAGAAATGGTAATAATGCTGCCAGATTTCTCTCCATCAAAATGGCGTCGTAAGCATTTAATATTTCGGTTACATCTTTACCTCCACTTTTTTTAGGTGTGGATAGCACCTGGCTGATAATTACTTCACCCGTTTCGGAATAACCTTTCTTTGTTTTTTCGCTCAGCAGTTTTTCTGCGGTTTTTAAACATTGGTCAGCATCGTCAAAAGTTTTAGTCTGCGAAATACCGCTGGTTCCATTTCGGCCATAAGTAACGGTGTAGCTATTGTTGAGTACTTCAATCTGCCAGAACTTATCCGAACTGCCATCAATGTATTTAAGGTGTTTTTTCATGCTGAGCGCACTTTTAGCATTAGAGATTCCGTGAATTTATGAATAGCTAAACTATTCAATTTTTTCTAAAAAGAGAAGGTTAGTCGTAATGTATTGAGCTTTAAGATTAGCTTCGCTGAGCACTGCGTGGTTCTCGCCTGCGCGGGAATGACGGACGATTTTTCCGTTTTGTCATCATAAGTGAGCTGTACTAGGCATAGTTGAAAGTGAAGGATCTTTTTAATTGAAACATATAAGATTATATAATCTCGATTATGCCCAACGCTGCGGTCTTTGCGCCTTCTCTCTGTGCGCTTTGCGGTTAAAAAATATGGAAAATGTATGATGGATTGTGGAAACAGTCAGGCGTTTGGCGGGGAGCGATTAGCGCTGATTAAAAAATGCTGAAGCTTATATGGTCAAATAATATGGAATGGGGTGCTCGGTTTGGTCTACAATTAACAGAATAAACCATTGCCGAATGAACCAACAATAATATTCCCAGCAAGAGGCATTGATAGTGAGCTACTTAATATGTAGATTTAGTTTTATTTTTTAGCCTGCTTTAGCTTACGCCAATATTCTTGTTATTGTGTTAAACCCAAAAAAACCATTATGAAAGAATCAGAATTAACGGAAAAGAAAAGACGTTTCATTAAGCGCACTTATTTTGGTGTATCAGATAATCCGCTTGATGATGTAAATCCATTTGATGCCTGGGATGAATTTTTAGCGGCTAAGGTAAAGGATATGAATTGGGGGATAGATCCTGATGCCATTAAAAGATCAAAAATCAGGTTTGCCTATAATTTTAACCAGATTTTAGCCCATTATAATGTTTCGCTGGCGCTTGAAGATATCCTGGTCGACCTGGATAAAGATACGCAGACCAACGAAGCGATGATAAACACCTGGGCTGATAAGGCTGTTTTTCCAAGTGATAAGCTTAGCGCTAAAGCGATAGGAAAATGAAAAGGGCGCTATTATTGATCTCCTGCCTGGGTTTTGGAAGCCTGGCAGTTGCACAAACAACTGGTGCGGATACCACGGCAAAAAAAAGTATGGTAGAAGCGTCGGGTTCGTTTAAAGTGTTCGATAAATACGGGCTAAAGCTTGACCTTAAATTTATCGATCCGGAAAAAGGATCATTCGGGATCGATTATCAGTTTCAACTGGATAAAAAACTATTGGGCAAGGATCCGGCTAAAATTAATAAACTTAACCTATCATTAGGCAGTAGGGGTTTTGTAACCGTTGCTGAGGATAAAAACAAAAACAGCAGCCTGATTTCAGAAATTAAATTGGAGGGGCAGCCCCTGTTTCACGTAAAAGGCAAAGACCTTGGGCCGCGTAGCACGATAGATCCACTGGCAGATGATGACCCAGAACTACCTCCTGGAAAAGACCCTCTTGTTCAACAAATACGTGATCAGGCCGCACAGGTAGCTTCGCCCTTGTGGCTATCGTTTAACCTGCATGCGAAACATGAAACCACCCAGGATTTCAGGAATTACGATTTCGCATTTGGCCCGCAGCTTGCTGTTTCCACTTCTTACCTGAGTTCGATCCTCGATTTTCCTTTTGGTTTGTTAAGGGCGGCAAAAAACAACAATCCCAGGCAGTTGGATTTATCTGTCGGTTATGATTACGTAACCGGCGCGAATAAAACCAGCCTTGCCCCTTTGCTTGAAGACTCGAAATTTATGAACAGGTTAAACCTTAAAGCTGAATGGGAAACGGGTATACTTTCTGGAAATGAGCGGATCGCCTTTTTATTCGATTCGTATTACGACCTCGACCGTAATTTATTGTTGAAAAACGCAGGTAAAGACTGGAATTACTTTTACATGATCAGGATAGAAAAGCTGCTTAAAATTAATTTAGGTCCGGGCACTAAAACCAAGATTGCGATCAAGTATACTGCAGGCGAGCTTCCACCAAATTTCGATAAAGGTTTTGTTCTTGGCGGAGGTTTCTCTATCGATTTTTAGTGAAATTCCTTAAAAGCGACGCGCCAAATGATGAGCCAGTTCCGCCTGCTTTGCGCCTTTGTGGTTAAATGACGGGCGCTTTTTTCAGTTTTGTCATTTTGAGAGTTAATTTATTTCATAAAAATCAATATGAATGACATGGTTTTTTAGATATGATAAACGACGAGCTTTCTATTGGAGCCTGGCAATGGTAGTGTAATAGAAGAGACTTATATATTAAAAAACTTTACCCCCAGCTCTGCTGGCCTCTGTGCCTTTCTTTGTGCCCTCTGTGGTTAAAAATTTTAGTTCTAGTTTAAAGATCTCTCCGCTCCGCGTTGCTTTGGTCGAGATGACGACTTTTCTATTGGAGCCTGGCAATGGTAGCGTCCTAGAAGAGACTTATATATTAAAAAACTTTATCCCCAGCTCTGCTGGCCTCTGTGCCTTTCTTTGTGCCCTCTGTGGTTAAAAATTAGTTCTAGTTTAAAGATCTCTCCGCTCCGCGTTGCTTTCGTCGAGATGACGACTTTTCTCAACTGAACTACATCCCCTCCTTCAAACTATATACTTCTCCTTCATAAACCCCCGCCAATAACTGCACTGCCATTTTGCTTCTTTGCCCGGTTTGGCAATAACACACTACTTTTTTGTTTTTTGGGATAGCTGCAAGCGACTCCCTGAGTTCGTACAGTGAAAGGTTGATGCCTCCAATATTGCCGTCTTCATGTTCGTAGCTTTCGCGTACATCAATTAAAAAAACTTCATCAGCATTGGTTTCCAGCCAGCGATCTAATGTTGTGCTATCGATTTCTGGTAGCGCTTTATCGGGTTTGGCAGGCGCTGGTTTTGCGGTATCGGTTGGTTTTTTTGAGGCAATTTTAAATACCAGCAGGGCATTGTTCAATGCATTAACAGTCATCAGTTTGCCTGCAAGTATTTCGCCAAAGCCGCAGATTAATTTTAGGGCCTCATTGGCCATATACAGGCCTATTAGGCCAGGTAAAATGCCGATTACCCCGCCCTCTACACAGTTAATATTTTCAGTTGGTGGTGCTGTATAGAGGTCTCTATAGTTTGCACCGCCCTGGTGGTTAAATACCGCAACCTGGCCTTCAAACTGTAAAATAGAACCGAAAATAAGTGTTTTGCCTAAAGCCACACAGGTATCGTTCACCAGGTAGCGGGTGGTAAAATTATCCGAGCAATCGACTACCAGATCATAATCCTCGCAAATATTTACCGCATTATCGGCCCTAAAACGTTCGTGATAGGCGCTGAAGCCCACATGCGGATTAAGCAATTGGAGTTTTGCTGCGGCAATTTTTGCTTTAGGTTGCCCAATATCGGTATGGTTATATAAAATTTGCCGGTGCAGGTTGCTCAATTCTACCACATCATCATCTACAATGCCGATTGTTCCTATGCCTGCTGCGGCCAAATACTGCAATACCGGGCAACCCAAACCACCTGCGCCGATAACCAATACTTTGGCGGCTTTTAGCTTTTCCTGTCCGGCGGGGCCCAGTTCGGGCAGGATCATCTGCCGGTTGTAACGGTTCAGTTCTTCTTTTATTAACATGATTTTTGGATCAAACTCATATCCCAATCTTTCCAAATGGGCTCATAACCCTGTTTTCTGATCATGGCTGCAATTTCCTGCGCCGAGCGCTCGTCAGATATTTCGAACTGCTCTAAAGATTGCGGTTCTACCTGGTAACCACCTGGATTGGTTTTAGAACCGGCACTAATAGCGGTAATACCCAACTTAATCACCTGGTTTCTGAAAGCTACGGTTTCGCGGGTAGAAATAGACAGCTCTACTTCACTGTTGAATAAGCGGTAAGCACAGATCAGTTGCACCAATTCCTTATCGTTCATCACTACTTTAGGTTCTAAACCGCCGCTAAAGGGGCGCAGCCTGGGGAAAGAAATGCTGAATTTACTTTGCCAATATTGTTTTTCGAGGTAAGAGAGGTGCAGGGCCGTAAAAAATGAATCTGTACGCCAGTCTTCCAGTCCGATTAATACGCCAAGCCCCATTTTATGGATCCCGGCCTGCCCCAAACGGTCAGGCGTTTCTAAGCGGTACAGAAAGTTTGATTTTTTGCCTTTTGGATGGTGTTTCCGGTAATCATCCTGGTGGTAGGTTTCCTGGTAAACCAGTACGGTATTTAACCCGTGCGGAATAAGGGTTTCGTAGTCGGCTACATCCAAAGGCTGCACCTCCATGGATATATGGGCAAAATGTGGGCTGATGAGGTCTAATACTTTTTTAAAGTAATCGGTGTGCACACTCTGGTTGGCTTCGCCGGTAACGAGTAAAACATGGTCGTAACCCATTCCTTTAATTACCGCAACTTCCTGCATAATTTCCATTGGGTTGAGCGTTCTGCGCCTTACTTTATTGTCATAACTGAAACCACAATAGGTACAGATATTATTGCACTCGTTGGAAAGGTAAAGCGGGATATACATCTGGATTACCCGGCCGAAACGGTCTAAAGTTAATCGCTGGCTAAGCTGCGCCATATCTTCGAGATAAGGCAGCGCTGCGGGAGAAATAAGTGCTTTAAAATCTTCCAGATCGCGCTGAGTATTGCGCAATGCCCGTTCTACATCTGCAGCTGTTTTATCGTAAATACTGGCTTTAGTATCGTCCCAATTGTGGGATTCGAATACCTCGTTAAAGCTCTTCATCTAAAAATGCGGTTAGTGGACTGCTTGCTGCAGCATAGTGTGTTTGAGCACCTAGTTTAGACTCGAAAGCCATTCTGCCAGCTTCTACAGCCATTTTAAAGGCAATAGCCATATTGGTTGGATCTTTGGCTATGGCAATGGCGGTGTTCACCAGAACGGCATCAGCACCAATTTCCATGGCTTTGGCTGCATCAGATGGCGCACCTATCCCGGCATCAATAATTACCGGGACCCTGCTCTGGCTGATGATAATCTCTAAAAAATCGATCGTTCTTAATCCCTTGTTACTGCCAATTGGGGAGCCCAGCGGCATTACTGCTGCCGTGCCCACATCTTCCAAACGTTTACATAAAACCGGGTCGGCATGGATATAAGGCAAAACCACAAAACCGAGTTTAACCAGCTCTTCAGTGGCTTTTAAGGTTTCGATCGGATCTGGCATGAGGTATTTCGGATCTGGATGGATTTCCAGTTTGATCCAGTTGGTTTCTAAGGCTTCGCGTGCCAGCTGAGCGGCAAAAACGGCTTCTTTTGCATTGCGCACACCAGAGGTATTGGGCAATAAATTGATGTGCGGATATTTAAGGTGATGAAGGATATCGTCGTCCTTGCCTTTTAAATCTACACGTTTGAGCGCTACGGTAACCAGTTCGGAGGCCGAGGCAATTAAGGCACTTTCCATCTCTTTGGCAGAACTGAATTTTCCGGTACCGGTAAAGAGACGAGAGCTAAAGGTTTGATCTGCTATGGTTAACATATCTGTAATTTTTAAATCGAATGAATACTGAACTTGCTGTTGATTTCTTCAATAACCGCAGCCGTTTGTGTTTGGTTGGTGAGCGCTGCCGAGATGGCGATTCCGTAAATCCCAGTTTCGAGTATAGCAGGAATATCAGCTGCTTCAATGCCACCTATGGCAATAATGGGGGTGTTAATTCCAGCTTTTCGTACTTTTTCCATTAGTTTGTGGTAGCCCGCTAAGCCCACAACCGGGCTCAGGTTTTCTTTGGTCCGGGTAAACCTAAAGGGCCCAAGGCCAATATACTCGGCACCCTCTGCTACCCTTTGCAAAATGTGCTCGAAGGTATTCGCTGTACCGCCGATAATCTGGTGTTTGCCGATAATTTTTCTGGCTTCGGAAATGGGCATATCCTGCAGGCCCAGGTGTACGCCATAACTATTTACGGCTTTTGCCAGGTGCGGAAAATCGTTTACGATAAGTTTGGCACCATACTTTTCGCATAACGCCTGCGCGGCTTTTGCAAAAGGCAGGATTTCGGCTTCGGCCTGGTTTTTAATGCGCAGCTGGATCCACTTTCCGCCAGCTTGGAGCACCTGCTCAATGGCATCTAAATGGGTACCTGTTCGGGGTGCTTGCGAAATATATTGTAATGGGTAAATCATAGCGATGTTTTTAAAACGGTTGATGGTAAGCAAGGCAATGTTGCTGTGCTTTTTTAAAATTGATTAAAGCTTGAGCGGGATCGTTCCAGATGCAGCCCAATAGCGCAATACCATCGAAATTCATTTCTTTTACCTGATCGATCTGGTTGAAGCCAATACCACCCAAAGCGATTAATTTTGTATTGCTGTTAGGCTTGTTTAAATGAAAACCTGGAGGAATAACCCCCATGTAACCTGGCTTGGAAAGGCTGTTGAATACCGGGCCATAAAAACTGTACTGGTATGGCCTAATGCGATCTATAGCTGATAACTGATGAATAGATGTGCTCCATATATGCTTTTGTGGCGGCGGGGTATTAGGCGTAATATTTTTTCTAAAGCTTTCAGTATGGTGGATTCTATTAATGTTATAATCGTTTGCCAGCGCATGGAAATAGTGTAAAGCAATGCGGGGATGGTATTCCGGTAAAATCCCTTCCACAATTTTACGGTAACCGGCCTCATCGGCATTTTCCTTGCGCAAATGGAAAATCTGTAAACCGGCTTCGAAAAGCTGGTTTACAAGATGACATTCTTCTTTAAAAATAGTAGGCTTGGCAATTACAATCAATTCCATAGCGGTTTAAGAATAAATTTCGCTTCCTTTTTGGGTAAACTCTTTCGATTTTTCCTGCATGCCCTGTGCTAAAGCCGCCTCTGCTTCCACACCTTGTTTTGCGGCATATTCCCTCACATCCTGCGTAATTTTCATCGAGCAGAAATTCGGGCCGCACATGGAACAGAAATGTGCAATCTTGGCACCCTCTGCAGGTAAGGTTTCATCGTGGAATTCTTTTGCGGTATCTGGATCGAGTGAGAGGTTAAACTGATCTTCCCACCTAAATTCGAACCTGGCCTTGCTTAAAGCATTGTCACGGTATTGCGCACCTGGATGGCCTTTGGCCAAATCGGCTGCATGTGCGGCAATTTTATAGGTAATTACACCGTCTTTAACATCTTTTTTGTTTGGCAGGCCCAAGTGTTCTTTAGGGGTTACATAACAGAGCATCGCTGTGCCAAACCAGCCGATCATGGCAGCGCCAATGGCTGAGGTAATGTGGTCGTAACCTGGCGCAATATCGATAGTTAAAGGGCCTAAAGTGTAAAATGGCGCTTCACCACAATGGTCGAGCTGTTTTTCCATATTGGCTTTAATCAGGTGCATGGGTACATGCCCAGGACCTTCTATAATCGTTTGTACATCGTGTTTCCAGGCTATTTTAGTGAGTTCGCCAAGCGTTTCGAGCTCCGAAAACTGTGCAGCATCATTTGCATCGGCAATACAGCCAGGCCTTAAACCATCACCTAACGAAAAGGCCACATCATACGCTTTCATAATTTCGCAGATCTCCTCAAAATGGGTGTACAGAAAGTTTTCTTTGTGATGGGCTAGGCACCATTTGGCCATAATGGATCCGCCACGCGAAACAATACCTGTAATCCTTTTAGCGGTTAAAGGCACATAACGGAGCAGTACACCGGCATGGATGGTAAAATAATCTACGCCCTGTTCGGCCTGCTCAATTAAAGTATCGTGGAAGATTTCCCAGGTGAGGTCTTCGGCTTTTCCGTTTACTTTTTCTAGAGCCTGATAAATAGGAACGGTACCAATGGGCACAGGCGAATTGCGGATAATCCATTCGCGGGTTTCGTGGATATTTTTCCCTGTTGATAAATCCATAATGGTATCGGCCCCCCAACGGCAGGCCCAAACGGCTTTTTCTACTTCTTCTTCGATGGTAGAGGTTACGGCCGAGTTACCGATATTGGCGTTAATTTTTACCAGAAAGTTTCGGCCAATAATCATGGGCTCGAGTTCGGGGTGATTGATATTGCAGGGAATTACCGCCCTGCCAGCTGCTACCTCTGCCCTTACAAATTCGGGTGTGATGTAGCCTTTTGGTGTATTTGCGCCAAAGTTATTGCCTTGGTGCTGGTGGTTCATTACATCGTGCTGATCGCCCAATTGCGCATTTAACAGTTCGATCTGTTGGTTTTCCCTAATGGCGATATATTCCATTTCGGCCGTAATGATGCCTTTTTTTGCATAATGCATTTGAGATACATTGGCACCGACTTGCGCTTTGTAGGGTTTGTTAGTGAAATTAAAGCGTAAGGCATCAAGCTTCTCGTCGGCCAGGCGCTGTTGTCCGTAAGCAGAAGATAGTTCAGCAAGTTCTACCACATCAAGTCTTTCTTTAATCCATTGTTCCCTTAGGCGCGGTAAGCCTTTTTTTACATCAATAACAACATTAGGATCGGTATATGGTCCGCTGGTATCGTAAACCGTAACAGGCGGATTAGGCTCGGTTAATCCAAATCCATTATGGATTTTGGTTTCCGATAAACTGATTTCGCGCATGGCCACCTGGATATCATGGATTTTTCCAGGTACGAAGATTTTGCGTGAGGCCGGAAAAGGACTGCGGCTGATCACCTCTTGGTTCGGTGTTTTTTCTTGTTTCATATCAGTAGAATCAATTATTGAGTGATTGAATGAGTGATTGAATGAGGGATTGAGAGTTATTGAGTGAGAGAATGATTGAATGACAGAAAGGAGTGAATTGGCTATGCTTTACATTCAATCATTCAAAATTTATTCATTCTATTATCCTCCCTGCGTGGCTTTTATGAGTATAACCTGATCGGCTGGATTTAATACATGGGTTGCCCAGTCTGATTTGGGAATAATGGTTTGGTTTACGGCAATGGCAAGGCCGTTTGTTTCGGTTGAAATGACAACAGCAAGCATCTGTTCAATGGAACAGGCTTCGTTGAGCAGATAGTTTTGATTGTTTATAGTTACTTCCATATTTTAAAAAATTGGAAAAACTATAGAGATTGCCCCAAAATGGAGATCGAAAAGACAGCAATGTAAGATTGCTTTCACTTTTCCCTTCGGCAGTACTAACTGCATCAGGTTCAAAGGGTATTTCTCAGCACGTAGGCACCCCTAAAGTTTTTTGTAAATATATGCGATTAAATTTCTAATGCAAATTTAAATTTATATAGATAAAATCTATAAAGAGCTAACGATAATATAGAGATAGGGGGTGGAAGAGTACAAAATTGTCATCCTGAGCGTAACGAAGGATCTTTACTAATTAGGTGTAACATCGGAAAAAGATCCTTCAATGCTTTCAGGATGACAATTGGAACGATTAAAACAAAATTTTCACCACTCAATCTTCGATCCCAGACTCCCGACTTCGGACTAAACTCCCTCATCCATCTTTTCTTTTTTTTTAACCGCAGAGGGCACAAAGAGAAGGCGCAAAGGCCGCAGAGCTAGGCGTAAAGTTCTTTGCCGTTTAAGGAATGTAAGAAAATATAAGATCCTTGAGCTTATATGAACCTTCTATGTCTTATATGGTTCAATAAAAATATTGGTGAATGACACGTTGTTCGACTCATGACTTCAGACATAACCCTCCCCCATCATCCATCATCCATATTTTTTAACCGCAAAGGAACAGAGTGAAGGCGTAAAGGTTGCAGAGCTGGGCGTAAAGTTTTTTACCATTTAAAGGATTTAAGAAAATATAAAGCTATTGAGCTTGTATGATCTTCTATGTCTTTGGTTAATTAAAAAGATCCTTCACTTTTAACTCTGCGCAGTACAAGCTCGCTTCGCGCCTCAAACTACCGACTTCAGACTAAAGACTATGGACTAATTAACTAATCCACACCACCCGCCTTTCGCAAAATGCAAAAATTCCTTACCTTTGCAGCATCACCAAAACACCCCATACATGTAAGATTCATTTCTTTTCAGAAAATAGATAACCAGCAGAGCGGATCCGTTCCTGCAATTATTTACAATAAAAAAAGAAATTTATGCTTATTCTACAAGGGGCTAACTACATCCATCCTAATGGAGATTTACTGTTTTCAGACTTAAATCTTACCATTAACAAATACGAAAAAATTGCACTCATTGGTCATAATGGGGCAGGGAAATCGACACTTTTAAAAATTTTGTCGGGTAAACTCAGGCCAACTGCCGGATATGTTAAAACGGAATCGGTGCCTTATTATGTGCCACAGCTTTTTGGTCAGTTTAATGATTTTACCGTTGCGCAGGCACTCAGGATTGAAGATAAACTAAAAGCATTGAACGAAATCCTCAACGGAGAAGTAACCGACGAAAATTTGACTATACTCAACGATAACTGGACCATTGAGGAACGTTGCGCGGAAGCTTTGAGTTATTGGCTATTGGAGGGTTTAGACTTAAACCAAAAAATGGAAAGTTTAAGCGGGGGACAAAAAACCAGCGTATTTTTGGCTGGCATCGCGATACACCGTCCGGATATTGTTTTGATGGATGAACCGACCAATCATTTGGATCAGGAAGGCAGAAACAGGTTGTACGATTATATCCGATTGACCAGGAAAACTTTGGTGGTGGTGAGTCACGACCGTACTTTATTGAACCAGATTGAGAAAGTTTGCGAGCTAAGTAAGCGGGGAATAACCATTTATGGCGGAAATTACGATTTCTATGCTGCGCAAAAGAAAATTGAAAATACTGCTTTGAACAATGATTTAAAAGCAAAGGAAAAAGCGTTGCGCAAAGCTAAAGAAGTGGAGCGGGAATCGATCGAGCGGCAGCAGAAGCTTGATGCCAAAGGGAAGAAAAAACAGGAAAAAGCTGGATTGCCGACCATTTCGATGAATACGTTAAAAAATAATGCAGAAAAAAGTACAGCAAAATTAAAGGCCGTGCATACCGAAAAGCTCGATCATATTTCTGCTGAATTAAGCCTGCTCAGGTCTGTGCTGCCTGATGCAGACAAAATGAAGATCGGTTTCAACCAAGCCAGGCTGCACAAAGGGAAAAGTATTGTTGAGGCTAAGGAGGTCAATTTTGCTTTTCACGATCAACTACTTTGGAAGGAGCCGCTTAGTTTTCAGATTTTTAGTGCTGAGCGTTACGTGATAAGGGGCCGGAACGGATCGGGCAAAACCACCTTGATCAAGCTTATTTTGGGGCAGCTCCAGCCCTTGGTGGGAAGTTTAAACAAAGCAGACATTAGCTCCATGTATATTGACCAGGATTATTCGTTGATCGATAATCAACTTACAGTTGACGAACAGACCCAGCAATATAACTCTGGTGCATTGCAGGAGCATGAAGTAAAAATCCGTTTAAACCGGTTTTTGTTTGGCAAAACCGATTGGAACAAACCTTGTTCGGCCTTAAGTGGCGGCGAGAAAATGCGGTTGATCCTTTGTTCGTTAACCATCAGCAACCAATCGCCCGACCTGATTATATTGGATGAGCCTACCAATAACCTCGATATCCAGAATGTAGAAATTTTAACAGCGGCCATTAACGAATACCAGGGAACGCTTTTAGTCATATCGCATGATGAATATTTTCTTAACCAAATTTATGTGGAACATAGCATTGATCTTTAAAATAAATATATAGCCTTATCTTCGTTCCAAATAATTAAAACCAGTATACCTATGCAAAACCTGTTAGCACTACAAAGTGGCGAACTTAAAGGAGCAGTATCGTTAAAAATTTCTGAAAACCTAACCGAGTTTCCAAACGAAATATTCGAGTTGGCCGATACTTTGGAGGTGCTGGATTTATCTTTTAATAAATTAAGTGCATTACCGGCAGATTTTGGCCGTTTAAAGAAATTGAAGATTTTCTTCTGTTCAGAAAACCTTTTCACGGTTATGCCTGAGCAATTGGCCGACTGCCCTTTGCTGGATATTGCAGGTTTTAAATCTAACCAGATTAAAACGGTGCCTGCAAAATCACTGAATCCTAATCTTCGCTGGCTGATTTTAACAAACAATAACATTGCCGAATTGCCAAAAGAGATTGGGCAGTGTACGCGGATGCAAAAGCTGATGTTATCGGGCAACCGTTTGGTGCAATTGCCTGATGAATTAAGTAATTGCCAAAATTTATCGTTACTGCGGATTGCTGCTAATAAACTGCATGAGCTGCCACAATGGATTGCCATGATGCCTAAACTTTCGTGGATTGCATTTTCCGGGAACAACTTTAGTAAAACTCCTGCTGTAGAAACACTTTCGTTAATTAATTGGCACGATTTAGAAATTAACCATTTATTGGGTGAAGGCGCATCGGGTATTATTTCGAAAGCAAACCGGACTATTGGTGATGAAACCCAGGAGGTAGCCGTTAAATTATTTAAGGGCAATGTAACCAGCGATGGCTTGCCGGAAGATGAAATGACGGCCTACATTGCTGCGGGTTACCACCCTGGTTTGGTTAATTTAATCGGGCAGATTGCCCTGCACCCTGAAGATAAAAAAGGACTGGTGATGGACCTCATTCCTCATCATTTTTATAACCTGGGTAATCCGCCGAGTTTAGAAAGTTGTACAAGGGATGTTTTCCCTGAAGCTATGCAGCTGTCGGAAAAACAGTTGCTGAGTATTGCCAAAACCATTGCCTCCTTAGCCGCGCAATTGCACGAGGCCGGGATTATGCATGGCGATTTATATGCGCACAATATCCTGATTGATGATGAGGGCAGTACTTTATTCGGCGATTTTGGTGCTGCAAGTTTTTATGATCAGGCTGAGGTTACACTTGCCACCGCTTTAGAGCGGATAGAAGTGAGCGCTTATGGTTACCTGCTCGATGATTTACTTTCGTTAAAAAACGAAACGGTAAGCGAAACGTGTTCGAATGCTTTGGGTACCTTAAGAGACGCCTGCTTAGTTGCATCACCATTAAACAGGCCTGGTTTTCAGGATTTGGTTGATGCGTTGGTGAAGATTTAAAAGCAAAAACTTATCTTTCGAATTATTTTGTAAAGATAAGTTGCTCCAACGTTTGATCAGAAACATTAATGCCTATTATTTGCCTTTTATCGTTTAATAGGATATTACCAGGCAAAGCATTAATACCAAAAGTTTTTGCAATTTCAGAATTAAAGCCTTCTTTTATTTGCACTTGTTTCCATTTGGTTATGTCATCCTCTTTACTTGCTTTAGTCATATTAACTAAATTTTCATCAAATGAGATGCCCACAAAACCTAAATTTTTATAATTGGTTGATTTAAGGATTTTGTTATGTGATCGGCAAGGTCCGCACCACGATGCCCAAAATGACAGATAAATGTACTTCTGATCTATAGCCTTAATTGCCAATTGTATTTCAGGGTTTTTGAGTTTCTCATCTTTAAATGCCGCTTCTTTAATAGTTATGTTATCTTTAATTTCCTGATAAATACTAACCGCTTCTCTTGGGTTTTGATTGGATACAAATGCCTTAAGTTGATCAACCGACCAATCATCAAATGAATTAATAATGTTCAGATATAAGACCGGGGCATAAACAGTGGTGTCGTAAGACAGTTTCTTGATAAACTCAAATCTATCTTTCAGATTAAGATTATAGTTTTCGTTTCGGATATCAGCCCGCGAAGCTATCTTGTCGTAATCTTTATATTTTAGCCTAAGCTTTTCTCCATTTTGATGGAGTATTTCATTGGTTCTGTCTTCAATCCTTTTAATATCAGCTTGTGCTTTAGAACCACTTGATCGATTGATAAAAGCCATTTTGTTTGTTGTAGGAAAAAAATATTCAACTTCGACATGACTGCTTTCAGGAGATAAATAGAAGGGTACGAATGAAGTATTGTCAGAATCGAAACGTAATATGCATTCGAAATAATTTTCATTTTTAAATGCAAATAGGAACTGACCATCCTTAATTCTGCTAGGAGATATTGATGTTCGAATTTTGTCGCCCAGTTTTTGGAGATAAAGTTTTGGCGTTTTATGGTTGAATGAGGTGTCTGTAATCTTAATATTTACCCAGACAGAGTCAGTAAGCGCTTTACTGTTCAGTGCTGAGGATGCAAGCAGTAAGGTGAGGCATAACGTTATTTTTAGATTTTTCATTCAATAAAAATGGTGATTCAAATTTTTTCATCCCATATATTTAACACTCTTTAACTATCTGATTTTATTGAATGTCTGTAATGATCAGTCTGTTGCTGGATAAACGTAATCAACAATGCTGACAAAATCTGTGCTGCCTATTTACTGAAAAATAACAAAGCTTAAGGCAGGATATTAAAAAATCCAGAGTAGTTATACCCTGGATTTCAACTGCGATTAACTATTTAGCATTACTAAAATTAACCATCCATTGGATACCGAACCTGTCTTTAAAGCTACCGAAGTAATCGCCCCAGAACATATCGTCCATTGGCATTTCGATGGTGCCACCTGCTGAAAGGCCGTTAAAGAAGCGATCGGCATCTTCGCGGCTCTCGACATTGAGGTTAATGTACATGTTGTTGCCTTCTTTAAGTACATGCCCTGCCGAAGGTACACAGTCAGACGCCATTAAAACCGTATGCTCATTAATGGGTAAGGCTACGTGCATTACACGGTTTTTTTCTTCGTCGGTTAATTTATCCGATTCGGGTGCATCGCCCATTTTTGCAAAGAAGGTAAATTCTCCGCCAAAAACCGACTTATAAAAATTAAAAGCTTCTTCGGCTTTGCCGTCGAAGTTTAAGTAAGGGTGCATGGTTGCCATAATCTTATTTATTTTGTTTACAACTAAGTTACTGCACCTTTTAATGATAAAATGGGTGTACTTGAGACAAATGTAAGGGCGTTTTTGACATCGTCAAATTAATAAACTTGTATGGTTCCATCTTGTTGCGATGGCCTTAACTCGGCTGTCGAATTTGAGAAAATATGTTTTTAAATAGGCTAAAATATTTTATTCATTTTGCAATAGCTTTTGGATAAGTTATTCTTTTACAGATGAATAAAACTGAACGGAAATAAATCCTTTATCTTTTTCATATTTGTAGCAGGGTATTAAACATTTAATGAAATAATTCTCGATCGTCCCAAAATAATTTTAGATTTGAGTAAACACGTCCTCTTTTTGAGGGCGTGTTTTTTTTGCAAAAAAAAACCTTTCATTGCTGAAAGGTTTCGCGTTTTAATCTAAATCGTCCCGTTGATTTAATTTTAACATTATAAATATAGTTATCAACATGTTAACATCAAATTAAAAGGTAAAAATACCCCTTTATGGGTAGTGGTTTCCACTACACCGCGATAACAGAAATTTTAATGTGCATAATTATTTGTTTGCTTCAATACGCCATTTACAAGCCGGCAATGTTGCTAATAACAAACTGGAGGCAATATTGCGAAAACAGAATAATTAAAAGGGCCCCTGTAATTTGCAAAGAAAAGCATGAAGAGGGCAAAGGCAAGTGTTAGCAAAAAACTACCGATAGCCAACTTAATTTTGTATCCAACTATAAGCAATAACCCATCTAGAAACACTCTACTTCCCAAAACCGCGACCAGTTTTCGCCTACACCAAGTTTTACTATACCCTCTTTGCGTGTTAATTCCTGATCGTGGTTAACGCCATCGGCCACTCCGCACCATGGCTCTAAACAAATAAAAGGGGCATCGGTAGCAGCCCAAATGCCAAAGAAAGGGAAATCATCGAAATGGAAATGTAATCCATAATCGTTTTTGTTGTTGAGCAAGCTGATGCAGTTGCTTTGAAGGGTTTTAAAAACCAGCGCATCGTTATAAAACAAATCATGTTTAAGGTTTAACCTGTGGCCACCCAGTTCAATGAGCTCCGTTTCGTCGGCTACTAAGCCATCTTCCAGTTTCCAGAAAGTTAATTTCTCATCGCTATTAAAAGCAAGATAGTAATCTTCGTAAACGGTATTGGGGGTATTGGGTACCGCAAATGCCGGGTGCGCACCAATTGAAAATAAAAGCTCGGCAGTACCGGTGTTTTTTACCTCGTAAGTTAAGCTCAGCTTTCTATCTATTAATTGATACCTCAGTTTCAGTTCGAAATAAAAAGGATATACTTTTAAGGTATCTTCATTTTGGGTTAAAGTAAAAACAGCTTCAGTTTCACTTATTTTTTCGAAATTAAAAACATGATCGCGGGCGAAACCATGGCGTGGCAGCTCATAGCTTTTACCTTGGTAAGTAAAACTGTTTTTTTTTAATGAGCCAACAATAGGAAATAAAACCGGACTGTGTTTTGCCCAATATTTAGGATTGGCATTCCATAAATATTCCAGCTTGGTTTCTTTACTAAATAAGCCTTGAAGTTCTGCGCCTTTAGCCGCCAGGCTAACTTTTATATAATCGTTCTCGAGAGTTATCATTTGCAATCTAAATTAACAAAAAGATGTACTTTAAAAATATCTTTTTTATTAATTTTGATTACTAATAAAGCTTAAGCAAATGAAAAGCTTAAAGCACTATTTATTTTATTACCCGCGCATTTACTTTCGCTTAAAATAAAATCAGAAACCCATGGCGATAGATTTAACAAAATTATCAAATGCAAAAGTGAAGGCCGCTATTACCGCATTGCAAAAAGGCGATGAAAAAATGTGGTTTCCTTTATTTGCTATCGATGTTGCCTTTTACGACGACGGAAACCAGATGAAATTTAATAACTTCTTTAAGAAAGCGCTGGGACATGAGCGTTTTACCAGTATAGATAAAGTTGAAAACAAAGGATTGGAGGTATATGGTCATTTCCACTCCGACCAATGGGGTGATTTTAAAACCTGCTTTAAATTTAAGGTAAACAAAGAAGGAAAAATAGCGAGGTTGGATATTGGACAAGCCTCCTATTAAGTTTGGAGTCTGGAGTTGGGCGTTCGGAGTTGGATACGGTTCCGAACTCAAAACTGCCAACTCCGAACTGCTACAACTACCCACGCTCTTCCCAAATACAGGCAATGTTAATAATGGTTTGTACCGCTTTTTCCATGTCCTGCACACTTACCCATTCTTGTTTGCTATGAAAAGCGTGTTCTCCGGCAAAAATATTGGGGCAAGGTAAGCCCATATAAGAAAGTCGCGAGCCATCGGTTCCGCCACGGATACTTTGTTGTTTTGCCACCACACCTGCTCGTTCAATGGCTTCAATTCCGTATTGTACAATTTTAGGATGCTGATCCAACACCTGTTTCATGTTGCGGTACTGTGCTTTAATATTAATTTTATAGGTAGACTTTGGGTATTTAGCCATCACCTTTTTTACGGTTTCTTCTAAAAACTGCCCATGTGCGGCTAGTTTTTCATCGGTAAAATCTCTGATGATAAACTGTGCTTCTGCTTCTTCTACCTGTCCGTTCATACTTACGGGGTGGATAAATCCTTCTTTTTGATGTGTAGCTTCTGGTGTGAGTGTGTCTTTTGGCAGCGAATCTAAAATTTCAGCAAGGATCTTAATGGCACTTTCCATTTTTCCTTTTGCAAAGCCCGGGTGAGTGCTTACGCCATAAATTTTAAGGGTGGCGCCATCGGCAGAAAAGGTTTCATCTTCGATTGAACCCAGCGTTTCCCCATCTATGGTATAGCCAAAATCTGCACCTAGTTTCTTTAAATCGGCTTTATCTACGCCGCGGCCTATTTCTTCATCAGGGGTAAAAAGTAGCTTTATGGTTCCGTGTTTTACATCAGGATTGCGCATTAAAAAGGCAGCCGCTTCCATAATTTCTGCTAACCCTGCTTTATTATCGGCACCTAATAAAGTTGTTCCACTTGCGGTGATAATATTGTTGCCAATCTGGTGCTTTAAGTCTTTGTGCTCAGACAGTTTTATTATAATATTGTTGTCATCTGGCAAAATTAAGTCCTTTCCTTGATAATTGTCATGAATAATCGGTTTAACATTTTCTCCACTACAATCTGGCGAGGTATCCATATGCGAACAGAAGAAAATTACGGGCAACTGCTTGTTTGTATTTGACGGGATCGTACCATAAACATAGCCATTATCGTCTATTTCGGCATCAGTAACGCCAATTTCTAACAGTTCCTGAACCAATTCTTTACCTAAGTTTTTTTGTTTTAGGGTTGATGGGCAAGTTGGAGAATTTGGATCAGATTGAGTATCAATCTTCGCATATTTTATAAACCGCTGCTCCAGAGATTTGTTAAAGTTGGTGTATGTGCTCATAATTCAAAGGTAAAAGTTATAGATATTCGATAAACATATTATTTTTGTAAAAAAACGATATGATTTTTAATCTGCTGAAAGCTACTTACATAACCCTTCTGCTTGTTTTTATAGGAAGTTTTTCTTTTGCCCAATCTAATTTTTTTAAAATGTCGTATGGCTTTGGAGGAGGAATAAACAAATCTTATACTGATGTGTACAAAGGAGGTTTTGGTTACACAGCCTATGGCGTATTCGATTATCATATCACGCCATTTGTAACCCTGGGTTTAGAAGGGCAGTATGGTATGATTCAGGGTGGTGATATTGAAACCGATCTGCACAACCGTCAGTTTGTAAACAAATATTCCGCCATTACAGCCAATGTAAAGCTAATGCTTGGTGAGGTGGTGAACTACGATAAAAGCGAGTTTTTATACAATCTAAGGGGTTTGTATGTAGGTTTGGGTATAGGGGTAATTAACAACAAGATTACCGATATTGTTCGGTATAAACCAAGCTGGGCAGCACACGATCCTGGCTATGGCCCTTTCCCTGGAAAAGATAAAAGCCTTAATATGGCGGTACCTTTAAACTTCGGTTTTAACTATTTCATCAACGATGGTTATGGCTATATGAGGTACGTTATCAACATTAATGCACAATCGAACTATACTTTTGGCGAAGGTTTGGATGGTTATAACGATTCGAGCGCCAAGTTTGCAAACAATTCGCCGGATGTTTACAACGTTTATACCATAGGTTTTAAATATATGTTTGGAACGATTAAATCTTATCGTAAAACCCTTTAATAACATCATTTCATTTCTTAGATTTAAGGCATGAAAAAATTCTTTGTGTTTTGTTTGCTTTCGATGAGATTAAAAGCTGCCGCACAAAAAACACCTTTCGAGCTGAGCGGAAAAATTGAAACCTCCACTTACAATGCTGCTATAACCTATTACGAAAACCTAACTAAGACCTATCCACAGGCCAAATTGTTCACCTATGGGCGTACAGATTTTGGTAAGCCTTTACATGTATTGGTTTTGTCGCGCGATCGGGTTTTTGATCCTTCGGAGATTAGAAAACAGAATAAAAGGATTTTATTGATCAACAACGGCATTCATCCGGGCGAACCAGAGGGGGTGGATGCATCGATGATGCTTGCCCGCGATCTGCTTAAGGCAGGTAAACTGCCAAATGATGTGGTGATCTGCATTATTCCCCTGTACAATATAGATGGCAGTTTTAACCGTAGCGGAACATCAAGGGCCAACCAGAACGGACCGGTTGCTTATGGTTTTAGGGGCAATAGCAAGAACCTCGATCTGAATCGTGATTTCATTAAAACCGATTCGAAAAATTCAGCAGCGTTTCAACTCATTTTTAATACCTGGCAGCCCGAAATATTTGTAGATACACACACCAGCAATGGTGCCGATTATCAATATGTAATGACGCTTATCCCTACACAAAAAGATAAGCTGAACCCGATTCTTTCGGGCTATTTAACTAAAACATTGGTACCTGATCTATATAAGGGAATGGAGAAGGTGGGTTACCCGATGATTCCCTATGTAAACTCGATAGGTGAAACGCCTGAAAGCGGAATAACCGGATTTATAGATCCCCCACGTTACTCTACCGGATATACCACGTTGCACAACACCATAGGTTTTATGCCCGAAACGCATATGCTAAAGGCATACGATTTGCGCGTTGATGCCACTTACGAGCTTTTGCAAACCTATATTCAGCTTGTAGAACGCGATGCCAAGGTTATTGGAGAGAATAAGCGGAAGGCCGATGAACTTGTTGCTGCACAAAAGGAATTTCCTTTAGAATGGAAACTGAACAAAACTGAGGTAAACGATCTGACCTTTAAAGGCTTTGAGGCCGGGCAAAAACCCAGTACGGTAAGCGGTGCCGATCGTTTATATTACGACCGTAGTAAACCTTACACCAGGACCATTAAAGAATGGAATAAGTTCGAACCTGCGGTGTCTATTCAAAAACCGGTTGCCTACATTATTCCGAAAGCCTGGGACCGCGTAATTGCCCTGCTTAAACTGAATAATGTTAAAATCAGGGAGCTAAAAAACGATCAGAAAATTGAAGTAGAAAGTTATTATATCGGCGATTTTAAAACCGGAACAAGGCCCTATGAAGGGCACTATCTGCACTCAGCCGTAAAATTGAATACACTAAAACAGAACCTCCAATATTACGCAAGCGATTTTGTGGTTTATGTTAACCAGCCTGTTAACCGGTATATTGTAGAAACACTGGAGCCACAGGCTACTGATTCTTATTTCAACTGGAACTTTTTCGATTCAATTCTGGATATGAAAGAACATTATTCGGCATATGTTTTTGAAGATACTGCAACAGCATTACTAAAAAATAATCCAGAACTACAGCATAAATTGGAGGCGAAAAAAGCTTCAGATGCCGAATTTGCGAAGAATGCGGCTGCACAACTTGATTTTGTATATAAAAATTCTGATTATTACGAAAAAACACACAATAGATATCCGGTAGCCCGTTTGGTTACAGACGTAAAACTTGATTTAAAATAACCCCCATGGAATACTTCAATATTGCACCAGTTGCCTCCGTAATTTTCGTTTTTACCATTATTACCAGCTTATATGCTTTCTATGATCATTCGCTTTATGGCAAGTTTATGCTGCATCCGTATAGTGTATCCAAAGGACAGAATGTATATACCTTGATTACCAGCGGGCTTGTGCATGCAGATTGGATGCACCTGTTTTTTAATATGTTTACCTTCTATGCTTTTGCCTTTACACTGGAAAGATTAATGGGGAGCTGGCAGTTTGGATTACTGTATTTTCTGGGGTTGGTGCTAAGTGATCTACCCACCGTTATTAAACATAAAGATCATTTTAACTACAATAGCCTTGGTGCATCCGGAGCCATTAGTGCGGTGCTTTTTAGCTATATTTTGTTTAATCCAATGTCTAAAATTTACATCATGTTTATTCCTATCGGCATTCCTGCTGTAGTTTTTGGGATTTTGTATTTAATTTATTGTGCTTATGCTTCCCGCAATTCGAGAGACCACATCAATCATGATGCACACTTTTTTGGTGCCTTAACCGGATTGATTTTTACCATCATTTTTGTCCCGGGTATTTTGCAGAACTTTATTACGATGTTAACAGGAGGGAGATAATTTTCGCACGCGACCGTCATGCTGAATTTATTTCAGCATCTTTCATGCAAGATAGACCCTGAAATGAATTCAGGGTGACGACCTGAATTTATTACCCCGCCGTAGGCAAATAGGGTTTCTCAAAGAAACTCTTCGGCTCATCAGGGTTTTTAATAATCTCGAATACCACATAACCCCAGGGTTTCCAGAAATTTTCCAATACCTGCGCATATACTTTATGTTGCCAAACATCAAAAAGCGGTTTGGTCATGTTGCCGCGTAAAGGCATGGCTTCGATATAAGTGGTGCCTTCTACTGGCATAAAAGTATACTCAGGCAAGCGGTTAAACAGGTAGGCAGAGTAATAAAAACGCGCACTCAGCTCTTCAAACTGTTCGGCGGTTAAAGCTTTTCCTTTTATTTCGTTGATGATATCCTGATGATAGCGTTTATTGGTACCATTATCCTGTAAACAGGCGATGATCCCAAAATCTTTCATTTTTAACGAGAAGGTTAAAGTGTTTATCTCATCACGGAAACTGAACGGTGTTTCTCCGTTTTCTAATTTCACTACCGTGATAGACCATGGTGAAAAATCTTCAAACTCGAGACTGGTATACAGGTTCTGCATCATGAAATTCAGATTGGCAAATTTCATCATTAACGATTGCGACATATTTAAACCATCAGCAGTCATTTCCTTGCGTAAGGCCGAATGCATTTCGATGTATACAAAGCCATATAAAAATTTGCCGATCCAGTTAAAAAGATCCAGTTCGGGCAATGCGGAAACGGCATCGTACCCTGTTGCAAATGCTGCTTCGATCTTGTGCTCAAGCGGGGTTAAAAATTGCTCGTTTACTTCGCTGTTCACCGGGATAACCAAGGTGTTGTACGAACGGATACTCTCATCCAAAAACTGGATCTGCTCTTCGCCACTTAAACCAGCCTGTGCTAACAACCATTTTGGAATTAACGGCACCTGAACAACAGGCGAATTAAAAGTTTTGCCGCTTAGGAAGCAGATTTTGTATAAAAAATCGAAGTTTTGGAAAGGATTGTATAAGCCGGTATTCATCACTGCAATATTAGCCATTATATTTTTAGGGCTTTGCAACGATATTTTATTTTAACGCAGGGATTACAACCACCTCACCCTGTTAGCGGGCTTGCTTGAGCACTATCTCAGGATAGAGGTATATCATAAATATAGATTTGTCATCCTGAGCTTGTCGAAGGACCTGCATAAATACGCTTTAAAGTGTTTCGACAGGCTCAACATGACAGCATCTGAGGTAAATCGCCTTACGATACTACCTCAACAAAAGACATTGCTATACTACATCCATAAACAGGGCGGTTAAGTCCTAGTAATTATTATAATAATAACTGATATCATCAACCAGCTGGTTGTAAATGGGTTTGGTAAATTCTAAAAACAAAGCACTGGGTGGTGGAGGCAGTTGCTCCCTCCTTCGGGTAATGGCCAATTGTTGTTTACTGAGCGCCCTATCATCACCTTTATAGGTTGCCCAATTATCTCTCCATACATAAGTTCCAGGGAATTTCTGCTGGCGTACCAGTTTTTTTGTGCTCCAATCGGTAATGCTCATATCCAATAATCCCGACGAAGAGATGTTCTTTTCGAAAATACTTAAGGTGGCTTTAACCGTGCCGTAAATTGGTTTTTTCTCACGGGTTTCGCCAATTACCACACTGTCGCGTTTCAACTTTTCTACCCTTTCTTTTACATAGGTTTGGCCTACCACAAAATCATCAAAGTTTAAACTCAATACCTGATCGGGAACAATTTTTTGATCTGTTGCCTGGGCCTCGCCATAAAATATCACAAACTTATTTCTCGAGTAATTTCCAATAAACTGATCGATCTGCTGTTGAAAATAATCAGCGCTTAATTTGTACATGCCGCTGTTTACAATAATCGGCTGTACCACAACCCTGGTTACCGCTGCCCAATAAGCATCCTCCATTTTGGCTTTGGCATCTTTATAATTTGGCTGAAGATTCTGTGTTTTCTCAAATTCGTAGTATGCCTTTTTTGCCGACTGGCGGTTATTTTCTCTCAAATAGCCCAAACCTGAGTTATACCTTGCGGCAGCAGCATTGTATTTGCTATCAGCAAGTTCATTGATGTATTTTGTCGGACCTGGAACAACCGTTAAACAGGCTGGGCAGCTATTGATCTCATCAGCCAATTGATTAATTTTTTGATAATCGTACATCACCGATTCCCATCTGAAAAGGTCGTTAGACATTTTAGCCTCTTCAATTTTTCTTAAATGATCCTGTAAGGCCAAATCGTATCCTGTTTTTAGCACCTCCATAGCCTCACTATTTTTTGGCGAGTTTTGCAGCCTGCTTACTGCTTTAGCAACCGAAGCATCGTAATCACCTTTTTGTAAGGCTTTTTTTCCTGTGGTACATCCTCCAATAATTATTAAGGATAAATAAATAAAATACCGTAATCTTGAAATGTTTTTCATGGCAGTGGTAGTTGCGTTAATAAAAACAAAGATAATTTGCAAAGCGATAATTACCTTATTTATTTAGAAGACGATTGATAATGAAGATTAGTTGCAGACAATTTGAATTAGAATTAAAACATCCTTTTTCGATCTCGAAATTTACCCGTACCAGCACCCCCTTAATGTTGTTGAAGATAGAATATGAAGGTGTAACAGGTTATGGTGAGGCTTCTATGGTACCCTATATGGGCGAGAGCTATGAAAGCGCAGCGGCTTTTCTTAGCCTTGTAGATTTGGATAAAATCCAGTATCCATTCGATTTCAAAGAAATAATTAGCTATCTGGACAGCCTTGCTCCAGGCCAGCCAGCCATTAAAGCGGCAATAGATATTGCGCTTAACGATATCAATGGAAAGCTGTTAAATAAACCCTGTTATGAAATTTACGGCGCAGATCCTGCTAAGATGCCGGTAACTTCTTATACCATTGGGATTGATACGCCTGAAGTAATCCGCGAAAAACTGAAAGATGCTGAAGCTTTTAAAGTGATCAAAGTTAAATTGGGGAGGGATAACGATCAGGAAATTATCGAAACGATCAGGAGCATGACCAATGTACCCTTATATGTGGACGCGAACCAGGGTTGGGCAGATAAAATTAAAGCGATCGATTTAATTTATTGGCTGCATAACCAGGGCGTGGTGTTAATCGAGCAGCCTATGGATAAAAACAACCTCGATGGGAATGCCTGGCTAACCGAGCGCAGCCCAATCCCGCTGTTAGCTGATGAAGCCGTACAGCGTTTAGCCGACATGGACAAACTGAAAGGCGCCTATCATGGCATTAACGTAAAACTGATGAAAAGCTGTGGCATGTACGAAGGGCATCAGATGATTTTGAAAGCCCGTTCTTTTGGGATGAAAGTGCTGATTGGCTGTATGAGCGAAACCAGTTGTGCCACTTTGGCCGCAGCTGCTTTGGCTCCTTTATGTAACTGGGCCGATTTGGATGGGCCATGGCTCACCAAGAATAACCCCTTTACTGATCCGGCTTTCGAAAACGGTAAGTATATTTTAAAAGATCTGCCCGGTTTAGGCTTAACAGGCATTACTTCTGATCTTTTTCTTTAAAGCTTTTTCTGATGTCTTTGGTAAGTTGATACTTAAAGTAGAACAAACAAGCCGTTGTGCCTACCAAAAAGCCAGCTGGAAGATATTTAGCATTGTTATAACACCAAACCAATCCGAAAATAGAAAGGATAATGGCCAGGTTATAGAAGATATTTAAAGCAAATTTTTTACCCACAGTTGAAATGATTGAATGACGAAATTAGAGAATGATTGAATGAGCGAATGAATTTTGAATAAGCGTTATGCTATTAACAATCACTCATTCAAAACTCATTCATTCTATCATTAATATACTGGCATGTTGGGATCAAAAGCTTCTTGCCAAGCTAAAATACCGCCTTTTAAGTTATAAAGATTATCAAATCCGTATTGTTGCTCCAACTGCATTACTGCTGCTGCGCTTCTTTTTCCACTGCGGCACTGAATAATTACCGGCTTATCTTTCGCAACCTTATCAGCCTCAATTAAAATTCCACCTAAAGGGATATTCTCGCCTTCAAGATTGGAAACCTCATATTCGAATGTTTCACGAACATCAATCAATTGAAAATCTTCTTTGTTATCGATTTTCTCTTTTAGTTCTTGTACCGATATTTCTTTCATTTTATTAAATGTATTTATGCAAATATAGGAAAATCAACTTTACGCTCCCCATCAAAAAAATGCCATAAAATTTTGTTTGAAGCTGTAACAACTTTAACCCTTAGGCGTTTAATTATAAATAGTTACAAATGGACAAACTGAACCGTTTCTTTTGGTTTTGCTCTGGCGCTCATATCCCGACACTGGAAAAGTATCCTTCAGAACAAAATAAATATACTGGCATTGGCGCCACCATCTTTTTTACAGGCTTATTTGCTGCCCTTTCCGGAGGCTATGCCATGTATTTTGTGTTTAAGGGGGATGATCTGGCGGTAATTTTTGCCATTGTTTTCGGCTTTTTATGGGGGGCGGCCATCTTTAATATGGACCGCTATATCGTATCGAGCATTAATAAAAGTGCAAGTACCAATAAACAGTTGTTACAGGCTACACCGCGTATTCTGTTAGCCATTATGATTGGTATGGTAATTTCGAGACCAATAGAGCTTAAAATTTTTGATAAGGAAATTAAAGAACGCCTAAAAGTAAGTTACTTAAACGGCCAGCGTTCTAAAATTGATACCCTGAACAAAGCCTTTGAGAAAAAATATCAGGTAGAATTTGGCAGGTTAAATCAACAGAAAGCCACACGGGATTCGCTTGAAAAAGGAATTAAAGCGGATAGACAAAAACTTAATTTCGAGATTTTTGGAAACAAAACCACCGAAACATCAGGGGTAATGGGCTACGGACCGTATGCCAAGCGCAAGGAAGCTGAAATAGCACAACGCACGGCTGAATTAGATTCACTAAAAGCCGCCATCAATAAATCGGAAGGTTTTGTAGATAAGCGCAAAGAATTTGATGGGCTGTTTACTGAAAAACTGTACACTAAAAAACAGTTAGACAGTTTATCGGATATTGCTGGTTTTGCCGACCGAAACTGGGCATTAGGGCAACTTAAATTTAATGTAGATGGCACACGGGATAACAATACGGCAATCGCTGTTACTTTTATCGGGCTACTGTTTATCTTTTTTGAATGCTTGCCGGTGTTTGTAAAACTGATGAGTGCACGCGGGCCTTATGATTATGCTATAGCGGATGGAGATGAAGTATCGATTTATCATTCGAAAAAAGATAAGGATTTCCATTTTGAAGTAGCAGATAATATTCACGAAACAAGGGTCGATTCCGAATCATCTAAAAAGAAGGGAATTATAAAAGGAAAAGCTTACCGCGATCTCGAAAAACACGATTGGGATAGCGAGAGCTAAGGGGAAATGTAAGAAGGTAATTGAGAGCGGATGGTTCGTAGGCCATGGCTTAACTCCTAAACCAAAAAAAATCAACTGTGAACATTAGGCTATCAGTTATTGACTATCAGACCATCAACTATTATCCATCGTACATTTTACCTCAAACATCTTCCATTTTTATTAAATTGCCCTTATAATCCCGATTTTATGAAGAAATTTTTAGGTGCTGCGGTATTTGGTCTACTATCGTTTCAGGCTTTTGCCCAAAATGAGATCAGTTATACGGTTTCCTTTCCAAATGTTATCCATCATGAAGCTGAAATCAGCATGGTTGTCCCAAATGTTCCTGCGGGTACGCTAAAGGTCAGAATGAGCAGGTCATCTCCGGGCCGTTACGCTACACATGAGTTTGGAAAAAATGTATATCACCTGAAAGCTTTCGATGCATCAGGCAAACAGCTGGCCATTAAACAAACAGCAGGCGATGTTTATGAAATTCCCAATCATGGTTCCAGCGTAAAAGTAAACTATACACTTTTTGGAAACTGGATTGACGGAACCTATGCAGGTTTCGACGAAACCCATGCACACATGAATATACCGGCAACTTTTGCTTTTCCGGTAGGCATGGATAACAGGCCGCGACTGGTGAAATTCAATTATGCCGAAAAACAGGACTGGAAGGTAGCTACACAGCTTAAGCCAATGGCCAATGGGACTTATTTCGCGCCAAATCTCCAATATTTTATGGATAGTCCTACCGAAATTGCCAATTACAAAACGGCAAGCTGGCAGGTTAAAAATACCGATGGTAAAGTTCAGACCATCCATTTAATTACGCATGCTAACGACGACCAGAAAACCATTGATAATTATGCTGAGATGCTTAAAAAAATGGTCGATGAACATTTTGCCGTTTGGGGCGAATTTCCCACATACGATTACGGTAATTATTATTTTCTGGATGATGTATATCCGGAGAATGCAGGCGATGGAATGGAGCATAGAAACTCCACATCGATTGTGCAGCGCACACCAAAAATTGCGGGTTATGAATCGAACCTCCTGGGTACTTTTTCGCACGAATATTTTCACAGCTGGAATGTAGAGCGTTTAAGGCCAAAAACTTTAGAGCCCTTCAATTTTGAGCATGCCAATATGAGTGATGAACTTTGGCTGGCTGAAGGCTTTACCCAATATTATGGCAATCTGCTGTTAACCAGGGCGGGTTTAAAAACTACCGACAATGCCATACAAACTTTTAACGGCCTGGTAAATGCTGCTTTACTGTCTCCCGGAGCAAAAAACTTTTCGCCAATTGAGGCCAGTAGGTATGCGGTGTTTGCCGATGCTGGTGTGGCTATCGATCAGACCAATAAAGGCAACATATTCACCTCGTATTACACCTATGGTGCTGCAACTGCCCTGGCTTTAGATCTTCGCTTAAGAACCGAATTTAAACTCAGCCTTGATGATTATATGCGTGCGCTTTGGAAAGCCTACGGCAAGCCAGAAATTGCGTACACTGTACCTGATTTAGAGAAAACCCTAGCAACGCTGACTAAAGATCGTGCTTTCGCTGCCGGTTTCTTTAAAAATTATATTTACGGCACCGAAAAGAACGATTATGCCAAGCTGCTTTTAAATGCAGGTCTTGTTTTGCGCAAAGCAAATCCTGGTAAAGCTTTTGCTGGCTTTGGCAAGATTAATAACCTGGATGGGAAATTGATATTAGGACAGACACTGATGGGTACGCCTGCATATGAGGCAGGTTTAGATGTTGATAATGTATTGTTAGCCATCGATGACGTGACAGTAAAAGATGTAGCTGCGGTTACGGCCATTAGTGATGCCCATAAACCCGGCGATGTGCTGAAGGTTACTTATCTTTACCGTGGAGCGCAAAAAACGGCACAATTAACCTTAATAGAAGATCCGGCTTTAGAGCTTGTTCCGATTGAAAAAACAGGGGGAGATTTAACACCGGCCATGCAAACTTTTAGAGATAAATGGTTAACATCGCAGGTAAAATCTAAATAGCAAAACTAATACTTATTATATGAAGAAAATATTCTTTTTTACGCTTGTCGGGATGGCAAGTTTGCAGCTTAAAGCGCAAAACATAGATAAAATCATCACCCGCGAATACACCGATCACCTGATTAAAACCTTAAGTGCCGATGATATGCAGGGGCGTGCAACCTTTACGCCAGGCATTGATAAAGCGGCTACTTTTATCGAATCTGAGTTTAAAAAGATCGGTTTACAGCCATTAGCTGGCGAGAAAACTTTCCGTCAAACCTTTAATAAATATCAGGTTACCAACCAAGGTACAAGTGTTAAAATAGATGGACAGGAAGTTGCCCCAGAAAATTTAATTGTTTCAGGCGTAACTTCTGAGCGTGTTACACTAGATAAATCGAACACCACTGTTGTTAAATTAGATCCCGAAAAAGCATTTGTGCCTCAGCTAAGGGCAACGATGGGTGCCGGAAAAAACCAGATTGTTTTGGTTGACAGTAAATTTACCGATCTGTTTAACCGTTATAGAAGTTACTTCAGTAAACCGGCAACTGTTGATGAGAAAGATGTTAAAGCAACTACAAGCGCTGTACAGGTTTTTGTTTTGGGTAAAGATGCCGCAACAGATTTTTCGGCAACATTTAAAAGTAAGGTAGATAAAATGCCTTTATTTAATGTTGCAGGGGTAATTCCAGGTAAATCAAAAGCAAAAGAAATTGTGGTTTTCTCAGGTCATTATGATCATTTAGGCTTTTTAAAAAGTGTAGATGGTGATAGTATTGCCAATGGTGCAGATGATGATGCTTCAGGTACGACGGCTATGATTGCCCTTGCCAAGTATTACAAAGCGCAAAAAAACAATGAACGTACTTTAATCTTTGTTGCTTTTACTGCTGAAGAAATCGGTGGTTTCGGTGCAAAATATTTCTCTGAAAAACTAAATCCTGATGATGTAGTAGCCATGTTCAATATTGAGATGATTGGTAAGGATTCGAAATTTGGCAAGAATACCGCATTTATTACCGGTTATGAAAGATCTGATTTTGGAAAGATTTTGCAGAAAAATTTGGCTGGGACCGAATTTACTTTCCATCCAGACCCATATCCAGATCAAAATTTATTTTATAGAAGTGATAACGCAACTTTAGCTGCTTTAGGCGTTCCGGCACATACCATTAGTACCGATAAAATTGATATCGATAAATTATACCATAGTGTGAAAGACGAATATAGTTCTTTGGACGTAGAAAATATCCTTTCTACCATCAAAGCGATCGCAAAGAGCGCCATTACCATTGTAAACGGAACGGATACCCCAACGAGGATTCCGAAGTTGAAGCAATAATAGCGGCAGTTATAAAACGGTCGTCATTCCCGCAGGTGGGAATCGTAATGCAGTAGGCTTTAAGATTCCCAATCAAGTTGGGAATGACGAGCCGCCCAATACAACTACAAAAAAAATGGCCAGTGAAAAATCATCACTGGCCATTGCTATTTTATAAGTCTTCGTAAGCAGATTACTTACTCAAATACATTGATTTGTCTTTGTAAAGCTTGCGGAAGTAAGGATCTTCTAAATCTTTGATGAAACGGATCGCCTCACCGGTAGATTTCATTTCAGGACCTAATTCTTTCGCTACCTCCGGGAATTTCTCGTAAGAGAAAACCGGCTCTTTAATGGCATAACCTTCAAGCTTACGAACGATCGTAAAATCTTTCAGCTTCGCTACACCCAACATAATTTTAGCGGCGATGTTAATGTATGGAACATCGTAAGCTTTTGCGATGAAAGGAACCGTACGTGATGCCCTTGGGTTTGCCTCGATTACATAAACTTTCTCATCCTTAATGGCGAACTGAATGTTTAATAAACCACGCACATCTAATGCTTTTGCAATTTTGATCGAGTATTCTTCCATTGCTTTAGTTACCGTTTCTGATAAGCTGAATGTAGGTAATACGGCAAATGAATCTCCTGAGTGGATACCTGCAGGCTCGATGTGCTCCATCATACCCACAATGTGGACATCCTCACCGTCAGAAATCGAATCAGATTCTGCCTCTTCTGCCCTATCTAAAAAGTGATCGATCAATACACGGTTGCCCGGTAAATCGCCCAATAATTTTACTACTGCTTTTTCCAGGTCTTCATCGTTGATTACAATGCTCATGCCTTGTCCACCCAGTACATAACTCGGACGGACCAATACAGGATAACCTACTTCGTTTGCTACAACGATTGCTTCTTCAGCATTCTCTGCAACACCATATTTTGGATAAGGAATATCTAATTCTTTCAACAGGTCTGAGAAACGGCCACGGTCTTCAGCGATATCCATATTCTCGAAAGATGTTCCGATAATCTTGATGCCTCTTTCGGTTAATTTCTCAGCCATTTTTAAAGCTGTTTGTCCACCCAATTGAACGATAACGCCCACTGGTTTTTCCAGCTCGATAATTTCGCGAACATGTTCCCAGAAAACCGGCTCGAAATATAATTTATCGGCCATGTTAAAGTCTGTTGAAACTGTTTCAGGGTTACAGTTAATCATGATGGCCTCAAAACCTGTTTCTTTTGCTGCCAATAAACCGTGCACACAAGAGTAATCGAATTCGATACCCTGACCGATACGGTTAGGACCTGAACCCAATACAATTACCTTTTTCTTGTCAGATGGAACAGATTCGTTTTCCTCTTCGAAAGTAGAGTAGTAGTATGGTGTTTTGGCCGGGAACTCCGCAGCGCAGGTATCAACCATTTTATATACCCTGTTTATACCTAAAGCTTTACGGCGATCGTAAACTTCATCTTCCGTAACATTGCCTAACAACCAGGCGATCTGGATATCAGAGAATCCTTTTTGTTTAAGCGTTACGAAGAAATCTTGAGGGATATTGTTTAGTGAATATCTTTTTAGTTCAGTTTCGAGCAATACCAGCTCCTGAATCTGGTTTAAGAACCATTTGTCAATTTTGGTTACCTTACGGATAGACTCTAAAGGTACGCCCATTGCCATGGCATCTTTTATTAAGAATAAACGGTTCCATGAAGCGTGCTCCAAACCGTCCATAATCTCTTCGATATTGCGCACCTGTCTGCCATCTGCACCTAAACCAGCGCGGTTAATCTCTAAACTCTGACAAGCTTTTTGTAGTGCTTCGATAAAAGTACGGCCAATTGCCATTACTTCACCAACCGATTTCATCTGTAAACCAAGCTCTTTGTTAGCGCCTTTAAATTTATCGAAGTTCCAGCGGGGTATTTTAACGATTACGTAATCTAAAGTAGGTTCGAAATATGCTGAAGTGGTTTTGGTAATCTGGTTTTCAATTTCATCCAGGTTGTAACCGATTGCCAGTTTTGCTGCAATTTTTGCAATTGGATAACCAGTTGCTTTACTTGCCAAAGCTGATGAACGTGATACACGTGGGTTAATTTCGATGGCGATAATTTCATCGTTTGCCGGGTTAACCGAAAACTGAACGTTACAGCCACCGGCGAAGTTGCCGATTGCACGCATCATTTTGATCGCCTGGTTACGCATATCCTGGTAACAACGATCAGATAAGGTCATTGCTGGAGCAACAGTGATCGAATCTCCTGTGTGGATACCCATCGGATCGAAGTTTTCGATCGAACAGATAATGATTACGTTATCGTTGCTGTCTCTTAATAACTCTAACTCATATTCTTTCCAGCCTAAAACAGCTTTCTCTACTAATACTTCATGTGTTGGCGAAGCCTCTAAACCACGTTTTAAAGCGGCATCGAACTCTTCTTTTTTGTGTACGAAACCACCACCGGAACCACCTAAAGTGTATGATGGACGGATTACCAATGGGTAACCGATTTCTTGTGCTGCTTCTTTACCTTCTAAAAATGAGTTGGCAATTCTCGATTCTGCAACACCTACACCGATATCAACCATTAACTGGCGGAAAGCTTCGCGGTTTTCGGTTTTTTCGATTGCAGCAACATCTACACCGACTACTTTTACACCATATTTTTCCCAAACACCACGTTCTTCAGCTTCTTTACAAAGGTTTAATGCTGTTTGGCCTCCCATGGTAGGAAGTACCGCATCAATTCTAGGTAAATCTGCAGAGTCGATGTGCTCTTGTAAAATAACCTCTATTGAATCAACAGTTAACGGGCGCAAATAAACATGGTCGCCGATAACCTTGTCCGTCATAATTGTAGCCGGATTAGAGTTGATAATGGAAACGGTAATCCCTTCTTCTTTTAAAGAAAGAGCCGCTTGCGAACCCGAGTAATCAAATTCACAGGCTTGGCCAATAATAATTGGTCCAGATCCGATAATCAGTACTGAGCGTATGGAAGTGTCTTTAGGCATGATAAAGCTTAAACAATAATTAAAATTCTAAAGTGTTGGTTCTTTTGAAACCCTGAAAGCAACGAGATTTTGTGCTTGTAAGAAGAAAAATCCCAACTGTTCTGTCGGGATGCAAAGATACATCTTTAGCATGATTTTTAGGCGTTTTTTTTAAAATAAAAAAGAGCACTATTTAAGTGCTCTTTTTAGATTTTTCTTTTGCGAAATGAACTATTGCTGTAATTTAATTTCGCCTAAATCTGTGGTGGCGCTATCTTTCACGGCAACCTTTTCTATAACAGCATCTTTGTATGGTGCATTGGCTTTTACAACGACAGTATAAACGCCTTCTTTGAGGTTAGTAAAAGTAAAAACACCTTGGCTAACCTGCGCTTTTAGCGTGTCTGTCGCCGCTACAAGCGAAACAGCAGAAGCCGCATCACCCGGTGTAATTTTTCCGATTATTCCACCCAATTTAATATTTGTAAAGGCAATTGAACCTAAAGCAAATACAATGAGCAGAGATAATACAACACATAACTTTTTCATGGTATAACGTTTTAGTTGTTGATGTCTTAAATAAATAACACCATTTAGTACAAATAGTTTTAAATAATGAACACTAATTTTTAGATTGTACTATAAATTATACATGGCTGTCAAAATCAAATGTACGGTTTTATTGTAAATGTTAATTAGTGTTAAAAGAATTTCGTAAAAGTGGCGCTACACGTCAGAATTAAGTCACGAAGTTGTGATATTAGAAATATTGGCAATAATGTTGTAATAAGCAGAACATATATGCGTTTTGTATATACTTTAGACAATGATCTAAAGCTTCCTCCGCGGATTAGTTACCCGCCATGAGGATTTCTTCATAAATAGTTTGTTTGGTTTATTATCCGGTTAGAGGAGCCCTCCTCAACCGGATTTTTTCTTTTAAGGCTTTTTCCATTACATTTGACCGTATTCAGAAAACATATCGTGAATAAAAACATTAAAAAGATCGCTATTGTTGGCCCGGAAAGTACGGGAAAATCTACCATATCTCAATTGCTGGCAAAATATTATAAAGTTTCGTGGGTGCCAGAGTATGCCCGCTATTACTGCGAAAACCTGGTTGCCGATTATACCCTGCAAGATGAAGTGAACATGTATTACGGGCAGGTAGCTTTGGAGGACGCTATTTTAGTAACTACCGAAAGCGATTTTATTATTTGTGATACGACTTTTATTACGGTAAAGATCTGGAGCGATGAAGTACTAGGTGAAACACCACAGCAAGTGCTGGATGCACTGCCTAAGAGACCGTACGACCTGTATCTGTTAATGGACATCGATTTGCCCTGGCAAGATGATCCGCTGCGCGATTTCCCCGATAAGCGCGAATATTTTATGCAGGTTTGGCATAATGAACTGAAAGCACTAAATGCGAATTATAAGGTAATTGGTGGATTGGGTGATGAAAGGTTCGAAAATGCAATTAAGGCAGTAAACGATTTTCTTTGTGTATAAGAAAATAGATGTTTCTTGACTAGATTCATGACTTTGTTTGAAATTTGCCAAAAGCTCAGGGCGCTCATTTCCCATTAATAATAAAATGTTTTTTTTAGGAAATGAAAGGTTAGTATTTCATAGGTGCTGTAGTCCCGCCATTCGCTAATTCCGATGAAGGATCGGAACCGCTGCTGTCGGGTTTAGTTAACAGCGGTTTGTTTTCCCAGCACCGGCCTAAGTGAAATAAACCCGATTGTCGGGAAGAGCTTCCGATCCTTCATCGGAACTCGTACCAAAAGCGGGGCTGAAAAAGCTAAATGTTCAGAACCACTCGTTTCCTATTAATATTATTATTTTTTTATTTGGAAATGGAAGGGCTTGTTTCACAGGTTTCATCTGCAGCAGAAACGGGAGCGGGCCTGAAGATGTCAAGCACACAGAACCTTTCATTTTCTAAACCTAAAATCCCACCAAATTCGTTAAGTAATGCTATGGAGTTGTTATTTTTTTGTCCAATTAACCCATAATGCATCAAAAAACACGCTTATTGTTAAATATTTTCTACATTTGCACCATCATTAGGGGTGCCTTGTTTAAATAAACACAAAAACAGGCTGAGATCATACCCATTTTATAGGCGAAAGGTAAAAGGCAGAAGGTGGAGGGTAAAACCCTTAAGCCCTAAACCTCAAAACCCTAAACCTTATAAATGCACCTGATCCGGGTAATGCCGGCGTAGGGATTGGAGTTATGGAAGTTTAACTGAAAATCGGCAATGCCCCTTTTCCGATGGGTTTAACTAAAAACAATAAAATTGAAAAATTTACTTTTTGCAGCGCTTGTTGCAATGTTGCCTTTCTTTGCATCGGCACAAATTACTGTTACCGGTAAAGTAACAGATCAAAACCAGCAGCCACTTCCCGGCGCTACGGTTAAATTAAGAACTCAAAAAACCGCAGTTGTAAGTGATGCCTCCGGAAATTACAGCATCACTAACCTCGTTAACGGAAAATACACGATTGTGGTAAGTTATGTAGGCTATAAAACAATCGAAAGAGCTGTAGAACTTAAACAGCATACTACGCTGGATTTTAGCCTCTCGGCTCAAAATTTCCTGGCAGATGAGGTGATTGTCCGCGCTATACGGGCGACAGAAAAATCAGCAACTACGTATAAGAACATTAGCAAGGAAGAAATCCAACAGAATAACTTCGGACAAGATCTGCCTTTCATCCTTCAGAACACACCAGGAGTTGTGGTTAATTCTGATGCTGGTGCGGGCGTAGGCTATACAGGTATCCGTATCCGCGGTAGCGACAATAGCAGGATCAACGTAACGGTTAACGGTATTCCAATAAACGATAGCGAAAGCCAAGGTACGTTTTATGTAAACATGCCCGATTTTGCTTCATCTGTAGATAACATACAGATTCAGCGCGGTGTAGGTACTTCAACCAATGGTGCAGGTGCATTCGGTGCGAGTTTAAATATTCAGACAACTGCCAGCGAAATGGAGCCCTATGCGGAAGTAAACAGCACTTACGGCAGTTTCAATACCTGGAAAAACACCGTTAAGGTTGGAACTGGTTTGATTAACAACCGCTTTAGCTTTGATGGCCGTTTATCAAGAATCAGTTCTGATGGTTATGTAGACCGTGGTTCATCACTGCTTAAATCATATTTTCTCTCTGGTGCCTACCATGGCAATAAAGACCTCCTGCGCGTAAATGTTTTTTCAGGAAATGAGAAAACCTATCAATCATGGAACGGTATTCCGCAATCACGCTTAGAAAATGATGTGGTTGGAATGAATGCCTATATTGACAGAAACGGATTGGGTGCAGATGACGCCGCTAATCTTTTAAACTCTGGAAGAACTTACAACAGTTTCTTGTACAATAACCAAACGGATAACTATACACAAAACCATTACCAGTTAATTTATGCCAGACAGTTTTCTGATCAGTTTTCTTTTAACGGCGCTTTACACTACACCAAAGGCGAAGGTTATTATGAAGAATTCAGGGCACAGGATAAACTTAAGAATTATGGCTTAAATCCGGTTGTTATTCCGGGAGGAGCACCAGTTACCGAAACGGATTTAATCCGTAGACGGTGGTTAGATAACGACTTTTATGGTGTTACCTATGCCTTTAACTACGTGCCTCAAAAGAATTTAAATTTTACTTTGGGCGGTGCATATAACGAATATAAAGGCGCCCACTTCGGGCAGGTGATCTGGGCCCAGTATGCTTCAAATGGAAATATAGACAGGCATTATTATGATAACGATGGTTTCAAAACCGATTTTAACGTTTATGGTAAAGTAAATTATAGCCCGGTAGAATCGTTAAGCTTATTTGCCGACCTACAGTACCGCCGGGTATATTTCGATGTTGCCGGAACGGAAAACAAACTAAACACTTTGGCTATTAACGAAACCTTGAATTTCTTTAACCCGAAATTTGGTGCAACATATTTTATCAATCCGCAGAGCAATGTTTATGCCTCATTTAGTGTGGCCAACAAAGAGCCTAACCGCGATGACTATACAGATGCCGCTGTTGGTATTTCTCCAAAACCTGAACGTTTGAATGATGTAGAGTTAGGCTACCGTTTTAAAAATGATAAATTTAATGTCGGTGCAAATGCCTATGGTATGTTTTATAAAAACCAATTGGTGGTTACCGGAAAAATAAATGATGTTGGCGGA
Organism: Pedobacter sp. 01N310; assembly: GCF_056399805.1. Classification (NCBI taxonomy): domain Bacteria; kingdom Pseudomonadati; phylum Bacteroidota; class Sphingobacteriia; order Sphingobacteriales; family Sphingobacteriaceae; genus Pedobacter; species Pedobacter sp. 01N310. The sequence continues at coordinate 383,380 of NZ_JBFTSB010000005.1, forward strand.
AATTTCCGTCAGAATGTAGACAGAAGCTACCGTTTAGGGATTGAGGCAGACGGTTCATACACCATCTCTTCTCAATTTGTATTAAACGCCAATGCAGCATTGAGCAGAAACAAAATCAAGAACTTTACCGAATATTATGATGACTATGATAACGGTGGACAGGTGGTAAACAACTATAAATTAACCGACATCTCCTATTCTCCAAGCGCTGTTCTTTTTGGGGAGCTGGTTTACAAACCTGTTAGTGGTTTTGCTGTAGCCTTACAGAGCAAATATGTAAGCAAACAATACCTGGATAATACGCAGAACAACGATAGGACCATTAACGGTTATTGGGTAAGCAATGCACGTTTGGGTTACGACTTTAAATTTGCAGGTGTTAAAAACGTAAACCTTGGTTTATTGGTAAACAATATTTTCGATAAGAAATACGAAAGCAATGGTTATACCTATGGCTACCAGGCAGGTGGAAGCAGGGTAACCGAAAACTTCTTTTACCCACAGGCGGGAACTAACTTTTTGCTAAGCCTGAACGTTAAGTTTTAGAAAAGCTTAACATTCAAAAAACAGGATCGTCATTGCGGAATATACTTGCAATGGCGATTTTGTTTATATTGCCTCCTGATCTTAAAATCAAATCATCTTAAAAATCCTGTTCACCCAGTATGAAATATATAGAGAGGCTTCATTACATTACGCACGATATCCCCCATTTAAGCCATATCGAACAGGTGCAACAGGCCTGCGAGGCTGGCGCAAAATGGATCCAATACCGTTGCCTGAGCAAAAGCGATGAAGAACTCTTACAGGATATTAATGCGATAGCCGAAATCTGTGATGATTGGGGTAGCACCTTAATCGTTACCGATCATGTTCATTTAAATGGAAAGGCCGATATACAGGGTTTTCATATGGAAGATATGGATGCCGATTTTATCGCCCTGCGCAATCTGGTTGGAAATGATATCACCCTTGGAGGATCAGCAAGTACAATAGAAAATTTAATCAGACTTGCCCAGGAAGGAGCCGATTATGTTGGTTATGGTCCATTTGCAGAAACTGAAACCAAACCCAATAATTATGCGCTTGTAGGTACCGAGGGCTATCAACAGGTAATAAAAGAATTGAAGGCGATGTCCATCAATATTCCGGTGTTGGCGGTGGGCGGGATAAAAACCTACGATGTAGAAGCTTTAATGCAAACCGGTATTTATGGTATAGCCGTATCCGGAGCCATTAATTTTGCCGATGATTTTATTGAAGCCTATCAAGATTTTTACACTTTAGTTAAAGAAACTACTGTTAATTAACACTTTATAGTTTGAAGCCTGTAGGATAATTTTTAGTTTTGGGATAAAACCTAGCTAATATGTCTGAAAACGCTCTTCAAACCAATGCACCCTGGAACATTTATAAAAAAATCTCTTTCAGATTCTTTTTCCTTCTGTTACCTCTTTTCATCATCCTGAACAATAACGGGGCTTTTCAATTTCTGTCGGGATTACTGCAGTTGCCGAGTTTGGTCCTGCACCATTTTATTCCATGGTTTTCTAAACATATTATCCATTACAATTACGATTTTACAATTTATACCAATGGCAGTGGGGATACCTCTTACGATTGGCTATTATTGCTTTTTATATTTTTCGTTTCGGTAATAGGCTGTATCATCTGGTCGGTTTTAGACCGCAAACGCAAAAGCTACAATGCTGCCTATTATTGGCTCGTGGTACTGGTGAGGTTTTACCTGGCCTTTACCCTGATATTCTACGGCTTAATAAAGGTAGTCAAACTCCAGTTTCCAGACCCTTCCTTAACCAGATTGCTTCAGCCTTTTGGCGATGCATCACCAATGGGCCTGGCATGGACTTTCCTCGGTTTTTCGAAAGGTTACAACATTTTTATGGGTATTGTAGAAGTTTCTGCCATTTTATTGTTGTTCCGTAGAACGGTAGTGGTTGGTGCCTTTCTTTCACTAGCGGCCACGGCACATGTAATGGCGATGAACTACTTCTTCGATGTACCGGTAAAACTACTCTCTACCGCACTTGTGGTAATGAGTCTTTTTATTTTGGCACCGCATTTCTTAAAGCTATACCGCTTCTTTCTCAAATATGAAAGTCAGCAGCTGGATAAAATGTATCGCCCTACCTTTAAAAAGCGATGGCTTTACATTTTGGCTTATAGCTTAAAATATTTGTACATCACCGCCTCTATCGTTTCCTTACTGTATACATTCATCCAACAAACAAAAATTTATGGCAGTGCTGCACCCAAGCCATTTTTGTATGGCATTTACAATGTAGAAGACATGACGCTCAAAGGTAAGACTTTGCTCCCGTTAACTACGGACAGCACCCGTTGGAAACAATTGATTGTCAGTCGAGAGGGGTACGCAAGAATAAAAAAGATGAACGATAGTACCGCTAATTTCACTACTGTTTTTGATCAGAAAAAGAAAGAACTGGTATTAAAATCTACCAGTAAAGATTCATTGAAGTATATGTTAAAATACCATGTTATTGGAAAAGATAAGCTGGTGATTTCTGGTCTGAGCGATAAAGATTCTATATCGGTAAGCTTTAAAAAGAAAGATATGAAAGATTTTAGACTCATCAACAGGGGCTTCCATTGGGTGAGTGAATATCCATACAATCGTTAATCATTTTACCCCTAACTGATTCTTCTTATACCGTACTTAAAGCGAAATTTCTATATTCGCAGTATGTCTTCACACCATATTGTAAAAGAAAAACAAGAGCCGGCTTTATACATCGATGAGCTTGGGAATTTTAATGAAGAGCTTTTGGGGCAACTGCTCGAATGGAGCCCTACGCTTTTGGTTAACGGAGAAAATTACGATAAGATTTTTTCTTTAGGCTTAAAGGTAGATGTGCTTGTAAACGGGAACGGACAGGAAACGCAAGAGGATACAAAAGTTATTCAAGGCCCTGTTGATGCTTTAATGGTGGCGGTAAATTATCTGTACGAAGAGAAATATCCCGCGGTAAATGTAATTGCGAAGAAATTTGATCTGGAGAAGTTTGCCGGATTTGAAGACAAAATTAATCTGGTGGTGTTTACTGAAAGATCGAAGCACTATCCCATAAAACCGGGATTCTCCGTTTGGAAACCTGCAGGAAGTGAATTCCTGATCCATGGCAACCGATATATCGAAGTAACTAACCTGGTGCAGAATGAAGAAGAAATTTTTACTGTAGTTAAAGATGGCTTTGTAGAATTTACCTTTTCAGGACAACCAATTTTTATTAGCGAACCAATATGATTACCCTCAGAAAAGCAAAAGAAGAAGATATAGAAATCATCAGGGCTATTGCTGCGGCAACCTGGCCATCAACCTACCTCGATATTATCGGGCAGGAACAGATTGATTACATGTTGGATAAAATGTACAATAAAGGAGAACTCCTAAAGCAATTTATGGAAGGGCATATTTTCCTGATTGCAGAGGAAGGCGAAAATCAGTTCGGTTTTGCAGGATATTCTATTGTTGGACACGAAGAGCGAATTTACAAACTGCACAAGCTTTATGTGCTGCCATCTGCACATGGCAAAGGTGTTGGGAAAATCTTAATTAATGAGGTTTTTAACCAGGTTAAGGATGCCGGAGGAAGTGCTTTACAATTGAATGTGAACAAGCATAATAAAGCCAAAGATTTTTACCTAAAAGGAGGTTTTACCATTAAAGAGTCGGTAAAACTTGATATAGGTGAAGGTTACTTCATGGACGATTATGTAATGGAATACAAATTCTAATCTACTCTCTTAAGGTAATATTCTCGATCGCTTTTGTCAAAATGTTTTATGGCGTAACGCAGCATGGTACGGGGCATTGTTGTGGCATGTTTTTCTAAGAAAGCCATTAGCAGGGCTTTATTTTTTGTGCCTGCCTGCCTGATCCAACCACCAACTGCTTTGTGGATCAGGTCTTCGCGATCATTTAAAAGAATTTGTGCAATGCCAAAAGTATCGGTCAAATCGCCTTTACGGATAAAATAAGATGTGCTCACTATTGCTGTCCGGCGCTGCCACATATTTTCTGAAACGGCTAATTGGTATAAAATATCTCTTGGTTTATCAAATAAATAACTGCCCACTACAAAACATGCGGCACGGTCTACCAGGTCCCAATTGTTAATCCGGTCGTGCCGGTTAAGGTAAAGTTCAAAAAGGGCTTTCTTTACATCTTCAGTTGTTTTTTTATCCCTTGCCCTAAAATCCATTATGCTTACTGCACCTGCCCGATGTTCATGAACCGGACTTTCTAAAAGCTTTTCTATTTCCTGAACAGGCATGGCCACAAAAGCTTTGGCAACTTCGAAAACCTGCCCCATCCGAACGCCAATAAACCGGTCTCCCGCCCCGTAATCACCCTCCTCAGTTTTAAAATAACGGGTAATCTTTTCCAATTCTGCGTTAGATTGGTAGGTGCTTAATTTTTCAATAAAAGCAGCAGCTGTTAAATTTGTAGTTTGTTTGGAGATTTTCTCGACAGACATTTTGTTCAGGTTTCCAGTTTAAATATACACAAAACAGAAAACCCGACCAGCATAATGTTGATCGGGTTTTCACAATTGAAGGGCTGAGTGTTAATTTTTCATACGGCCTTGTTCCGCTTCGGTTCCTGTTGCACGGCGGCGGGCAGGTTTAATTTCATTTTTACCAAAACGATAGGTAAAACTGATTCTACCAATTTGAGTTTCATTTTTTTGATGTACCGAGTAAGTTAAACCCGGATAGGCACTTGATAAATTGTTTTCAGACATGTTAAATACATCTGATAAGGCCAGCTTCAAACTTGCTTTTTTGTTAAACAGCGATTTACTCAAACCCGCATCCACATAATAACGGGCTTTTAAACTTAGGGTACCGTAATCAAGCGGAGATTCGTAACTGCCATTTATTTCTGCCGTAAAACCATCCATAATGGTAAAGGTTTGTTGCGATTTAAACTGGAAAGAGGTTTTTCCGGTTTTTAAAGCGCTCCCGGCCAAATCTGGTGATTTGAAACTGAGGTAAAAAACATTTAAATTATTGTTGGTCTGCCACCATTTCGTAATCTGAACGGGTACGTTTAAATTGGCATTGTAGCTAATGTTGGTGGCAATATTTGCATTCGTTTGATATAACGATTGATTTGCTGCATCAGGTAAAATTACCTCTGCAATTACATCGTTAACCCTGCTATAGCCAATTGAGAGCATATATTTTTGTAATAGAGTATAACTAAGCTCAAAATTGTGTGTATACTGTGGATTTAAAAAGGGATTCCCTTTGCTATAGGTAAATTCGTCTAAATAATAAATAAAAGGATTTAAAGCATCATAACTTGGGCGGTCTATCCTCCTGCTATAAGAAAAACCCAACTGATTGTTTTTTGAAAGCGTTTGTTGAACAAATAACGTTGGAAAGAAATCCCAGTAATTTCGTTCTACAACAGTATTTTTGGTAATCAGATTTCCTTTCGAATTGGTTTGCTCAACCCTTAAGCCAATCTGTACGCTGGTATTTTTAAACTGCTTGTTTATATTGGTATAAGCCGCATTTACATTTTCATCGTATACAAATTGATTGCTTCGTTTTACATCGTTTTGCCAGGCATTGCTTACCAACTCTTCCGCCTGCAGGTCATTGTCGGTTTTAACCCAACTGCTTTTAACCCCGGCTTCGAGTTTAACCGTTTTGTTAAGTGAAACATTATAGTCGACTTTAAATGCTTTGATATCAATAATCGATGGGGTGTTGTTCCGGGTATATCTAATAGGACGGATTCTGTCTCCATTTTGGAACCGGTAATCGTTTTCATAATTAGAACCATCGTTTCCTTTGTATTTGGAATAATCTACATCTGCAGAGATTTCTGAACCCGCGGTATCCAGAACAGATTTGTAATTTAAGTTATAAGAAACATTATTGTATTTGTTTGCCTGCAATGAGTTGGTTATGAGGCTCGAATCTACCTGGTTAAAAGATGGGCCAATTAAAGTATTGTTTACCGTAGTTTCATTTCCATGGTTAAAGTAGCCGTTTACCAATACACCAATCGTGTTCTTTTTATCAATAAAGTAATCTATACCTGCTTTAAAGTTATTGTTCTGTTGCTTTCTATGGCTGGTACCCACCTGCATAAAATAAGTATCTGGTGTTCCGTTCGAAATACGGTCGATGGCAATGAGGTTATCGCGCTCATTTCTTCCATAATTGTAATTACCGAAAAGGTTTAATTTTTGCGTTCTGTGGTTTAGGTTTAAACCGGCATTTCCCCTAAAGTTTTTGCCATAACCGGCTGTTCCGCTTATACTGCCATTGCTTCCGCCATTTTTGTTTTTCTTCGTTTTGATGTTGATAATTCCCGAGTTGCCAGAGGCATCGTATTTTGAAGACGGATTGGTAATCAGTTCAATGCTCTCAATCTCCGAGCTCTGCATGTTACGCAGTAGATTCGCCACATCGGCACTGCTCATGTAGGTCTGTTTTCCATCCAGTTGAATTAGCACGCCTTGTTTACCCATCATCGAGATCTTATCATTCTGATCTACCGTTACGCCTGGTGCTTTTTGCAAAACTTCCAGCGCAGTAGAACCTGTCATAATCGAACTATTGGAAACATTCATCACGATCTTATCCATTTTTCTTTCGATTAATGGTTTAGTTACAGCTACATTCACTTCTTTTAAATTTTGAGTGCTTGCGGTAAGCTGAGCCGATCCGAAATCTACCTTTTGATTATCTTCTGTTAAAACGATGGTTTTACTTTTAAGTGTTTTGTAACCCATGTTACTGGCTTTATAAAAATAACTCCCCTTACCCGAAACATTAAAATTAAATGCTCCGTTTGGATCGGTAAATGCCGTTTTAACCACACTCGAATCGGAAGCTTTAAAGAGCACAACAGTAACGTAATCTGCAGGTTTTTTGGTTTCATCTAAAATTACCCCACTAATGTTCGGTTTAGGATTTGTTTGCGCAAAACCAACTGTAACGGTAAAAAGGAAAGTAACGATAAGTGATATTCTGTATAATGTTTTCATTTTTAGGTATTTATTCTTAAAAAAATAGGCAAAAAGATTTCTATACCGCATGTACATGCGCTTTCAATTTAATTGCTTGCTTATTTTAAAGTTTAGCCCGGAAACGAAAGGTTTCCGCTTGTTTAGTTATAAGTAAGACGACCGTTTTTTGAAAAGGTTACAGGGAAAGTGAAAAAGTCCCGAGTCGGCTTATTCTTCACTGTGAACATTCAAATACTGCGCAAAACAATACCTCTACTATTTCAAACACCACCTTTCCTGTTTTATGGTTTTAGTTTTGCTATTATTGCTACAAGTTTGATGAAAATTAAACTTAACCTTATGAAAAAGACGACCCTCATATTGCTCAGCCTCTTTATTTCCTTATCTGCCGCATATGCGCAAAAAGGCATTAATTTTTCTAATAACATTGCTGCTGGAGGAAAATTGCTCATGCATGTAGATAGTGGAGCCAGAAACGTTTTTTATGCTATTGGATTTCCCAATCAACCCCGCACATCCTTTAATTACTTACCTGATGTAAACCATGTAAGTATCTCGATTAATTTTAGAAAGAATATTAATATACAGCACTATCGGTACACCATTTTGGCAGATAACAAACCCATTGCGCTCAATAAGCCGATTAACATGGCGCAGCTGAAAGATACACACGCAGAAGGAGATGAAGAACTGTTCAGTTCGACAACACTGGGCATTTTCCCTGTAAAAGATAAAACGGTTACCACACTTGTTTATAGTATAGATAAACCGCAGGATATCGATAAAGCTGTTTTTTACGGAAAGTCGATACCGAGAGCAAAAATCCTATCTTTTTCAATGCTGAGCAAAAGCGATCAGGTCTATAGCACCAGCTGGGTAAAAGACCCAAAAGGGAGCACAAACTTTACTTTCACTGAAAAAGATCTGCAGCTAACCATCGTTAAAGACAAATCGGATATTGATTATCTTTACTATACCTCAATAAAAGACAAAAAAACCAATAAAATCATTTTCGAATCAACTACCTGGCGATATGGTGGCATCATAAGTGAAGATCATGAGCAACTACCTTTTATAGAAATTGATAAAAACATTTTCAAAAAGTCGGGCGAGTATGAAATTATTATTCAGCCATCAATTAAATGGACCAGTTGCTTTGATTGCGATATTTCACCAAAAGAAACCGAAAAATACGTAACCCGCCATACGCTTGCTATCACTTTAGCCGAAGAAAGCTACACCAAAAAAGAACTTTATAGTTATGCTTTAATGGCAACATTTGTTATTGGTTTAAATTTTTTACTGATACTTCACGCGATCAAAAGAAGAAACAAAAAAAAGATTGTAGAACAAGAGCAGCAAAAAAACACGGCAAAGCTTCAGCTTAACTCCATTCGTTCCCAGTTAAACCCTCATTTTTTATTTAACGCACTTTCTGGCATTCAAAATTTAATGAACAAAAACGAAATAGACAATGCCAACAAATACCTGTCTAAGTTTGCCCGCTTAACCCGTAATGTGCTTGATGATAAAGAATTGATCAGTTTATCACAAGAAAAAACTTTATTAGACGATTACCTGCAAATGGAGCAATTGCGGTTTGGTTTTAAGTACGAAATTAACCGTTCAGAAAACTTAGACCTGGATAACGTAGAAATACCCAGCATGCTGCTACAACCTTTTGTAGAAAATGCGGTGAAACACGGCATTTCGAAAAAAGCTACCGATGGAAAAATTGTAATCACATTTACCAAGCAAGCAAATGATTTGGTGTTAACTATTAGCGATAATGGAAATGGATTTGACACAGAAAAAAAGAATAATGGTTTAGGTCTTCAATTAAGTAACAGTAGAATAGCACTCTTAAATAGTATTTATAAGCAAAATCGCTTTACTTTAGCCATACAGCCAAGCACAAACGGCACCAAAATAAGTTTAACATTAACCGATTGGCTATAATATTATAATGAAGGCAATTTTAATAGACGATGAAATTTCCAATTTAGAAAACCTACGGACTTTGTTAGAAAAGCACTGTTCGCAGGTAACCATAATGGCAACAGCGCAAAATATTAACGATGCGGTTGGCATTATTGAAAAATATTCACCTGATTTAGTATTTCTGGATATTCAAATGGGCGAGCAAACAGGTTTTGATGTACTAAAACTGCTTCCAACACGTAATTTCGAAGTTATTTTTGTTACCGCTTACGATCAATATGGGATACAAGCAGTAAAATTTGCTGCCTTAGATTATCTTTTAAAACCCATTGATATTGAAGAATTGATAAACGCGGTAAATAAAGCTGAACATAAACTGATAACACAAATACAAAATCTACAGCTTGATTTTTTACTGCAGCAACTAAAAAAGCCCGAAACCAATGTTAGCAAGATTGCCCTACAGATGCAAAGCGAAATAAGGTATGTTGCTTTATCAGAAATTATACGTTGCGAGGCAGACAATACTTATACCCGCTTCTTCCTTTCAAGTAATGAAAAAATATTGGTTTCTAAATCACTTAAAGAATATGCAGATTTACTGCGCCCCAGCGGATTCTTAAGAACTCACCAAAGCCATTTAGTAAATCCAAAATATGTAAAAAGCTGGTTAAAGGAAGACGGTGGTATTTTACTCTTAACCTCTGGAGAAAAGATACCCGTTTCTAAGCCCAACAAAGACACTGTAAAACAAGCTTTGCAACAGCTCTAAGTAATACATAAGTCTTTATTTAGCCTCTTCGTATAATGTTAATCGAGAAGCATACTGCTAAAAATATGATTTAACGCGATCGTCATCCTGAGGGTTAATTTATTGTGCAAAAATCCATATAAATGACATTTAATTATTGGTCTTGTTCAATATGTGATTCTCCTCTTTCAGAGGGGTGTCCGCAGGACGGGGTGGTTTATTAGTCCTAGCCGGACAGGCCTTTTTCTTTTGGCACCAAAAGAAACAAAAGTGTCGGCTGAAAATTTTTGTATTGAAGTTTCTGTTTGGGCTTGGCCTGTGGATTCCCAAAAATTTGTTAGGCCGATTTAAGTTGAACGGGGATACGGTGCTGTAGCCTAACTGGGTGGGAATGCGAAAGCAGTTAAAGCGCTGATTAATAATAATTTGTAAAATAGCGTCAATGGTAGCCACTTAAGCAAAAACACAAAAAAGCCACAGACAAGCAAGCTTACACCTGCATATCTATGGCCTTTAATTCCTCGTAAAAGAAATCTTTTATTTTACCCCAAGTACATCAACGCCTTGTTCGAAAACAACATCAACCGGAATATTCTTTTTGGTCAACCGGTCCAGATCTGTTTGAAGTTCTGTATGAATAACTGCTTTTTCTTTTTGTGCTTTTTCTACCGCAACTTTATCACCGTTACCCTGAAGGGTAAGAATGAATGCACTTAAATCGTTCATGGCAGTTGCAAATTTTTCGAAGTTTACCTTGTAAGTACCTTTAGCGGTACGCTCAAAAGCACCTTTCTCCTGGAAATAATTAAAGCATTGCATATTGGCTTTTCCATGCGCCTCAGAAACGCCGAAGCGAACAGAACGTAAAATACCAGCCATAAATGTGGTGTAATAATCTTTTATGTCACCTTTCAACTCCCCCTTTTTAAGTAAGCCTGTTACCATATATAAGCCTAAAATATCGGCTTTGCCTTCTTCTAACCAGCTATACTGTTCTTTCAATGCCGCACGTACAAAACCTTTTCCGGTAATGGTTTTTTTAATGCCTAAACCATGAGCTACTTCGTGAAACATTACATTTGCAAAAAAAGCATCAAACTTAATGTATTGTTGCTGATCGGCTTCAATTAATTCTCTTGAAATCGGCACCAATATCTTATCAAATTTCGCCTGCATAGCATTTTTCAGCTGTGAGCGGCGTGTACCTTTTTCCTGTTGAATTTTTTCATCGTTTGGAAGATTAACGGCAATGGTTTTCGATCCGGCATTGCAGTCTCCTGCATAATAAACCACATCATATGCATTTAGCTCAGAATCGGTTCCAGGTGTTTCGGTTTTGTATTTCGCTGCAACAGGTAAGTTTTTCTGTAATTCAGGAAGCATTTTTACGTACTTCGCCAAACGCTTGCTCCACTCTTTATCTTTGATTAAAACATAAGCTTCGTAACTGGTACGGGCATTAAACAGTTTATCCTCGTAATTTTCAATGGGGCCGATAATGATATCCAAACCATTGGTTTTCATATCTAACCAGGCATAATCACTTGCGGTAAAATTATCCGTTACCAAAGCATCGGCCCTTAAGTTTAAATATTTTTTTAAACCGGCATCTTCAGCAATTAAAGCTGCCTGTTTTAATAACGAGCTTGCTTTTTGTAATTCTGAAGCAAATAATACATGATAGGGTACAGTTGATAATTTGCCTGTACTGTCTTTTTGAATAACCGAATATGCACCAAACTTATCAGCAAGGTCCGATTTCTCTATGGCCTCTTTTGTAATTCCGTATGGATAAAAAGATGCGCCCTCTGGTTTGGCACCAATACCTTCAACAAAAGGTTTATCATTATTTAATCTATCCCAGGGACCATAATTAATGTTAACAAAATCGCGTGTTTTTTCATCTTTAATAGTTGCCAGCAAGCTATCTCTTTGTGGATAGGCTTGTTTCCAGTATAATTGATCCATAATTTCTGCTGCCTGGATTAATAAAGGCAAAATTTTACGGTCGTTAACACTTAACTCGTTTATATTGGTGGTTAATTTTACCCTTTCGTAAATAGGCAGGCGTTGTGCAACATAATTGGTCAAACTATCTTTTTGTACTACTACAGCCTTTTCATCTTTAGATTTATTATTGCCGGTACAAGACGATAAGGTGCCTACAGAAATAGCTACTGCCGATAAAAACAGGGTTGATTTGTATAAATTCTTCATATTAAAGTATATGGCTGCTAAATTAGTAAATTTTGAAAGCTTTGTATAAAGTTTGATGCATTGGGTGAAGTTTAAGATAACTTTGTAACTTCAACTTGCTAACAATTCATACCATGTTATTTTCAAGGTCATCAAAATCATTATCTATTTCCGCTTTTTCTCTTGTACTTATTTTATCTGCCTGCGGAAGCAGCAAATATGCTGCAACAGAAAAAATCTATAAAGAAAAGGCAAAGGATTTTTCGAAAATAATCAATACCACGCCACCAGTTGGTCAGCTTTACGATTCATTAGGAGCAACAAACCAGGAATGGATTGGTTCTGTAAATTTTGGGATACGTAAACCAAATTTTGTGGTGATCCATCATACTGCACAAGATAGTTTGGCACAGACCATAAAGACGTTTTTCTCAACTAAGGCAGGTACAAGTGCCCATTATGTTATCAGCCGCGACGGTAAAGTAGTGCATATGGTGAATGATTACTTACGCGCAAATCATGCTGGTGTAAGTAAATGGGGGAAGGATACCGACTTAAACTCTTCATCGATAGGCATTGAATTGGATAATAATGGCTTAACTGACCCATGGCCTGATGCACAGATCAATAGCCTGCTAAAGTTGTTGGCCACTTTAAAGAAAACCTATGGAATCCCGACAGCGAATTTTATCGGTCATGCCGATATAGCACCTAAACGAAAAAATGATCCTAAAAATTTCCCCTGGAAAAAACTGGCAGATAAGGGCTTTGGCTATTGGTATGATGATGTGCTGAAAAACCCTCCTGTAGATTTTAATACCGAAATGGCCTTAAAATATATTGGTTACGATACCAGTAATCTCCCTGCAGCAATCACTGCTTTTAAAATCCATTTTATCCAGAGTGATATTACGCCTACTTTAACGCCTGTGGATGTTTTGGTACTTTATAATGTTTATACGAAGTACTAAACAGAATGGGGTTTGGCGGTTGCGTAGATTAAACGCACAGCGCGCAATCTTTCTCCTGAACTTGTTTTACTGCGTAGCTTTCCGCTTCGCTACAGGACTGGATCTTTAAAAGCGGAATAACCTGAAGTTTATGGCGCAAAAAACAATGCTAATATTTGCCACCCAATATTCTTCTCTGCATGCATTTGCAGCCAAATTCTAGCACAAAAAAAAACACGGATAAATCTGTGTTCATCCGTGTTTATCTGTGGTTTAAAAAAGCTAATTAATTCGGCTTCTTAAACGTATCTTTTAGTGTAACTGTACGGTTAAAAACCAATTTATCTGCAGTAGAATCTCTATCTAAACAGAAATAACCTTTACGGATAAACTGATAACGGCTTTCCAGATCTGCATCTGCCAGGGCCGGCTCGATATAAACGTTAGGTAAAACCGTTAAGCTTTCAGGGTTTAGGTAATCTTTAAAATCTCCTTCCTCAGCATCTGGTGTTTCAGAAGTAAACAAACGGTCGTACAAACGGATTTCGGCAGTTTTGGCATGCGGAGCACTTACCCAATGGATGGTTCCTTTAACATTTATGCCGCTGGTATCATTTCCACTTTTCGATTCTGGGATGTAAGTACAATGAATTTCGGTAACGTTTCCGTTTTCATCTTTTACAAAATCTTCACATTTAACAATGTAGGCAAATTTTAAGCGTACCATTGCACCGGGTGCCAGGCGGAACCATTTTTTTGCGGGTACTTCCATGAAATCTTCACGTTCTATCCAAAGTTCGTTGCTGAAAGGGATCACACGCGTGCCACCACCATCTTCAGCCTCTGGATTGTTTTCGCCGATTAAATCTTCTGTTCCTTTTTCGTAATTTGTAATCACCAGTTTAATCGGATCTAAAACCGCCATTACACGGTTAGCCGTTTTATTTAAATCTTCGCGGATACAAAATTCCAATAAACTTAGCTCAATTAAATTTTCGCGTTTGGCGATACCAATACGTTCACAAAATTCGCGTACGCTTTTTGGTGTAAAACCTCTCCTACGTAACCCACTAATTGTAGGCATGCGCGGATCGTCCCATCCATTTACTAAGTTTTCGTTAACCAGTTGAAGTAACTTACGTTTACTCATTACCGTGCTGGTAAGGTTTAAACGGGCAAATTCATATTGTTTTGAAGGAAAAATCTCTAGTTTTTCGATAAACCAATCGTACAGTTCACGGTGCGAAACATATTCCAACGTACAGATAGAGTGCGTGATGTTTTCGATACTATCGCTTTGTCCGTGAGCAAAATCGTACATTGGGTAAATGCACCATTTGTTACCGGTACGGTGATGTTCGGCATGTTTGATGCGATAGATAATCGGATCGCGCATTAACATATTCGGACTGGCCATGTCGATTTTTGCTCTCAAAATATAGGCACCGTCGGCAAATTCGCCATTTTTCATTTTCGTGAAAATGTCTAAATTCTCTTCAATGCTGCGGTTACGATATGGGCTATCCTGTCCTGGTTCTGTTGGCGTGCCTTTTAAAGCTGCAATTTCATCTGCAGAACTCTCGTCAACATAAGCCAAACCTTTTTCGATCAGTTTAACGGCAAAACCATACAGCTCATCAAAATAATCTGAGGCATATAATTCATTTTTCCAGTTAAAACCCAACCATCTGATATCTTCTTGCTGACTGTTTACATATTCTGTTTTTTCTGTTACCGGATTGGTATCATCAAAACGCAGATTGGTATAGCCGCCGTATTTTTGTGTTAGTCCGAAATTTAAGCATATTGCTTTCGCGTGGCCGATGTGTAAATAACCATTAGGCTCCGGCGGGAAACGCGTAACCAAAGTTTCATACTTACCACTATTTAAGTCGTTCTCAACAATTTCTTCAATAAAGTTCAATGACTTCTCTTCACTCATAAAAACCTGTAAATTAGGAATGCAAATGTAAAAAGATTGAGCGGATTTATACAATGATTATAGGTTTATTAGCCCATAGTTGATAGCCGATAGCCCAGAACTTCGTTATAGTGCTATGAAAGAACAAATATGATGTACGATAAATTGCACATTTCAAGTCGACCACGTCCTGCTGAACTCGTTTCAGCATCTTTATAGCAGGAAAGATCCTGAAATAAATTCAGGATGACGACCGCGTATGCTATTTGTCGTGCACCTCTATTTCTCAATTACCTAATAAAATCGATACATTTACGTCAACTTAATATTCATTATGAGCAAAGTATTAAATCGGCCTATCCGCGTTTTAGTAGCTAAAGTTGGATTAGATGGCCACGACAGAGGGGCCAAAGTAATCGCAACTTCCTTACGGGATGCTGGCATGGAAGTAATTTATACCGGCTTACGCCAAACACCAGAAATGGTGGTAAACACAGCGCTTCAGGAGGATGTTGATGCCATTGGGATTTCCATCCTATCGGGCGCACACATGACGGTTTTTCCAAAAATTATTCATTTTATGAAAGAAAAACAGTTAGATGATGTGTTATTAACTGGCGGAGGGATTATTCCGGAAGCTGATCGGTTAAAACTTGCAGATATGGGTGTTGGGGAGCTATTTCCTCCAGGTACAACAATGGCAAGTATTGTAGAATATATTCAGAATTGGGTTACAGAAAACAGAAATTTTTAAGCTATGGCATACCAGAATTTAATCTCAGAGATAAAAGAAAACATTTTATACGTTACCATCAACCGTGAAAAAGCGGTGAATGCTTTAAATAAAGATACTTTGGCTGAATTAGCGGATGTAATTGCCTTCGCGGGCAAAACAGATGATGTAAGGGGTGTTATTTTAACCGGAGCAGGTGAAAAGGCCTTTGTTGCGGGAGCTGACATTAAAGAGTTTTCTGATTATAGTGGTAAACAGGGAGAAGATTTAGCAAAACGTGGTCATGATCTGGTTTTTAATGCCATTGAGAATTCTTCAAAACCATTTATTGCGGCAATTAATGGATTTGCTCTGGGCGGAGGATTGGAGCTTGCCATGGCCTGCCACATACGCATCGCATCAGATCATGCAAAACTAGGTTTGCCTGAAGTTACTTTGGGTTTAATTCCTGGTTATGGCGGTACCCAGCGCCTTACACAATTGGTTGGAAAAGGTAAAGCAATAGAAATGATTACGACCGCAAATATGATTACTGCTTTGGATGCAGAAAAAATAGGTCTTGTAAATTATGTTGTTCCACAGTCTGATCTAATTAGCAAGGCTGAAGAGCTGCTGAATGTTATTAAGCAACGTGCACCGCTGGCTGTTTCGGCAGCGATAAAATCTGTAATTGCAGCTGTAAATAATAACAATGGCTACGCTACCGAAATTGAAGAATTTGGCAAATGTTTCGAAACTGCCGATTTTAAAGAAGGCGTAACTGCATTTGTTGAAAAGAGAAAAGCAAATTTTTCTGGAAAGTAGCAATGCCTTTGTAGTATTAATTTGATATACGGTGTAACGAAAGTGTTGCAAAAATTTTTCAATGCAATTTTTTTTGAGTAATTATGTTAATTAATTATTAACCCTAATGTGCTTACCACTACGTATGGGTTTTTATAATAACAACGCTACTCATGAAAAAGATACTCATTGTTGACGATGAAATTAGCATCGGTTTATTACTCTGCAAGTTTTTAACTAAAAATGGATTTGAAGTTTCGAATGTAACAACAGGTAGAACGGTTTTACAAATTCTTGAAAAAGAGAGATTCGATTTAGTATTATGCGATTATCGTTTGGATGATACAGATGGGAAAGAGATTTTAATCCACATTAAGGAAAACTATCCAGCAACCGGTGTGATTATTATTACAGGTTATTCAGATATTAAGCTTGCCGTAGAATTGATAAAACTAGGGGCTTACGATTATATAGTGAAACCGCTTTACCCGGATGAGATTTTAAATACCATAAATAAAGCCCTTGAAACGCAAGAGACCTTAAAATCGCCTAAAAATTTTGAACGCGCTGGTCGTAATGTTATTTCCGATTTTCTAAATGGCCCGGAGTATATAAATGGGGAGAGCGATGCATCGGCACTTTTACTGAAACAAATCCAACTCATAGCACGAACAGGGTACACGGTCATTTTAACGGGGCAAAGTGGAACAGGGAAAGAATGTGTTGCTAAAACCATTCACCAAAATAGTTCGCGTGGCAAAGAACCTTTCATCGCCATGGATTGTGGTTCTTTAACAAAAGAATTAGCCGCCAGTGAGTTTTTTGGACATGAGAAAGGGGCGTTTACCGGAGCAGCCTTCACTAAAATCGGTCACTTTGAGCAGGCTAATGGAGGTACATTATTTCTTGATGAGATCGGTAATTTATCCTATGAGATCCAGGCAACTTTGCTCAGGGCAGTTCAAGAGCGGAAAATAAAGCGGATTGGAAGTACGAAGGAGATTGATCTGGATGTGCGGCTTATTGTAGCTACAAATGAAAATTTAGTAGAAGGGATTCAAAAGGGTATATTCAGGGAAGATTTATATCACCGTTTTAATGAATTTTCTATACATGTTCCATCATTGAAACACCGGGATAATGATGTTCTTATCTTTGCTGAACGTTTTCTGGCTGCAGTAAACAAAGAATTGAACAAAAAAATTAAAGGCTTTTCTGATGAAGCGATGAGATGTTTATTAGCATATAATTGGCCAGGTAATGTACGTGAGCTGAAGAATGTTGTCAGGCGGATTGCTTTATTAACCGATGGTGATTGGATAGAAACTCATGTTTTGCCATTGGAGCTTCGAATGACTGATTATCCTAAGACACAGCACGAAAAAAAAGCACTTCCTTTGTCCCTAAAATTAAATGATGATAAATCACTTAATTTGCGAAATACTGCTAAAGAAGCTGAATATACTGCTATTTTAGAAGTGCTAAAAGCGGTTAATTTCAACAAAACCAAGGCAGCAAAAATATTAAATATCGACAGAAAAACACTTTACAATAAAATCAAATTTATTGAGGTTGATGATGGGATATAAATTTTAAATCTAGAAAAACAAAATCAGCCATTTTAGCATTTAAAGAATACCCTTATTATCTAAATATGTCAGTATTCTCTTATAAGCAACGCAATAACATTAACCTGGTCATTATTATTGCGCTGGGGGTGTTAATTGCGTATTCTTTGCAAAGTATTTTTAGTGCTATTTTAAGTACTTTGGTGCTTTACACTATAATGCGGCCGGCGTATATCCATTTGGCAGAAAATAAGGGCTGGAATAAAAGAGTAACGGCTATTTTCCTTATCACTATCAGTATCATACTCATTGTAATGCCTTTTTATGCATTAAGTAGTATGGTTATCAGTAAAATTTCGGAATTGAAGAACAATGAAGTGTTTTTCAGGAATCTGCTGGTTAAATTACAGCATCTTATTCCGGTTAAAATTAATCAGGATCTTATTCAGGAAGGATTAAACCGCTTGGGGAATTGGGCCACTCAGCTTTTTCCATCCTTAATATCGAGTGCAGTAAATATTATATTAAGTTTATTGGTGATGTACTTTTTACTCTACTTTATGTTAATAGAACGAAGAAAATTCGAATTTTCATTGATTAAATATGCACCTTTCAGAGAACAGAATGCACTTCGTTTTGGTGATGAAATGCGAAACACAACTTATGCAAATGTATTAGGACAAGGGCTGATCTGCCTCGTTCAAGGTTCGCTTTTGAGTCTTTCTTTTTATGTTTTGGGTTATAAAGACCCAGTATTTTGGGGGGTAATTACAGCATTTATTTCTTTTGTGCCCGTTTTGGGGCCACCGGTTGTTTTTGTTCCAGCTGCGATTTTGCAGATTGCGAACGGGAATAATTTTGCTGGCTGGGCCATGCTTATTTTTGGTTTTGTAGTCATTATCAATATCGATAACGTGCTAAGGTTTATTATTGCAAAAAAAGTTGGTAATATTCACCCTATAATTACAGTAATTGGCGTAATTATTGGTATCCCTTTATTTGGAATATTGGGCCTTGTTTTTGGCCCGCTACTATTATCTTATTTTATATTGCTCGTTAAGATTTACGAAACCAGTACGCTTGCATCAGAAAGATTGGAAAGAATTAAAACAAATAATGAGCATACGGAGTTATAAATATAGCTTAACAATAAATAATGTAGTAGTTTTATATTGTACATAATTGTTAAACCCTTAAAATACATTAATTATGAATGATAACTCAAAAGTTGTAGTTGCGCTTTTAGCAGGATTAGCTGCTGGTGCGGCTCTAGGAATTTTATTCGCACCAGATAAAGGTGATGAAACCCGCGATAAATTAAGCCAATCTCTAAAAGACTTGGGCGATTCTATCAAAGATAAAGCTGCTGATGAAATTAACCACCTTGCCAGCTTAAAGGATAAAGTGGTAAGCTCGATCAAAACGAAACTAAGAAGCGTAGAAGGAGAATACAGCGACGACGTGGAGCACGCGTAATAAATAAATATTGCATAGCCGGGCAATTGCCCGGTTAAATATCATCTGAATTATGCAGGAAAATAAAGATAAAAGTATCGAAGATCTTGTAGACGATGCTAAAGGCTTTTTAGAGGCCAGGGCTGAATATACCAGACTTTATCTGGTAGAAAAAGTTTCTAAAGTTTTTGCCGATTTAGTAACCAGTACGGCAGTTATAGTTTGTTTTATATTGGCCTTTTTATTTGGCTCGGTAACTTTGGCACTTTATCTGTCTGGTCTTTTGGGTAGCTATGCCGGAGGCTTTGGCTGCGTTTCCTTGTTTTATATTCTATTGGCAATAATTGTTTATTTAACCAAGAATAAGTATATAGAGAAGGCAATTATTAATGTAGCCATTAGGAGATACTTTGATAAACTTGCAGATAAGGAGGAAGATGAAAAGGTATAAAGACATCCGTAACCTAGAAGACCTGCAGGCTAGAAAATTAGAACTTAAGGTTGAGTACACCCTTAAGCAGAATATGCTTAAATCGGATACGAAAGCTTATTTTAAACAATTTACCTTAGGCGCGCTGATAAAGCGGTATGCTACGCCAAGTAACCTGTTTAAAGCCGATGAAAAATTAAATATTAGTGGAACCGCCATGTCGTTGCTTTTGCCGATGTTTATGAATAAAACCCTATTTAGAGGTGCTGGTTTTTTAACCAAAGCGGCTGTAGGTCTGGTTTCAGGAAAAATTGGTAAATCGCTTGATGCGGAACATTTGTCGGCAATCTTTAATTCTGTGAAGAGCTGGTTGGGAAAAAAGAAAGAGAAAAAAGAAAAGAAATTTGTAGACTACGGCATCCCGCCTGATAGTGAAACGTATTAGTTCAATGGTTCATTAGCCATTGGTTCATTCGTTAGCAATTGCCAAATGATATTAAATCAAAAGCCTCAGGATTCTAAATTCTGAGGCTTTCTTGATTAAAAACTTAGCCGTTGTAAACCTTGTTTTATGACTATGCTATTTCTGCTCTCAGCCCAATGAACCAATGACCAGTGAACTAATGAATCTATAAATCTGTTTTAATCTTTAATTCTTTCAATTGCTTCTCGTCAATAGTACTCGGACTATCGATCATTACATCTCTGCCCGAGTTGTTTTTAGGGAAAGCAATCACATCACGGATTGAATCTAAACCTGCGAAAATTGAGGTTAAACGATCGAAACCAAAGGCAATACCGCCATGTGGAGGTGCACCAAACTCAAAGGCATCCATTAAGAAACCAAATTGTTTTTGTGCTTCTTCTGCACTAAAACCTAAATGTTTAAACATTAAAGCCTGTAATGCTCTATCGTGAATACGGATCGATCCGCCACCAACTTCAGTTCCGTTGATTACCATATCGTAAGCATTAGCACGTACGTTTTTAGGATCGGTATCTAATAAGGCAATATCTTCTGGTTTAGGCGAAGTGAAGGGGTGGTGCATGGCATGGTAACGCTCTGTTTCCTCATCCCACTCTAACAACGGAAAATCCAATACCCATAGGGCAGAGAATGTGTTTTTATCGCGTAAACCTAAGCGGTTGCCCATTTCTAAACGAAGTTCATTTAACTGTTTACGTACTTTATCTGTTGAACCAGCTAAAATCAATAATAAATCGCCTTTTTCTGTTTCAAAAACCTCACTCCATTGTTTAAGATCTTCTTCGTTGAAGAATTTATCTACTGAAGATTTAATGGTCCCATCATCATTGTGGCGGGCATAAATCAAGCCTGTAGCACCAATCTGCGGGCGTTTGATGAAATCGGTTAATTCATCTAACTGCTTACGTGTATAATTTGCAGCGCCTTTTGCATTGATACCCACTACCAATTCTGCATTATCGAAAACCGGGAAACCCTTACCTTTTACCAGGTGGTTAAGCTCTACAAACTGCATTGCAAAACGGGTGTCAGGTTTATCAGAACCGTATAAACGCATCGCATCTGCATATTGCATACGCGGTACTTCCGGTAAGTCGTAATTGCGTACTTCTTTAAATAAAGTACGGATCAGACCCTCAAAAGTATTTAATATATCTTCTTGTTCGATGAAAGACATTTCGCAATCAATCTGGGTAAACTCAGGCTGACGGTCGGCTCTTAAATCTTCATCTCTAAAACATTTTACAATCTGGAAATAGCGGTCGAAACCCGAAACCATCAACAATTGTTTGAAGGTTTGCGGCGATTGAGGCAAAGCATAAAACTCGCCTTCGTTCATGCGGCTAGGCACCACGAAATCTCTCGCACCTTCTGGTGTAGATTTAATTAAAACAGGTGTTTCCACCTCGATAAAATCTAAAGCATCTAAATAACGGCGAACCGACTGTGCCATTTTATGGCGCAAAACCAGGTTATTGCGAACCGGGTTACGGCGTAAATCCAAATAACGGTATTTCATGCGCAACTCATCACCACCATCAGTTTCGTCATCAATCATAAACGGAGGTAATTTTGCTGCATTTAAAATTTCCAAAGCAGAAATTTTAATCTCCACATCACCGGTTACCATTTTTGGGTTTTTGTTGCTTCTTTCTACAACGGTACCAATTGCTTTAATTACAAATTCGCGGCCTAATGAACGTGCTGCTTCACAAAGTTCACGATTATCATCCATGTTAAAAACCAACTGAGTAATGCCATAACGATCGCGGATGTCTATAAAAGTCATACCGCCTAAATCTCTTGATTTTTGTACCCAACCACATAGCGTAACACTTTCGCCTAAGTTATTTAGGTTTAATGCACCACAAGTTACTGTTCTTAACATATATTGTAATCTAAATTGAGCGGCAAAAATACCGATTTTGTTTTAAAGTTTAGAGTAGAAGATTTAAGGAAATTTTACGATAACCGATTTGCTGTTTTTTTGACCGCAAAGGCACTAAAAACACAAATAGAATGATGCGCTAAAATTAACTGAATTTATGCTTTTGATTTTAATCTGCTTAAAGTTTCTTGTGAGATATTTAAATAAGAGGCAACCATTTTATTCGGCATGCGCATTACCACACCTGGATTTTGCGCAAGCAGCTGGCGGTAACGCTCGGTGGCATCGAGCGTAATAAACGACATTAAGCGGTTGGTATTGGTTACATAGGCATATTCCAAATAATGGCGGTAAAGTTTCTCCCACTGAGGGATGATTTTAAGCAGATGATAGAAGTCCTTTTGCGAAATGTAATACAGGTCGGTATCTTCTATGGCCTGCACAAACTCCTTTGAAATTTCGTTGGTAATAAAACTGACCAAAGCCGTGGCAAACTGCTTTTCGAAAGCAAAATGCCTGGTAGCTTCAGTACCACCTTCTGTTAGAAAAAAAATCCTCAAGCAGCCTTTGTCAACAAAATAAATGCGTTGACTCGTTTCGCTAGGGCTGATCATGATTTCGTTTTTCTTTACCTGCATCGCCTTGAAAAAAGACAATACCTGTTCCAGATCCTCATCGCTGATGGTAATTTTTTCTCTGATATAACTGGAAAGCTGTTCGTGCATTTAATTTAGTCTTAACCAAATGTAACAATGTTTAGGCTTTAGAAGTGATCTTTTCGGCCAGTTTCCGTGCATTGGGAATAATGATAAAGGCCGCAAAATAGGCTAGAGGTAACATAATACTCCATGCTTTTAAGAATTTGATAAACCAATCTTCGCCAAAACCGTAGTTGCGCATTAAACCTACAAACGCCATAATTAATGTCATAGGGATAACCACGAAAAGCGTGTTGATGTATTTGAAATGTTCTTTTTTCATTTTTAATCTGTTTTAATTTATAATGTTGCAAAGGTGCAGCCATTAAAAATCTTAAACTTTGATGTAGGTCAAAAAAGGAAGAGACTAATATTTAGAGGTCGTAATGTTTATTTTGGTTAACAATATATTTTATCGTAGTGATAGGCTTTTAGGATTCGTCATTGCGAGAAGGCTTTTTCAGCCGACGAAGCAATCCTAATGCACACGCTGTTAGCGATCGTTGTAAGATTGCTTCGTGCCTCGCAATGACGACCCTCTTTAATATCTGCCATTGGTAGCCAGTCGAAGACATTTTAATAAGTAATTAAGCAATCAACTACCTGTTTCAATCAAAAGGCGTGCTGTCTTTCTAATCTCATGTTATTTGAAATTGATGCTTATCATCTAAGCAGCTTTCGGCGTAATCAATAATCTCTTTTTCTGCCAAATTCTTTAATTCATTATTTATGGGTTTATAATTTAAGCTGGGCGGGATATCGATCACGAAATAACCATCACTAAATTTTTCAATTTCGGCCCCCAAAGCTTTAAGCATTGTAATGATTTCATTAGTAGAACTTGCTTTGTTCATTAACACCACCTGAATAGTAGAATGGCCCGAATAAGCAATTGTTTCGCGATAGGTTAACATACCTTCATCTTCATCATATTCTGCAAATACTAGGTCGTTATAGGCAAAGGGTGCATAAAAAGGAATGTTTTCAATCTTATAATGACCTTTTTCCTGATCTACAGTTTCGCACCACATGGTTTCTATTGTCCATTCCTCCAAGGCATCGCTATGAAAAGCAAAGAGGACTTTTACCAGTTTATCTTCAGTCATTAATATTTCTCTTCCAGCACGATTTCAATAGCGATTACTTTCCATTCACCTTTAATATTTTTCCAATGGTAAATTTCTTCTGTCTGGATAGTTTGTTTTTTAGAAAAAATAAGCAGATTCGGCTTTAAAATGACTGATTTTCGGGCAATTTTTTCGGTAAAAACTTCGTTTTCAAAAGAAGATTTAATGCGGTAATAACTGGTATGTATTTCTTTAATATGGCCAAAATACTTTTTTAAATCGATTGTATAATCGCGTTTATTAAGCGCTATACCTTCTGCAGGGGTATAAGTTAAGCTGTCATCAAACATGGCAGTGTAGGCCGTTACATACTTACTTTCTAAGGCCTGATCTGCTTTTTTGTGTATCTCGTTTATTGCTGAAATGATTAAATCGGTTTCCATGGCATGAAGTTAATTGTTTGTTTCAGGGTTTTCAAATTTATGATGGTCATGAAGCTAATTTTCCACAAATATCAAAACATGAAACTGCTTGTTTTGTATTGAGTATAAATTATTTTTAGGTTTTGAAAATGAAAGGGCTTATTTCATAGGTACTGTAGCCCCCGCCATACGCTAATTCCGATGAAGAATCGGAACCGCTGCTGTCGGGTTTGGTTGCGTTTTGCTTCAGGGCACGAACCTTAGTCAAATAAACCCGATTGTCGGGAAGAGCTTCCGATTCTTCATCGGAACTCGTACCAGAAAGCGGGACTGAAATTGCCAAGGGCGCAGAACCAATCATTTCCTAATGTTTATAAGAGGCTTTTATGTTTTGGAAATGAAAGGTTAGTGTTTCATAGGTACTGTAGCCCCGCCATTCGCTAATTCCGATGAAGGATCGGAACCGCTGCTGTCGGGTTTAGTTAACCGCGGTTTGTTTTCCTAGCTACAGGCCTAAGTGAAATAAACCTGATTATCGGGAAGAGCTTCCGATCCTTCATCGGAACTCGTATCAGAAAGCAGGACTAAAAAAGCCAAAAGCTTAGAACTGCTCATTTCCTATTCAATATAAAAACACTTTTTACGGGAATGAAAAAATCATTTTGTGCTTCGCTCCTGAGGATAACAGTGCATTTAATTCTATCTTAATACTGTATTAACTTATTTCTAAACTTTTTTTCTACCTTGATGCAACGTTTTAAAATCCCTTATGTCTTATAATCAGAATATTCGAAATTTTGGAAGCCGTATACATCGATAAGAACCTAGAGCTAGTAAAAAAATGCATGCAGGGCAGCCGCGCAGCACAGTTTGAATTGTACAAGCTGTATGCAAAGGCCATGTATAATGTGGCGCTGCGCATTTTAAATTACGAAGAAGAGGCAGAAGATGTTTTACAGGAAGCATTTTTGGATGCCTTTACCAGAATTGTAGATTTTAGGCAGGAAACCACTTTCGGACTTTGGTTAAAGCAGATCGTGATCAACAAATCCATCAATTATTTACGTAAACGTAAGATGGAGTTTGTAAGTACCGATGAGCTATCGGAAGTGCCTGATGAGGATAGTTTTGATGACAGTGAAGTACGGTTGCAAGCTGATGAAATTAGGACAGCCATTACCGAATTGCCAGATGGCTATAGAGTAGTATTGAGCTTATACCTTTTAGAGGGTTACGACCATGAGGAAATTGCACACATTTTAAAAATAAGTGAAAATACAAGCCGTACACAGTACATGAGGGCGAAAAAGAAGTTAAAAAGTATTTTAGAACAGAAAGGGATGAGAGATGAATAATAGATTAGAAACCTTCGTAAAGGAGAACCGTAAAGCTTTCGATGTAATGGAGCCATCGGCAGGACTTTGGGCAAAGATTGAACAGGAATTAGACAACAAGAAGAAAAAAAAGCCGGTAAAGCTGTATTTATGGATGAGTGCAGCAGCAGCTATCGTGGTGGTTTTCGGTTTAGCCTGGTTATACGTAGGAAAATTACAAAACAAAGATTTAGAAATAGCCGACGTTAGTGCTTCATATGCAAAAAAAGAAGTCCACTTCGCAGGTTTAATTACCGAAAAAAGAGATAGTTTGGCCATTTTCGCTTCTGCGAATCCAGAGTTGTATAAAAAATTTACTGCCGATCTGAAAAAGCTTGATGAAGATTACGAAAGATTAAAAGCAGAACTGCCAACCTCGCCCAACCAAACTTTTGTGGTAAAGGCCATGGTTAAAAACCGCGAAATACAACTGCAGTTATTAAAACAACAATTATTAATTATTAACCAGGTTGATGATTACAAAAGGGTTAACCAGATTTAATTTAAGAGAAATTAACGCCTAAAGTAGAAAGCGTAATAAATAGTAGTCAATCGGTCTTGATACCTGATTCAACATAATGATACAAATTAGGGAACGCTCACCACATTAAATTGCTTATTGCCGGCCGGCAGGTTTTGAGCCATTAAATGTTTAACAATTAACAACATGAAAACAATAAAAATATTTTTAGCCTTTATGGCTTTAATCGCCGTAAAAACCAATGCGCAAGAAGTTGCGGTAAATAGTCCATCAGAGCAGGTAATTGTCGAAAGTGCAGCGAAATCTTCAACACTGGCGATGGTTAACACGTCAAAGTATAAACAAGCAGGCAGTGATGCCGAACGTTCTAAATCTTTTAGCAAGAGTTTTAATGTAGATAATAACGATAAGGTTAATTTAAACAACCAATATGGATCTATCGTAATTAAAACCTGGGACAAAAAAGAAGTGCGTGTTGATGTAGATATTAAAGCTTATAGCAACTCAGACAGCGATGTACAGAAGCTGATAGATGGTGTGAGTATTGATGCCGCTAAAAACGGTGATGTAGTTACTTTCAGAACGAACATGGGTGACAGAAACGGACGTTATGGTCGTGGGATGAAGAATGGTGTAACCACCTGGCGGAGGGAAGTGAAAGTAAATTACGTGGTGTATATGCCGGCAGTAAACCCATTAACGGTTTCACAAGAATATGGCAATGTTGAATTGGGTAATTTTTCAGGTCCAACTTCTTTAAAGGTAGAATATGGCAATCTGGTTGCTGGCAATTTAAGCAACGTAAATAACTACATCAATGTTCAATATGGTAAATGCGATATCCAGGATCTGAATGCTGCGGTGGTAAAACATGAATACAATGGTCCTGTAACCATTGGCGCTGTGGGCACTTTACAACTTGATGCCGAGTATGTTGCTGTAAACATCAATACCATCAGGAAATCGGCCGATATTAAAGTACAATACGGTAAGGGTTTAACCGTTGGCACTATTGGTGGGAACCTGCTTTTAAATGCAGAATATGCCAAAGTAAACATCAACACAGTTAAAGGCAATACAGTTGCTAAACAGGCCTATGGCGATCTAAATATTGCATCAGCAGGTAAAATTGCGGTTACAGCAGAATATTCGAACGTTACTTTAGGCTCACTTAATGGTGATGCAAACATCAATATGGATTACAACCGCCTTAGCGTAAACGAAATTACTCCAGCTTGTAAAAACTTCAGCTTTGGTGGTGAATATGTAAGCGTTGGATTGGGCTTTGCCGACCGTTATAATGCCAATTTTAATGTTTCTACTTCGTATGCCGGCTTTAAATATGGCTCAAACGTAACATCAAGTTTGGTAAGTAAAGATGATGAAACCAAAAAATATACTGGTAAAATTGGTAGTGGAGGTGCTGCAAACGTATCCATTAAAACCGAATATGGTTCAGTTACCTTTAAATAAGATTTTTCAAAACCAAACAAACTATAAAGTCCTGCCAAATTGGTAGGACTTTTTTTATATTTAGCGCTGATGAAAATTTACTTTATTCTCTTGTTTTCTGTTTTTTCTTTCGCAGCACTGGCTCAAAATGTTCCTGTTAAATGGGCCACGCAGGAAACTTTCTTCGAAGATTTAATAGGTAAAGATTTACCCGCTTTTAATGGTTTAAGCATCAATAAAAAGCCGTTCTCCAATACCGGTTTAAAAAACCAGGTAGTGGTGATTAACTTTTGGTTCGAAAAATGCCCGCCTTGTATAGCCGAAATGCCTGAATTAAATAATTTAGTGGCTAAATATGGCAAAAAAGCTGTAAGGTTTATCGGGATTACCCATGATAGCCCTGCCAGTGCCAGGTGGTTTCAGAAACGGAACGGTTACAAATACGAAATTGTATCATTAAGCAAAGATGAGATCCGGAAACTGAATATTAATCACGGCTTTCCGTCAAATGTTTTGGTAGGAAAAGATGGAAAGATTATTTATGCTACTGCTAATATTTCCTTTTCTAACCCACAGTTTAAAGCTAAATCGGTACTTTTTGAAGAGAAGTTAAAAAGTATATTAACAGGTAATTAGTAATTTTCGAAAACAGGGACGAAACGATAAAAGCTTAAAGGATATATTCGTCATTAATCGGTTTAACAGGCTCTGGGATCTCGTCTTCTTCGAGCATCTGCAAAAGATTGATCTCTATTGTTCTCGTAATCTGGTTAAGGGGAACACCTGCCGAATTGTTCTCGAAAGGATTAACCAGGCTCATTCCATTAATCTGCGTAGATACAAATACGAAACCAATTAACCAGCCCAAAAATATGGCTGCCGGCCCTGCATCCTGACTGATTACCAGGGTAAATGTTACCACAAATAACCAGATAAACACTTTAGTTAAATAGGTATAAGTGGTAGGGAATATGGTGTTTTTAATGCGTTCGCTCATGCCCATTGAATCAGAGAACCGGGTTAACATCTCGTTAATTTCGATAAAACGAAAACCATCAATGGCATTGGCTTTTGATAATTTCTGTAAATCTCTCGATTGTATATTTAAAATCGCATTATGCGCATTGTTATGTTTTTTTATTTCTTTTAAATCTGCTTCAGATAAATATTTGGTGTAAATTTCGTCTACCGTTCCCCTCAAACTTGCCTTTAAAGCATATAAAAACGCAATGTGCCTGCAAATCATCCGTTTTACGCTTTCCTCATCCTCATCAACATAATTGATCAATGCCCTTGCAAAAGAGCGGGAATCGTTTACCAAAGCACCCCATATTTTTCGTGCTTCCCACCACCTATCGTAAGCCTGGTTATTGTTAAAACCGATAAAAAAGGCGATAGCTGTACCTAAAACCGTTGGAATAATGGATGGAATGGAAAAATGATGCGCAATTAAATACTCGCGTACAAAGTAAGCCGCAGTGCAAGAGGCAATCATGATCAGATCAACGTGCCACGTATTTCTTAAAATTCTACTTAACCTGATGTTTTGTATTAAAAGCATATAATCTGAATGGGAAATAAATTCGTTACGGATGAAAATACAAAACTAAAGCCAAAATGTTTGGTAATGTAACAAATTAAATGACAGACAGTACAGGTTGCCGATTGTCATGCAAATGTTTATCTTGGGAAACCAAATATTCTTATTTCTTATGAGCGACACTTTACCCAAGAACAATATTTTTAAAGTAATCGGTGCATCATCGTTAGGCACGCTGATTGAATGGTATGATTTTTACATTTTTGGTAGCCTTGCAGTTATCATTGGTCACCAATTGTTTCCGGAAGATGCAGGTGCATCTGCCCTGATCAACACTTTGGCAATTTTCGCGGCAGGTTTTATCGTTCGTCCCTTTGGCGCATTGGTTTTTGGCAGACTTGGCGATTTAATCGGCAGAAAATATACTTTTTTGCTCACGTTGGTGCTGATGGGTGGATCGACATTTTTTATCGGCTTAATCCCATCGTACAAAAGCATTGGTTATGCCGCACCAATTTTGGTTTTAATACTAAGGCTGATTCAAGGATTAGCCCTTGGTGGAGAGTATGGTGGAGCTGCAACTTACGTAGCAGAGCACGCACCCAAAGATAAACGGGGCTTTTTTACCAGCTGGATTCAAACTACAGCAACCTTAGGACTGTTCCTTTCATTAGGGATTATCGTAATCACAAAAAACATCTTAGGCGCTGAAACTTTTGGCGATTGGGGCTGGAGAATTCCTTTCCTGCTATCCATTGTGCTCGTTGTAGTGTCGATTTATATTCGCATGAAAATGCACGAATCGCCAATGTTTTCTAAGTTGAAAGCTGAAGGAAATATTTCAAAAAACCCTTTAAAAGAAAGTTTTAACAACAAAGCGAATTTTAAAATGGTACTTCTGGCTTTGTTTGGTGCTACCATGGGGCAAGGGGTAATCTGGTATACAGGTCAATTTTATGCACAATCATTTTTAGAGAATACCTGTAAATTAGATTTTAACGACTCGAGGTATATTTTACTTTGGGGAATCGCTTTTGCCACGCCATTTTTTGTGGTTTTTGGTGCCTGGAGTGATAAGGTTGGCCGGAAATGGATTATGCTAAGCGGTATGCTTTTGGGTATTCTTTTCTATCGCCCAATCTATCAAACGTTTTTGGATGATACCGATTATACAAAAGTTGAACAGACTGATATTTTATCTGCCAGCCCAGCTCCTGTAATATCTGTCTTAATTGCGAACTCAACTGATAGCTTGCGAACGGTTTCTACTAAAATGATGCTTAAAAACGGTGCATCCTTTAATAAGGTGCAAACCGATACGGTTTCTGCAACCAAAGGGATTCTCTTAGGTAAAGAAGTAATAAAAGATAAAGTTTTGCCTACGCCAATATTCTGGAAATTTGTCGGTTTAATCTTCTTCCAGATTTTGCTGGTAACGATGGTTTACGGGCCAATTGCGGCATTCCTTGTCGAACTATTTCCTACTAAAATCAGGTACACCTCTATGTCGCTGCCTTATCATATCGGTAACGGCGTTTTTGGTGGGCTTGTACCATTTATTGCAACACTAATTGCAAGCTTTTCTGGTTCTACGCCATTATCAGGCCTATGGTATCCGATAGGTATAGCGGCATTGAGCCTGGTTATTGGCACAATTTATTTATCGAATAAAAGAGACGAAAATATTAACGACTAGATACGAAGAAGATGAATACGTTAAAGAAATTTTTAGGCTTGGTTTGGATGGTTTTAGGGCCATTAACAATGACATTTTTGTTTATCCAGGCGATAGATAAAGTGGGCTTGACCCATTCAGATATCGAACGTACCAATACCATATTACAATGGGCAATTATCCTGTTTATTTTCCTTCCCATAAGTTTGGGATTGATGATATTTGGCTTTTATGCCTGGAAAGGAGAGTATGATCACTTGCCGGAAAGTTCGGAGGAGTTGTAATTTATAGGTTGTTAGGTAATATCTTTCCTTAATTCGTCTTGCGGTTGATGTTTTTTAATTCATTGTAAACCAACTGCGCAACTGCTTTGGCTCCTTCTGGTTGGAAGTGGGTATTATCTTTTTGCCCTTTTGGATAAGCCTCATATTTGGCTGAGTCTAAATTCATAAAGTAATGTTTGCTTACAAATTCACTGCCTTTTGTTGTGAAAAAACTCGCTGAAAGTGAGGTTAGATCTATAACGGGTGTATTTAATTCTTTGGCCACATCTTTCACCGCTTGTGGGTATTCGCCATGTGCACTGCCCAGTTTACCATCTTTCCAGGGGTAATTGCGGGTAACCGGTGTGATCAGGATCGGTAAAGCACCTTTAGCCCTTGTTTCTTTTACGTACATCCTTAAAAAATCTTTATAGCCCGGAATATCGACATAACGTTCAGGTTTATCTTTTGCCGCATCGTTGTGCCCAAACTGGATCAACACCAGGTCGTTTTTTTGCAAGGTTGATAAAACTTCTTTCCACCTTCCCTCTTCAAAAAAAGTTCTGGTACTTCTTCCCCCTTTTGCTTTATCAATAACCAAAGCGCTGTCGCTTTTAATCAGCCTGTTTAATTTTTTTAAACAGTCTTTTTTTAAGAATTGCTGAAAAACCTGCCCCCAGCCTGTAATGGGATACTTTTTCTGCAGATAACCTTCATCTAAAGTATAATCTGCTACGGTAGAATCGCCGATTAAATACACCTTAACAGGTTTAGGTTTTACAATGAAAGACATCAGTAAAACGGTGCCAAGGGCTGCGATAAGGTATTTATGTTTTTTCATCTTTTTATTTTAATGTTTGTACACGGAACCAATCATATTCGGCAATTCCTGAATCATTGGTTTGGGTATCTCTGGCGGCAAATATTCCCATTTTTGCGCCGATCCATTGGCCTGCCGTGGCCTGGAACTCATCTCCTACATCCGTAAAACGAGTCCCATCTTCACTGTAACTAAACTGGCATTTTGCACCATTAGTAACTTTAATCCTGAAATATACCGAGCCCGATTTTAGTTTGGTAATTTCCTTTTCATTTTCGGTTTTTCCCTTGTCGGCACTTTGGCAAACACCGTACATAAGGTACAATCCGTCTTTTTTGCTTTTAATGCTAATCTGCGCATAACTTCTCCCCATTACTACCAAACCTGTTTTTTCGTTTTCCAATTTTGGGTTAGGTTTAAATAAGAGTTTTGTTGTTGCCATAAATTCATCAGCTGGAAATTTCTGCATCAATAGGTTCGGAACATCCCAAAGGTTTTTGGCATCATCAGGAATTTTCGAAGTGTATAACTTTAATAAACCCCTGCCTGCATCAGTAAATAACCAGGTTGGTTGCGGATTGGCCTGCCATTGCCATTGTAAGCCTAGTTTTGAAGTTTCAAAGTCATCACTTTCTTCAGGTGTTTCAATCGGATAAACCTTGCCCACATTTGGTTTTTTATAGGTGATAACCGGTTCGCCTTTACCGTCGCCATCTGCATCAAGCCCGATAACAGGCCAGTTATTGATCCATTTCATAGGCTGCAGGTGAACTACGCGACCATAAGCATCTTTATCCTGAAAATGAAGAAACCAATCTTCGCCTGTTTGAGTATTTACCCAAGCGCCTTGATGAGGACCATTTACCGAAGATTTCCCTTGATCCATGGCTACTTTTCTTTCATATGGGCCGTAGATGTTTTTACTTCTCAAAATTAATTGCCAGCCTGTAGAAACTCCCCCTGCTGGTGCGAACAAATAGTAATAGCCATTGCGTTTATAAACTTTTGGACCCTCAATGGTTGGGTCGAGTTCGTGGCCATCGTATACAATTCTGCCGGTTTCTGTAGCTGCTGATCCGTCGCTGCTTAATGGCATAATGGCCAACACGCTTTTTATGCCAGCACGGCTTCCTGCGTAGGCGTAAGCAAGGTAGGCCTTGCCGTCTTCATCCCAGAACGGACAGGGATCAATCAATCCTTTACCTGCGGCGACCAATTTTGGTGCAGACCAGGCCCCTGTTATGGTTTTAGCTTTAGTTAAATAAATCCCAAAGTCAGGGTCTGGATAGTAGATGAAAAATTCGCCATTGCGGTAGCGGATGGAGGGTGCCCAAACACCATTACCATGCTGTGTTTTTTCGAAATGCTCAAATGGAGGCTGGCGTTTTAAGGCATGGCCGATTATTTTCCAATTCACCAAATCTCTCGAATGCAGGATCGGCAAGCCCGGGATGGCATCAAAACTGGAGGCGATCATATAAAAATCATCTCCCACCCGGATAGCGTCAGGATCAGAATAATCAGCGTTGATAACCGGATTTTTATACGTCCCGTTACCTAGGTCAGAAACCCAAACTTTAGATATGTACCCACTTTTTGGAGCAGGTTGGGCAAAGGTATTTATGCTAAAACTTAAAACGAGGATTAAACTAAATAGATATTTCATTGTACAATGATGTTTTTAATATTTGGTCAGTTATTTATTTAGCGTTACGTCATTCCCGCACAGGCGGGAATCTTAATGCGGCTTGTGATTGGCATTAAGATTCCCAATCAGGTTGGGAATGACGATGCGTATATTTTATCAAATTAGCCTACTAACAAGGTTAAGTCTTTTTTTATTTTTAGGCAAGTTGTTATTGTGCAATCGTTCCCGACATCGTTTGCAGTGTTTAATCTCTAAAAAACTTCTTTCTGATGGATATTAATGTTTAAAATTGTTCATCATATATTTTAAAAACACGGCTGCGTTACAAAGTTTATACTTTTACGTGGCCGATTTTAATTTAAGCCTAACCAAATTGATATGAAAGCAATCATCTTATTTTTTCTGATAACCTTTTCATCAGCAGTTTATGCCCTGGGTGTTAAGCCCGATTTTGTGGTAGCTGCCGATGGAAGCGGAAACTTTAAAACGGTACAGGAAGCGATACACGCCGTGCCCGATTTCAGGAACAAAACAACCATAATTTTTATCAAAAAAGGTATTTACAAAGAAAAGCTAATCTTGGCGGCCTCTAAAAAGAATGTGAAATTTATTGGGGAGAGCCTAAACGAAACCATATTAACTTATGATGACTACGCCCAGAAGAAGAATGCTTTTGGTGAAGAAAAAGGCACTTCAGGTTCTTCCAGCTTTTATATTTATGGCGAAGGCTTTTCTGCAGAAAACATCACCTTCGAAAATTCATCAGGCCCGGTGGGGCAAGCCGTTGCTGTTTGGGCAGGAGGAGATAAATTAATTTTTACCAACTGCAGGTTTTTAG
Source organism: Pedobacter sp. 01N310 (assembly GCF_056399805.1). Taxonomy (NCBI): domain Bacteria; kingdom Pseudomonadati; phylum Bacteroidota; class Sphingobacteriia; order Sphingobacteriales; family Sphingobacteriaceae; genus Pedobacter; species Pedobacter sp. 01N310. Next base: position 417,794 of record NZ_JBFTSB010000005.1, read on the forward strand.
GCTTTCAGGATACACTTTATACCTACGGAGGCAACAACCGCCAATATTATAAAAACTGTTACATCGAAGGGACGGTCGATTTTATTTTCGGGGCTTCTACAGCCTGGTTCGAAAGCTGCACTATTTTCTGCAAAAAAGCGGGTTATATCACGGCGGCATCAACTGCTGATACTACAAAATTTGGTTATGTATTAAACAAATGCAAAATCAAAGGAGATGCACCAGCCAATAGTTTTTACTTGGGTAGGCCATGGAGGCCTTACGCAAAGGTTGCCTACCTCAACTGCGAACTGCCTGATTTTATCCGCCCTGAGGGTTGGAACAACTGGGGCAAGGAAAGCAATGAGAAAACGGCCTATTACGCTGAATATAAAAGCACTGGCAAAGGAGCCGATCCAAAAAGCAGGGTAAATTGGTCGCATCAATTAACCGAAGTGGAGTATAAGGCCTACATTTTGGAAAACGTTTTCCGTGGGTGGAATCCAGAGGCGAAATAAGTGAGTTAAATATTTGATATACAGGTATTAGTCGGCTGTTTGATGACGATTTTTTGCCTCGTTTTCCGGTAACGATTGCATAGATTTCTCTTCTATTTTAAGTGCAAACAACGTACACTTGTTATTACAATAACCAAGTATAATTTAACAGCACAAATAATGAAACATATTTCTGGTAGTTTATGCCGTATTAAAGTAGCGCTGGCATGCTTAATTTTATCTTCTGCAAGTGCTGCCATAGCGCAACAACAGCAAAGCCTACCCGTTATCCAGCAGGTTAAATTTAAAAAAGATACCACAAGTATTATCAGCTTTGGAGCAAAGGGTGATGGGATTACCTTAAATACGCAAAGCATCAATAAAACCATAGCCAGTGTAAGCCAGAAAGGTGGTGGTGTGGTTTTAATTCCATCAGGCTTGTGGTTAACTGGTCCTATTGAGTTAAAAAGTAATGTAAACCTACACCTTAAACGCGATGCAATCCTTCAGTTTACCGACGACTTTAACCAATACAAATTGGTACAGGGAAATTGGGAAGGTCAACCAGCGTGGAGAAACCAGAGTCCGATTTCGGGTGTTAACCTCGAAAATATAGCCATTACCGGAACGGGGATTATCGACGGGAACGGTGGTGCCTGGCGCATGGTTAAAAAAGATAAATTGACCGAAACACAGTGGAAAACCTTGGTGGCATCTGGTGGCGTAGTGAGGGCTGACGGAAAAATGTGGTACCCATCTGAGAAAACCGTTAAAGGTTCGAATACCAAAAATGCCGGCGTAATTGAGGCTGGTAAAACAGCAGCCGATTATGAAGATATAAAAGATTTTCTTCGCCCGAATCTGTTGGTTTTAACAGGTTGCAAAAAAATTCTTTTAGAAGGTGTTACCTTTCAAAATTCACCGGCATGGAATTTACATCCCTTACTCTGCGAGGATTTGACCTTAAGAAACTTACAAGTAAAAAACCCCTGGTTTGCACAGAATGGTGATGGTGTTGATGTAGAATCGTGCAAAAACGTATTGATTGAAGGCAGCACTTTCGATGTGGGTGATGATGGGATCTGTATTAAATCGGGAAGAGATGAAGCGGGCCGCAAACGTGGCGTACCTACAGAAAATGTAATTATTCGGAATAATGTGGTTTACCATGCCCATGGTGGTTTTGTAATCGGAAGCGAGATGAGTGGCGGTGCGAAAAATATCTGGGTGTACGACTGTTCTTTTATCGGCACCGATATTGGCCTGCGTTTTAAAACTACCCGCGGCCGTGGTGGTGTGGTAGAAAATATTTACATCAACAACATCAACATGATCGATATTCCAGGCGAAGCGATTCTGTTTGATATGTATTATGCTGCGGTTGATCCGGTTCCTTTGGCAGGCGAAAAACGCGAAGCCATTAAAACGGTAACGGTTCCGGTAACCGAAGCGACCCCTCAGTTCAGAAACTTTTACATTAAAGATGTGGTAGCCAATGGCGCTGAGAAAGCCATATTTTTCAGGGGACTGCCAGAAATGAACATCAAAGATATCCACCTGGAAAACGTAACCATAAAAGCGAAGAAAGGCATTGAAATTATTGAAGCCGCTGGCATTTTCCTTAAAAATATAAACGTAATTACAGAAGACACCAGTCCGGTTGTAATGATCCAGAACAGTTCCAACATCAATATCAGTAACTTAAAATACCCTGACAACAGCAAGGTTTTGTTTGACGTATCGGGAGAAAAAACAAAAGGTGTAAAAATTAGCAGAACAGATGTTTCTAAAGCAAAAATGGCCTCACTTTTAGGTATAGAGGTAGATAAAAAAGCACTGGAAATTTCAAAATAACAAACATGAAGAGATCAATTCTATATACAGCAGCTGCGCTCATCGGTTTTTCTATTTTAACACAAAGTGGATTTGCCCAAAAGAAATTGTCAGAACAGTTAACCCTAACAGCGATGGAAAAACTGTTTCAGGATACTACACTGTTAAAAGGTGCCAAAGGCCCTAAATGGACCTACGACATGGGCGTGGTACTGGAAGGTGCCGCAACTGTTTGGCGGAATACCGGCGATGGGAAATATTTCAAGTACATCCAAAGCTCAATGGATGCCTATTTGGATAAGGAAGGAAATATCAATACGTATAAACCTGACGATTTTAATATCGACAACATTAAAAATGGCCGTTCGTTATTATTGTTATATAAGGTTACCGGACAACAAAAATACCTGTTAGCAGCAACTAAATTATACGATCAGCTGCAAAAACAGCCACGTACCCAGGAAGGTGGCTTTTGGCACAAGAAAATTTATCCCAATCAAATGTGGTTGGATGGCTTATACATGGGCGAACCGTTTTATGCGGAGTATGCCAAGCTGATGAAAAAAGATGCAGCTTTCGACGACATTGCCAAGCAGTTTATCCTGATGGAGAAAAATGCCCGCGATGCTAAAACAGGATTACTTTATCACGGTTATGATGAGAGCAGAGCAGAACAATGGGCCGATAAAAAAACAGGTCGCTCAGCAAATTTCTGGGGCAGGGCAATGGGTTGGTACATTATGGCTTTGGTAGATGTGCTGGATAATTTTCCGGCCAATCATCCACAAAGGAAAGAATTAATAGCCATTTTAAACCGTACAGCAACTGCTGCAGTAAAATACCAGGATGCGAAATCGGGTGTTTGGTTCGATATTTTAGATATGCCAACCAGAAAAGGAAATTACCTCGAAAGTTCTGCGTCGAGCATGTTTGTATATGGATTAGCCAAAGGTGTACGTAAAGGTTGGTTGGCACCATCATTTATGGCCGCTGCAAATAAAGGTTACGCAGGCTTAAAGAAAGAATTTGTTGAACAAGCAGGAGCAGAAAGAATAAACCTGACCAAAACCGTTTCGGTATCAGGATTGGGTGGGAAACCTAAATACCGCGACGGAAGTTTCGACTATTACATTAGCGAAAAAGTAATCACCAACGATCCGAAAGGTGTAGGGGCGTTTATCTGCGCCGCTTCAGAAATGGAGATTGCTGCACTCCCTAAAACAGGTGAAGGTTTAACCGTTACGGTTGATAATTTTTTCAATAACGAGTATATGACCGGCCCAACCGGCGATAAAATTCCCTTTCATTACGTATGGGAAGAAGATGATAATAACGGTTTTTCATTATTCGGTAAAGTATTTAATGATGCAGGCGTTAAAACCGCTACCCTTAAAACAGCACCAACAACAGCAAACTTAAAAGGAAGTAACATTTACATTATTGTAGATCCTGATACGGAAAAAGAAACAGCAAACCCGAATTTCATGACTGCCGCACATGCCAAACAGGTTAGCGAATGGGTTAAAGCGGGTGGCGTATTGGTATTGTTATTAAATGATGTTGGCAATTGTGAAATTTCGAAATTCAACGTATTACCAGAAACCTTCGGCATTCATTTTAACGAAGATAGCCGCAATAAGGTTCAAGGCTCAAATTTTGAGCAGGGCGCAGTAAAAATTCCTGTCGGAAATTCAATTTTTAAAACAGCTAAAAAGGTTTACATCAAAGAAATTTCGACGATAGTAGCAAAAAGCCCTGCCGTTTCGGCCTTAAAGGATAATGGTGATGTACTTATTGCAACAGCAAAATATGGTAAGGGAACTGTTTTCGCGGTAGGTGATCCGTGGTTTTACAACGAATATATCGATGGCCGAAAATTGCCTGCAGATTTTGAAAACTTTAAGGCAACGAACGATTTGGTAAAATGGTTGATTAAACAGGTTCCGGGTAAAAAGTAGGTTTTAACCGCAGATAAATAAAATATTAGCCACGGAAACGCGGAAGCACGGAAAAAGAATTAAGTGGTGATCTGTGGGGACACAGACCACGGAAGTCGTTCCAGGTAAAATTAACCACAGATGAAAAAAATGAACACAGATAACGAAATAGAACTGTCATCCTGAGCCTGTCGAAGAACTTGCTAAAATTACGGCAAATAGCAATTCAACAAGCTCAACGTGACAGATTGGAATAAAAAAGTTCTCCGTGTTAATCCGTGCTTCCGTGGCAATAAACTAACAAACAACAATGATGAAAATAAAAATATTGTTAACCCTGATCTGTATAAGCTTAATGTTATCGTGTTATGCGCAGCAGCCTACCGATTCTACTGCAGAAAAAATGCTTGTATATCAACTCGGCAATGGTGGTTGGCCTAAGCAGTTGGAAGATAAAAGCGTGGTTAACTATGGGGCAACCTTAACGCCCGAGCTTTTGGCTAAGATAAAAGCAACTAAAGATTTGCATGCCACATTCGATAATAAAGCCACCAGCAGAGAAGTGGTATATCTGGTTCAAGCTTATAAAAAAACACAAAACAAGGCTTATTTAGCGGCAGCTGAAAAAGGATTGGATTATATTTTAGCTGCTCAATATGCCAATGGTGGCTGGCCACAGTATTATCCTGATAAAACTTTATACCGTTCAGAAATTACTTACAATGATGATGCAATGATTAATGTATTGAACATTCTACAGGATATTGCAACTCAAAAAAATGATTTTGAGGTCGTGAATCCAGCCTACATCAAAAAAGCCGAGAAAGCCATTGCAAATGGTATCAATTGTATTATCAAAACGCAGGTAAAACAAAATGGAACTTTAACCATCTGGGCTGCACAATACGATAAAGACTCGATGTTACCTGCAAAAGCAAGGGCATTTGAGCCTGCCTCGTTAAGTACAAGTGAATCGGCAGGTATTGTCCGTTTTTTAATTAGGCTTAAAAACCCATCACCAGAAGTGAAAAATGCAGTTGCTGCAGCGGTGAAATGGTTCGATACCTATAAAATAGCTGGCTACCGCTTTGATCGGAACAAAAATATTTCAGCTTTGGTTGCCGATAACACCAGCATGGCTTGGGCGCGTTTTTACGATATAGAGAAAAACACTCCGATTTTCGGCGATCGCGACAATACCATTAAAACAAAATTGGAAGAGTTAAGTCCTGAGCGGCGAAACGGTTATGCCTGGTATGGCAACTGGGGACAGAAATTAATTGAAAAGGAATACCCGAAGTGGTTAAGCACGAATGGGAAATAAATAATTATAAAAATCGCCATTGCGAGGCACGAAGCAATCTTACTACTATGGGTGGGAATTTCTACCGCTTTAAGATTGCTTCGTTCCTCGCAATGACGGAAATCGCAAGGATATGATTTTAAACAAAGAAAATTTAGCAAACATTAACAGCGACAAGGTTACCAAACCAAGCGCCGAAATTTTGGCTTTACCAGAAAAAGTAATCCAGTTTGGAACTGGTGTTTTATTACGTGGTTTACCAGATTATTTTATTGATAAGGCCAACCAGAAAGGTATTTTTAATGGGCGTATTTTAGTAGTCAAATCTACTTCAAAAGGTGGTGCCGATGCATTTTCGAAACAGGATAATTTATACACACTTTGTGTAAAAGGTATCGAAGATGGTGTTAATGTTGAAGAAAATTCAATCAACTCATCAATCAGCCGTGTTTTATCGGCTTCGCAAGATTGGACCGAAATTTTAAAAGCTGCCCACCAGCCAGAAATGCAGGTCGTAATTTCTAACACTACTGAAGTTGGGATTGTTAAAAGCGAAGATAAAATAACTGATAATCCACCACAATCGTATCCAGGGAAACTATTGGCATTCTTGCACGAAAGATATACTGCTTTTAACGGCTCGGCCGAAAGCGGAATGGTGATTGTACCTACAGAATTAATCAGTGATAATGCTGATAAATTGAAAGAAATTTTATTAGATCTGGCCATCCAGAACAAATTGGGCTGGGATTTCGAAAACTGGTTAAAAACAGCCAATCATTTCTGCAAAACTTTGGTCGATAGGATTGTTCCGGGAAAACTTCCTGAGGCTGAACAAAAAGCGATTGAAAGTGAACTGGGCTATGCAGATGAACTCATGATTATGGCCGAGCCCTTCAGGCTTTGGGCTATCGAATCTTCAAGCGAAAAAGTGAAGGAGATTTTATCTTTTGAAAAGGCTGATAAAGGGGTTTTTATTGTTCCATCGATCGATAAATTTAAAGAGCTAAAACTCCGGTTACTTAACGGTACGCACACCATTAGCTGTGGATTGGCCATTTTAGCGGGCTTTAATACCGTAAAAGAGGCTATGGCGAATGAAGATTTTTCAGCCAATGTATTAAAATTGATGAAAGATGAAATTGCCCCTGTTGTGGTAAACGAAGATATTACCTATGATGAAGCGATTGCCTTTGCAGAAAGCGTAATTGATCGTTTTAGCAATCCATCCTTAGAGCACCAGTGGCAAGCCATAACGCTAAACTTCACCTCAAAAATGCAGATGCGTAACATGCCGTTAATCAGAAGATATTACGCTTTAAACAATGAAGTACCTCAACTTACTGCTTTAGGTGTGGCAGCATATATTCTTTTCATGAATGTGAATAAAGATGGTGATACTTACACGGCCAGCGCAAACGGAAAAACCTTTCCGATACAGGATGAATTTGCAGAGATTCTATATGATTACTGGAAAAACCCTGAAACGGTTGTAGATAATACCCTTGGCGACAGACGTCTTTGGGATAAAAACTTGAATAATTACCCTGGCTTTAACGCGGCCGTAAAATCTTACGTTGATTTATTACAGAACAAGGGTGCAAAAGAAACTTTAAGTAACTTGCATTCAGAAAGAACAATTTAAAATGGTTACTAGAATTTTAAAAATCCATCCTAACGATAACGTACTTGTTGCCCTACAAAACCTGGCAAAAGGCGAAACCGTTATTTACGATGGGCAGGAATATATTTTACAGGATGATATCCAGGCTAAGCATAAGTTTTTTATGCAGGATATGAATGCGGGTGATCACATTATTATGTATGGTGTACTGGTAGGGAAAGCACAGCATTTTATCCTAAAAGGTGGTTTAATGGATACAGAAAACACTAAACATGCTTCTGATCCATATGAATTCCGTCCGTACCATTACGAATGGCATGCCCCTGATGTTTCTAAATTTGAAGGCAGAACCTTTAATGGTTATATCCGTAGTGATGGCCGCGTGGGAACTGCAAATTATTGGTTGTTTATTCCGACTGTTTTCTGCGAAAACCGCAATTTAGATGTGATCCGTGAAGCTTTGCACAATGAATTGGGTTATGCGGTAACCGATAAATACAAATCTTACGCCCATGAGCTGGTTGAGGCTTATAAAAACGGCGAAATCCTGGAAGAAGCTGATCCAAGTTCAATTGGAATTGCAAACCCGTCAGCCAACCGCGTTTTTAAAAATGTTGATGGCATTAAATTCTTAAATCACCAGGGTGGTTGCGGTGGTACCCGTCAGGATGCTGCTGTATTAAGTAAATTATTGGCTGCTTATGCCGATCATCCCAACGTTGCGGGTGTTACTGTATTGAGCCTTGGTTGCCAGAACTTACAGGTTAAAGATTTTATGGACGATTTAAAACACCGTAGTCCAAATTTTGATAAACCTTTATTCATTTTTGAGCAGCAACAATCGCAAAGTGAAGAGCAATTGGTTAAAGAAGCGATTAGAAAAACTTTTATCGGTTTAACTGAGATCAATAAGATCGAACGCCAGCCTGCCCCTTTAAGCAAACTGGTTTTAGGTGTTAAATGTGGCGGTAGCGATGGTTTTAGTGGAATCAGTGCTAATCCGGCAGTAGGTTATACATCTGATTTGTTGGTGGCTTTGGGTGGTACTGTACTCCTAGCCGAGTTCCCTGAACTTTGCGGCGCAGAACAACAGTTAATCGACCGCACAAAAGACGAAACCGCAGCGCGTAAATTCATTCAATTGATGACTGCTTACAATCAATCTGCAGAAAATGTAGGCTCTGGATTTTTCATGAATCCATCGCCTGGAAATATAAAAGATGGTTTGATTACCGATGCGATTAAGAGTACTGGTGCAGCCAAAAAAGGCGGAACATCGCCAGTGGAAGATGTATTAGATTATACTGAGCCTGCTACAAAACCAGGATTAAACTTAGTTTGTACTCCCGGAAATGATGTTGAGGCTACTACAGGAAAAGCAGCGTCTGGAGCAACATTAATCTTGTTTACAACAGGCTTGGGTACGCCAACAGGAAATCCTGTTTGCCCTACCATCAAGGTTTCAACCAATAATGCATTAACCAAACGCATGGGCGATATTATCGATATCAACTGTGGGCCAGTAATCGAAGGCGAAAAAACCATCGAACAAATGGGAGAAGATATCCTGGAGTATTGCATTAAAGCAGCTAGTGGCGAAGTAATTCCTAAAGCGGTATTGCTTAATCAGGATGATTTTATTCCATGGAAACGGGGAGTGAGCCTTTAGTGAGTCTGGAGTGGTAAGTCCGAAGTCGTGAGTCTTGGAGCCTTATTCCGTGGTCTGTGTCCTCACAGACCACCAAGGGAATAAAACATAAATTGAGTTCCGATCTGTGAGGACACAGACCGGGGATAAATAGAAAATGAATAGATAAGCGTTTTGATCATCTCAAATCTCTTATCTCAAATTACATAGCATGAAACCTTTTTTAGACGAAAATTTTCTTTTGCAAAGCAAAACTGCTGAAAAGCTTTATCACAATTTTGCAAAATCATTGCCGATTATCGACTACCATAATCACCTTATTCCAGAGCAGATTGCAAATAACACTCAATTTGCCAACATCAGTCAGGTTTGGCTTGCTGGCGATCATTACAAATGGAGAGCGATGCGTGCCAATGGTGTTGATGAAAAATACATTACAGGTGTAGGATCTGACTATGAAAAATTTGAAAAATGGGCAGAAACTGTTCCCTATACTTTACGTAATCCTTTATACCACTGGACACATCTGGAACTTCAACGCTATTTTGGTATAACTGATTTACTTTCTGGTAAAACGGCACAGAAAATTTTCGACGAATGTTCTGCAAAATTGCAGACACCTGAATATTCTGTACGTGGTTTGCTAGCCAAAATGAATGTAGAAGCCGTTTGTACTACCGATGATCCTTTGGATAGTTTAAACTATCACCAACAATTGGCAAGAGAAGGCGCAAACCTTAAAATGTTGCCTGCCTTCCGCCCGGATAAAGCGATGAACAGTGACGATATTGAAGGTTTGAATGAATATATTGACAAATTGGAAAGTGTTGTAGATAAAACAATCAGTAGCTTTCAGGATTATATTGATGCTTTAAAAAGCCGTCACGATTACTTTGCGGCAAATGGCTGTTCAGTTTCTGACCATGGTTTAGAGCAGATTTATGCTGAAGATTATACAGAAGCAGAAATTGCATCAATTTTCGACAAAATCCGCAGTAAACAACATATTTCTTACGAGGAGAACCTGAAATTTAAATCGGCCATGCTGATTTATTTTGCAGAATGGGATCACGAAAAAGGTTGGGTGCAACAGTATCATCTGGGTGCATTGCGTAACAACAATGCCCGGATGTTAAGGCAGTTAGGACCTGATACCGGTTGGGATTCTATCGGCGATTTTAGTCAGGCCCGAATGCTTTCTAAATTCTTAAACCGTTTGGATAATCAGGATAAACTGGCAAAGACCATTATCTATAACCTTAATCCGGCTGATAATGAATTAATTGCAACGATGATCGGAAACTTTAACGATGGTTCGGTTGCGGGTAAAGTGCAATTTGGTTCGGCATGGTGGTTTTTAGATCAGAAAGATGGCATGATCAAACAATTAAACGCATTATCAAACATGGGGCTGCTAAGCCGTTTGGTGGGTATGCTTACCGATTCGCGAAGTTTCCTTTCTTTTCCTCGTCACGAATATTTCAGAAGGATCGTTTGTAACCTCTTTGGAGAAGATATTGAGAACGGCGAATTACCTAACGACTTGGAGTGGGTTGGCAAAATTGTTCAGGATATTTCGTACTTTAACGCAAAAAATTACTTTAAATTTTAACCAAAATAGGGCTTTAAAGAGGTATTTCGTTGGAATCAAATCATTTCAATCGTTTTCCTTCCATTTTCATACCGTTGCAGAAAACAGCATGAAATACGCCGATTAGATACAAAAATGAGCACCCAAATATTCGCTTCATCAAAAAAAGGAGAAAAAGTTTTAAGCTTTGGTGAAATACTTTTGCGCATCTGTCCCGATATGGACGGCCAGTGGTTAAAAGAAAATAAACTACCATTTTATGTGGGCGGTGCAGAGCTCAATGTAGCAACAGCGCTGGCACTTTGGAATGTTCCTTCAACTTACTTATCGGCTGTGCCTGATAATTCGGTAACCAGAGAGATTGTAGATTATCTGGATGCACGGAACATTGATACCACACCAATGGTTTATCATGGCGAACGTTTGGGGTTATACTATCTTCCGAAAGGGAAAGACCTTAAAAATGCAGGCGTAATTTACGATAGGGCAAATTCGGCCTATGCCGATTTAAAAGTTGGCCAAATTAACTGGGATGAAGTTTTTGAAGGTGTGAGCTGGTTTCATTTCAGCGCCATTTGCCCGGCAATAAATCAATCTATTGCTGATGTTTGCTTAGAAGCTTTAAAAGTGGCAAGTGCGAAAAATATTACCATTTCGCTCGATTTAAACTATCGCGCCAAGCTTTGGAAATACGGTAAAGATCCGATTGATGTGTTGCCCGAACTGGCTCAGTATTGCACGCTGATTATGGGCAATGTGTGGGCCGCCAATAAAATGTTGGGCACTGCACTTCACGAAGATTTAACACCAACTGAGGGTTATGCAAAGGAAACGTTACTGCAACAGGCAACAGATACTTCTAAAGAAATATTAAGTTTGTTTCCGTCTTGCAAGGCGGTTGCAAATACCTTTAGGTTCGATCATGGCAAGGGCATCAGGTATTATACTGCCATTTATACTGCTGATGAATTAACAGTTTCTGAAGAATATGTTTCAGAAGAAATTTTAGATAAGGTAGGTAGTGGCGATTGTTTTATGGCCGGTCTGATTTATGGCTTTTACAACCAACTATCGGCCAAAGAAACCTTAAATTTTGCCACCGCAGCAGCATACGATAAATTATACATTCCAAGCGATGCTACAACCAGTACTGTAGCCGATATAGAAAAAAGAATAATACGCAATGATTAGCAACAAGCACAAAATTTTAGATGCCATTTTAGAGCAGGGCATGTTACCCCTTTTTTACCAGGATAGCGAATCGGGTAGCGTAGAAATATTACGCACTTTGTATAAAGCCGGCGTTCGTGTTTTTGAATATACCAACCGAGGTAAATCGGCCCTGCCGAACTTTAAAAAGTTGAAAGAAATCCGTGATGCTGAAATGCCCGATCTTTATTTGGGAATTGGAACGATTAAAACTCCTGCCGATGCAAATGCATTTATCGAAGCTGGAACAGATTTTATTGTAGCACCGATCGTAAATCCGGCAGTTGCCGAAATTGCAAACAAAATTGGTATGCTATGGATCCCTGGCTGTATGACCCCGACTGAAATCAGTGTCGCTCAAGAGCACAAAGCCATGCTGATCAAAATTTTCCCTGCCAATATTTTAGGCCCCGAATTTATTTCATCAATTAAAGATCTTTTCGCCGGACAGCTGTTTATGCCAACTGGTGGCGTAGAAATTAATGCCGACAACCTAAAAACTTGGTTTAAGTCAGGCGTTTGTGCCGTAGGTATGGGCAGCAAATTAATCAGTAAAGATGTGATGAGCAAAGGTCTTTACGAGGAGTTATTCGACAATACAAAACTAGCGCTTGACTTAATTCAGCAGAGCAAATAAATCTAACACACACTAACCAAATGAACCAAACGAAAATAGGCAAATACAGATGGACCATATGCGCACTTCTGTTTTTCGCTACTACAGTAAATTATTTAGATAGACAAGTTTTAAGTTTGCTATCTAGCAAACTCGAAGCGGAGTTTAACTGGACAAATTCAGATTACGCAAACATAACAGCAGCTTTTCAATTCGTTTATGCTATATCAATGCTTTTTGCTGGACGAATAATAGATAAGTTGGGAACCAAATGGGGATATGCAATTGCAATAATTGTTTGGTCACTGGGCGCCATCCTGCATGCCAAAGCTATTCCTGTAGGAGAGGCCGTTTCATCAATTTTTGCGTTAGTTGGAATCACAAGTATATCGGTATCTGTACTGGGCTTCATTGTTTCTAGAGCTGTTTTAGGTTTTGGAGAATCTGGAAATTTTCCGGCAGCAATTAAAGCAACAGCAGAATATTTTCCTAAAAAGGAACGTTCCTTTGCAACAGGAATCTTTAATTCAGGAGCAAACGTTGGTGCAATTCTAGCTCCTGCTACTGTGCCATACATTGCTGAAGCGTGGGGTTGGGAAACTGCATTTTTAATTATAGGAGCAGCAGGCTTTTTCTGGCTAATATTTTGGTTTATTTTTTATGATAAACCTGAAGAACAAAAGCGTTTATCTAAAGCTGAATTGGAGTATATTCTATTAGACACAGATCAAAAAGTTATTGTTCCATCAGAATCTGAAACTGAAGCAAAAAAGGTTTCATGGTTTAAATTATTAGGATATAAACAAACTTGGGCTTTCACGTTTGGAAAGTTTATGACAGATGGTGTTTGGTGGTTCTTTTTGTTTTGGCTTCCTTCATATTTAAAGGCCCAGTATGGAATGGAAGGAACATCAATATCGTTCCCACTTTTTGTACTTTACAGTATGACAATGATTGGTAGTATTGGTGGCGGGTGGTTTCCTGCGTATTTCCTTAAAAAAGGATACAATGTTTATGAAGGCAGAATGAGAGCAATGTTCGTAATTGCATTATTTCCTTTAGTGGTCTTACTTGCTCAACCTTTGGGGCACTATACTTTTTGGATTCCTGTATTGTTAATTGGAATCGGAGCTTCTGCACACCAAGCTTGGTCTGCAAACATTTTTACAACAGTATCAGATATGTTTCCCAAAAAAGCAATTGGATCAATTATTGGAATTGGTGGTATGGCAGGAGGAATCGGAGGCGTAATAGTTTCTAAAGTTGGCGGTGCCCTGTTCGATCATTACAAGGGATTAGGACATATCCAAACTGGTTACACCATTATGTTTGCATTTTGTGCCATTGCTTATATTATTGCTTGGGTAGTAATGAAGACATTGGTGCCAAAAATGAAAACAATAGAACTGTAAATATTTAGAGCCAATTACTTTGGCTCTTTTTACAACAATAAATCTATACTTAAACTATAGACTTAACATTAATTTAACCCTAACAACAACCCAAATTGAGTACATCGCTAAACCTCGAAAGTATTTTCGTTGAAGAGAGCCAGATTCCAGATGAATTTAGGCTCAAGGAAGAAATCAATCAAAAAGAGTTTCTTTCAAATGGAGAGATGAAACCATGGAATGGACCATTTAATGAAGTGTTTTCTCCGGTATGCGTAAAAACCCCCGAAGGCTTAAAACGAAAGCATATTGGTAGTTTCCCTGTTTGTACAGAAAAAGAGTCGACAGAAGCTTTAGATGCAGCTGTAGCCGCTTATGATAACGGCCGCGGACAATGGCCGACTATGAGCGTTGCTGATCGGATTAGCTGCGTAGAAAACTTCACTCATAAAATGATTGAGCAAAAAGAAATTGTTGCGAAATTGATTATGTGGGAGATCGGTAAATCTTATGCCGATTCGGTTAAAGAATTCGACCGTACGGTTGAGTATATCTATGCCACTATCGATGCACTAAAGGATATCGACAGGCAATCGTCACGTTTTGAAATTGAGCAGGGAATAGTTGCTCAGGTACGCCGTTCTCCGCTGGGTGTGGTACTTTGTATGGGGCCATTTAATTATCCTCTAAACGAAACTTTTACGACGCTTATTCCAGCTTTGATTATGGGCAATACGCTTTTATTCAAACCACCTAAGCATGGTACCTTATTGCACTATCCTTTATTAGAGGCTTTCCGTTCCAGCTTCCCTAAAGGTGTTGTAAATACCATTTATGGCCGTGGCAATACCATTGTGCCAGGACTAATGAAATCAGGAAAAATTAATGTGCTTACCTTAATCGGATCGAGTAAAGTAGCCAACGAACTGAAAAAACTGCATCCTAAAGTAAACCGTTTAAGGGCAATTTTAGGTTTGGATGCTAAAAATGCAGCAATCATTACTAAAGATGCCAATCTTGATTTGGCGGTTTCTGAAACGGTTCTAGGTTCGCTTTCTTTTAACGGACAGCGTTGTACTGCGATTAAAATCGTTTATGTTCACCGCAGTTTAGCACAGGAGTTTCTAAAACGTTTATCTGCAGAAGTAGAGAAACTGAAATTTGGTATGCCATGGGAGAAAGGCGTAAACCTTACTCCGCTGCCTGAGCTGAACAAACCTGAATACTTAAAAGAATGTATTGATGATGCAGTTTCGCACGGCGCTAAAGTGATCAATAAAAATGGTGGACAAACCTTAGAAACTTTTGTTTATCCAGCCATTATGTATCCGGTAAACAGCAATATGAAACTATACCGCGAAGAGCAGTTTGGGCCGATTGTTCCTGTTGTTCCGTTTGATGATCTGGAAGAACCTATCGAATATTTAATTGGCTCTCCACACGGCCAGCAGGTGAGTATTTTTAGTAATAACGCGGCGGTAATTTCTTCATTAATTGATCCTTTGGTTAACCAGGTAAGTCGTGTGAACATTAACTGCCAGTGTCAACGTGGTCCAGATGCTTTCCCTTTTACCGGTCGTAAAGACAGTGCTGAAGGAACACTTTCTGTAGTGGATGCATTGCGTTCGTTCTCGATCCGTTCGTTGGTAGCAACCAAATTTACAGATGATAATAAAAAATTATTGAACGAAATTGTTAAAGGCGATGATTCGAACTTTTTAAGTACGAAATATATTTTTTAATAAGGATAATCGTCATTGCGAAGAGGAACGACGAAGCAATCTTAACACGAAGAATTAATTGTCGATTCTAGAAGATTGCTTCGTCGGCTGAAAAAGCCTTCTCGCAATGACTTTTTTTTTTAAATAGTTTTCTGTTTTTTCGGCGGTCGTCATGCTGAATTTATTTCAGCATCCAATATGCATGTAAAGATCATGAAATAAATTCAAGATGACGTGGTGATAATTATTTATAGTCCTCGTTTGTAACGAGGATTTGCGAGATCCGCATTTGTAATGCGGTACTGTTTATCGGCGATACAATCGCCTTTCTCATGCATCCTCGTTACAAACGAGGACGATAATAGCGCTATTTTACTTCAAACTCTTCACCAAGCTCAACTTTAGCTCTTTAATCCCTTTCACCACTAAACCGGCAATTTGTTTAGCACCTTCTGGACTTAAATGTGTATTATCTTTCTTGCCATTTGGGTAGTTCACATTTCCCGAATCAACATAATTGAATAATTTAATGGATGGCTCTTCACCTAAGCGGTTTAATAAACTTTCGGTTTTAACCAGCATATCAATTAAAGGAACACCTAAAGAATCGGCAACCTGGCGGGTAATGCGAGGGTAATCTCCATGAGAATCGAGCAAAACCCCATTCTTGAAACTTCTGCGGGAGATTGGCGTTAATAAAACCGGGAAAGCTTTTTTACTTCTGGTTTCTTTTACATAATTAACCAGATTGATCTTGAAATCTGCTAAGGATACACCGACAGCTGGTTTATCGACTTTCTCATCGTTATGCCCGAATTCGATAAAAACATAATCGCCTGGGTTTAACTCGGCCAATATTGGGTCCCAGCGTTTCTCTGCCCTGAAAGATTTTGTACTCCTTCCGTTCAAAGCCCGGTTATCAACGGTAACATCAGCCTTAAAATAAGATTGTAATGCCATGCCCCAGCCTGTTTCTGGATACGCTTTTTCTTCTTTATTTGCTGCGGTAGAGTCGCCAATGATATAGAGTTTTGTTTTCTTTGGGATGAATGTAAAAGAAAATAAAACGGCTATTGTTCCTGCCGCCAAAATTTTAAAGAAATTCTTGTTCATGTTTTTATCAGTTATTTTATTTAGCTGGATTCCATTGATCCGTTCCACCTAATATATTTTTTAAAGTATAGTTTTTTGCCTCTTTATCTGTTAATTGTTTTGTCCAGGTCAACCTCGTTTTAGGTGACGCGCCATCGCCCTTACTTTTATATTCTGCATAAAAAACGGTCAATTCCTTATTAGGGAACATCAGATCACCTTTCCATGGATTCCAACCTTCGGGCAAAATATGTTTCCCCAGATCGCAGCTGATGAATACCGTTTTTGCATAAGGCCTCCATGGTCTGCCGAGATAAGCTTTCGTTACAGTTTCATCTGCAATGAGCGTACAATTTATAAAAACAAACCCAAACTTTTGCATCGCTGAAGTTGAAGCTGCGGTAATATAAGAATCACTTAAATTTTTGATTGTACAATTTTGAAAGACTACTGTAGCCTTGCCGAAAATAAAATCGGTTGTACCTTCAATATAACAATCCTGATAGTATTGCCGGCTATTTTCGATCGCGGCATACAGCGTATCCTGATTGCCCAAAAATCTGCAGTTTTTTGCTTTAAAACGATCGCCTTCTACATGTAAGGCTACCGCCTGTCCAACTCTTCCAGATGAATTGATAATGGTTAAATTTTCTAGCTGGGTATCACTTCCCTGAACAAGTACTGTGAATGAGGTATAAGTGCTGAATTTAGCATTGCCAAAAACATCCTTACCTGACGCATTGGATTTTCCTGAATAATCATCAAAGGTGATGATGGTATTTTCAGTATCCTCTCCAATTATAGAGATTTTGATCTTCCAAGAAGGAATAATCAGCTTCTCTTTATAGGTTCCGTTTTTAACATGAATTT
Organism: Pedobacter sp. 01N310; assembly: GCF_056399805.1. NCBI lineage: Bacteria > Pseudomonadati > Bacteroidota > Sphingobacteriia > Sphingobacteriales > Sphingobacteriaceae > Pedobacter > Pedobacter sp. 01N310. The sequence goes on from NZ_JBFTSB010000005.1 coordinate 435,105, forward strand.
TAACTGCTTTCTCGCCTAAATCCCTCACCGAATTTACAGCCTCCTGAATGGTTTTGTAATTTCCACTGCCATCCTGCGCAACAGTTATTTCTGAAGGATATTTGGGATCCTGGGCATGGACGTAAATAAAGGATATATTGAAGAGGAGTAGCGTGATCAGCTTGAAGTAGGATATTCTTGTCATTTGGTCAGTTAAGATCTGAATTTAATTTTAATTAATAACTCCTGGATTGTCATTACCCAAGAGTCGTCATCTCGAGTGGAGTGCAACGTAGCCGAGAGATCTATCGAGGCAGATCTCTCCACTACGCGTTGCTCCGGTCGTATTCTAGGTTTACCACAATTGCAAATTTATTTTAAGAAAAACTCTTTTTTTGGGAGTTTTTCTTAGCTTTTATGACGCTCTCCTATAATTCTCGACATACATTTCTCCTCTCTTAACAAGTGAGAACATCCTTAAAATCAGT
>NZ_JBFTSB010000006.1:0-424645 GCF_056399805.1 Pedobacter sp. 01N310
ACGTAAAGGTATGGTATACTTGTAACCGCTTTTGGTGACGATCCTGATGGAAACAAGGGTACACTGTTACGGTTGTGGGAACAGGCAGGAAATTCCGGTACTGTTACCGTTACATTGCCCAAAGGCTCAAATTACACCAAGGCAAGCCCTGTAACTTTGCGTGGTGAAATAATCGGCAAGCAGCTACCAGTTGTCAAAGGGACACTGAAGTTTTTCCTGAATGAATATGCACCGGCAAGTTTTGTGTTAGAATAATCCATATTGGAATAATTCAAAAAACAGTAATATTATTAACTTTCTCATTGTTTGTTATAGCCTTAAAAGCTTATTCACAAATACTTAAGTAGTGTACATGCTTAAATAACAAAGAACTTTATTTTCAGCGTTCCATTTTGCATAAATATTGATCAATAATGATGAATTTTTGATGTGGTTTTCAAAAGCTTTGCAAAACAATAAGATGAGGGGGGCGAAACTAACTTCTAACCCCAATAGAATATCAAAAGCGGCATTGCTGCTTGAAAGTGTAATTTTTACTTTCTTTTAGACCAAAATCATGATTAGCTTTATCAGGAACAGAAAACGTTTGTACATCTTATTTACCCAGCAACCGCCTTTTTATTTTTACAATCACAAAAAAACATAACTAATTGTCAAATTACTTGTAGTTGAGGACGGGTTATATTTTAACCTTTATACAGTTAGAAATTCTGGGTGTTGTTTCTTTGGCGCCTAGGCTACCTGTATAAGATTGTAATCATGAGATTGAAAAATTATTTATGGAAATACAATATCTTGGAATGCTTTATAGGCGTCATTCTACCCATATTGTTTTTTAATCAAGATGTAATGGGGCAAGATCAGCCAAAATCTCCGATTCAAGTTCCTAAACAACCCTCAAATTTATTACTTGGGCATACTTCTCCTGGGGTAACCGATATCTGGATCGTCTTTAAAACCCATTGCGATTTAGGTTATACCATGTCTGCAAAAGAGGTTTTAAAGAAATACCGGGTGGATATGATGGACAATGCAATTAGGCTTATTGAACAGGAAAGGAACAAAGAAAGTTCGGAGCGGTTTAAATGGACCATTGCCGGCTGGCCGATGTGGGGAGATATTCTGGGTGATCAGCAGACTACAGAACGGAAAAAGAAAATCGAACAGGCCTTGACGGAAGGATATATAAATGTGCATGCTTTTCCGGCCACGATCCATACTGATGTATTTGAAGAAGAAGATTATGTTCGGTCGCTTGGATTTTCCTCTAAAATAGCCCGGAAGTACGGACTAAAACTGCCTATTGCGGCAAAGATGACCGATGTACCTGCACACAGTTGGTTTTTACCTACATTATTGCATCATGCAGGAATCAAATTCTTGCAGATCGGAAGGAATTATGCTAATCGCGGACCTATATTGCCTGAACTATTTTGGTGGCAGGGTCCGGACGGTTCAAGGATACTCTGTAATTACTCAACAGAGTACGGATCAAAGCTAATGCCTCCCGATGACTGGCCTTCGAAAAATTATTTAGCGGTTTCAATGACTCACGATAACGAAGGTCCCCCTTCTCCGGGTCAGGTAGAACAAGTAAAGAAAGAAGCGGGGAAAATAAAAGGGGCTAAAGTTCATATTGGGACATTGGATGATTTTGCAAATGCATTATTATCCGAAAATCCTGATCTGCCAGTAATAAAGGGCGATATGGTCGATCCATGGATCCATGGTGTAATGGCTATGCCTCAGGAAACCAAAATGTCGAGGAATATCCGTCCGCTTCAACCTGTTCTGGATATTTTAAATACGCAGTTAAACCTCTGGAAGCTACGGAGTGGATCAGTTGAGGACAAACTGACTGTTTCCTATGAAAACAGTATGCTTTATGGCGAACATACCTGGGGAGCGATGACACCCGGGTGGGGCTTTTTCTCCATGGATGGTAAAAATATGGGCAATGAAAGGTACCGCTATGGCAATGATTTCATCCGGGCGAGGGCCGAAGGCTTTTATGAAAAGTTTGAAAGCAGTTTTGAGGAGCACAGGCGATATATAAAAATTACAGATAGTATTGTCTCAAAAGAACTGGATAAAAGGTTAGCCATTCTTGCACAGAATGTAAAGGCGAAGGCCGGAGAAATCATCGTATACAATACATTGCCATGGGCAAGAAGTGGAGAGATCAGTATTGGCAGCAAAAAGATCTGGGTCAATGATATACCGGCCAACGGTTATAAGGTTATAAAGAACGATGAGAAAAATGGGGTTACTTTAGCTAATCATCCAGCTATTTTGGATACGAAATATTTTACGGTACGTTTTGATACCAGCCGCGGTGGTATTGCTTCTTTGATCGAAAAATCAAGCAGAAAAGAACTTGTTTCGAAGGGCGATAATTTTGTACTGGGACAGTTTTTACACGAGAAATTCAGCTATCAACAGACAATAGATTATTATAATAAATATTGCACGCTTTCCAATTCATTTAATGCTTCAACAAAGCCGAACATGCCAAAGAATATTCCCTATTCAGCTGTTGCGCTCAACAACTGGAAGATGAATGTTGTGCAGTCCGCTTTTGCTGATATTGTTACCCTGACCACTGGTAATACGCAAGGCATCGCCAAATCTGTATCTCTAAGATTTACCTTTCCCAAAGCGCAGCCTTTTGTTGATGTAGAATGGAGGATCAAGGATAAAGTCCCTAGCACCCTTCCAGAGGGAGGCTGGTTATGTTTTCCTTTTAACATCAACAAGCCTGATTTTAAGGTAGGAAGAATCGGTGGGGTGATGGATTTGGCAACGGATCAGATTACTGGAGGCAACCGCTATATCTATGGTGTAAATACTGGTGCCGCGTTAAAAGAGCATGGAGGTGTTGGGGTAGGGATCTGTGCAGTTGATGCCCCATTAATGAGTTTTGGAGAACCTGGGCTCTGGAAATATGATTATGACTATTTGCCCAAAAAAGCTTCTGCTTTTGTAAATCTTTATAATAACATGTGGAATACCAATTTCCCATACTGGACAGAGGGCACCTGGAGTGAAAAGGTGAGGATCTGGACGATAGGGAAAAATGAAAATACCACTGAAAATATTGCCATTAAGTCTTGGGAAGCCAGAATGCCCTTATTATCTATCACCACAAGCGGTATAGGTACAAAGCTGCCGCGCGAAAAAAGCGGGATTTCTGTTTCGCGTAAAGGCATACTGGTAACTGCTTTCGGAGCAGACCCTGACAGTAACCGGGGTACGCTGCTGCGGATCTGGGAACAGGCAGGGATTAAAGGGAAGGTAACGATCAATCTTCCTGGAGAAATGAGCGTAAAATACGCAACACCTGTAAATTTAAGGGGAGAGATAACCGGGCAGAAAATAGAAGTGAAAAATAACCTGTTCAGTACTGATTTAACATCATTCGGTCCCGCCAGTTTTATTTTAAATTAAGCGCTGATTACATTGGATAGAACAATGTTTCTGTTCATTCACAATAAGATAGTCCATGGTATTGTGTAGGATAGTCCATTGTGTTAACCGTTTTAGTTATTTATTATTATAGTGGCGCTGACGATGATCACCTCACCATCAGCGCCAGAACCAAATATAATCAGTATGAACCGTAGGCTTTTTTATTTAATGCTGTTGTTTTCGGCTATTATATATGCCATACAGGCATGCAATAGTTCGTCCACGAGCCAGGTTGCACAGGAGCAGATACCCGATAGCATCAGTTATAATTTTCATGTCCGGCCGATACTGTCCGATAAGTGCTTTATCTGTCATGGTCCTGATGCAAATAAACGTGAAGCCGATTTAAGGCTGGATATCGCGGAAGAAGCTTATAAAGCTTTGAAAGACAAACCTTCGGCGCATGCGCTTGTCCCCTTTAAACCCTTAGCCTCTGAACTTTTTTTGCGCATCTCTAGTCAGGATTCAAGCCAGCTAATGCCTCCTAAATCCTCCAATCTCAAACTAACCGCGCATGAAATTGCAGTTATCGAGAAATGGATCAAACAGGGAGCTAAATATGAGCGGCACTGGGCTTTTACGCCGCCAAAAAGCCATCAGATCCCAAAAGTGGAAAATAAGGAATGGGCAAAAAATGAAATCGATTATTTCATTCTGCAGAAACTGGAGCAAAAAGGGATAAAACCAAATGAACAGGCAGATAAAGAAAGGTTATTGAAACGGGTTAGCCTCGACCTTACCGGCCTACCACCGGATATGGAGATGATGAATAGGTTCATGGCCGATAATAGCAACAATGCCTATGAAAAGGTTGTGGAGTCACTCCTTCAGCGCCCCGCATATGGGGAGAAGATGGCCCTGCATTGGCTGGATGTGGCCCGTTATGCCGATTCGCATGGTTATCAGGACGACAACTACCGCAGTCAATGGCCATGGAGGGACTGGGTCATCCATGCTTTCAATACCAATATGCCCTACAAGCAGTTTATCAGCTGGCAGCTCGCTGGAGACCTGATGCCTAATGCTACCAAGGAGCAGTTGCTTGCGACTGGCTTTAACCGGAACCACAAAATCACCGAGGAGGGCGGGGTAATTGATGAAGAATACCGTGTTGAATACGTAACAGACCGGGTAAATACCTTTGGCAAAGCCATGCTGGCTGCCACAATAGAATGTGCCCACTGTCACGATCATAAATATGATCCCTTCTCTCAAAAGGAATATTATCAGTTATATGCTTTTTTTAACAATGTTAAAGAAGTCGGACTTCAGTCAACCGTCGGGGGGGCTGAAACCTACGCGAAAAAACCGTTGATGGAAATCAGAAATGAAGACATCAAAAAGATATTGGCTTTTGTAAATAAGAGAGATACCAATAAATTGATTGTTTCGGTAATGGGGGATAGGGATACACTACGTAAAACCTATATCCTCAATAGGGGGGTATATGATGCGCACGGAGAAGAAGTACAGGCCGGTACCCCGAAATCTTTGCTCGCTTTCAGCGATAAGTATCCAAAGAACCGTCTGGGTTTAACGCAGTGGCTCTTCGATAGGAAAAACCCGCTTACAGCAAGGGTATTTGTGAACCAGATCTGGCAGGAGTTTTTTGGACGTGGTATTGTTAAGACCTCAGGTGATTTTGGTATGCAGGGCGAACTTCCCTCGCATCCGGAACTACTGGACTGGCTGGCGGTAGATTTTATGGACCATGGCTGGAACATCAAGCGTCTTGTCAAACAGATCGTAAGCTCAGCGACTTACCAGCAATCTGCAGTCGTATCAAAAGAGAAATTAAAAACCGACCCTGAAAATATCCTGCTTGCGCGGGCACCTCGTTACCGCATCCCTGCAGAATCCATAAGAGATGTGGTGCTGGCTAGTAGTGGCTTATTGGTTAAGACCATAGGCGGTCCAAGTGTAAAACCTTATCAGCCTGCTGGGCTTTGGGAAGGAGCGACCTCCGGACGTGGTATACTGGCCTCTTACCGCCAGGACCATGCCGAAGACCTTTACCGTAGGGGAATGTATACATTTATCAAACGTACAGTCCCACCGCCTTCAATGGGTGTTTTCGATGCCAGTAATCGCGATCAGTGCGAGGTGAAACGGTTAAACACCAATACCCCGCTTCAGGCTCTGGTGATGTTAAATGATCCAACGGTACTGGAGGCTTCACGCGTTCTTGCAGCGAGACTCCTACAGGAAAAGAACACTACTGAGGATAAAATCAAGAAGGCATTCCGGTTGATTGTATGCCGGATTCCAAATGAAAAGGAGATAAAACTGCTCAGCTCTTATTATGCAGATCAACAAAAAATATTTAAAGGTGGGAAAGATGCAGAAAAAGTATTGACTGTGGGCGAGTACCCACTTCCTAAAAACATCAACAAGGTCTCACTGGCTGCAATGATGGAGGTGATTACCACCATTTATAATTTAGAGGAAACCATTACAAAAACCTGATATATGGAAAAGGATATTTTAGAACATGGTCTTAACTTTAACAGGCGCCGTTTTCTCTCCAGGCTAAGCTTAGGGCTTGGAAGCGTTGCCCTTGGCTCCCTGCTGATGCCTGATCTCTTTTCGGGCAGCATGGATGAAAGCGATATTTTAGCTGGCCTTCCCGATTTTGCACCAAAGGCCAAAAGGGTAATCTATCTGTTCCAGAACGGGGCGCCCTCGCAGCTCGAGTCTTTTGACTATAAGCCCAAGCTCAGGGAGATGATGGGACAGGAACTTCCTGCATCTATCCGTGCAGGGCAGCGGCTTACCGGGATGACAGCCAATCAGGCGTCCTTTCCACTGGTGGGCTCATACTATGATTTTAAACAATATGGCGAATCAAGAGCATGGATAAGCGACCTGTTTCCCCATACAGCAAAGGTGGTTGATGATATCTGTATCATTAAATCCATGTTTACCGAGGCGATAAACCATGATCCGGCACTGACTTTTTTCCAGACAGGGGCGCAACAGGGAAACCGGCCAAGTATGGGCGCCTGGCTCAGTTATGGGCTTGGCAGCGAAAATAAAAACCTGCCGGCTTTTACCGTTCTGCTCTCTCGCGGCAAAGGTAACGGGCAAGGGGTTTACTCGAAATTATGGACAAACGGGTTTTTGGATTCAACGCATCAGGGGGTACGCTTCAGTAGTGGAGAAGATCCGGTACTCTACCTTAAAGACCCTGAAGGGCTCAACAGGTTTGAACGCAGAAAAATGCTTGATAAGCTGGCGGAGATGAATGATATGTCGTATAAGGAATTTGGTGATCCAGAGATTAATGCCAAGGTACAGCAATATGAAATGGCTTACCGGATGCAGACTGCGGTGCCCGAAATTACCGACCTTTCTAAAGAACCGGATGATATCATCAAACTCTACGGCTCGGATTGCCTGGTGCCGGGAACCTTCGCGGCCAATTGTCTGCTTGCCAGAAAACTAAGTGAAAACGGCGTCCGCTTTGTACAGTTGTACCACCAGGGATGGGACCAGCATGGAAATCTTCCCTCGGAGATGGCCTCGCAGGCAAAAGATGTGGATCAGGCCTCGGCTGCACTGATCACCGATCTTAAGCAACGCGGGCTATTGGACGAAACCCTGGTGATCTGGGGTGGTGAATTCGGCAGGACCAATTATAGCCAGGGCAAGATGACCAAAGATAATTACGGGCGTGACCATCATCCGCGCTGTTTCAGCATATGGATGGCGGGCGGGGGAGTGAAACCCGGGATCGTGCATGGCGAATCTGACGACTTCGGTTATAACATCATTAAAGATCCTGTACACGTGCATGATTTTCAGGCAACCGTGCTGCATCAGCTTGGGTTAAACCACGAGAAACTGATATTCAAACATCTGGGCCGCCGTTATAGGCTGACCGATGTGAGCGGTAAGGTAATCAATGACATTTTAATATAAATCCCGTTTATGGACAGAAGAAAATTTATAAAACATACTACAGTAGTATCTGCCAGTTTCTTTATTGCCAAAGATCTGCTGGCAAAACCTAAGGGACCTGTTTATGGGCATAACAATATGCACTATATGCTGGATAACAAATGGGGACAGCTAAACCCTTTGAAAAACCCGGTAAATGATTGCCATGAAATGGTACAGGATGCCAAGGGAAGAATTATCCTGTTGACCAACGAGACTAAAAACAATATCCTCATTTATAATAAATCAGGGAAACTGCTAGATAGCTGGGGACATGAATTTCCCGGTGGCCATGGGCTTACCCTGGCAAAGGAAAACGGTAAGGAGTTTCTTTTTATCACAGATACCAACCGGCACCAGGTTTATAAAACCACATTGGATGGCAAGATCCTGATGACCATTGATTGCCCGATGGAAACTGGTCTATATAAAAAGAAAGAAGAATTTGTGCCAACTGAAACCGCGGTAGCTGATAACGGTGATTTTTTTATTGCTGACGGTTATGGCCTGCAGTATGTGTTCCATTATAGTGCCGATGGTAAATTGCTCAGTTATTTCGGGGGCAGGGGAGCTGAAACCAAACACCTTGATAACGCCCACGGGGTCTGCATCGATAAACGCAGTAGCACACCAAGCTTGCTGGTTACAGACCGTACCCGCAACTGCTTTAAACGCTTTGATCTGCAGGGTAATCTGAAAGAGATTATCTCGCTTCCAGGGGCCTGCGTCTGCAGGCCGGTGATAAAAAATGATTACCTGTATGCGGCAGTATTGCGCTCGCCTGACCTAAGTAAGGACGGAAGCGGCTTTATGACCATTTTGGATAAAAACAATAAAGTAATATCCAATATAGGGGGAACGCTGCCAGTTTACAAAGACGGAGTGCTGCAGCCTATGGCCCAGGCGGAAAAGATTTTGTTGAACCCGCACGATGTGTGCGTAGATAACGATGAAAATCTATATGTCGCACAATGGGCATCGGGAAAAGTATATCCATATAAATTCACACGCATATAATGAAAATCACGCTGAAGGGTTTTGCAGAGAATATGCTGTTCATGGCAAATGCCTTTATTATTTTTTTACTGGTTTTTGGCCACAGGATTTCAGTTCCATATTGGTTACAGCCGCTGGGAAGGATGCACCCTATGGTACTGCATTTTCCGATCGTTATTCTGCTGCTAGCGATGCTGCTGGAGTTTTTCCGCTTTAAAGATGCTTATGCCAAAGAAAAACTCTACCATGATTTTACTTCCTGGCTACTGCTTTCCGGTACTCTTTTTTCAGCGGTAACCGTTATCATGGGGCTGTTCCTCTCTAAAGAGGAGGCGTATTCGGGAAGCACGTTGCAATGGCATAAATGGACGGGAGTAAGTATCGTCCTCATCACCACCCTTATTTATTACTGCAGGAATTCTGCCTGGTATAAACTGCCGCTGGCAAGGGCTGGAGCTGTGCTTACCATATTCTTTGTAATCCTTGCCGGCCACTATGGTGCGGCATTGACCCATGGAGATAATTTTGTGCTGGAACCGGTAAGCACCCCTGCTGAAAAGGCCAGTGTTCCGCTGGAGCAGGCAAAAATATTTGAAGATGTGGTTATGCCCATATTTTCTCAGAAGTGCCTCAGCTGCCATAATATCGAAAAGGCGAAAGGCAATCTGATCATGGATAATGCCGGCTCGATTCTTAAAGGCGGGAAAACGGGAAAGCTCTTTGTACCCGGAAAACCTGGGCTCAGCTTGCTACTGGAACGGATACATCTGCCATTGGATGAAAAAAAGCATATGCCCCCTAGAGGGAAATCCCAACTGAGCGAAAAAGAGATGGAGCTTTTGAGACTTTGGGTAAAAAGCAATGCTGAAATGAAGAAGAAGGTTATGGATTTACCTGCAAATGATTCTTTACGCTCATTGGCGACCACCTTTTTAGCCCCGACCAATGCGCCGGAGGAGAAATTCGGGTTTGCAGCAGCAGATGAGACCACCGTTAAAAAACTGAACAATAACTACAGAAATATTTACCCCTTAGCTAAGGAATCGCCGGCCTTGGCGGTAAATATCTATAATAAAAGTGTTTATAAACCATCAGTGTTAAAGGAACTGAGCGAGGTTAAAAAACAGATTGTATCATTAAACCTGAGCGGTATGCCCCTGGGCGATGAAGACCTGAAAATCATCGCTGGCTTTGAAAACCTGCGTAAACTGAACCTGAATTTTACGAACATCAACGGAACAGGATTAAAATATTTAACAGCTTTAGAACATTTAAATGTTTTGTCCCTTTCTGGTACCAGAGTGAGTTATAATCTTGTCAAACAGGTTGTAAACATGAATGGCCTCAAACAGCTGACTTTATGGAATACAGGACTGACTGAAGCGGAAGTGTCTCAGCTACAAAAAATAAGCAAGAACCTGACCGTGATTGCGGGCTTTAAAGATGATGGAAAACACCCCGTTAAATTGAACAAGCCACGTCTGAATACGGATGTTACTGTTTTTAAAGATGCCATTACCCTGCAATTGAAGCACCTGATAAATGGGGTTAAAATCAGGTATACTACAGATGGGACAGAACCCGACAGCCTTAAATCCCCCATTTATAACAAGGAAATTGTCCTTAGCGGGAATACCACGGTTAAGGCCAGGGCATACAAGCCAGGCTGGTACGGCAGTGATCTGCTGAGTGCTAATTTTTACAGAAGCACTTATAAGCCAGACAGCATCTTCTTTTTATTGCCGGCCAACGAGAAATACAGGGCCGGGGGAGCAACGGTGCTGACCGACGGTCAATTAGGAGATTATGATTTCAACCTGGGCAAGTGGATCGCTTTCAGGGAAAATAATATGGAGGCGATGCTTTACTTTAAAAGGCCGGTCACGATGCAGTCGGTAACCTTACATGCGATGAAGCAGATACAGCCCTACATATTCCCGCCTACCGAAGTAGAGATATGGGGCGGGACGGATAAAGATAAACTGCATTTACTGGGTAGGGTAAGACCCAACATGCCAGAAAAAATGGAGGAACGCGAGCTCATTAAAATTGAAGCCAAGTTTAAGCCTCAGCGGATTTCCTATCTAAAGATTATTGCCAAAAACCTGAAGAAACTACCGGAATGGCATCCCGCTAAAGGACAGCCAGCCTGGTTATTTTTAGATGAGATATTTCTGAATTGAGAATGAACGGGGCATTTCGGGAAAAACGGCCACCCGTTCCGCATTTAAACTGTCACCACATTTCGCTTTAACTTTCACTGAAATACACAGCTTAGGCGGGGAATCGGATATACCACTGCAACATCTACAAGAACTTTTCAGAATAATCAGAGAAATTTATAAGAATTAGAAAGCGAACGGAGTATGCTACGGACTGATGTCGTTGGCCTCTCCAGCTATTATTTCTAAGCAATCGATTGTTTTTTTAGAAAAAATATTTAATTTACCGTATTAAATAACTAATGCACAATGAAAAACTAATTGCGACTAATACTTTTGTGCAGATACTGACCAGGATCTTACAAGTAAAAAGCAAAGGGCTGGGTAGCAAGTGCATCGGAACAACCGCAGATAAACAAATTTTAAACCAAATATAAACCTAAACATATGCTTAAAATTCAAAACACCAAACTATTCTGGGCAAGCTGCCTGGCGTTATTGGTTACCTCTCTTTCCTTCGGCATCCGTGCCGGTATCATGAACCAGCTCGGCATCGATTTTCAATTGACTACCGGTCAGTTGGGTACCATTACTGCTGCTGCCTTCTGGGGATTTCCGCTGGCAATTGTAGTCGGAGGATTTGTGGTCGATATGATCGGCATGAAACGTTTGCTGGTGATGGCTTTTATCTTTCACCTGGCCGGAATTGTGCTGACCATTTTTGCTCAGGGCTACTGGAGCCTGTTTTTATCAACGCTATTGATCGGCATTGCCAATGGCACGGTGGAGGCTGCGTGTAATCCACTTGTAGCTGCTTTATATCCGGAAAATAAAACTACCCGCTTAAATCATTTTCACTTATGGTTTCCCGGAGGTATTGTGATCGGTACCTTGCTGGTTACCCTGTTTGTTCAGCTCGGACTGGGCTGGAAGGTGCAGGTGGCCATGATGATCATTCCGACTTTGATTTACGGATACCTGTTTTCAAAGCTGGATTTTCCGGTTACCGAAAGGGTATCATCCGGTTACTCCAGTTCAGATATGTATAAAGCAGTACTTTCTCCATTGTTTATCTTTATGTTTATCTGTATGTTCGGTACGGCCATTACCGAGTTATTTACCGGGCAATGGATAGGTTTATTACTGAAAAATGTAACCGATAATGCCATTTTATTGCTCACGCTGACTACCGGAATTATGGTAATTGGCCGGGGTTTTGCCGAACCTGTGGTTCACCGTCTTGCCCCTCAGGGCGTACTGCTCTTATCTGCAATATTTGCCGCATTGGGACTTTACATGCTGGGTACATTTACCGGGAATTCTGTTTTTTTCGCAGCAATTATCTTTGGTATAGGCGTTTGTTATTTCTGGCCAACTATGATCGGTTTTGTCGCTGAGAATGTCCCTAAATCCGGAGCGTTGGGCCTAAATCTAATGGGAGGCGCGGGGATGTTTGCGGTTTCTATCTATACGATGTTTATGGGGAGTTTTTACGATAACCTGATCGTTAAACATTTACCTTCCGGTGCCTCGCTTGACGTTTATTTAAAAGCTCCAGAAAGTTCAGCATCGGGGCAGGCGCTTGCCAATGCCAAAAATCTTGCAGGCCCAGAAATCCTGCAGGCTACACTGATTATCCCTGTGATATTGATTGTCGCGTTCGGTGGACTGGTTTTATACCTGCGTTCACGAAAAAAGAGCAAATCTGTACAATTGGTATAAGGGATAGAATACACTTGTTCAACAGTGATAATCGTACATTCGATTTGAATGTTAATTGCAATGAATTGTCTTTATAAATAAATCAGATATACAGAAAAAAGGAGCCGCCTCATAAATCAACTATGAGGCGGTTTTTTTGCTAAGTATTAAAGTAGCGCAGCGTGTGTTGCGCGCGGGTAATGAGCTGATGTTTTTTTGCGGTGATCTAAAAGCCAGGCTTCCTGTTCTTTTGCTGTATCGTTCTCATAATAGCTGATTAATCCGCAGTAAAATATTTTCTGTATTGCAATGGCGTTGTCTGTTTTACCTTTAAAAACTGTTTATGGAAATTGGCCATGGTATTGTAACCGCTGTCGAAACATATTTCCAGAACTGTTTTCCTGGTTTCCATAAGTGAGGTACAGGCATATCCGATCCGGATCTCGTTCAGAAAATCGATATACGTTTTTTTTGTGCTTTTTTTAAAATAATTACAGAATGCAGGCACGCTCATTGAGGCAATACCAGCCACTCTGGAAAGCGAGATCGGCTCCCTGAAAGAATCGATGGTAAACTGGAAGATGCGGTCGATACAATCCCTATCTTTATTATTGGGCTGTTTTAGGTCCTGTGTTGATACTTCGATATACTCTTTACCTGTTGCAATGATGTCGAGACATTTGCCCAGGATCAGGATACGCTGGAACCCTATTGTGGTTTCCAGCTCGCTGATGAGTGAAAAAAGCAGGCGTTTACTGTTGCCCGTGATTTTCAGGCCGAACAATGAACTCTCCAATAACTTCTTGATATAGCGGCTTTCGGGTATATTCAATATTTCAGTGCCCCAAAAGTCATCTCTGAACTGGACCACCACTGCACTTGTAATCAATCCCTGTTCCCTTTTCTGAAAGGTATGCGGAAGATTACTACCTAGGAAATAAATATCGCCGGTTTCAAATTCACCAACGTGATTGCCAACAAAACCTAGTCCGGAGCCTTCGGTAAACAAGATCAGTTCGTATTCGATATGCTGGTGCCAGCCCACCTCAAAATCCGGCGTTCTAAAAGTTTTGGCCACAAACGAAGTCGTTTCATCGAGAGTTAGCTTTTGAATAAAGGGCTTCATGGATTGACGATATTTTACGTTTTTGATCACAATTTAATGATTTTTTCTTTTTTTTAATAAGATAGTTTACTTTTTTGATAGGAAAGTGTAAGGGATCAAAATAAAAACCAGCTAGCTTAGTATTTACCTAACCAAACCGATCCAGTTCATATGGCTATAGCACCTGCTTTAAAACCGTCAGCGCAAGCTGCGCCAAAAACCGAAACCATAAACACCAGGTTTATTATTGTTATTAGTATGGTGGCTGCATTAGGTGGTCTATTATTTGGATTTGATACCGCTATTATTTCCGGGGCGATACCTTACATTACGCCTTATTTTGGACTTGACGGATATTCGCTGGGCTGGGCGGTTAGCTCAATACTGATCGGCTGCGCTACAGGTGCGATGGCGGCTGGGCTATTTGCAGATAAATACGGGCGCCGTGTAACGCTGATCGCATGCGCACTGCTGTTTGCGCTCTCGGGCCTGGGAGCAGGTCTGGTATCAAATTTTACTTTCTTCGTCCTGTTCCGATTGATCGGCGGACTGGGGGTAGGAGCTGCTGCCATGATTTCGCCAATGTACATTGCAGAAACCACACCTGCCTCACTGCGCGGCAGGCTGGTTGCATTATACCAGCTAGCTATTGTCCTTGGGATATTGCTGGCTTATTTCTCCAATTATTTTTTTGAAGGTTTTGGAGAAAACAACTGGAGGTATATGTTTATTTCACAGCTTATCCCTTCGTTTTTATTCCTGGTGGCCTTGTTGTTTGTTCCTGAAACTCCCCGCTGGCTGGTCAAAAAAGGGCTCAAAGGAGAAGCATTAGTGATATTGACAAAAATATCGGGCAGTGTAGCCGCTGATGTGGAAATTGCGGAAATTGAAAATACTTTCAAATGCGAAAAAGATTCTGGTTTAAAAGTATTGTTTAGTAGGACTTACCGCCCAGTACTGTTCATCGGGGTACTGATCGCAGTCTTTCAGCAAGTAACAGGAATTAACTCCATACTTTACTACGCGCCTGTTATATTTAAAGAAACCGGTCTGAGCAATACATCTTCTTTATTGCAGACCATCGGCATCGGTGTAGTGAACGTGGTATCAACTTTTATCGCCATTGGCCTGGTAGATAAGGTAGGCAGAAAAAAATTCCTATTGATAGGAAGCTTGTTGATGGGACTGTCGTTAGTGGCTATTTCGCTCTGTTTTCACTTCCGGTATTTTGATAATTATGTGGTACTCGGGCTCATGGTGGTATATGTAGGGACCTTCGGATGTACGCTGGGCGCAGTTACCTGGGTATATCTTTCTGAAATTTTCCCAAACCGGGTCCGCGGGATCGCAATGTCGGTCGCCACCCTCGCCTTATGGCTTGCTGATTTTATGGTTACTTATACCTTTCCAGTAATGACCCGGCAGCTGGGCACTTCAAATACACTGTTCTGTTATGCCGCATTCTGCCTGATCGCCTTTATCTATGTGATTTTTAGGGTACCTGAAACAAAAGGCAGGTCACTGGAAGAAATTGAATCCATTTTTATCAAGAAATAATCAATGCTATGAATTTTGAAAATGCGCATATAAAGAATGCAAAGGTATCGCCAGCTAACATCGGGTTTTATAAAGAATATGGCTACCTTGTTGCAGAGCAACTACTGACTGAGAATGAAATCGATGAGCTGAGAATGGAAACTGCAGAGATATTCAAGGGGAACCGCGGCCATGTTGATGGACTGGTCGATCCCGGGGAGTTGACAAATGAGGAGATACTTAAAAAATATATTGCGATACATTTTCCGCATAAAATATCCACGGTGATCAAATCATATCTTCTTCATCAGAGGATAACCGATGTACTTACCAAGATCATAAGCCCCAATGTAAAATGCATGCAGTCTATGCTGTTTGTAAAAGCCCCGGGCAAAGCGGGACAGTCCTGGCACCAGGATGAATATTATATTCCTACCAGAGACAGGTCACTGACAGGCGTATGGATTGCCATTGATGACGCCAGCCTTGAAAACGGCTGTTTATGGATCATTCCGGGATCAAACATGTCTGGTTATATCATGGACAGGGTACCCAATACTAGTGCCGAATATGCAGATGTGGATACCGTCGACGTCTCAGGTTTTGAAAAGGAAAATATTATCCCTGTGGAAGTGAAAAGTGGTTCAGTGGTTTTCTTTAACGGATATACGCTGCATAGTTCCCAGAAAAATAAGACAGAGGACTGTTTCCGTACTGCATTGGTCAATCATTACATGAGCGCCGAATCGATGCTGCCATGGGACCAGGACGGTAAATTCGATCCGACAGACGATCTGAGGGATATTATGATGGTTTCGGGCGAGGATCCTTACGGCTATAAAGGCACAATTGATGTGAACAGACCTTACCTAAGGCCCGAGACCCTGAAAATTAAAACATCGCTATAACCCTATGGAACTGAAGTTTTTTTGCCCGCGTTGGGGAAGTGAAAATACCGAGCTGGCTGAATTTTTCAAACAAGCCAGACAGCAGGGGTACGATGGTGTAGAGTATGCTATTGCAGGCGATCTGCCAGTCTCAGCGATTGATGATATTTTTGACACAGCTGCCAGGGAGGATATGTTATTGATAGTCCAGCATTATGATACTAGTGAGGCAGACTATCACAAACATTATGATGCCTATAACAATTGGCTCTGGAAAATGAAGGGCTATAAACCATTTATGATCAATTCCCAGACCGGTAAGGATTTTTTCAGCTTCGAAGAGAACAGTGCGCTGATCGGTGCGGCCCGTGGATTCACCGGGGATACGGGCATTAAAGTATATCATGAAACCCATCGGAACAAATTCTCTTTTGCTGCACATATTACCAAAGACTACCTTCAAAGGATAACTGATCTGCAGATTACTTTGGATGCATCACATTGGGTCTGCGTGGCTGAATCGTTGTTAGAAAATCAGCAGGATGCGATGCAACTGGCCATTGAAAGAACAGCACATATCCACGCAAGGGTAGGCTATGAGGAAGGGCCGCAGGTGCCTGATCCGCGCGCCACTGAATGGCAGTATGCACTGAACATGCATTTAAGCTGGTGGGACAAGGTAGCAGAGCGTAAAAGACTTGAAGGACCTGGGGCAATCTTAAGCATCACGCCGGAGTTCGGACCGTTCCCTTACATGGTCCCATTGCCCTTTACCGGGCAGCCCATTGCTGATCAATGGACGGTAAATGCTTATATGATGCAGGTATTGAGGGCGCGTTATAATTAGATAAAGATGGGAAATGTGATTAAAATATTGGTTTTATTTATACTGAGCGCTTTTGGCGCCTCGGCTCAGCAGTACCATGTCGCTGTAAATGGGAATGATGGGAACGATGGAAGCCTGAGAAGACCATTCAAGACTATAACTGCAGCAGCACATGTAGCCCAGCCCGGTAGTGTGATCACCGTTCATGCCGGCGTGTACCGCGAGCAGGTGGCGCCCCCACGGGGTGGGAGCTCGGATCAGAAAAGGATCTGGTACAGGGCTGCCAAAGGCGAAAAGGTTGAAATAAAAGGATCTGAAATCATCAAAAGCTGGAAGAGACTAAGTGCAACGAAATGGACAGTTACGCTGCCCAATCATTTTTTCGGAAAATTTAATCCATACAGCGATACAATCCATGGCGACTGGCTTGAAAAAGGAAACTGGTGCCATACGGGTGAAGTGTACCTGAACGGGAAACCGTTAACAGAAGTTAAGGATATAAAACAGCTGGATTCGGCGACTATCAAAGCGCCAGCGTGGTATTGCAAGGTTGATGAAAGCAATACCGTTATCTGGGCAGATTTTTTTAATGCAGATCCCAATAAGGAAATGGTTGAAATCAATGTCCGCCAAACTGTATTTTATCCTTCGAAACCGGGCATCAACTATATTGGTGTTTCAGGTTTTACAATGAGCCAGGCCGCGACTCCCTGGGTGCCTCCTACTGCCGAACAGTTCGGGCTGATCGGTACGCACTGGAGTCGGGGCTGGGTCATTGAAAATAACGATATCAGTTATTCAAAATGTGCCGGTATTACCCTTGGTAAGTACGGCGATGAATGGGACAATAAGTCTGGCTCGGTAGAGGGATTCATTAAAACCACCCAGCGGGCATTGGATCATTCGTGGAACAAAGAACACATCGGGAGCCATCTGGTGAGAAATAATCAGATCCACGATTGCGGGCAGGTCGGTATTGCAGGCAGTCTGGGGGCAGTTTTCAGTACCATTACCGGAAATTCCATCCATGACATTGCAGAACAAAAACTATTTTGGGGCTATGAAATGGCCGGGATAAAGTTACATGCGCCCATTGATGTTGAAATAAGCCATAATCATATATATAATACAGAAGGAGGAATATGGCTCGACTGGATGGCGCAGGGAACGCGGGTAACCAAAAACTTCCTGCACAATAACCGGGTACAGGATTTTTCATTGGAAGTTAACCATGGTCCCGTGGTAGTTGATGGCAATTTATTTCTTTCCCCTCAATTGGCCCAGGTGAGGTTGTCGCAGGGCGTAGCATTTGTAAACAATTTAATTGCATGGAAACTTTGGGATACCAATGACCTTGATCCGCGCCCAACGCCYTTTTTGAAACCACATTCAACCTCGATTGCCGGTTTTCACAATAACCCCTGTGGCGATACACGGTTTTATAACAATATATTCCTGGGACGGACGGACCTGTCGCCTTACGATAATGCGGCGTTGCCTGTGAAAATGGAGGGTAACGTGTATTTAGCGGACGCCAGGTCTTCTAAGTACGAACAGCAGCCCATGCGGAATCCTGATCACAGCCCTGCTGTTGAAATAGAAGAAAAAAACGGGATGTGGTATCTTAGCGTTAATTTAAAAACCTCATGGTCAGAAAATATAAAACCCAGACTTATCGACACCAGATTGCTAGGAAAGGCGGTAGTTCCACACCAGTCGTTTGAAGATCCTAACGGTAATGCCTTTCTTTTCGATACCGATTATCTGGGTATAGCAAGGAAGGCAAAGGATCCCGGGGTGGGGCCGTTTGTGATAAGAAAAAGCGGAAGGCAATGGATAAAAGTATGGCAGGATCGGCGCCGGGCCGTTATATAAGGATTTCGTTGGCATAACGCAATAGCTAATGTTGGCAGACCTGTAGCCGGTATTCCGGTAAGAATATGTGGTAAAAACGAACTAAAACAAAAACAATGAAAACTAAAGTAATCTCATTGCAACTAAAAAAGAGTTATAAAAAAAATAAGATGATGTTTAAAAAAATTAACCTGATGGTTTTATTGGTATTGACAACATTTGTTGCCATGGCCAAGGAGTATCACGTAGCGGTAAATGGGAGCGATACCAATGAGGGCAGCCTCGCTAAACCCTTTAAGACTATATCTGCAGCGGCAAATGTGGCTATGCCGGGTGATGTAATCACTGTTCACGCCGGTGTGTATCGCGAACAGATTACGCCGCCTCGTGGTGGCAATTCAGAACAGGAACGGATAGTTTACAGGGCAGCCAAAGGAGAGAAGGTTGAGATCAAAGGTTCGGAAGTGATCAAAGGCTGGCAAAAAACAGGGAATGATACCTGGATGGTAAAGATCCCGAATAGTTTTTTCGGAAAATTTAATCCATATAGTGATTTGATCCGCGGCGACTGGTACGTGGCTCCCAAAGATAGTAAATATCATACTGGGGCGGTGTATCTGAATGGGGACTGGTTAATGGAAGCCCGCACGCAAGATGACGTAATGAAAGCGGTAAACGAAAAAGACCCACGCTGGTTTGCAACGGTCGATTCAACCACAACAACCATATGGGCGCAATTTAAAAATGCGGAACCTAATAACGAAACCGTTGAGATCAATGTGAGGCAGACGGTTTTTTATCCCGATAAACCATTTATTAATTACATCACACTTCATGGTTTCGCCATGCAGCATGCGGCAACAAATTGGGCGCCACCTACAGCCGAGCAAATGGGACTTGTTGGCACCCATTGGAGTAAAGGGTGGATCATTGAGAACAATATCATTCAATATTCAAAATGCGTGGGTATTGCACTGGGTAAATACGGGGATAAATGGGATAATAACAATACCGAATCGGCGGAGGGGTATGTAGGTACCATCAAGCGGGCATTGGCATTCGGCTGGAATAAAGGCACAGTTGGCGGGCATATTGTTCGCAATAACACAATCGCGTATTGCGAGCAGACAGGTGTGGTAGGCAGTATGGGTTGTGCATTTAGCGTTGTTGAAGGCAACACTATTCACGATATTCACGTGAGAAGGTTATTCGGTGGTTATGAAATGGCCGGTATTAAATTTCATGGGGCTGTTGACGTGCAGATCCGTAACAACCATATCTATCGCACTAATATGGGCGTTTGGCTCGACTGGATGGCACAGGGGGTGCAAGTAAAAAACAACCTGATGCATGATAACGGTTTGGATGTTTTTTTAGAGGTCGATCATGGGCCTATGCTGGTCAGTAACAATGTGTTACTTTCCAAAACCAGTTTGCTGATGAACTCCAGCGGCGCCGCATTTGTACACAATATATTTGGAGGCAAGATGAACGTAGTTTCTTACGACAACAGGCTCACCCCTTATCTTAAGCCGCATTCGACCTTTATGGCAGGGCTACATGACAATGCCGGGGGAGGTTGCCAGTTCATCAACAATTTATTTGTGAACGGTGGCGATGCTTCGGAATACAAAAAAGCAATATTGCCGGTAAGCTTTACCGGAAATGTTTATGTGAAGGGGGCCATAAGGGCGATCTCTGGTAATAAAAAAAGAAGCTTTGGAGAAATTAGTGCAGCAGCGAAAGAAAAGCTTAAAAATGTGCCGGACAAGGATGCCGTGGAAACGGATTTTTTGGTGGATGAAAATTTTGATGCCACTACAAAGTTAACAACTGAAAAAGAAAAAATGTACCTTGAAATAGCGCTGGATAAAAACTGGCTGATCAAACAGAAAAGGAAATTGGTAACAAGCCAATTGTTGGGTAAGGCCATTGTCCCTGGTTTACCTTTTGAGAATCCAGATGGCTCTCCACTAAAGATTGAGATGGACTATTTCAACCGGAAACGAAACGTGCTCAATCCGTCGCCTGGTCCGTTTGAGATAATAAAAAGTGGAACGCAGCGGATAAGGGTCTGGTAGCTGCGTTTGCATATATAGCAGGTTGTTGAGGTTTTAAAGGTGGGCTTTCCAAAACAAAAAACGAGGGCGCTTAAAATGTTAAAATAGCCTACAAATAAGCAGATGAATAGATCTTAAGATATTCATCTGCTTATTTTTTTGTGTTTTCTTTTTTTTAATATTCTCGGTAACTATATTAATTCTTACAAATGGAATAATACGGTGGAAGGCAGACAGCTTCCGTGGCAGGCTTGAGAAGGTGAAAGAACCGAAGATCGGCAGATAAAGCCAATGAGAGAACGGCAAAAAATTATAATTCGTTTTACTAACTTTATGTTAATTTTTATTCATTTTACTTAATGTATATGTGTTCTACCTGAGAATTTTAGGCTTTAACATTGGTTATATTAACGAACTACCCGGACTCAGCTCATAAGGGGATTTGCCCGCCTCAAAGATCCTGGTATATTCAATTCCCTGTGTAGTGATCCCATCACCTAGTATCCTGATCCAGTTACCTTCGCGCAGCCCTACTACCTTTATGTTATTCTGCGTTAGAAATTCCATGATCCTGGTTTCTCTTGTTTCTCCATTATGCTTCAACTCCGGATTTGGGTCGAGGTAATGGGGATTAAGGTTAAAAGGAACTAGTTCCATGCAATCAAAAGAGGGCGGATACACAATAGGCATATCATTGGTGGTTTTCATATTTATGCCAGCAATATTGCTTCCGGCACTACAGCCTAAATAAGCTTTACCAAGTTTGATGTTTTCACTTAGATGCTTCATCAGTCCCAGCTCATGAAGTGTTTTTACCAGCAGAAAAGTATTGCCTCCCCCGGTAAAAAAACCTTTGGCTGCATGGATCGCCTCAATGGGGTTGTTAAATTCGTGCAGGCCTTTAACGCTGATATTTAGCGGTAAGAAAAAATTTCGGGCTTTGGCAGTATATTCTTCATGCGAAATGCCTCCTGGCCTTGCATAAGGGATAAATATAATTTCATCTATTCCGGCAAAGAGCGTAATGAGCTCATCTTTTAGGTATTCCAGATAATTACCGCCAAACAGCGTAGAAGTAGAGGCCAGGATAACATTCATTTTATTTGCTTTTTGGCAATTATACCGTTTTTCGTTGAAATAATTGTTATGTAGAGCCAGTGGAAAGATCGGCCATTTTCTAGTTAATGAGAAACGGCAAACTGAACGTTTTTTTAGAAATGAAGGTCGGTTTTTCCTTTAAAGCATATTTTCTTTATGCCTTTCAGATAAAAACTAAGGCTGGGCGTTAGACACCCTGGCTGCAGAAAGATATCTCCTCCGCTCATTTATCCATTCTTTTAACTTTGGGAAAATAACCAGGATAGCAAAAACCAGTATGGAAATAAAGGCCTGTAAATAGAGGTTTATCTTGGTTACCGGATTAATATCTACATCGCCCATTACAACATATAGGCGGTATATGCTTCTTATAATAATGAGCACCAATAAGTACTTGCTCCATTTGAACCTGCGTTTGATCAGGATAAAAAGCAGATAGCGCGTGATGAGTATTGATATAAAAATAACCAACTCCTGCGTACTCTCATAATTGTAAAAAAATAGATTTACAATCCCGATTAAAAAAGTAATTAAAATAAGGTTAGAAGATAAGGAGTACTTATTCTTCATTAATTTAAAATTTACCAACTTAAATAGGTTTTATGAATAGACAATGCAAATGTCCTCATAATTTTTTAAATAAGATAATTTTGATTGTTAAAGAAATCTTAACCATTGATATTTGTCAATAAATAGTTAAATGATAAACCCCAAAAGTTTTTGTCCAACTTTTGGGGTCACACCAGTTTGGCAATCCGCTTTATATTTTAATCTGAATTTTGTATTACGCTTTCATTACACGGTCTTTAACCTTTACCGCTGGGTTGCCTTGGTAAATGCTGTAAGGCATTAAGTTTTTGTTCGCCACACTTCCCATTGTTAAAACAGCATGACTATGTAGCGTTACACCAGGACCAACTGTAGCTGCAGCACCAATCCAAGCGCCATCTTCCAGCACAATGGGGCCAGTCATTAAGTCGAAATTTGTGCGGCTATAATTATGATTTCCGGTAATGAGAACAGCCTGTTGCGAAATACAGCAGTTTTTTCCAATTTTTACCTGATCCAAATTGTCTATATAACAATCAGCGAGCCAGCTATAATCGCCAATTTCCAGTTTCCATGGATATTTAATGTGAATGCCCGGTTTTATCCGTACTTCCATGCCAATCCTGCTACCAAATAACCGTAACAAAGCAACCAGTACCGAACTGACTGGCATCAAACGGCTCTTAAAAAAGATGACATTGGTAAAGTACCACAAAATCTGCTTGAGGATGGAAGCACCAACCTTAAAATTACCAGTATCAAAATTCTTGTGTAGCTGTGTTTTTAGCAAATTTTCCTCTTTATTTGTTGTTGGCAATGGTTTGATTTTTAACTAATTTATTGCTTTTTTTGATCCAAAAATATAACATTGCGAAAATGCAGATGTACACAATGATATTAAAAATTTCGTGGTGATAGGTAAAATTGTTCCGTTGCGATTTAAAGAAGCCCAGTAATACGCCCAAACCTGCAATACGCAATACATTCAGCACGTAGATGGCAATAAAACCGATCACCAGCATTTTAAAAGTCGATTTCCATGATGCAGGGAATGCCAATACAAAAGCGGCCAAAAAACTCATTACGCCAAGTCCAAGGCAGGAATAATTCACGCGAAGATAAGGCCCGGATACTACCATAACGTCCATTTCATTATGAATGGCATAAAAGCCAAAAGCCTTAATAATCCGTACCGCAGGTACAATTAATGCTGTTTTTAAGCCTTGAATATAATCAAAGTGATCAGCAATATAAGCATTATAAAATCTTGAACCAGGTGTCATCACACTATTCATAAACAGATTACCCTGGCTAAACAGGATGTATAATATAAGCAGGGCAACCACAAATTTGATGGCCTTTTTATTCGCTTCTTTTTTTGCTTCTTCTGGGGTCATATGTTATCGGCATTATAAATTTAACTTCTGTTTTTTTGAATTACTTTAATTTTTTTATCTACCAGCTTTCTGAACCAGAAGCCTTGAAGATAATGGAACTTAATACCCGTGCTTCCGTCAAATATGCCCAGTTTAAAAAACATCCGATAGCCAAAGTAAAGATAGGGGCGAAACCCTAGTGGAAGTTTCCACCACAATTGTTTTAACCATGCCCGCTTTTCATCAGGACTGCCCAGTAAGTTAGGCTTTAAACTTTGGAACCGTAGCTTTAACATCCTTTCTACCTCTTCCTGTGCAACCAGATCACTATAACGTTCATGTTTGGCTTTCCAAAAAGCAATATCATTTTCTTTTAGGTTTTCTTCCAAAATCCAACCTTTCTTCCAGATTTCAGTTTTGCCCGCTACAATAAAACGGTGGTCCATGTTCTCGTTGAGATCAGAAAACCCGATCCCTGTCCTGAACATTTTTAAAAGGTAAAAAGGGTAGAAGGTACCAAACCTAATCCAGCTTCCCTGAAAGAAGTTTTTGCGGTTAAAGTAAATACCGTTAATACCGAGATGGTTTTCCTCTTTAAAGTTAGCCAGCATTTCAAACAGCTCCGGTGTAACGGTTTGATCCGCATCGAGGCCGATTGTCCAGGGTGTTTCTACTTTAAAGTTTTTTAAAGCGAAATCCCATTGTTTCGGGTGGTTTATAAAAGGGTTTTGTTTTACCTCAGCACCATAGTGTTCGGCAATTTTCAAGGTTTCGTCGGTACTTCCGCTATCCAAAATGAACATTTTTGCATTTAGGGCTTTGATCGATTCCAATAACCTGGGCAGATGGAGCTGCTCATTAAAGGTTAAAATGATAAAGCTAAAATTTCGATTCATACAAGGATTAAATTGCTGATGGGCTAGCTAGAATTTCTTTGTAAAGTTCAATATATTGTTTAACCAATGTATCATCGTTAAAATCAGCATTGATTTGCAATGGAGCAGTAGTTCTGATTTCTTTTCTTTTTTCCATATCCTGATAAGCCTGAATTATTCCAGTTTTGATCTCTTCAATGTGTAGTCCAGTAACCCATCCGAGGTTCTTATCGGCCACATAATCGGCAAGACCAACAAATTTGCTGATCAATACAGGGGTGCCCACACTTAAACTTTCTACCACTACGTTGGCAAAATTTTCGTTGTAAGAGGTAAGCACAGTTAGATCATGCCCGGCCATTAAGTTAAACTTATGCTCATTACTTACCTGTCCAAGCCAATTCATTCGATTGTTTAGTGCTAAATGCTCAGCTTTATATTTTAAACTTTGTACATATTCTTCCTTACCTGTACCGCCGATGGTTAACTGCCAGGGGATATCGACAAGTGCCAAAGCTTCAAAAAGTAATTCAAGTCCTTTCTTCTCTTCAACGCGGGAAAGAAATATCATCTTAAAAGCAGGTGATTTCTCGTCTTTCACGACTGATTTGCGATACTCACTAGCTATTGCTCCAGCGCCTAAACTAACCAGATTGGGGATTACCCTAATACTTTTAGGTTGCACTATCCTTAAAATATCTCTCTTTTCCTGTTCGCTGGTGGCGTGGATATGGCAATATTTTAATAAAGTTTCACCCATTAATTTATGGATGATCCTCTTTGAAAAAGAATTCCGGTTACCAAAGGAATAGGAGGTGAGCATTCCCCGTGGAGACAAAACAACGGGTATTTTATACCATTTGGCAACCAAACAGCTTAATACCGAAACTAAATTCCACCAGGCATGAATGTGTACAACACTCCCCTCCGAAGGAGGGGAGTCTGTAAGACGGGGTGGTCCTTTTAGGTTTTGATTAGCTGTGTTTAGTTTGTCATCCTTATCACTTTTCTTGTCATCCTGAATGCAATGAAGGATCTCTTTCCGTAAATTCAACAACAGCCCAGGCGAAAAATGACTATGATCTTTTGTCAATCGTTTAAAATAAGTAATAGGCACGCCATCAACTAAAATAGGTACACCAGTTATAACATCTAACTCATTTTTGCCATTTGCTGTAGTAGTCAATACCTCCAGTTCATGTACAGTGGCATTACCGTCAACCGCCAACCGCTTATCAACTGACAGGATTTCGCACAACTTCCCTACACTTTGTATAGGCCCACCATAAATATAGGCAGGTTTGTAAGATGCGGTAATATGAATGATTTTCAAAGGTTAGATAATGTTAATCAAATGTTGGTTTTAGTACCTTTATGGTTCTGAGCAGATAAAACAGGAACCACATAATTACATAACCCCAAAAAATATTATTGAACATAAATTCGAAGTTATTTCCCCGCCAAAGACCTTGAAAAATACTATTGAACATAATTACACAGCCTAGCTCGTAACCTCCAAATAAACTTTCAGCTAAATCAGAAAAATGTTGAATCAACATCCCATACAATAACATGAAAAAGAAAACCCCAGGAATACCGAAGCTTAAATAAGCGTCAACTACAGGACGGGTTTTTGCCGAAACTGTTGACATTTGGTGCGCTACACCCGCATCGTAAACCCTTTGCATCGAAACCATTTCCATACTGGGTTTACCCGACCAGAAAATTCTGGGTATAAGTCCTTCCAAAGAGTTTTCTACTATTTCCCAATCATAATAAGGGTGGTGGTCAGGTACATATTCCACAAATTGGGTAAACATCTCCATTTCACTTAGTCTTCTGGTTAGAAAGCCCCAGTTCGTATCTTCAATTTGTACTTCATTCTTTAAGTCCAGATTTTCAAAAGCCTGGCTTTGCGCTTCCTCTGCACTTACTTCTCCCCCCCAGCTTTGCCTTACAGTATTGTTATAAGTGGGTAAGAAGTATAATAATATGTAAGCAACAGGGAGGGTCAGATAAAGTATAGGCCTTTTGTAATAAGGGAAAAATACGCACGCAATAATAATGATATTGATAATAATTGGCTCTTTGTAGCCTGAGAGAGATGCATGTATGAAATTCAGGGTGAAAATAGTAGCACCTATTCCAAGGTATTTGATGTTTTTGGTATTAAATCCTTTAACAAATAATACAGCTGCACAAGATATTCCAACCAGTGTAAGTGGGAGTGCAATTTGGCTAAGTCCTGAAAAATTTTGAGCTAACGATCCTATTCCAAATACAATAATACTGAGCCAGATTAAAAAATCATCATTGTCATCAAAGGCTTTTATACTCTTAATTTTAATAAGATTTTTTTGAACCAAAAGCATACCAGTAACCAATGTAGCGTGTGCCAGTAAACTCATGCGCTGGCAACTGGCAATCAGTGCAGTTTGTTCACTTTCTTTAAACTGTTTGCCATAATTAACTTCAGTTAAATATCGGTAGCCTAAATGATCCATAAAATAAAATATGGAAGTGGTACACATAAATCCGGCAAAAATGAGTTGGGTGAGGAATAAGGGCCGCATAATCTGTTTATTAATAGGCAAATCTCTATTAATAATTGCGGCGGGTGACAAAATAGTGGTATAAAAGATAAAAAGCGAACCAAACCATGCCACAAAATAGGAAATGATTGGACTATTGATTAATAAATAGCAAACCAAAACAGGAAAGTATAGCGTTAAAATAAGTTTGGTTGGGTTATTATTTTGCATCGTTATTATGAATTGTACCTACAATGGCCTTCACTTGTTTTTCAAACGACCAATCTTTGATAATTTGTCTTGATAGGCTTCCCATTTGTGCTAATTTATCTTTATTTTCAGTTAATGCACTAAGTTTTTGTTTGAGATCGCCCAAATCTCCCGATTTAAATATTTCTCCATTAATTGTAGATTTAACCAGATCCGCAGCACAACCAACTTTATTAGAGATCAATATTGCTTTTCCGGCAGCCATGGCTTCATTAACAGCCAATCCCCATGTTTCGCTCAAAGATGGCAAACAAAATAAATCACAGGCCTGATACACAACTGGCATTGCTGTTTGATTCTGAAAATCAATAAAATGAATTCTCTTTTTTATACTGTCATCCTGAGCGTAGTCGAAGGATCTCTTCGTTCCTAATCCCTCAACTTTCCTTTTCAAACTCCCCTCTAACACTCCATTTCCAATAAAAAGTAAATGTGTATTTTTCAAGTCAAGATTAATAAAAGCATCTAATAAAATGAAAGGATTTTTAACAAGATCAAACTTACCTGCAAAAAGAATTAATATTTCACTAGAATCTATGCCGAACTTAGTTCTTAAAGAACTTGCTTCTATATGTCTATCTTCTGCAAACCGTTCATTATCTATCGCATGCGGTGCAAAAACCAGTTGTTTTTCATCTACATCATACTTTTTGAAATAAGCCTTGTTTTGTTTACCTACATAAAAAGCTACGTAGATATGACGGTAAACCCATTTAAGAAAAATATTTTTCACAATAGATTTTAAACCAAATTGATGATTGAGTAGGGTAGAATCGCCCCTAAAATAAACTGGGATTTTCCCTTTAAAATATCGAATTGCTTTTAAATGGCTGCGCCATGCCCATCCATAAACTAAAATGGCATCGGGTTTAAAGCTTTGTATCGTGTCGATGAGATTGGGATTCACAATACCATTGAAATGATGTGTGCCTTGATCTTTAGCTATGTTTTCTAGAAACGCAGAATCATATCCATCTAAAAGTGGTAAATCCCATTCAACTTGCCTTCCAAATCCCTTGTCAAATTTATTTAGTGAACTTTCTCCCCACGTGTAAAATACTTTAAGTTCGACTTTGTTGCTTAAAAGCCTAAAAACTGGCGCATAATATTGGATAGGGTGGGTAGTAATTATAGCGAGTTTTTTAATCATTAGGCATAGCTATAATATTACCCGAAACTAAATTTTCAAAGCTGATAATTTTCTTCAACCCATTTCTATGGATATATTCAAAGCCATAATTTAATGAAGCCAGTAAGGTAAGTATATAATCTTCTGCCCGACCAGTTTTTATATGGTAATGTTTATCGTACTCGAAAATGATTTTTGGCTTATTTTTCTTTATTGTTTCTATCAATCCATCTAAAACAAAACTTTCATACCCTTCAACATCAATTTTTATGAAGTCGACTTTTCGATCCCCAATAACTTCATCACCTACAAAACACTTTATAGAAACATCGCCATTTTGGTCGAATAGATTGTAAGCACCAGGATTGGTACTCCTTAAATCTGCTTGGATGTTAATTTGCTCATTTTTATTGCTTAAAGCAATATTTTGGGGGTTAATATTCGTAAAATTATTTAACTCAATATTTTTCTTGAGGGCAATATAGTTATGTGGAACAGGCTCAAAGGCAGTCACTGTACCCGTATTTCCTGTAAGCTGAGCAAAATATATGGTATGAAATCCAATATTTGCTCCGATGTCTAAAATATGATCGCCTGGTTTAATAATAGATTTAAAAACTTTTTTAAGTTCTGGTTCGTAATCTCCTGTATAAGCAATTTTTCCTCCAATCCATGTTGAAGTATCGCAATAGATTTTGAAATTACCTTCCAATGGTTCGGCAATTTGGACTGCTTTTTTTAATTTATGCTTAGTAAAAAGATAATTAAATATTCTATCCTGCCCTCTAAAAAAAGGTCTTTTTAAAATAAATTTATAAATGGATTGCATTTAAATAACTTTATTGAATAGGTTTACTTGCTCTTTTGTCATTGCAGATGCTGTATAGGGTTGAAATGCTTTCCAATTTGTTTGAGGGATTAATTTTTGCACAACATTTTGTAGATATTCATTTAGTTGATCAAAGGCAGAATTTTCAATTGCATCAATATCCAAATGATATCCAGCATTACAATCGTTGATGATTTGTGTAGCACTGCTTGCTTGGTGCAAAACAGCAAGCAGCGGTTTTTTAGCTAAGATATACGGATAAAGTTTTGAAGCTGTATATGCAGCTTGATTCGATCCAATGATAAGCAAACCGTCAGCTTGTTGCAAGCAATTTATGCTATCGTAAAAACCAATTCTATCCGTTTGCTCATGCACAAAAGGTAAGATGTTAAAGCGTTGGGCCATAGGTAAAATTGTGTGCTCACCCTTTCCTTGTGGTGCGTAACTTGTACCTATAAAATGCATTCTAATTTTCTTGAACACAGTGGGGTTTAATTCTAGTCCTTTTTTGAATAATGTAAAAAGTGTATTCAGCGCTGGATGCAGATCATAGCCACCTCTGCCTACATAAACCAAATTAATGTGACTGCTGTCAAATCGAATTTTTAGGTTTGAACCATTGATTGTTGCAATTTTAAAATCCAAATCAAAAGCGCCAAAAGTAATCACAGCACTTGGTTTATCTTTTAAATATGCATAACGAATTTTTAAAGTATCAATATAACCTGCTGAAACACTGATTAAGCCATCAACACTTCTCATGGCAATTGGTTCTAAATATTTATTCAAACGGTAGGAGAACCAATACTTTTTAGGTCTTTCTTTTTTTGTTTTACTTTGATAGTAATCAGTATGCCAAGGATCTTGCATATCGATAACATAAGGTATACCATGTTTTTTTTTCCAATAAGCGCCCAAAATACAAATTGGAAAAGCAGTAGTCGAAAAATATATTAAATCGAATGTTTCCTTTTTTAGTAACTCATTTACCTTATTTCGGTAAAACCATAAAGAGCGTAAAGCTAAACTCCCAAGTCCAAGCTTACTTGTCCATTTTTTTGATAGCGCTTTTACGTGATGAATTTTTATCTTATCTGGTATAGATTGTAATAAAAGTGGGTCTTTTACTGTATCAATATATTCATCTTCAACAGTTACAACTTCTGCATCCCATCCAAAGTTTTCAAAGTATGGCAAACTCATTCTAATGCGTTGCATATCCGCTGTATTGGCAGGAGGAAAATAAGGAGATATGATGAGAACGCGTTTCAACTAAATTTCAATTTTCGATTGTATATTTTACATTAGATAGAAATTTTTCCTTTTCAATATCCCAGTTTAAAGTTTCACCTGCATACTTAAAAGCTTGTTTTTGATGAGCAAATAATAAATATTTATCTTCTAAATACATTTTTAAGGCATGGGTCAAAGACTCAGGGTCGTTTTTCTTATAGATTATTCCCATGTTAGGGTAATCTTCAATTAATAGTTTTTGAGCAGTGGTGTCTGATGCAATAATTGCTAATCCAGACTGGATATAAGTAAAGATTTTATTGGTTAAACAGATATCTCGATTTTTCGGAATTCCAATTTCTGTTGCTAAGCCGATGTCAAACTTTTGGGCAAATGAAATAATTTGGTCCGGAGAAATAGGATGATAATAGCATATTGGATGAAACACCTCATTTTCTAACGCAATTTGATTAAAATAATCTTTAACTCCATCCTTAAGCTCACCCAATAAATGTAATTCAAACTTTTGCTTACAATTACCAATAGCTTTGATAACAGCTTCCAAGCCCCTATCTCTACCAATGACTTGAGAAAACCAAAACAATTTAATAGGGTAATCATGTATAATTTCTTCATTAATGTTTTCTTTTGGAAAAACATTAAGAATGGTGTGTGGTCTTAAGTTTGGATAGAGATGCTGGTAAGCTTTACTGATTAACGGACTAGCAGTACTTAAGTAGTCTAAAATTGGTAAATATCTATCTTCCAAATGTGCCTTTAAACGCACATCAAATTGCTGAGGGTCATCATATACTTCATGGCGGTGAAAGTCCTCAGCATCAAAGCCCAATTTCGCTTTGTTTTTCTTTGCAGCGAGTGCTGCTGCTGGGAGTGCGGCTAAATTATGGGCGATATAAACATCTGCTTTTATTTTTTTAGCCTGATTAACCAATTCAGGAGTACATCTTCCAATAGCATAAAGTGCTGTAAATTTAATACCAATAAGCTTTGCTAACCATCGTGCCAGCCTATGCCTAATTGTTGTGGAAAGATAAGTTATTCTACTTTCAGTTGGATGCCCTCCAACCTTGATGGATTTTAATCTTGTCTCGTTTAAAATTTCAAAATCCAGGCGTTCGGCCCAAGCTATACGAAATTGGTAAATCAAAGTTACTTCATAGCCTGCATTTATTAGGGCAAAAGCCTCTTTCACAAGCCTAGGGTTTGTGGAGGGTTGTCCTGATGTAATCAATACAACTTTCATAGTTTAGCTAGAGCCATCGTGTTGATGAAACTAACGGATGTGTTTGTTTAATAAATAGAAAATCTGATTGAAACAGTGCTTTATCGTAAGGCCTACGCATAATTGAGCATATATCATATAAGATAAACCCATTATCCTTCATAAATGAAATGACGTCGCTAACTAATGGTGCACCTTTGTAGATCCCCAGCATGGAAACTTCTATGAGTACTGCCTGAGCAGATTTTAAAACGTTCAAACCGCCTTCTAAGATTTCAATTTCCGACCCTTGGGTATCAAGTTTAATAAGGTCTACAGATTCGAAACCTGTTTCTACAGCAATTTCATCTAGAAGTTGAAGTTGTATAGTCTCCACTTTTGCATTGGTTTCATTATCCTCTTTGAAAATGGAACTCGCTGATTCGTAAATATTAAATTCAACATATTTTTTTTCAGCACCCAAAAGGGCAATATTTACTTTTGAACCAAAGATTTGCTTTGATACCTGATCTAAAAGAGGTTTTTTATTTTGCTGTCCTTCAATCATCAATAGCTGCACACCCGGAAAAATCTGATTAATCTCCAAAGCCCACTGCCCCTCATAAGCACCAATGTCGATAATTTTTTTAGGATTGAAACCCAATTTCTTCAGTCTTGTAAATGAAGATTTTTGGGAAGGTACTTCAAATTTAGTTTTTATAATCTCAACCAGCTTTTTGGGGATGAGCTTAATAATCAGTTTTTTTATCATTTTTTAGTAACGTTAAATACTCTTTAGCGATAACTGTGGTATCATATTTATGCTTAGCGGTCTCTCTACAAAGTTTTCGGTTTATGGCGTTAACTTTTAACAAAGACTTAAGCATCTCTTCTTCATTTTCTACAATGAAACCAGATATTCCTTCGTCAATTACTTCAGGAACAGAGCCTCTTTTAAAACCAATCACAGGAGTGCCACATGCCATGGCTTCCACCATCACCATCCCGAAAGGTTCATCCCATTCTATGGGGAAAAGTAAGGCTTTTGCTTTTCCTAAATATTCATTTTTTTGCTCATCATTTAAGGCACCTAGGTAAATAATTTGCTCTCCATCAAACAAAAGTTCAATTTCATTCTTGAAGTAGGTATAATTATCTAGAGTAGTTGGGATATTTCCTCCAATCCATAGTTTATGGTCTGTTTTTTTTGCAATAGCTATGGCTGTATGAAGGCCTTTTATCTTATCTAATCTCCCTAAAAACATTAATGGGGCATCATGAACTGCCTTTTCTTGCAATTGATAATTGGAAAAATCAATGGCATTGTAAACAGTTTTCCAGGTTCCCGCTACATTACCTGTACTCACGCAATAATTACTGCAGGCAGTAAATACTAAATTTTTATTTGGCAACGATGTCGCCAATTTAATCCCTTTTTGTGCAACAGGCCTACCATAAGTCATGATTTTATGGGCTTTAGCATTTAGAATGGGTAAAAGGTAAATTAAGCGACCAAAATTGTGAATGAGATCAAACTCATTTCTTTTAGCAAAAAGAAACTTCCAAGCAGATAATACCTCTTTAAAATGCTGAAATTTAGACCGTTTCAAATCATTTTTGCCAAAGCTGTAAGCCTTTCCACTGATGTGTGAATTTGGCCCAGCCAATAAGCTTACTTCATGCCCAAGTTTATGGTATTCTTCGGCAAACATAAAAACCAGTCTTTCATGCCCGCCATATAGTGGCGGTGGGACGGGAATTCCAGGGTCCATGATCAATAAAATTCTCATGAATAAACCTCGTTTAAAATTTCCAAGATCCGTTCGGCACTTCTTTCCAAGCTCAAATGCTTTAAAATGTAATTCCTTGGGGCATATTTGTCATTTGACACGCCCTTCATAAATAAAGGTAGTTTTTCTTTAAATTCATTGAAATCTTTGAATTTTTCTCCACAATCTTCGCAAAAATAGGGGACTGAACTTGCAGGTACAGCTTCCGTTTCGCCCCACGCTAATCGATGAGGATCTAACCAAAATCCCTGATCCCATGCCAAAATGGGAACATTCATGGCCATTGCCTCCTGATAGGCTATACCTTGACTTTCATGCTCACAAAGGAAAATCATGCCATAGCTGTTGGATAGTTGCTTTTGATAGGTCTTGATATCATAATATCCATAACGAATGAGGTGATAGTCAATACCTTTTTGGTCAAGTTGATTTAATATAGGCTTGAGTAATGTTTCTTCGTTTTCAGCCTTATTCCAAAGGAATTTCACATAAATCAGCATTCTTTTAGCTGCACCTGAACTAGGCTTCCAAAATGCTGTATCTATTCCACTCGGCCAGGTTTTACATTTTCCTGTACCATACCATCGATTGTAAAGTGATACTGTCCATGGAGAATGCTGAAGATAAGTAGCTACAGGATATTGCTCAAATAAATCTGGCCATTCAGCTGGATGTGTCATTAATGCAATACCTGCAACAATTTTATTTGATTGATGGTAATGCTCCAATACCTTGGGCCCACCTAATACAATGATTTGATCTTTAGTTGTTAAGCGCTCAAATGGGATGTTTATCTCATATTTAATATTCAGCTTATCAAAGGATTTACAGAGATTTTTAAAAACTTTTTCAATTCCACTGGTCTTTTTCTTCTTGATAAGATTGCGTAGCAAAGGAATAAGGTAACGATCGCCGGGAATAAAACGGTCTTTGCTTTTCTCTAAATGGAAATAAATGATAATTCTATTTTCTATTTTGCCCATTTAGAACATTAATAATTTGTTGAAGGGTGCTAGAAATATTTAGCTGATTTAATGCTTTTTGCTGTCCAGCAGTACGTAGATTAGTTCTGCGTTGTTTATCTTGAGCCAACATTTTGCACTTGTCTAGAAAATCGTCAACTTGCTGGTAAGTTAGTATTTCTCGATCTAAATCGTATAAATCTTCCAATCCTTCTGTATATTCAGTGAGGTAACATGCCCCTAGCATAGGTGCTTCAATATCTCTTAATCTTGAATAGGTATCGGGTTGATGCATTGGAAAGTTGAAACACGGGTAGCGATTGATCCCTAAGGTGATGGCGCTTTCTCGAGTGATTTTTACATAATCATCAAAACGAGGTTTGCCTTTCAGTAGCACTGATAAAAGTTCACTAATCGTTGGATCATAAGATTTATGTTTGAGTTTATGATAAAATGAACGGATGCCATATTTCGATATAAAGTTGATCTGGTTCTTCAGTTTTCCTAAGGTAGAAAAAACCGGACTGGCACTTTCTGGGGCTTTATCTATCCAACCACTTCCATAGATATCGATTTTGCTGCTTGGCGCCTGTTGCAGTAGCTGTTCAAAAAATAGATGTCTTTGAATATCTTTTGAACCGATAAATACAATCTGATCTGTTTCTTCAGCGGCGATATTACGGTATTTTTGTTCCACCCACATCGGCATGGGGAGGTTCAGGAAAGGTAATTTCGCTTTTTGGTAAAATTTGACGGCTTTGTGTTCTGGAACCCAGTTCAGGTCGAAAATAGCAAATTCCTCTGGTACTTTCTTGAACATCCTCACATGGTCGCAAAAGAAATTGACACATGGAATGCCCATTTTTTGTATTTCGGCAATGGCAGCTGTATCAACCTGTTCCGGATAAAGATAGCTTAAGAAAAGATCAACTGGATTTTCTTTCAAGCAAGCGACTGTTTTTTCCCAAGACGAGGTTTTCCACGCTGAAAATTCTTCATCGCTCTGCTGAACCAAACCTTTTGCCCAATCAATGTCTTTACATTCAACCCAGGTTGCACCGAATTCTTCGATTCCATTTTTGATGTAATATTCCCAAAAACTATAGGGCGCAACGGGATGCTGAATCGGTGATTGAAGAAAGGAGATGAAAATTTTCATTTTCTAAGCAAAGTTCTTCTAAGACTTAATATCTTTTCTGTACGATTAAATCCAAGCGTACGGTATAATTTGCCAAGCATTCCTTTTTCTGGCGGATTAAAATTCGGATTCAATTCAAAAATCCAATCGACAACAGAGACAGCTTCTTTGAGATCATATTTGGCAATCCAATGTGCCAAAGCCCACAAAACTGGTAAACCAGCATCTTTTCTCCTTTGACTTGAGGAGTTATTGTTAGCTAATTGGCCCAATATTTTTTGGTAAATCTTTAAATGTTGGGAATTTTGAATAACGTAATTGCTCGCCGAGGTAAACTGCAACCTTCCTTGAGTATGTACACGATGTAAAAGTGCATATTCTTGATGGATAGAGACTTTTGGATTTTTCAGTGCTGTTTCAAGTACAAATAAACGATCATCGCGAAAAGCAAAATCTGGGCGATGCGGAATATCCTTAATGAAATCTTTTCTAAACAGATAAGATGAATAATGTGACGAATCGCATTCTCCCAACTGTTGTGCGATAAAATCATCGCAGTCTATCCACTGCTGACTTCTCAGCACATCATTGTTTTCATCAATTACCCGATAACCGCTCACCACCACATCAGCTCCCGTTTCTTCTGCCAAGATGAATTGTTCATCATTGGCCTTTGGAGAAAGTAGATCATCAGAATCCAAAAAGCGAATATATTTCCCTTTTGCCAATTCAAAACATCGATTTACTGCCCAGCATTTGCCCCAATTTTCTTGTTTAATCGCTTTGATATCGGGTTGTGCCGCTAACCATTCCCAAGTGCCATCGGTACTGCCATCATCGATTACAATGATTTCAGTTGAACAGGAATTATTTTTGCAACTTGCTATGGCTTGAGGTAAGCTCCACAAACGATTATAGGTTGGAATGATGATGCTGATATCCATTTATACTGTACGTTCAGATTGCTCGATTTTTCTAATCCCAAACAATTTTCTGTAAATCGGGCGGAGTGTATTTTTCGCAGCAATCTTCATTCTTGCTGGCCATTCGATGCCAAATTTCGCTTGTAATTCCGTTAGCCAATTTAACTTTTGGTTTAAGAAATGTTTTAAGCGGAAAACCTCTCTTTGATAGGGGTAATGTTTGGTGTAGTAGCCTAGGAAATGAAAAATGAGGGGTTCAACTTTTTCAAATGGATACCAATCCTGATGTAAGGGATGAGGTTTTGGCGGATTGATCAACCATCTTTCACCACTCACCGCATCAATTTGATAGCCACCGGGACAAGCTTGCGGATCACTCATTACAGTTCCATCGTCGAATAAAGGTTGCATTTGATGAAGCTCCATCGCCAAGGCCATGATCACCTCATCATTTGGCCGGTTTCTCAATCTTTTGAAGCCAATTTCATCGTATCGCGTTTCCAGCTCTCTTGCTGTTTCATAAATGGCTTTTGCTGTTGCGCTATTTTCTAGGTAATAAATGCCGCCGTTAAATTTGGACATCTGAACAAGATTGAACTGTTGAAGAACCGATTTAACATCTCCAAACCATTCCCCATCGCTGATATATCCACCAAGTACGCTGACCGTTTTTCCTAGAAACTGCTCAAAAATGGGCTCAATGTTTCCGAAAATCAAACAATCGCTGTCGATAAAAAGCGTTTGTCCGGCAGGTGCAATTTGATCAAGATGAAGTTTTGGGGAGAAACCAAGTCCGAAAGCCCCTTCTTCGATGATGATTGTTTTTGCCCAAGCGTTTATATCGTCCGGAATAAATGCAGGCTGATCGGTAACAATGATGAAAGCAATCGATTCAGGATCATTCCATCTCTTAAACGACCTTGCTAAATGAACAGCTAAGTCGACATATAATTTTTTCCCCGTTGCTAAGGTGATGACTTGCCTTTGCATCACCTATTTTTAATTCGTTGAAAGACTTTTAATCCGAAATGGTAAAGTTTTGGAGAAAGTTTATGGATAAATCTTCTTTTATAAGGGAGTGCATTCAGCGATAATCGCGTATTCCAAGCCAGGATGAAAATATTCCCATTGGCATTTTCAATTGGAAGTATACCCATTTTCTTTAAACCGAGGGCTTCCATTTTATTGAAAATGATAACAGGATGATAAGATTCAATCCTGAAATTATAGATCATGAAACCGCTCTTGGCATGTCCAATTACTTTTTCTAAGTACTGATCTTGAATGGATGGTGTACACTCCGTAAAAGCGCAGTTGCTCAGGCAGATATCATAGATTCGATTTTCCGCTTCATCCAAATTCCCAAAAATTACTTTATCCAAATATTGATTTCCAAACTTTCCAAGATATTTCGCGGTGAGTAAGTTCACTTCCGGCAGGTCGTACATGGTGTAGGAAGAGATGTTAAAACCGTCCATCACCAATTTGGCCAAACCACCATATCCACCGCCAATTTCTACCAGATGTAAACCGTCTAGGTTTCCAAAGCTGCTTTCTAGATAAGCCAACTGGCGGATGTAATGCAGAGTAGAAGGAGCAATATCCCCAATTTCTTCATAATGGTGGATATCGGCGCCACCAAAATCATCATTTGTTTTGAATACATTGATTTGCGTTAATAATGATGGCGCATGTTTTTTGAGTTGATTGAGATAGGTTAGACCATCCTCATAAGAGAAATGTTCCAGGATTTCCTGATAAACTTCATTTTGCC
Source organism: Pedobacter sp. 01N310 (assembly GCF_056399805.1). Taxonomy (NCBI): domain Bacteria; kingdom Pseudomonadati; phylum Bacteroidota; class Sphingobacteriia; order Sphingobacteriales; family Sphingobacteriaceae; genus Pedobacter; species Pedobacter sp. 01N310. The sequence continues at coordinate 38,234 of NZ_JBFTSB010000006.1, forward strand.
TGAATGTGTTGAACACAGTGTCATCGGTAGCTGCTATGCTACAGAAATTGTTATAGCGTTGATTATCAGAAGCTGATTTCATCAATCTTTGTTTTTGAGTGTTGATTGGGCTGAAGCTACAACTCTAAAGCAGAATTCGTAAATCTTATTGTTGTAGAGTTGAACAACGAATAGTTTAAAGAAAGTACCTATCAACTTAAAAACCATGGTCACGCGTCGCCAAAAAGGAGGAACGGGAATAATCATCAAATGTTCTTGCGTCTTAGCTCCTTCTAAGGAGTTGGTCATGTGCCATTTTCTTGGCGTTGTTTCCAGATAACCTTCATGTGAAATGGAGAATTGATCTACTGGGTCTAAAACCACAGTTTTAATATTTTCATCGGAAAATTTTTTAGTGAGGAAATTCTCAAAACCATCCTGACCTAATTGTCCACCCTTTGGCGCTAATTCCAATGCGAAAAATCCATCTTGCAACTGTTTAGTATTACAAAGGCATGGATTAGCGGAAAACCCATAGATAGAATTAAAAAAATTCCCCATCAATGGATTAATCTTCTCCTCTTGGGTTAATGGTCCGGTTTTGCTGAGCACAATCTCTGCCCAATCTTGATGGTTTTCAAGCTGTTCGGCAAGCGTTTCTAGGGCTACCGAAGAATGAAAAGTCCAATCATCCTCCAACCAAAAAAAGTAAGGGGTATTGATTGTTTTCAGCGTAGTAGAGATGCTATTTACATATCCGCTTCTTTGAGGATGCTGAAGAATAACGTCAGGTTTGATCTCGTTGATCAGCTGAGGATTAACTTGTCCATCTATAGCAAGGATAACCTTCGTCCAGTTATAGCTAAAATGTTTGCGAAATGAGTTGATGGTTTGACTTAACAGATGCTCACGTCCTTCGCAAGTAAAAATGACAAGTGAAATCATATATCGACAGCAGCTTTGCTTATTTCGCTATTTTTTATAGCCAATATATTTTGATACCTGAAAATTTCATGTTTAGAATTATACTCACCCATTGGCAGTAATCTATTGTTGGGCATGATCCGATGGAGCTTATAATTCGGCAAAATTTTGTAGAAATCAATCATGAAGCTTTTTGAGGTGATGTTAAATTCGTTGAATTCAAACTGGATAATTGAAATGGCCTGCTTGTTGAGCATTTTTTTCGCCCCTTTTAGTACGCTTAATTCGTGACCTTCAACATCAATTTTCAAGAAATCAATTTGGTTAATGTGATTGGTTTCACAATACTCATCCAAGGTAACAAAATTGCATTCAGTTCCTGCGGATGTGTTCCCTACAAAAGTGAAAATATCATTAATGGAAGCAGGATAGGCAGTAGCCATGCTTGCATCATCATCTTTACTGGCAATGTAAAGGTTCGCTCGTTCCGCCTTATCGCTCAAACCAAAATGATTACAGATGAAATAATCCGTTTTGGAGCGTTCTTCCAAGGTTTTAAAAGTCTTAGCAATAGGCTCGAAGCAATGAATGGTTGATTGCTTGTAATTTTTCCGAAGGAAAGAAGCATATTCACCGATGTTTGCCCCCACATCAAAAATTACTTTGGGCTCATCTTGGAGTAAGTCGGGAACAATTGTAGTGACAATATATGCTTCTCCAGAAAAGTAAGTGTTATGACCAACTCCCAACTGAATATGAGCATGAGCCAAGAGGTCTACCTTTAGGAGTTTCAATATTTTGATGAAAAAGCGTTCAATTAATCTTCTCATTATTTAAATCTAAAATAATCAACTTTCATCACAGTTTTCCATCCAAATAGCCGACTTATCACTTTTTTGACAGGACTTTTGAAAGGCTCAATCTTTAATTTAGGGTACAACTCCTTAGCTTTTTGGGCAGCCATTGCTGATAAATCTTTATATTTTGGATAGAAGATAAAAGCATCGCCCCATAGCTGATTGCTCATGGCTATTTTTGCCTCAAGTTTAGGTGTTGCGGCTAACAGATATTCAGTTTTGAGCAAGGTAGATTGGAGCGTGTTTTTACAGGCAATATAGCTTCTTACCGCACTTAGACTATTTTGTTGCCTGAATTTTCGATAGTAATTGATTCCTTTTTTTGCAAATATCACTTCATCTGAGGCCAAGATCACCCTGCAAAAATATTCACTATCTTCATCCGGACAAGGAGAAATAGAGTAATTCCATGGACCAGCTTTTTTAATGATATCGATGGGCGTTAAAAATGCATTAGGTTGAATCATTCCGCCATAAATTGGTCCGATATAGCCTCCTCCATAAAGTTTAATTAGAAAATCAATCGAACTATTTTGTTCATTTGCGTACCAATCCTCCATCACCGGATAGCTTTGATGATCTGTTTGGTCAAAGAAATGGACTGTTGAACATAATGAGATTGCCTTTGGATGCTGTTTTAAAATCTCAACTTGACTAGCAATTTTATCTTCGCTCAAGAGATCATCCGCATCTAAATACTGGATAAATTCCCCAGTTGCCGCTTCCAGCCCAGTTTGTTTAGCAGCGCTTGCTCCAGCATTTTCTTTCGTGATGACCCTGATTTTTGAGTTTTGAATATCCTCAATTACTTTCAAGGTCTGATCTGTAGAGCCATCGTTAACTACAATAATTTCCAGATTCTGATGAGTTTGATCCAATACAGATTGAATGGTCGCTTCGATAAATCGCTCTGCGTTATATGTAGGAATAATAACTGAAACTAAATCATTCATTTAAAATCAGGGATAACCGTTGGTGGATAATGGTAGGATTGAAATCAGTTTCTGCCAATCGAATAGCTTGAAGGCGGCATTCTTCCCAAAAATCTTTGGTTTGTAAACGTTTGATCATAGCGGAAATATGAATCACCGAATCGTTATTCACGTAGCATAACCACTTATGTTCTTTCGCCCAAAGGCCAATAGCACTCTTCTCAGGTGCAATGATCAGAATTGGCATTCCTAAATGACAAAATTCAGCGAATTTGCTCGGAAAACTGTGTGTTGCCCTAATTTCCTCAGCTAAGTTAAAAGAGTAAAATATGAGCAATACATCCATCTTTTCTAGTAACATGGTGAAAAGGTCATGAAGTTTTTCCAATGGCCTCCTTATTTTTATTCCTTCACAATCTCGAAATCGATCAGCTATGGCGAGGTCTGAATTCGTAACCAAAGTTAATTGCCCATTCATCGATTGTGCTGCCTTAAATATTTTCTTGATCAGTTGGTCATGAAATGGAAGTATCGTTCCAGCATAGCAAAGCTGAAGTCCCTTAAAATTTACTTTAGCCAAATCTTTCTTTCTGGAGCTGCCTTCTGGAATAGGATAGATTACAATAGCGTTTTTCCCACCATTTTGCTTCAGCAATTCTTGCATAGGTTTTGAAACAACAAAGAAATGTTTACAGTGACGAATGATGTTTTTGAGGTTGCCCAAGCTGAATAGATGGCCTTCAAAATATTTGCTGAAAATATTGTCATCGTGGAAAAAAAGATAGTAAGGCAACTTTGTTTGTGAAGCTATGATTTGTGCTAAAAGACTGCCCGTGTCTTCTAAAATCCCCAGAATTTTATCTCCCTTTTGAAAAATTAATCTGTTTTTCAAAAAACGGTAGTGAAGCCAAAATCGGAATGTTGAAAGCAATGGAGTATATTTTCGCAAGGGCGGATGCCACCATCTCTTTGGGATATTGATTTGGGTAAATTCAGTCCTTACTCCATGATTTGGACTACAATTCAAAAAGACGATATGATGCCCTTCTTGTTGGAATCTCTTCAAATGCCTGTAGATCACTACACTGCCACCACCTCCATCTTTCAATGGAATAATGGTACTTGAAAAATAAATTGTTGTGGGGGTGGTCAAAAATTAAGAATTGTATCTATTTTTTTTACAGAATTGTGCCAAGAAAATTGCTCGTGGGCATAAATCAGTACATTTTGATACATTTTTTGCTGTAATTCATCATCCGCTAGAATAGCTGCTAAGACTTCTGTAATATTGTCTTGATTAAAACTGACCCCATTCTTTCCATGATCGGTCAACGTGCTGAAAGCTTTAATTTTATTATGTAATACTAAAACATTTCCATAACAAGCTGCCTCTACTGCTGCCAATGGAAAACCTTCCCACAATGAACTTAAGCAGAATAATTTTGAGCGATTGTAAATGGCATACAATTGGGCAGGATCGGAGATATTTCCAGTAAATATGACCTGATCTTTTAAATGAGGATAATTTTCGAAATATTTATTGATATAACCTTTAAATTCAGGTTCGATTGGCCCGACGAAATAGAATTTCCAATTTGGGACAGACAATTTTGGAATCGCTTCTAACAATAGCTCATTGTTTTTTTGTGGATTACCAATTCTTCCAACAGAAAGTAAAATATTCTCTTTTTCCGCAAAACTTTTCACCCCTTTGGTTAGGGCAAAAAGACGATCCAAATCGGCACCATTAGGTATCATTGCCATCTTCTTTTCAGGCACTCGATATCTATCTTTAAAATAGCGGTAACCATCTATAGATTCTGCAGAAATTAATTTTACCATCCTAAAGAATAACGGTAATAGCACTTGCTGATAGCCCCAGCTTTTTACTTTTCCTAATATTCCAGCTGAGTTGAATATGCTGGCTTGATTTTTATGGAAATCTAAATCAATATCTAGTTTTAGGTAAATTTTCCCATGAGGATGAAAAAATTTATATACAATGGCATAAAAAATATTCTCAGAGCTAAAATGGAATAAGTTGAGGATTTCTATTTCTTTCGCATGCTGCCTGATATAGGCATAAATAGATCGTTCAAAAAATTTACCTCTACCTTCGTTTGGTAAAAAGTGGAGTTTTAAACCAGGAACTTCAGTTTTTAAATAAGGATAATTAGCCTCAATAACATTTGTTTCAGTTGGAGGTTTTTTCCATGGGCCGGCTTTTCGACCTCCTTCTAATGAATGGAAATAAGATACTAATGTTGAATTATACCCCAAAATTTTAAAAAATTGATAGGGAATTTGACCAGTATCCTTTTTTAGTTCAAGGTTTTCGATGTGCGGAACAATGGTTACAAAGGACCTAGACATTATTTGGTCGCAATAGAAATTTGATCATAGGAAATGGTAATCCCTGCTCTTATTGCTTTAGTAAATGGAAAAAATGCCAATAATCTGTTGTACCATTTGATGTATCTTATTTTATTTTCATTCACCGTAGAAGCCCAAGGAATAAGTGGTGTGTAAGGTTGGTCTGTAAATCTTTCTCTCTCCAAGCTTTCGAAAAGTGTGAGTACATTCATCAAGCCTAATTCTTCATATAGTGCAGCCATTCCTTCGGGATAAATCCTCCAACAATCTACCGGAGCTTCATGATAAGGCCAACTAATTGGTGAGATAGTAATGATCAGCCCTCCTGGTTTTAATATTCTTTTCAATTCAGCAAACCAGGTCCAAAATTTACGTACATGTTCCAGCACATTAGAAGAAATAATAATATCATAAGTATCATTTGCTATCGGATAATTATATTCATCAGTCGACAAAATGTCTAAATCCTCATTCTTAGCATTGCTAGTTCGCTCGCCCGCCACTATATTTAAAGTATGCCAGGTGATAGTAGGATTGCCAATCATAGTAGAAAAGCTAGAAGGAATCATGTCAGGACCAATCTCTAAAACTTTTAGGTTATTTTTAAAATATGTTTTTGCATATTTTTTGAATAATAATTCACTGTTTAAATGCATGATTGGTTCAGAACTGTTGTGAAAAAAAGATTATTGTTAAGTTTTACATACGCAAAGTAATAGGGTGATAGCGCATCCATTACTGATGATGTACTACCAGGTCTCATGTCTTCATGGGTTTCTATCATTAAGTTTTTTACTTTTGATAGCCATGAGGTGTTCTTTTCAAAGAGCTCTTTTTCACTTCCCTCAATGTCGATTTTAAGAATATCAATATGGTCTAAATTAAAATCACGATAAATGTCAGCAATTGAAATTCCATGAATGTCATAATTATTATTTGTACTTTCTGTAAGTTGAAATGCCCATTTGCTAGCCTTTAGATCAATAAATTTTAAATAGGTTTCGCAGTTCCATAGACCACGTTTTAAGATGGTGATGTGAGGGTATCCTGCTGTGTTTTTTTTGAGCATTTCATAATTTGAATCCTCGGGTTCAATACAGAAAAGCTGTGCATTAGGGTGTTCTTTCAATATGTATAAAGCAAAAAGACCAATATTTGCTCCAGCATCAACAACAATATTGTGGTCTTTTAAATCTAATAAGGCCTCATAATTTTGATCTATAAATATCTCTTGGAATACCCCAATATCAGAAGTGTTTTTTCTTAAATAGATTTTTTCCTTTAATCGCGGTAGTTGAAGTACGATCAGTTCATCATTGTCTTCCAGTTCAACTTGACGTAAGATACTTAATCCTTCGATACCAAAAGCCTTCATGTATTTTATCGCTCGCTTTTGAAGGTGCAGAAAACTGCGAATTTTTCCGAAAATTGACATGCTACATCAAGCTAATAATCCCATGTACTTCTTACATTAATCGACTCAATGAAGATTTGATTTAGTTTTTTCATGGTCTCTTCAATATTATATTTTGAAAGTTCTTTTTGGGTTACCGATTGATTTCGCAAATTGTAGAGTTGAATGAGGCTGTCATGAATTTCATTCGTACTTTCTGGATTGAAATATATGCCATAATCGCCCAATAACTCCCTATGTCCGTCAAAATTGGAACAAGCTACTCTACAATTTAAGGCTTGTGCTTCCAACAATGGCATATTGGTTGGCCCAAGATATGTAGGCATCACTAAACCTAAAGAATGCATATAGAGCCATTTGATGACCGATTTTTCGACAAATCCAGCAAAAAAAACGCGATCAGCAATATTTAATTCATTAACTAAATCTTGAAGATAGAGCTTGTTCTTATAATCGCCACCGGTAAATACCAGTTTTACTTGAGGATACTTATCCAAAAACTGCTTAAAGGCCATAATCAGTCCATAATGATTTTTATGTGCGCCAAAAGCGGCAGGATAGAAGAAATATTCATCACTCTGCCCCATGAAATCAGGTTTTACGGGAGTGGTTTCGGATCCAACAAAACTCGCAGGGAAAAATGGCAATACTTTGATTTTATTGGGGAAATAATTGAGGTAATTGATCATTTCTATCTTACCTGCTTCAGAATCGGCGCAAATAAAGAGCGCCTTTTTTATCAATGTAAAATATTGTTCCCTACTATCGAAGGTATAGGCAAATTCATCAAAAACATAGGTGCTAAGTTGTCCTAAATCCCAATTGTTAACAATAAATGGGAAGTCTGTATACTGCATGAAATTAACGGGATAGAAAATCAATTTTACCCTATTCTTTTTCAGGATATCAAAATTGATTTGTTTTCGCTTCCTTCTAGATCTTCCGGTAAGATTCACGTCACAACGAAATAATTTATGGAATAAGTTGCTTAGTTTTCTGCTTAAAAAACTTTCCTCGCTTTCAAGTTTAATATAAGGTTTTTTGAATTTGCTATCTTTTAAAAAGCCAGTAAATACAATTTCTAACTCAGGATCAAACTCGAAAGTGTCGATATTTGTAATCAGCGCTTCAGGATAAGTGAATGAGCCTCCATTATGCGGAGATGTCTCTTTGTCAGCCCAAACAGCAATTTTAAATTTTTCCATTTAAGATTATTTTTACTACTTGGTTAGCTTCTTCTTCTGTAAGGCCCAAACCACTTGGCAAATAAAAGCCATTTCTAGCTAACCTTTCTGCAACAGGATAATTTTCATTTTTGAACAACCCCATTTTTTGAAATACAGGTTGTTCATGCATGCACCAAAAGAAAGGCCGGGTACCGATTTTGTTTTTGGTGAGATGCGCTATTATGTTTTCTTTTTCGGCTAAGGTTGGTGCAATCAAACCGAATATCCAATAAATATTCTTACTAAAATCTGTTTTTGCAAGAGGCAGCTGGTACCCTTTTTCTCGTAAGAAAGAAAGCCCTTGTTGGTAGCTTGCACCTATTTCTCTTTTCTTGATTATAAAACCTTCAAGTTGTTCTAGCTGGGCCAAACCTAGGGCTGCCTGTAGGTTTGTCATTCGGTAGTTCCAGCCTATTTCGTGATGGACAAAGCGAGGACCATCAGGCTCAAAGCACAGGTTCCGGAGTTTTTTACATCTATCCGCCAGCTCTCGGCTGTTAGTGAGGAGCATACCGCCTTCGCCGGTAGTAATATGTTTATTTGGATAAAAACTAAAAATGCTGATGTCACCAAAACTACCGCACATTTTGCCTTTATAGGTTTGGCCGTGCATTTCTGCTGCATCTTCGATTATTTTTAGCTTATATTTTTTTGCCAATGCTAATATGGGATCCATATCAACTGGGAGACCGTAAATGTGTACTACCAAAATCGCCTTCGTACGAGCGGTTATTTTGGACTCAATTTGGGTCACATCCATATTCCAAGTGATTGGATCACTATCTACTAAAACTGGCAACGCACCAGCGGTAACCACAGATTGCGCTGGAGAGATAATCGTGAAAGTAGGCATAATTACTTCGTCTCCATGGCCAATATTTAAAGCTTTAATCGCAATATCTAAGGCTGCAGAACCGTTACTAACCGCAATTCCGTACGAACTACCAATATATTTACTAAACTGTTCCTCAAATTTAGTAATAAAAGGGCCTTCGCTACTGATCCAGCCTGTTTCAATACACTCAGTTAAGTATTTTAATTCATTGCCATTGAGCAGGGGAGTGTTAACCGGGATCGGATGCATTATAATTTTTTTAAAATATAACAAACGCCCCAAGTTTCGACTGTGGGTATGTTCTGACTCAGAAATTCTTCATTGTGAATTAGCTCAAATCCTGTGGCATAAGCTAGTAATTCTATTTCTGGCCTGCTGAAATGCCGCATTGGATGTTGTTCTTTAAAGGATTGAATTGTACCGTCTTTAAGGTCGTTTACGGTAATATCATAATTAACTTCAACAACATTTAATTCGGGATAGATTACAGGATTTGCATTTCTAGTAACCTCAATATTTTGATTTCGAAGTATTTTAGTTCGTTTTTCCGGTATTTGGAAATGTACGGCAGCACTGTGCCAAACATCGAAAATGAATAGACCATCTCTGTTTAAGTTCTGATGAACATTCTTGAATGTCTTGATCAAATTTTCATTGGTAGTTAAGTAGCTGATCACATGGAAAAGAGATATGGCAATATCAAAAGAGATGTTTGATCTAAAGTCAGTAATATCTGCAATTTGAAAACTCACTCCCTCTTTTTTATTCTGGTTCGCAATTTTGACCATTTCAGCACTCTGCTCAATACCGAGAATTTGATATCCTTTCTCTGCCAACAAGTTTGCATGTTTGCCAGTTCCCGAGCCTAACTCTATAATTTTATTGCCTTTAGAGTGGTATTTATCAAGTAAACCAATTAGATAGGCGGTTTCTGCCACGTAATCTTTGTCTCTATAAAGCAAATCGTAATATTGACTATAAAGCTTAAAGTTTTGGCCCATTACCTTTGGTTATTAAGTTGATGTTTTCAGGCTTGTAGTCAAATCTAATTTTGTCTTCATCACCACAATAGGGGCCTTGCTTAATTTCGATCATTTCGGAGTTTTCTAACATTTCGAAACCATGTCCGCCAGCTGCCAATAAAATTACATCGCCAGTTTCTACAATTCTACTTTGCAGGTAGACTCGTTCATCATCATAAAAATCTACCCTAACTTTTCCTGATTTAATATAAAGCACTTCTTGGGTAAGAACAACCTTTCGCTCAACTAGACTGTGCACATGAGGATCTATAACATACCCTTTAGGGCGGTTCATATAACCGAGCTGTTGAGAAAAGTCGCCAGGGGTAAAAAAAGAAATACCTTCCTTTTTATAGTGGGCGCGTATTATTATTGATAAAAGTTGCTCTCGGTTTTTTACTTCTTCGATCATGGGATTAAGTAAGAGTTTGCAATTTGCGATCCTGTTCTGGTAGAGAATGGAAAAGTACGTTTTGGTGTGGGCGAATCAATAATTTCAAATCCTAACTTATCATCTACCCAATCGTAAGTTTCTGCTTCACTAGCACCTAGCCAGGCATAAACGGTGTATTCATCAGGTATGAAGCTATTTAAATGTACAATACAGGTATAAACTTTATCTTTATCCTCAAAATTAATGTAATTATCTAAAGATGGAATTGCCTCCATTATAGTAACACTAGCACTATTTTTAATGCCAAATACGGCAAATGCAGCTGTTGAGAATAATGTTTTGTTAACCTTAAATTTTATTTGAAGTGTATGAGAGGGTTGGGATCCTCCAAGTTGTAATTCGATGTTTGTAAATTTTGGGTTTGAGACAATATTTGACGTCGTGTATTCGCTAAATAAAAATTGGCTTTGGTTTTTCAAATAATAGTCGACAGCTTTTTGTGATGTTCCTGTAAAGTTACACAGTCCATTTTCAAGTACAATCCCAGATCTACAAAGTTCGGTTACCGCGCCCATATTATGGCTCACAAACAGCACTGTTCTTCCTTCTCCCTTGCTCACTTCTCCCATTTTGCCTAAACATTTTTTCTGAAATTCTGCATCGCCAACAGCCAATACTTCGTCTATAATCAATATTTCGCTTTCTAAATGCGCAGCTACGGCAAAGGCTAATCTGACATACATGCCGCTGCTATATCTTTTTACTGGCGTATCTAAATACCGTTCTATCCCAGCAAAATCTACAATTTCATCAAGCTTACGTTGGATTTCTTTTTTACGCATGCCCAAAATGGCGCCATTTAAAAAAATATTTTCTCTACCGCTCAACTCTGGGTGGAAACCAGTGCCTACTTCTAATAAACTTGCAATTCTGCCTTTACCTGATATTTTTCCAGTAGTAGGGGCAGTAATCTTGCTTAGAATTTTTAGAAGGGTACTTTTGCCAGCTCCATTTCTGCCAATAATTCCTACGGCATCGCCTTGCTCTATCTCAAAATCAATGTTTTTTAAGCTCCAAACTATATCGCTATTGCTTTTGGTATTTTGGTCATTGGTTTCGCCAATTCTTAAAAAAGGATCTTCCTTGCCACGGATGCGGGCAAACCAACGTTCCAAGTCCCTACTAATGGTTCCAGTGCCTATTTGGCCCAATTGGTAAGCTTTACTCAGGTTTTCTACTTTAATGGCTATGTTCGACATGGGTGGTTAAACAGTATCAACAAAATTCTTTTCCACTTTATTAAAGGTTATTATTCCGATGAGCAGAATGATTAGCGTTAACACTGAGGTATAGCCTAAATAGGCCCAGCTAAAAGATCCATTCCCCAGAAAACCATATCTGAAAGTTTCAATAAGGCTTGTCATTGGGTTAAATTCGATTAACCAACTGTACTTAGGATATTTTTCAATCGCTGTAGATAGTGGATAAATTACGGTAGTAGCATACATTAGCAACTGCACGCCAAAACCGATCAAGAATGACAAGTCTCTATATTTCGTGGTCATAGCAGAGATGATCATTCCCAAACCCAGGCCCAATAAGGCCATTAAAACCAATATTAGTGGGAATAATAAGATTGCCCAGGTGATGTTAAAATTTGCGCCAGAGAAATAATAATAAGCCAATAAGATGAGAAACAATACCATCTGTACCCCGAAACGCACGAGGTTACTCACCACAATGCTTAATGGCATAATTAACCGTGGGAAATATACTTTGCCGAAAATACTGGCATTGTCTTTAAAAACAGAGGAGGTTTTGGTTAAACAATCTGCGAAATAATTCCATGCTGTAATGCCAGCCATGTAAAATAGGGGTTTTGGTAAACCATCAGTTGAGATACCAGCGAGGTTGCCAAAAATAAAGGTAAAGATAATGGTGGTAAACAAGGGTTGAATAAAAAACCAGAGCGGTCCTAAAATGGTCTGCTTGTAGAATGAAACAAAATCTCTCCTGACCAATAGTACCAACAAGTCGCGATAGGCCCAAACTTCATACAGTTTTAGGTCGAACAAGGATGATTTTGCCTCAATGGTCCATTGCTCTTCTTCCTTAACCATAGCTATTAAGTTTGTTTAGCTGCATGTTTTGTTTATCATTATTAGATCCTATATGATCAATTGAGCCATTTACAATCAAGTTTTTGACCGATTGAAGATAGTGTGTATAACCAAATGCTTTGATACATTTCTCCTGAAGGGTCATTTTCTCATTTTCATTTTGGCTATGCTTTAGCAGTATAGATATGCTGCTTAGAATGCCTTGCTGATCGTCAGGATCAACCAATGCACCAAGCGCCCCGTTTTGAAGCGCATCTACACTGCCATCTTTATTACCGGCAATAACCCTGAGGCCACTGGCCAGGGCTTCGATGAATACAATGCCGAAACCTTCTTTTTTACTGGGTAGAATAAAAAGATCAGACAATAGGAAATGCTCGGTAAGTTCAGCTTCATCAATAAAACCGACCATTCTGATATGATCTTGAAGTTGGTTCGTTACAATTAAATCTTCTAATCGTTTCTTTTCCACGGCATCCCATTTTCCACCCAATAGGTAAACCAGGTTTGGGTATTTCTCCAAGAGTTGTGGCAATAGCTCAATGGTGTGGTCGTATCCTTTGTACTTCTCTGAAGAAGATAAGCGTGATAGTGAAAATAGCACTAAGTTTTCGCGATTTAAATGATAGCGATTCAATAAACGCTGTGGTTTTTCGAACTGGGTAGGCAGATAATAAAAGGGGTCAAGACAATTGTTTAATACTTCAATGTGATCTGCAGAAATGTGATGCATTTCCATAATTTTATCGGCAGTAAAATGACTTACGCAAATAATCTTATCCAACTGGTTTAACATTTTGAGTTTGGAATCTGATAGTTTTTTCCAAACTTCAATGCCGTGGGCCAATAAATAGATTCTTTTATGGGGATGTATTTTCTTGATGAAATAGACAATATTGATCAAATGAATATGGCTTAACAAAATCACATCTACTTTTAATCCACTTAAAAAAGATTGCACCACGAAGCGTTCTTTATTTCCATTAAAACCTTGAAACTGTTGTTTGCTCAGGTACCTGGAATCGCGGTCGGTATTTTTATCATACATGGAATATACTGTCGATTGAACGAGCTCTTCCTCGCTTAAGTCGTATAACACACGGGATAAACTTCTGCAAACCTTTTCAATACCACCGGTAAAACTAAAAGTTTTAAGCGTTAAAAATAAAATCTTAATCGGCATGATATATTCTGTATAAGGCTAGGGCAGAACTCCAGTGCAATTTGTTTTTTCCAAAGTTTTGTATGAGCGATTTTGCCCGTTTATTTGCATATCGGGATGGATCGGCAATGTCGCAGTTTTTTCTCATCCATTCCTGAAATGGAAAAGTAAACCCCATTTTCCGCCTTTTCCAGGTTTCTACAGGTAGATCTTCTTTGTAAGCCTCTACGAGGAGTTTTTTTTTCTGTTCGTAACTAAACTTTATTTCTGTTGAAATGGAAAGAACCAGATCGACAAAATTACGGTCTAGAAACGGAACCCTTACTTCAACGCCATGACTCATGCTCATAAAATCGGTATCCTTTAACAACTGATTTTGCATGTACATGTTAAATTCAAACCAGCTTGCACGTGTTTCATTACTGGTTTTCTTTATTCCGGGGTGAAGCGGGATATCTTCCAGGCAATCGATAACCGTTTTCATATCGATGTTTAATAGTTCTGCAATTACATCTGGTGAGTAAACGCCCCGCAAGCACAGGTATTCGCCAATGGGAGAGTTTAAGCTAAGGTAATATAACCGTTTAAATTTGGTGTTGTTGGAGAAACGCATGCTCCGCAGAACGCTTTTACTCAGCCAATTTAGGTTTTGTATTTTATGGATCCGATCAAAAGAAGGGTATCCCCCAAAAAGCTCATCGGCACCTAAACCTGATAACAACACTTTTATTCCTTGCTCTTTTGCTGTTTTACACACAAACCAGGTATTAATTCCATCATTTGTAGGTTGATCCATATCGGCTAAAACGGTTTCGAAATTCTGTACGAAATCGCGATAGGTAATAAGCTGTTCAATTTTTTGAATATTTATTTTTTCAAATAGGCTATTCCGCTGTTTTTTTTCGGAAAAATCTATTTCATTAAAATTGGCAGAAATACTGGATAACTGTTTGTTATTATATTGATTAGCCAGTATCGTAATGATACTCGAATCGAGGCCACCACTAAATAGTACACCTATATCAACATCAGAAATCATCTGCTGTTTGATAGAATGGCCAAGTTGTTCGCGGATTCTTTCTATCGCGTAGCTTTCATTATTAATGTAAGATGTGCTTTCAAACTCATGGTATGATTGTGTAGAATACTCAGCGTTTCTGATGTTATATTTCAGAAAGCAGCCTTTACCTAAGCTGCAAACATCTTTTAATGTGGTGTATGGCTCTGGGATATGGCCGAATGCAAGATAGTAAATCCGCCAATTTTCATTTTCCTGATAAATATCGACGTGTTTAAAAGCCTTTACTTCTGATGAAAAAATCAAGGATCCATTGGCAAAGTGGTAATACAATGGTTTGATCCCGTTTTGATCTCTTACCAAATAGATACATTGATGCCGCTTATCGAAAATACAGAAAGCAAAAATTCCGTCCAGTTTTTCGAAAGCTTTTTCTCTCCAATGCTGGTAGGCATAAAGTATTACCTCAGTATCGGTTTGTGTTTTAAAAATGTAGCCTAAATTAATTAACTCGGTTCTAATTTGCAGGTAGTTATAAATCTCTCCATTGTATGTGATAACAATATCTTCTTTGTGGCTTAACATTGGCTGGTGACCGCTAGAACTGAGATCTAGAATGGCTAACCTACGGTTACCCAGGCATACGGATGATTTTTTATCAGCATAAATACCATGATCATCAGGCCCGCCGTGTTGCATACTATCGCACATGGCTTTTACCTGTTGATTAACTTTTTCGAATGAATTTCTACTGTTTACAATGCCCGCTATGCGACACATAATCTTATTTTATCAACCAATTAGAAGCTTTTTAATGTGTATTGGATACAGCTTCGCCCCCTCAGTCACATCTTATTTTCAAAATGAACTGATCATTTTTTTATATCTTGTCGAGCCCTATCTCAAATCTCAGATCTCACATCACCCTAGAGTGGCTCTACAAATGCTATCGATGTATTAATATTAATCGAATAGCCCATATTTTGTAAACGTAAAATAATACGCTGTTTGTTCTGTAACGATACCAATTCGGCAATTATGCCTTTAAAAGGTCCAGCTTTAATCAATACGCTTTCACCTGGTTTAATGTCATAATCAATGAGCTCCAGATCGGCGTCTGTAGCGAGCAAGAGCTTAAGGTCATGGATTTGTTGATCAGGAATAGAAGCGACTTGGCTGGAGAAATAAATAAATCTGGCAACACCATTGGTCATCAAAACTTCTGCATATTCTCTGGCCGAAATATACGCAAATAGATAAGATTTAATCAAGGGCTCTTCGACGATTTTTTTACGGTCGCTCCATTGCTTAACTGCCTTTTTAAGAGGTAAATAAGTTTGGATTCCTTTCCTGTTCAATTCTTCATTCGCCTTTTTTTCTGCTCTCGAACGTGTATAAACCGGATACCACCTGTAATTTTGATCTATCATTATACTATATCAATGATTAAACTCCATCTTGTAAATTAACCAATCTAAACAGTTAGCGATTAATCTTTTCCATCTTCCATTTCTAACCACTAAGCCCTAAACCAGTCCTTCCATCATCCTTCTCACCTTCTCCGTCGTGCTATTTAGCCCCCCTCTCTTCCAGGAGAGGGCGGGGGGAGAGGTCATTTTCTTTTCCAAAATTCCCACCAGCTCTTCTCATCATCGTAATAACCACTTTTTCCATAGCCTGTGTAATTAGAATAGTAGTAGGTTCCGGTATTACTATGGGCATAATTGGTGGTATAAATGTTCGCATGTAACTTCTCATCACCAAATGAATTTAAAATAATAGCAATGTTGTTTAGCCCATATTCTTTTGATAAACGATCAGGAATAGTGGCGGCTCTGAATTTGGAAACACCTGAACGGATAATGAATAAATTAATATCTGCTTTTCTAATGAGCGGTACAGAATCTGAAACCAGGCCTACAGGAGCGGTATCAATAATGATATATTCATAGCGCTCTCTCAGTGTTTCGATCAGTGTTTCCATCGCCTTGTGATGCAGCAATTCTGAAGGATTTGGGGGTACTGGGCCAGAGGTGATGTAGTCGATATTGTGCCGTTCATCGGTAAAGATAATATCAGCTAAATCGGCCTGTTTTGATAAATAACTACTTAAACCAATGTGGTTGTCTGAGCCAAAGGCATGGTGAAGTTTAGATTTTCGTAAATCTGCGGCAATCAGAATCACTTTCTTGTCTATAATGGAAAGGGTACCTGCAAGATTTAAACTTACGAACGATTTTCCTTCACCCGAAATTTCAGAAGTGATACAAATTACTTTAGTGTCCTGATCACTCGCCATAAAACTCAAATTTGTTCTCACCGACCTAACCGATTCGGCAAATATTGATTTTGGTCGTTCTATAGACAAAACACTCTGGCCTGGTTGAACTTTTTTGGGATATTTTAAAATTACACCAATAATCGGGGTTGCGGTTAGACCCTCGATGGTTTCGATATCGTAGAGATAAGGATTTAATATCCTGACCAATAGAATTAAGCCCAGCCCCGAAAACAAACCCATAAATAAATAAGAGGAATAAATTTTCTTAGGCACAGGAGAAATCGGAAAAAAAGAAGGCTGTGCTACGCTGATAATTGTAGCACCAGAAATTACGGCTGCGGAGCTGATCTGCGCAGAGAGTTTTCGTTCAAATAGCATCGAAAACATACGTTGGTTGATATCGAAATTACTCTGTAATTTGGCGAAATCATTTTGTTTGGCCGGTATGCTGCCCAGTGCCTGATTTGCCTGGCCAATCTGCCCATTGATGTAACTGATTGTTTTTTGGTTACGTTCATGCAATAAACGGATATTGGTTACAATGGCCTGTTTCACTTCATTAATCTGCCGGTTAATATCCTGGATGGGCTGAGCGTCGGCATTAAAATTCTGTAACTTATTTTCTCTATTAATGATAAGTCCATTAAGCTGTGTAATTAAACCGGTTAAGAGGGTACTATTGGTGCCTTCCAGGTTAAGATTAAATTGTATTCTATCTTTATTGTTTTTTACCTGAGTTTCTAATTGTTGGATACCGAGTTCTTGTAATTGTAATTCTGCAATCTGGTTTTGTAGATTGCTCAGTTTCGAATTTCCGAGTTGCCGGTCGCTCGCTGGATCGATTAATTTATTATCGCTTTGAAAGCTAGAAAGTTTGTTGCCAGATTTATTCACCTGTGCATCTAAAAATGCGATCTGGCTATCCAAGTAATCTATAGTTTGTTTGGCCGATCTTTTCTTAAGCGTTGCATCATTTTTTACATATTGTTTAATGATCTCATTGAGCACATTGGCAGAGAAAACAGGATTGCTATCCGTGTGGGTAACACCCATAATATTGGTGTTTTTCTCCTGTTCGAATACATTTAATCCCCCTGCAGCTCTGCCATATAAATCTCTGATCCCATTGAATTTGAAACTGTAATTCCCGGTAGACGGAATTTCGGTTTTAACCGTAAACACCATATTTCCAACGTTAATCGCTTGACCATAACGATACTTTTTAGAACTCTTGTTATTGTCGTCGCTACTCGATAATTCAAAGGTTTTGCTATCAACCGGCTTAGCAGAATAGGTAGCCCTACTGAAATTAACTGAATCCTGGGTTAAAATATCAACTTGAAAAGGCTGTTTCGGATAAAGTTCGGTCACCCGTACCCTTCCTTCTAAATAGTAGCTAATTTTATAATCAAGATTCTTTAATGCGTTTAAAATTACGTCTTCCGAACGCATAATGATTCCCTCAGTCTGAATCTGGTTTTGATTAAAGGGGCGATAATTTACTGGCGAACCAGGAAGTGGTGGCATTTGTTGCTGCTGATCGCCATCTAACTTTAGCGAAGCAGAAGTAATATAAATAGGGGTAATGCTGCGTACATATAGCCAGGCCATCACAAAACTGATCAATACCGTCCCAGCAACCCAATACCACCTGCTTAGAAAAATCAACGCGATTTTCCAATAGTTAATGGTCTGGCTAGCTAACTTCTTATTTTCTGTTGGTGTAGTATTATCCATTAGCGGGTTAAGGTAAAGATTAATACAGCAAGATTGACTACCACAAGCAGCGGTTGTACGATATTATTAACACTTGTTAGTTTTTCGGTCAATGCTGAGCTCTTGGTTTGCTGCAGTACAATAATGTCATTATTCTGAAGGACTAAATTTTTACTGGCTAAACTGTTGATGTCATTCAGATTGACATAAATAATTTCCGGGTTGCTTCTATCGCCACGAATAATTTTCAGGGTCTTAGGGTCTGCTGTTTTGTTAATTCCTCCTGCTTCACCAATAATATCAATTAAGGTAGTGTTTTCGCGTTCCAGTAAAAAATTCCCTTGTTTGCTGAATTCTCCCAATAAAGTAACCTTTAAATTTATCACACTCAGTTCTATAATAGGATCGCGCAGTAGTTGTTTTGCATATAAATCCTGAATTTTAATAGCGGCATCCCGCCTGCTGAGGCCTAATACCTCCACTTTTCCGATAGCAGGAAGATTTACTTTCCCATCGGTATCCACTAAGTAAGAAAGGCTATTATTGATGGATCCACCTGCTGTTTGATTACTGCTTGTACTACTGTTGGCAGAGGCCGTGGCACCAAATTCTTTATTTTGCAGGTTTCGGATGGCCAACTGATCATTCACCTTTATTTTGTAATAGGCATCACTAATTCCCTGATCATTTACCACATATACCTGTTTAATGGTGTCGGTAACTATATCACTCGGGGCATTAAACAGACTATGCTCTTTTCTGGAAGCACAACCTACAAAAATTGAGCAAATGAATAAAATACAGACAGATTTTAATATTGCTTTTGTTGGGATCATAATTTGGGATGAGGAAATAAGTTTGTGCAATGGCTTACACGCAAAATATGGTTAAAGATGATTAATATATGGGTTAAAGATGCTTAAAAAAAAATAAACTGAAAAGTAAGATTTACTTATTGTCTTTTAAGGAGGTGATGAATAATGCATAGTTTCATTGTCCATTATAATTCAATGTTATTGGTCAATGCCTAATTAACAACGTTTTTTAACGCTATTTGTTTAAATCGGCCAACAATAAAAAAACGGAGTTAGTTTTTTACGCATTATTTTTGTATTGATAAAAATCATCATAAAAATATGTTTATGTATATTTATTAATACTCATTAATACTATTTGTGTAGAAGTTGTTTTATATTTGACCCGTCTATTCCAATTCATTGTCTATGAAAAAAGTACCTATTCTGTGTGCGTTTATTTTGTGTCTGTTTTTTTTAAAAGTAACTGCTCAAACAGGTTGCGTAAAATATTTCGGACCAGGATTTGAAGCTATTTATTATCCTACCTATCTGGGGAGTAACGGTATATTTGGTCCTAATTATGGAGGTACTCCAGTCAGTATCCCTGCTGGCTGCTATCCTACTGAACCTGCAAGTACTTTAACAAGAGAATGTACCATAGGCGGTATTTATGGGGGATTACTATTGCAAAACCACATTCAATGCCCTATTGATACCTATTTGCCGTTTTTTGTTTTACTCGCAAGCTGTTTAGGAGCAGGTTTTGTAAGAAACAGAATGGTATTTGGCTTGATTGGTTAGCTTATACCCCTTATTTATTTTTTACTGTTTAATTAAAATAATTTAAACGACCGTAAATACGCATCTTATACTCGTACTTTAGCATCAAAAAAATGTATTATGTTGTGTTTATTGCGGTATTTTTTTATTGCTTTTTATGATATTTGCTCAAATTGGTAAAGATGGTAAAGATGGTTAAGATTTTTTAAAATTTTTACTGTGCTCCTAGAAAATCAATTACGACCAACGCGGCTGAGCACTTTTCTTTTTTGTTTGTATTATCCCTACCTAAACACAATATAACCACACTGTAGATTGTGCGATAGATGATACGCTTGGTCTATAATATTTTCAATGGAATTATTTGGAGTATATTTCATTAGAAATAGAAAAAAATTATTCAATAATACCGATATCTACTGATCGCTCCGGCAAAAAATTCTTATTCATTCTGCTTTCTGCCTGATTCTTTTCCAAATCAGACACATTTGTGTAAGATCTCCCCCATGCTCGGTGGCTCACCAATCGCAACTTAACACCTCCATTTGGGTTATTTTTATCAAAATCCTTTTTATTACTTATTAATCAGTACATAGAATTGTTAATTTTGTATTATTGAATAGATTTAACAGTATTATTAGTTTTATTTCGTTGCATTTGTACAACGTATTCATCCCGGCGGCGTCCCATTTTTATGTTATTTAAAGCTAAGAATTTATTGCTTTTCATTTTTGTGCCATTGTCATTTTCGGCTATTGCGCAGACTAATCCAGTAGGATGTATAATTGTATTCCCTTATGGTGCGGTTGCTTCATTCCCGAACGTTTACACAACACTAACAGGTTTTTCGGTGCCCACAACAGAGAGCGCGGATATTCAAGGTCTTCCTGTTTATGATGGTTTTGGCGCCGGTGTAGCTGTCAGTTACTCCTGTTATAGAGATCCAGTACCCAATACTACAAGACAATGTGTTGTAAGAGGTACTTCTACTCAATGGTACGGGGGTGTGTTCGCTCAAAACTTTTATCAGTGCCCCATAGATGATTATATACCCTACATGATATTGGCACTGGCCGCCCTAGGCTTTTTTATAATCAAAAAACAAGTGGTATGTGGGACAAGTAATTATAGCTTGTCTTAAACTGCTTTTGGCCAATATTGAACAAGTCTTATTCATTTTGTTCATGACAATTGTCAAGGATTTCTGATTTTGCTTTAAGCGAATTTTTTATTTTTTCTTTGTTTAGGTGCTTTCTGGGCCATTTTTGACGAATTGTAGCGCGAAATCAGCGTGTCATACTCCATTCATATTCACCCCATTCGATAATTTATTTATGCTTTTTTGGTTAATTTTGTAATATTAATCTTACGATTATTTTGGTATTGTGTTGGTTTATATCATCACTTGGTTCCAAAATTTTGTTGTGTTATTATTATAATTTTTTTGTCGCAGAACATCTCTGATTGTGGGAGTTACGTATGTGCACCCACCAGTACCAAACAATAATGTCGAAATATCTCTTTTTAACTGTTTTGTCAACAGTTTTATTTTTCTCTAATGCCGTCGGAGCAGTAGGCTGTAAAACCGGAAATTATATTTATACAGTTCAAAGTGGAACTTATTTTGACGGAGGGACCACTATGCCACTATACACTGCATCTGATCGAATCACAATAAGAAACTGGCCTGAAGATCCAAATTGCGGGATTTTAAGAACTACCTCAGATAATTATCCGGTAGCCAGTGGCGGCTCTGGCAATCCTCAATCTAAATGTACTTCTCTGGAAAGTGTTTCTAATCAGGGTGTTCTGGTGGATTACAATCCATCTGATAGCAATTGTATGCTGTTACCATTAGATGATTATGCGCCGTATTTAATAAGCTCCATCGGATTTCTTGGTTTTATCATAATTCGTAAAAAAGGATCAATTCGCATCTAGTCTATAAGTCATTATACTGTTATTCCTTATAGTGGTAATTTTGTATCACTAAGGGCCATAGTGTTGCCATAATATTGAACAAAAAGAACGGCAAATGCATAAGTTAGACAAACTAATTTTATATGGGGTCAGTATCGATATGAATGAAGGGGCGTATTAGTTATCATATTATTCTTTTCTTGAAATACTTTATACGCATTTGTTCAGGGTTCAGCCACGGGACGCATCATGCCTGATGAATAAATCGTTTACCGAAATCAGTAATAAATGTGGAATCCTCTTAATAGTTGAAAGCAGTTGAACAAAACGAATGTAGTTTCTGCATTAGGTTTGGTGTAGTTTTGATTTGGATATAATTCTACAGTTATGAACTCCTTGAAATGCTTAGCTATATGGATTGTTTTATTTCTCTATTCTACCTTAGCTAAAGCTACCGATGGATGTTTGATCACCGGCGGGACTGAACTTTATGATACTCCCACATTAAATGTTTTAACAGGAGGATATAAGCTTTATACCAATTCCTTATATCCTTTATCCAGTAATTATTGTAGTTGGGCAGCCGTATCATATACAGGAACTACATGTGGTGTTTGTTCCGGCTTGGGAATTTGTGTAGCTGGAATCTGTCCATGTCTTGGAACAGCTAAATATGGTTTGGAGGGGTCATTCACAATGGTTTTATGCAACTTCGATGACCATTCGTGGCTATTGGGAGCTACAGCAGGGTTATTCGGCATATTCATTATTAGAAAACGAAACAAACCATAGATCATCTTTGTCTGTTCGAATAGGAAACCATTCGGCATATGTAAAGCTATTCTTTATCTTTACCATAGTTTTCAGCTTAAAAAAAGTCGAAGAATCCCCGTTTGGTAACCATGAAAATATCACTCATTACAGTCGTTTACAATGGAGAAACCTTCTTGCAAGAGTGTTTTAATTCTGTAATGGCGCAAAGCTATCCGGATGTAGAGTACCTGGTGATTGATGGGGGATCGACAGACGGAACGTTAAATATTATTCAGGAGAACCAATCTCATATTGATTATTTTGTTTCAGAAAAAGATAAAGGTTTATACGATGCCATTAATAAAGGGATCCAGAGGGCAACAGGAGAGGTAATCGGAATCTTAAATGCCGATGATTTATTTGCACACCCCGATGTATTGGCATCAGTAGCCAAAACCTTTATCGATCAGCCGAAAATAGACGGATTTTATGGCGACCTCAATTACATCCATCCAAAAACACATAAAATTATCAGGACGTGGAAATCACGGCAAAACACCTTTCAGGATCTTAAAAAAGGCTGGATGCCCGCACATCCTACACTGTATTTGAAAAGATCTTTGTTTGAAAAAAACGGCGATTATGCCTTAGATCTGGGTACCGCTGCCGATTACGAATTAATATTACGTTACTTTTATACCCATAAAATAGAAGCGGTTTACCTGCCTATCTTAATGGTGAATATGCGTATGGGAGGGGTAAGTAACCAATCTGTGATGAGCAGGGTCTCTGCCTTTGTTAATGATTATAAAGCCTTAAAAAGGAATAAGATGCCCTTGCCTTTTTGGGTATTGCTAAAGAAAAAGTTAAGCAAACTCAGTCAGTTTTAATGTTAATAAACAGTACTTTAGCACTATTTGTTACTTTTCGGTTTAAGGTTAGGAACTTTTGTTGTCTGTTTAGTATGACGTAAATCAATTATTTTGATATATGTCATGTTAAACATTTTACATCGCAATTTTGTTTATCTTAGTATAGTTATATTTGCTTGCAAGTCCCTATAAGTTTTGCTAAAAGATATTCTGAATACCAGCCCTGACTATTTCTGTATAGCCATATTTATTTTGGCCTTTTCAACCGTAATTATAAGTATTCCAAGTATAATCTATACTTCTTTAAAGTATGGCCTTTTTGATAAAAACGACCTGTACCGTAAAAAACATAAACGCAATATTTCACGTTTAGGTGGCTTGGCCATTGTAGGTAGTTTTACCGTATGTATCTTGCTTTTTTCGGCCATTATTAATTTTAAAGAAGCTAATTTTTTAATTGCATCGTGCATCATCCTTGCGGCACTTGGTTTAAAAGACGATGTTTATGGCACCAATACCAGTACAAAATTTATTTTGCAGATCGTAGTCGCTTTTATCCTGGTTTTTTTCGGTGCTTTTCGTTTAACAAGTTTGTACGGTGTATTGGGTATAGGAGATATGCCGCCCTTATGGGGAAGCCTTTTTTCGATAGCATTAATTATTTTCCTGAATAATGCATTCAATTTAATAGATGGCATTGACGGATTGGCAGGTGGAATCGGCATTTTAACAAGCCTGGCTTTCGGTATTTTGTTTTCTTTGATGGGACAAGTGCCATATGCATTTATAGCCTTTGCCCTTGCGGGTGCCATCGCAGGCTTTTTAAAATACAATTGGTTTCCTGCTAAAATATTTATGGGCGATACAGGTGCACTGATCATCGGGCTTATTTCTGCTGCCCTGGCCATTAAGTTTATAGAGCTCAATAAGTTTACAGGTGAAAATAAACCTGCTTTTTATTCTGCGCCAGCAATAGCGGTAGCAATACTGATCGTACCCATTTTCGACTCATTAAGAGTTTTTACCATCCGTATTTTAAAGAGAGGCTCTCCGTTTAAGGGAGACCGTAACCACATCCACCACCGTTTAGAGCAGTTAGGGTTTAAGGCCAGCTGGATCGTAATTTCTACTGCGGGGTTTAATCTGGCTACAATAGTAGCCACCATTTTCCTTCAGCATCTTGGGAATTTTATATTGATTTTGCTCATTATTGGTCTCTGCATTGCGTTTAATACCTTGCTTACCTTAAGCCTGCTTAAAAAGAAAGGCAGGTAAACTTTAATAAGTAATCTTAATTCGATTAATATTTACATATTGATCAATTTTTAGCTTCATTTCCTAACGCGGTCGTCATGCTGAACTTGTTTTATTAGTTGTTTTCTATTGTTTTTAAAAGCCTAATAGCTACTTCGTGGTCAGCATCCTTCCAACTAGATAGACCCTGAAATAAATTCAGGGTGACGACAGTGAGTTGAAAATCTACAGAAGATCTTTAAAGGCATGTTATTAATCGAGTTCAGGTTAATAGCCTATGTTCCTGCGCTCTTAAAATAAATTTTACTCAAGGCCTGTAGGACAAAACTAGGGGCAGCTTTGTATCGGTTTCCTTGCAGATTTGAAGTACCTAGCCCCGGTCGCAGCGGCATCCCTGGAGCGCAGCGCAGGGATATAGCGAAGAACGGGAACAAACATCCATAGCTATACAGGCGCTGCGCTCCTAAAAAAGAACTCATTTTTTTAAAGCGGATGACTTTGCGCTCTTAAAATAAATTTTACTTTTTTTAGTAAAGCACGTGTAGTGCCTATCGGTTTGGGCAGCCCTTCTTTCCGCTCCTATCTTTTTGTGGTGGTTAGCAAGATGTTGTTGGTTGCTGCAACAAAAAGGATAGCCGCTACAATAAGGTTTATTTAACCAAGGCCCGTAGGACAAAACTAGGGGCAGCTTTGTATCGGTTTCCTTGCAGATTAGAAGTTTCTAGCCCCGGTCGCAGCGGCATCCCCGGAGCGCAGTGCAGGGATATAGCGAAGAACGGGAACAAACATCCATAGCTATACAGGCGCTGCGCTCCTAAAAAAGAACTCATTTTTTTAAAGCGGATGACTTTGCGCACCGGAAATTTATTGTCCATCGATTGCCATGGTCTCTTTCCACTTCTATCATTTTGTAATGCCAAGTAGAATATTTTTGACCTTAGCACGAAAAAGATAGCTGCTGAAATAAGGTTTCATCATACCTTTTCCATCTTATATAATCAGGTCTTTGCTTTGATAAATAAATACTAATTTTGCGCTCTAATTTTTATAATAATGAGGCTGGCAATAAATGGTTTTGGTAGAATAGGAAGAACATTTTTACGCTTAGCATTGGCTGAGGGATTTGAAGTGGTGGCGATTAACGACCTGGCAGATGCCAAAACGATGGCTCACCTATTTAAGTACGATACTGTTCATGGTGTTTTCGCCGGGAGTGTTTCTGCAAAACCTGATGCACTGGTAATCAATCAGCTTTCTATTCCGGTTTTCGCTATCAAGGATGCCGATGAATTGCCTTGGTCGGCACTTAGGGTAGATCTGGTTATCGATTGTACTGGTAAAAATCTAACCAAGTCATCAGCAGAAAAACACATTACATCAGGCGCAAAACAGGTGTTGATCTCAGCCCCGGCTGCGGATGATATTCCGATGGTTGTATTAGGTGTAAACGACCATCAGATTGATTTAAGTAGCCCTGTATTATCAAATGCCAGTTGTACAACGAATAATATTGCCCCTATGATTAAGATTTTGAATGATAACTGGGGTGTTGAAGAGGGTTATATTACGACGATCCACTCGATGACAGGTGATCAGAATCTGCATGATGCGAACCATAAAGATCTGCGCAGGGCAAGGGCAGCTTCATCCTCCATTATTCCAACTACAACAGGGGCAGCAAAAGCCATTACCCATATTTTTCCGGAACTGGATGGCCGTTTAGGTGGGGCAGGAATCAGGGTTCCGGTTTTAAACGGATCGTTAACCGATTTTACCTGCCTGCTAAAGAAGAAGACAAGCATTGAAGAAATCAATGCAGCTTTTAAGCACGCTGCACAAAATGAATTGAAAGGTCTTATTGAGTATACCGAAGATCCAATTGTATCAGTCGATATTATCGACAACCCACATTCCTGTATTTTCGATTCGTTATTAACCTCTATCGTTGGCGATCTGGTTAAAGTGGTGGGCTGGTATGATAACGAATTTGGTTACAGTAGCCGTTTGATCGATGTGGTGAAAAAAATTGATCAGCTTGGTAAAGGCTAAAATGTAGGGCTGGTTTATTGCTTTATTAATCAATAGTACATGGTTAATTGCCTGCTGTAATCGGTTATTCATTGCAAAGCCCCAGTTCCAGATGCTGGATTAATTAATCGGTGGATCGACTCCTACCTCAGTGTTATTAAGTTAAGGGATAAATCGCAAACAGATGTCATCGTGAGGGATAATTTTTTGTATAAAAATCAAAATAGATGAAAGAGTCGTTTTTTTGCAGTGATCTAAAATGTTAAAAATTCTGGCCGATATTATTATCGGGTTTCAATTGCTTTATTAACTTTGCAAACGTTTGCAGTGCATCCAATAGCAATATCTTCACACTTGATGTAAGCTAGCTGATATTAAAAATATGGTCAAATTTATTCTTCCAGAAGAAGTACTGCCTTTAAGAAGCCTGGTTTTGCGCAATGGCAAACCATTCGAAGCATGCGTTTTTGAAGGCGATCTTGCCTACGATACCTTTCATCTTGGTTTTTTAAAAGATGGAGAAATAAAATCAATTGCCACCTTTATGCGGAACGATTTTTTTCCGGAAGAAGGAGAGGGCTATCAGCTTAGGGGCATGGCCACCCATCCCGATGCAGTTGGAAATGGTTATGGTGCTGCACTGGTTACTTTTGCCATTGAATACCTGAAAGAATATAAAACCGATTACTTATGGTGTAATGCCCGTTCAACGGCGGCAGCTTTTTACAAGAAAATCGGCTTTACTACCGAATCGCCAGAGTTCGATATCCCTGGCATCGGTTTCCATTACGAAATGAAATTAAACTTAAATCAAAATAATTAAACATGAATACAATTGACCAGTTTGACTTTAAAGATAAAAAAGCATTAATCAGGGTAGATTTTAATGTGCCTTTAGATGACGAATTTAAAATTACAGACGATAAAAGAATCAGGGCGGCTTTGCCAACCATTTCTAAAATCTTAAAAGATGGTGGTGCGGTTATTTTAATGTCTCACTTAGGTCGCCCGAAAGATGGCCCTACCGATAAATATTCTTTAAAGCACATCTTATCTGATCTATCTGCTCTTGTTGGTGTTGAAGTTAAGTTTGTTGATGATTGTATTGGCGAAAGCGCAGTAAAACAGGCAGCTGATTTAAAACCAGGTGAAGTTTTATTGTTAGAAAATCTTCGTTTTTACAAAGAAGAAGAAAAAGGTGATGTTGCCTTTGCAGAAAAATTATCAAAATTAGGCGACGTTTATGTAAACGATGCCTTTGGTACTGCTCACCGGGCACATGCTTCAACTTCAATTATTGCCCAGTTTTTCCCAGATGCAAAATACTTCGGTTATTTAATGGCCTCGGAAGTAGAAAATGCAGAGAAAATATTGAACCACGCAGAAAGACCTTTTACTGCAATTATGGGAGGTGCTAAAGTATCTGATAAAATTCTTTTGATCGAGAAATTGCTGGATAAGGTAGATAACCTGATTATTGGTGGTGGTATGGCTTACACTTTTGCTAAAGCGCAGGGCGGAGAAATTGGCACCTCATTGTTAGAAGCCGATAAACAAGCACTTTCTTTAGAATTGATCGAAAAAGCAAAAGCAAAAGGCGTAAACCTGATTTTACCTGTAGATACCGTAATTGCTGATAAATTTGCAAATGATGCCGATAAGAAGGATGTAGACTCTGGTCAGATTCCTGCAGATTGGATGGGACTGGATATCGGCCCAAAATCGGTTGCCCTGTTCCAGGATGTAATTAAAAATTCTAAAACCTTGTTGTGGAACGGACCGATGGGCGTTTTCGAAATGGAAAGTTTCCAGGTAGGTACTAAAGCTGTTGCAGAAGCAGTTGTAGCGGCTACTAAAGATAACGGAGCATTTTCATTGATCGGTGGTGGCGATTCAGCAGCCGCAATTGCAAAATTTGGCATGGAAGATGAAGTAAGTTACGTTTCTACCGGTGGTGGTGCTTTACTTGAGTATATGGAAGGCAAAGAATTGCCAGGTGTTAAAGCCATTAATGGATAAATATCAATCTTATATATAAACGGGCCCTTGCAGATCAAATTTGCAGGGGCCTTTGTTTTTAGATGATTTCAACTTACGCTGTTTTGCACATGGGTTAGCACACTTGTTTATTAAGACTTATCGTTATAACGGTACAGCAGTCTTGTAACGATGCTGTGCAGGAGCGAAGCACTACTTGTGCTTAAAACAAATAAATCATACCTTACTGGCAATTTACCTTGGCCTGTAACTTATTGGTCCTGGGTTATAAAACATCAGGTACATAATAATCAAATTACATTTATGAGAAAAAAAATCTTTTTGTTTAGTATAAGCTGTCTGTTCCTTGCAGGTCTGTCTCAAAAAACATTTGCTGCAAGAGTAACGATACCCGATAACATTAAACTTGCTGTTGAGCCTGCAGCATTGATTGGCCGTTGGGACATTACCGTTGATGTAAACGGAAAACCGGCGCCTGCCTGGATGGAAGTAAAACTATCTGGTTATAAAACTTTAGTGGGGTACTTTGTATCTACCGCTGGTAGTGCGCGTCCGGTATCGGAAGTGAAGTTTGATAATGGAAAATTCAGGTTCGAAATCCCGCCACAATGGGAAAGCGGTTCTTCGAATTTAGTTATCGATGGCACCGTGGGCGATGCAGGGATTCAGGGAACAATGACCAATTGCGATGGTAAACAATATAACTGGAAAGGCGTTAAGACACCTTACCTGAAAAGAACGGCAGCACCAGCTTGGGGCAAACCCATCAATTTGTTCAATGGCAAGGATCTGTCTGGCTGGAAAACCAATGGACCAAACCAATGGATAGTTAAAAACGGTATTTTAACCAGTCCGAAAGCGGGCTCAAATCTGATTTCTCAACAGAAGTATAATGATTTTAAGCTTCATGTAGAATTCAAATACGCCAAAGGCGGAAACAGTGGGGTATACTTAAGGGGCCGTTACGAGGTGCAGATTGAGGACAGCAAAAAAGATGCACATCCTAACAGCGTGCTATTCGGTGGCATTTATGGATTTTTAACCGCCAATGAAATGGTTACGCTTGGCCCGGATGAATGGCAGCGTTACGATATTACCCTTGTTGGCCGTTTGGTAACAGTGGTAGCCAATGGTAAAACCATCATCAGTAACCAGGAAATCCCGGGCATTACCGGAGGGGCATTGGATAGTAATGAGGGAGAGCCCGGGCCTATTTATCTTCAGGGAGATCATGAACCGATCGAATACCGGAAAATCGTCATTACACCGGCGAAATAATTATCTTTTATAGGAGAGGCTGTATCATAAATACAGACATTGTTATCCTGAGGGTTAATTTATTGTATAAAAATCGATATAAATAACTGATTTTTTGCAAATGTTAGATTATGAGGATCGTCATTCCCAACTTGATTGGGAACCACGGAGTGCTCATGAATGCCTCTGAAAAAAGGAAAACTTATAAGTAATCGTAATGCAAGCGCTTTAAGATTCCCGCCTGTGCGGGAAAGACGACCACTCTATTGGAATCTGTCATTATCAAATTTCAAGTTTTTCTTCGTTGTAAGCTTTTACCTTACTATCGATAGCGATGAAACGTTCCCTAGCGGGAAGTTCGAAAGCAGCTGAAAAATTTTATGGAAAAGAAATAGCCACAGGGACCGTCGGATGTTACTGTGATATGATCACTCTAGAATACCTCAAAACCAGTATTTAGCAACAACATATACACAGCCAGGTAACACACTAAAAATGCTGTCGATAAGGCAAAATAGCGGGTTACCTTATGACTGCCTTTTTTAAAGGGAAGGAGAAATAAGATATTGAACATTTCAGACAACAATGCACATATAAAATTCAGGCATACCATTACGCAGCTAAAGGCCACTACAAAAATGGCTGGCTGGATAACAATTCCTGAAGGAAGGCCATAGAGTGCACCCATCATAAAACTAATCGGAAGAATAATCGAAGCATATTTTAATCCCGATTTAAACTGTAAGAGAAAGTACTTGCCGAGTTTCGGAAGCGGCGTTTTTGTTTTCGCTGGTTTTAATTCTTTTTCAACAGCAGGGGCTTCCAATGCCTCATCTAAAGCTGCTTCATTTGTTTTTCGTTTTTTGCCCTTCTTTTGTTTTTTATAACGGGGCCACCAGATTATAAAACCTGTAATAAAAAGTGCAAGGGGCATTAAACCGGCGATGATAGCGATAATCTGTGTTGGCCTGCCACCAAAGCTCCCATAATGGATTGGTGTTAACCAGCTAAGATAAGCATTGCCAACATTGGGGAAATCCTTCTGGCTGTTCAACATTACTTTGCCTGTATATTGATCAACAACGAGCATTTCTCTTTTCCCCACTTTAGGTAGGTTTCCGCTCACTACATCCAAACGATAAGTTCCTGTTTTGTCGGCCGGAAAAGCAATCCCGCCAATATAACCATTAGGCATTTTTTCTTTAGCTGCGGCAACAATCTGTTTAAGGGGAAGTGGTACCGCCTGTGCATGCCATGCCGATTTAGCGCCTAATAATTGGGCTACGCCTTGCGGCGATTTTCCGCTTAATAAAAAAAGAAAAGGGATTACCAGGGTGGAGAAAGTAATGGAAAAACCCGTGAGACTTAGTATGGCCACAATAGACGACGAGTAAAAGCCCAGCGAATTGTGCCAATCGTAATTCTGGCGTTTAAATGAGCCCCTAAACCTTACGCTAAGTGCCGATTTTAGCTGTTTCCATTTCTTTGGGATCCATAAACGCAAACCTGAAATGGTTAAAATTAAAAGGCAGAGGGAAGCCAGTCCGCAGATATAACGCCCGGCAACAGGGATAAGCAATGTTCGGTGAAGTTCGGTAACCACATGGATAAAAGAGCTGGTATGGATTCTTTTACCCGTTGTTTTTCCGGTATATGGATTAATAAAAGTTTCTCCGCCACTTTTTGAATTCAGAACGCTGTAAGCTTCATTGGGGTTTTTGAAGTTGTTGAGCATCAGATAATCTATTTTCAGATCCGGATAGTTTTTCCTGATCAAGGGTACAATATCCTCAACGGGCATTTTTTGTTTCTTTGCAATTACCTCGAACAGGGTAGGATTCAGCGCACGGTCAATCTCATCCTGAAAAACCAAAATACTACCGGTAACACCTACAAAAGCTACAATTGCTCCTGCAATAATACCAACATAAAGATGCCATTTGCCAAACCACCGTTTCTGGTGTTTTGCCCAGTTTAGACTTTTAGGATTCTGTTCTGATTTCATTTTTGAGCGTTGCATTCCCTTATGCAGTATGATTGGTTTATGCCTACAAAGAAATCGTTTTAATTGCTTTTATCCAAATTATTTTTAATAAGTCTAAATAATGATTTAAATAAAAAAATTATATCTACATCCTAATAGATCCTTTATACTTTTTGCTTCGATAAACCTCAACAATACTGTAAATGCCTGGGCAGAGAAGGAGGTAAAGTTCACGTAGATAGCCCTGATGTGGTTTATTTGATGTTTCAGGGCATATTTTATTCACCAGCAAGGGTAAGGGCAAAAAAAACATTGTAAACGATCAAATTAGTGGTAGTTGCGGCTAGGTATTCTTCTGAGATTTATCCTAACAGCATGGATTGTTTTGTTATGCTCTAAACTAACCAAGAAAAAACCAAACAAAAAAACTAACCAACCAAAGATCAAGATTATGAAACAGGTATTACAAATGCACTTAAGGGTGCTCGGAATCGTTTTCATCTTACTGCAGTCCTATCATGTTTTTGCGCAGGTAAAAATATCGGGAAAAGTAGTTGATGCAGAAGGGAAAGTTCCATTGGCAGCTGCCACAATTACTGTTACAGGGGGAGCTGCATCCTCGGTAATGGCGGATGAGTCGGGTAAATTTACAATTGCCGTACCCAGTGGCGCATTGCTAAAAATTACAATGACCGGGTATAAAACTGTAACCGTTACACCTAAAGCGGGAATGGTAATAGAAATGGTCTCTACCGCTATTAATTTAGGTGAAACGGTAATTGTCGGTTATTCAAAGCAAAAGAAAACGCTTTTAAGCGGATCTGTAGCTACAGTTAAATTTACAGACAAAGACACTGAAATCCCGACCACATCAGTAGGTAATTTATTAGCTGGCAGAATGTCTGGTTTAAGTGTTTCTACACCAAGTGGCAAACCAGGAGAACAGCCTAGTATAAGCATAAGAACATCAAGTTCATGGAATCCTGCCCCAACTTTATATGTAATTGACGGAAAAGTTACTAGCGACGCTGCAGAGTTTAATAATTTAAGCCCTAATGATATCGATGAAATAAGCATTTTAAAAGACGCAGCTACTACGGCTGTCTATGGTTCTCGTGCTGGTGGCGGTGTAGTAATGGTTACTACCAAACGCGGTAAAGCAGGTAAAGCAACGGTTAACTACTCGGTAAATACCGGAAAAGACGTTCGCGGAAATAACATGAAGCTAACCAATATTATGGAATGGGGCGATATTTACCATAGAATTGCAGGAGCGGCAGACAACGTTTGGACCCCTGCTGCACAAGCTTACTTTAAAGATACAGATTTTGGTGGTGGCAAGGGCTATGGTTTCAACGCCTTAAAAGATGTTTACGT
Source organism: Pedobacter sp. 01N310 (assembly GCF_056399805.1). Taxonomy (NCBI): domain Bacteria; kingdom Pseudomonadati; phylum Bacteroidota; class Sphingobacteriia; order Sphingobacteriales; family Sphingobacteriaceae; genus Pedobacter; species Pedobacter sp. 01N310. The sequence continues at coordinate 71,507 of NZ_JBFTSB010000006.1, forward strand.
AAACCCTTATATTACTACACATAATTTAAGCGCATCTGGCGGTACAGATAAGCTTCAATATTTTATCGGCGGTTCTTATGTGGATCAAGAAACATTTATCAAGAACACCAACATGAAAAAATATAATGTTAGGGCAAATATAACAGCTAACCTTACCAAAGATGTAGCGGTTTTTGCCGGCCTTAGCTTAAACAATAATAAATTTTCTGCCCCCCAAGGCGATTGGTCAGGAGATATGTATCCTAAACTCATGGTATGGCAACCTTATATGCCATCTTTTTCTGCCTCGGGTTTACCGGTAGATTATTTTTGGATTACCAACAAACCGGCTGAAGCAAATGGATTAGCAGGTTACAACAATTCAGAAAGCTTGAGTTCTATAGCTAACTTAAATTTAACCTACAAAGCGCCCTTTTTAGAAGGATTAAGTGCTAAAGTTGGTTATATAAAAAGTTTTAATAATAGCAATCAAAAAATATACCAACATCCTTTTACCTATTACCAATTGAAACAAATTGAGCCCGGCATTTGGGATTTAAATTCTAATGTAGGGCAGCGCCTTAGTTTCCATACGCCTAGTATACAAAAAAAATCAGCCTGGAATCAAGAGGATCAATTAAATCTTCAATTAAACTTTGATAGAAACTTTGGCAAACATCATGTAAATGCGGCATTGGTGTATGAGCGTCAAGAAAGGAAGTACGACGGTATAGATGCCACCATTAATGGTTTCCCTATTTATACTACCGACCAATGGTGGGCTTCTACTGGTGGCGGAGGTGTTGTAAATGGCACAGCTACAAAACAAATTAGTAACATGTATGGTTTTCTGCCAACAACAGGTCGTAAATCGTTTATCGGGCAATTTGCTTATGATTACGCAGACAAGTATATTGCTACTTTTGCTTATCGCTATGATGGTTCAGTATATTTCCCTAAAGATAAACGTTGGGGTTTCTTCCCTTCTGTATCTACAGCTTGGGTAATTTCTAAAGAAAATTTCTTTAAAAATGTAAAAGGAATTGAAGCCTTAAAAATAAGAGCTTCAGTTGGGCAAACAGGTAACGATTTTGTGCCAATAGACCCAAATGGGGCTAGGGATGATTTTAATGCTTTACGCTGGCAATATGAAGATAAATACGCAGCTGGCAACAGTGCAATTTTTGGCGACTCGCCTTCACTTTATCCAGGTATACAATATAGTGTATATCCGAATCCAAACATTACCTGGGAAAAATACTTGAACAAAAATTTTGGTGTTGATATCAGTTTCTTAAAACACTTTACGGCTACAGCAGAATATTGGCATACGCTTACCTATGATATTTTAAGCACTAAAATTCAATCTACACCCCCAACTTTTAGTCGCCCTTTACCATCAGTAAATTATGGCAAAATGAAAGCAAATGGTATTGATTTAAGTTTAAATTACAATAATAAAGCTGGTGAAGTTAATTACAATGTAGGCTTAAACTTTACTTATGGCGATTCTTGGTATGTTATAAGGGATCAAAATATAACTTACGATTATCAAAATTGGATAGGCAATGGTCGTTCTGCCAATTATATTACTGGCTACACGGTTGATCACATGCTTAGATCGCAAGCTGATGTTGATGCATTATTGGCTGCTCATCCGGGGTATAATTTCAATGGCCGTGTACCTAAACCCGGACAGTTTGCATATAAAGACTTTAATGGAGACAATACCATTAACGACCAAGACATAACAGTACTAAACAAAAGCAATAATGCAAAAGTATTGGGTGTAACCTTAAATGCGGAGTGGAAAGGATTAAGCATTACGGCTAATTTTAATGGTGCATTTGGTTACAAAAAATCTTACCGTGATTTGTCTGGGGGGGTAGAATGGAACAGGATGTGGCAACCATGGTACGATCAATCATGGACCCCAAATAACCCTAATAGCTCTTGGTTACCTGCTCGATACAGTGTAAATGATGAAGCATGGGCGGTTAATACTGCAGGTAGTGATTTTTGGTTGGCAGATGCAAGCTTTTTACGCTTAAAGTTTTTAAATGTTGCATATAATGTTCCTCAAAAATTGTATAAAAAATACGTAAACAACATCCGTTTTTATGTATCCGGATCTAACCTTTTTGTAATCAGTAAATTCAATAAAAAATTCTATGATCCTGAAATGCAGACTGGCACGTCTTTCCCAATTGTCAAATCATACAATGCTGGTGTTAGTGTAACTTTCTAAATTTTAACATTAAAAGGAAATCAAAATGAAATATCTAAATAAAAATAAATTTATCCTGTACATCGCCCTAATTCTATTAGGCTCGTCTTGTAAAAAAGGATTGGATTATCAAAATACGGCAACTATAAATCCAAGTAATGTATGGACAGACTCTGTTTTAATTAAGGCTTATTTAAACGATGTATATGGTGGCCTTATGCCCAGATGGGAACTGAGCGGTGGCGCAGATGCTGACGAAGGTATTAACGGAACCGGAGGAAACTTAACCAATTTTCAGATGGGTATAGTTGATGTAACAAAAAACTTCACTAATTTAAACTACACCTATATCGACAAAACCAATTATTTTATGGATCAATTGGCTGGTTTACCCGCATCGGTACTCAGTGCAAGTACCAAAAGCAGGTTAACAGGCGAGGCCAAATTTTGGCGGGCTTGGGCTTATTGGGAAATGGTAAGATCTATTGGTGGTGTGCCATTAATCTTAAAAACACAAAATCCTGACGATCCAAACTCGTTGAAAGTAGCACGTAGTAAAACATCTGAATGTGTTACGCAAATTATAAAAGATTTGGACGAAGCCGCTGCTGCTTTACCACCCAATTACACTGGGATTGATTACGGTAGAATTAACCGTGTAGCCGCACTTGGTTTTAAAGCAAGAGTGCTTTTATGGTATGCAAGCCCATTATTTAACCCTGCAAACGACCAAACGAGGTGGACAAATGCTTACAACGCGGCTAAAACTGCGGTACAAGCTGCAGATGCCGGAGGTTTTGGTCTGTTTCCAAACTACAAGTTAATTTGGTACTCGGCAAATAAAGAGCAAATTATGACTAGGCAATATTACTATCCTGACGCTTATATTAACTTTGCTGCTATTAGACCCCTTCCATTTACAAACGGAAGCACAAATAACAATCAACCAATATTATCATTATTGCTTGCTTATCCAAAACGTGATGGAAGCCCGATGCAATATGATAAAAATCAATTATCTAATGCTGCGTATAATCAGCAGTTTTTAACAGATTTTTATACCAAACGAGATGATCGTTTTTATGCAACCATATATTGTGGTGGTACCGTGTACCCTACGCCAGATATAAATACAATAGGTATGACAAATCCAAGATCTCGTACATACTGGCTGGCCTGGACATGGAAAGATACTGCAACACCAAGTACTACGGTTCCGTCAAGAGATAATACTTTATTCCAAGGTATTTCGCCACTTATCCAAAATGGAGATGAAAACTGTGCAACAGGATTTTTTCAACGTAAAGGTTTAGATACACTTATAGACAGAAATGCTTTAGTAGGTGTAGCTTCTGGTGCTAAAAGTTGGTTCTCGCCAATGCGTTATGCCGAGTTACTTTTAAACCTTGCCGAATGCGCAAATGAAATAGGCAAAAGTAACGAGGCGTTAACTGCTTTGTATGCCATTCGTCAACGTGCTGGTATTGCTGCTGGTGCTGGTTCTAATTATGGTATTACAGCAGTTTCTCAAACCGATCTTCGTACTGCGATTATGAATGAGCGCCAGGTAGAGTTTGCTTTTGAAGGCTTTAGGTTTAATGATTTAAGAAGATGGAAACGTTACGATATCTTAAATAGCCAAAGTACCAGGAAAACTTTATTATTAATGTTAAATAAAGGTGCGACATTACCTAGCAACACAGACAACATTATGACTGCTGCTGTAAGAGCCAATTTCTCTGCAGTTATTATGGAGAACTTGGATAAAACAGCCGCTACCAATCAAAGTTATAACTTAAGCACTAGTTACTGGTTTAACTCTTTAAATCCGGCACAGATTTCTATTGAGCCTGACCAATTGCCACAAAATAAAGAATGGGGTGGTTCTTTTGATCCACTGCAATAAAATACCAATAATCAAGCAGGTGGATATGACCAGATCCACCTGCTTTTATTTTTAAGTAACTTTAACAAGTTACAACACACAAACCACACACACAGAAATAAATACCTGAAATGCAAAATAGTTTTTTTAATACCACCCTAAAAGCCATTGTTCTGCTAATGGCAGTCACCTGTTGGTTTTCGGTAAAAGGTTATAGCCAGACCGATTTTTCTACGGATTATTTCAAGATCAGGGTCGATAACAAAGGTTTTGTCACCAGTATGAAAAACAAGACTAAGGCACCATACAAGGAATTTAGTCTAACAGAAAAGCCCTCGCCTTTACTGAGTTTATATAGTGATACTAAAAAAAAATACTTCGAACCCACAAAAGCGGTTTATATAAAAAATAAAAAAACACTCTCGTTATATTATGCCAATGGTTCGGTGGCTACTGTTAAACTGGAAGCCAAAGCGAAATATTTCAAATTAACCCTGTTGTCGCTTACCAACCGGAAAGGGATTGATGTGATCGAATGGGGGCCGGTACATACCAGCATCAACAATCTGTTTGGAGAAATCATCGGTGTGGCAAGAGATACAAGTGCTGCCGTAAACTACTCCATCGGTATGATGGCCTTAAACGATAATACCCTGGGCGGAAAAGCAGAAACAATCGGCGATGCAGCGCCGTTTCAATATGTTGTTCACAGTCCCGATACTAAACGGTTTCCCTTACCTTCCAACCTTCATGAAGGTCAGATATTTACATTGGGTGGGAATGGTATCAGCGATGTTGCTTTTTATGCACACAAAGAACCCTGGTACCGGATAATGTATGGCAATGCAGCTAATGTGGATAAAAATGGAAGAATATCGCTCTCTTATCAATCAAGGGACCGTGGTTTTGAAAGAGAGGTTTATTTTTCGCTCATTCCCAATATGGCTGCCAACACCCCAAACCATTTGCAGGTGCAGCCATTACCAGGTGTAGATTATATCGGATCATCCGTAGCCTTATGGGGAAGTCCGGACAGTACAGCTTTGCTGGATGTGATTCAGAAAATTGTCTTAGCAGAAAAACTCCCGCATCCGACCATTAACGGGAAATGGATAAAAGACCCGGCTGCTTTTGTTCCTGACCTTCTAACCAGTGGTAATTTAAATGACAGCACGATCTCTTATGCATCAAGATTGGGTTTTAAAACCATAAGCTTATATGATCAGGGTTTCTTAAGAGCGGATCGTGGCAATAACGGTTACATTGACGGAAGGAACTTTGAGAAAAAGCCGATAAAATTAACAAACGGAAATGTTTCCCATAAGGAATTTTCTGATATGGCGGCCAAACAGGGTATCAGTATAGGCAGAACACCTATTACCACTGCATTGGCCCCTGGCACTATGGATGCGAGTCCAATCCCGAGCGATAGCCTGTGTTATCAGCAAAAACGCCTGCTGGTAAAAAGTATCAGTCCAACAGACACAGTAATTTTGGTCGACAACCCGGCTTACATGGATGAGATTGCCAGCTGGGAAGGTCATTGCGCCAACTTAAATATGGTCAAAATCGGTAAAGAACTTATCCATTATATGGGCGTTTCCAAAGAAAAACCCTATAGGCTTTTGAATGTGAAGCGCGGATATTGGAAAACCACCGCCTCAAACCACGCCGACGGGGATACTATTTATAAACTTCAGGTAACGGTTAATTATGGTTATGACGGGCTCATCCCAAACATGCAACTTCAGGACAAAATAGCCGAACACTTTGCTGAAATCTGTAAAATTAACGGCCTTGCTTATTATGACTTTGATGGACAGGAGTTTTTGTTCAATAATGGCCACGGTTATTATTCGGCTAAACGTTTTTTTGGTAAAATGTTCGAAAAAGCTGCGCAGTTGGGTGTTCCTTACATCCGTTTCACGGGTGCTACCTTATCCGAAGGGTCATGGCATTATCAGAGCATCTGGAATGTTGGTGGCGGGAAAAATCTATACGACGCTGAAACCCGCGAATGGGGCAGTACGACTAGCCAGGGAAAAGATCTTCGCGATGTATGTTATGCTAATTATTTCCCGGTGGGCATGGGCGGCAACTTCCCGATCAACGCTAAATCTAAGGTTGAAGAGTATGAGCATATACAGGCGATTTCAGTGGGGGTTGGTACGACATACAGTTTAAAAGTAAATCAAAAGGATGTTGAAAGCTGCCCGCAGAAAGATGTTATTTTTAAAGTAATAAGAACCTGGGAAAATGCAAGAGCTGCCAATGCCTTTCCCAGAAGTGTAAAAATGCAGCTGGCAGACCCTGCAAATAGCTGGCAACTGGAACAGGTTGATAATAATAAATGGAAACTATATTCAATTGTCAACGGAGAAAGAAAAACTACTATCAGCTTAAACAGAGATATTGCAGGGGGATATTAAGTACCACTTGCAGATTTTGAAGTACCCTTCTTTGAAGATTTATCAAAATATGTATGCCTAGAGGGTTTTAAGTGTAGTTGCGTGATCTATTACCACACAAATTGAACGGCCACTTGCATTAATTGATTTACAATACCTGTAAATAGCAATACATGGGGTGCGGGTTGAATAAAATATTTGGATTAAATCGTATTTTGCAATAAAAAATTAAATTATTACCGAATGAAAAAATACCTGGTAAGCCTCATGCTTTTCACTGCTTTAGGGGTAATTAGTCTGTCATGTAGTGTTGATAACAACGGATTGGCAGACGGATTTGTACAGCGTTTAAAAGATGCACCAGCCAAAGTTATCCTAACTAATGGCGCTGCGGCAGAGGCACTCATAGTAGGCAGGAAATGGAGTAGCGATTTATGTGCACTTTCAGTTAAAAATACTTCAGCTAAAGCCGTACAGGTAAAAGAAGTAGTGGTATTCGATCTACAACATCAATTGGCCGATACTACCAAAATTTATGGAGAAGCTTTTCAAAAACTGGGACAGATAGGCGGCACGCTGGGCAAACCCGAAGATTGGGGTACCTACCCCGACAGAAGTCATTATAAAATACCGGAACCTGAAAATTTGCGGACGGCATACGGCATGTTGACCTTGCAACTCCCCGAAAATAACAGGGTGTTATTGGCTACAACATCTTGTAAAAGATTTATATCCAGATTTTCTTTCGATGCCAAACGCCTCCGTATTTCGCTCGATTGCGAAAACCTGGTGCTGCAGCCTGGCGAAACCTGGAGCCTGGAAGAGTTTTTGGTAACAACAAGTAACGACCGGGAAAAAAATTACGATCGTTTAACCGAAGCTATTTCTAAACATCACCCACGGTTAAAGCACGATCCGGTGCCAATGGGCTGGTGTTCATGGTATTGCTTTGGCCCGGCGGTTACAGCCAAAAATGTATCAGATAATACCAATTGGATTGCCAAAAACCTGCCACAGCTAAAATACATACAAATTGATGATGGTTACCAGCCCTGGATGGGCGATTGGCTCGAAAAAGGAAAAGCTTTTGGAGGCGATGTTGCGCAGGTACTGCACGATATTAAAAATAAAGGTTTAGAACCTGCCATTTGGGTAGCGCCATTTGTGGCCAGTCCACAATCCGAATTATTCAAAAACCACCCCGATTGGTTTGTTAAGGATGAAACTGGCAAACCGCTACGTTCTGATAAAATAGGTTTTGGAGGTTGGCGCTTAGGGCCATGGTATGTATTAGATGGTACACACCCGGCAGTTCAGCAATATTATACCGAACTTTTTAAAACCATGCGTCAAAAATGGGGCGTTACTTATTTTAAGCTTGATGCCAATTATTGGGGCGCTATGCATGGTGGTGTACATTACGATAAAAAGGCGACCAGAATCGAAGCTTATCGCCGGGGTATGGAAGCCATACTTAAAGGTTCTGGAGATGCCTTTATACTGGGTTGTAACCATCCAATATGGGGCTCGCTGGGTTTAATTCATGGTTCGAGAAGTTCTATGGATACCTGGCGTGACTGGAAATCGTTCCGGAATATAGGAAGAGAAAACCTACTCAGGGGCTGGCAGAATGGACGGTTATGGTGGAACGATCCGGATTGTATTCTCTTAACTGATAATGGTGCCGAAGATGTAATGGATCAGGGAGGTAATGCAGCTACAGCAAAGAAAGTTGTGTTGCCAGAAAATGAATTTTTATACCATGCTACAACAGTGTATGCCTCGGGCGGCATGTTATTGAGTGGTGATGACCTGACTACAATTAAGCCAGAAAGACTGGCAATTCTTAAAAAGATGATTCCCCCAACAGGAAAGTCGGCCAGGTTCGAAAACGAAAAATTTGAAGTAGGTATTATTAATTTTAAAGATCACATTGAATACACAGTGTTTAACGCAAGTGATGCTCCGGTTAGCCGTAAAATAAAATTACCTGCCGGAAAATATACTTTAAGCAATAAATGGACCGGTAAGGAAATCGGCGTTTTCGAAAAAGAATATGTGATTAATGATTTGCTACCACATAGCGCACAATTAATTTTGGCGAAAAAGGTTAATTAATTAAGGTCTCTTGTACAACGTTAGTAGAGGTTGTATCATAAATACAGATTTGTCACCCTGAGCCTGTCGAAGGGCCTGTTTAAATACTCTTTAAGATGTTTCGACAGGCTCAATATGACAGTATCTGAGTTGAAATTGTCTTTATGATACAGCCTCTTTTTTTGTGTTATACATTTGATAAACTTGACGGTGTGAGTGTAATGTCATTAAGTTAAGCCATTCGGCACAAGTAAAAATAAATTAAACCACAGATAGAAAGGATGCACACAGATATGAAAATCCGTGCTTATCTGTAATTAAAAAACGCTTAGTTTATTGACATTGCAGGGTACCGCTTTGCCAAGGGCTAAATTGGTTAGGCCTGTTGCACGGAAAACCCCTCATTTAGCAATAACAGGTGTGATTTAAACCCGACCTTAGCGGGATGCCACAATTTTTTCAATTGGGGCAGAAGCGGGGGCGGGGCTGCTTCCTCCACAGGTACTGAACTATACATTTCCAAAAACCTTTTATCCGGATGTAAGAGTTTGAACTACAGGCAGAAAGAATGCATGCGGATATAGAATCCGTGTTTATCTGTGTGCATCTGTGATTAAAAACGATTAACTTAATAACATTGGATGCGGGTTCTTTATGGAGTATGTAATCGCCAACTATTAGCTTATAACAACAATGTCCATCGCGAGGTGAAACCTGAAGGAAACCTGCGGTAAAGTCCCTGCCCTGGGAACACAGATATTTTCTGCCATCCCTGCTTTTTTAACGTATTACCCACGCTGCTGTCTAATGAAAGGTATGATTTTTTGGAGTATAGGGACGGTCGCTATCTGAATAAATTTTGGCCTCTGTTAAGGAGTTCATTACTAGCGTCCTTTAAATTTATGGGAAAAATTGGGCGGAGGTGACACTTTTGGGTAATATATTTTTAACCCGCTTATTATCAGTTGTTAATGGCTTTTTGCTTGTGCTGATAGTCTTATTCTAACTATATTGTGAGACCATTATTGTAACAAAAGAGATGTGGAAAACTTTTTTGTGGTAAAAAGTGGTAAAAAGTGGTAGAACTATTTACTTTTACACTAGATATAAAGTGTAGATACCACTATGACCCAACTTTTAGGAGAATTCGATTGTAAACTTGACGCAAAGGGCCGCCTTATGGTACCTGCTGCGCTTAAGAAACAATTGCCTGAATCTGAGAAAGAAGGGTTGATCATTAACCGTGGTTTTGAGAAAAACCTGGTGATCTATCCTAAAAATGTATGGGATGCCGTTGTTGCCGATCTTGCCAAGCTTAATATTTACGATCAGGAAAATAGGGCCTTTGTGCGGGCTTTTACGCGTGGGGCAACCGAGCTTTCGCTTGATGCTGCCGGCCGTGTGCTTTTGCCGAAATCTTTGGTAGAATATGCGGGTATCGGTAGTGACCTTGTTCTGGCCTGCCAGTTGGATCGTATCGAGGTGTGGGATAAAAAAGCATACGAAGATATTTTTGATGATGTTCCGGCCAATTTTGCAAGCCTTGCCCAAAAAGTAATGGGCAATAAGAAAGGAGGGGCAGATGGCGAATAATTACCACATTCCTGTAATGTTGCAGCCTTGTATTGATGGCTTGAATATTAAACCTGATGGTGTTTATGTTGATGTAACCTTTGGTGGTGGTGGTCATTCGAGAGAGATTTTGAAACATCTTGGACCGAAAGGAAGATTGATCGCATTTGATCAGGATCCTGATGCCCAGGCGAATGTTCCTGATGACGATCGTTTTATTTTTATCGACCAGAACTTCGGTTTTTTGAAAAATAATCTCCGCTTAAAAGGTTTTAAGCAGGTTGATGGTATTCTGGCTGATCTTGGGGTTTCCTCGCATCAGTTTGATGTGCCACAGCGTGGCTTCTCTATCCGCCATAATGCCGATCTGGATATGCGTATGGATCAGCATCGCGATTTAACGGCTGCCGAAATATTGAATACCTATACAGAGGATAAGCTGCATAAAATCTTTGGGATTTATGGAGAGGTGAAGAATGCTAAATCGCTGGCCCGTGCCATCGTGACTTCGCGTTTAGAGCAGCCTTTTACCGATATCGACAGTTTGAAGTCGGCAATTGCCGGTTATATCCCGAAAGGAAAAGAGAATAAATATTTGGCGCAGGTGTTTCAGGCGTTGCGCATAGAGGTGAATGCTGAAATTCAGGTGCTTGAAGATTTTTTGTTGCAGGCTGCTGATGTGTTGAAGCCGGGCGGTCATTTAGTAGTGATGTCTTATCATTCTTTAGAAGATAGGCCGGTTAAAAACTTTATGGCGAAAGGCAAATTTCAGGGTGAGGTAGAAAAGGATTTTTTTGGAAATCAGCAGAAACCATTTAATGTAATTACACGCAAAGCGATAATTGCCACTGATGAGGAGATTGCTCAAAACAATAGGGCCCGCAGTGCGAAACTAAGAATAGCAGAAAAGATATGAACAGGTTTAGGGAAGAGATAGAGGAGGAGGAAGTTGGGCCTGAACCAGAGTTAAAAGCTGCGCCCAAAAGGCCAAAAACTGCTGAAGAAAAAATGGATAGCAATTCATTTATCAGCAAGCTTTTTAATGATGGACTAGTAAGTAAAGAGGCGGCAACTGATGCTTTGCCTTATTTGTGTTTCCTGGCGCTTTTGGGGATGATTTACATTGCCAACAGCCATTTTGCGGTAAACAATGTTCGCCGGATTGATAAATTAAATAAAGAAGTAAAAGAATTAAGATGGGAGTATAAATCCCTTAAGGCCGACCTGATGTTCAAGAGTAAACTAACAGAGGTTGCCAAAAAGGTAGATACCCTTGGGATAAAAGAACTGATTGAACCACCAAAAAAAATAATTGTTAAAAGCGATGAATATTAGAGCAAACATCTTGCTTCGTGTATATCTGGCATTTGGCTTAATTGTGCTTTTTGCTTTCGCGGTGTTTTTACGCCTTGGTCAGGTACAGTATGTGCAAGGGAAAAAATGGAAAGCTATGGCAGATAGTCTTTCTACACGATATGTAAATGTGGAGGCTACCCGTGGGAATATCTATTCTAACGATGGTAGTTTACTGGCTACTTCGATACCGGAATACGAACTGCGCATGGATATGTTCGCCGGTGGCATTGCTGATAAAGATGTGTTCAATGAAAAAGTTGATTCTTTAGGTTATAAACTCTCGCAGATTTTTCAGGATAAAACAGCTAAGGAATATGCTAGATACCTGCGTAAAGGCCGTCAGGACAGCTCGCGCTATTTGCTGATTCACCGAAAAGTAGGTTATGCTGATCTTAAAACCATCAGGACTTTCCCATTATATAACATCGGTAAGTTTAGTGGCGGTTTAATTGCCGTTCAACAGAATAAACGGATTCTTCCTTTTCAGGCTTTGGCTGCCCGTACCATTGGGTATAAAAACGAAAATGTTAAAAACGGTGTGGGTTTAGAGGGTGCCTATAAAGAGTATATCAACGGCGAAACCGGGAAAAGGTTGATGCAGCGCATCGCTGGGGGTGTTTATATCCCGGTAAACGAGGAGGCTGAAGTAGCGCCAAAAGACGGTGCTGATATTATTTCGACCATTGATGTGAACATGCAGGATCTGGCCCAGAGTGCGTTGGAAAAGCAGTTGATCAAATCGCAGGCCGATCATGGTACAGTAATCCTGATGGAAGTGGCAACAGGTGAAATCCGTGCAGTAGCCAATTTCTCTAAGGTAGAAGAAGGGGTGTATAAAGAAAAATTTAACTATGCCATTGCAGGTAACCAGGATCCGGGATCAACTTTTAAACTGGCTTCCTATATGGCGCTTTTAGAAGATAAATTGATCGATACGAATACCATGATCGGTACTGGTTATTATCAGATCCCTGGAAAACTGATTACGGATTCACATCCAAAAATTGAAACGGTTACAGCAAAAAAAGCCTTTGAAACCTCTTCCAATGCTGCAATCGCAAAGCTGATCAACACGCATTATGGCAGCGATCCGATGAAATTTACAGATCACCTATATGATTGGGGGCTGAACAAAAAAATGGAACTGCAGATTCCTGGTGAGGCAATGCCGGTGATCAAAAATCCTAAAGGGAACAAAAGCTGGAACAAAAACATGACGCTGCCGCAAATGGCTTACGGTTACGAAATGATGTTGACACCGTTAAAGATGCTCTCATTGTATAATGCGGTAGCTAACAATGGTAAAATGGTAGCTCCAATTTTTGTGAAAGAGATCAGAAGGCTGGGGAACCCGATCGAGCAGTTTAAAGCAAGGGTAATTAACGATAAAATATGTTCGGATGTTACCCTCAGCAAGATCAAGAAAATGCTTGAAGGTGTGGTTACGGAAGGTAGTGGAAAGCAGATCGTTTATAATCCGCTATATCCGATCGCGGGTAAAACCGGTACTGCCCAGGTGGCTGATGCAAATAAAGGATATAAAGGGAAAAAACAATATCAGGCTTCTTTTGTAGGGTATTTTCCAGCTGATAAGCCTAAGTATTCTTTAATCGTGGTAATTAACGATCCAAAAGGTGCTTATTATGGTGCTACGGTTTCGGGCCCTGTGTTCAGGGAAATCGCCGACCGTATTTATGCCAGCGATATGCAGATGTATAACGATGTGCCGACCCGTTTGGTAGGTAATACGGGTAATCCGCCAACAAAAGCAGGACAGAGTAAAGCGACTCAGAAAGTGTATAAAGCATTTGGTTTTAAACCGCTTTTTGCTTCAAAATCTGAGTATTACAATATTATAGATACCAGTGCGGGAACAGTTTTTCAAGAAAATAACGAGCGTAAAGGTGTGATGCCAAATGTGGCGGGAATGGGACTGAAAGATGCATTGTATCTTTTGGGAAATGCGGGTTTGAAAACAAAGGTTTCGGGTTCCGGAAAAGTGGTCAGTCAATCCATCATCGCCGGAACAAAGGTGGGTAAAGGATTGGGTGTACAGATAGAGTTGAATTAAAAGGAATGATAAAATGAGAGAATTTTGAATGAGTGAATGTTTAAAGGCTATATCCACATTCTATCATTCTCTAATTCAATCATTCAATAATTAATATGATGCAATTACAGGATTTACTTTATGGCGTAACGATTAAAGAATTGGTTGGTAGAACCGATAGGGAAATCAATGCGCTGAATTTCGATTCGCGTAAAGTAAGTAAAGATGATATCTTTTTTGCCGTAGTGGGCACTGTAGCTGATGGACACCAGTTTATTGAGCAGACCATTGAGCAGGGGGCAGGTGTAATTATCTGCGAGAATTTGCCAGAGATCGATGATTTTACTGTTACCTACATCAAAGTAGATAATACTGCTGTGGCTTTGGGTATCATTGCCGGGAATTATTTTGGAAACCCATCGGCAGATCTGAAACTGATCGGCATAACAGGAACCAACGGAAAAACCACCATTGCTACCATTCTTTTTAAATTATTTAAAGATTTAGGTTACAAAACCGGGCTTTTATCAACGGTAGAAAATTATATCAATGATACGGTAGTGGCGGCAACGCATACCACACCAAATCCGATCGCATTAAATCAGCTCTTAAGAGAAATGGTCGATGCGGGTTGCGATTACTGTTTTATGGAAGTAAGCTCACATGCAGTTTCTCAGCACAGGATTGAAGGCTTGACTTTCTCAGGAGGTGTATTTTCGAATTTAACACATGATCATTTAGATTTTCATAAAACTTTTGACGCTTACCTGAAAGCTAAAAAAGCATTTTTTGATGTACTGCCTAAATCGGCATTTGCATTGACCAATATCGACGATAAAAACGGAGTGGTGATGCTGCAGAATACAAAAGCGCATAAAAAAACCTATGCGCTTAAACAACTGGCCGATTTTAAAGCAAAAATTATCGAAAACCAGTTTAGTGGCCTGCATTTAGATATCGATAACGAAGACGTTTACTTTAAGCTTGTAGGGTCTTTCAATGCATACAATTTATTGGCCGTGTATGGAACAGCCATTTTGTTGGAGCAGGATAAGTTAAAGGTGCTGACTTTGTTGAGCCGTTTATCAGGTGCTGAAGGAAGATTTGATTACATCACCTCTGCAGATAAGATTATAGGTATTGTAGATTACGCGCATACGCCAGATGCTGTTCAGAATGTGTTGAGTACCATTGCCAATATCCGCAAAGGAACCGAACAGGTAATCACAGTGATTGGATGCGGGGGAGATCGTGATAAAACCAAACGCCCTATTATGGCTCAGGTAGCATGCGATTGGAGCGATAAAGTGATCCTGACCTCCGACAATCCCAGAACGGAAGATCCACAGACGATTATCAGCGAAATGGAAGCAGGTGTGTCACCAAGCAATAAGCGTAAAACCCTATCCATTTTAGATAGAAAAGAAGCAATAAAAACAGCCTGCCATTTAGCGCAGCCAGGAGACATTATTCTTGTTGCTGGTAAAGGGCATGAGAAATATCAGGAAATTAATGGCGTAAGGAACCATTTTGATGATAAAGAAATTTTACTTGAACAATTAAAACCAATCAGCTAATGTTATATTTATTATTCGAATACCTGCATAAGCATTATGATATACCTGGGTTAAGGTTGTTTCAGTACATCACTTTCCGTGCATCTATCTCTATTATTTTATCATTGGTAATTACCACCGTTTACGGACGTAGGTTGATTGATTACCTACATAAAAAACAGGTTGGAGAAACAGTAAGGAATTTAGGTTTAGAAGGACAGATGCAAAAACAAGGTACACCGACAATGGGTGGTATTATTATTTTGCTGGGCATTCTTATTCCAACCATGTTGTTTGCCAATATCTCCAATATCTATGTGATTTTAATGATAATCACCACAATCTGGATGGGCACTGTAGGCTTTTTAGATGATTATATCAAAGTTTTCAAAAAGAATAAAGAAGGTTTAGCAGGTCGTTTTAAAGTAGTTGGTCAGGTTGGTTTAGGCTTAATTGTAGGTTGCACCATGTACTTCCATCCAAATATTGTGGTAAGGGAAACTGTACAGGACGATGTAAAAAGTACTTCTACGGTTCCGATGGTACTGCGCCAAAAAGGAGAAACCTTTTATTATACACAAGATGTAAAATCGACTAAAACCAATATGCCTTTTTATAAGAACAATGAGTTCGATTATGCAAAGGTATTAAAGTTTTTAGGTGCCGATTACCATAAATATGCATTTTTTATCTTCCTGATCGTAACGGTATTTATCATTACCGCCGTGTCGAACGGGGCAAACATTACCGATGGGATTGATGGTTTAGCTACAGGAACTTCGGCAGTAATCGGGATCACCCTGGGTATTTTGGCTTATGTATCGGGTAATACCATTATGGCCGATTACCTCAATATTATGTATATCCCAAACTCTGCAGAGCTGATGATTTTTGCAGGTGCATTTGTGGGTTCCTGCGTAGGTTTTCTTTGGTATAACTCTTACCCGGCGCAGATTTTTATGGGCGATACCGGAAGTTTGGCCATTGGGGGAATCATCGCCTCATTTGCCATCATGATCCGCAAAGAGCTGTTGATTCCGATTTTATGTGGAATATTCCTGGTAGAACTGGTGTCGGTAATTATGCAGGTGTCTTATTTTAAATATACCAAGAAGAAATTTGGCGAAGGCCGCAGGATTTTCCTGATGTCGCCTTTACACCACCATTACCAGAAAAAAGGATATCATGAAGCCAAAATTGTAACCCGCTTCTGGATTATCGGAATCATGCTGGCAATTATGACCATTGTAACATTGAAACTGAGGTAAAAAGCCAAAAGACTAAAGCTGAAAGGCAAAAGATAGAATAATAATTAAAATACCCTTAGTGGTAAATAAAAAATAAGGTAAAAAAATTAAAATGTGATGGTATCCGGTCTTGATACTTATCACTTGATACTAAAAAATAATAATGAGCACGAATAATATCACATCAAGCAATACTAAGTCAGCGATGACCGGGCACGGCCGTGTGGTTATTCTTGGTGCCGGCGAAAGTGGAGTTGGCGCTGCAAAATTGGCTCAGGCAAAAGGTTTCGATGTTTTTGTTTCCGATTACGGTGTAATTACCGACAAATATAAAGCTGCATTAGAAAAACTTTCCATTCCGTTCGAATCTGAAAAACATACCGAAGAACTGATCTTAAATGCAACAGAGGTAATTAAAAGTCCGGGTATTCCGCCTACAGCCCCAATTATTAAAAAATTGGTCGCAAAAGGTGTTCCTGTGGTTTCGGAAATTGAATTTGCCAAAAGATATACCAATGCAAAAACCATCTGCATTACGGGTTCAAACGGTAAGTCGACTACGAGTTTATTAACCTATCACATCCTAAAAAATGCGGGTTTAAATGTGGGTCTGGCTGGTAATATCGGACAGAGTTTTGCAGCACAGGTGGCTACAGAAGATTACGAATATTATGTACTGGAAATCTCAAGTTTCATGCTTGATGATATGTTCGCATTTAAAGCCGATATAGCAGTTTTACTTAACATTACACCGGATCATTTAGATCGTTACGATTATAAACTGGAGAATTATGCTGCATCTAAAATGCGGATTGTTCAAAACCAGACAGCAGAAGATATTTTCATTTATTGTGCAGATGACGAAGAGAGCCTAAAAGCCATCGAGTTGATTAAGCCTGTGGCGAAAGCCTTTCCCTTTTCAATTACTAAAAAAGTAGAACTGGGTGCTTATTTAGAAGAAACTACTATACATATCCTTACAGAACCAAATAACCAACTAACCATGTCTATTTCAGATTTAGCCTTACAGGGCAAGCACAACATTTACAATTCTATGGCCTCAGGCATTGTGTCTAAAGTTTTAGAATTAAGAAATGAGACCATCCGCGAAAGCATGGGCAATTTCAAAAATATTGAGCACAGGTTAGAGCATGTGGCCAAAATTTCGGGGATCGATTTTATCAACGACAGTAAAGCCACCAATGTGAACTCTACCTGGTATGCTTTAGAGAGTATGACCAGTGATGTAGTATTGATTATGGGCGGTGTTGATAAGGGAAACGATTACAACATGCTTAAAGATCTGGTTAAAAGTAAGGTTAAGGCTATCGTTTGTTTGGGTAAGGATAACAAACGTATTCACGATGCTTTCGAGGATGATGTAGAAGTAATTGTAAATACTTTTTCGGCAGATGAAGCAGCACAGATTGCTTTCCATTTGGCTAAACGTGGCGATGCGGTTTTGTTATCGCCAGCCTGTGCCAGTTTCGATCTGTTCAAAAATTACGAAGACCGCGGTAACCAGTTTAAAGCGGCAGTTAGAGAATTATAATAGGAGGTACAATATATGTTCCAAGCACTACTTAATAAAACAAAAGGCGATAGGTGGATCTGGCTGATCATCATCCTGCTTTCGCTTATATCTGTAATGGCAGTGTATAGTGCAACAGGTACCTTGGCATATAAAAAAGGAGAAACGGTAGAAAAGCTTTTGCTCACCAAACATTTAATTTTTGTGCTGATGGGTATCGGGATGATCTATATTGCCCACCTGCTCGATTACCGTTATTATGCGGGTATTTCAAAGGTATTGATGATCGTTACCATTCCGTTGCTGTTTTATACATTAATATTCGGAACAAATTTGAACGATGCATCAAGATGGGTTAAAATACCGGTAATCGGATTGACGTTTCAAACTTCTGATTTAGCAAAGCTGGCATTGATCACCTTTTTGGCCAGGATGCTAACCAAAAAGCAAGAAAATATTAAAAATGTTAAAGAATCATTTATACCAATTATGGGTTCGGTTTGTGTGGTGTTTGTTTTAATCGCACTGGCCAACCTATCTACAGCATTAATGCTGTTTGGTGTAAGTATTTTGCTGTTAATTATCGGTAGGATCAGTATTAAACAGATCGCGATTGTTTGTGCAGGTGGCTTTGTGCTCCTGTTGTTTGTTTTCTTTTTGGGCCCAAGAAGAAAAACGTACATGTCGCGTATCAATACGTTCATGCATCCTGAAATGCAGCATTCAGATAAAACTTTCCAGGCAGACCAGGCAAAAATTGCTTTGGCTACTGGTGGTGTTTTTGGTAAAGGACCAGGTAATAGTACACAACGCAATTTCCTACCACACCCGTATTCCGATTTTATTTTCGCCATTATTATTGAAGAATGGGGAACTGTGGGAGGAATTGTAATTATGATACTATACCTGGTGCTTTTATACCGATGTATCAAGATCGTAACCCGGGCGCCCAAGGCCTTCGGCGCGCTCCTGGCAGCCGGACTGAGTTTCAGTCTGACCATACAGGCCTTTGCAAACATGGCGGTAGCGGTAGGGTTGGGGCCGGTAACAGGGGTTCCGCTTCCGTTGGTAAGTATGGGTGGTACATCAATGATCTTTACCAGTGTGGCCTTCGGGATTATACTCAGCGTAAGCCGTGATGTAGAAGAAAATGCAAATGCGTTAACAAAAGAAGAAAAAGAGAAAGTAAAAAATAAAATAATAATAGGTGAAATACCTGCAATAGCTTAATTAATGATTGAATTAGTGAATGATTGAATTTACGCAATGATTAATAATTGAGTGAATTAGAAATTGAATAAAACATCCCAAAGTTTTAAAGTTGAAATTAAAATTAATAAATGATGGAGAATGTTAGTAAAATAGATTTTGTAACAGCGATAAAAGCAAGAACAAAAAAGTTGGTTTTAGATTCAATTAAGTTCTATCAAGCATTACCGAAAACAGAAGAAGCAAGAATATTAGGTAGGCAATTTATGCGTTCCTCTTCTTCAGTTGGATCAAATTATAGAGCAGCTTGTAGAAGTAGGTCAAAAGCTGAGTTTTACGCAAAACTTAGCATAGTTGTAGAAGAGGCTGATGAAACAGCTTTTTGGATTGAAATTTTAACCGAATCTGGAATTTCGGATTTAGTTAAAGCTCAACCATTATTAAAAGAAGTAAATGAAATTTTGGCAATTGTAGCTAAAGCAAGAAAAACAGTAAGTAATAATAAATAGTGATTGAAAGAGCGAATGATTGAAATGAAAGAATGGAGGATTGCCTGTAGCACTCACTCATTCAAAATTCTATCATTCAATAATTAAATATAAAATGAATAATTCCCCAAAAATTATCATATCAGGTGGTGGCACCGGCGGGCATATTTTTCCCGCCGTGGCCATAGCCAATGCGCTAAAACGCATGGTGCCAACCTGTGAGATTTTGTTTGTGGGTGCAATAGGCCGCATGGAAATGGAAAAAGTTCCTGCAGCCGGATATAAAATTATAGGGTTAAATATTAGTGGGATGCAACGCGGCTCGATTATTAAAAATCTCGCGCTCCCGTTCAAGGTAATCGGTAGTGTTCGCAAAGCCATGCAGATTATCAATGATTTTAAGCCCGATGCCGTAGTAGGTGTTGGTGGTTATGCCTCGGGCCCACTATTGTATGCAGCTTCGTTGAAAGGAATTCCTTACCTCATCCAGGAACAGAATTCTTATGCCGGAATAACTAATAAATGGTTAGGTAAAAAGGCTTCAAAAATCTGTGTTGCCTTTGATGATATGGATCAGTTTTTTCCAGCTGATCGGATTTTAAAAACAGGAAATCCTGTCCGCCAGGAAGTAGTTGATATTAAAGGAAAACATTTTCAGGGTGCCGAACTGTTAAAGCTCGATCCATTGAAAAAGACCATTATGGTTACCGGTGGAAGTTTAGGCGCAGGCACACTGAATAAAGCGATTGAAAAACATTTACCCGATATCCTTGCTCAAGATGTGCAGGTGATCTGGCAAACAGGTAAATATTACTACAAAGGGATTATTGAAAGATTGGGTTTAACATATCATCCCAATGTTCGCATTCTTGAGTTTTTAAATAAAATGGACCTCGCTTATGCAGCAGCAGATGTAATTGTGAGCCGGGCAGGAGCCGGAACCATAGCAGAACTTTGTTTGATTAAAAAGCCAGTGATATTAGTGCCTTCGCCAAACGTTGCAGAAGACCATCAAACCAAAAATGCGATGGCCCTGGTTAAAAATGGAGCAGCAATATTAATTAACGACCGCTCTGCAGAAGATACTTTGGTTAAAGAAGCACTGGCGTTATTAAATAACAAAGAACAGTGTGAAAAACTTTCAGAAAACATAGGTGAAATGGCATTGCCAGCGGCAGACGAAATTATAGCGAACGAAGTACTGAAACTAATAAAGCGGAAAGACTAAAGTAGAAAGACCAAAGAAGAGACAGATTGTCATTACAAGGTATGAAGCACAATCTTAATGCGATAGAAAATAAAAATAAAACAATAGAAAGGCAAGCTTTAAGCTTTGGTCTTTCCACTTTTAGCTTAAAATAAAATGGAACTAAGTAAAATAAATAGGGTTTTCTTTGTAGGTATCGGTGGTATCGGCATGAGTGCGCTTGCCCGTTATTTTGCTAAACGCGGACAGGTAGTTTGTGGTTATGATAAAACCAGGACTAAGCTGACTGAAACCTTAGAGCAGGAAGGCATTCTCATTACGTATCTTGATGAAGCCTCTTCACTGCCCTGTGCATTTTTGGATGATCATGATGATACCCTTGTGGTTTACACTCCAGCGATTCCAAAAGATGCTAAAATTTTAAACCATTTTATAAATAAAGGTTTTGCACTTAAAAAACGTTCTGAGGTTTTAGGGATCATCAGTAAAGGAATGTTCTGTATCGCAGTTGCGGGTACACATGGCAAAACCACAACATCATCTATAGTTGCGCATATTTTAAAAGATACTGGCTACGATTGTACCGCTTTTTTAGGTGGGATAACCAGTAACTATAACAGTAATGTGCTTTTCGGTAAGAACAACGTTGTAGTGGTAGAGGCCGATGAATACGACCGTTCTTTCCTAACCTTGCACCCGGATGTAGCCGTGGTTACTTCTATGGATGCAGATCACCTGGATATTTACGGTGACAAGAGCCATCTCGAAGAATCGTTCAGGTTGTTTGCCGGTCAGCTTAAAGCCGAAGGTGTGCTCTATGCGCACGAAGGATTGCCACTTGAAAAAAGCACCAGTTATGCGGCAAGTTCAACGGCAACTGCAAAGGCAGAAAATTTAAGGGTAGAAGGGTCGAAATTTGTGTTCGATTATGCCGATAGTACACAAAGTATCAAAGACATTAGTTTAATGCTTCCCGGTAAGCACAATGTCGAAAATACAACGGTTGCCATTGCCATTGCGCTGCAATTGGGTATCGATGCAGAAAAAGTAAAACAAGCGGTTGCCAATTTTAAGGGTGTTAAACGCCGCTTCGAATATATTGTGAATAATGGCAATCAGATTTATATTGATGATTATGCACATCATCCTGAAGAACTGAGGGCTTGTTTTGATGCGGTAAGACAGTTGTATCCAGATAAAAAGCTAACGGTGATTTTTCAACCGCACCTCTTTACACGGACAAGGGATTTTGCTGATGAATTCGCAAAAGTTTTAAGCACGGCTGATGAACTGATGCTGTTGGAGATTTATCCCGCAAGAGAATTGCCGCTTGAAGGGATAAATGCACAGTTTTTATTGGATAAAATCACTTTGGTAGATAAAAAAATATGTGGAAAAGATTTTGTGGTTCAGCATGTTAAGGACACAAAACCTGAATTAATTTTAACAGTAGGTGCGGGAGATATCGACACGATTATCGAACCCCTTAAAAATACTTTAAACAATGCTTAAACGGATAAACTGGAGCGCAATTTTTACTGGCTTTGCCTGGCTGATCAGCTTGGCAGGGGTGGTGGTGCTTTTGAGTTTTATCAATGTGAAGAAACARACAGTTAAATGTACCGATGTTAAGATCCTGATTCCCGGAGCTGATAACTTTATTGAGCGGGAAGAAATTGATGCCATTTTAAAAGAAGATCAAGGTATTCTTTTAGGTCGTAATCTCGAGAATATCAATATTCATAAGATCGAGAAAAAACTACAGTCTAACCCTTACATCGGTTTTGCTAAAGTATATGTAGATATGGATGGGGTACTGCATATTGAAGTAAAACAACGTCAGCCTATTCTGCGCATATTGAACGAGAACGGGCAGGATTTTTACATTGATAATGATGGACTGAAAATGCCTATTTCATCAAACTTCACGGCCAATGTGCTTGTGGCTACAGGGCATATTACAGAGGTTTTTGGAAGCAGAGTTGATACCCTGCATACGCAATTGGCAAGAGATTTATATAAAACTGCGCAGTATATTAAGCAAGATACCCTTTGGGATGCTCAGATCGAACAGATTGTGGTTGATCAGAAAAACGACATCGAACTGATCCCAAGGGTAGGTAATCAACGTATTGTTTTGGGTAATGCCGATTCGCTTGAAAAGAAAATGAAGAACCTGTTGCTGTTCTATAAAAAAGCAATGCCGCAGGTAGGTTGGGATACTTATAAAACCATCAATATTAAATATACCAACCAGATTGTTTGCGAAAAAAGAGATTCGACAGAATTAGGGAAAAAAGCAAAAACAATTTCTGCAGCCGATAGTTTGAGGATACAACGAAACGTAACCGATTCACTGATCAACAGCACAATTGTGGCGGCGATGGATGACCGGCCAGAGGCAGATGAAGCCGAAAAGGAGACGCCTAAAAGAGAAGCGCCAAAAAAGCCCGAGCCTAAAAAAGCGGAAGTGAAAAAGGAGGCGCCTAAAAAAACAGTACCAGTTAAAACAGAAGTAAAAAAGCCAGCGGTTGCGCAGGCCGCCAAACCGAAGGAAACAAAGCCAGCGGATAAAAAAGAAAAACCGAAGCAAACGGTAACAACACAGCCAAAGCCGGCAAAATCTGAGGCCCAACTGAAGAAAGAGAAAGAAGCAAGAGAGAAAGAAATCAGGGCATTGGAAAAACAGTATAAAACTCAGCAAAATTAACGAATATGGACAAGGCAAAATTTACCAGTCAGTCGCCCATCGTAGTAGGATTGGATATCGGTACTACAAAAATTTGTGTTATCGTTGGTCGTAGAACACAACACGGTAAGATAGAAATCTTAGGAATAGGCAAGGCAGAATCGGCGGGTGTGACACGTGGAGTGGTTTCTAACATTCAAAAAACCGTGCAGGGTATTGCTCAAGCAGTTGAAGTAGCAAGCGGACAATCCAATGTAGAGATACAGGTGGTAAATGTGGGTATTGCTGGTCAGCACATTAAGAGCTTACAGCACAGAGGAATTTTAACAAGAAGAGAATTAAACAACGAAATCGGTAAAAAAGATATCGATAAGCTGATTGATGATATGTTTAAACTGGTAATGCCGCCGGGTGAGGAAATCATCCATGTATTGCCACAGGAATTTACCATCGATAACGAGCCGGGAATCAAAGATCCGATCGGTATGGCAGGGGTTCGCCTTGAAGCTAACTTTCATATCATTTCTGGTCAGGTTACGGCTGTAAAAAATATCATCAAATGTGTAAACAATGCAGGTCTGCAAACTCAGGATTTAATTCTTGAGCCATTGGCCTCTTCTGAATCGGTGTTGAGCGAGGAAGAAAAAGAAGCTGGTATTGCATTGGTTGATATTGGTGGTGGTACTACAGATATTGCCATTTTCCACGAAGGTATTATCCGTCACACGGCAGTTATCCCTTTTGGTGGCAATAGTGTTACCGAAGATATCAGAGAGGGCTGCTCTGTAATGCGCAACCAGGCTGAGTTATTAAAAACACGTTTTGGTTCGGCATTGGCTGAAGAAAATAAAGAAAACGAAATTATTTGTGTTCCTGGCTTACGTGGCCGCGAACCAAAAGAAATTTCGGTTAAAAACCTGGCTTACGTCATTCAGGCGCGTATGGAAGAAATTATTGAGCACGTATATTACGAGATCAAATCTTCAGGATATGAGAAAAAACTGATCGGTGGTATTGTAATTACCGGTGGTGGTGCTTTATTAAAACACTTATCTCAGGCAGTTGAATATGTAACCGGTTTAGATTGTCGTATTGGTTACCCGAACGAGCATTTATCTAAATATGAAGATATGCCTAAAACCATTTATGATGATCTGAAAAGCCCGATGTATGCAACCAGTGTAGGTTTGCTGATCAAAGGAATCCAAAAAGCAGAAGAGTTAATTGAAGAAATGAAACAGCCTGGCGTTTTTGTAGAAAAACCAAAAACAGCCAAAGAAAAAGAGAAACGCGGACCAGGTTTGTTTGATAAATTACTGGCAAAAACAAGAACTTTCATTCAGGATGACATGAATGTAAGCGATGAAGATTACTTAAAAAGTTAATTATTTTTCCACAAAAGATGAGTTTTCCACATTATCAACAGTTGTGGAAAACGTCTGTTGAAAAAGTGTTAATATTACATTGAGTAATGAACAGAATTTAAAAATTTTTAAACAACTGATTCATAAAGATATGCAGTTCGAAATGTTAAAAGATAAGTCTTCAATCATCAAGGTAATTGGTGTTGGAGGCGGTGGCGGCAACGCAGTGAACCATATGTACCTGTCTGGTATTACTGGTGTGGATTTTATTATTTGTAATACAGATGCCCAGGCTTTGGAATCTAGCCCAATACCTAACAAGGTACAATTAGGTGCTAGCTTAACCGAAGGGATGGGGGCTGGTTCTATTCCTGAGGTTGGTAAAAACTCAGCTATAGAGAATATAGATGATATTAAGGCCATGTTAGGTAGTACGACCAAAATGCTTTTTATTACAGCAGGAATGGGTGGTGGTACCGGAACAGGAGCTTCTCCAATCATTGCGAAAGCAGCTAAAGAACTTGATATTTTAACTGTTGCCATCATTACTACACCATTTTCTTTCGAAGGAAAAAGACGTAGACTGCAGGCAGATGAAGGAATGGAAGAGTTGAAAAAATACGTAGATTCTTACTTAGTTATCT
This sequence comes from Pedobacter sp. 01N310, assembly GCF_056399805.1. Lineage (NCBI taxonomy): Bacteria > Pseudomonadati > Bacteroidota > Sphingobacteriia > Sphingobacteriales > Sphingobacteriaceae > Pedobacter > Pedobacter sp. 01N310. Next base: position 97,016 of record NZ_JBFTSB010000006.1, read on the forward strand.
CTAACGATCGCCTGCGTGAAATCTTCGGAAACTTAACCTTAGGCTCTGCCTTTGGCCAGGCCGACGATATTTTAACCACGGCTGCAAAAGGTATTGCAGAGATCATCACAGTTCCAGGTTATATCAACGTGGATTTTAAGGATGTGCGTACTGTAATGAAAGATAGTGGCGTAGCCATTATGGGTAGTTTTGCCGCTGAGGGCGAAGACCGTGCGTTACAGGCCGTAGAAGGCGCTTTGGCTTCTCCATTGTTAAAGGATAATGAAATCGAAGGTGCCCGTTATATTTTATTGAATATTAGTTCTGGTCTGCGCGAAGTAACCATGGATGAAGTTTCGATCATTACCGATTACATTCAGGAAAAAGCTGGTTTATCGGCTGATTTGATCTGGGGTAACTGTACCGACGAATCTTTAAGCGATAAACTTTCAGTAACCATTATTGCTACAGGTTTCCAAACATCAGAAGAACGCGTAAACGAAGAAAAAAATAAAAAGAAAATATCACTTTTAACACCTGAAGAAGCGCCGCTAGTTCGTCCCGTTGAACCAGTAAACTCTTTCATTCAGCCTAAAACAACGCCATCTTACGAGCCTGTTTTAAAAACGAAGGAAGAAGTTTCGCAGGCAGATCTTTTTGGTGGTATGTTCAATAAATCGGAACCTCAAAAAGTTCAGGAGCCAGAAAATAATGTGGTTCGCCATACCTTGATGGAAGAAGAACCTCAGGTAGAAGAAGCACAGGAAACCGGCTTTGAGTTTGAGGTAAAATTAGCTGAAACTAATTTTGTGTTCGAAACACCGGCTGCCCAAATGCCGCCAATGCCTGAGCCGGAAATTGAAATGCCGGTTGTAGGTTTAGATGATGACAAAAGTGATGAATCGATGGAAGAGCAATTGAAAAAATCTAAAGAACGTATTTTACGTTTAAAAGATTTAAGCATGAAATTGCGTACTACCAATGGTTTACAGGAACTGGAAAACGAACCTGCTTATAAACGCAAGCAAATGCAGTTGCAACAAGTTCAGCATTCTTCTGAATCGCAGGTGAGTAGGTTTACTTTAAGCAACGATCAGGATGGTGGTACTGAGATCAGACCTAACAATTCTTTCTTGCACGATAACGTTGATTAAAACAAACCAAATATAATTTTAAAGCCCCGAAGTAAAATCGGGGCTTTTTTGGCATAAAATTGGAGTGTTAAAAATCTTAATTAACACCTAAAAGATCATTAGGTTGATTTTAAGACGAATAAAGCTTAAATTCGCAAAATTTTATTATAAAAAACACATAATACATTGGATATATTTGATAAGATAGCAAAGCACATGGGGCCACTAGGGCAACACCAGAAATGGTCTCATGGGTATTTCTCATTTCCAAAATTAGAGGGAGAAATTGCACCTCACATGCAGTTTCGTGGAAAAGAGCATTTGGTTTGGAGTTTAAACAACTACTTAGGCTTAGCCAATCACCCGGAAGTTAGAAAGGCAGATGAAGAAGCTGCGGCAAAATTTGGTATGGCTTACCCTATGGGTGCCCGTATGATGAGCGGTAATTCAAGCTATCATGAACAGCTGGAGCAAGAACTTGCAGCGTTTGTGGGCAAACCAGATGCATTTTTATTAAACTACGGTTATCAGGGTATGGTATCTATTATCGATACTCTGGTTGACAGGAATGATGTTGTGGTGTATGATGCAGAATCGCATGCCTGTATTGTAGATGGATTACGTTTGCACATGGGTAAACGATTTGTTTACAAACATAATGATATTGAAAGTGCCCGTAAGCAGTTAGAGCGTGCTACCAAACTGGTTGAAGAAACTGGTGGTGGTATTCTTTTAATTACCGAAGGTGTTTTTGGAATGAGCGGAGCTCAGGGTAAATTGAAGGAAATTGTTGATCTTAAAAAAGATTTCAACTTCCGTATCCTGGTTGATGATGCACATGGTTTCGGTACAATGGGTAAAACCGGTGCAGGTACACACGAAGCACAAGACTGTATTGATGGAATCGATGTTTATTTTGGAACCTTCGCCAAATCTATGGCAGGTATTGGTGCTTTTGTTGCTTCAACAGAACAGATCACTAATTTTTTAAGGTATAACATGCGTTCTCAGACTTTTGCCAAGGCATTACCAATGCCAATGGTAATCGGTTTGTTAAAACGCTTAGAGTTGCTAAAAAGCCAACCTGAGCTGAAGGATAAACTTTGGGAAATTGCAATGACCCTGCAAAAAGGATTACGTGAGCGCGGATTCGATTTAGGTGTTACCGATTCGGTAGTTACACCGGTTTTCTTAAAAGGCGAACTTTCTGATGCTACTGCAATTACTTACGATTTACGCGAGAACTATAGCATCTTTTGCTCAATCGTTGTTTATCCGGTAATTCCAAAAGGTATGATCGAACTCCGTTTAATTCCTACAGCTGTTCATACACTAGAAGATGTACAACGTACTTTAGATGCTTTTAGTGAAGTAGCTGAAAAATTAGAAAACGGATATTATAAAGAGAATCTTTTCGCTACCGTTTAAGGTCTATATAAATTTTACAAAGCCCTTTAAATGCGTTTAAAGGGCTTTTTTGTTGAAATTGTTTCTGTAAAAATCTGTATTTCAGTTACTTGATGTAATTCTTTTGTGGAGAATATGTTTATAAAAGAATAGAATGTGGAAAAAAATGGCGTAGAGGGCTGTTTTTTATTGTTCTAAAAATTTTTTTATTTCACCAAACCCTTTAAATTAGAGTAAGATAATTAAAACTAAAACCTTAAAGAACCATAGGAGTAATTAAAAATGAAAAAATTCGAAGAAGTAAAAAGTTTAGTGGCGGCTTTAGAAGCTGATGCAGACAAATTTTATAATAAAGGTAACAGCGCAGCTGGAACCCGTATACGTAAAGGTATGCAGGATTTGAAAAATTTAGCTCAGGCCATCCGTTTAGAAGTTCAGGAAACTAAAAACAAAGCTTAAGCGATCTAAATATTATAACAAAAAAAGCCTCATTAGAGGCTTTTTTTGTTATAACCATTCATTATTTTTAATCAATCTGTCAAATATTTTTATTACTGTAAAATATATAAGACAAATTATCCTTCATCCTTAAGTTTCCTTAGCTTTCATACTTTAGCGCTTGTGTTCCTTTATAAGTGATCAGATATTGCCCTGAAGGGTTGGTATTGCAACCTTTGCCGATATATTAGTAAACTGTTTAAATGCAAGGAGAACAATTAAACACTGAATTTATGTGCTAAATTATATGATATTTATTTGGTACCAGAGTAAGGTAACTTTGGGTGTCAAATGCTAACGTTATTAACTGTTTATGGTGTCAAAATATTTGCAATATACTCGGCCAGCTAGTGAAGATGTCAGTCATGTCCTGAATATCATGGGCGCTGTTCATCCAATAGATAGTAAATTGACTGAGGAGTTCGAAAAGCACCTCCTGCAGCTAAGAATAAGCAAAGACCAGATACTTTTTAATGAGAATGAAGTGTGTGAATACATATATTTTATCGTTAAAGGGGCCTTAATGGGTTGTACTACGCACAACAAGCAAAAAATAACAACCTACATTTCAGTTGAAAATGATTTTGTTAGTTCCATATCAGGTCTTCATGGGTCGGGTTATTCGCAGGAGTATGTAGTGGCCGTTGAAGATACCCATTTGCTGGCCATGCGTAATGATGAACTCAACCGTCTTTTTTCACATCATTTCGAACTGAATTATATTTTCAGGGTTGTTTTAGAAAAATATTATAAAGATGCGCAGCAAAGAGCGCACATTATACGGGTAGGAAACGCAAAAGAAAGGTATCTGTATTTTGCCAAAACGAATCCAGGCTATTTAGACCGCTTGCCATTAGAGCTGGTTGCCTCGCTGCTAAATGTTAAAGCTTCAACACTTTTATCCATCAAGAAAAATTTTTCAGGGAAAGATAAAAATAAGGAATTGGAAGAGTGGGGACAAAAATTAGAATTGCATATCAATAAACATCAATCATTCAGGCATAAAGATGTCAGGCTTCAATCTCTTTCTAAAGAGATTGGTTTAAGCAGTCATAAACTTTCTATTGTCTTAAACAGCTATTTCAATAAGAGCTTTATTGATTATATCAATCAATATCGTGTAAATTGGATTAAAGGAAGCATCCGGAACCCTGATATCATGCAGAACTTTACGCTAGAGGCACTCGCTTACAGCGCAGGTTTTTCTTCACGGAGTGCTTTTTATAGCTCCTTTAAAAAACTGGTAGGAATGAGTCCTGTTGAATATTCGAAAACCCTCGATCAAGAAAAAACTTCAGCTTAACGTTTCTGTTACAGAAAGGCACTCTTAAGGTACTTTTTATTGTATAGTTGTGTTGATTTATAATACAGGACAAACTTGCTTCTGTATTATGTGCTATAAGGTGCATGTTTGGCTAATTTCGTGCAACAAACATAAACTGTTAGATTTCATAGGCTGATATTGGCCAAAATTGATTAAAACTATGATAAGAATAATGCGTGCAGCAGACTGGGGTGAGGTTAGTGCCATTTATCAGGAAGGAATCGATACTGGTACTGCGAGTTTTAGGACCCCTGATATTTCCTGGGAAAACTGGGATTCGTCACACCTTAAGGCTTGTAGGTTTGTGGCCTGTAAAGGTAAAGGAATTATAGGTTGGAGCGCGCTTTTGCCAGTGTCGGCGAATTATGATGTTGGTAGGGTAGGTGAGACAGAAGTGTATGTTAAACATGGCTATAAAGGCCAGGGAATAGGCTCTTTACTGTTAGACGCACTTGTTAAAGAGAGTGAAAATAAAGGTATTTGGATGCTTCAGGCCGGGATATTTTTGCAAAATTCGGCCATATTGAAAATCTATGAAAAAGCGGGGTTCAGGGTAGTGGGCTATCGCGAAAAAATAGGAAAGGCAAAAGGCGTTTGGCAGGATAACCTGCTGATGGAAAGAAGAAATAAATTGATTGCTTAGCATCTTAAAAAAAGTGCTTGTATTATAAAGACAATTTCTCTTCAGATTCTGTCATGTTGAGCCTGTCGAAACACCATTAAACAAGTCCTTCGACAAGCTCAGGATGACAAATCTATATTGTATTCAATCTCTCTTTTTACCTAATGGATAAATTTATAGTCATCTAAACGGTCTGACTTCACGAAGCGCGTAAGTTTACCCTGATAAAAATAAAAGAAAGTAAAAGGTTCGGGTTTTGGGATAAATGAGTTTGAGGTCATGCGGTAAACATTTGTGCCATCATCATTGGCCAACATCAGTTCTGCGGAACGATTAGCCTTTTTAAAATCATTTTCGGGCATCCCAATTACTATTGAAGATTCAACATACGACCTGCTTTTGCACCCCATGGCCATTACTGCCACAAAAGCAATTAACAATATTTTTTTCATGGTTATCTCCCTTATTTCTGATTAGCTTTTGATTCTTCTATTTTCACGGTTGTGTTATTGAAGTAATGCGTTTTTTGCTCAAATTTGTATAGTTTTTTTTGTGCAAAATAATAGAAATCAGAAAACGTTGATCTTTCTCCCGAACCTTTAAAAACTTCGTAGATTGTCGAATCATTGGCCAGGTAAACTAAAGTGGCCCGGCGATGAGAATCTTTAAAATCATTTTCGTTCATTCCAACATGGATATTGGATGATTCACTGCTCAGCTTAGCGCGTAAGGCGCAGCCGCTGACCATTACGGCCAACATGGCAATACATAATACATTTTTCATTGTGTGTTTAATTTGTGTGTATCGAAGCCAATTCAATAATGGTGCCTTTAATACACCTGAAACTTTTGTAGCGTTATAGTTTTTTAATTTTTTTTTAAGTTGTTGATTGTCAGTTGATTTATTTGCGTAATTTTTTATTTACACACAAAAAAACAGATTGTCTTCATTTACTTTTCAGCAAAATCAAACAATCTGTTCTAAAAATATTAATTGGGGTAGTGTTTAAGCCACCTCGCTTAGTTTTTCTATCTCTGCAATAATCGATTTTTCTAACGCTACAGAAGCTTTAACCAATGGCAACCTTACTGTATCGCCACAAACACCTAAATGTTTTAATGCCGCCTTTATTCCTGCCGGATTGCCCTCGGCAAAAGCCAAACGGGTAAATTCTATTAAGCTTAAATGAGCAGGCAAGGCCGCTTTATAATCGCCAGCTAAACAAAGTTTCACCATATCAGAAAATTGCTTAGGTAAAGCATTCCCGATTACAGAAATAATCCCTGCTGCACCTAAAGCGATCATTGGCAAGGTAACCGGGTCATCACCAGAGATTAAAAGAAAATCTGCAGGTTTATCTCTCATAATCTGGTTAAACTGATCAAAACTTCCTGAAGCTTCTTTGGTCGCGATGATGTTTTTAAAATCATACGCCAGTCTGCAGGTAGTTTCCGGGCTCATGTTGCTTCCGGTACGGCCAGGTACGTTGTATAAAATCAAATCTAAAGGAGAAATTTCTGCTAAGTATTTATAGTGCTGATAAATTCCTTCCTGCGTAGGTTTATTGTAATATGGACTAACCGATAAAATGGCGCTGTATCCGTTAGCATCGAAAGATTTAATATCTTCAGCAACGGCCAAAGTGTTATTGCCACCTATGCCGGCAACTAGCGGTAATCTATTGTTATTAATTTCAGCAGTATAGGCCCACACCTTCTTCTTCTCGTCCTTGGTCATTGTAGCGGTTTCGCCGGTTGTACCTAAAGAAACGAGGTAATCTATCCCTCCGTCTACCAAATGATTAATCAGGTTTTTTAAGCCGTTATAATCAACTGATCCATCTGTGTTGAAAGGTGTAACTAATGCTACCCCAGTACCCTGAAATTTGTTCATTTTAATTTATAATTATTGAATTTTGAATGAGAGATTGAATGAATGCCTTGGACATTCTATCATTCACTAATTCAATCACTCTCTCATTTTATTTTATCATCTCTAAAAGTTCGGCATCGCTGATGATCGGAACGTTTAGTTTATTCGCTTTTTCTAATTTCGATGGACCCATATTGTCGCCTGCTACCAGGTAATTCAATTTGCCCGAAATACCACTCAGCATCTTGCCTCCATTAGCCTCAATCATATCTTTTAGTTCATCGCGACTAAATTTTTCAAAAACGCCCGAAATTACGAATGTTTTTCCAATAAGTCTATCACTATCAAGCGTAATTACTTTTTCTTCAATTTCAAACTGTAATCCGGCTAATTTTAATAATTCTACCTGCTGTAAATGCTCAGATTTTCCAAAATACTCAACAATACTCTCTGCAATTCGCTGGCCGATCTCATCAATGGCAATTAATTCCTCTACAGTAGCTTTAGAAAGGTTGTCGATATTCTTTACGCCAGCGGCAGTTTTCTTTGCAACTGTTTCACCAACATATCGGATACCCAAGCCAAAAAGTACTTTCTCAAAAGGCATTTCCTTCGACTTTTCAATTCCTGCAAGCATGTTCTCGATCGATCGTTCTCCGAAACGGTCTAAGGTTTTCAGTTGATCTGATTTTTGGTACAGGGTATATAAATCGCTGATGTGCCTTACAAGGCCATGCTTATAAAAGGTTTCAATAGTTTCATCACCGAGCCCATCAATGTTCATGGCCTTGCGTGAAATGAAATGCTGAATTTTTCCAACAATCTGCGGCGGGCAACCCTCATCGTTAAGGCAATAATGAACTGCTTCTCCTTCTCTTCTGATTAATTCTGTTCCACATTCGGGGCAGTTGTGTAAATATTGAACCTTTGTAGCGCCAGGCAATCGCTTATCTAAATTTACCTTGATAATTTTTGGAATAATCTCACCACCTTTTTCTACATAAACGGTATCGCCTTCATGTAAATCTAAACGATCTATTTCGTTTGCATTATGCAATGTAGCGCGTTTAACCGTGGTGCCGGCCAATAAAACAGGTTTTAAATTGGCAACCGGCGTAACTGCACCTGTTCTCCCTACCTGATAGGTTACTTTTTCTAATACAGTTTCAACCTCTGCTGCTTTGTATTTGTATGAAATGGCCCAACGTGGAGATTTGGAGGTGAAACCCAATTCTTGCTGTTGTGCATAACTGTTCACCTTAATTACAATACCATCGATATCATAACTTAGTTTAAAACGCTCGTTTTCCCAATGGTGGATAAATTCCAGTACTGCATCGATGTTAGAAACTAGTCGGTTATGTTCGCAAACATGGAAACCCCAATCTTTTACGGCATTTAAACTTTCCCAATGGGTTTTAAATTCATTTTTATCGGTGTATAAGAAATAAATAAAACCATCTAAGGGCCGTTTGGCCACTTCTTTGCTATCCTGCATTTTTATAGTGCCCGAAGCAAAATTTCTAGGGTTTGCATAAGGGATTTCACCAAGTTCTTCACGGGCAGCATTTAAGCGTAAAAAGGCCGCTTTGTGCATAAAAATTTCCCCACGGATTTCGAAATGTTCGGGCGCAATCGCCGATTTGATCTGGTGTGGGATGGTATGAATGGTTTTTACGTTATTGGTTACATCATCACCTTTGGTGCCGTCGCCGCGGGTAACTGCACGTAAAAGTTTGCCGTTTTCATAAGTAAGGCTAATGGATAGGCCATCAAATTTTAATTCGCAAACGTATTCAAAATTATCGCCAATCGCTTTACGGATACGTTCATCAAAATCGCGGAGATCCTGCTCATTGTAGGTATTCCCCAACGATAACATGGGGTATTTGTGGTTTACGGTAATGAAATTTTTGGTAATATCTCCACCAACACGCTGCGTAGGCGAATTTGGATCGGCAAAATCAGGATTTGCTTTTTCGAGTTCGGCGAGGTGCTTTAATTTTTTATCAAACTCATAATCGCCAATAGTAGGCATAGCCAACACATAATAGTTATAATTGTGCTGGTTTAATTCGGCCACCAGGGCATCCATTTCTTCTTTTATTGCAGTTAGCGACATAAGACAAATATAGAAAAAGGAGCAGAGTGATTAATATTTTAGTTGTAAAAGCTGTAAATCTACTTTCTTGCTAAAAATGCCCATACGCTCAACGAATGGAATAATAAAACTACCATTTAGCCAGCTGATGGACTCGGTATTGGCATAATAAGAATTTTTGATGTCGTCCTTAGATATCAGATTGATTTTGTTTATTGTACCTGATTCCAGGTTCATTTCAGCATATACGGTAGCAACTGCAGTAAGACCATCTTTTTGGTTAGCTAAGATTCGAAGGGTTTTCTCTGCCAGGTTGAAGGAAACCTCTGATCCCTCTCCCGCGATACTACTTGTATAATCACGGGGCAAGAATTGATGATAAAGTGGTTTCATTTGAACATCATAGGCATTCATCAGAAGTGATCCCTCAGATGTAATAGAACCATGGCTGCTCGTAACAGAGAACCTTGGGGAAATAGTAACGAGAAGCGTATTGTTGTATTCTGCAATATGTCTGATATTCATGTATTTAATATCTGAGAAAGTCAGATCGTTGAATTTTTTGTTGGCCGGTACAAAAGACTTTTGCAGTTCTTTAACATGGGCTTTATCAAAAACTTCCTTTGTTGAGGTATAGGTACCGTTATTGAAATCGATTCTTGCAATTAACGTAGAGCGTTCTTTGTTCGTATTTTTGTAGAATATGCCAATGTAATTTACCAGGGGCTTTTTACTACTTGCAAAACTTATCGACGATATTTCATCCTGGTTAAAAGCATCCAAAGGAATGCTCACGGTTTTAAGTGGGCTGGGGTTACTGCTCAAATAAATTGCAACGTTACATTTTCCCTTCGAAGCATCTACCGTACTGATAATAAAACTGCCATCATCGCCACAAGATGCCTTCCAGGTATCTCCATCCGGCATGTCGGGTTCCATTTTTTGTATTTGTTCCAGCTTATCATTAAAATCGATTACGGTGTAGCTCTGAGATTCATTAAAATCCTTATCCATTTTAAGGGCAGTTAAAAAACCAACCACCGGTAAGCCTATATGCACCTTGCGTTTTAATGCTGTTAGCCTTGTCGCCATCTTAAAATAAGCGCCATCCTCAGAAAAAAAGAATTCTGGTGTTTCCACAAAATCCTTACTTCCATCATAAATTATCTTTTGAGAAAGTATTTTGCCAGTCTTTTCTTCCAACAGATAAGCGATAAATTGATTGGTAAAACTTTTAAAGTAGCTACGGTCTGTGGAGGCAACAACCATAATGTTGCTTTTAAATTTTCCAATTGCCATTGGAAAACCAGTAAGTGTTGTAAGCCATTTCTGACTGAGCTTATCATCAACGGTAACCACTGCAAAGTCAGCTTTAGGTACGTCAACAATCATGGCGATGGCGTTACCGGATAAATCTACTTTTGTACCGTACCTGCTATCATAAGAGGCTCGGATGTTCCAGGTTGGTTTTTTGATAACATTAATCTGCTGTTGAGCGAAGGTGTTGAACTGCAAAACGATGATTAATAGGGAGAGAATTAGTTTAATTTTCATTTAGTTATTTGGTTTTTGCCCAAATATATCAAAATAATCAAACCAGTTTTTTCTCAATCTCTTTAAAAATATCCATGTAATCTTTTTCCAGAACGGTTTTAAAAATCCCAAGTTCAAAAGTCAGCTGCTGCAACTGCTTTTCATTTAACGTTTCCGGCCACAAACGCATACAGATCCTGTTAAGGGCATAACTGATATTTTCGAGTTTTTGGTAACTCAACAGGTATTTACTGCTGATGAACTTTTCTAGAAAATTGAAAAATACCTCCGGATCTTTCAGGTTACAGTGCTCCAGAAAATCGCTCAAGGATTCTTTTTTTACCGCTTCGAGTTTATCATAAAAATGATTTACCTGAACCAGATTATGTGTTACCAATAAATGATCCAATAAAAGTTCTAAGCCAATGTGTGCGAGGAATGAGGGGCGGACTGCAGTATTTTCTACAATGGGCTTAATGAGCTGCTTAAGCTCGGTGGTTTTCTCAAGGAAAAAATTAGAGGAATGAAAAAGCAGGTCGACCGCTAAATGTCTTTTCCAGCCAAAAAGCAGGTTTTCTTCATCAGGATTTCCTTTAAACAGGAATTCATTCTTCTGTGGGTATAGATTTGCCTCTTTTGCAGCATTTTTAATCAGATCTGGCAAAACCGTTCCCATTACCACATTGGCATCATTATTTGTCCGGTCGAAATAATAATGGGATAAAAAGTTCATTTTGCAAGGTAATGTTTTCTTATATGGTTGTAAAGAGCCAATGGTAAAATATTGGTAAGGTTACGGGGCTGCAAAGCGCAATTGCGATAACTCATTTACAAAACCAACTAATTTGCTTTAAACTAAGCTAAAATTTTATCTTTGCACGCACATTATTAAAGTGTTTGTACAATGACGAATTTTGTTGAAGAGTTAAGATGGCGTGGCATGTTGCATGATATTATGCCGAATACTGAGGAAAAGTTAAACGAGGGTATGACTTCTGGTTATATCGGTTTCGACCCTACTGCAGATTCGTTGCACGTTGGACACTTAACGCAGATCATGACACTGATTCATTTTCAAAATGCTGGTCACAAACCGTTTGCTTTGGTTGGTGGTGCTACAGGTATGGTAGGCGATCCATCGGGAAAATCTGATGAACGTAATCTTCAGACACCTGAAATGATTGAGCATAACCTGAAAGGGATGAAAAAGCAATTATCTAAATTCTTAAAATTTGAAGAAGGTGGAAATGGCGCTGTAATGGTTAACAATGCCGATTGGTTTAAGGATATGAATCTTTTTACCTTTATCAGGGATGTAGGTAAACACATTACCGTGAACTACATGATGGCAAAGGATAGTGTTAAAAGACGTTTGGAAGGTGATTCTGGCCTATCTTTTACCGAGTTCTGTTACCAGTTGATTCAGGGTTACGATTTTTATCATTTATGGAAAAATGAAAACTGTTTGGTACAGATGGGCGGATCTGATCAATGGGGCAATATTGTTACCGGTACGGAGCTGATCAGAAGAAAAGATGCTGGTACAGCTTATGCCATTACTACACAGTTGATTAAAAAGGCAGATGGAACTAAATTTGGTAAAACCGAAAGTGGTGCGGTTTGGCTGGATCCAGAGAAAACTTCTCCATATAAATTCTACCAATTTTGGTTAAATGCATCAGATGATGATGTGAAAAAATGGATCCGCATTTTTACCCTTAAAAATAAAGATGAAATAGAAGCCTTGGAAAAGGAGCATGATGCCGCTCCGCATCTGCGTATCCTGCAAAAAGCTTTAGCTCAAGACATCACCATAAAAACCCACTCGGAGGAAGCTTTGGAAACTGCTATTAAAACATCTGAGTTTTTATTCGGTAACGGATCGTTAGAATTTTTGAAGAGTTTGTCAGAAAGCCAGGTGTTAGAAATGTTTGAGGGCATTCCACAGTTTAACATTTCTAAATCTGAACTAACAGAGGGGATCGATGCGGCTACCTTACTTGCAGAAAAGGCTACTGTTTTTCCATCTAAGGGAGAGGCTAAAAAAACCATTCAGGGTGGAGGTGTTTCGGTAAATAAAGAAAAGGTAGCTGAAATGGCCCAAGTCTTTAATGCAGATCATCTGATAAACGATAAATTCGTCGTGGTACAAAAAGGAAAGAAAAATTACTTCCTTTTAATCGCCGAATAATATTTCGAGCCCAATGAAACTGATAATAAAAGATCTATTCATTGGACTCGAATTTAAAATTGAACGGGAAGTTGATCTTCCGCATCAGGTTTTATTCGATCGAATAACCCAGGAGTTGGAAGCGCTGGATTATGAAGTAGTTGAAGGGGCTCATGAAAAGATCCTGTTTAAAGAAAGAAGTAATGACCAACTTGTTTCTACATATTACTTTTGGGATAGGGTGAATAGCGGAAGTTTCGAAATCATCGAGACCAGCAAAAGGCAAAGTCTAAAATTTCTGTTTTCGGTATCCATATTTGGGCCAATTTTGATGATTTTTGCTATGGTTGGAATGTTTTTAGGTATTAATTATATGATTTTTCCCTTTGCACTTATTTTTTGCGTGCTCAATACTCAAAGGGCAATCGATACCAAAAATAAAATGCACGAAATTTTTAACGATGTTACTCGACAGGAGATAAATTGATTGCAATTTAATCTGCTCCATGCTTTCTATACCTACTCCTGATCTGGCAACCTGTCCTTTTCATCCTTCTTGCGGTTAAAGCGGTAAACCAATGTTGCGGTGGTTAATCTTCCGATACCCTTAAAACTCGATTCTAAATAATAGGTAGCTGTTGTGGTAATCTGCTTATCGATAAACGAATCGAAAATGTTGTTTACCGCTAAGGTAACTGAAACTTTATCTTTAAACAGGTCTTTACTGAGGGCGATATTAGCACGATACTGCGCTTTATTGACCGATTGAATATCGGTGTTTTTGGCCCTGTAGTTAAAACTGTATTCTATGGAAAAACTCTTCGGAAACTTCATCCGCGAGTTGATGCGGGTAAACCAGGTATGGTCTTCGGATCCATATTCTTTATTCTCAAAGGTACCCTGTTGCTTAAAAGCGTAATAGTTAAAATCCCACGATAACCGCCACCAGGATAGCGGGTTGTAGGTAGTTGAAATTTCTAGCCCATAACGGTCTTCGTAATCCAGGTTAACAGGAGTGTTTACAAAACCATTAACAGATTGCTTGAGTATAAATTCGAAGTAATTGGTAGCATGTTTATAATAAAGCGATGGGTTGAAAGTGAGTTTCCCCCATCTTTGCAGGATGCCCAGTTCGAACGAATTGGTGTACATGGGGTTTAGATCGGGGTTGCCCACTGTTAAGTTTCTGGTATCCGATAAGCCTGAAAACGGATTTAACTGCCAGAACTGTGGCCTGTTTATACGTCTGCTATAGCTTAAACGCAGATCGGTACTCTTTTGCAGCTTATAGGTGATATTTGCGGTAGGGAATAGATCGATATAATCTTTTAAAGCCTGGAAGGAGCCCTGTCGGTCTGAAATACCGATATCCGACAGTTCAGCCCTTAAACCCAGCAGGTAGTTAAACTTTTTGAATTTGTTCTCATACTGAAAATAAGCACCATAAATGTTCTCATTGTACTTGAGCTTATTGTCATAGGCTGGGAGCAGTACATCGTCCGCTTTGGCCCAATAGTCACTTCGGATGGACCTGATATTCGCCCTTACCCCGGCTTCGAATTTTGAATCGCCAGAGAAAGTGCCTACAAAGTCACTTTGAATAAATATCGCATCGCTGCTTTCAATATCTCTTGATGTTAAACGGCTTGTGTTCGTTAAAACTGGGAAAGTTTTTTGCTGGGTGATGTCCTGGTTTTCATCATCATTCCAAAAAACATATTGTAAACTCGTATTCCACTTTTGATCCTTGTTATCAAAGGTTTTTACATAATTCAGTTCGAGCTGATTGTATTTTTGTGGCTCTCTGTAATTCTCGAAACGGTTAATTGTACTATCGAGTATATTGTTTTTATTATAATAATTGTACAGGTAATTGGTGGTATCTTTATTCACCAGCAAATCATGATAAAAACTTCCGGTTAAGGTGTTTTTGGAATTGATGTAATAGTCCATTCCGAGGTACACATTGTAAAGATCATCATTTCTTCCCTGCTCGTTATTTTGTTTTAGTATAGTCTGTATCCCATTGTTTAACACGCTTTGGTATCGTTGCTCCGATCCATAGAGGTTCCGGTACCGATAACCGATGTTACTAAAAAGGTTGATTTTTTCGGTTTTATAGCTCAGATTTAAATTGCCGTTGTAATTTGCCGGATCGCCTACACCTACCTGCACTGAGCCGTTAAAGCCACTCAAAGTATTCTTTTTTAATACGATGTTGATAATACCCCCTCCGCCCTGGGCTTCGTACCTCGAAGATGGATTGGTAATTACCTCCACCTTTTCGATATTGCTGGCGGGTATCTGCTCTAAACCATTGTTATTGGTCAGCATAGATGGCTTGCCGTTGATGAGTACCTGTACACTTCCATTTCCACGTAAACTTATGGCGCCATTGGCATCTACATTTACGGAAGGCACATTGTTTAAAATATCATTGGCAGAGCCACCTTTTGAAATTAGATCTTTACCTACGTTAAATACTTTTTTGTCTAAACTTAATTCTACCGTAGTTTTTTCTGCTGTTACATCGACCGATTTCAACAACTGAACATCTTCTTTCAGGATAATGTCTCCAAGTTTAAGGTTCTGGGTTATTTCTCTGTTTTCGAGCAGTTGTGTTTTATAGGCAACAAATTCGATTTTAATGTGAAACCTGCCCGGTTGGGTGAGGAGTGTAAATTCACCTTTGCTATCTGTAACTGTGCTTTTTATAATTTTTTGATCAGCTACCGATAAAAGTTTGACGCCCGCGTTTTCGAGCGGTTTTAAGGTTTTTTCATCTATAACCCTTCCGGTAAGTTTAACTTCGGTTTGCGCAACGCTTTTCAGGGCTGATAATAAAAGGAGTAGGAAACACAATCGCTTAATCTGGTTCATGGTTTGTTTTAAATTTCCTGCAATATGGATGTTAGCACAAAGCAAAAACCCGTTTGAAGGCGTATAGGTAAGTATGGCATCCAAAAAGAGGTATTTTGGACCTTAACTCATTTCAGCATCCATTTGGATGTATCCGTATGCATTTTTGTTGTGTTCGTCGACGGTGCAAATTCGGATAGGTAAGAATTGTATATTTGTGTTGATGCCATTAATTGAGAGGATAGCCAAGTTCAGTTCCACACACCGGTTTCTTAGCCATATAATTTTTTGGCTGGTTACCTCTATTGTGTTTCTTAACCGCTATGATATTGATGAATACAATGATTTTCATAAAATCCTGATCCGGCATGCCTACTACATTTCCTTCACCATTATTGCTTCCTATTTTTTAACCTACCTGATCATTCCAAGGTTAATTACGGCCAAAACCTATTATGTGGTTGCCATTTACTTTCTGGTAGGAAGTTATATCATCTGTGTTTGTTCGAGAATAGTGGTGGTGCATGTGCTCGAACCTTTCTTAAGAACACCACCATTTGGCCAGGAGACTATCCTTGAAATCGCAATGGACGTACCCAAGCTTATTACACACTACTTTCCGTTAACGTTTTCTGCCGCCTGGATTTTTGCCTTTATTAAATTAATCAAAGAACAATATGTTATACAACAACATAAACTCTCTTTAGAAAAGGAACGGGCCGAAACAGAGTTAAAGGCCTTGAAGGCACAATTAAACCCACATTTTCTTTTCAATACACTGAACAATATTTACTCGCTTTCATTGGTTAACTCTCCAATTACTTCAAAATCAATTGCAGGTTTATCTGAAATACTCGATCATGTACTGTACAGGTGTAACAGTATGTATGTTCCTTTATCAGCAGAAATTACGCTGATTGAAAATTACATAGAACTCGAAAAACTAAGGTATGGTGGCCGTTTAGCGGTCAATTTTACACATAAGATAGACGATGATGCCACTATTGCTCCTTTAATTTTGCTCTCCCTGGTCGAAAATGCTTTTAAACATGGTGCTGGCGAAGATATTGGCCTGCCTGTAATCAATATAGATTTAAAACTGAACGAAAACCGTTTCCGTTTTATGGTTTCAAACAGTTTTATGCCGGGAAGGCAGAAAGAAGAAAATAGGATCGGGATAAATAACATAACCAAACAGCTTCAGCTGCTTTATCCTAAACAATACGATTTGAGCATTACTACCCACGATAATATCTTTGTAGTTTTACTACATATAAACCTAAAAAACAATACAAGTAAAAAAGATAAGATCTATGAAAGTAAGGTGTCTTTTAGTTGATGATGAGCCCCTGGCCATTCAGTTGATACAAAATCACATTGACCAGCTAGATACTTTTGAGGTTGTGGGTACCTGCTCAAATGCAATCAAAGCATTAGAGATGCTCAGAACTGTGCCCGTTGATCTGATGTTCCTGGATATTAAAATGCCCCAGATTACCGGGATTGATTTTCTTAAAACCTTAAAAAATCCACCTGCCGTAATTATCACAACGGCTTATCGCGAATATGCAATAGAAGGTTACGACCTCGATCTGATCGATTATCTGCTAAAACCCATTACTTTCGACCGTTTTTTTAAAGCTGTAGACCGTTATTTAAGATTAAGGCGCCCAAACGTTAAATCTGAGGTGTTTTCACCCCTTACCGCGCAGCAATCTATTTACATAAAAGCGGGAGGTAAGTTCCATAACCTGAATAAGGAAGAGGTATTGTACGTGGAGAGTTTAAAAGATTACATAGTAATTCATTGTACGGATAAAAAAATCACAGCGAAATATAAGATCGGCGATTTGGAAACTGAGCTCCAGGACAAGGCTTTTTTGCGTATACACCGCTCCTTTATAGTTAACCTGAAAAAAATAACCGCTTTTACCGCTTACGACATTGAAATTGGCACAAAAGAATTGCCCATTGGTGCAAGTTATAAGGAATATGTGTTTAAAAAACTGCAGCATACCGCGCTTAAATAATGCGATCTGCTTTTAGCAGAACATTTCATCCTGAAACAAAAAAAGCCACTTCCGTGGCTTAAATGAGATGCTAACTTATAGATGCTAATTAAATACGTAAAACTTATTAAAACACTTATAACATTTGTACCTCTTAACTGAAATCCATGGCATAAGCGTTTTAAAGAGAAAACCCCTGGGTACCCTGTAGGTTTCGAAATTTTTACACTTCGGACAAGATAAGCGGGTTTTAACTAAAGTTAATTCTTCTGTGGGTTCCATAATAAGCGTAAGTTTGGTTGGGTAAATCAAATTTACGCAAAATAAAACCTAAGAATAGCACCGAAAAACTACCATTTTGTTCATTTCATCGACTATTATTTCATTTTAAGGTAAAACACGCTCGAAAGGGTTCTTAAAGGTGTTTTTTGTTTTGTAATTTTTAACTTCTGTATCAGTTAAAAGACAATATTCTAGCGATTTTTTTAACTCATCGTTGTTCATTTCCTGTCCAATAAAAACAAGTTCATTTTTACGGTCTCCAAAATCATTATCCCAATCTGCATCAATTTCAGTTCTGTTTTCCAGGTAGTCCACGTATTGTTCACGTTCATGCTGCTGCATGCTTGCCCACCAAACCCCTGCAGGGTCGATGCGTAAGGAACCGCCTGCCTGCGAAAAATTAATTGCTTGCTCTGGCATGGCAGCAAGATAGAATATACCTTTTGATCGGATAATATTCTGCGGAAATTCCTTATTGATGTAATTCCATAATCTTTCAGGGTGAAAAGGCTTTTTAGAACGGAACACGGTAGAACTTATTCCATATTCTTCGGTTTCGGGCTGATGGATTTCTTCTAATTCTTTTTTCCATCCTGCTCCTTCAGATGCGGATTCAAAATCGAACAGTCTGGTGTTTAAAATTAAGGCAGGATCTATTTCTCCAAAAAGCGTCTGATAAATCTTGGCGTTTGGGTTCAGTTTGGAAATTAGTGCCCTGAGGACCTTAATATCGGTATCACTTACCAGATCGGTCTTGTTCAATAAAATTACATTGGCAAATTCAATCTGGTCGGTAAGTAGGTTTACAATAGTGCGTTTATCAGCCACATTATCAACCATGTTGCGGTCAGCAAGTTTATCTGCCGAACCAAAATCCCTGTAAAAATTATAAGCATCTACAACAGTTACCATTGTATCTAACTGGCTAAATCTGCTCAGGTCAATACCCGAAGCTTCATCAATAAAAGAAAATGTTTGTGCAACAGGAATGGGTTCAGATATTCCCGTGCTTTCGATCAAAAGATAATCAAAGCGGTTTTCTTTTGCCAGTTTTTCCACTTCGATCATCAGGTCTTCCCGCAGGGTACAGCAGATGCAGCCGTTGCTCATCTCTACCAGTTTTTCATCGGTTTTAGATAAGGCATGCTGATCTTTAACCATAGCGGCATCGATATTTACCTCGCTCATATCGTTCACAATAACGGCCACTTTTAAATCTTGCTTATTCCTCAATATAGCATTGAGCAGTGTCGTTTTACCACTGCCCAAGAAACCGCTCAATACGGTTACAGGTAATTTCTTTATCATGTTAATGCAATTATGTTGCAAATATAGTTCTGATTATTTTAAATGCAACTATATTGCTTTTATATTTGCAGACTAAATTTATTTTAATGAAACTACGGAGCTATAAAATCAACCTCGACCGGATCGGCATTACCGCCTCAACACTTTGTGCCATACATTGCGCGGCATTACCATTCCTGATCACTGTTTTGCCGATGTGGGGTATGGGGTTCCTGGCCAATGAAGCAGTTGAAATTACGATGATTGCAGTTTCATTGATTATTGGTATCTGGAGCTTAAGTGCTGCCTACCGGAAACAACATCACCGTATTATGCCAATCCTGGTACTTATTTCAGGCTTTGCCTGCATTGCATTCGGGCATTTTTCGGGAATTGAGCTGCTGGAACCGATTTTGATTCCGCTTGGTGGATTTACCATTGCGACTGCCCATTATATCAATTTAAGAATGCTCAAGTCTTGTCCCATCGATCACCAGTACTAAAAATTTATCCTTATTAACTAATATGTCAAAGAATTATAAAATCCTGTTTATCCCGGCGTTGTTGTTCATCACCATGTTAAACCCTGCCTGTAAGCACGGTGCAAATGATGGAATAGAACTGTACAGGCGTTATGCCATCAAAAATCTGGCAGTAAAAAAAGTGCAAAAGGTGTTACATCATGATTAAGATCAGTTCACTGGTACATGTTTATGAGAAGGGGAGAAGATTAAAATTTCCTGACTGGGCAATCGCAGATATGGAGCAATGGCTTTTACTCGGTGCATCTGGTAGTGGGAAAAGCACACTGCTCAATATTATTTCTGGTCTTTTGGAGCCAAGCCAGGGTGAGGTTTTAATTAATGGAACCGATTTATATACGCTGCCTGCAAGAGGGCGGGATAGGTTCAGGGGAAGACATATCGGAATCATTTTTCAAAGGCCACATCTTATTCGTTCACTTGATGTGCTCGATAACTTAGCGCTCGCTGCGGTAATGGCTGGGCTACCTGTAGATCATGAACGGAATCTTTCACTTTTGCACGATCTGGGTATTGCTGAGCTGGCTAAAAATTATCCTGACCAATTAAGTCAGGGGCAGTTGCAAAGGGTTTCGGTGGCGCGTGCATTGGTAAACAAACCTGATCTGCTGATTGCTGATGAGCCTACATCTAGCTTAGATGATGAAAATGCCAATCAGGTAATCCAGCTACTGACTACCCAGGCTAAAGATAATGGAGCTGCACTGATCATCGCCACGCACGACCGAAGGGTTCGGGACCACATTACTAAAACCTATCTACTCTAATGAATATCTTTAAAATCAGTAGCAAAAACCTCGTCAGGAATAAGCTAACAACAATTTTGAATATTATTTTAGTTGCCTTTGGTGTAAGCATCCTGTCTATTCTCTTTTTGGCTTCTACACAGATTAGTAACAAACTGGAAAAAAATGCCAAGGATATCGATCTGGTTGTGGGGGCAAAAGGAAGCCCCTTACAGTTGATATTAAGTAGCGTTTACCATATCGATTACCCAACGGGAAATATTCCGGCTAAAGATGCCTACAAATTAATGCAGAACCCTATGGTTAAAAGGGCTGTTCCATTGGCATTGGGCGATAATTATAACGGCTACCGGATTGTTGGCACTGATAGTACTTTCTCCAATCTTTACGGTTTATCTATCCAAAAGGGCAGTTTTTGGCATAAAGATTTAGAAGTAACCCTTGGTAGCACTGTTGCATTAACATCAGGGCTCAAGATTGGCGGTTTTTTTTTCGGCGCACATGGTTTAACCGGGAATGGTGATGTTCATAAACAACATGCTTATCAGGTAAAAGGGATTTTAAAACCACAAGGAAATATAACCGATAATCTGATCCTCACTAATATTGGCAGTGTTTATAAAATGCATGAAGAGAAGCATGTTGAGGGCCATAGCCACGTTTCTGGAGGAGAAGCCAAAGAGATTAACGATAAACAGATTACAGCCTTGCTGATCCAGTATAAATCGCCAATGTCGGTGATTCTTTTCCCGCGGATGGTTAACCAAAGTACAAACATGCAGGCGGCCTCTCCGGCGATGGAAAGTGCAAGGTTGTTTTCACTGATCGGTGTTGGGATTGATACGTTACAATGGTTCGCCATATTTATTATGGGGATTGCTGCCCTGAGTATTTTTATCAGCCTTTATAACGCCATGAAAGAACGGAAATACGACCTGGCCATTATGCGCTGTCTTGGTGCATCAAAATCGAAACTCTTTTTCCTGGTCATGTTTGAAGGGGTTTTGGTTACATTTATCGGCGCCTGTTTGGGTTTGTTGATCGGGCATGTTGCCCTTGAGGTAATCGGTGCCTATCAGGAATCTTCTCAGGCAAAATTAACAGGGCTTACTGCAATTCCACAGGAAGTATATTTAATCTGGATCGGGCTGTTTATCGGCGCTTTAGCCTCGCTTATTCCTGCTATGCAGATTTACAAGGTTGATATTGCCGAAACTTTAACCAAAAACAGCTAACCCGGTTGAGGTTAATACGATGAAGAAATTGCTTTTATTGGTTGTTTCATGTTTAGTTATCCACGTAGTAGCGGCGCAGGTTAAGGTACATACCGACATGCGCACGCCTACCTGGAACCTGATCGGTTTAAGGTATGATGCCGAAATTGCTCCGAAGAAATGGGGAAGCGTTTTTCCACCTGCATTAAAGGCATTACACAATAAGGTTATTGAGCTGCCTGGTTACATCATTCCCACAAAGGTAGGGTCGAAATTTAGCGAATTTATGTTCTCTATTGTACCCATTGCCTCCTGTCCGTACTGCGGCTCGGGCGATATTCCATCAATGGTGCAGGTGAAAATGTTAACGGCTATTCCCATTACCGAAAAACCGATCAAACTGAAAGGGATATTCGTTATTAACGATTCGGGTGATGATAGGAGCGAGTTTTTTCTTTTAAATGCAAAACAGTTATGATGAAAAAATATATAACGGTTTTATTGACATTGATCTCTTTTACAGCTGTTGCGCAGGTAAATGTACATACCGATATGCGCACGCCCACCTGGAACCTGATTGGCTTAAAGTACGATAAGCAGGTAAAACCATTGGTTTGGCAGGCTGTTTTTCCACCTGCATTAAAGGCAATCAACAACAAGATCATTGAAATCCCTGGGTATATTATCCCTACTAAAGTTGGCAATAGCTTCAGCGAGTTTATGTTTTCTATTGTGCCCATTGCCTCCTGCCCGTATTGCGGCACGGGCGATATCCCTTCGATGATAGAAGTGAAGACTTTAAAACCGATTACCTGGACCGAAGAGCCCATTACCCTGAAAGGCAAATTTATAATCAACGATTCTGGTGATAGCCGATCTACTTTTTTTCTTTTAGATGCTATAAAACGATGAGATATTTGCATTTTATTTTCTTTCTGTTTTCCGTTTGCTCAGTTAGTGCACAAACGCAAAAGCACAACCCAAAAGATCAGTTGCGATCTTTGAACTGGGATGTAATCGGCTCGGTGAAATTTGAACTCACCGAAAAGAACGAACTTTTGCCCCTGTTTACTGAATCGATCAGACGTTTTGAGAATAGGGAGTTTGATTTAACAGGTTACCTGATCCCTATAAAAAGCGGACAGAAACAACAAAAATTTCTTTTGGCAACCCTGCCCATTAACCAATGTTATTTTTGTGGGCAAAATGGTATTCCGGTAATGATTATGATAGAGATGGAAAATGCAGTACCGTATAGTGAAAAACCTATCCGGGTTAGAGGGGTTTTGAAATTAGAGCAAAAAGATGCGAGCTATGCACCCCCAATAAGCATCAAGCATGCCAAACTGATTAATTAATTGCTTATTTTTGTATTGCTATGGAAAACAAAACAGCACGTTTCGAAAAACTTTTGGTTAAAAACGGACTAAAAAGAACTGCCCCACGTTTGCAGGTGCTGGAGATTTTGAGTGGAAGAGATTCTGCAACATCTCAGCCTTACTTGGAGCAGGTGATGGGCAAGAATGCTGACCGGGTTACTTTATACCGTGTTTTGCAGGCTTTTGAAGAAAAAGGGATTATACATAAGGTTTTAGATCAGCAGGGCACAGCCAATTATGCCATCTGTTCTGATGGCTGCAGTGCACACGAACACCATGATGAACATGTGCATTTTAACTGCGATAACTGTCATAAAATTTACTGTTTGGATACCGTTAAAATTCCGGCATTAAAAGTTCCGGCAGGATTTAAAGTAGAACACCTTAACCTGATTGCTACCGGTTTATGCGCAAGCTGTTCGGATAAGGTAAATTAAAGTTTACTGCACCAAAAGATTACAACCCCTGATATCGGCATTGTCAAACCTGCCCAATACTTCAAAACTTTGATCAGGATTTATTCTGCCCAAATCCTGCGTAGCAATAAATGAACAAGAATTGAGATTGGCCAGATCGATTACATTGATACCACCAGTCCTGCCATTCGCCATCAAACTTAAAGGATCGTTGGTGTCGCGGATCAAAACCTTCATCCAGCTGGGGCAGTTAAAGATACCTTCACCCAAAGAATAAGCCTGAGAAAGTAGCTCGGTCATTCCATATTCGCTATGGATCGCACTTACGCCGAACCCTTTGGTCAATTGTTCATGAAGTTCTTCCCGAACCATTTCTTTACGTTTCCCTTTCATTCCTCCCGTTTCCATTACAATCAGCTCGGGGAAATCGATTTCAAACTGTTCTATAAAATCGAGCAGGGCATAAGTAACACCAATTAAAACGGTTTTCTGTTTTTTTGATTTAAGATCCAGGAGGGTTTTCAGCAGTTCATCATGGTTGTATAAAAAGTAACCACTTTGTGGGTGTTTGCTCTTTTCGATCAGATCGTTCACCATGTAGATTAATGATGAACCAGCTCGCTGTTGGTAGGATGGGAGCAGAGCCAAAAAGCAATATTCAGTAATATCCCCGTAAAATTGTGCAAAAGCCTGTAGATAGCTCTGTTCATATAATTTCACATTGGTTACATGATGGCTGCTCTGTACCATACCCGTTGTGCCTGAACTGCTGAAAGTAATTTCGACAGGATCGGTACTGCTGAGAATGGAATGGCTTTTAAAAAAACTGATGGGTAAAAAAGGGATCTGTGCAATTTCGCTCACTTCATCAGCATCAACACCTAAATGAAAGATATATTCACGGTAAACATTGCAGTTTTGCGCCTGTAACTTAAAAACGCTTAAGGCAAGGGCGTTAAACGCATCGGTACTTTTTACAGAAAATATATCGTTAGCTGTTAAATTCACAAGGCAAAAGTACAAAGCATTATGCTATTTTCTCGTCAGTTTTTTTTGCCAACATCGCCATGCGGAACTGATAACCACAGTAACCGCTAATACCGGCAACCAGGCCACTTAAAATTCCCGTAACCAACAGCAGTGCCCACCACAATTTTACACCAGTCATCACGGCCACACGGCCAGCAAGGACGTTATCATTAGGCAAGCTTTTAAATAAAGCATATCCGATCCAAAGTAAGAAAACAGCAAGAAAAGACTGCCAAAAGGCTATTTTTCCTGTTTTGCCAATAATGCCGCAGGTAGCAAATGAAATTACAATAATGATCCACCAGGGGGCAATCATTTGTAAAAGGAAACAGATTATTAATATAACAATGAAAACCATTTTAGCCTATTTAGAAATTTTTAAACGAGAAATAATCGTACCCGATTTATCATCAGGACTTTGCATATAAAACAGATCGTACAATTTGCCATTTGCCCAGGTATCGATCATATTATCATAAAATTTGCTTCCGGGATTGCCTGATTGGCCGCCTGGATAAACCCCATGTCCTTTTGGCGTTTTACCCAGTTCGATCACCATCCGCCATGAAGGTCCGTTGGCTTCGCTCAAAGCATTAATGGCAGTTTTCGCGCCACCAATCTGTAAAACTTTCGAGCCGAATCCTGGTATTTTGGCCAGGTGTGGCACATTGGTCTGTTTTACATTTGCCCAGTCCCAATCTTTGTTTATCGGCCCAAAGCGTCTTTCCAAACTATCGCAACTATATTTAAAAGCTTCGTTAACCAGGTCAGATAATGTTTCTTTTTTGCTGGTATTGATATTATCATACCATGTTGCATTGGGTTCTTTCAAGATCATTTCCACCGTACGGTCTCTAGAAGGGTAACGCATCGGAATGCCTTTAACCTCGAATTCGTCCGCCCAGATATCATGTGATAAGCGTTTGGTCCATATCTCAAATACGCTGGCTGCAATTTCATGGGCATCGTAACGTTTGTTCCATTTGTTCAGGTAAGCCAATGCTTCTTTTTGTGTTGCGTTTAATTGCTCATTATTCAATAAGGGCAACAAAGCAGGAACCAGGTTTTGTGCCATAATGCTATAATTATCGGTCTGCATCAAACGGATGCTATCCAATGTAGCCTTGTTCATGGCCGATAAGCGGTCGTTGATCCTTTTGCCACGCTCGTAAGGCGAAAATTCCCAGTTGATGTAATATGGGTAAGTAGTATCGGTAGAAGACTGGTTGGCAGAGCTTACAAAACCACGTGGCGGATTCTTAACTGTTGGATTTTGTGCATTTGGGATCCAGCCATGCCAATCGTAAGCGGGGTCGGTACCATCGAGAATAAACTTGCCCTGATCCTTCCACTTTAGGGGGAATTTACCATTTGGTGTGATGGCAATATCGTTATCAATACTGGCGAAAACAAAGTTCTGTGCAGGTGCGGTATAATAAGTTAAAGCCTTACGGTAGTCGTTATAGTTTTTCCCACGGTTCAGGTAATAAAAAGTCATGAGCTCGTTCGACTCATCATGTGCGATCCACCTCAAAGCGTCGCCAACAGGCACATTATCTGCCCTGCCGTATTTTGGTTTCTGGAAATATACCACGGGCCCGTGATGCGTGTAGTAAACGGTATCTATTTCATCTTTTCCACCACGGATTTTAATCGTTTCCAATCTCTTTGTTGTGGCTTTCCATTTATTGTTGTACCAATATTCGTTGTGGCTGGAATCTTTAAACTTGATCTGATAAAAATCCAGTACATCGGCGGCAACATTGGTCACGCCCCAGGCTATTTTCTGGTTAAAACCTATAATTACGCCCGGAGCGCCGGGCAATGAAACGCCATAAGTATTTACGCCAGGTGCATGTAGTTGGATCTGGTACCAGATTGAAGGAAGTGTTAAATCCAAATGTGGATCGTTTGCCAAAATCGGGTATCCTGATGCAGTTTTGGCTCCAGATAAAGCCCAGTTATTACTGCCGATGCCCTCTATTTTTTCGGTTGTTTTAACCTCTCCGGTTTGAGCCTGGGTAAAGCTTTCTGGTGTTTTAGGTATCGGTAAGGGAGAAAAGTCCCATTTGGTGCCAACAGGAATGATCGGGTCTTCGCGGAACGGATAATCCGGGAAAAGATTTTTGGTCACCTCGGGGCCGAATTTTTTCAAGATGTTTGTCATGTAAAATTCGTCAGAACCCATGGCTAATACCGCCGACATCTGTTTTAGGAGCAGCGCACATTTTACAGGCGTCCAGTTTTCAGGCTTAAAATCGAGTATTTTGTATTCTAAAGGATAATTGGCTTTAGAAAGCGTTTTGATATATGCATTGATCCCTTCGGTATAAGCTAAGATCATTTCTTTTGCCTTAGGATCTGCCATCATACCTTTTAACGAGTTTTCTGCGCCATAAACCATGCCCATCCGGCGTTGATAACGGTCTACCTCTATCGCTTTATCGCCAACTACTTCACTAATTCTACCCGCTGCAAAACGAGTCTGGAAATCCATTTGCCAAAGGCGGTGCATGGCAGTTACATAACCTTGTGCCAGATACAGATCGTGATCATTCTGTGCAAAAATATGTGGAATCATGCGGTCGTCAAAAACGATTTCGATTTTATCTATTGCCCCTTTGATTTTCGCTTTATGATTAAACATAAAATGATTGTTCTCTGCATTTTGCCAGAAACCCATAAACGGATCTAGGAATTTTAGCAGTGGAGGTGTACTACCTAATTTGGTGTTAAATAAAAAAGCTAATGCTATCGGAATAATGATGCAGAATACGGCTTTAATTTTATTCATAATGGTTAGCTAACAAGTCTTTCGCTAAGATAGGGCAAAATGACGGTTTATGTTTAATGCAAAATACAACAAACTGTATATCAATCAAAATTATAATTCGAATTGAAATTATTATGCTAACATAATTTGTTTAATTCAAAAAAAGAATTTAAGTTTATATAACTAATAATACAAACAACCAAATTAACAATCGTTTATGAGCAGAATTTTTACACAGATCTTCTATGTGTTATTATTTGTGTACGCAGGTAATATTGCGGCACAGGCACAGAGTATTACGGTGAGCGGTACCGTAAAAGACAAGCAATCGAAAGAAGGCCTAGCTGGCGTGAGTTTAACCATCAAAGGCCATTCTGGCGGTACAGCCTCCACAAGCAACGGTAGTTTTACATTTACAACAACAGCTAAAGTTCCCTTTACGCTTGTGGCGTCTTACGTGGGCTATGGTACAGTAGAACAGCAGATTACCGGGAATGCTACGGGAATTAACCTGGAACTGGAAACGGCAGTGGTTTTGGGAGGGGATGTGGTTGTTTCAGCATCGCGTACTCCTGAGCGTATTTTAGAATCACCGGTTTCTATCGAGCGGATGAGTGCTGCTTCTATCAGGGAAATTGCCGCACCATCATTTTACGATGCTTTGAACAATATGAAAGGTGTAGAAAGCAGTATGCAGAGTTTAACTTTCAAGTCGATTAACACGCGTGGTTTCAATTCAAATGGTAATACCCGTTTTAATCAATATATAGATGGAATGGATAACCAGGCCCCTGGATTAAACTTCTCAGTGGGTAATATTGTGGGTATAACTGAGCTCGATGTAGATAATGTTGAACTTCTGCCAGGTGCTTCATCTGCTCTTTATGGTGCAGGTGGTATTAATGGTACACTATTGATGACCTCAAAAGATCCTTTTAAATATCCAGGCGCAAGCTTTCAGTATAAAACAGGGGTAAACCATGTAAATGATGACAATAGCAGTGTGCAGCCTTTCAATCAGTTGGATGTGCGCATGGCAAAATCATGGAACAATAAGTTTGGCGTAAAAGCGGCATTTTCGTTCCTTCAGGCTAAAGATTGGTACGGAAATAATTATTCAAACTTCGATAGGGTAGCAAGAACTGCAAAATCTGGCGATAGAAACAGCGATCCAAATTACGACGGAATCAACGTTTACGGTGATGAGGTAAGCCAAAATATGCGTAATGTGGCGCTAAGTGTTCAAAATGCAACTATTGCCGGAATTAATGCAGGGTCTGGTGGTTTAATACCAAACATTAAAACATTAATGGACGGGACTTTTGGTACCGCCATTCCAAATGCAGCCCAGCAAGCGGGGTTTTTGGCGGGATTACCATCTGCATTGCGTGGTCCGGTACAGAATTATTTTCCTTTTTATGTTGGTTTGAAAGCAGGTTTAATCCCTAATCAAAATATTTCAAGAACTGGTTATAATGAAGAAAACCTGGTTGATTATAGTACCAAATCGTTAAAAGCATCTGGTGCATTATATTACAACATCAGCAATACAGTACAAATAGTTGGACAGGCCAATTGGGGAACAGGAACTTCGGTATATACCGGTTCTGACCGTTATTCGCTCCGCAATTTTAATATCGGGCAATATAAATTAGAATTAAAAGGTGAAGATTTCTTCCTTAAAGCCTATACTACGCAGGAACGTTCGGGTGATTCTTATATTTCTTCTATTTTGGGCAGTTATATTAATGAATTATCAAAACCATCAACAAGCTGGTTTCCACAATATATTGGTAATTATGTAGGTGCAAGAGCGGCAGGTCAAACTGATGTACAAGCACAGGCTTTTGCCAGAAGTGTTGCCGATCAGGGGCGTTTCGCACCTGGTTCTCCGCAGTTTATACAGGCTAAGGATCAGATTATGAATACCACCATCAGTGCCTCAGACCCTAGTAAAGGTATTTATGGTGCAAAATTCGATGATAAATCTAACCTTTACCATTATGAGGGAATGTACAACTTTACCAATCTTTTTGATAAAGTGGTAGAATTTCAGGTTGGTGCATCATACCGTTTATATGACTTAAATTCGGCTGGAACAATTTTTAATGACTTGACAAATTCCATCGATATTAAAGAATATGGTGCGTTTGCACAGATCGGTAAAAAACTTTTTAACGATAAGGTTAAATTTACTTTTGCAGGTCGTTATGATAAAAGCCAGAATTTTGAAGGCCGGTTTACACCAAGGGTAACCGGTGTGTTCACTGTTGCCAAAAATAACAACATCAGGGTTTCTTACCAAACAGGTTACCGTAACCCAACCACACAAAATCAATACATCGACCTTTCGGTAGGTGGAGGTTCTCAAAGATTGATTGGCGGTTTGCCAGAAATTATGTTTTCTAAATACCATCTTGATAGTAATAAGCCTTATACCGACGTAAGTTACCGCGCGTTCTTAGCCTCGGCAGCGGCAACAGGAACACCTAACCCTGCATTGTTGCAACAATATACTTTTGATTCAAAAGGTGTCCGTCCAGAGAGTGTTCAATCTTATGAGTTAGGTTATAAAGGATTGCTTCTTCCAAATTTATTGGTTGATGCTTATGGTTATTATAACATTTATAAAGATTTTATCACAGCAGTAGATGTTTATCAGAATGTTAACGGAAGTTTTGTGAAATTCGGTGTTCCAGTTAATGCAGAAGGTAAAGTAACCTCTTATGGTGCAGCTTTAGGTTTAGATTATTTAGTGGGTAAATATACCATCAGCGGTAACGTTTCCTATAACGAAATCGGCGATTTACCAGTTAATTACATTAACGATTTCAATACTCCAAAAATTCGTTACAACCTGGGTTTTGGCAATAAAGAAATTATTAAAAACTTTGGTTTTAATTTGGCGTATCGTTGGCAAGACCAATTCTACTGGAATTCTTCTTTTGCCTCAGGTCAGGTACCTGCATACAGCTCTTTAGATGCGCAGGTGAGTTTACGGATCCCTTCAGTACAATCAATCATTAAACTTGGCGGTTCTAACGTGCTGAACAAATATTATTTTACTTCTTACGGAAATCCATCGGCAGGCGCTATCTATTACGTAGCCATTAGTTTTAATCCATAACCAGTTAATTGAGTTTTAAGGGCCTTCTACGCTAAAAGTATAGAGGGCTTTTTTGTGCCACTATACGACTGGTTTATCCTTGTTGCTGCTATCAATCGCCTCTGTTAAATCTTCTTTAACGAACTCCCATATTTTCCCTTTTAAACATATTGGATCGAAGTCATCGTCAGCTGTAAGAAAGTTAGTGAAGTTTTTTCTGATCATTTCTTCATCGTGAGTCCATTCGAAACGTTTTTTATGAAGTTCAATCATATCACTTACACTATAATTATCTAGCAATTCATGTAAGTCCCAAAAATCTTTCTTTCTGCCACCTCTTTGTACAATATCCATCTTCATTGCAATGATTTCAGGTATGGTTGCCATACGCACACTATCATGATCCGCATGATCTTCAAAAAAGGGGTCCATGCTGTAAAAGAGATCCAGCTTAACAATGTTCTCTTTATGCGTACCAATAAGATAGGACTTTCCTAGACCTGCAAATTGACCAAAATTACCTTGAACGAAGGCAAACTTATTCCTGAGTAACTTCTCAATTCGATCAAAGTCTATTGATCCATATTCTGCATCTGTAAAAAGATCAATGTCGACCGATAAACGGTGACCGAGATAAAGACTAAGCGCTGTTCCACCAACCAGCCGAAACTTAGATAGCTCCTTTGCTTGCATAAGTTCAAGCAAGCAGCTTTTTAAAAGTTCGTTAACGGTATTCCAATACATAATTTGATTTTTAGATATCTCGACCGGTTTGGTCAATACTATTAATGGCTACTTTATTCACTAAATCTTGTCCGTAATATCTAATTAGTTCATTTTTTTCATCACTATTTCCCCGCTCCAATACCCTTTGAATAACAGATTTATATTGGCTTTTCCAGTTTATTTTATCAAAATCTGTATCCCAAAAAAGTATCTTTCTGAGAATTGATAAATCAGGTTTATCGGCTGCATTCCGTTTATCTTTTTCTTTCTGTATCTCATAGTAAGCCTGGAGTATCAGCATGGTGCCCTCTTCTAAACCCAAAATTTGATCTAGCTTAATGGAAAGTGAAGCTGTAACTCCTCTCTTACCTTTTGTAATATCATTTAAGGTCTGAGGATATTCGTTTAAGGAAAGCGCCAATGGGCCCTTTTTAAGCCTCCTTTTTTTAAGCTCACGTTCCAGTATAAGGCCGGGGTGGATACCTTTAAACTTATTGATCAATTTTTCCATATTCAAAAATAAACAAAATTGTTTATAAATTTATGTTTATAAATAATTTACAATCTAGCTTTCTATCAAACAAAGGACGATACTAAATCTTATGGCAAAATTGTGAAATAACATGGCTTAGTGTAAAAATCACACTATTGAAAACAATCTTTTCATAAAAAGCTACATCCCTTTTGTAAAATATTTGTATTATAGTACTTTCTTAAGCACATCCCGGTTTAAGAACCATGAATTTAAAATTTTGAATAAATAAGGATGGAAGCGCAAAACGACAAACCTAACGAGACAAGTGACCTGGTCGAAAAGGAGCAAGAAATACAGCATTTAAACAATCCAGTTGATATATCGGTAAAGCCAATTGTTAAACAATACCTCGGTGCAGTTAAAAAAGTAAAAAAGGAGGGCAACCGTTTTTATTTTTCTGATGGCGATGCAAGAGTAGAAATTCGGGTGGTAAGCGACGATATTATCCGCGTTCGCCTGGCTCCTCATGGCGTTTTCTTAGAGGATTTTTCTTATGCCGTACCCGAAGTAGATCAAAAAGTGTCTGTTTTTAAAATGCAGGAACATGATGATCATTTCACGATCTCTACCCATGCGGTAACCTGTAAAATAGAAAAAGCAAACTTCCATATTTCTTTTTCTGATAATATTACCAATGTAGTAATGGTTGATGAAGCCAATTCTATGCACTGGGAAGAAAATGTAGATTTTGGCGGTTATTATATCTACGCAACCAAAAAATGCCACCCTGAAGAAAATTTCTTCGGTTTGGGCGATAAATCTGGTAATTTTAACCTGCGGGGGCGCCGTTTCGAAAACTGGAATACCGATGCTTACTCTTTCGGTTGGAACCAGGACCCACTTTATCGTACCATACCTTTTTATATCGGTTTGCACAATCAGGCCGCCTATGGTATCTTTTTCGATAATACCTTTAAATCGTATTTCGATTTCGGGTCGGAGGATGTAAATAAAACCAGTTTCTGGGCCGATGGCGGAGAACTGCAATACTATTATATCCATGGCCCGCATATTATGGATGTTGTTAAACGTTATGCAACTTTAACGGGAACACACCCGATGCCACCAAAATGGACTTTGGGTTATCAGCAGTGCCGCTGGAGTTATTACCCTGAAACAAAAGTTAAAGAAATAGCCAAACAGTTCAGGGAACGTAAAATCCCTTGCGATGCCATTTATCTGGATATCGATTACATGGATGGCTACCGTTGTTTTACCTGGAATAAAAAATACTTTCCAGATCCGCGAAGAATGATCAAAGAGCTATCTGATGATGGTTTTAAAACCGTTGTAATGATCGATCCTGGAATTAAGGTAGATGACGATTACTGGGTTTTTAAAGAAGGCAAAGAGAAAAGATTTTTCTGTCGCCGCAGCGACGATTATTATATGGAAGGGCATGTTTGGCCAGGACGCTGTCAGTTTCCCGATTTCACCAATCCAAAAGTACGGAGCTGGTGGGGTAATTTATATAAAGAGCTGGTAGATATGGGCGTTGCAGGTTTCTGGAACGATATGAACGAACCAGCTGTTTTCGGTTCAGGAACTTTCCCCAACGATGTCCGCCATAATTATGATGGTTACCGCGGCTCACACCGTAAGGCACACAATGTTTATGGCATGCAGATGGTGCGTTCTACCTACGAGGGCTTAAAAAAACTGATGCGCAATAAACGTCCGTTTACCATTACAAGGGCTGGTTATGCGGGCATGCAGCGTTATGCAAGTGTTTGGACCGGCGATAATATCGCAACCTGGGAGCATTTAAAGATCGGAAATATACAGTGCCAGCGTTTATCAGTTTCTGGTGTGCCTTTCTGTGGAACAGATATCGGCGGATTTAGTGGTGAGCCAGATGGCGAATTGTTTACCCGTTGGATCCAGCTAGGTACATTTTCTCCTTTCATGCGTGCACACTCTGCCGGCGATACCGCTGAACGGGAACCTTGGAGCTTTGGCCAGTTTTTCGAAGATATCAACCGTAAGTTTATCGAATTAAGATATCGTTTAATGCCTTATCTATATTCAGTTTTCTGGGAGCATCATCGTTATGGCTTTCCTATTTTAAGGCCTTTAGTGATGCTTGAGCAAGAAAATATCAGCAACAGTTTCCGTCAGGATGAATTTTGCTATGGTGATAAACTATTGATATGCCCGGTTTTAGAACAGGGTGCAATATCTAGAAAAGTTTACCTCCCAAAAGGTACCTGGTATAATTTCTGGACCAACGAAATCCTGGATGGCGGTAACGAATATACGGTTGATGCAAAGATAGATAGTATGCCAATGTTTGTAAGGGCAGGTACAGTTTTGCCAGAATATCCGGTAATGCAATATGTTGATGAAAAATCTATTACCGAAGTGGTATTGAATATTTATCACAGCGATTACGAGGTTAATTCATACATGTACGAAGATCATGGCGATACTTTTGCTTACGAGCAGGATATTTATCTGGAAAAGAAATTCACTGTAAAAGGCGATACTCAGGCCATTAAAGTGAATCAGCGTAATGAAGGATTGTATACGCCTAATTATGAATTTTATGTTTGCAATGTTATTGGCGTAAAATTCCAGGTCAAAAAGATCATTATCGACAATAAAGAGGTGAAAGACTTTTATACCGATGATCAGAATATCCTGCATTTTAAATGCAATAAGAACTTCTTAGAAATACAGATCTTGAGTCTGTAAACATTGAGCCCCAAATGCTGTTTGGTATTTGGGGTTTCATCTAATCTAACCAAAATACCTATGCCAGCAGCAAAAAAAGTTCTTGTAAAAAAATCATCCCAACCAAAAACTGATCAACAGAAATCCGTTTGGATACACAGTTTATTTACCGATTACGATATTGATCTTTTTCTTGTAGGAAAGCATTTTAGGCTTTATGAGAAAATGGGCTCACATTTAATTACCGTTGATGGAACCGCTGGAACTTATTTTTCGGTTTGGGCTCCAAATGCCATCCGTGTAAGTGTAGTGGGTAATTTTAACGATTGGGACAACGCTTCACATCCGCTGAGCGTGCGGTGGGATAAATCGGGTATCTGGGAAGGTTTTATCCCCGGAATTGCAAAGGGCGAAGTTTATAAATATTTTGTTAAAGGTTTTGATGAATCTGAGCATTTAAAAGGCGATCCTTATGCCAGAAGATGGGAACATCCGCCACAAACAGCTTGCATTGTTTGGGATACCGATTATACCTGGAAAGATAAAGCCTGGCTTAAAAAAAGAGCAAAAATAAATGCTTTGGATCAACCCATCTCGGTATATGAGATACATCTAGGTTCTTGGGAGCGCGATCCGGATAATCCAGAACGTGTTTTGAACTGCAGGGAAGTTGCTGGCAGGCTAGTGCCTTATGTAAAGGAAATGGGTTTTACGCACGTAGAACTGATGCCTGTAATGGAGTTTCCGTATTTCCCTAGCTGGGGTTATCAGATTACAGGTTATTTTGGTGCAAGTTCGCGTTATGGTTCTCCACAGGATTTAATGTATCTGATTAACGAGCTCCATAAAGCAGATATTGCGGTAATATTGGATTGGGTTCCTTCTCATTTTCCAGGCGATAGACATGGTTTATATGAGTTTGATGGAACACATCTGTACGAACACGCCGATATGCGGAAAGGCTTCCATCCAGACTGGAAATCATACATTTTCAATTATGATCGAAACGAAGTACGCTCTTTTTTGATTAGTAATGCGTTGTTTTGGATTGACCAATATCATGCAGATGGCCTAAGGGTAGATGCCGTAGCATCGATGTTATATTTCAATTTCTCCAGAGAAGATGGAGATGCCGCAACAAACGAATATGGTGGAAGTGAAAACTTTGGGGCCATACAGTTTTTGCAGGACCTGAATGTTGCCGTTTATGGAAATTTTGAGGGTGTACAGACCATTGCCGAAGAAAGCAGTACTTACCCTGGTGTAACCCATCCGGTACATGCTGGCGGATTGGGTTTTGGCATGAAATGGATGATGGGCTGGATGAACGATACCTTAAAGTATTTTAAAGTAGAAACCCTCGGCCGGAAACACCACCATCATCAGTTGAGCTTTAGCATGACTTATGCCTTTACCGAAAATTTCATGTTGCCTTTCTCTCATGATGAAGTCGTACACGGTAAATCGCCAATGTTGTATAAAATGCCTGGAGATGACTGGCAGAAATTTGCAAATTTAAGGGCGCTTTATGGTTATATGTTCACCCATCCGGGAGCAAAACTGCTGTTTATGGGGAATGAGTTTGGCGAAACCAACGAATGGAACTTTACGCAATCGCTAGATTGGCATTTGCTTCAATACGCGCCGCACAAGGGCATGCAGGAAACCGTTAAGGCTTTAAACTTTCTGTACCGTAAAGAACCCGCATTGTATCATTTCAATTTTAGTTATGAAGGCTTTCAATGGCTCGATGCCGATAATGCAAACGAATCTGTCTTCACATTTATGCGCAAAGGACCAAAAGCAAAAGATACTTTGGTTGTTGCAATAAACTTAACGCCGGTGGTGCGTGAAAATTATAGAATTGGTGTTCCTTTTAAAACCAAATGGACAGAAATTTTTAATACTGATGATATTGTTTATTATGGAGGCGGCATTAATAATCGCGGGGACATTGTTCCTGACCCAGAGGGTTATAACGGACAGGAATATTCAATAATTGTCGATTTGCCACCCTTGGCGGTAGTGATTTTTAAGAGCAAATAAAAGATTGTTTGCTACTATATCACGCCAAAACTTCAATTTTTTCTAAAATGCCTTAAAATAAGAAAAGCCTCCCATTGCTGGAAGGCTTTCTTAAACTCTGGAGTGGAAGCTTCCAGAGAGGGTGCAAAGATACAATAACCATTGTTTCTTGCAAGTATTATTTTTTAAATAATTTTTAAGCTAAAAATATTTGTATAAAACATTGTTGTAAAGTATTGTTGGTTAGTGTTTAAGCTTAATTCTGGCTTTAAAATCTCTTCCATCGGTGTGGGCTCAAATATTATCGAAGCTTGGGTTAAGGTGCGAGCTGTTAATCACACTTTGGTGCCTGCTCTGTCTGGTACCGCTGAAATTCCCCGCATTAATAAATACCGAAATTTTTTCTAAAACTTTCGCTGTCATAAAACCAAATTCCCTAAAATGGGTTAGTTTTTTGGTTATTATAGATATATTGATCATCTACAAAATGGCCTTCCTAACTCATTTTAAAGTTTCTTTTCTTTTCGTACAGCAATAGCCAAATTCGGGCATACCACCTCAGGTGATGCAAGAGATCGGCAGGATGTTTAAGGCTTAACAGATAGGCTAAAATTTTTGTTCTGGAAGCAGCTATACAAATCAGGTTCGGATGACTTTGTTTTTGTTGATAAATATCAACAAAACAGGTTTTTACGTTTTGGTAAAGGCTTTAATGAATAAAGTGAACGGATAATGTGGCATTGGCCCGTAGTACTTTTGTATCACAAGCAAACAAACAAAATTTAATTTTTACGTCATCCCAAACTTACATTGAAAAGGCGCTCTTGTCTATCTTTCCTGGTGTTTGTGTGCGTTTTTTTACCTGTGTTTTTACGTGCGCAGTGTTTAAAACCGAAACGAACTTATGCAAGCCATCAGGGTTATCTCAGAGAAGGACTAGGTATACTAGGTGGTCCTGCACTATTTTACGGGGAGATTGAAAATGCCGACAACGCAGTAAATGGTGTGGTTACCGATGCATCGACGCTAAAAGTAGGTTTAGGGCTCCTAAATGCTGCTGCAACAACTCAATTTTTGGAATTTAAAGATGGAGGACTGACAAGTACATTTGCAGCTAATACTTCAGTGATAGTCAAAATATCTGTTCCCAGTCAGTTAGTGGGGGTTTTAACAGGAGTAGAGATCGGTTCCTTTACAAATATGCATGATGTTTCTGCCTCTTGGCCACTTATTGGTTTGGGGAATTTTGCAGGGCAGGATGCTGTAAAAACACCTATTTATAATTCTGTAAATATTGCGGAAGTTATAAGTGGAACAGGGGAAATCGAGATTGCCTTAACACCACATCAAGCATTTAACGGGGTGTATGTAAAGCTTTCCAGCATAGTGGCCTTAGGTTCTTCCATTAAGGTATTCCATGCTTATGTTATGGAAAATACCACTACGCCACTAGCTTGTAATGAGGTAGTTGATGTGCTTTCTGGTGTGATTCCAACGGTAGTGGGCGGAGTTCTTAATGTTACTGATTTTGTTGATAAGCCCGAGCGCGCAATTGATGGAGATGTAGAGACCTTCGCGGCGTTGAATACGGGGGTTTCTGTTCTTAATAAGGTTTTTTTATCTCCAATCTACAGCAATCCTTCGCAACCTGGAGATGAGGTGACTATTATTCTTTCTAGCCCTTCAGCTCTTCTTGAGGCTGATCTATTGACCGGGTTTACTGTTCAGCCTTATCTCAATGGGGTAAAAGCTGGTCCGCCGTTTAAGAAAACGGGTACTTTTCTGAGTATTGATCTGTTAACCGGAAGTACCGATAAGTATGTAATGACTTTTCCAGTAAGCACTTCTTATGATCGTTTGGAGATTTCTGCGGGAGGCGTTCTTGGTGCTCTTGACGCTATAAGGGTGCATGAAATAATACGCAAGCCCGCTAAGCCTATAAGCGCAGGTATCGTAAATAATAAGTATGAGCAAGAAGTGTGTCAAGGTTCAACGGCTACCTTTACGCTTAACAATTTGCAGGCCTGTACCACATATAAATGGTACGATGCTGAAACCGGAGGGAATGAGGTCGGATCTGGTTCAACCTTTGCGCCGCCAACAACACTTACTGCTGGTTCATACGATTATTATGTGAGGGGAGTTAAAACGTATTGTTCAACCGAA
This sequence comes from Pedobacter sp. 01N310, assembly GCF_056399805.1. Taxonomy (NCBI): domain Bacteria; kingdom Pseudomonadati; phylum Bacteroidota; class Sphingobacteriia; order Sphingobacteriales; family Sphingobacteriaceae; genus Pedobacter; species Pedobacter sp. 01N310. The sequence continues at coordinate 135,423 of NZ_JBFTSB010000006.1, forward strand.
ATTTCGGATCCCCTAAAGGTTACACTTAAAGTAAATCCACTACCAACTTTAAGCGTTCCTGGCACAACTATTTGCAGCGGATCTTCAGCAATACTTTCGGTTACAACACCTGATGCTGGCTTCACCTACAACTGGTATTCAGTGGTGTCAGGAGGGACAACACTAAAAACAGGAAATAGCTATACTACCCCTGCTCTTAGTACAAATACTACTTACTATGTAGAGGCCGTTAATCAATTAACAGGTTGTAAAAATGCAAGTCGAGAGCCTGTAGATGTTATTTTAAATCCATTACCGAATTTGACCTTTGAACCAAATCCTGGTATTTGTGAAGGACTTACTACAACCAAAATTGCTTACACTAATCCGGTTTTCGACCCCATTAGTTATAGCATCTCCTGGGCCGGAAATTTACTTCCTGCCGTTTCAGATCAAACTTTGCCAGCAAATGAAATTACGATCAATGTTCCATCAAATACACCGGTAGCAGTATATCAAGGGGTATTAACCATTAAAAATGCAAACGGCTGCGAACGGGCTATCCCTTTTAGTTTTAGGGTAAAGCTTGTGCCACATAAACCTACAGTATCTATTAATTAAAAAAGAAAATAAATTATTCATCCCTAACAAATTAACATTATGACAAAAAAATCTACAAAACGCAATCTAAGAATCTTTGTATTCTTAATGTTCTTATTGCCGCTGGGTGCCTTTGCACAAACGCCAAATGTATACCTGTGCGGAACAGGTACAGTAAAATTGAATCCAACTTTCACCGGTTATACACCTGTTAATGGCGATAAAATTGTATGGACCGTTGACGGAACTGCAGAAGCTACGGTAGTATATAATGGTTCAAATGCTTTTTATCAGATCGCAACAGGATTAGCAGTGGGAAACCATACTTATTCTGTTCAGGTTCAGCCAGCAGATGCGAATCTCTGTCCTAGTGATGCCTCTGATAATACCGTTGTAGAAAAATTACCTACGCCTATTATCGCTGTTGCAGCTCCCGGAAGTGTTTATTGTACCGATCAAACAGCCGCCACAGTAATTACGGCGAGCAAGGATGCTTCAATAACATTGCCAACTGGTGTAACCATGACTTATGTTTGGTCTGCAACTCTCGGCGGTACCGCAGTGGCTGATATTACAACTTTAGGTGCAGCTTCTGCTTCTGGAGATACTTTTACACTTAAGGCTGGCGTGGCTCCAGGCGCGTATGTTTTCACAGCTATCGGAAGTTATGCTACAGGTGGTGTTCAGATTGTACCTGCAACAACTTGTACTGCAACTGCCGGCAAAGCAATCACTGTTACTGTTAAACCAGGTAAAGCAACTATCGCTGTAGCGCCATAAGGTTTAACCATTATGATGTTTAATAGGTTAAGGATAATTGTGTTCGGTGTGCTGCTGCTTTCTGCAGCAGCATGCTTTGCGCAATCTGGCAATCCGAATACGCTTAACCTTAAACCAGGCGTTACTGTTAAACTGAGGGCCAATGGCACAGGTGCTACCTCTTATCAATGGTTCAGAAATGGAAACGCCATTTTGGGAGCTACTGAGCAAGATTATGTTGTAAATACTGCAGGGAAATATACCGTTATTACTTTTAGCTTAGGTGGCTGTAGCTCCGATCTGTCAGAAGAAATGGAAGTGGTGATGGAGACAGCCATATCAGCAGATGTTTCCATAGTTAAAAGATCTGAAAGCAGACAGGTAATCAATACCGAGGTATTTAAATACAATTTATTAGTGCGCAACAACGGGATCGGTGAGGCTACCAACATACAGGTAAAGGATGACCTTCCAGAAAATTTAACCTTCGTAAGTGTTGATCCAACTATTGTGGGTACCGCAAGTTATAACGATCAAACCAAGACAGTTTCCTGGGCGATCCCGTCACTTGCCAATGGCAGTTTTGTTGAGCTGATCATTAATGTAAGAGCAATGAAACCTGGTAATGTTGTTAATAGTGCCAGGGTTACCATCAATGAAATAGATCCCGATCCATCTAACAATATATCAGTTGATACCAAAGAAATTACAGGACTTAAAATACCTAATGTGTTTACGCCAAACGGCGATGGAAAAAATGAAACCTTTTTTATTGAACGCTTAGACCGCTATAGCGAAAACCAGCTTACCATTATTAACCGCTGGGGAAGCACGGTTTATGAGAAAGACGGCTATTTAAACGATTGGACCGCGAATGGTTTGGTAGATGGAACGTATTTCTATGTGCTTAAAGTAAAAACCACAACTTCCAAATGGCAGGAATTTAAAGGTTATGTTACAGTTATCAGGTAAATGGAACTAAAATGTGAGGATATGAAAAAGATAATTTTAACGGTATTGTTTAATTTAATCGGCCTGTGCCTGTTCGCGCAACAGAATGCCCAGTTTGGACAATATATGTTCAATGGTTTATACATCAATCCCGCTTACGCAGGCTATAAAGAAGAACTGTATATGCAGGCCTTTGTGCGGGCGCAATGGACAGGTATTCAGGGCGCTCCCCAAACGCTTTCCATATCGGTAGATGAAGCGGTTAAGGAAGAAAGTTTAGGTTTGGGTTTATTGGTGTCGAAAGATAAAATTGGCGCACAGAACTCGTTAAACCTATCAGGGAATTTTGCTTACCGCATTAAGCTAGACCGTACCGAAACCAATGTACTTGCTTTTGGCGTTGGAGTGGGAGTAATGCAGATGGGGCTTAACGGAAGTTTATTAGATCCAAATGAAACCAGCGACAATAAGATTCCGACAGGATATGAAAGCCGAATTGTACCCGATATTAGGGCTGGTGTACATTATTCGAACGAAAAATTTTTTATCGGTTTCTCTGCCAATAACCTGCTTACACAATACCTTCCTGTTTTTAGGGATAATAATCTTTTAAGTATTACTTCTAAGCCGCATTTTTATTTAACGGCGGGAATGGTATTTCCAATGAACAATGATTTTATGTTCAAACCTACTTTTTTGATCAAAGATGATTTGAACGGGCCAACCTCATTGGATCTTAATGCTTTTTTAATGATCAAAGAAAAACTTTGGTTAGGTGCTGCATATAGAACCTCCGTAAAATTTTATCCTAAGCCAGCATTACAAAGCGATTTAAGGGCAAGGAGTGCCATCGGGTTGATTACTGAGTTTTTTGTCCGCGAAAACCTCCGGATTGGCTATGGTTACGATTATAGTTTAAATAAATTCGGCAGCTATGATTATGGCTCACACGAAATATCTATTGGGTATTATCTGCAAACTGCAAAAAGCAGAAGGCCAAAATGTTACTTCTAATAATCGGGTGCCTTCCACCCGGACTTTCTTTTTTACTGAGTGTCTATTATTCTGCATGTGGTCTGCGCGCATTTGCTTTTTTTGTGAAAAAGATGAACGAAATGAATGTTGTAAAAACGTTTCGTTTTATTTGTTACGTTCTTTTTTAAGATTGTCAGCCTCTGCCATGCATATTCTATTCGTTGTTTAATAAGACTAAACTCCGCATTTTTACCCGGATAAATCAGTTTGTGTTTCAAAATATTAAGAAATCCTCATTATAAAGGTGTTTAAACATCATAATTGCCTTAATAATCTACTTTATTTTTATATTCCGTTAAAAAACGCTATAATTAAGGGTCTTAAGTCTATCCCTATTTGTGTATGCTCGAATCCCGAAAGGTATTTTTAGTAAACGCTGTATTAAATTATTTCAGCAGTTTATGCCCTATAACCTCTGGATTTATCCAGGAAATAGAAAAAAATGTAGATACTCTTCTGATCAAGAAAAATAAATACATTTTATCTCCCATTGATAATAATGATTATGTTTTTTTCGTAGTATCAGGCTTGGTAAGAGGTTTTATTAAAGATGGTAATAAAGAGATTACCACTTGGATCAGTTTAGGGAACGAATTTATTGGAGCGATTCAACATCCCGATGAAAACGTTCAGCCCTCAATTGAATATTTGCAGGCATTGGAAAATTCAGAATTGGTTGCCATTCCACACTTATTGATTGATAAGCTTTACGCTAGTTATCAGGAAACGAATGTTATTGGTAGAAAGATTTTAGCGCTCCAGTATCATGCCGCCTCAGAACGGGCCATAATAGCTAGAATCCCTTCGGCAGAAAGGCGTTATGAGAAATTTTTGGAACTAAACTCTTTTGATATATCTAGAGTACCATTAAGGTGTATAGCCAGTTATTTAGGTATGCGTTTGGAAACCCTTAGCCGCATACGCAGTAAGTTGGTAAGAGAGCTGGTGTAGTTAACGGTTGATCATAATGGGTTAGGTCGATCTGTGCGAAGAATACTCATTTTAAACGCTATGTTTACATAACATTATACACTTTTTACATATTGATGTACAACCTTAAATTGCATATACTAAACATCATATTTGTATTTAAATTTGGGTAAGTAAAAATTAAATCAACGGGACGATTTAGATTACATTCGTAAGCCTCTCTTTTTAGGGAGGCTTATTTTGTTTCAGCCTGCCAGTGCTTATATACCAGTTAGAGGGGGATACGGCGGCGGAGCCAGTTCTTGTGGTTCATCCTGCGGAAGTTCTTGCGGTAGCTGCGGTGGCTGTGGAGGTGACTAATAATTTTTGTTGCTTTAAATTAAAATCTTCATCAAATCTTAATCTTTCTGCCGTAATATTGTAGGCATAAGGGGTGAGAGCCTTATATCAACTTCTAGTTGAGAGCGTTAATTTAGATAGAGGATGTAGCCAGTGGCTACATCCTTTTTTTATCCCTGGCATGTGGATATGAAGAGGCTAAATGTTTGACTAGACAATTTCAAGTTTTGTCTCTTCAAGTTCCTTCAATAATGCTGATACCTCGTTCCAGTGATTTATCCTTTGGTGATGATCTTTTTCTACATTGTGAAATGCTGTAAACATTAAGGCTTTTCCCTTACAAAAATCAAGGTTTTTACAATGGTCGTCAATTAAATAATCGGTATCTATTATACTCTTATCGCCACAAAAGATGATATTCTTCCAGCTGATAAAAGGGAAGTGCTCTGCAAGCCACTCGCGTTTTTCGAAGAGCGATAAGGGGAATTCCATGGCGGCTGAAACGATATAGATCTCGTAGTCTTCCATTAATTTTTTTACGGCTTCAACAGCGCCTTCCATTACCGGCAGGTTTCTGAAAAAGCCTGTTCTATTGCAGATCTTCATTACCATAGCCCTATCCGGAAAAAGTTCTTCTTCCGATTTGCCTTTTATATCGTTGCGGGTAAGCGAAATGCCTGTTTCTGCCTGGTAGGTCTGAAGTATATGGTCTTCTATGTCGGCGAGAACGCCGTCCATATCAATGCCTATTATTTTTCTCATGATTTGCTATATTTTGCAACAAAAATATTTAATATTGCAATATATTGCAAATTATAATCCTAGTAAATTTATATATTTGCAATATATTGCAGTAGTATGGTAAAAGAAGAGCGTCTACAGATCATTATTAATACCCTGGAAAAAGACACCAAGGTGCGGTTGAACGAATTGAGCACATTGTTAAACGTATCAGAAGATACGGTTCGCCGTGATATTAAGGAGCTCGATATGCAAGGGCTGCTCAGGGCGGTTAGGGGTGGCGCAATTGCCCATTCGCCTATTCCACAGCATTACCGGGATAGGGAAAAGTACAATCAGCAGCACAAACAGATTATTGCAAACAAAGCCTTAGCGTTTTTGAAAGATGGTCAGGTAGTGTTTTTCGATGGTGGCACCTCGGTAGTAGCACTGGCTGCCGCATTGCCTAAAGATTTAAAAATCACCATTATTACCAATAGCTTTCCTGTTGCCAATATTTTGGAAGACCACCCCAATGCCGAAGTGATATTTGCCGGCGGAAGGTTGCATAAAACGGCATTTACCACCATGGGGCAAGAAACTATCGATACTTTTAGAAAGGTCAGGGCCGATGTTTGTATGCTTGGTATCTGTAGTTTGCACTATAGTATGGGTATTACCTCCATTATATATGAAGATGCCCAACTTAACAACATCATGATTAACCAGGCGCAAAAAACCATCGCGCTATCCGCACTCGAGAAAATAAATACTGTAGAGTCTTACTATGTTTGCCCGGTTACCGATGTAGATGTAATTATTACTGAAACAGATTCTGATAATGCAATCCTGAAGCCTTATAAGCATTTGGGAATTGAAGTAGTTTAAATACTCGTATATTAATCAATACCAAATAAATAACTTAATTTGTGTTATCTAAATTTAACGCTCATTAATGATTGACTCTATTTTGCCGCGCTATATTTTGCAGGAGCAAATGTTTATTTATGCTTGCTGGAGTATCGTAATATTCTTTTTTAGAAAAAATAAATTTATCGGGCAGTTTGATAGGTCTGTTATTTGGTTGATCAGAGTTGTTGGTATTATATATTTTTTGCAATTCCCGGTAATTTTCTGTGCTGACTGGCTAAGTGGGGATTATGTTCAATATGAGTTCGTAAACCGCTTTACCGGACCTTATTGGTTCCCGGCAGTGTTTCCGCTATTGGTGTATTTACTTTCCACACAAAGTCTTTGGTTCACCTATTTCCAGAAATCGAGGTATTGGCGTTTAGCTTTTGGGTTATTGTTATTATCCTCAACATTTATTAGTGATATAATGCTGTGGATTAGCGGCCTCCAAAAAGATTCTGTTTCTTCCTGGAGAATGGCTTATGAGTCGTCTTTTTTGCATATTAATTCTTTGATCGTATTTGTTTTAATTACAGGATTTGGTTATTTGTTGCTCAGAAAAAAGAATATGCCTGCAGTATGATAATTTTTTTATGAAAATAGAGGGGTTAAAAAGTTCACCTTCAGGCCTTTCAGTTTAATTACATTTTTTTATCTAAAACATGAAATTTACTTCAATAACTAAAGCATTATTATTCATTACGGCATTCTCTAGTTGTAATACTCAAAGCAAGGTCGATTCGCATGAAAATGTTAAGCAACAAGTGAAAAGAATTGAGCGGGATAAAATAATACCGGTAGCTAATATTGATGAATTTGAAACGGAAGTAAATAATGGAGGCTTAAACCAATATTTCGTCAATTCATCTGGGCAGAACTGCTACGAAACACTCAGACTCTTAAAGAAAACAGGTAAAACAAATACGGCAGCTATCTTGGAAGAAGCAATCTCTCTGATAAACCCAAGAAACATAAGGGAAACTGAATTCGTCGAAAAGCTGAGGCAAAATAACGTTGAAGAACTTTACGATGAAAAAATAAGTCAGAAGATGAGTGTGTTAGATGAAAAGTTTTATAAATATCCAGATGGAAGCCTGAAGTAAGCAATTTGAAGATAAATCAGGTGCAAATACCCCTTAAATAAGAAAAGAGACAATCTATCCAGACTTGTCTCTTTTTTCTAACCAAATATAAACCTGTTATGAGCCAGGCTTTGTCTTTAATCTTCTATCTAAACCGGGGTTTTTCAAGAAAATGATTTATCTTTTTTTGTGGTGATAAACATCGTTCCGTTTATTACTCTACAAATATAGTAAAAAATTTGATAGTGTAAAAAATACACTAAGAAAAATTTAAGTATTTTTTTTGTCATTTTTTATTTACCGACCCTTTTGTAAGGGATTTTGGTGTTTAAAACGACTATGTTGCAAATATAGCAGAAAAATATGTTAAGTAATTGTTAAATATTGTCAATTTATGGTACGATTTAGTCAAACGTTTGTTTAATTCTTGGTAAAAAGTCAATTTTATGAAATTTATTGGCAATTTTTTGGTCTTTGTAAGATATTAAGTGAATTTTTGATGTGAATATTGAATAAAAACAATTTTAGATATGGTTTTGAAATTGAATTTTATAGGTGAAAATTGTGTTTAAAACAAAAAGGCAACATTAAATGAATAATGTTGCCTTTTATATAGCCTTGTAAAGCGCTTAAAGCACTTTTTTGTTACAAACTTGCGTAATATTCTACAAATTTAGCTAGTGCAGAAGAATATCCCCATTCGTTATCGTACCAAGATACCACTTTAACGAAATTATCATTTAATGAGATACCTGCTTTTGCATCAAAAATAGACGCGTGGTCATCGCCAATAAAGTCAGAAGAAACAACTTCGTCTTCAGTATAAGCCAATACACCTTTTAATTCGCCTTCAGAAGCTGCTTTCATAGCTGCTTTAATTTGCTCATAAGTAGCTGGTTTTTCTAAACGTGCAGTTAAATCTACAACAGAAACGTCAGCCACAGGAACACGGAAAGACATACCAGTTAATTTACCTTTTAATTCAGGTAAAACCATACCTACTGCTTTAGCAGCACCAGTAGAAGAAGGGATAATGTTAGAGAAACCGCCACGGCCACCTCTCCAGTCTTTAGCAGAAGGACCATCAACTGTTTTTTGAGTTGCAGTTACAGCATGGATTGTGCTCATTAAACCTTCAACAATACCAAAGTTATCGTTTAAAACTTTAGCAATTGGCGCTAAACAGTTTGTAGTACAAGATGCATTAGAAACAATAGTTTGATCTGCAGTTAATTTATGGTGGTTTACGCCCATTACATAAGTAGGGATATCGCCATCTTTAGCAGGAGCAGAGAAAACTACTTTTTTAGCACCGGCAGCGATGTGTTTCTCAGCATCGGCACGGGTTAAGAATAAACCTGTAGATTCGATCACTACTTCAACACCTACAGCATCCCATTTTAAATCAGCTGGATTTCTTTCTGCGGTTACGCGGATTGTTTTACCATTAACCACTAAATTACCATCAACAACTTCAATAGTGCCATCAAATTTGCCATGTGTAGTATCATATTTTAACATGTATGCCATATAATCTGGCTCGATCAAATCGTTAATCGCTACAATATCTAATCCTCTTTTTAATGCGGCTCTGAAAACCAGTCGGCCAATACGGCCAAAGCCGTTTATTCCAATTTTGCTCATTGTTCTGTTAATTAATGTAATGTTTTAATAAATTTTGTATTGGTTCTTTAATAATGCTTTTAATTTTTATGTCGTATCTGCCCGCTACCAACCTTAACCGGTCTTCGAGCTCGGCACCTACCTTACCTACAATATGTATCTCCCGGTCGTTGTATTTTTCTGCCATAGGCAAAACATAAGTTTCGATATATTTTTCAAATCCTCCATCAATCAGCTTACGGATATATTCGTGTTTACTGTTTTGGGTAAAGAAATCGAAAAATGAAGTTAAAAATATATTTGCCTGTGGCTTATTGTAAATACGTTCTAATATTTGCGGGCGGTCTAGATTGTAGGTTAATGTGAATTTGGTTTCAATGTCTTTAGGCATTTTAAGGCTCAGAAATTCCCTTAGGAGTATTTTTCCAAAGTAATTTGAAGAACCCTCGTCGCCTAAGATATAACCCAGTCCAAAGTTATTGTTTATTGGCTTTTTTCCATCAAAGTAAGCACAATGTGCGCCACTGCCCAGCATRCCAACGATCCCTGGCTGATCATAACAGGCGGCTTTGGCGGCACCGAATAAATCATTTTCTACTACAATTTTGCTGTATTTGAAAAATGATGCAAGGGTTTTGGCCAATTCCTCTTTTCTGTCTGCTGATGATGCTCCGGCTGCAAAGAAATAAATTTTCTTTATGTTTTCTGCATTATTAACCAAAGCAACTTTTTTGTTTAAAATCTGTAAGATTGTTTTTGGATCAACAAAGCAAGGGTTTAAGCCAGTAGTATTGCAATGTGCCACTACCTGTCCATTTTGTGTTATTTTCCAAAATGCTGTTTTCGATCCGCTATAAACAACTGCTATCATATTATATTGAAAGTACCTCTGTCATTTCCATTAAATCGGGCTCGAGTTTAAAAGAATGAGCGGTTAAAGCCTCTCTTATGCTGGTTAATTTTATTTCATTTCCCTTTAAGCCTACCATTTGCTCCGTTTCGCCTGCAATTAACGCATTTACCGCGGCAAAACCTAAACGACTGCCCAAAATTCTGTCGAAACTGCTTGGGCTGCCACCACGTTGAAGGTGGCCAAGTATGGTTACTTTGGTATCGTAATGATCAAAAGTTTCTTTTACCTTCTTAGCAATATCGTAAGCGCCACCCTGTTTATGACCTTCAGCCACGATAACAATACTCGATGATTTTTTTGTAGCTGCGCCTAAGGCCAGTTTATTAATCAATTCGTTAACGCTGGTTTCTCTTTCAGGTAACAAAACAGCTTCTGCACCACTGGCAATCGAACTTCTTAATGCAATACATCCCGAATCGCGGCCCATTACTTCTATAAAGAACAAACGGTCATGCGCATCGGCAGTATCCCTGATTTTATCAATCGCTTCGATTACTGTATTAATAGCAGTATCGTAACCCAGGGTAAAATCAGATCCAACTAAGTCGTTATCAATTGTACCTGGTATACCGATTACCTTAACTCCAAAAGTTTCCGAAAAACGTTTCGCTCCGGTGAAGGTTCCGTCGCCACCGATTACCACTAGTCCATCAATACCGTTCTTCTTTAAGTTATTGTAAGCAATCTGTTGACCTTCGTCTGTTTTAAACTCTAAACAGCGTGCAGTTTTTAATATGGTACCGCCCAAGTGTAAAATATTACTTACAGAACGGGCGTCCATTGGTTTTATGTTGTCGGTAATTAAACCCTGGTAACCTTGCATTACACCAAACATGTTAATGCCATGGTAAATTCCGGTACGTACAACAGCTCTGATTGCAGCATTCATTCCAGGGGCATCGCCTCCAGAAGTTAATACGGCTATATTTTTTATATTTGGCTCCATCTTTATAATACGAATATAGTGTGTATTTTTTACACTAAGTAATTTATTTTATTTTTTTTACTTAATATTGAAAGTCATACCTTTATCTGCTTAAAATAACTAAATTTTACTTTGGAACAAATTTTACCTCATTTAGATTCTGTATTCTCGATAGATTGCGTTTTGTTTGGATTTGATGGTAAGGAATTAAAAATCCTACTGATCGAAAGGAATGAAGAACCGTTTAAAGATTGGTGGGCACTGCCCGGTAACATTGTTGGTCCTGATGAGAGTTTAGATCAATCAGCCTCCCGCATTTTGTACGAACTTACCGGTTTGCGCGGTATTTATATGGAGCAGTATTATGCTTTTGGCGATCCGCACAGGCACCCGCAAGGAAGGGTAATTACTTTGGCTTATTATGCTTTGATCCGTTTGGGCGGAGATAAAGAGCTACGCCCGATCAGTACTTATGCCAAACGGGCCAATTGGCTGCCGATTACCGATCTACCTAAACTGGCTTTCGATCACCAGAAAATTTACGATAAAGGATTAGAAAAAATAAAACGCCGGATTAAACACCAGCCAATTGCTTTCGAACTCTTGCCAGAGAAATTTACTTTAACGCAGTTGCAGCATGTTTATGAACTGGTTTTGGGCAAAAAACTCGATAAAAGGAACTTTAGAAAAAAGATTGTGAGTTTTGGTGTACTAAAAGAGCTTGATGAAAAACAAAAAGGTGTTTCTTATCGCGCGGCTACTTTGTACCGTTTTGATAAGCGTAAATATGCGAAGCTTTTTGGTAAGGAGATCTCTTTTTAGATGTGAGACATTAGATCTGAGACGTGAGACACAAGATGAAGAGCAGGAAAGATACTTTTAGATAGATATAAAAATCCCCGATTTGAATTTCAAATCGGGGATTTTTATATGGTTGTAATCCGACTCCGGACTAAGAACTCCAGACTTAGGATTATGGACTAAGCCTTCGGCGCTAACTCCAGGTGATAATGTACCAGATCATCTATAGGTGAGCGGATAATCTTGCCCACGCCCATTTCGTAACGGTCGGCTACTATACTTAAAATATCACGGAAACTATAACCTACAGAACCCACACAGTTTAATTTGTGGTCTTTGTAGTTAGGGTAGTGGATTACCAATGCTTCGAAAAACGCAGTAAAAGCATAATCAATGGTAGCAAAAGCATAATCTTCGTAGTTATCTTTAAAATCGTATAAGAATTTACTAAAGCTTGCGCAGAAACGGTTTGGCAGGGGCTTATTATAAATATTATCGAAAATATCTTCGTTGGTTAATGCGTAGTTGTCGTAAAAAGCTTCACGTAGCCCTTTCGGCATGTAACCTTTCATGTAATCGCTTAAAATGCGTTTACCGATGTACGAACCGCTACCTTCATCACCCAGGAAATACCCCAATGAATCGATGTTCATGGTAATTTCAGATCCATCATAAAGGCATGAATTTGTACCTGTGCCTAAAATAGCAGCAAATCCTGGCTCGTTTCCAAGGAGTGCTCTAGATGAAGCAAGTAAATCATGGCCTACAAAAATGGTTGCATTGGTGAAGATCTGTTGCATGGCATCGGCCACAATCTTAACATTTGCAGGTGTAGAACAGCCGGCACCGTAGTAATAAACTGCTGTTAATTTCTCTCTTTCCAAGTGGTCTGGAAGAGACTCATTCAAAGACTTTACAATGTACTCTCCTTTTGAAAAATATGGATTGTAACCTTCGGTGTTAAAGTAAATTTTTCTGCCGGCCTCGTTAATCAAACACCAATTTGTTTTGGTAGATCCGCCGTCTGCAATTACTATCATTTTATTTATTTTTGGTTTTAGCACGATAAAAGTATAAAAAGTCTTATATTTTGTATCCTTTTTTTTAATAATTTTTTAACAATTTGTTGTTGTCGAAAATTAAGTGTGTAAAAAATACACTATATAGGGCGTTTAATCGCCGAAAAACCTTAAAATTATACCAGAAAGGGCATTGGTCTTTTTTTTTAACCTCAACAATATTTTACAACCAGATAGCGAAATGAACAACAGATTTTTAGATTTCAGGAGTGATACGGTAACCAAACCTTCTGCCGGAATGTTAGATGCCATGATGAATGCAAAAGTGGGCGACGACGTTTTTGGTGAGGACGAAACGGTGCATGCGTTGGAGACAAAACTGGCTTCGACCTTTAATATGGAAGCCGGATTATTTTGCCCGTCAGGAACGATGACCAACCAGATTGCGATCAAGTGTTTTACCCAGCCCATGGACGAGGTGATCTGCGATCAGACCGCACATGTTTACCGCTACGAAATTGGAGGCATTGCCTATCACTCTGGCGCATCGGTAAGGTTGTTGCATGGCGAACGCGGAATTCTGACTCCAGAGCTGATTGAACCCGAAATCAATGAAGATAACATCCACTACCCCAACTCAAGTTTGGTTGTTTTAGAAAATACAGTAAATAAAGGTGGCGGAAGCTGTTATACCTTATCACAGATTGCCCCGATCCATCACCTCTGTAATATAAAAGGATTGAAACTGCATTTAGATGGTGCGCGTATTTTTAATGCACTTGTGGCAACAGGGGATGAGGCGGGCGAGTATGGCAAATATTTTGATGGGATTTCGGTCTGCCTATCCAAAGGACTTGGTGCACCAGTTGGCTCTGTGCTATTGGGCAGCAAGCAAATGATTCATAAAGCCCGAAAAATTAGAAAAGCTTTCGGTGGAGGCATGCGTCAGGCAGGTTTTTTGGCTGCTGCTGGCATTTATGCGCTCGATCATCACGTAACACGCTTAAAAGACGATCATGCCCATGCGCAGGCTCTGGCAAATGCACTGGCCAGGGCAAAATATGTAAAATCGGTAATGCCAGTTGAGACCAATATTGTTATTTTTGAAGTAGAAAAAGGATCGGCAGAGAAAATTGTACACCAATTGAAAGAAAAAGGACTGCATTGCAATACCACCAGTGCCAGTACCATAAGGTTGGTTACCCATTTAGACCTTACTCCTGTAATGATCGATCAAGCTATTGAAATAATTTTGCACCTTTAAGGGGAAACTCATATTTTACCTCTATAATCAAATATCAAAAACAATATATGAAAACAATAAAGTTTTTAGGGATATTTTTGTTGGTTGCATTTTCAGCGAAGATTAAGGCTCAAGAAGTTATTCAAACAAATTTTTTAGATCAAAGTGCAAAATATGATTTTTCGAAAATATGGGTCAGGGATAGCATTGCCGACCTATATGTAGAAAATGAAAATGAAAATAAAAAAATTAAAACTCCAGAACCTATCGGCTTTATTGGAGATAATTACCAGAGATTTTATATTCATTTGGTTTCTGTTGTAAAGGATATGGAAAATCCAAATGAATACTTTGCTTATGGAAAAACCAAGGTAAAAAATAATTTATGTGCCTTTCAGGGAAAAATTAAGATTACCAGTGCACAGTTCGGAAAAGAAAGCGATAATCCTAAATTTAAACGAGGCAGTATTATTGTTGATATTGTGTTTTTTGAAGATCAGAATATAATTTCTTCAGGCACGATAAAGGGGAAAATGAAAACAAATTTTGTTTTAGATATAAAAGGAAATATGTTTTATGATTCTGTAAATTTTGTTGCAGATGGTTTTTCAAATAATACATTTGAAGGAATCTGGACGAGTTATAAAACTAAAGTTGCTAAAAAATGTAACTGGGGGGATTTCAGAATCCCAAGCTGTGGCGATCTTGATATAGGTGCAGGTGAATTTAGCGTAAATGATAAATATCTTAAGAGTGGTTGGGAAACTTATAGATTAGCTTATGGTGGTAGCAATAATTCTGACTCATACAAAATTGCCAATAGAAAAGAATCTGAAAAGTGGTGGAAATAAAATAATATGTCTAACAACTCCAAACCCTTAATCCCAATCTCCAAACTGCTTATCGCGAACCGTGGCGAAATCGCTTTGCGTATTATGCGTTCTGCGAAGGAAATGGGCATCAAAACAGTAGCTGTTTTTTCTGAAGCAGACCGTAATGCGCTGCATGTACGTTATGCCGATGAAGCGGTTTGTATTGGGCCAGCTCCATCTAATCAAAGTTACCTGGTGGGCGAGAAGATTATCGAAGCCTGTAAATTAACTGGTGCAGAGGCCATTCACCCAGGCTATGGTTTCTTGTCTGAAAATGCCGGTTTCGCGCAAAAAGTTGCCGATGCCGGACTTATTCTGGTTGGTCCTTCACCGCAGGCCATGGAAACCATGGGTAACAAATTATCTGCAAAGGCAGCGGCTTTAAAATATAATATCCCGATGGTGCCGGGAACGGAAGAAGCTATACAGGATGTAAATGAGGCAAAACAACGCGCCATCGAAGTTGGTTTCCCCATATTGATCAAAGCTGCTGCAGGTGGCGGGGGCAAGGGTATGCGTATTGTAGAGCGGGCTGAAGATTTTGAAGAACAGATGCAGCTTGCGGTAAGTGAAGCTACCTCAGCTTTTGGCGACGGGGCTGTTTTTATCGAACGTTATGTTACCTCGCCAAGGCACATCGAAATACAGGTTTTGGGTGATACCCATGGCAATATTGTTCATCTTTTTGAACGGGAATGCTCTGTACAGCGTCGTCACCAAAAAGTAGTAGAAGAAGCACCCTCGTCGGTTTTAACTGAAGAAATCAGGAAGCAAATGGGTAAGTGTGCGGTAGATGTGGCCCGTTCGGTAAATTATACCGGCGCAGGTACCGTTGAGTTTATTTTGGATGAGAACCTCGATTTCTTTTTCCTGGAAATGAATACCCGATTGCAGGTAGAACATCCTGTAACCGAATTAATTACAGGTATAGATCTGGTAAAAGAACAGCTAAAAATAGCCTCAGGCGAAAGACTTAGTTTTAAACAAGAGGACTTAAAAATCAGCGGGCATGCTATAGAACTTCGCGTTTATGCCGAAGACCCGGCCAATAATTTCCTGCCTGATATTGGCACCTTGCAGACTTACAGTACACCTAAAGGCAATGGGGTAAGGGTTGATGATGGCTTTGAGCAGGGCATGGAAATCCCGATTTATTATGATCCGATGATTGCCAAACTGATCACTTTTGGGAAAGATAGGGAAGAAGCGATTGAACGAATGGTGAGAGCAATTGAAGAATATGATATTACAGGGATAGAAACTACTTTGGGTTTTGGTAAATTTGTGATGCAGCACGAGGCTTTTAAAACGGGTAATTTCGATACGCATTTTGTAGGTAAATACTTTAAGCCAGAAAGCTTAAAGGTACAGGATGAAACAGAAGCCTTAATTGCTGCGGTAATTGCTGCAAAACTGTTTGATAAAAAAGAGGTGAAGTTGAGTGGTGCAGCAGTTAAAAATAGCTCCGATTGGAGAAAAAATAGATTGAAGTATTAATATACTTTTAATGAGATCGTCATGCTGAACTTGTTTCAGTATCTTTCTTGCTAATAAATAATAAAATCCGTTATTGCGATAATCGTCATTTCGAGTTTTAATTCATCGTTTAATAGTTAATTGTTTTTTCCCCATGGGCACAGTCTGGCTTCGGCTCGCCGCCGCCGATGGGCTCTTTCTTTTTGATGTCAAAAAGACCAGCGTAGCTAGCTTGAATGCCGATGAAAACATAAAGCTCATGAAAAAACAAAAAACACCGGCTGAAAATTTTTCTTTCGAAGCGAGTAGGTTGGCTTGGGCAGTGCAGTCCGAAAAATTTGTTAGGCCGGATTTAAGTAGAACGAGGATATGGTGCTATGGCTTAGTTGGGCGGAAAAGCATAAAGCGAAAAATAGGTTAAGTTTTAACCTGATATTTTAATAAATAAAAAAATGTTCACAGGAATTATAGAAACACTCGGCGAAGTTACTGCCATTAAAAACGACCATACCAATATTCACTTTACCATAGCTTCTGCAATTAGCCATGAGCTGAAAATCGATCAAAGTGTAGCCCATAATGGGGTGTGCCTGACAGTGGTAGCCTTAAATGATGGGACACATACCGTTACCGCTATAGATGAAACGCTAAACAAAACCAATCTCGATGGTTTAAAAGTAGGCAGTAAAGTTAACCTTGAGCGCTGCATGCAGATGAATGCCCGTTTAGATGGTCATATTGTGCAGGGCCATGTAGACCAGACTGCTGTTTGCGTGAAACGTGAAGCACTGGACGGTAGCTGGGAGTACCGCTTTAAATATGATGCTTCGGCCGGAAATGTAACCGTAGAAAAAGGTTCTGCCTGTGTAAACGGTATCAGCTTAACTGTTGTAAATTCTGAGCCAGACGAGTTTTCGGTATTTATCATCCCCTATACCTTCGAACATACCAATTTACAGGAAGTTCAAGTTGGCGATACCGTAAATTTAGAATTCGATATTATTGGCAAATACGTTGCCCGGTTAATGAATCGATAATCCGTATTTTTGCTGCTCGCTTGTTGTTTTTAGTGTTGATAAGTGGTGCTTTATTAAATTATTGTCGTTGTGCTAACGCTTAATTTTTCATAACAGTACAGGATGGTTGGTTAAATAATATTTCTGATTATCGTACAGTTAAGATTAAAAAATTAACGCTAACCAATATGAACAGGAATTCCCGTACCTCAGGCACAATAACTGCCCTTGCCTTATTGCTTTTATTTACAACGAATGTTTTAGCACAGAAAATCTCGGTAAAAGATTTCACCGTTGAGCATTTAGTAAATCCTTTTAGTATTGATAATCCAAAACCCAGATTTAGCTGGAAAATCATTTCGGATTTAAAAAATACCAAACAGCGCAATTACGAAATCAGACTGGGTACAACAGCAAATATTGATAAAGTTTTGTGGAAAGCTGCGGTAAAAGATGATCAATCGGTATTGATTGCCTATGATGGCCCTGGGTTATCGTCAAAAACCAAATATTACTGGCAGGTTAGGGTAAAAGATAACCACGGAAATACATCTGCATGGTCGCCGGTTCAGTTCTTTCAAACAGGTTTAAAACCTGAAGACTGGAGCGCAAAGTGGATCGCAGTAGCAGGAGAAGATACTTCTCTGGCCAGTCCACTATTCAGAAAAGAATTTAACCTGAAAAAAGAGGTAAAATCTGCAATGGCTTACATTACTGCCAAGGGTTTGTATGAGGCCAATATTAACGGCGGGCGGGTTAGCGATACTTATTTTGCACCAGGGTGGACAAGTTATAAAGATCATATTCAATACCAGGTTTACGATGTTAAGCAATCGCTAAAGAAAGGGGCCAATGTAATTGGCGTTTCACTAGGCGATGGCTGGTACAAGGGACGTATCGGGTTTAATAATCAAAAACAATTTTATGGCGATACCAGGGCTTTATTGCTGCAACTGGAATTGGAATATGCTGATGGAACCACAGAAACCATTATAAGCGATAACAGTTGGAGAACAGGTTATGGGCCAATACTTGCTTCCAATATTTATGACGGAGAAACCTACGATGCCCGTTTAGAGCTCCAAGGCTGGAATAATATTGGTTTTAAAGAAAACACTTACTGGAAACCTGTGCAGGAACTCGCCAAGGGCCCGGAAAAGCTGGTTGGGATGAGCGGACCGCAGGTGACCAAACATGAAACGTTTAAAGCCTTAAAAATATTTAAAACCCCAAAAGGTGAAACCGTGGTTGATTTTGGACAGAACTTAGTGGGCTGGGTAATGTTAAAAGCCAAAGGTGCGGCAGGTACCAAAATTACCATTAGCCATGCTGAGGTATTAACCAAAGAAGGAAATTTTTATACCACTAATCTCCGGTCGGCAAAGCAACAGAACAATTATATTTTAAAAGGCGGAACCGAACAGGTATTTGAACCTCATTTTTCTTTTCAGGGGTTTAGGTACGTCAAAATAGATGGATACCCCGGCGAACTGAAACTGGAAAACCTTACCGCTGTAGCTGTTTATTCGGATATGAAAACCAGCGGAAAATTCACGACTTCAAATCCTTTGCTAAACCAATTGCAACATAACATTTCATGGGGACAGAAAGGAAATTTTGTTGATRTGCCGACAGATTGTCCGCAAAGAGATGAACGTTTGGGCTGGACAGGCGATGCACAGGCATTTGCCACAACGGCTGCATATAACATGGATATATCGGGCTTTTTTACCAAATGGCTAAAAGATGTTTCTGCAGATCAGCTTCCTAATGGCAGTGTTCCTTTTGTAGTGCCAAATGTGCTGAACCAAAATGACGCAGGTTCTGCAGGTTGGGCCGATGTTGCCACTATTATCCCTTGGGATATGTATGTTTCGTATGGAGATAAAGGCATACTGGAAGCGCAGTATGGAAGTATGAAAAAGTGGGTTGATTATATTTCTTCAGTGGCTAAAAATAACCTTTGGAACACCGGTTTTCACTTTGGCGATTGGTTGTTTTATCGTCCTAATGATGATAATGATGGCCGCGCAGCGGTGACGGACAAGTACATGATTGCCCAAACATTTTATGCGCATTCTACACAGTTGCTTATAAATGCAGCAAAGGTATTGGGCAAAACAGATGATGTAACCAAATATACTGCACTATTGGAGCAGATTAAAGCGGCTTATATCAAAGAAAATATGACGCCGAATGGAAAGCTGATCTCTAACACCCAAACTGCGTATGTATTGGCCTTACAGTTTGATATGTTGCCTGAAAACTTACGTGCACAGGCTGCACAAAGATTGGTAGACAATGTAAAAGATTACGGAAACCACCTGACTACAGGTTTTTTGGGCACTCCTTACCTTTGTCATGTATTGAGCCGCTTTGGGCACGAGGATGTAGCTTACGACCTGTTGCTACAGGAGAGTTACCCTTCGTGGTTATATCCGGTTAAAATGGGGGCAACCACCATTTGGGAGCGTTGGGACGGTATTAAACAGGATGGATCTTTCCAAACGGCAGATATGAATTCTTTTAATCATTATGCTTATGGAGCCATTGGCGATTGGATGTATAAAAATATCGCTGGCATTAATCCGGTATCAGCACAACCAGGTTACAAAACCATTTTAATTGCACCAAGACCAGGAGGGAAATTAACCAGCGCGTCGGCAGAGCTGGAGACGGTGTACGGCACTGTTAAATCATCGTGGACGATTGCAGATGGTGTTTTTAAGCTCGATGTAACTGTTCCTGCCAATGCAACCGCAACGGTAGTATTGCCGAAAACCGATAAAAAAGAAGAAATAGGCTCAGGTAGCTACCATTTTGAATATAAATATTAATCGCTTATAATTGCAGCTTCGTTAAAAGAGATTATATCACTATTATAAATTTTCAACGGGTCGTCATTCCCAACTTGATTGGGAATCTTAATGCAATTAGCTTTAAGATTCCCGCCTGCGCGGGAATGACGGTTTAGTCGAAATATGATAAAGTCTCTATCAGATGCAGTAAAAAATAAATGTACAGTAAAGAAGAAGCAGCTCGCCTGCGCCAACAGTTTTGGATCAGTTTCGGGCAATATATGAAACCCGTCCCTTCAGCAAGCGGTTCTACCGTAAACTGGACAAATTACAAAACGGGTGTGAAGAATATCTTCTTTAAAATGGATGTTGATGGTAAAAAAGCCTTTATCAGCATTCAGCTGTCGCATCCCGATACCGATATCAGGCATCTCATTTTTGAACAATTTGAAGAGTTTAAGCTCATGTTTGCTAATACCGTAAATGAAGAATGGGACTGGATTAAAGATGCAACCGATGATTTCGGTAAAACGGTATCACAGATTTCGATAAGCATTACCGGAGTGAGCATTTTTAATCAACAGCACTGGCCTACGTTAATCTCCTTTTTTAAACCCAGAATAATTGCCTTAGATGAATTTTGGGACAATGTAAAACCTGTTTTCGAGGATCTGGTTTAATCAGTAAGGTTTAGCTGCGCAATTCTATCCTTTGAAAATTTAATTTCTTCTTTGTCATCGGTTAAGCTGGGCTTGCTTTTTAAATAGAGGTTATAATATTTAAGCGCATTTTTTTCCTGCTTTAAACGGGTATCGTAAAATACCGCCAAACGATAATATAAAGTTGCTGTTGCTTTAAATTGCAAACCTTTTTTATAGGCTGCGCTTGCCAAAGCCAGTTGATTACTTTCTTCATAAACCAGTCCCAATAAAGAATAATAACTGGAAGTATTGGGCGAAATGGCCTCATCGATGGTTTTTCTGGTATATATAGCCGCCTGCGAATAATTTTTTAAAGCGCGGTAACTGAGTGAAGTATAATACAAGGTAGCTTCATTTTCCATCGCTGCCACCTCCAATTGTTTAAAAAGATCAATTGCCTTTTGGTACTTCTTTGTATAGTAATAAGCTTTTGCAACATCTTTTATCACCCCCGCATCAGCACCATCTTTCAACAGTTTCTCTCCCGATGCAATTACTTCGCTGTACTTTTTAAGCTGGTTGGCAATAGGAAGTTTAGCCCTTTGCAGCACCAGGTTATCACTATCGCCCTTAATGGCAATATTAAGTACATCATAAGCTTTTTCATATTGCTGATAAGCAGCATGCACCTCAGCCAGATCGGTAGCAACATCACCCTCTAACGGATTGATCAGATTAGCCTTCAAGAGGTAGATGAGTTTAAGTGAATCGTCCTTTGGAGAACTATACAAATTAGCCAGCAGTTTGTGCACATTAAAATTATTGCTATCTATTTTTACAATTTCGCCATAGTACAGCTTGGCTTTTTCAGTATTTCCCCTTTTGTTATTGATACTGCCAAGACTGAAAAGAATAGGCAGGTTTTGTGGCTGCAGCGTATAAGCTTTGCTATAAAATTTTTCTGCTTCAACATTGTTGCCTGCCATTAAGAAGCAATAGCCGATCTGGCTGAGGGTTTTAAAATCGTTTACTTCTTCTCCATAAATGCCTTTGAGGTATTGAGCAGCATCGGCATAACGCTGGGTCTGATAGAAATCGAAAAGTTTCTCCTTATCGACAGCGCTTGTATTTTGCGCATAACCAGCTAAACTTAAACCAACTAAGGCCAATAATGTAAGGAGCTTTTTCATTTGTATAAAATTGTTTTTTTAGTGGCAATGAAGCTATCATGATTTATCTGCTACATTTTAACAATTTGAAAAATCATGATGGTTTCATGACAGATAATTTTAAACTAATTTATTAGTTGTTTTCGATATTTCCAAATCTGTTTTGTTAAAAGATTGGCGAAATAAAACAAAACCAGCGCTAAGGGGTTTATAAGGAATAGTTAACTAAAAATAAGAACCTATGAACACTTTAAAGAAGTTTGAATTAATGGAAAAGATTGTGCGTGAATTAGAAGACTTACAAAACTCTCAGCAGGCACTTATTCAGAAAATTGGTAAAATTGAAGTAGATAATATCGAATTGGGCGATAATCGCCTGGAAAAAGATTTACCGGATATTCATCAAAATTTAGCTGATAACTTAGATACTATCTCAGGAATTTTAGATTACTTTGCAGGTAAAACACAAAACTTTGGTGATAAAAACAATGTTGATGCTTTAAAAGAACAGGAAGCCATTAACAACGCCACCAGCTAAAATTAATCGCATATGAAATTTTTATCTTTAACCGTTGCCTTTTTGCTTGTTGGCTTATTTGCCAGCGCACAGGTATTGCCATCTTTCCAGCTGGGCATTAAAGCTGGTGCAAATTTTTCGAAATTTGATAGTGAAAACACTTTTAACAGTAACAACCGCGCAGGTTTTTATGGTGGCCTTTGGGCCAGGGTAGGTGCTGCAGGCGTTTACTTCCAGCCAGAGCTTTATGTGTCGGGCAAAAAAGCAGATTTAGTAAGTGAGTCAACGGGAGAAGTAAATAAAGTGCGTTTTACAAGTTTAGATGTGCCATTATTGGTAGGTACTAAGTTTGGTGCTGCTGGTATTGGCCTCCGTTTAAACACCGGACCGATGTTTTCGTTAATATTAGATGAAAATCAGAGTTTTGGTCAGGCTGCAGGAAGCGTTTTCAGAGCCGACTTTAAAAATCAGGCCTTGGCATGGCAGTTTGGAGCGGGCTTAGACCTTAAAAAATTAAGCTTCGATGCACGTTACGAACTTGGCTTATCAAAAATCAATAAAGCAGGTTATCCTGGTACTAAGTTAAACTTATTTACAGTTGGCTTAGGTTATAGGATTTTGTAACAGCTCCTTGCGAATCGTCACCATGAATTTATTTCAGGGTCTTTTTTAGTGTGATAGATGGCTGAAACAAGTTCAGCATGACGATACTAGTTAAGTGAACCTAGCTAATATAAGAAAGGGAGATAAAATTAATTTTATCTCCCTTTCTTATTAATCCTCTTTTTCTGGTTCAATTTCTGTTAACTCATAAGCAAACGATCCGTTTTTTGGTACAATCGGAGTAGCCCGACCGACACTTAACGCTTTAATAAAAGATGCGCCAAAATAAAATATCAACGAAGAGTAGAATACGAAAAGCATAATTACAATAATCGAACCTGCTGATCCATAAATGTTGCTGATGTTACTCAATGGCAATAAAATCCTTAAAATATACTTTCCTGCTGTAAAAAGGCATCCGGTTAACAGACCTCCAGAAATTGCTGCCCGCCATGTAGGACGACCATTGGTTAAATACCTGAAAAGTATGGTAAACCAGGTGGTTACGATGATTACAAAAACCAATTGGTTGATGATCGAAGTTAAGACCAATCCGAAAGAAGGAGAACCGTTTTTTAGATAGGCGCCAATATAAGCCTGCACACTATCGGCCAGCAAGCCTATAAAAAATAATATGCCGGCAAATAAGATAATCGTAACGGATATAGCCCTCGATTTAAGGGTATTAACAATCCCTTTTTTATCTTTTTGGCCTATATTCCAAATCTGCTCTAAAGAGTTTTTAATCACATTGAATAGGGTGGTAGCTACAAAAAGGAAAAATATAAAACTGACCAAAGTAACATACCAGGCCTGATCGATACCACGGATATTTCTTAGGGTTGTTCTGATCTGTAAAATACTCTCATTGTCGAGAATACTGGCCAGCCGTTCGAAAAGATGTGTAGCCAATAAGCGCCTATCGGTAAACATACCAAACAGCCTGATGAGGATAATTAATATCGGGGGTAAGGCGAAATTGGTGAAAAAAGCAGTAGCACCGGCCAGGCGTAAGGGATCATTCTGTTGAAATAAATTAAATGCTTTTCTTATGGTTGAGAAAAAAAACTTCAGATCTTCTGTTATCGATGGCATCACTCCTGCGTTAAACTCAAAAGGCCGAAAATAGTAAAAATACTTTATTCAGCCTTTTTTATGCATGTAAAGATTCTAGTTTGTTTTGGTGAAAACCAGCAAGGTTTTATCGCCATCCAGCAAATGTAACTTATTATCAGTTATTTTAGCACCATTAACCTGATTAAGGGCATGTAAGTAAGCACGTTCGGCTGCATCAGTTTCCTGACAGAACATTTTTGTGCCAAAAACATTTTTAACGGTTATTTTATTATCTGCAATTTCTCCCTGGCCACCGTAATTGTTACAAAATGATTTTCCACTGATTTTAAGGCTGTCGGCAAAGTTTAGCGTTGCTTTTGCTGTTGTAGGTAAAGTTAAACCTGGCAGCGCTGTTAACTCCCACTTGGTATTGTTAAAGCTCGCTGGATCTAATTTTTCTTTACAAGAACTCAATAATAAGAGCAGCATTCCACAGAAGATTAGGTGTTTCATAATGTAAGGTTTAAATGATTTTCCTTTTTAACATCAAAAACTAAACCATAAAAAGACAAAATTGCTTTTTGAAAGCGCTAAATTGGTTTTTCAATCTTCATCCAGTGATGTTTTATGTCATGGTAATCGAAAATAGAGATCCGTTTTAAACCCGCTTTTTCCAGAACATGGATAGATCCCAGGTTATCGATATCTGCTATGCCAATAATTTCATGCAGATTTAGTTCATTAAAACCATAGTCTCGTGTCGCCACTGCAGCTTCTGTAGCATAGCCCTTGCCCCAAAACCGTTTACTGAACCGATACCCCAGATCATAATAATTAATATGGTTATTGGTAGATTCTTTAATTAGTTTTAAGCCCGACCAACCTACAAAATTGCCTGTTGCTTTTTCGATAACAGCCCATCTGCCAATACCGTTTTCGATATATTGTTTTCTGATAAATTCTATTTCTGCGATACTTTGTTCGATTGATTTTACAGGATTATTGCCCAGGTAAAGGTGCACTTCAGGATCACCATCCATTTCAAACATGCCCTCAGCATCTGTAGGTAGCAATTCACGCAAAATTAAACGTTCGGTTTCGGCAAAAATCTTCATTTATAATCTTTTGTTCAAAATTAAGATAATAATTTGTGAACCTTATCTAAGACTGTCTTCGTAAATGGGCCCATACATACTTGGTACCTTATTCCCTGTTGAACGCAGGTATACAATCATTTCGCCACGGTGGTGATAAATATGGTTCATTAAAAAGCCCCGTATTACCTGGATCCTTGGCATGGGCTGGAGAACCGTTTTACCTCCAGCGGTCATTTTCCAGTCTTCGAACATGCTTTTGTCTGTGGCCGATTCGATACTTTCTTTGGCCCTTTTAAAGGCCCGTTCAAATTTGCCTATAATGTTTTCGATATCGCTGATATCTACCTCGTCACGCTTATAGGTATCCATGTTAAATTCGTTGCCGTGAAAAGTTCCTGGATACCAATCGTAGATTTCAGCAATGTGCGATGCCAACTGGGCCGTAGTCCAGGAGTGTGCTGAGGGTATAAAATCCAAAGCACTGTTTGGTATTGCATTTAAAAGTTTGCGGGTGTTTTCTGCTTCATGAAGAAATTCACCCAAAAGTGATTTAACCAGCATCATTTTATCTTTTATAATAACTGCGAAATGGGGTGATAATTAATAAATCACCTTAAGTGTCTTTTGGTTTTAAAAAACTGCCATCAATGATTAAAAGTTTCACGCTTTCCTGTGATACTGACCGGTGTGAACTTAAATCGTCAGAAACCACATACGTCATCCCCGCGCTAAGCGCGAATGTTGCTCCATCCTCCATTTCACTTACAAAGCTACCTGCCAAACAATGTACAATATGGCCTTTCTGACACCAATGATCGGCAAGGTAGCCCGCAGAGTAGGTTACAATCCTGATCCTTAAGCCATCCAGGTTTAAGGTTTGCCATGTTGCTGTGCCTGTTTCGCCAGGGTATTCTACTTTTTCTATCTGGCTCCAATCTATATTGGTAAAGGGTATCGTATACATAGCTGTTTTTTAGTGGCTTAAAATTAATAAAAGGAGATCAGATTAACAGGTATCTTAAGCGGTTTTTACACTTAACGGAGTGCTTGGTTTTCTTTTCAGAATGAGTGCTGCTACCAATGAGATCAATATTCCTACAGGCAGTA
The DNA here is from genome assembly GCF_056399805.1 of Pedobacter sp. 01N310. NCBI lineage: Bacteria > Pseudomonadati > Bacteroidota > Sphingobacteriia > Sphingobacteriales > Sphingobacteriaceae > Pedobacter > Pedobacter sp. 01N310. The sequence continues at coordinate 161,606 of NZ_JBFTSB010000006.1, forward strand.
TTTCCATATAAGTAAATAGAACTACCATGACTGGGTTTTTGTACATTTCCTGACTGGAAGCCAGTTCTTTTGTCTTAGTTGCCAGCTCAGCTGCCGATGCACCATCTGCTTTGGCTTCTCTAAGTGCCTGGGCAACATATTTATCCATAAAATCAGGCATAAATACATAATAATCAATCAACCAGACAATAACATATATGGTAGAAGCTACCAAACTGATCAATGCCCCGATTTTAAATGCTTTGCCGAAAGTGATTAATCCATCGTTGTATTTATCGCGGTAGTTTTTGATGCCGACAAAAATAAAGGAAAAAGCCAATACCATTGAGGCATAACCGATAAGCATGCTGTGTTCAAGATTCGGGTCGCTATAACATCTCGCCATAGAGAGCACCATCAAGGTTGATACAATTAAGCCGGCGATTAATCCAAATACAATTACGTTCTTTTTCATCTGTTTATAATTTAAGAGGTTTACACCACAAAATTGCTTCGATTATTTTTTTTAACCCTCATACTTTAGGGTGATTTTTCAGATTGATTGCTTTTTAATACCAATGCGTCAGTGCACTAAGGGATAATACAGAGTCTTTTGGCTGTTTCTATGGCCTGTGTTCTGCGTTTAACTTCCAGTTTCTCGAAAAGCCTGGCGTTGTGTGTTTTTATGGTGTTTAAGGAAACAAATAACTTTAACGCAATTTCCTGGTTGCTTAAACCTACAGACATGAGCTGCAAAACCTCCAGCTCTCTTTTGCTGATATTGAGTTTGGTCAGTTCTTTTTCGTTGAGGATAAATGCTTCAGGCTTCCCGGTAAAAACTTCTTTTTCGATCAGTATGGTTTTGGGCCTGGTTAATTTAAGCGCAAGCCAAATGCCTAAAGCTGTAAAAATAACAGCTATCGAACCAGCATAAATTTCGAACGCATGGTTGATGATAATGAAACGAAGTTCAAGCCATTTCAGTAAAAACAGTAGTGCAGCCAGGAAAACCCCATATAAGATTACGCTTTTATTTTTAGCGAGAAAATTCGATGTGTTTGCCATTGGTTATCTGTTAATCAAAAATAAGGAATTTAGTCTGAAGTAGTCAAATTCTACCATCTAAATACAGAAAGTAAGGCGTTTGAATCTGAAGGAGAAGCAAATGCCAGAGGTTGTGGTCTTTATAATTAATAGACAGGGAAATACAGACATAAAACACGATCTGTTGCACTTTTTAAGCAGATGCGGTAATTTTCTGGTGACTTTGATAAAATAAGCGCAATAAAGATTATAAATTAGCAAAAAAATAAATAACAATACCTATGAAAATTACGCTTTATGCACTCTTACTTTCCGTTGTTTTAATTGGCTGCGGTAAATCTGAAAAAGCCTACAAGGCAAGATCGTTTGCTGCCAGTGACGATTTTAATGTTTTCCCGAAATCGAAGAAAAATGTACTTACTATCGTAAAAACAGATTCTGGTGCTATGGCAGCAGCCGATCGCTTTGCCATTCAATATAAAGACACCACTATAATTGTTGACGATGCTCCAAATGCCGCTGCGCAGAAATTTATTGTTGCATCATTCATCAACACACAAAAAACAGCTGTTTTAGTACAGGTAGCCAATGAAACAGGTAAAATGGCTCCTTTTTATATCATTTCTGTTAATGATGGAAAAACCGAAGTGGTGAGCTTGAATAAACCATCAAAAGGTGCTGAAGATAAAAAATATACAAACGGTTTAGAAGAATTAACACGTAGTAATATTTTGGTGAATAACGATTTTTTTATCACAACTATAAATTCAAGGGTTTATCCTATTAAGAGACAAAATCCTGACGAACGTATCCAGGGGAAATTTTTTATGTACTCTAGTGATAAAACCACACTAGCCTTTTTAACCGCCAATTCTTTGTACCAGGTAAATACGGCAACGGGCGAAACTTTTAACCTGCCATTGCCAGCAGCATTAATAAATGAAACTGAAACCCTTGTTGGAAATATTCAAAGAGATTATACCTGGGTAGCGAATGCAAATGGAACATCTTTCTTAAAGAAAAATGCTGATGATGACCGCATTGTAGATATTAAGGAGTTTAAGCACTAAGATTTTGTGAAGTTTTATTGGTTGGGGCTATACTATGTTTTAACTCAATTAGAATTGTTGTCAGTTTGAGGGATAATTTATTGTATCAACACCAATATAAATTACAAGAGATGAGTCGATTAGAAGTATCGTCATTTCAACCGTAGTGTTCCAAAGGAACTCCTTCGGAGGAGAAATCTTTAACTTCGATTTCAATAACATAGCTCAAAGATCTCTCCACTCCGCTGTGCTTCGGTCGAGATGACGATCTTTCTATTGGATCCTGCTAATTTGAGCCTGTCGAAGGGCTTTTTTAGTCGAAACAAAATATTTGTCCTTCGGCAGGCTACCTTTGATGTTATTTGGTAATAATATAAATATGAACGATTTATGCCGGATTTGTATTTCCGCCCAACTAGGCCGTAGCACCGTATCACCGTTCTACTTAGACCCGGCCTAACAAATTTTTCGGGCCGCACTCCTCAAGCCAACGCCCTAGCTTCGAAAGAAAAATTTTCAGCCGGCATTTTTTGTTTCTTTTTGATGCCAAAAAGAAAGAGCCTTTCGGTGGCGGCGAGCCGAGGCAAGACCGCGCCTTAGGGCAAAAGAAATTAATTAAACGTCACTCACATTGATTTTTATATAATAAATTACCCTTCAGGATGACAATATTTTTCCCCCTAAATAAGTCCAATTTAAGCTAAACCACCATTGTTCTAAAGGTGAGGTTTATCCTTGGTTTACTTACTTTTTTGGTTGGTGGAAGGCGGTGCAGCCAATTGGTTTGTGTTTCATCTTTCATCACCAATAAACTTCCATTTTCTAAAAATAAGGTTACCGTTTCTTTAGTTTTTTTGTGTTTGAAAAGAAATCTTCGCTCAGCGCCGAAACTTAATGATGCAATGGCAGAATCTTTAGCTAAGGCCTTCTCGTCATCGCTATGATAAGCCATTCCTTCATCACCGTTGTGGTATAAATTAAGTAAACAAGAGTTAAATGCGGTACCTGTTTGTTCCTCTGATATTTTTTTTAGCTCCAGTAACTCCTTTGTCCATGGTAAGGCCATTTTCGATTTATTGGAGTAGGTATAAGAATAGGCTTCATCTCCGTACCAGGCTACTTTTCTTTTGGTGATGATGTGTTTGCCCATAATAAAAGCTTCGTCATTCTTCCATTCAATAGTATTCATCAGCACATCGAAATAATGATCAGCTTCTTGTATCGGAAATAATTTTCCATAATAATTTACTGTTCCATCGTATGGGAGCAGATTTTGGTTAACATCTATTGTAGTGTTGAATAAATCCATTGTTTATATGCTGTGTTTAAGCAATGCCCGCAAGGGCGGTAACCATGTTGAAGCGCTTCATCTACAGAACGGAAAAATACACGGTTTTCTTTCTTCATCCGCTTTCCCGATCTGCATTTAAGTAATCCGTAAATCTTCAACCGGGCATTTCCGCCAAGGCAAATATCTTTGTTTTTTAAATGTTTTTTGAGTTCTTCCGTTGAAATATCTGCATGTTTGATCATACAGGGTTAGACATTAGTTTTTGCGGCCTCCCAACCAATCATGGCTGTTTTTCTGTTCACTCCCCAATGGTAACCGCCCAAAGCACCGCTTGATTGTATTACCCGGTGACAAGGAATGAGAAAGGCTACCGGATTATCGCCAATCGCTGTACCCACTGCTCTGGATGCATTAGGATTTTGTAATTGTTTGGCAATGTTACCATAAGTGGCCAATTTACCCATAGGGATTTTTAACAAAGCTTCCCAAACTTTTAACTGGAAATCAGTGCCTTTTAAATGTAGTTTAATCTGGTGCAATTTGCTCCAATCGTGACTGAAAATAAATAATGCATTCTGTTGTTCTTTATCCAGTATCTGCTGATATTGAGCTGCTGGGAATTGGCGTTGCAAATTTGCCAAAGCAATATTTTCGTCGTCATAAAAAGCGATATGGCAAATTCCTTTTGAGGTGCTGGCTACAATGATATTACCGAACGGACTTTCTGCAAAACTATAATTGATGTGGAGATTTTCGCCGCCGTTTTTGTATTCTCCCGGTGTCATCCCTTCAATGTTTACAAAAAGATCGTGCAACCTGCTGGTTCCCGATAAGCCGGTTTCTAATGCGGTATCGAATAAACTTTGGTTTTCTTTCAACATTTCTTTGGCATAACCAATGCTAATGTATTGCAAAAAACGCTTAGGGGTAGTGCCGGCCCATTCGCTAAATAATCTTTGGAAATGAAAAGGGCTTAAATTTACTTTCTCTGCAATTTCTTCTAAACCAGGCTGTGTTTTAAAATTCGCCTTGATATAGCTTATGGCTTCGGCTATCCGGTTGAAATTGATTTCTTCTTGTGCTTTCATGGTCTTGAATAATTTATATCCAAAAGTAGTTTGGAAAGAAACGGTAAACTACCCGAAACTTGCTAAGTTTGACCGGGATTTTAAAATCCTGTTTGTTTAATTCCATTGCCAATTAATTTCTTTGCCCTTGCAAGATCGATATTTTCATTGAGGTCAATCTGGAGAAAATAAGGTGCTTGCCACTGTTGGGTTTTCTCAGCCTGTTTATTTGTTACTGTATCCCAGGGAGGATAAATCCTAATCCCTCTTTTACCTTCTATTCCATTTTTGGTAATAATTTTATGTTGTACCAATATGGCTTTTGGAAAAATGAACTGGCCACATAGGTCAGCATTATTAGCAGATATTATTAGGAGGTCAAATTCATCCTGATCATTAAACGGAGTAGTAATTCCTGCTTCATTCCGCTTCCATATGGTTACAAATTGACCAGTCTTGGTTGGGGTAATTTTAGAAAGGCGGTGCTTGATTTTTAGACCGTTTAATTCAAAAGTACAGGCTGCATATTCCCGACTTTCACCTTCTATTTGCAGGTTATTTATTTGATAATTAAGCGGGCTGTAAACTAAATTGAATGCGGTTCGTAATATAAACGGTATTCGATTAATTGGACTTTCTTTTGGAGGCATATTGGCTAATAAAACTGGAGATGAAAGAAATTGGACAAAAATGGGGCTTGTATTTAATTTACCGCAACGGTTTCAGCTTGTTGATCAACCAGACCTTTATTGTTCTTCGATAATTGATTGTCCTTTTGATTTATCTCCCGATGTCCACTGCCAGGTTTCATGAAGTCTGATTTTGCCATTTGCTAATTGTTCTGGCTTTGAATGGCAGATTCCGGTCATGAGTTCCCCTTGATTATTTACCTGGTGATAGCGCATTTCGATGTTGCCGTTTTCATCAACTAAGCCAATCAAATGACCAAAAATAATTTTTCCACCTGTATATTCAGCAGTAAGGATATTTCCTGTTTGTTTATATCTAAAAATGGTTTCGTTTGACGTTTCTCCATTTTCTGTATTGCTTGTGGGTTTAAAAAGCTTGTTGTTATAGTTTATCATAAGTTGATAAAACTAACTATCTCCTCCTGAATAAAAAAATCATAAGATTAGCCTGCTACAAATTTTAGGTGTTTAAATCCAGTGATAAGTTAATTGTATAATGGTTATTAATTTCTCGCTGATCACACAGATTAACGCTGAGTAAATTACAAATCAGCGCTTTCTGCGAAATTTGCGGGAGATTATATGCGTCTTTTTATGCTGGAAATAACACTAGCAAATCAAAGCGTTTTAAACTAGGCCAACCAAAGCTTTTCTTCCCTTTTTACCAGCAGATACCTGTCATCACCTAAAACCAAATAACCGTATTCATAGCAGAAAATGTATGTGTTGCTGTTCTGGGTTTCATAACTATAAGTATGGTATTCAAAATTAAAGCCTGCCGAAATTAGCTTTTTACCGGTAACCTTGGTTTTGCCATTTGGATTAAGAGCAGCAAGGATAGCACGATTCTTTCTTAGTATGCTATTTACCCTTTTAATCACGAGATTATCCTCAATCTTTAAACGATTGTTGTAATTGTTACGACAAGAATCATCGCAGTATTTTTTGTCGGCCCTTCCTCTAATCAGGGTTCCGCAGTCTAAACATAAACGTTCCATAATAATTTCTTTTTTTTATTATGGGATGATGACCTAATTTATAAAATAAAATGGTGGAATAAAAAAAATATAAAACATCCTCATTGAAGCTTTAAATGCATGTTTTCCGTGTATAAACGTTTATAAACGACTATAAATGTTTACGAACCGACTAATTTTTGATCATCTTGGCACTTTTGTCCTGTCGGTTATCGAGGTGATGACTGTTCGTTAAACATTTAGAAACTTAAAATTTAAAGATCATGGAAAGTGCAATTAACAAAGTAGTATTGAGCGGATTTGCAGGAGCAGATGCAGAGATTAAAACTTTTGGAAATCAGAAATTAGCAAGAGTTAACCTGGCCATAAACGAAAGCTATAGAAATGCTGCAGGAGAGGACATAAAAAAAGTACAATGGTTCAATTTAACTTTCTGGAATGCAAAAGCCGAAATTGCCGAAGCTCAGGTTAAAAAGGGTACAGGCTTAAGGGTAGAGGGCAGGTTACAGGCAAATAGTTACGACAGTAAAGATGGGAAAAAGCGTTATGGGGTAGACGTAGTCGTTAGCGATGTGATAATTAGAGAAAATGAAAAACAGGAGGCTTTTTAGCCTGTAGCATAATCGCATCATGTAAATGTTTGATTTATATGATGCGATTTAAAGATTACAATTTAATAGAAAGGCCAGTATAAAAATTAATTCCTGGGGCTGGGTTAAAATACCTCCCATTTGCGGCGTTTAAATCATTGCCTAAGCTGTAATCAACGTTTAGTAGATTGTTTAAGCCTGCAAATAAATCAAGACGGGTTCTGCTTAACCTTAGGTTTTTTATTCCTGCTTTTACTTCAAGCAGATGGTATCTTTTAGAGAAGGTGGTATTGGCATCATTTAGCGGAATGGCTGAGGTGTAGTTGTGTTGAGCAAAGAAATAAAGTTCTTTCTTAAAGTTAAATTCGAGACTATTAACCCATATGTTTTTTGGAACTCCGGTAAGTTGGTTACCCGCATAATTGCTAGTGCCGCTTACAAAATCTTCAAATTTAAATCGGCTCCAGGTATAATTGCTTCTTAGTTGTAATCCTGTTAACCATGAAGTATTGTTTTTGATAATCCACAAGGCTGTTTCCAGCTCAATTCCTTCTTGTTTTGTTCCGCCTGCATTTATGAAATATTCAGCGTCGTTTTGATTTAGCCTTCTTACAATAGCATTTTTTAACTCGTAATGGAATACATTTCCGTTGGCGTAAAAACGGTTATTACCCGTTTTATACCTTAAGCCCAGTTCATAGTTCCAGCCTGACTCTGCTTGCAGGTCATTATTGATGTTGTTATCAGACGACCTCACTTCTGCGATAGTAGGCGTTGAATAACCTTTACTTACAGAGACCCTGACAGAGATGTCATTTGCGATTAAGTAAGATAAGGTGGCCTTCGGCATAAATTGCGTATTAAACTTGCGCTCTTTTGTTGCAATTGTTACAGGGAAGTAACTTTCATAGTTGTAGCTAAAAAAGTTTAAACTCGATGCAAGTTCGATCAGAAATTTATTGTTAATGTCGAAGTTTAATCTGAAGTAAGCAAAATCCTGGCTGGCTTTTAAGCGGTCTGAAGCTTGCATTGAGCTAGCTTCCCCACTATTATTATTAAAGTTTTTAATCTGACTTTTGGTAGCAGAACTTTCTAATCCTATTTGAGCATTAAATTTAATGTCTTCTTTTGCCTGAGCGTATTCTAAAAATGTTCTTAGTCCAAGCGTACTTTCGTAGCGCTGTTCGTAATTAGTTATAAACGGGTTCTTGAAGTCGGTATACGAGGTAAACAAAGCAATAACATGCTTTAGGTATTTATTGATCTGGTACGAATTGGATATTCCCCCGAAAATGGTTTTATTGTAAATGGCAGCTTGCTGTGAAATGGCGCCAGGTAGTGTTGATGTTGCCGGACGGGCCAGTTTAGGGTTTTGATCTAATTGTGTAGCCGTTAATCCACCTGGTGTTTCGTAATTTAAATCGCTGTAAAAAGCAAAAGCCTTTAAACTGCCAGCGTTGCTATAATTCCATTGCTGCAGCGTTTGAAAATATTTTCTACCCATTGCACTGTTTTGTCGATACCCATCGCTTCTCTGATATCCTTCGCTGAAACTGAAACTATACTTTTTATATTGTTGTTTGATTGATGCCGTTTGATGCAAAAGACCATAAGAACCTCCAATTGCTGAAATATTAATTTCATTGTGGTTTATGGCGGGGGGATTAATCAAAATAGCACCACCTGTGTTTGCACCAAAAATACTGGCTTCTGGTCCCTTATAAATCTCCATCATCCCTACCGCAGAAACATCTAAGGCATTAAGGTAGGTATTTCCACCTGCATCAGTTAACGGGAAATCATCAATGTAAATTTTAATATTTCGAATGCCAAAAGGAGATCGGAGTAAACTGCCACGAAGCGATAAACGATAGCTACCTGGCGAACGTTCTTCCATTCTTACACCAGGAATAGTATTTAAAGTACTCACTAAGGAACTGCTCTGCTGATTTCCGATTAAATTGCTATCAATCAAAGTTACGGCTGATACCGATCTTAATAATGAATGTGAATTGTAATAGCCTTTAACGGTAACTTCTTCGAGTTTTTTGGTTGAATCGGTTTTTATTGTTTGCGCTAAACCGGTAAAGGAAAATAAAGTCAAGAGTAAAGTAAGGTTCTGTTTCAATAGAATGATAATTGATGGTTTAGCCACAGATTGGCAGATAAATTTAGCGCATATTCTGTTAACCTGTGGCTATTTTGTAAACTATTATTGATTTCGTCTCCTGTTTTTTACCTGTTAAAAGAGGCTAACAGCCAAAAGAACAACCTATGAACCTGAGTTCGATTATTAAATTGTAAAAATAACTATCAGACAAGGCTTATTTCTAATCTTATCGTCATGCTGAACTTGTTTCAGCATCTTTTTTGGCAGGAAAGACCCTGAAATAAATTTACTGCGTAGCTTTCCGCTGCGCTACAGGTCAGGGTGACGACCGACTTAACCCAAAACTGAGCTTAGATAATCAAATCAGTATTTAATTATCGAACTCAGATTAAAAGGAAAGTACCCTGGAGTACCTTCCTGGAGAGCGCATATTATTTTCCCTGGTTCAATGCTGTGTTAACAAGGAAGTACTTTTATTATATAATCTTTTAAAATTGAGATATTGATTGAGCAACAAAAATCTGATCACCGAAAAGATGATCCGTTTTTAGGGTTATGGGCGTGGAGCAAAGGAATTTGAGCATAAATTTCCAGTTGTTAATTTGAAAGCGATTAACTAAAACTAAATTACAGTATTATACCTAATTTTTTAGTTAAATTTTGTTAAATCGTTTCTAACTCAAACCTGGATAGTTTCTGGTCTTATTTAACCAGATTATCCTGTAATTTTTTCTCGATGTCTTTTGCGTTTAATATCAGCGCAGAGAATTGCGGGTCTGATTTTACCAGTAAAAATTTACCGTTGGGAAGGATAATTGCCGAGGTGCCACAGGAAGTAGCCTCTTTAAATAATAATTTTCTAAGAAAACCCGAATCGGTTTCTATTTCTAAACCTTTTGATTTAATCGGACTGAAACTTTTTCCATCCTCACGATATTGGTAAATGGCAACTTTTGGTCTGGCTTCGGCTTTTTCAAGAATGTTTTTTTGAAAGGCCCATCTTACATTGTTCAGGAATTCTGCGTTCTGATAGTTAAGGTCTTTCCAACAGTCGTCTTTATTGAAATCGTATTTGATGATAATGGTATCTTTTAGCTTAAGCCTTTCGTTTTGTTTCAAGAAAGTATACAACGAATCCATCTGGGCATCAGTTAATGTCCCTGCCTGATAACGTTTGGTTTCATCCAGATACAGTTTTGGCGAACAGGCATATATAAAGATGGAAAGAAAGAGAAAGGTAGATAATTGAAGTTTGATTTTAGGGTTACTTTTCATTTGTGTGAGCGTTAATGTCGAATATCCTGGTCAAATTTAGATTTTCTGACCAGGAAAGTTCTTAAAAATAAATTTATAACTAAAATTTTATTAGACAATGTTTTTGAATAGAAAAGTTCGTCATCCGATTCAATAAAAATATCTGTAATGCCGCAATAAACCTGAATATAAAACAATGTGTGTTATAGTCGTTTATTTTTTTTGGAAAGCAATTGCAGTATTCCATCGGTTAATTTCTTCCTGCTCTACCTTCCCGATGAAAAACCGGGACCGTTCGGTCAGGTTTAGTTTGGTCATTTTTCTGCTACTATATCGGTTTTCCGTGCTACAGGCCTAAGTTTCTAGCCCTGATCGGAACGGGCATCCCGATTTAGCACTATTCTTTATTGTTTTATTGTGTGCCTGCTTGTTTCACAGGTTTCTATCGTGATAAAGTAGAGAGCAAGACTAAATTAAAAATAGCAAATGGCATTGCGCTCCAAAAAAAATATTGCTATTCTAAAAACCTTACTTAAAACTTACAGCGATATTGATAGAACCAATTATTTTATACTTCTGTAAATAAAAACTCTTCCCCAATAAAATAACTTTCACCAAAGATTAAGAGTTTTAGTTTATTTTCAGGTTTAGGTGAGCTTCCTACAAAATTTGATTGAATGTTGTGCTTGGCCAGGCATATCTGATATTTCTCTAAAACCTGTTTTGGACCACGAGCAAACATCCCTGAACCATCCTTACACAATTTAAAAATATCCATAGCGGCATTTATGCCATAGGCAAAAGGAAAATCGCCGTAATAGTTTTTTAAATGGGTTTTATATAGGTCTATGAACAGTTTTTCTGAGTTTTTTGCTTTTCCATTATAATAAAGGTCTCCTTTAGCATCTGTTAATTCATAAAGTAAAAAATGGTCAGAATAGAATGAGAAATGAGATGTCCATGCTCTTGAAAAATTTTCGAATGCTATATTTATAATTTTTAATTCCCATGTCTGCTTTGCTTGTCTGTCAGAACTAGGATAGAGGTTAAAAATTATATTAAGATCTTTATCCTGATAATTCAGCTGAGAAATAACCATTCCCCCGTCTTCATAATAATCATCACTTGTGAGTGTTTTTTCTAATCTTTCAGGAAGTTTGTAATTGAGCGTTTTCAAAGTAAATGGCTTTGTTTTAAATTGTTCTTAAACTAAGATAAAAAATGTAACTATATTTTTAACATTTAAGCTTTATTCAAGCTATAAATAACATTGCGATGTTCCTTAAGTCATTCGATTATTTTATCTTTAGGCGATTTTAAGAAGATCGGTTTACAAACCTAAAAACCGGTTGAATAATTAACCTTAAATAAGCAAAATCAATATAAACATGTCAAATACATCAAAAATTATCTACACCAAAACCGATGAGGCGCCAATGTTGGCAACCTACTCACTTTTACCTATCGTACAAGCTTTTACCGCGTCAGCAGGTATTGATGTAGAAACCAGAGATATTTCTTTAGCAGGAAGAATTTTGGCAAACTTCCCTGAGTATTTAAAAGACGATCAAAAAATTGGTGATGCTTTAGCAGAGCTTGGTGCCTTGGCTACCACTCCTGAAGCTAACATTATCAAATTACCAAATATTTCTGCTTCTATCCCCCAATTGGTAGGTGCAATTACCGAGCTACAGGCGCAGGGTTTTGCCATTCCAAATTATCCTGATAATGCACAAAGCGACGAAGAAAAAGCAATTAAAGCTAAATATGCAAAAGTTTTAGGCTCGGCTGTAAATCCGGTTTTACGTGAAGGTAACTCTGATCGTAGAGCACCTAAAGCGGTTAAAAACTACGCCAAACAAAACCCGCACTCGATGGGTAAATGGTCGGCAGATTCGAAAACCAAGGTGGCCAGCATGACTGAAGGCGATTTTTACGGTTCGGAAAAATCTACAACCGTTGCTGAAGCAAGCCAATTTAAAATAGAATTTGTTGCTGCAGATGAGGCAATAACCGAATTAAAAGGTTTGTCGCCATTAAAAGCAGGAGAGGTGATTGATAGTTCTGTATTGAGCCTATCGGCATTGAAAACTTTTGTGGCTAAAGAAATTGCTGAAGCTAAGGCAGCTGGCGTATTGTTATCTGCGCACTTAAAAGCAACGATGATGAAGGTTTCTGATCCGATTATTTTCGGTGCCATTGTTGAAGTTTACTTTGCAGATGTGTTTACTAAATATGCCGATCTTTTCAAAGAACTGAACATTGATACCAGAAATGGTTTAGGCGATGTTTACGCTAAAATTGCAGGCAACGCAAAACAAGCTGAAGTTGAAGCTGCTTTAGCTCAGGCCATAGAAAACGGTCCGGCCCTGGCCATGGTAAATTCTGATAAAGGAATTACCAACCTACATGTGCCATCTGATGTGATTGTTGATGCTTCGATGCCAGCCATGATCCGTACGTCAGGCCAGATGTGGAACAAAGAAGGTAAAGCACAAGATACCATCGCTTTAATTCCAGACCGTTGTTATGCCGGTGTTTACACCGCAACCATTGATGACTGTAAAGCAAATGGTGCTTTTGATGTGACTACTATTGGTTCGGTACCAAATGTAGGTTTAATGGCTCAAAAAGCTGAAGAATATGGTTCGCATGATAAAACTTTCCAGGCTACTGCTGCCGGAACAATCCGTGTAACTGATGCTGATGGTAAAGTATTTTTCGATCAGAAAGTAGAAAAAGGCGATATCTTCCGCATGTGCCAAGCCAAAGATGCCCCGATTCAGGATTGGGTAAAATTAGCGGTTAACAGAGCGCGTTTATCAGAAACTCCTGCCGTTTTCTGGTTAGACGAAAATAGAGCACACGATAGAGAAATCATTGCTAAGGTGAACAAATATTTAAAAGATCACGACACTACTGGTTTAGATATCCGCATTTTGGCTCCAATTGAAGCTACTAAATTTACCTTGGAGCGTATCCGCAAAGGTTTAGATACCATTTCGGTTACCGGTAACGTATTACGTGATTATTTGACAGATTTATTCCCTATTTTAGAATTAGGAACCTCTGCTAAAATGTTGTCGATCGTGCCTTTAATGAACGGTGGTGGTTTGTTCGAAACTGGTGCTGGTGGTTCTGCCCCAAAACATATTGAGCAATTTATCGAAGAAGGTTATTTACGTTGGGATTCATTAGGTGAGTTTTTAGCACTTCAGGCCTCTTTAGAGCATTTATCTCAAACGCAAAATAACGCAAAAGCGCAGGTGCTGGCCGATGCTTTGGATGAGGCTAATGCGAAATTTTTGGCAACGGATAAATCTCCGGGCAGAAAATTGGGTACTATCGATAACCGTGGTTCTCATTTCTATTTGGCTTTATATTGGGCTGAAGCTTTAGCGGCTCAAACTAAGGATGCTGATTTGCAGGCCAGATTTGCACCGTTGGCTAAAACCTTGTTAGCAAACGAAGCGAAAATTAACGAAGAGTTGATCGGTTCGCAAGGTAAACCTCAAAACATTGGCGGTTACTATAACCCTAATGATGAACTGGCAAGCAAAGCCATGCGTCCGAGTGAAACATTAAATACTTCTTTGGCTAGTTTGTAAGCTAAATTTGAGTTGTCAACTTTAATATGCTTCTAGAGTGGAAGTTGACAACTCTTAAAATATTTTGGCGTCCCGATATAAAAATCAGGGCGCTTTTTTATGGTTTAATGTTGTCAGATTTATAGTCATTTTGCCAGGAGGTTGATGAGTCTTTTATTTGGAAAGCAGATGCAGAAGCTTTTAGGTTGTAGCAGTCCCGCTCCCGCTTCTGCTCCCGATTAAGGATCGGTAGCATCCCGCTTTGATCGGGTTTAGCTGGCCAAAATAGTATTGCTATTCTGAGTAAAATAAACCCGACCGGCAGCGTTATACCGATTTAAGCACTACACTTTTGTTTTTTATTGCGTGCTTGCTTGTTTCACAGGTTTCATCGGATTAAGCAAAGGGCGGGACTATCGGAACCGAAGCAGCAGAGTCATTGCCTTTCAAAAATGAAAAATACGCTAATTTTTATCAAAACTTTTTTCTCCAACCAAGTGAATTAATTCGTTTCGGTATCAACAGTTACAGTACCGCCTAAACCTGCCTGGGTATTGTTTGCGGCCTCTATAACGATAACCAGTTTGTTTTTAGCCATCTTTGCATCAAATTTGATATTTATGTTTTCTTGTTTTGGATCGGCTTTAGTGTAAACCAATTGGTCGTTTATCCATACCTCGGCTTTGCCTACCAATTTATTTAATTTGAGTACAGCCTTAGCATTGGCTTTCTCCATCATAAAATTAGTGTTAAACAGCACAAAAGTGCCATTTGCAAATTTAACCAGCTCGCCTGCTTTAACAGGTTGCCAGGAGTTCATATCGTTATCTGATAAGGTTTGTTTGGCATTTGGTTTTTTAGAAACGAAAGGCGACATGGTAAAATCATTAACCATTAACGGACCTTTTACGGCATCTATTTGTGGTAATACGGCCACTCGGTTTAAAGGCAAAATAATTTTTGCAGGCTTAAGTCCATCGGCAGTAGCCGTTAATTCGATAACGCCTTCTTCACCTTCAACAGCTTGTAAAATAACTTGTGCCAAACCATTGAATAAACTGCGTTTATTCCCTTTTTCAGGTTCGTGACTGTTTGGATTTCCATTACCCAAGCCGATAATTTTGCCTTTATTGCTGATGCTAAAAGTAACCATAACGTTAGCTGTTGGTACTGCCCGGCCTTTGCTGTCAACAGCTTGTACGGTAACAGGTGTGGCATCAAGACCATCATTTGCCAATGTTTTTAAATAAGGTTCTAATTTTAGCGCTACGGCCTTACCAGTTGTTTCTGTTTTGAATTTCGAAACCAGTTTGCCTTTTTTATAACCAAATGCTTCTAAGGTGCCCGGCTTATAGGCAATATTAAAAGTATTCATTTCGTACTGATCTACCTTTTGGCCACCAATTGTTTTGCCGTTTAATTTAATACTTACACTATCTGCATTGCTCATGGCCATTACTTTTATCGGTTTACCTATACTATCTGCCGGCCAATTCCAGTGCGGCGCCAGTTGAAGTACATCAATATCTTTACGCCATTGTGCTTGCTTTAAATAGAAAGCCATTTTCGGAAAACCACATAAATCCATAATACCAAAGAATGAGCTTGCCGATGGCCAGGCAAAAGGGGTAGGTTCACCACGGTAATCGAAGCCTGTCCAAATAAACTGACCAGCTAACCAGGGCCGTTCTGCTATAGGTTTCCAGCCATTGCGTTGCGTCTCACCCCAGGGTGCGGCTTCGCTATCGTATTCATCTATAATATGATTTGCTTTGTCGGTTTTATACTCGCCCCTGATCTGGAAAGATGAAATATCTTCCGAACTGGTTAGTTTCTTTTCAGGATTTTCTTTTCTAAACCGATCGTATAAACCCGTTTGATAGTTAAAGCCTACCACATCAACAGCATGCGATACATTTAATTTACTAAATAGGCCTCCATTCATGGCTGCGGTGATCACTCTGGTGGTGTCTAACGATTTTACCAGGGCGCGCATGCGGCGTACCATTTCATAACCCTGCTCGGTGCCCTGCATGGGTTCTTCGTTAAACACCGACCACATAATGATGCTTGGGTGGTTGCGGTCTCTTCGTACCAGCCATTCCATTTGGCGCATATATTCGGGCGAAACATTAAAGTTTCTGTTTTCGTCCATGACCATTATGCCCAGGCTGTCGCATAGTTCGAGCATTTTTATCGGTGGCGGGTTATGAGAACAGCGGTAAGCATTTACGCCCATTTCTTTTAATTTTTTGAGCCTGAATTCCCAAATGGCATCTGGTAAGGCAACGCCCACACCTGCATGATCCTGATGGTTGCATACGCCATGCAGCTTTATATTTTTTCCGTTCAGGTAAAAACCGGTGTTCACATCAAAATGTGCGGTGCGGAAGCCACATTTGGTAACCAGTTTATCAACTGTTTTTCCATCCTGTTCTACCACAGTTTCTATTTTGTATAGTTCTGGATTTTCTATACTCCATAATTTAGGGTTAGCTACCTGAAGATCAAATTTTGTAATTCCTGTTTGTAGTTCTGCCAGGGAAAGGTTGTTGGTTCCACTCACTATTTTATTACCTGCTTTATCAAACAATGTTGATTTTACCACTACTTTCTGCGTGTTTTTATCAATATTATTCAGATTAACCTCCACAGGGATGGTCCAGTTATTTCCTTCTTTTTTAACCGGATTGGCAAATACCCCATCGGTAACAATGTGTACAGGGCTTCGTTTTACCAACCAGGTATGGCGGTAAATGCCAGCACCTTCGTACCACCAGCCTTCCATGGCATTGGCATCAACACGTATGGCAACGTTGTTTACCTGATCGCCATATTTGGCCATTGAGGTAATATCTACATAAAAGGAAGTATAGCCGCACCAGTTGCGATGTACGAGGTTTCCGTTAAACCAGATGGTGGCGTAGGTAGCAATTCCTTCAAATTGCAGCTCTAAATGTTTGCCTCTGTCTGCATCATTTAGTTTAAAGCTTTTACGGTACCATCCAATGCCGCGCTGGCGGTATCCCTGCGAAACATTTGCACTAGAATCGAATGGGTTTTCTACCGCCCAATCGTGTGGTAAATTGAGTATTGTCCATTTACTGTCGTTATATTCTGGTGCTGCCGCTCCCCAGGCTTTTCCTGCTTTTGCATTGGCATAACTTGCTCCATGGCCTTTTATTACTGGGAAGGTTACGTCTGCCTGGTAAAACTTCCAGTTCTTGTCGAAAGAGAATACCTCTCTTTTTTGTGCCATACTGTTGAACAGGCAAAAGATTGATAATGATACGGTAAGAATAAATTTAGTGCTTAGTTGGGGTTTCATTTGGTTATTATTGGCTAGCTATTTTGTTTGGTTTTATCAAGATGTCATTTTTAATTTGCAGAGCAATTTAAAAGAACAACGGATATGGTGTTAAGAAACAAATTTATACGAATTAATTGCTCTTTTAATACGTCGAATTACTTTTTTTATAAGTGAAATTATCATTTGTAGAGATTTGTGCTCCGTAAAAAAAATGGAAATTAGAATCTGTTGTTTCTGCGTGAGGGATAGCAACGGAAAGCCCACAGCCCGATTCTTCATCGGGCGAGGACTTGAAGTGTATAGCCCGACCCTTGCGCAGCTTGGGGCACGCCCTAATAATTGTAAGATTCTCTTTCAACAAACAAACCTTATCCATATCATTTTGTTATATTCATATAAATTATAG
The DNA here is from genome assembly GCF_056399805.1 of Pedobacter sp. 01N310. NCBI lineage: Bacteria > Pseudomonadati > Bacteroidota > Sphingobacteriia > Sphingobacteriales > Sphingobacteriaceae > Pedobacter > Pedobacter sp. 01N310. Next base: position 178,959 of record NZ_JBFTSB010000006.1, read on the forward strand.
GAGACCCATACCATGGCAAGTAACGAGAATAAAGGATCGCAGGATAAAATACACAGTACCACAGAAAATAGCGAAATCAATAAAGAGAATCTCGCTTATGATAAAAATAAGCAGAGTTACGAGCTCGATGTAAGAGGTACAGATAAAGATTACGACCACCCAATGGGATACGAAACGGTTGCTGCTGGTGCCAAAGATGATGATTCGACCTATGATGAAGCTAACCCTTATATTGGTGATGAATATGCCCGCAATGAAGAAATTGCCGAGGATAACCTGGAAGAATTAGGCATGCACGTAGATAACGGGGAGAGTGTAAAGCTGAACCCTGAAGATGAAATCCTTGCCCGTACACCCGAAGATAACCGCGATGATTTAGATGAAGAAGGTTATCCGATTAACGATACGCCCCAAAAATAGTCAATAGATCACTGTCGTGAGGATAGTTATTTGACGAAACAATCATAATTGGAAAAGCAGGGTTATACATTTACGATGATGTGTAGTCCTGCTTTTTATTTAGTAATTTTTAACCGAATAAGTATTGTTCAGTTGTCGGATCTGAAATTTAAGGATTAACATCTAAGTTAAATCTCCTGCGCAATTCGTCGAGTTTTGGGTTTTTATTTACCAGGTAATCATACTTTTCACGGTTGCCATAAAGCCTGTTTTCTATTTTACGTTCAACCAGTTTGTAGGTAACCTCTACACCAAAATTGCTAAGCTCATTTCTCAAAAAGTTCAACAGCTCAACAGATTCTTGTTGTACAAGGTGTTCCTGCGTTTTACTTTCTACCGAAATTTCGATCAGCTCGGGATTTAAAAGCGTAGGCGCGAAATTATTTAAGATGGTAAAAAGATTGATTTTATCGGTCGCCTTCATTTTTTGAGTAAAGGCATTCCATACTTCCAATAAGCGGTCGTAACTAAAAGGTTCTCTGGCCTCACCTGTAACTTTTTTTGGACCCTTATCGTCATCTTCCTGTGCAGCCCGGTTCAGATCGTTTAGCGATGGAATGAGTGTACTTATCGCATTGGGCTTTGGAATATTGATACTAATGGAAGTTGCAGATGGTGGCGGACCAACCCTGGGTGTTTCCTTAGGTTTTTCTTCTTCAGGAATGTTCGGTAAAACAGCCGTTTTAACAATAGGCGCTACAGCTTGATCCGTATTTTCGCTTTCTGTTTTTGGCTTTGGTGTTTCTGCCTGTCCAGCTACGACATTAGTTTTTTTTTTATCCTGATCTACGTCAGTTGCTGTGTTATTAGGGCTTAAAGGCTGTTGTGCTAAATTGACGACCGACCGGATATGGCACATTTTAATCAGTGCCAGCTCTACCTGTAAACGCTGGTTTTTAGAATTCTTGTAATTTAGATCGCAGGTATTGGCCAGGTTTAATGCTGTTAGCAAGAAGGATAATTCTGTTTGCCTGCACTGATCGAGATATTTTTGTTTGATGTTTTCGCTAACTTCTAAAAGTTTAATGGTCGATGCGTCTTTACCTACCAATAAATTACGGAAATGCGAAGCCAGGCCATTTATAAAGTTATTCCCATCGAAACCGTTATTTAAAATTTCGTCGAACAGGAGTAGGGTTTGGCTAACTTCTGCTGCGGTTAAATAAGAGGTAAGCTTGAAAAAATAATCGTAATCTAAAATATTTAGGTTATCGATTACAGCTTTATAAGTAATGTTCTTGTTTGCATAACTGGCAATCTGATCGAACATCGAAAGTGCATCACGCAGTCCACCGTCTGCCTTTTGGGCAATAATATGCAAACCATCACTTTCAAACGCAATATTTTCGCGTTGGGCAATGGTTGATAAGTGACTGGCAATATCTTCTACCTGGATCCGGTTGAAATCAAAAATCTGGCAACGTGATAAAATAGTCGGCAGGATTTTATGTTTCTCAGTGGTAGCCAGAATAAAAATAGCATAAGAAGGTGGTTCTTCCAATGTTTTCAAAAAGGCATTAAATGCACTCTGCGATAACATATGAACCTCATCAATGATATAGATCTTATATTTTCCGGCTTGTGGTGGTATTCTAACCTGCTCGATTAAGCTACGGATATCATCAACAGAGTTGTTTGAAGCCGCGTCTAATTCGTGAACATTAAAAGAATGCCCGTTCTGAAAAGAAAGACAATTGTCGCACTGGCCACAGGCTTCCATTTCTGCTGTAGGGTTGGTACAGTTAATGGTTTTTGCAAGGATACGTGCACAGGTTGTTTTACCCACACCACGAGKCCCGCAGAATAAAAATGCCTGGGCAAGTTGATTGTTTTTAATGGCGTTTTTTAACGTACCGGTAATATGCTGCTGGCCAACAACGGTTTCGAAGGTGGCTGGGCGGTATTTACGGGCAGAAACGATAAAATTTTCCATCGGCACGAAAATAGGAATTTTTTATCAGTTGGAATGTGGTAAGATTGGAATGTTGAAAAGTTGTAATATGATCAGGCCGGAGGCTTAAGCTTAAAGAACAATTTATTTATGATAGTTGTAAAATAGCTTATATCTTTCTTCAAACCGATCAAAACTGCCAAAAGTAAGTTCAATCGCTTTTTCGGTATCGTAACCCTGCGTATTTAGTTTAATTACTTTTTTAAGCAGGTCTGTTCTTTTGGATTTTATAAAAAAGTAGATCACACTGTAAGCTGTATTGTAATTGTCGTCTATATCATGTCCGTAAAATGAACCACTGTATATTTTAAAGAAATTTTTTAGCCTTTCGGTGTCTTTCGAATCTATTCCTGCTTTTATACGCTTAATTCTGCCACTTTGTGGATAGGAGTATAAATTTCCCTCGCTATCGAAATCTAGTGTTTCGAAAAACTCTGCAAGGCCTTCGTTTAGCCATTTAGGCGATTTTTTAAAATTAAACTGGAAAATACTATGGCTAGCCTCATGGAGTGCTACCGAAATGAAATCGCTGCTCTTATATACAAAGGCTTCGTTAATTGCGGCAATATAAAATCCAGCACTATTTATTGGTGCACTATATGTTTTTTGCGCTAAGCGATAATCTTTACTTTTTCCATAGAGGTTTATTTTAACAGGTGCAGTAATGTTCTCTCTGGTTTCAAAAATTTCGTTACAGAACATGCGTTCGTAAGCTATCAGTTTCTCTATCTTCTTTTGCTCGGTTTCGCTTATTTTGCAGTTAATAAAATTGATATCAACATATTGGGCGTAAAGGGATAGGCTTATAATATTTGCTATTAGAAGCAGCAGAAATTTGTTCATGTTTGCTGTCTTAAATCTCTTTGTTACAGTTGTTTTTCTAATAGTTTTTTTATTTGTCCGTTATCCATAAATCCCAAAGCTGGATTTACCACTTTCCCTTCTTTATTAATCAGTACTTGATGCGGAATACCTGTAATTTTAAATTTATCAGCTAAATAACGCCATTCATCGCTTTTTAAGCGATAGTGCTGTCCTTTTATAGTTGGTACTAAATTCTGATAGGCAGCTAAAGGTGAACTTTCGTCGGTAATGTAAACAAATACCACATTACTATCCTTCATTTCTTCTTTTAGAGGCCTGATTTCTTCAATTCCGCTAAGGCAGGGGCCGCACCAAGTTGCCCAAAAATCAACTAATATAACTTTGCCAGCATGTTTGCTGATAATGTTATCTAAAATTTTATCGGCTTCTACTTTTGGTGTTTGGTTTACAAAATATCCCCCATTTTTTTTATTGGCGATGATCTGTTTTTGGGTATCGTTGTTTCTGAGTTTGATATAATCCTTTACGAACTCATTGTCGATGCCTGCTAAAGTGTAAGATAGATAGCGATCATTAATCGGGGAGAGTTCTTTTACAATTGGCCTTGAAATATTTTGAGACTTAACCAGATTAATCAATAATCCACGGTTTTGGCCAAAGGCAGAATCAATAGGCTTAAGACGGATGTTAGAAAAATATCTTTTCGTAAATAAATTAATAAATTCGGCATTATCCTTAAGCCATTTGTCTTTAATGATTACAGTCTTTTCATCTGTCTTTAAAGATAAACCATCCTCTGATATCATGGTTTCAAATGCCTTGTCGTTTTCATTTAATATACTGCCATTTTTTTTGATAGCATTTACCATATCGCGATAATTATGGGTATAACTAAGGCTTCCTGGATTAAAGCCGGGTAGAAAACTAATCCGGTTTATAAAAGTTTCATACTCACCGCTGATGACAGATATTTCGTCATTGATGATGTTTTTATCAATAAAAGTGTAGTAATCATCAGGGTATTTTTCTGCTTTCTCTTTTTCCGCTGGATTGCTGCTTCTAGTGGCATTTTGAAAAAGCATATTATATTCCAGAATATGCGAGGCATAACCGAGCACAATATCTAATTTTTTAATTTGATAAGCCTTTTCGCTTACAACATTAAGGCGATGTACAGAATCTAATTTTTTGCTTTCTAAGGCCTGAAGCTCAAGTAAGTAATCCTTGTACTCATTCGGGGGCATGCGAACAATCTTTTTCTGGATTTTTTCGTAGTCGAATAGCTGTATTTGATTTAGTGTGGAAAGATCTTCGTTTAATTGGGCCATCTCACCTGCATACTTAGTTTTTTCATCACCGATAATTACGAAAAGTTCTTTACCAGGCTCCAGATAGATGTCATTTTCATTGCATATATCTGACCTAAGGAAAACTCTTTCAGGGTGATAGATTCCTACTTTTGTTGAAAAATAGCCGTTTTTCTGTATTTTTATGATCTGGTTTTCCTGTCCTCCTGCGATAATATTGTTTACATATATGATCAAGGTTTTAGTGCCCAGTTTTGGACTGTAGTTTTTAATGTAACCACTAAAAGTAGCGCTGTCGTTTTTGAAGATGGGAAGTTTATAGGTTTCTTTGCTGATGGTCCTTTTACAATCTACCTGATTTTTGATCAATTGAATTGTTTTATTGCCAATGGTAAGGCTAATGTTATTGTTTTTTAAGTCCTTAATTGATAGTTGTTTGGTGTCTTTTCCATTGGTAATAGATATAGTGGTATTAACACTATTGGTTTTTTTAACGACATTTTTATACGACCAAATTTTGTTGTTGTAAACTATCTCTTTATTGAAAAAAGCAACTTCGAGATTACTATTGTTTTTATTATACCAGCTTGTATAAATAAAGTTTGGAAGTAAACTTTTGCTTTCCTGCAGGGCAATGTCGTAAATTTTCCAGGCGTTGTCACCTTCTTCTCCATAATCAATGCTTGTAGCCTTTGCATTTACTTTTGGGAAAATTAGCTGATAGGATACTACACCCGTTTTTGGCATAAAATACTGTGCGGCTAATGGTACGCCAACAGTATTTTTGATATAATATTTAGCTGAGCCAACATTGTCTTGGAGGTAAGTGTCTTTTGGGATCCTGATCCATTGGCCAGCAGGGTAAGTGGTGGTGAACCATAACACGGTAGCGGTATCTGATGTTACTATTTTAGTGATTTTCAGTGTTGAACCATTGCTATTGAAACCAATAGAAGGGCTGTTGATTGTTTTTTGAGCATACAGGCCAACTGTAACTATCGACAGAAAAAAGGCTAGTATGATTTTTTGGTGTAGAGAACTGTTTTTCATTGCTTTAGATCGAAAAACAAGTATAACTAAAAAACTGGTTATTGCCTGTTAAATTCTGTTAAATAAGGGATGTAAATTATTTGATCACTGATTTAAGCTCATGCCTATATTCTGATGCACTTTTGCCGGTAAACTCCTTGAACAATTTATTAAAATGGCTAAAGTTGTTAAAACCGCTTTCGTAAGAAATATTGGCAATACTGATGGGTTTTTCGGCCAGAAGCTTTGAAGCATGTACCACCCTGTATTCATTCACAAAATGGGTAAAGGTTTTTTTAGTGATCTTTTTAAAATACCGGCAAAAGGAGGGAACAGTCATACTCGACATTTCAGCGATATGCTGCAAACTGATCTGATCCTGAAAATGATCTTTTACATAGTTAAAGATCATATTAATGCGGTCGTTATCCTGCACCTGCATTTCCATCGAAAACCCGTCGGCATTTAAAATTTTATAATCTTTGGCATGTTCGAGCTCTTTTAAAACGCTGAGCAGGGTTAAAAGCCTGTCGAATGGAGGCTGATCGTCCATCATTTCGATCCTGTCGCCTACCATACTTTTGGTTTCGCTGCCAAATGCAATTCCGGCCTTTGCTTTATCAAAAAGCTCATAGATTCCTTTTATCTCCTGCAGGCCTAAAAAAGTGGCGCCTAAAAAATCGGGCTTCATCTGGATTACCGTTTCGTTTTTATTCCCGGTATTGGTATCTGTAAATCCGCAATGGGGGAGATTGCTGCCAATCAGGATCAGATCGCCATCGGTATAATAAGAAACGTGGCTACCAATCTGCCTTTTTCCGGCACCGCCATTTACAAATACCATTTCAACTTCGGGGTGGTAATGCCAGAGGTGCGCCATGTTATTAGCGTTTTCTACATATTTTGAATAATAGAATGAACTCCCGAAAGAAGGCTCAACAACCTCGAAACTTGGCTTCATTATTTTCTAATTTATTGTACTAAAATACATAAAAAATATGCTTTATTATAACTTATGATAAAATACCCTTGTAATTGGGGTAATCTAGCATAGATATTGGAAAATATGCAATCGCCTATATCTCAGTTACCTCCATACCTTAGTGGTGTCATATAATTATTAACTCTTTAAAAATATTGGTTATGAAAAAGTTCTTAAAAATCGGTTTAATAGCAGCGTTGTTTTTTACTGCTACGGGTGTTCACGCTAACGATGATAATTTTACGCTAAAAGTAAAAGGCGAAAAAGAAAAGTTTATCCGTTTTTCTGTAGATAAGGCAGAAGACGTTAATCTGTCACTGATCGGTGCAGATGAGGAAGTTTTATTTGAAGAAAATATCCATGCTTCAGCTTTATCAAGCAAGGTTTATGATTTAAATGCACTTCCTGACGGAAACTATGTGCTTAAAGTAGAGTCTGAATTAAAACTGGCTAAATATACAGTAACCATCAAAGATGGTGAGGCATTGGTGTCTGAGCCAAAAGTATCTAACATATTTAAACCGGTTTATACTAAAAAAGATCAGGTAGTTACCCTTGATCTGGATAACCTGGATAAAAATCCAATCGAAGTTAAAGTATACAACGAATACAATGACGAGGTTTACAGCGAAGTATTTAAAGATAAAGTGCAGTTGACAAAAAAATTCAATATCAGCAAAACAGATTCTAAAGAATTAACCTTTGTGGTGACGTATAAAGAAGAGAGTTTTGTTAAAACGATACAAACTTATTAAACATTACAGCTAATTGATATGGGGAGATTGTCGGATAGATAGTCTCCCTTTTTTTGTTTGTGAGATTAGATGTGAGATATGCGAAATGAGATTTGAGGCACCAGAATGGTGATGAGGTAGGTGTATCGCGGTCTTTTTCGGTGTTTCGTTTTATCATGTAACTTTTTCTTTCTTAATTGCTTGCGATTCTTCTTTTTTATAATTAATCATTTGATTTTAAGAAATATATTGTTACTTTTGCATCCCCGTAATATACCTCGGGATTAAAAATTAAAAACATAATTTATAACAATGAATCAGTACGAAACTGTTATCGTTCTAACCCCTTTGTTATCAGAAGAAGTTGCTAAAGAGGCATTAGCCAAATATAAAGCAATCCTTGTTGATAACGGAGCCGAAATTGTCCAAGAGGATAATTGGGGTTTGAGAAAATTAGCGTATCCAATTGAGAAAAAATCAAACGGATTCTTCAACTTAACTGAATACAAATCTTCAGGTGATTTGATCGCAAAATTAGAGCTTGAATTAAAACGCGATGAGCGTGTGTTACGTTTCTTAACAATCCGTTTAGACAAACACGCTGTTGCTTACAATGAGAAAAAGCGTAGTGGGGCTTTTAACAAAAAAACTAAGGAGGTTGCAGCGTAATGGCAAGAGAACAAATACAATACGTAACTGCCCCTAAAGTAGAGGATAACCGTAAAAAATATTGCCGTTTCAAGAAAAACGGAATTAAATACATCGATTACAAGGATGCAAATTTCTTGTTGAAATTTATTAACGATCAAGGTAAATTATTACCACGCCGTTTAACTGGTACTTCGTTAAAATTCCAACGTAAAGTGGCTCAGGCAGTTAAACGTGCCCGTCACATCGGTTTGTTACCTTTCGTTGCTGATCAATTAAAATAGGAGGCTAGAGATATGGAAATTATTTTAAAACAAGATATTAAAGGCCTTGGTGAGAAAGATGATGTAGTTACAGTAAAGCCAGGTTATGGCCGTAACTATTTAATCCCTCAAGGATTTGGAGCATTAGCTACTTCTTCTGCTAAAAAAGTTTTAGCTGAAAACTTGAAGCAAGCTGCTTTTAAACAAGATAAAATTAAGAAAGATGCTGAAGGTGTTGCTGAGCGTTTAACTGATGTTAAACTTTCAATTGGTGCTAAAGCAGGCGAAAGCGGAAAAATCTTCGGAGCGGTTAACACCATCCAGATTGCTGAAGCATTAAAAGCACAAGGCTTTGATGTAGACCGTCGTCGTATTACTTTCGAAACTGAACCTAAATTTGTTGGCGAATATGTTGCTAACTTAAACTTACACAAAGAAGTTAAAGTTCAGGTTCCTTTTGAAGTAGTAGCTGAATAAGCATTCTTTAAAGAATCAATAGAAATGGCCTTTCGATGAAAATCGGGAGGCTATTTTTTTGGTATAACAAATAAGGGTGGAAGAAAGAAGATTTCGATAGTATTATAGGTTTTGTTCTGTTAGCCAAGAAGAATATTCTGCTATGCGTGTCCCCAGATAGTATGGAAGGTTTAATAAGAGATATGGCTTGCCTGCTGGAGTAATTGTTTTTTCAAGCTTAAACTCGCCTCCATATACCCTAATGGCAAAAGGATGTTCTGAGGCATCTATGAATTGATGAAGCGATCTTAAGCTTCCCGTACTGCCCGATTTTATTTCAATCGGTATTACAATCTTTTTATAGGCATAAATTAAATCAACTTCTGCATCAGACTGTTTTTTTTCTCTTACCCAAAAATTAGGCTTATGAGAAGATATACGCTCAACTGAAATCAGTTCCTGAGTAAATAAATGTGGAATAACGGCTCCTTTGTAAGCTGAACTTAAATCATCTAAAGCAAGCATTTCTCCTTGGATACCCAATGAGTAGTTGACTAATCCTGTGTCTAAAAATTGTAGTCTTGGTGATTTTTTTAAATCAGGAATAATTGGGACTTCAGTATTGGTAGATGGGTATATTAACCGGATAATTTTTGCATCATCTAATATCCTAAAAGCCTCTCCAACCTCTCTTGATTTATAGTTCGAATTGCCGAAACCTTGAAAAACAACACGCTTATCGAGAAAAAGATGAGCAGTACCTATTATATGGTTAATCGTTCTTCTCGCTGTATCATTCTGGGTGTATTTTTCTATGTCATTCTTGTAAGTTGCCCAAATGCTTTCGTAAACAATAGGCAGATCTGAAAGGTTATGTTCTTCTGAATCGGTTTTTATTATTTCAGGCATGCCTCCGATAATGGCATATCTATGAAAGGCTTTTAATAATAATTTATGCGCAACGGCTTTTACAGGGGTTTGAAGCAGATATTTTAATAGATCATCTTTTTGGTTAGCTTGAAGGTATTCTTGAAAATTTAAAGGATATAAGTATAAAAATTCGACTCTGCCAACCGGAAAACTTTTTACTTTTTGTAATACAAACTCCAAAAGAGAGCCTGCACTGATTACATGCAGTTCAGGAATTTCTTCGTAAAAATACCTTAGCATTTGTATAGCTTTCGCACTTTCCTGAATTTCATCAACAAAGAGCAAAGTTTCAGCTATCTTATCTGATTGAATCCCATGTCCCAGCAATAGTGCTTCAACAATACTTTGTACATCTTCAAAATCATCAAAATATTGACGGTGTGCAGGCTTCTCCAGATTAAGAAAAATAGTATTAGGATAGTTTTTCGCAAAGTCCTTGATCAGTGTTGTTTTTCCTACCTGACGTGCCCCTCGAATAATTAGAGGTTTCCTATTTTTGCTGTTTTTCCATTGAGTTAAGTTTTCTTCAATGGATCGTTTAAATGCCATTATTTTTTATTTTGTAACAAAGTCAACCCAAATATAGTATTTTTTTGTAACAAAGTCAGGTCATATTTTATTGAATTTTGTAATAAAGTCAGGGCATTTGATTGTGTCGGCAGTAAAAATATTATCAAAATGTAATGAATTGGCTGATAAAAAGTTTGATAGGACGCTTAATTAGCACAGCCTGCGGAAAACAATTATTGCTTCCCGCAGTGATAAATAAAGAACATTTTACTTTGTTGTAGAATTAACTACATCTTACATTATCCCTTCGGCGTAGTCGGTCTGATTTCTACCTTACTCGGCAAAGTCCTTGCTGGCATGGCCAATAAATCAACAATCAGTTTACCCATATCCTCTGGCTGGATTTTCCAGGCATCATTTTCAGCATTGGGCTGGTGATCGTTAAAATGGCTCGCTACCGATCCTGGCATAATGGTACTCACCTTTACGCCATATTTTCTCAGATCGAGCATAACCGATTGCGTAAAACCTGTTAAACCAAATTTACTGGCATTGTAAGCTGAGCCACCCGCAAAAAAGTTTGTACCCGCTAAGCTAGATATCGTAAAAATATGTCCCTTATTCTTTTTGATTTCTTCAACACTGGCTTTAATACTATAAAAAACGCCTGTTAAATTGGTATCAATGGTTTCTTTCCATAAATCTACATCCAGCTCGTCAATAGGTGCAAAATGCCCTACGCCAGCGTTGGCGATAAGTATATCTAATTGTCCCCATTTTTCGAGTATCAGATTTACCGTATTTTGCTGAGATTTAAAATCTGCCACATCTGCTTCAATGGCCAATACATCACCATGTGCCACCAAATGTGATGCGGCCTGGTTTGCGCTGGCAATTGTCCTGCTGGTAATGGCTACTTTATAGCCTTCTTTTAAAAGGGCTTCGGCAATGCCGAAACCAATTCCTTTACTTCCTCCTGTAATTAATGCAACTTTCATGTTCTTGTAACGTATAGTATCGAAAAATGTTTAATTAGATTTTTTGTTGTTATGATGCGGAAGCTCCATAATCTGGATATCTTTAAAATCAACAGGCTGTCCTTCACTTTGCAAGGCGATAAAACCTTGGGTAAGTGCTTTTCCATCAATTTTAATTTTCGGATCGTAGCCATTGGCAACGCCTCCGCCAATCTGGGGTTTGCTGTACTGGAGTACAGTATCTCCATTTATAATATGGGTGACTAGTGAGTCGCCCAGAACAATCAGCTCGCCGGATACCCATTGGTCGCCATCGTATGTTTTCGATCTCGAATCCAGACAATGACCTGGAAACTTACTGCCATTGTAAAAAATATCTGTACCTGGCGAACACATATTTCCGGTAGGGCGGGGCCTACCATCGCTCAAACCTCCCAATAACTGCATTTCGATTGAAATTGGCCAATCTTGCTCTTTAGGCATGGTTTTCGGGTCCTGAGAATGAAACATCACACCGCTGTTGAGTAGGGTATAACTTGGCGCACCTTTTTGCTGCTCGCCAACGAAGCGGTATTTAAATTTGAGGTGGTAATAAGAGAAAGGGGTTTTGTAATAAAGATGACCAAACTGATCATTAAAATCGCCATATTGATCATAACGAACCTGTATTATGCCATCTTCAACCCTAAAGGTATTTCCGTAGTTTACATTGTAATCATGATGGTGGATTTTAACGTTCCAATCTTTAATGTCTTTTCCGTTAAAAAGCGTTATCCATTTTTCAGATCGGTTATTGATGTTTTTGGTTGTACTGCAGCTCCATAGTGTAACAGCAAGAAAGAGATAGCCTAGTTTTTTCATTTGGTTAATTTTGTTTTGCGCTCTGTTTAAAAAAGTGAATCACAAAATACATAAACAAAGTGATTTTCACGTACATTAAAGGTTTACCACGAGAATTTTGCATTTCGGCTTTATTTTTTGATCATAAAAAAACATTTTTTTAGCATTATTCCCGTCTCCTGCATTTCCCATCTTCCGTCCCTTTAATTACCTTTGCGCCATGGCCAAAACCCGGACAACCAGAGCTAAAAGCAAGGCAAAACATCCTCTTTTAAAAAAGATCACCAATATTGTTACGAAAGTATTTTTATATTTTCTGCTGGTTTCTGTGTTTTGGGTAATCGCCCTGCGTTTTATCAATCCGCCCATTACACTTTTAATGGTGCTACGGAACATTGAACGCAAAGCCGATGGTAAGTCTTTTAAAACAGAGAAAAAGTGGGTGAAATTCGAGGATATGTCTGATAATATGAAAAGGGCTGCGGTATCTGCCGAAGATCAACTCTTTTTAAAACATATCGGTTTTGATATGAAAGCCATTGAAAAAGCTTTTGCCAGTAATGCCAAAGGGAAAAAGGTAAAAGGTGGAAGTACCATTTCGCAGCAAACAGCTAAAAACGTTTTCTTGTGGCCTGGGAGGTCGTGGATAAGAAAAGGTTTTGAAGCTTATTTTACGCTACTCATCGAACTGTTCTGGAGCAAAGAAAGAATATTGGAAGTTTACCTGAACGTAATCGAAATGGGCGATGGGATTTATGGCGCCGAGGCCGCCGCCCAGGAGTATTATGGCAAATCCTGTACAAAACTGACCAGGAAACAGGCTGCTTTAATTGCTTCCTGTTTTCCAAACCCCAGAAGGTGGACACCCAAAAATGCAACCCCGTACATCAGGCACCGTCAATATCTGATTTTAAGAAATATGAATAGGTTAGGGCCGCTTGATTTCTAATGATTGAATGATTGAATGATTGAATGACAGAATTATTGAATTTTGAATGATGTGATTGAATAATTGAGTGCAAAAATTTCTAATAAGGAAATACAAACACATTCAATCATTCAAAACGCTCTCATTCAATTATTAGTTTATTCGTGATCCTTATTCCACCTGATTTTTATTCCACCTTTTTCGTCATCAACAGCTTTTAGGTGTAATACGATGCCGCGCATACGGGCTTCTCTTTTTTCCGATCTGGTTAGGTTTTCATCACCCTTTGGATTTCTCAGCGGAATATCCATCTCTACATTTGTACCACTCCCTAAAGCATAAATACCTTTTACGTTAAAGTTTAACGCGCTGGAATTTATCTGCATCGGACTTATTTCTACTTTATCACCACGCACGTTAAGTGTTCCATCAAGATTTTTGATTTCTACGTTTGATAAGTTCCTGTTGGCAAAAGCAAATTTCCCTACCTTAACCATCGGGTCGAAATTAACCAATGCGGCATTGTTCAGGTTGAATACCACTTTTCCATTTATCGATCTCGGAAGAATTTTTCCCGTGTGCGATATCCTTCCGGAAATGTTGGCCAACGCTGATAAATACCCTTTTAAATTTTTGTTGGTAATGGTATTCTGTCCGAAGTTATCAAACGAATAAAAGAAATCTTTAACACTTACATGGCTGATCTTTGAATTGATTTTAAAGCTATTTGAGGCGGCTTCCTGCATAATATGTCCATTCAGCGATAACTGACCACCCGCATGGGCCACGCTTATTTTGTTGAAGAAAATACCCCCGCCACGTAAAGAAATATGGGCATCTAGATTTTTAGCCAGAAACTTATCATAAATGGCCTTATCAACGGTTAAACGGATATTCATTTTCGAAAGCTCCAGCACATTGCTCAGCTCTTTGGAAACCACTTGTTTGTTTCCACTCGATTTTTTCTTCGCTGTTCTCGGTCCTAAGAAGGGTAAAAACTCCTTTAGGTAGAGCTGCGGGCTCGACATTTTTAAGTTCACCAATATTTTTTCGGGAGCAGTATAATACAGGTTAGCAAAGTTGGCAATGCTACAGCTTACATTAAGTTCGCTTTTGCCCAACTGGAAATGCCCGTTCTGTATCGATAAATCGTTCTGGTTGAAATTGATGTTTAAGGCACTTTTTACCAGATGAAGCCTACGAGGGATGTAAAGAATATCTGCATCGGCAATCTGTATTTTACCTGAAACAACAGGTTTTGTAAATCTGAAATTATCAATATCTGCCTTACAGTAAAGCCTTAAGTTGGCTGTTCCGTTTTTAAATTCAAAATCGTTCGTGCCTAACGAATTGTTTAAATTGGATAGGGGAAATTGCGAGGTTACCAACCCGGTAGCAATTGGACGCGATAAATTATTCACTGTGAAAGTGTCGATCTTAAGCGGTGCATTAAAATATTTTGCCGTAAGTCTGTGGAATTTGATGGATGAATTTTCATCACCAATAATACCACCAACGGTATCCCGATTGGTAAAGGAACCATCAAAATTACAGGCCGTTAATTTGCCTGCCGGAATAGAAACCACATTATCCCGAACGGTTATGCCTACTTTGATCAAGGGATCTCCGTATTTCCCTGATCCGTCATCAACAATATTTCCCCGGATATCGATCGGTTTTTCTATGCCGAACTTTAAGAGTTTTGAGGAGATATTAGGCGATAAGAGTAAGGCAACATCTTTGAATAAAATATCATCAACAGCTATGCTAATGGCAAAAGCAGATTTATCCAATTCTATTTTGGCCCCGATTTTAAAAGGGTGCCCGCCAATGTTCAAGATTTCGGGACTCAGTATTACTGCATCCAATTCGCGGCTGTAATGTGCATTTAATGTTCCATCTAAAGTTTTGTCTTTTATAAAGCTTCCTTTTCGGGTATTAAAGGCGAAACTGTTCACTTTCGTCATTAACTTGATTTTACCTGTCCAGCCGCTATCAGGATACTGCATTCTGCCCTGGATCTGATCGATATCGAAATTGAATAACTTGAATCTCTTTTTGTTATCTAATATCAGGCTAACCTTATTAAAATCTATTTTTTTGACTTCTAATGCGGAAGATTTTGGTGACGATTTTTTCTCGTTTTTCGGCTTGCTTTTAAAAATACTTGTGTTGCTATAACCAGTAGAATCGGTGTAGATATAAATAGCTGCATTGTTGATGGCAATCTGTTTAATGTTAATGTTCCCCACAATAAGCGAAAGTACGTTTAGCGATATATCTATATCCTGCGCTTTTAAAAGATCGTGTTTATGTTGGTTCCATAAACTATCTCTCAGTAAAACGCCGTTTAAGGATACCGAAACCCCGGGAAAACTTTTCAGGAGTGTTGGCTCCATGCTTGTAGCGGTAATTTTTCCGTTTAAATTTTTATTGAGCTGTGATAGGATAGAAGCGAGTACTTCTTTTTTATTTCTACTGATGTAAAATGCTCCTGCCAACCAGGTGAGGATAATCAGAACAACAATAACCGATATAATTTTTAAAGAGATTTTGAGCCAGCGCTTCATAGACATTATTTGATTTAACCAATATAATGTTTTTTGCCAGCTAATTGTTTGAGCAATAGTGAAAATAATGTAGGATATTACTACGGGTTTTAAGGATTATTTTCCTAAAAGTGATTCGAGATCAGGATGGTATTGTGAGGTTAAGAAATGTGTAATGGAGAAATCGGCCAATCGATTGATGTAAAACGGATCTTCCATCAGGATTTTTTTTAAAGCTTCTTCATCCTTTGCCAGTGCTAAAATGATTCCACCAGTTCGGGGTACTTTTCTGCCCGAAGCAACAAAAATGTTTTTTTCATAGTATTTCTTTAAATATTGGACATGGGCCTCCATATGTTCATCCAACTCGGTTAGCGGAACAATATATTTAAGATCTACAATGAACATATGGCTTACAATAAATGGGCAAAAACAGTAGAATGCCAGCTGTTTTGGAATGGCACTTCCCATTTGCTTTCCAACTCTGCCAGATTTTGTACCATATTGTTAAAAACAATCGTTTCTGGTGTTACCTGTTTGATATTTACCAAAGTTTCAAAATCTTCTTTGCTGTTTACTACAACTTCTCCATTTACTTTATAGGCAATATTGAAGCGGTTAAAAAGGTCTACATGGTATTCCTGTTCAATTTCTTTAATTAAGCGAACAGAGCTATCAATAGAGCAACCGGTAACGCCCGCCTGGCTTTCGTCGACCGTTAGGATAATAAAAAAGCCATAGCGGATTTCTGCTTTTGCAAGCAATTCATTTCCATGTGCTTTCCACTGGTTTGTAAAAGCTGCTAATTTATTTAAGATCTCACTTTCTTCAACAGAAGTAAATTTGCGATCGCTTTGGTATACCCAAACTCTTGATTGTGGAGAAAAACTCATATACAAATTTATGATTTTAATTAAATTGGTGTGTTTAAAACGCTAACCTGATGAAAAAGTTTACACTCTGCTTGAAAATATCCCTTCTTTCGGCTTTTTGTATGTTTTTATGTGCTTTTTCCGACCCCGAAACCGTAGCACAATCGATCAATTTTCTTCAAAAAACATTTACCGATCATTACGATAACAGTCAGGAAAGCGACCAAGTAAAGCGTTATGAGCTAAATGTTACCAACAATGGCTTTTGTCGTTACAAACGTTATTTTAATAACGGTAAAACAGAGTATTTCGCATTTAAGCTGTCGAAATTTAAAGATATGGATTATTATGGTACAACTACTTCGGGCAAATTGTATATCCATACCAAAGGTGACGACGTAATTGTGCAGACCTATAAAGACAAGGGAGGCGATGTAGACTCGATGGCTACGCAACTGGTTATTCCGTTAAAAAATATGGAAGCTGAAGATTTAAATCTTATCCGAGATAATTTGAATAAAATAAATACAGAGGTTTCAATTTCCCAGAAGCCATAACTTGTCTCTGATGATGAGCATTCAAGCGAGTTGATTATCTTTTTATAGTCTTATTAATTCCGTTGTTAACACCACTAGGGAAATTACATGTTAAGCTTATTGTTTATTTTGGAGCACAGCGTCATTCGCTTTTTTTTATGTTAGTCCTGCTCTTTGCTTTATCCCGATGAAATATCGGGGATGCCGCTCCGATCAGGGCTATGGACTTGGGGCTGTGGCACAGAAAACCGACATAGTAGCAGAAAATGGCTAAACTAAACCTGATTGAACGAATGCCGTTTTTCATGGCAGAAGGTAGAGCAGGAAGAAACTGACCTATGGACTGCTGCTATTGCTTTCCTAAAAATAAACAACCTAAACAGTACAAGGATCAAGAAGTTTTTTTAATATAAGTTAAAACACTTATATTCAGTCAACTTAAAACAATCTCATCTTGAAACGTAGAAACTTTATTTATTTAACTGGCGTAGGGGCTGCCGCGGCTATGCTTCCTGCTATTCCAGTTTTTGGGAAAGAGATTTCCCCCGAGCAAGCCTTAACGTATATCGATCCGGCGGCTAAAAAAATCTTGTCTGATGTAGCCCTAAATGCGGCACGCTCAAAAGGCGCAACTTATACTGATGTGCGTGTAGGCAGGTATCTTAACCAATACGTTGTTACACGCGAGGATAAAGTAGAGAATATTGTAAATACCGAATCGTATGGGATTGGTATCAGGGTAATTTCGAATGGCAGTTGGGGATTTGCGGCAACCGACAAAATGGACAAAGATAGTATTGCCAAAGCAGCCGAACTGGCGGTAACTATTGCCAAAGAAAATGCCCGTTTGTTAAGAGAGCCCGTAAAGCTGGCGCCACAAAAAGGATATGGTGAGGTAAGCTGGAAAGCACCGATTGAGAAAAATACCTTTGAGGTACCCGTAAAAGAAAAGGTAGATTTATTGCTGGCGGTGAACGATGCGGCAATGAAAGGTGGTGCAGATTACATCAACTCCATCTTATTCGCCGTAAATGAACAAAAATATTTTGCATCTACCGATGGTTCTTATATTGATCAGGACATCCACCGTATTTGGCCTACTTTTTTTATCACTAAAATAGATAAGGCAACTGGTAAGTTCGAAACGAGAAATGCATTGAGTGCACCTACTGGCAAGGGATACGAATACCTGGATGCAAGGCCACAGGATAAAATACAAACAGCTTCGGGCACGCTTTATAAAGGCAGGTACGATATGCTTGAAGATGCCACACAGGGAGCCAGGCAGTTGGGTGAAAAAATGAAGGCAAAATCAGTAGAGCCAGGTAAGTATGATCTGGTATTGGATCCTTCACATTTATGGTTAACCATACACGAATCGTGCGGTCATCCAACCGAGCTTGATCGCGTGTTGGGCTATGAGGCCAATTATGCAGGAACCAGTTTCCTGACACTTGACAAATGGGAATCTAAAAAATTTAATTATGGCAGCAAAGAAGTAAATATTACTGCCGATAAAACCGAAGTCGGATCATTAGGAGCTGTTGGGTATGATGATGAAGGTGTAAAATGCGGAAAATGGGATGTAATTAAAGACGGTATATTGGTAAATTACCAGGCCATCAGAGATCAGGCGCATATATTAGGTTTAAATGCTTCACAAGGCTGTTGTTATGCCGATAACTGGAGCAGTGTGCAGTTTCAGCGTATGGCCAACATTTCACTGCAGCCGGGCAAAGCCAAGCTGAGCATAGCCGATCAGATTAAAAATGTTGAAAAAGGCATTTACATTGTAGGCGATGGGTCTTTCTCGATCGATCAGCAACGTTATAATTTCCAGTTCGGCGGTCAGCTTTATTACGAAATTAAAGAAGGCAAAATCGCAGGTATGCTTAAAGATGTAGCCTATCAGGCCAATACCCAGGAATTCTGGAATTCGTGCGTGGCTATCTGCGATGAAAGCGATTACCGTTTAGGAGGCTCTTTTTTCGATGGTAAAGGCCAGCCAGGTCAGGTGAGTGCTGTCTCCCATGGATCGGCAACCACACGTTTTAATAAAGTTAATGTTATCAACACCGCTAGAAAAATCTGATAGAAACTATGCCAATCTTAACAAAAGCAGAAGCAAAGGCCCTTTTAACTAAAGTACTTTCTTACTCTAAAGCAGAACAATGTGAAGTAAACCTAAATTGCTCAGATAGCGGTAATATAAGGTACGCCCGAAATTCGGTATCAACCAGTGGGGGGATAAGCGCCAACAGCCTGGTAGTCAGTTCTGCCTTCGGAAAAAAACTGGGTACGGCCACTATAAATGAATTTGACGATGCCTCATTGGAAAAAGTAGTGCGCAGGGCAGAAGAACTTGCTCAGCTGGCACCCGAAAATCCTGAATTTATGCCTTTTCTCAGTCCGCAGGAATATGGTGCCGATTCGCCTACCTTTTCTCCGGCTACAGCAGCCGTTACCCCGAAAGACAGGGCCGATGCAGTACAGGCCAGTTTAAAACAGGCTATAGACAGCAAGCTGAATGCTGCAGGGTTTTTATCCAACAGTATAGGCTGTTCGGCAATGATGAACAGTAAAGGTTTATTTGCCTACAATACTTCAACCGATGTAGCTTTTAATATTACCGTAAGAACTGATGATGGTAAAGGATCTGGTTATGCCACAAGGGGATACAACGATTTTAGCAAACTCAACGCAAAAGCTGATACAGCTATAGCAGCCAAAAAGGCCATGTCGTCGGTAACGGCAAAGGCCATTGAGCCAGGAAAGTATACCGTTATTTTAGAACCGACTGCGGTAGCAGTGATGCTGGAAAACCTATTCTTCTCGATGGATGCCAGGCAGGCCGATGAAGGACGGAGCTTTATGAGCAAAACCGGAGGCAAGACAAAATTGGGAGAACAGCTGGTGGATGAAAGAGTAAATATTTACTCTGACCCATGGAACCCCGAACTGCCAACTGCAACATGGTCTGGGGATGGAAGGCCACAGCAGAAAGTAAATTGGATAGAAAAAGGAGTAGTTAAAAATTTATACAGTTCGAGGTACTGGGCGCAAAAAACTGGGATTAAAGCGATCCCCTTCCCGGGTGGTGCCATTATGAAGGGCGGAACGAAAACCCTGGAAGAGCTGATCAAAGGAACAGAAAAAGGTATATTGGTTACACGCTTATGGTACATCCGCACGGTAGATCCACAAACCCTTTTGCTTACAGGGCTGACCAGGGATGGTACTTTTTACATCGAAAATGGAGAGATCAAGTTCCCAGTCAAAAATTTCCGTTTCAATGAAAGTCCGATTATTATGTTGAACAACCTGGATGAAATCGGAATAGCCGAAAGAACAGTTAGTGCCGAATCGGAAGCCAACTATCTTTTACCTCCATTAAGAATAAGAGATTTTACTTTTACCTCTTTATCTGACGCGGTATAGCAAATCAAGAATTAACAATATGATAAAGCCTGAGCATCATCGATGTTCAGGCTTTTGTTTAGTTAAAAGCTAAGGTTACAGGCCGTTTGCCCTTGCTGTAATCTCGGCAATATCCAACACCTTAACTTCCTGTTCTTTATCTTTTAGTTTAATACCATCGCTTAGCATGGTCATACAGAAAGGGCAACCTGCTGCAATAACCTGCGGATTGGTTTGTAAAGCCTCATCAATGCGTTCTACATTAATATCTTTATTTCCCTTTTCTGGTTCTTTAAACATCTGCGCGCCTCCGGCACCACAGCATAAGCCATTGCTTTTGCAGCGTTTCATTTCTACCAACTGTGCATCAAGTACTTCCAGGGCTTTTCTAGGCGCTTCGTAAATTCCATTTCCACGGCCCAAATAACATGGATCGTGATAGGTGATTTTTTTACCTTTGAAACTTTCCCCACCTTCAGCTTTTAGTTTGCCTTCGTTAATCAGATCCTGTATCAATTGGGTATGGTGGATCACTTCGTAAGTGCCGCCTAAACCCGGATATTCATTTTTAATGGTATTGAAGCAATGTGGACAGCCTGTTACAATTTTTTTGATGTTGTAAGCATTCAATACCTCAATATTGGTCATGGCCTGCATCTGGAAAAGAAACTCGTTACCGGCTCTTTTAGCAGGATCTCCGGTGCAACTTTCTTCTGTTCCTAAAACAGCGTATTTTATGCCTACATGATGTAAGATCTTGCAAATGTCGCGGGTAATTTTCTGTGCTCTTTCATCGTAACTTCCAGCACAGCCAACCCAAAATAATATTTCCGGTTCTTCACCTGCGGCCATCAACTCGGCCATTGTAGGGACTTTAAATTCCATTTGTCTAGTATCTAGTATCAAGTATCAAGACCTGATGTAATTATTATTTTAATTCAATGCCAACAAAAACTGTCAATCTAGCTTTCTTGTGCCCAGTTAAAACGATCGGCTGGAGAGTATTTCCAGGGTGCCTGGTTATTCTCAATATTTCCCATCATCGCGTTAATGCTGCCTGGCGCCTGCGATTCTTCCATCACGGCAAAACGGCGAAGTTCCATAATAATCTGTAATGGATCGATGTTTATCGGGCAGGCCTCTACACAGGCATTACAACTGGTGCAGGCCCAAATTTCTTCTCTGCTAATGTAGTCATCCAATAAAGATTTTCCATCCTGATGTTCAGCGCCGTGTTTATCAATATTTTGGCCCACTTCGGTAATGCGGTCGCGGGTATCCATCATAATTTTCCGCGGCGATAAAAGTTTACCTGTAATATTTGCCGGGCATACCGAAGTACACCTTCCGCACTCGGTACAGGTATAAGCATTCATGAGGTTTACCCAATTTAAGTCGGTTACGTCTTTGGCTCCAAATTTACCGGGTTCGGTTTCTGCCGGAACAAAAGAAGGATCCAGCATGGCTTTCACCTCATTGGTAACTGAGGCCATATTTGTAAACTCACCTTTAGGCTCCAAATTAGAAAAGTAGGTATTTGGAAAGGCGAAAAGAATATGAAAGTGTTTCGAATAAGGTAGGTAATTTAGGAAAGCCAGAATGCCAATAATGTGGAACCACCAGCAGCTGCGCTCTACGATAACCAAGGCACTTTCTGATGAAGGCAGGATATTAATTAAATACTGACTCACTGGAAATGCACCGGCATTAACGTAATGGCTGGCGCCCAAAAGCTGTAATTTTGCATCGGCTGCGTTCATTAATAAGAAAGCGCTCATTAATAAAATCTCGGTAATGAGGATGTAATTGGCATCAGATTTTGGCCAGCTTTTCATCTCTACGCCGCTAAAGCGTTTAAGTTTTAGGATATTTCTGCGGATAAGAAAAATAGCGCATGAAATCCAAACGGTAAAAGCCAGAATTTCGAAAGAGCCGATCAGAAAATTGTATAAACCACCCAGGCCATTAAAAATACGGTGCGTGCCGAATAAACCATCGATTATGATCTCCAATACTTCAATGTTAATGATCACAAAACCGATGTAAACAAAAAAGTGGAGAAAGGCAGGGATAGGGCGGACAACCATTTTAGACTGACCAAATGCCACGCGAAGCATGGTCATTAATCTTTTTTGTGGCTGATCTTGTCGATCTACCGGTTTTCCTAAACGGATATTGCGAATTATTTTACGCAGGTTAACTGTAAACAGCGCAATTGCTGCAAGTGTAAGTACTAGAAAAAGGATCTGTGCTACCATGCAATATTAGATTGTTACGCTAAATTAGGATATTAATCTAAATAAATTGCTATGCATGCATAAAAAAAATAATAAAATTGTTTGTTTGTACTCATTCTAAGCAAGGATTAAGGCCTGTTTTAAGAATCGTTAAAAATTAATTAATTGATAATCAGCGTGGCAATGAAATAATCGAAAAAAAATTTTGCTTTTGAAAAAAGAACACTACATTTGCAATCCCAAACGGATGGTGCCATAGCTCAGTCGGTAGAGCAAAGGACTGAAAATCCTTGTGTCCCTGGTTCGAATCCAGGTGGCACCACTTCCAAAAGCCTTTCAGAAATGAGAGGCTTTTTTGGTTTTATGTCATTTCAAAAAGGAAAGCCTAAGCTGAAATAAAAATATTTTTCTGCCCATCTTCCTGCTTATCAAAAAGATGGCCTTAATAAGGTTACATTTGAAGAAAAAAAACTGAATAAATCTAAAATCCTTTTTTGGATTTGAAAAAAAGAATGCTACATTTGCAATCCCAAAAGAGGGTGCCATAGCTCAGTCGGTAGAGCAAAGGACTGAAAATCCTTGTGTCCCTGGTTCGAATCCAGGTGGCACCACTTCTAAAAGCCTTACAGAAATGTAAGGCTTTTATTTTTTAAAGTAATTTTAAAAAGAAGAAACTGTTATCTTCTTTTTTGAAAACATATTCTTTCCAAAAAAAATCATCATCCATCGTGCACGATGAATCAAGAAAATCATCTTCGTCCCAATTTGAAATGGTCTTTAGATTATTTATGATTAAATCGCTGTAGAAAAAGGAGAAATCATGTTCATCATTCTTAAAATACACCCACTCATAAAATTGCCTATCCTCCATGTTTAGCAAATAATACCTTAATCGCCATTTATTCTGATAATCGGCTACAAGTGCACAAAAAATAACCTGTTTTTTATGCACAGGAAAAATCATAGGATAGTTAATTCTTAACGGGCATAGTTCTGTATATTCTGATGGAAAAGTTATTCGAATCTCTTCAAAAAATGGTTTAATAAACTCTTCGTCGCAATAATTTGCAAAAGCTCTGTTTATTTTTTCTTTTTTTTCCTGCTTTAAAATGGCTACTAAGTAGGGTGAATCTTTAAATTCTTCGAACTGTATATCTCTTAAGGTAACCGTTTTGCCTAGTACATCATGCTGGAGAGGTACGTTCGGAAGAAACAAGCAATCATGCCAAAAATTGGCATTGTTACACGGTTTTTGAATATCATCTCTAACTTCAATTTCATCTTTCTGATTACCATAAAAGGTAAGGCTTTTTAAAATAAACCACTCGCCTTCAAAGAACATGCCCGTAAAGGAAACCGAAAAATAGGTATATACTTTTTCATCAATAAGCTCACGGGTTGATTTGCTTTGCCAGGAATCAGGAGTAATGAAATTTTTTGCCTGTTTAAAATCATAGAACAATGAGGTATAACCATGAAATAGATCATGATGATATTCAAAATCGTCATAATCTATTTCCGATATTTTTGTTAAAGTTGCAGCATAAAATTTGTTGTGTTCTTTATTAAAGACGCCTCCAAAATAACCTTTTAGCAGTGGTTTTTCTACTCTTGGCCATAATATTGACCGTAATTCTTCAGAATCTGAGAAATTCATATTGTCGATTTTGCATAAATCTATCAGTTTGAATTTTTTAAACCAAATATTACTCGGGGTCTACTACCAAGGGTAAGTCAGAGGAATAGTTCGAGATTGCGGCATTCTTGTGAAATTTTATAGTAAATGTTATACCCGTTTGGGAATCATTTCTAAGTTTTGGCTGTCTTTTGTTCCCGATCGGGCATGATTTTTTGATCTGATATTCCGTTTACAAAAAAAAGCCTCCGTTTTATCCAGAGGCCCATCGATTTTTATGTCTCCACATGATATTCACTTCTTTTTTCGGCTATTTCTTTAACTTTATCTAAAGCTTTTGGCCAGGTTTTTTCGAAATAATCAAGCCATTCTTTGATAATGTCCATATCTACAATAAGCTCTGTTTTGCCGTCTTCTTCTTCGAGGGTATAATTTTCGAACGATTCCCCCCAATTGTGCAGGGTTTCTTTTCCGTCTTTTATTTCGCCCAGGTGTTTGATAGACATATACCGGTTAGGGATATTATCCTGAATTACAGCTACCATTCCATCCCCGTTATTACCCAGAAACAGGGCCTTACTTCCTTTTTTCCAATCGGTTTCTACACGCGATCCTTCCATAAAAACAGCTGTCCACATGGGGTAGGTTTCTACGCCAAACAGCGTATTCCAAACTTTTTCTGCTGGGGCGTTAATTGTGGTTTTAAATTCGATCTTTTCCATGGTTCCTGGTTTTTAAATCAGATAATTTAGTATAACAAATTTGCGGCGGAATTGATTGACTTAAGCGGTGCAAAGGCGACAATTTATGGGGGCATAAGGACTAACATTGCGACACCGGTTTGGTAGATCTTGTTAAAATTTGCTAAATATTTCAGTAAAAAGTAATATAATCGGTAGATTTACGTAATTCACTGATACATATGCTTAACAGCACAATATTTTGAATTAAATTTAGTTTGTTGGTAAATAAAGTTTCTTTCTGAACAAATAACCATTGCCCCAGTAAATATATAAGATAATGTTACAATAATTTCCATGAGAAATAAGAGATTCCTTTACCTGGTTACACTAGGTTTTTTAAGCTTTGGGGCCATTACCGGCTGCAAAAAGAGCAGTCCTGCGCCCGATGAGCCTATAACCCCACCAGTTGTTACTACGCCTACCGGAACGCGGGATGAATTGACTAAAGATTCTATCTTTTTATACGGTAAAGAACTTTATTATTGGAACACTTCGCTACCAACTTATGAAGTGTTTAATCCGCGCGGATTTAGTTCGAATGAAGCTGAGTTATACGCTATGACACAATATTCTTTAGATCCGGCAACAGGAAAACCATATGAATATGTCAGCACTTCCACCACCGAACCTAAATATTCGTTCTTCGACTATACGGCAGCTACAACAGGTAAAACAGGAGCGCTTAAAGCAGATGTAAATGGCTCTGCCAATGATTACGGTTTTTCTGTTCAATATAATTATAATAGCTTTACAGACTTAAGGGTAAAATATGTTTATCCCAGCTCACCGGCAGCACAGCAGGGTTTAACACGTGGCTGCAGGATAACCAGTGTAAATGGAAGAACAGATCTGACCTATCCTGGAGCACTTAATTTTTTAAATAGTGCCATTTTTGGTACGAATGCCACGGTGACTTTGGCTTTCAATGATATGAGCGGCAACCCCAAAACAGCTGTTATATCTAGTAGCCTATATACTGTTAATCCGATATTATTTACCAATGTTTATACAGTTGGCACTAAAAAAGTTGGTTACATTGTATTTAATAGTTTCACCAATAATGCTTCTACAGCAATAAGTACAGTTTTTTCTAATTTTGCTACCCAGGGAGTAAGTGAATTGGTTATTGATTTACGTTATAACGGTGGTGGTTATGTTTCAACAGCTACCCAGATTATTAATTTAGTAGCACCGGCAGGAGAAAACGGCAATACGATGTTTACTTCTTATTACAATAACTACCTACAATCGATCACCACAGCTCAGCGCAAAGCCTCGGTTTTGGCACACCAACCGCTGTTAGATGATGCTGGTAAATTACAGACTTTTACAACAGGTGTAAACGGAAAGTATGCCACTTATGCCGATTTAAATTATTCGCCTACAGCTACCGATAATATAGAGAAATTTGCAAAATCAGGTAGTTTAGCATTAAACAGAGTTTATTTTATAGTAACTGGATCAACAGCCTCGGCAAGCGAGTTAACCATTAACAGTTTAAAGCCTGTAATGGATGTAAAACTGATTGGTAGAACAACTTATGGTAAACCTGTTGGTTTCTTCCCGATTAGAATAGATAAGGTGGATATGTATATTCCAGAATTTGAAACCAAAAATAAACTTGGCGTTGGTGGCTACTATTCTGGCCTTACAGTTGATAAAGAATCAGCAGAGGATTTAAGTAAGGCATGGGGCGATGAAACGGAGACTTTGTTGGCTTATGCATTATTGTATGCAAAGAACGGGAATTTTGTAACTACAGCTGCAAAAACGGCTAGTTTAAGTACAACGACAACGGCTGTTCCAAAACTATCAGTAGCAGAACTGAGAGTCTTAGATGAAAAGTTAGATCCAAAAGGATTTAAGGGGATGGTAATGACGCCTGATAAGAAATTTTAATAAAAGCTTTTCAATAAAAATGCCCGCTTAACATATTTAATTAAGCGGGCATTTTTATTTATGGTGGTATTTACAATAATATTTTACTACTGATATCTTTATTGATGGTAATGTAACCTGGATATTTAACAGGTGTATTGCCCAGCATAAAGGTCGGTTTTATTTTAATGGTTAATAAACCTAATTTTTCATCTTTTGAAGCTGATCCTTTCTGAGCAGCCTTGATAATATCGTTAAAAACATTGCCGTTAGATACTAACCCGTAAATGTTGCTTACCAGTTGTACCGGAACAGTAACTGTTTGACCTTGAGCAATGCTCACATTTTGATTAACAATGCCTTCTGCCAAATCGGTATTATTAACCAATATCTTATATTCAAACTGGTTTATGGCCGCTAAATTGCTTGATGGGTTGGTTATTTCTAAATTCAGATTAGCTTTTAAAGGAATGTCTTTTCTTAACAACCCCAATGCAACCCCAGGCAAACTGGTTAAGCTAAAACTTTGCTGGTCCATTAACTTTTTAACATCTGTACCTGCAATCGATACCTGTTGTACGCCTGTAATTTTATAGGTGCAGTCTTCCAGGGCTTTTATCTGCTGTGCCTGTCTGTTTATTCCACAGCCAAAAAGGCCAACAGTTAAAAGGCATACTAATAATCTTTGTTTCATTTTATGTGTGTTAAGTGATAGCATAAGTATCCAAAAATTTGGATATTTATGTACTGCAAACATAACGCCAAAATAATAAATCTATTTTAGATAGGTTAATTGCTTAAGCGGTTAATTGTTTAAACCGGTTAACTAAAGATCAAATAAGAACAATTTAACAATCTATCAATTTAAACAATTAACCTAAACCATTAACTTTACAAAAAAACAAAAGACATGGCCATTACCATCCGTAGGATAACTGCACAGGATAATACTGCAACAGCTGAAATGATCAGGACTGTTTTAAGAGAATTTAAAATAGACAAGCCGGGCACGGTTTACACCGATCCTACAACCGATGAGCTCTCTACAGTTTTCGAACACCCCCAATCGGCTTATTGGTTAGCTGAAGAAGATGGGCTTATTGTTGGCGGTTGTGGTATTTACCCGACCGAAGGCTTGCCAGATGGTTGTGTTGAGCTGGTTAAATTGTACACCTCGGCATCTTCGCGCGGAAAAGGGATTGGCAAAATGCTCATGGAGAAAAGTATAGAGTCGGCGCAGCACTTTGGTTATAATGAGATTTACCTTGAATCGTTTCCCGATCTTAAAAGGGCAATTGAGATGTACGAAAAGGCAGGATTTAAAAAAATCGCAGCTCCATTGGGTAATTCAGGCCATTTTGCCTGTAATGTTTGGATGCTACTGATCTTATAATTGGTTAATTGTTCAAACTGATTAATCGGTTAACTGTTGAAATCGAGAAATACAGCTCAAGTTGAAACTGGTTAATTGTTGGAATTGATAAATCAAGCTCAATTAACCAGTTAACCGATTTATACAGTTAACCCTTTAATCTTAATTTTTGCCGACTCTGCTTTCCTCATCGCTTGTTCCGGTTTGCCTGCTGCGGGCAGTTTTGATTTTCATGTTCCCGAATTTATAGGTGAAACTTAAGTTTATCCTACGGCTTTCCCATTCGTTCTGCCAATAGGTTTTAATGTTATTGTACGCCAGATTGGCTCTGAATTTACTGGTATTAAAGATATCGTTTACTTTTAAGGCCAACGTTGCATTTTTGTTCCAGAATGACTTTTTAGCGCCAACATTGAGCTGATAATTTCCTAAACTGCGGAATAAACCAGAAATAGAAGGAGAATCGTAATAACCATACACCGTTAAACTGTAGTTTTTGGGCAAAGTGATGGTATTATCCGACATAACAGACCAGTTCCACGAGAAAGCATTATAGCCATTTCCCTGTACTGCCGATGTGGTTCGGTTATAACCAACAGAAACTTCTGTACTGTTGTTCCACCATTTGGTTACATCAAAAGGACTTCCGGTGGCCATATAAAAATTTGTTGTACGGTTCAGGTTTTCTGGCCGGGAGATACTTTCTTTTGTGCTATTGTCCTGATAAATCACTTCCCACATCGCGCCATTACTTACCGAATAACTCAACGTTAGTACCCTGAAATTTTTAATCGAGTAATTAAATTCAAAACTATTGGCGTAAGATGGCTGTAATAATGGGTTTCCCTGTATGGCAGTATAGGGGTCGGTATAAAAGGTAAAGGGATTTAAACTGCTGTATGATGGCCTGTTAATACTTTTTCGGTAGGCTGCCGTTACAAGGTTGTTCGAATCCAGTTTTAAAGAGATAAATAGCGTTGGGAAAAGTTTCCAGTATTTCCTGTCAATCAGCGTATTGGTGCCCGATGAACTGCCATTGCCCAAAGTCTGTTCTGCACGTAAACCTGCTTTGATCTGTAGGTTTTTGAAGCTCTGATCTAAAGAAAGATAACCTGCATTGATGTTTTCATTGTATAAAAAGGCGTTGGTTCGGCGCGGATCGTTAATCCAGCCAGCGGTTTTTAGCGAATCGAAACGTACATCGCTCTGCGATTTTACCCAGCTGCTTTTCCAGCCAGTTTCCATTTTTAATGTTTTTGAAAAATTTAAGCTATAATCGGCCTTAATGGAATAAATAGAAACGTTGCCCATACCTTTATTACGTAAATCGATTGGATTGCCGATCAGCTGATCACTGGCATCGAGGTAATTATTGGTAAAGGTTTCATTCTTGCTGTTGTCGTATTGAACATAATCGGCATCAAAACCCAGTTCACCGCCCAATGTATCTATTTTGAAACGGTAGTTTAAGTTAAGTGCATGGTTTTTTTCGGTATTACTTTGCGGATTAAACATCGATGTTCCGCCCATTTTTATACCCGCTGCATTATAATTTACCGAATTGCTGTTTACCTTGGTTTCTTCAGGTGCGGTAAAGCCTTTTACCATTAAGCCTAAGGTATGTTTCTCATTGATAAAATAATCAGCACCGGTAGAATAATTTAAGCTGTTGGTTACCGGGTGCCAGAAATTAAGCTGGTTATATTGTTCATCGCCAATTGTTCTGTTTAAAGTTAACCTGTTGTATGAATTATAGTGTCCGGCGTTTAAGCGTACATAGGTACTCACCTTACCGATATTGTAATTCAGGTTGGTACCAACATAAACTTTTTCATAACGGCCGTAACCACCACCCATATTCAGGTTCCCATTAAAGCCCTGCATTTTATTTCTTTTGAGTTTAATGTTGATGATCCCCGCTGTGCCAGCAGCATCGAAAGAGGATGGAGGGTTAGAAATCAGTTCGATTTTGCTTAACACCGATCCAGGTAGCGATTTGAGGTAAGTGGTTAATTCCACGCCCGTCATATAGCTCATCTTACCATCGATCATCACGTTGATTCCTTTTTTACCTTTCAGCACAATGTTATCGTCCTTATCCAGTTTTACTCCCGGCGATCTGCTGATTACTTCCAGTGCATTATCGCCTGCGGTATTCATCTGTTCTACATTTACAATCACCCGGTCTGCTTTTTGATCAATTACAGGCATTTTCGATACGATGTTTACATCTTTCAGGTTTTGAGCGTGGTCTTCCAGCATAATTAATGGAACTTTAACGGCTATATCTTTTACTTCAAATGGTACAGATTGGTTTTTACCATAACCCATCATTAAGGCTTTAATAAAATACCTGCCAGATTTAACATTGCTGAACTCGTATAAACCTTGTTGGTTGGTGACTTGTAAGGCAACCGAAGCCGAATCGGGTAAGTGGATTAATGCTACTGAAGCATAATCGAGTGCTTTATTGCTTTTGTCGGTAACGGTTCCCGATACCTTAATGTTTTGAGCAAAAGTGATTTGAAGGTTAAAAATAAGCAGCGCAAAAAGAGCAGATTTAAATAAGAGGTTCATATCGTGTTTGTTTTATATTGACGATTCAAAGATGAAGAGGTTGCATCAGCCTAAAAATTAAATAATCCCAACCCTTTAAAATATTATCCCAATGCTTTTTTTGGTAACAAAAGGTGTTGATCCTTGAAATGCACAGGTTGGGATAATTATATGCAGGTTTGGAATAAGAAAATAGGCAGTTAAAAAAGCTTTGCATAGTTTTGGGCCATGAAAAGAATAGAAACCATTTCCATTCATATTTTTTGCTGGATACTCGTACTAGGCTATTTTTATGGTGGCTATTTAATTGATGGCACAACTTTTAGCAAGGCCGCTTTGAATATCTCTATGAATTTTATACAAGTGATAGAGTTCTACATCTGTTACTTATGGGTATATCCGAGATTTTTGAAAAAGAATAAAGTACTTCAGTTAATTGGTGGCATTTTGTTTACCATAGGGGTATTTATTGCACTTAGGTATTTAATAGAAGAAGTGCTTTATTTAAAATGGCTTGGTTTTCATAACTATGATGATGGTACAACAGCCTGGGCCTACATCACAGATAATATTTATTGGAGCATTGGTTTTATTGTTACACCTGCTGCGGTTTATGGTATCGAGCATAGTTTCAAGTCGGAACAGGTTAACAGGAAACTTAAGGAAGAAGTAGTTAAGGCTGAACTTTCATTTTTGAAATCGCAGATCAATCCACACTTTCTGTACAATACCTTAAATTATGTTTACTCTTTGGCCATTCCTGTTTCCGATCAACTGGCCAATGCTGTTTTACGGTTATCAGATTTAATGCGCTATACTTTAAATGATAGTCCTGATGGTAAAGTAAGTTTAGATAAGGAAGTAGAATATCTGGAGAGTTATGTTGCATTATTTAAGATGCGTTTTGAACCCAAATTTTATGTCGACTTTACAACCGAGGGCATTGCCAATCAAAAAATAGCTTCGCTGATCCTGATCCCTTTTGTTGAAAATGCCCTTAAACATGGCGTGGTAAATGATGAAGCACGGCCTGTGCGCATTAAACTTAAGGTGCAGAACAAACGCTTAAGTTTCGAGGTGAGCAATAAGATCAGCCATGCGCAGAAAGATCATTCAAGTGGCGTAGGCATGGTAAATATCCATCGCAGGTTGGATCTGATTTATCCCGAAAAACACGAATTGTTGATTTCGAACAATGGCAATACTTACAAAAGCACGTTAATTTTAAATCTATAGCAGATAAGTTGTATCATTGAAATACTTTATTTGCGCTAATTGCTAACCCCTAACCGCTAAACCTTAACCATGATCCGTTGCCTTGCCGTTGATGATGAATCTTACGCCTCAGATATTATTGCTGCTTTTATCAATAAAACCCCTTTTTTGGCATTGGTTGGGACCACTACAAATGCTTTTGAAGCACTTAACCTGGTTCAGGAAGGTAAAGTTGATCTTGTTTTTTTAGACATACAGATGCCAGAATTAACCGGGATCCAGTTTTTGAAAATCTGTGGAGGTAAATGCAAAGTAATTCTAACCACAGCCTATCCAGAATATGCTTTAGAAGGCTTTGATCTTGATGTGGTAGATTATTTGCTTAAACCGATCTCATACGAGCGTTTTTATAAAGCAGCTACTAAAGCACAACAGATTTTAATGCCTGTGGCACCCGTTCAGCAAGAAATTGTTGTACAGCAGGTAACGCAGGGGAACGATTTTATTTTCATTAAAGGTGATACCAAGAACAAGTTTATTAAGGTTAATTATGAAGATATCCTATACATTGAAGGATTGAAAAACTATGTTTCTGTTTATACCGCCGCCCAAAGGATTGTGACCTACCAGGCACTGCGTGAGCTGGAAACTGAGCTGCCCCGACCGCCTTTTTACCGCATCCATAAATCGTACATTATCTCTATCGAAAAAATTAAGATGATAGATGGGAATACCGTTTATATTAGCGACCAAGCGATTCCCATCGGCGAAACCTATAAAGAAGAGTTTTTTAAAGTGGTTAGGGAAGGGAAGAAGAATGGGTAGTTTGGTTAATTGTATAAATCGGTTAACTGGTTAATTGTTAAATTGTTGGGATTCATCTTTGGTTAACCAATTAGCTAGTTTTAAGAATTCTGCAATAAAGAAATTCAACAAGCAGTTAACCGATTAACCAGTTTCAACAATTAATCAGCTGTGTGCATAAATTCTCCTCATTATTTCTTCCGATTTTTTTAAGTTTGCTGTATAAAGATTAAATCAAACATCACCATGCAAGAAACGAATTCGCTAAACCAGGTTGCAGAATTTCATACTACCTTTAAACATCCAATTTTAGAAAGTCCTGTTATTCCTTCAAAACAGAGAGCCAATTTGCGTATTTCGCTTTTAGCCGAAGAGTTGAAAGAACTGCAGGAAGCAGTAGAAAATG
Organism: Pedobacter sp. 01N310; assembly: GCF_056399805.1. Classification (NCBI taxonomy): domain Bacteria; kingdom Pseudomonadati; phylum Bacteroidota; class Sphingobacteriia; order Sphingobacteriales; family Sphingobacteriaceae; genus Pedobacter; species Pedobacter sp. 01N310. The sequence continues at coordinate 212,019 of NZ_JBFTSB010000006.1, forward strand.
ATGATCTGGTAGAAGTTGCTGATGCCCTTTGCGATCTGCAGTATGTTTTGGCGGGTGCGATCCATGAGTTTGGTTTGGGTGGAAAATTTAAGACTTTATTTGATGAAGTTCACCGCTCTAATATGAGCAAAGCCTGTAAAACGGTAGAAGAGGCTGAACAAACCATTCAGTTTTACTTAAATAAAGACCAGACCGAATCTTATTACAAAGAAATCGACGGACTGTTTTTGGTATTCAGGAAATCTGACGACAAAACTTTAAAATCGATCAACTATTCGCCAGCTGATTTAAAATCACATTTGGTTTAACTCATAAATAAGCTCGAATTGAAAAGGCTAAAACAAATTGTAAACGAGCTAAAATTAACACAGGCGGCGCCTGATGCAGCTTTAATGCGTGAGTTTATTTTCTACTCACCCAAAATGCCATTACGCCTGCATCAGGAACAGCTTATTGCTACCTCGAAACAATTTAGCCTCAAGGTTTTTGATGCCTATTTTACCAATGCCGATATAAGCATTAACTGCTTTAGCTGGGGAAATGGAAAACGTAAAGTGTTACTTACGCATGGCTGGGCTTCGAAGGCTTTAGATTTTTATGAGCTGATTATTGAACTCCTGAAAATAGATGACCTGGAAATCATTGCTTTTGATGCACCTGGCAACGGAAGCTCAATCTCTGAATTTTCCAACCTGATGTTATATGCCGGTTCAGTAAAATCTATTGCCTTAAACTATGCACAACCTGATGTCCTCATTGGGCATTCGCTTGGCGGCATGGCTAATGTAATTGCTTTGCAGGAGCTGGGTGTTACGCCCAATTTGCTCATTAGCATCGCACCATTAATCAGACTGAAAGAAAACTTCGAACAAAGTCTCGATTCGGTGAACATCGGCATAAAGGATCAGGATATCTTTTTCAGCAACTTTGCCAAAGAATTCCCCGTTCCTGTAAGCCACTTTAACCTGACCGAACTGTATCAACTAAGTCCGGATTTAAATCATTTTCTGGCATTTGATCCAGCTGATCATATTTCGCCATACCCATTCCTTAAAGAATTTCTGGATAAATATCCGGCGATAAGTTCAAAATCTTTTGAAGATGTGGGACATTATAAAATCCTCAAATCGGTTGAGGTAATTGAAGATATTTTGCAGCGCATCCAATCCCAGAATTAATTTATTTATAATCTGTTGCCGCCCATGGCGGGAAGCTTTCAACATCCTGAGCTTGTCGAAGGACTTGTTTAAATATTTTTTAATGTGTTTCGACAGGCTCAACATGACACAATTTGAAAGAGAAATTACCTTAATAATAGCTTCCACAAAATCCGGTGCACAACAATAATCTGCGAGAAAACTATAACATCATTATTGCCCGCAGATTTCACTGATCAACGCAGAACTATATCCTCACCCCAACTTCCCGACCTCCGTCTTCGGTCTCCCAACTAATCCCATCCACCAATTTATTTCACATCCATAACAGTGCATAACAGTTAAAATTACTGTATATTCTATTTTAGAGCAACCAAATATATTAATAGAGCATGCAAGCAATTTTAGGTGTAATTTTTCATTTCTTCGGTGGTTTCGCCTCCGGAAGTTTTTATATTCCGTACAAAAAAGTTAAAGGCTGGGCCTGGGAAAGTTACTGGATCGTTGGAGGAATCTTCTCCTGGTTAATCGTTCCGCCACTTGCTGCTTTTTTAACCATCCCGAATTTTACGGCAATTATCACCAGTACCAACGGTAGCATTTTATGGTTAACCTATTTTTTTGGTGTGCTTTGGGGTATTGGAGGTTTAACCTATGGCTTAGGTGTTCGTTATCTGGGCGTATCGTTAGGGAGTAGTATCATTTTAGGACTTTGTATGGTTTTGGGTTCAATCCTGCCATCCATTTACTTCGATTTTTTCCCGCAGGGAGGTAAAGATACTTTTACCATGTTTTTATACACCGATTGGGGGCGTATGGTATTGCTGGGGCTTTTAGTCTGTGTTATTGGTATTGTAATCTGCGGTAAGGCAGGTATGATGAAAGAAAAGGAAATGAAATCTGGTATTACCGATCCGCATGGCATGGAGGTAAAAACAGAATATAAATTCGGACTTGGCTTGTTTGTGGGTATTGTTTCGGGTGTTTTAAGTGCCTGTTTCAATTTTGGTATTGAAGCCGGAAAGCCAATGGCCGATGCGGCGAATACCATCTGGAAAGCTGCAAACCCTGCTGAAACAGGTAATTTCTTATTCCAGAACAACGTTACTTATGTAATTGTGCTTTGGGGAGGCCTAACCACTAATTTTATCTGGTGTATGGTATTAAATGCAAGGAATAAAACATTTGGCGATTATACCAATGCAAAAACGCCACTGTTAAAAAACTATATTTTTTCTGCCCTGGCAGGTACTACATGGTTCTTACAATTCTTTTTCTATGGCATGGGCGAAAGCAAAATGGGCAACGGCGCCAGTTCATGGATTCTGCACATGGCCTTTATCATTCTCATCGCCAACGTATGGGGGCTGGTATTAAAAGAGTGGAAAGGTGTGTCGAGAAAAACGTTGTTTACTGTTTTGGCGGGTATTTTAACCATCATCATTTCGGTACTCATTGTTGGTTATGGTAATTCAATAAAAGGTTAATAAATAAAAATTTAAATAGAATATAAGAATGTCAATCGATACGAAAAGTTATAAGCACGTAAGCTATTTGTGGGATGAAGAGGAAGCCGCAAAACTTGCTGGTGATGAAGTTGCCCTCTTAATTTATCGCTCAAATTTATTGGGTGCAGATTTACGCTTAACCAATTATGGAGGTGGAAATACCTCGTGTAAAGTATTGGAAAAAGATCCGCTTACCGGCCTTGAAACCGAAGTAATGTGGGTAAAAGGTTCAGGTGGCGATTTAGGTACCTTAAAGAAAAGTGGTCTTGCAGCATTATATGTTGATCGTTTGCGTAGTCTGAAAAATATCTACCGTGGTGTAGAACACGAAGATGAAATGGTTGAACTTTTTAACCACTGTATTTTCGATTTAAGCTCTAAAGCACCATCAATCGATACCCCTTTGCATGGTTTTCTGCCGTTTGCACATATCGATCACTTGCACCCAGATGCGGCCATCGCCATCGCAGCAGCTAAAGACGGTAAAAAAATTACCGAAGAATTATTTGGTGGAACGATAGGCTGGGTTGAATGGAAAAAACCTGGTTTCGAACTGGGTCTGCAATTAAAGCAATGTTTAGATGAGAATCCAGGTATCCGTGGCATTATGTTGGGCTCACATGGTTTGTTTACCTGGGGCGATACGGCTTACGAAAGTTATCTGAATACCTTAGAAGTTATCGAAATCTGTTCTGATTACCTTAACCAGAACTATGGTAAAAAAGGGCCTGTTTTTGGAGGACAAAAGATTGAAAGTGCCGCAGCAGATCAGCGTAAACAACAAGCGGCTGCTTTAGCACCTGTTTTGCGTGGTTTATGTTCTTCTAAACAGCACATGATCGGTCATTTTACCGACGACAGTCGTGTTTTAGAATTCATCAATTCTAACGATCTTGATCGCCTTGCACCAATGGGCACAAGCTGTCCAGATCACTTTTTACGCACCAAAATCAGTCCGCTGGTTTTAACTTTAGCAAGCGATGCCGATTTATCGGATGTTAAAGCACTAAAAGAAACATTGGAGCCAGCTTTTGAAGCATATAGGGCAATGTACACGGCTTATTACGAAGCCTGTAAACATCCAAACAGTCCTGCCATTCGCGATACCAATCCGGTTGTTATTTTATATCCTGGTATCGGAATGTTTACCTTCTCTAAGGATAAACAAACGGCAAGGGTTGCTGCAGAATTCTATATCAATGCCATTAACGTAATGAAAGGCGCTGAGGCCGTTTCAGAATATACTTCTTTGCCGCACCAGGAAGCTTTTAACATCGAATATTGGCTGTTGGAAGAAGCGAAGTTGCAGCGTATGCCTAAGCCAAAACCTTTAACAGGTAAAATTGCTTTGATTACCGGTAGTGCAGGTGGTATAGGTAAGGCGATTGCTAAAAAGTTTGTTGCAGAAGGTGGCGTGGTGATTTTAAACGATATGAATGCCGAGCGTTTGGAAGAAGCAGGTAAGGAATTTGCAAGCCTGTATGGTAAAGATTCTTATAGTACCGCAATTTTAAATGTAACCAGCGAAGCAGATATTAAACAAGCTTTCGATTCGGCTGCTCTGGCTTTTGGTGGGGTAGATATTATTGTAAACAACGCAGGGTTATCGATTTCTAAAACCATTGCCGACCATACCGAGAAGGATTGGGACTTATTATATGATGTTTTGGTAAAAGGTCAGTTTTTTATCACTCAGGCTGCAACAAATACGATGCAAAAGCAGAATATTGGTGGCGATATCATTAATATTGTAAGTAAGAACGCCCTGGTAAGCGGACCTAACAATGCCGGTTATGGCAGTGCAAAAGCTGCCCAGTTACATTTGAGCAGGTTAAATGCTGCAGAATTGGGAGCCGATAATATCCGTGTAAATGTGGTTAACCCTGATGCTGTAATCAGCGATAGTAATATCTGGGCAGGGGGTTGGGCAGAAGGCCGTGCAAAAGCTTACGGAATTACCGTTGCAGAACTACCGGCTTATTATGCGAAACGTACTTTGTTAAATCAGATTATACTACCAGATGATATTGCCAATGCTTGTTTCGCCTTTGTGGGTGGCTTGCTGCACAAATCAACCGGAAATGTTTTAAATGTTGATGGCGGAGTAGCCATGGCATTTGTAAGATAGCTTAATCCACGGTTTGTGTCTCCACAGATCGAAAGAAGATAAGTTAAATGGTCTGTGAGGACACAGACTATGGCGACAAATTCAGTTTTAGTAAGTTGTTTAATCGGTCTGTGCCTGGCACAGACCGAAATGACTTTAATTTTTTTATAATAGCCCCCGTTTGGAGCGAGAACGGCGAGTGTATCGCCGCAACATTAACCTAATAAACCAAATATTCTCATGAATATCGAGCAGAACCAAATAGAAAAACATAACGACTCCCTTTTAACCTCACATCAGCGTAAACTTTCTTTTTTAAAAGAAGATTGGGCGCACGTTGATGTAGAAAGCGTAATCCAGAAACTGGTTGATTTTCAGATTGCCATTCCAAGTTGGGCTTTAGGTACAGGTGGAACACGTTTTGGCCGTTTTGCCATTACTGGTGGTGAACCACGTACCATTGAAGAAAAAATTGAAGATGTTGGTCTGCTTCATGCCCTTAATGGCGCAAGCGGCGCAATTTCGCTTCACATTCCTTGGGATATTCCACAAGATGCTGAAGCGTTAAAAACTTTGGCATCTGGCTATGGTTTAAAATTCGATGCCATGAACTCGAATACCTTTCAAGATCAGAAAGGTGCTGCACATAGCTATAAATTTGGTTCGTTACAGAATGTAAATAAAGACATCCGCAAACAGGCGATCGAGCATAATATAGAAGTAATTAAACATGGTATCGCGCTAGGATCTGACGCATTAACCGTTTGGCTAGCCGATGGCTCTTGTTTCCCTGGTCAGCTTAATTTCCGCAAAGCTTTCGAAAATACATTAGAAAGTCTGCAAGAAATCTATTCAGCACTGCCAGAAGATTGGAAAATGTTTGTGGAGTACAAAGCCTTCGAACCTAATTTTTATTCAACTACGGTTGGCGATTGGGGACAATCACTGTTATATGCAAGCAAACTAGGTAAAAAAGCTTATACTTTGGTTGATTTAGGTCATCATTTGCCTAATGCAAACATTGAGCAGATTGTTGCTTTATTGTTAATGGAAGGAAAATTGGGTGGTTTCCACTTTAATGATTCTAAATATGGCGATGATGATTTAACTGCCGGAAGCATTAAGCCTTATCAGTTGTTCTTAATTTTTAACGAGCTGGTAGAAGGTATGGATGCAAAAGGCATGAACCATGCAAAAGATTTAGGTTGGATGATAGATGCTTCTCACAATGTGAAAGACCCTCTAGAAGATTTATTGCAATCAGTAGAAGCGATTATGATTGCTTATGCACAAGCCTTATTGGTTGATAGAAAAGCATTAAGCGAAGCGCAGAACAACAACGATGTAGCAAAAGCACAGGAAATTTTGCAGCATACTTTCCGGAGCGATTTAAGGGCTTTGGTAGCCGAAGCCAGATTAAGGGCTGGAGCAGCTTTATCACCAATCGCTTTATACCGCGGTTTAGAAGTTAGAACTAAGTTAGTTAATCACCGCGGAAATACTGTTGCCACAGGTTTGTAAATAGAGAAATAGAAAATGCCTAAACCTGTTATTGCCATATTTGATGTTGGGAAAACGAATAAAAAACTGTTTCTGATTGATGAAAACTACAGTATTGTTTACGAACGGTCTGCACGTTTTGTAGAAACAGTTGATGAAGATGGCGAACCATGCGAAAATCTCGAAAGCCTGCGTTCATCAGTTTACGATTCCCTGCATCAGGTTTTACAGTTAAAAGAGTTCGATATTAGGGCCATAAATTTTTCTACTTATGGTGCCAGTTTTGTTTATCTCGATGAAAACGGCGATCCCCTGACACCACTTTATAACTATTTAAAAGAATACCCCGAAGAGCTTAAAAAAGCATTTTATGCAAAATACGGAGGTGAGGAGAAGATTTCCTTAGAAACGGCCTCGCCAATCTTGGGCAGCTTAAATTCAGGAATGCAATTGTATCGCCTGAAAAACGAAAAGCCCGAAATATTTAAAAAAGTGAAGTGGGCTTTACACCTGCCTCAATATTTAAGTTATTTAATTACGGGTAAGGCCGTGGCTGATATTACCAGCATAGGCTGCCACACCCAGCTTTGGGATTTCAATAAAAGTGAATACCATAACTGGGTTACTACCGAAAAAATCGATGAGAAATTTGGTGCATTTACCCCTGCAGATTCCAGCCTGAAAACTGATTTCGAAGGGAGCAGTGTAAAGGTTGGTGTAGGTTTGCACGATAGTTCTGCAGCACTGATTCCCTATCTGGCCAATTTTAATACACCGTTTGTGCTCATTTCAACAGGAACCTGGTGTATCAGTTTAAACCCTTTCAACCAGGAACCTTTAACTGCCGAAGAACTTAAACAGGATTGCCTGTGTTACATGCACTTTAAAGGCAAAGCGGTAAAGGCTTCACGTATTTTTGCTGGTTATGAGCACGAGGTACAGCTTAAGCGTATAGCAGAACATTTCGATCGTGCCGCCTATCTGTTTAAACATTTGAAGTTTAATCCTTCAATGATTTTGAAACTGGCCAATAAAATCCCTGAAAACCAACAGGAGCAACAGGGCTTTTCAGCAAATTCTGCTTTCCCGGAGCGTGATCTGAACCTCTTTCAAACGGCAGAAGAAGCCTATCACCAATTAATTTTTGATCTGATCAAACAGCAGATTTACTCGTTAAAGCTGATTTTAAATGCAGGTGTGAAAAGAATTTTTGTAGATGGTGGTTTCGGTAAAAATGCAATTTATATGCATCTTTTGGCTACTTCTATTCCAGATATTGAGGTTTATGCCTCTTCGGTTTCGCAGGCTACGGCGATAGGAACGGCCTTAGCAATAAATGATGCCTGGAACGAAAACCCTGCACCAACGGATATGATCCAGTTAAAATACTATTCTGCTATACAACGTACACTAGATTTTTAGGAATTTCCTTATATTAGGAATTTCCTATATCAATATAACCATTTTGAAACCAGAAGATTTAATCCCCTACATTAACGTCGACGAGTATTCGTCGACGCCAAAATACAAGCAGTTAACCAATGCTATTTTGGCCGCAATTGAAAGTGGTAAACTTCTGAAAAATAGTTTATTGCCGTCTATCAATGAACTGAGCTTCAGTTTGGAAATGTCGAGAGATACCGCTGAAAAAGGTTACCGCAACCTCCGGAAACTTGGGGTAGTAGATTCTGTACCGGGTAAGGGTTATTTCATCATCAATACCGATTTCTCACGTAAACTAAAAGTTTGTCTGCTTTTTAATAAACTCAGTACGCACAAAAAGATCATTTACGATTCGTTTACAAAAACATTGGGTGAGCGTGCTGCGATCGATTTTTATATCTACAACAATGATTTCGCACTGTTTAAAAAAATGATCGTTACCAAACGTGATGATTATTCGCACTTTGTAATTATTCCACATTTTTTAGAAGGAGGCGAAAATGCACACGAAATTATCAATACCATTCCAAAAGAAAAACTAGTTATCCTTGATAAATTGTTGCCAGGAGTAACAGGCGATTATGCTGCGGCTTATGAAAACTTTGCACAGGATATTTACGCGGCTTTAGAACAGGCTTTAGACCGGCTATCTCATTACCGGACCTTAAAAATTATCTTCCCAAAAAACAGCTATTTTCCGCACGAGATTCTAACCGGTTTTTATAGGTTCTGCCAGCAATATGCTTTCGATCATAAAGTAATTCATAACATTAAAGACGAAGAAATTAATCCTGGGGAAGTATACATTAACCTCATGGAAGATGACCTGGTAACACTCATTGAGCGTTTAATTGCCCAAAAACTTAAAATCGGGAAAGATGTTGGCGTAATTTCTTATAACGAAACGCCTTTAAAAAAGATTATTTTGGATGGGATTACCACCATTTCGACTGATTTTAGCGAATTGGGCGCTCAGGCCGCTGAATTTATTCTCAACGGAAAAACTGAAAAGATAGCAGTGCCTTTTTATTTGAACTTGCGTAAATCGCTGTAGTACGCGGTTAGTTCGTCATCTCGACTGAAGCACAGTCCCGAACTTTCGGGAGGGAGATCTATTTTGACAGATTTGCTTCGCAGAGCCTTCGGGTTCTCGACTGCGTTGCACCCCATTACCATCTACAAATTTAAATAAAAAGGGTCGTCATTGCGAGGAACGAAGCAATCTTAATGCTCACGCTAGTAGCGATCGTTGTAAGATTGCTTCGTCGGCTGAAAAAGCCTTCTCGCAATGACGACTCCTCGCTGCCTATTAATTCGCTAAAATCGCACTGTCATTTATATTGGTTTTTATGGAATAAATTTTCCCTCGAAATGACAATTCTCTTGATTAATTGTGCATAAAAACCTAAAAAGAGGTTTTAGCTAAAACTTATTAATGATTACTTTTATCACTTAGCTATTTTAGTTTAAATGAGTGAACAGGTAACCGCGCATCTAGTATCAGAACAAAATCCTTACGATTATATTTTGACGGATTTTAACCTGAAAAATCTGAGCCAGATTGTTATCCTCAAACATTTGAGCGGATTGATCCATACTGATGTTAAGGGCTTTTACCAGCTTTACCCTGAACAGATTGAAATCGATTTTGCAGCCTTTAGCGATGAGGCCTCTGGATTGCCCTTCCCAATTGTTCAGGTACAGCAGCACTCAAACTCCGTAAAACTTTCTTGTCGTTGCGCCACGCCGAAGCATAAATTGTGTGAGCATCAGGCAAGGGTTTTGTACAATATCCTTCAACGTCAGGATCTGCTCATTTTTTTCGACAGCAACTTACGGAAGCAAAAGCTTGCCAAAATTGCACTCGATTACGGATTGGAAAAAGAAGAGAATCTTGATCTTCTGTTTAATCTCCGCTACGAAAATGGTCAGGTAGATGTCCGCCCAAAGATGGATGCTCTCCAGGCATTCAATAAAGAAGCTCAGCAAAATTTACAGGAACTTTTACTACCGGCAACCAAAACCAAAGTACAGGCTAAAAACGATCGGGGTAAAATGATCCTTGTTTTTGGGCAACACCGCTATTACAACAATTTAACGGTAGAATTATTCGAGGCCGAAACCACTAAAAGTGGTAAGGTTAAAAACCCGATAAAAGGAATCAATCCGGCTGATTTGCTTTTTAAAACAAATGATAACAATCAGGTAAAGTTTTATAGCGGCATTACCACTTTTCAACAGAATTACAATAGCGATCAAAGTGAGGCAGAAATTGAAGCTTTAAAAGCGATCGTTAAAAATCCTGAGCAGATCCCTTTTTACCTGCAGGATAGTAAGCAATCTGTCGCTATTCAAGCGTCGACCATTACAGCAGTTGATGTACATTTATTAGAAGTAGATCTGCGTCTTTCTGTAAATCAACGCGATGATTATTACGAAATTACCGGACGGTTAATTATCGAAGGAAAATCTTACGAGTTGGATAACCTGGTATTGGTACACCAGTATTTTGTTAAACTTAAGAATCAACTTTATTTAATTGGCAGATTGGATTTTCTACGCGTAATCGGGTTTTTTAAAAAGCAGAGCAACAGATTAATCCTGCACAAAACAAAATATCCTGAGTTTCAGAAGGTTATTTTGGTACCTTTAGAGGGAAGTATTCACGTAGATTATTCTTATTTAAAACCGGCTACCAAAAGCCAGATCGAAGAAAAAGGTTTTGATCTCGAAAATGAACAATTGATCTACCTGTCAGAATCAGAAGATTATATTCTCCTCACGCCGGTAATGCGATATGGGAACCTGGAAATACCTGTGCTGTCTAAAAAACAGATCCAGGCGCAGGATAAACTGGGTAACCTTTTTACCTTACACCGTGACGAAAATGCTGAACTTCAGTTTATTGGAAACGTGTTGAAACAGCATCCTTATTTCTACGATCAGGAAACCAACGATTCTTTTTACCTGCACCGCAAACGGTTTCTTGAAGAAGCCTGGTTTCTCGAAGCTTTTGAGGTATGGCGCAATAAAGGCATTCATATTTTAGGTTTTAATCAGCTTAAAAACAATAAACTGAGCGAATTTCAGGCTAAAATTAATATCGAGGTTTTAAGTGGAACAGACTGGTTCGAAACCAAAGTAAAAGTGAAGTTTGGCAAACAACAGGTTGCGCTCAAGCATCTGCATAAGTCGATCAGGAACAAAAGTAAGTTTGTAACGCTTGATGATGGAACCCAAGGCATACTACCGCATGAGTGGATCGAAAAATTCGCTGCTTATTTTAGTGCCGGTGAAGTAACTGAAGATGCCATTCTTACACCAAAAATTAAGTTTGCTTCGATAAACGAGCTTTATGAAGATGCTTTATTGGATGGTGATGTGCAGAATGAATTGAAACTTTATAAGCAAAAATTCGAAGGAACGGATTCGATTCAAGAGGTAGAGGTGCCAAAAGGTTTAACAGCAACGCTACGTCATTACCAGAAAGACGGTTTAAACTGGCTCAACTTTTTGGATGACTTTAATTTCGGTTCTTGTCTGGCAGATGATATGGGGCTGGGTAAAACCATTCAGGTTTTGGCTTTCATTTTATCGCAGCGCGAAAAAGTAAAACACAATACAAATCTTGTGGTTGTTCCGGCTTCGTTAATATTTAACTGGAAGGCCGAAGTGGAGAAATTTGCCCCGTCTATAAAGGTAAAAACCATTTATGCTGGCGAAAGGACTAAAACCACTGATACTTTCGATGATTACGAAATCATTTTAACCTCTTACGGAACGCTGCTTTCTGATATCCGTTTCTTAAAGGATTATCGCTTTAACTATATCTTTTTAGATGAATCGCAGCTGATCAAAAATCCAGATTCGCAGCGTTATAAAGCTGTTCGGATGCTGCAATCGAGGAATAAAGTAACCATGACAGGAACGCCGATTGAGAACAATACTTTTGATTTATATGGCCAGCTGTCATTCGCTTGTCCGGGTTTGTTTGGCAGTAAACAGCAGTTTGCCGATTTATATTCAACCCCGATCGATCAGTTTAAGGATAGCAGAAGGGCAGAGGAACTTCAGCAAAAAATAAGACCTTTTATTCTCCGCAGGACCAAAGAACAGGTGGCGAAAGAACTTCCCGATAAAACAGAAATTGTACTCTATTGCGAAATGGGAGCAGAGCAGCGCGAAGTGTACGAAGCGAACAAAAAGGAAATTCAAGATTTTATTCTGGGTAAACAGGAAGATGAGCTGCCTAAAAGTTCGATGCATGTGCTGAAAAGTATTACCACTTTAAGGCAGATCTGCAATTCGGCCGCATTATTGGCAGATGGGAAATCGTATTTACAGGCTTCATCAAAAATTGATGTGCTGATGGAGCAGATTGAGAGCAAGGCCGGAAAGCATAAAATCCTTGTTTTTTCTCAGTTTGTAACCATGCTCGATCTGATTAAAAAACAATTGGAAAAACGTGGCATTAAATACGAATACCTTACTGGGCAAACCCGTAAAAGAGCCGAAGTAGTTAGCTCATTTCAACAAAACGCAGATATTCCGGTCTTCCTGATCAGTTTAAAGGCTGGTGGTACCGGATTGAACCTTACCGAAGCTGATTATGTTTATCTGGTTGACCCATGGTGGAACCCTGCTGTAGAAAACCAGGCCATAGATCGGGCCTATCGGATCGGCCAGCATAAAAATGTAATGGCTGTGCGTTTAATCTGCCCTGATACTATTGAAGAGAAAATTATGAAACTTCAGGCCACTAAAAAAGACCTGGTTAAGGATCTGATCCAGACGGATGGAAGTTTATTCAAGAATTTGACCAAGAAAGAATTATTGGGCTTGTTGAGTTAAATCATCCATGTTGTCATCCTGAGCCTGTCGAAGGACCATGCTGATGAATCTAGTTTTGGTTCGTGGAGGCACCAATGTGCCTTATTTGATCGTCATTTCGAGCGGAGTGCAACATAGCCGAGAAATCTATCGACCTTAATTCGATTACTATTTATTCATGGTCATAATTTTTAGCCTCTTTAACTTACGCGATCGTCATGTTGTCCCGAACATTCGGGATCAGCATCTTTCTTGCAAAATAGACCCTGAAATAAATTCAGGGTGACGAACGTGAGACGAGATTTCTAAATCCCAACCTCAAACGTATAACTCAAAAATTCCGGTACATTAACACTTTCCACAATTTTCCAATCTTTCTTTTCTGCAATAAAATCAGGTTCGGCAAGCCCTGTGGTTTTGGCTGCATTAATATAGAAATCCATTTTTGCAGGATGGTTTGGTGAGCAGGCATTGTAAGTTCTGCCGAATGCCTGTTTTTCCAAAAGCTTGACCGCAATCCCTACAGCATCTGTTTGGTGAATCAAGTTTACGGGAGCTAAACCATTCGGTACATTACTTTTTCCGGCAAAAAACCTCCCAGGGTTACGGTCAGGGCCAATTAAGCCCGCAAAGCGGATCACTGTGCAGTTTTCGGGAAATAGTTCTTTAAATAGAATTTCTGCAGCTAAAACGACTCTTCCTGAATCAGTATCAGGATGTGTCTCGCTGGTTTCATTTACTATTTTGTTTTCATCAGCGTAAACACTCGTCGAACTGATCAATACCACATGTTTCGATTTATCTTTCGCTGCTGCCAAAATTGAATTGATCTTTTGGGGATAATCAAGAAGTTCAGTCGAATTGCGTTTTGGCGGAATACAGATAAACAAGGTATCGGCCTCAAAAAAAGCTGGATCGGCCACTACCGCTTCTGCCGTAAAGTTGACTAAAAAAGGCTGGATATTTTCGGACTGCAGTATTGCTAGTTTCTCCCGGCTTGTGGTAGAACCCTTAACGGTATAACTTAACCCGATCAGTTTTTTGGCTAAGGCCAAGCCGAACCAACCACAGCCTAAAACCGATATGGTTTTAATGCCGTTTTTATGTGTCGTATTATCTTGAATCATTGGCGCTAAAGATAAATAGTTAGCTTTATAATTTGCCCTGATTCATGTCAATTCTGCTTTTTATACATGGTTTTCGATAGTTTTAAAATCCCATCATAATAAGGTGTAGGTTTGAAATTAAATGCCTTTTCAAATTTGGTAGAATCGAAATGATAATCATGATCGTACTGATAGTACATTTCTACAGTACCCGAAACTATCTTTTTAAATAAACCTACTAAACGTAGCATCAGTTTATTAATGGTAGAATATTGAGGTTTGGTTTCATAAATTTTTGCAGCCATTTCTATAAAAGCTTTCCCTTTTAAGGGAGCCGCGGTTGGCAGGTGCCATATCTGGTTGCCAGAATCGGGTGTTTGGCCTAACAGAAATAAAGCTTTTCCAGCATCTTCAATGTAAGTAAAACTGTGTAGTCTATTTGGGTCTCCTATCCATTGAGCTTTGTTTTTCTTGGCAAACTTATCGAGTACCATCATGTCAAAAAAGCTGTTCATCGAATCTGCTCCGTAAAAATCTGCAGCACGGGCAATGGTTACATTTATTTTACCCGCTTTCGATTCGCTCATTAATTGTTCGGCTACCTTTGCCCTTACTTCTCCTTTTAAGCTACAGGGATGGTAAGGCGTATCTTCTGTCATTGGGCCATTTATCAGGCCATACATATAAACATTATCAAAAAATATCAGCCTTGCGCCTGTACGTTTAGTTAAGTTAATTACATTCTGAATAATAACCGGCCATTGTTCTTGCCATACTTTGGCATCGTAAACCAAACCGGCGCAGAGGTATATTACTTTCGAACCTTCGGCTGCTGCGAAAAGGTCAGCTTCATTTAATAAATCGGCCTTAACCCAGCTTGCATTCGGGTTGCTTGTAGAAATTGGTTTTCGGCTAACCAATCTAATGGTTTCGTTAGTATTGCTTAATTCTCTGGTCAGTGCGTTTGCTGTTGGTCCGCCGGCGCCAAGTATAGTGTGCATATCTTCGTTTTTTAATTAGTTCAAAGTTATGCCGTATGGAACGATGAAAACGTTAACAAAAGATAAGGTTTAAATTTAATCCTTTAAAATGAGTGTACGTTTACGGATACGCGAGAGTGAAACAGGGGTAATACCTAAAAAATTGGCGATATAGTGTTGTGGAACACGCTGGAAAATATCTTTTGCAGTTTTTTCAAGCGCAGTATAACGCTCTTCGGGGCTTTGGATAACAAAAGCATTAAGGCGGTCTTCAAAACAGCAGATGTAATATTCAGCAACCAGACGGCCAAACCGTTCCATTTTCAGCCCCAGCACGGGGTGGTTTAACATTTTCTGAAGATCGGCGTAAGCAATAAGAACAAGTTGGGTTTCCTCCAGGGCCTGAATAAAGTTTGTACTCGGTACTCTTTTTACAAAGCTTTTATAGGCACTTACCAGCTCATTTTCAAAACAAAAATAACCAGTAATTTCTTGTCCGTCTTTAACATGATAATGCCTTACAGCACCCTGAATAATAAAGGCAATATAATCGCATACTTTCCCTTCAACTACAAAATGTTCCTTTTTCTTTAGGGTAGAAAAACTGAGGTGCTGAGTTAAGATTTCCCATTCGCTTTCTTCAAAAGTTACGAATTTTGCTAAACCGGTTCTAAAAGCATTGATTTTAAATTGTTTATCCATATCAATAATTAAGTGCAACTTAAAGGTACAGATTAATCAAGAATGGTGTTATCCTTTGTCCAGATTATAACACGCTCTGCAACGTGGCTCATAACTTTCCTTTTCGCCTAGTAGTACGGTCGCTTCATCAGCAACTGTACGGTAACTGTATAGGGCTGGGTTTCCACAGCAAACACAAACGGCATTTACTTTGGTAACATGTTCGGCAATGGCCATTAAAGCAGGCATGGGCCCAAAGGGTTTGCCCGTAAAATCCATATCCAGGCCAGCAACAATAACCCGTATACCTTTAAGGGCGAGTTTATTGCAAACGTCAGGCAGCTCATCATCAAAAAACTGCGCTTCATCTATACCAACCACCTGTGTATTGGTGCCAAGTAGTAAAATGGCCGAAGCGCTATCAACAGGGGTAGAGTTTATGGAGTTCAAATCGTGCGAAACCACAGCAGTTTCATGGTAGCGGGTATCGGTACGGGGTTTAAAAATTTCGACATTCAGTTTAGCAATCTGGGCTCTTTTTAATCTGCGGATCAGTTCTTCCGTTTTACCAGAAAACATAGAGCCACATACCACCTCTATACTTCCCGAAAATTCGCCCCTTCTTCTAAAATTTTGTTCGCTAAATAACATGCCTCTTTTTTTATTCCCCTATGTCTGTTCTATAATTTTTAAACCGAACAAATATGAGAATATTGCATGATTTTTGGCTACTAAGTTACCAACATGATAATTAAGTATTTAAATATGATTGAATTAATATTGCTTATGTTTTAATGAAGGAATCTTTAGGGATATTTTTATTTATACTTGAATTTAGTCTGAAAAAAAGCTATAGATTTATTAAAACTGTGTATTTGAGCATGTAAAGAATTCGACATTGCAGCTATCGTATCTTTATTCAAATCTGTATCATTTATTTTGTCAAATGTTTCATCAGATAAGTTGTTGATTTCCATATCTTCTAAATATTTGATATACCCACCAATTGTTAAACCATCACTAAATATTTCTAAATCGCCATGAACCAATGAATAGTCTTTTAGCTCCGCAATTAATGATCTTATTAGCTTTTGGGATGTACCGAATTGTGCAGCTAAGGCCAACTTAGATTCATGTAATTCTTTCGTAGGCAAAAAATTAAATTGATAAATGGCATACCCAATTCCAATTACCGCACACATTCCCGAAATAGTTTCCCAATTCATCTTACAGTTTTTTAATTCCCAATTGCATCAAATTCAAACTAAAAATCTTTTTTCCCTGCTTAACGGTGTCAGTAACAAAAAGAATTTGGCTGTTACTCCTGTAGCCGGTTATGCCTTTTTCCTTTATCTCTTGAACGAAGCCCTTTGATTTTGCCTCCTTAACAATGGACTTTAATTCACTTCTATTATTAGTCGTATATATACATACCTTAGAGGTAGACAGATCGGCTATGCGATATGAGCTTGTATCATTTTGATCGATATGTTTATAGGTTAAGCTAATAGAGTCACCTTTTTTAAATTCGTAACCTAATTTTTTGAAGTATGACGTTTTTAACTCTGACTTTAAGTTTAGTGTTTCTTGAAGGATTGTCAGGCTAGGCAAGGTCTTTTGTTTAGTGTCCGAGCAGGAAGTGACCAAAATTAAGCTTGAAACGATGAGGGCGTATTTAAATTTCATATTACTAATATAATGATTTGATCATATATTGAATCGGTGACTAAGTACTTAAACATTCTTTATAAATTTTCTGTTATAATAACAGAACTACTTAAGTATGCTTTTTATAATATTACCGAATGAAATTAAATGAGAATTATGTGTTATTTTTGAACACATAGTTACCAACATAAATCGACTAAAAATTCGTTTTAATTTTATGATGAACCAACAGGATATTTTCAGAAAGATCGGCAGCATTTTAACAGAATTAAATGAGCAATATCAGTTTTTAGCTCAAAATCCTCAGCAATTAAACGATTTGGAGCTGGAGCTTTTTCTGGCCAATGCCCATTTTCTTTCCGATCATGTGAATGTCGTCAAAAAATTAAACACCATAGTAGAAGATAAGCCTGCTGAACCTGGAAATCATGCTTTGTTGGCCGAACAAAATACCATTATACTGCCCGAAGTTGAAAAAAGTTATGTAGAAGATGATGAGTGTTTCGATCCGCAGGAACTGGAAGAAGTTGCTACTGCTCAGGAAGAGGAAGAACGTGTGGATGTGAAGCCCGAACAGGAAGTGCTGGATGATGAAATTATTGAAGAAGAAAAAGCTGCATCGCTTTTGAATAAAGATTTCTTTAAGCCAGACCAGGATGATCATACTTTTGAATTTGTATTGGGTACACACGATGAAAACGACCAGTTCGATTATGAAGCGAAATCTGTTGAAGAAATTTTCGATCGCCCTTTAAGCAAAGAAGAAGCTGAAATTTTAGCACGTAAAAAGATAATTCACGAAAAGGAAGAAACTTTATCTGTTCAGGAAGAGCCTACACCAACTGAAGAAGATGAAATTGGCCCTGAACCTTTTTTAATTCCACAGGAAGAGGAGGAAGAACCTTTAGTAATTGCCGAAGAAGAACCTGTTGCAGTTGTTAAAGAAGTAGAACCGGTTGCTGTGCCAAGTGAGCCTATTGAGGCACTGAAAGATGTGAAACTGGATGATCCCATTATTTCGCCGCCTGTTGAACAGGAGCGCCCCTTGTTTAGGCCTGAAGCAGTTCCGGTAAAACCATCTCCACAGCCTGAGGCGGCTAAACCTGCACCAAGTTTAAATGATCTGCTTGCCAAAACAAATGGTAAAAGTGATGAGCCTGTTAAAGCACCTATTGCCGATTTAAAGCAGGCGATTAGTTTGAACGAAAAGTTACTTTTTATCAAGGATCTTTTTAATGGGTATAATCTGGCCTATTCGGAAGTAATTGATATCATAAATAAGATGAGCAGTTTCGAAGCGGCAGATAGCTACCTGCAGAATAATTATGCGGCGAAAAATAACTGGGCCAATAAACAGGCTACAGTTGATCAGTTTTACGAGTTGTTGAACCGAAGGTTTAGTAGGTAGAAGCGATAAGCGTAAGGCGTTTAGCGCCTGGTCTTACACCGCGCATCGTCATACTGAACTTGTTTTACTGCGTAGCTTTCCGCTTCGCTACAGGTCAGTATCCATTAGGCCCTGAAAAATACATTACCAATTACAGAGTTCTAAAATCAGTCGTCATTTCGACTGGAGCGCAGTCCCGAACATTCGGGAGAGAAATCTTTGAACAATTTTAAAGATCTCTCCTCCAAAGGATTCCTTTATAACACTAAGGTCGACATGACGAGACCTCACAGCCTGTTCTCGGCACTCTAATGTTTTTCTAAAAAGCTGAAGACTCAGGATGACGCATATCAACTCTGGCCTGATTATAAATGAACCATCCCAATTTTGTAAATCATTAGGAAATGATTGTTCAGCATTTCATTGGTGCTGTAGTCCCACCACTTCAATCTTTTTGTAAATTTACCTTTAATGGAAAATATGATTTTTCCAAAAAGGATTTCCGTTAAGTTGGGTTTATTAACGCAAACCGGTAGGACAGAACTGCCCGCCTAAACCCGATAAAAGCGAACACGAAGCCCGATTTAAGCATTGCTGTTTATTGTTTTTTGGTATGCTTGCTTGTTTCACAGGTTTTATCGGGAGAAGTAAAGCGGTTAGCGGGAATACGCATTGATTTTAGAAGAACTTTTGCTTTCCAGTAAATAGATTTTCGGCCTTAACCTAACCTTAAGATTGCTTTTGCTTTGGAATGACGAATTCCTTTTAATATATCGACTCCAGACTAAGGACTCCCGACTTAAGACTAAATAAATCCCATCCGGTTAGAGTCCAGCTTTAAAAAGATGAACAGTAAGATTGTAAAACTCCATAACGACGAACCACCATAACTAATTAAGGGTAGGGGAATCCCAATTACGGGAATAATACCAATCGTCATCCCGATATTGATAAAAACGTGGAAAAAGAGGATACAGGCTACGCTATAACCATATACCCTGGAGAATGTAGATCGTTGCCTTTCTGCTAAATTAACCAATCGGAGTAGAAGGAACATATACAAACCTATCACTACAGAACAGCCCATAAATCCCCATTCTTCGCCGATGGTAGAGAAGATGAAATCGGTACTCTGCTCTGGTACATAACCATATTTAGTTTGTGTGCCCTGTAAAAATCCACGGCCGGTTGCCTGCCCTGAGCCTATGGCAATCTGCGATTGAATTACATTATAACCCGCACCTTTATTGTCAGTTTTAAGCCCTAACATTAATTCGATACGGCTACGTTGGTGGGGAGCTAAAACTTTTTCGTAGGCAATTTTTATTAAAAACAGATAGCCAATAGCGAAAACGGTTACCAAAACAGTAGAGAAGATTATTTTTTGTTTTCTTCTGTTGTTGTAAATGAAAAGGCCAGCAATTGTGGTAATAATGATGATTAAGATATAGGTAGGGACCAGAAAATCGGCAATAAAGAGCACAATCATTCCCAAAAATATCAATAGAAAATAACCTGATAAACCTTCACGGTATAATGGAAACATAAATGCAAGAAACACCAATGCCGAACCCGTATCGGGCTGAAGCATAATTAACAATAGCGGTGCACCCACGATTAATCCTGCAATCATAATTGATTTAACATCCCGGAATTTGGGGTTAAATGCCCCTACATATCTCGCCAAAAGCAAGGCTGTGCCAAACTTTGCAAATTCGGCAGGTTGAAGTTTAAAGGATCCTATTGCAATCCATGCCTGGTTCCCCGCCACTTTGTTCCCGATTACCAATACGGCCATTAACAACAGCAGTGTGCCGCCATAAATAAAAGGCGAGAAGACATTGAAAAGCCTTCCATCAAACAATAAGATAGATAAGCCTAAAATTAAACCAGTGATGATGTAAATTAGCTGTTTGCCGTAAAGCGTGCTAAAGCCAAACACCGCTGTGTGTTCTGGTGGAACGGAAGCATAAATATTGATGAAACCAATAGCGCATAAGGCGATATAGATTAAAACAGTAATCCAATCTACATTAAAGAAAAAACGGTTTCCCTGTTGCTGCTGCATTTTATTTCTGGATTACAGGTTTATCGATGATTACTGATTTTAATTCTTTAGGTTTTGTAGTAACCGTCTGTTTTATCGTTGCCGATTTAATTCTCAAACTATCTTTTATCCTTTTGGTTGAATCTGCTTTTTTAAGCAACAGACTATCTGCCTTCGTTAATTTGATCTTTTTTGTTTTGTCGATTAATAAAGGAAGCAGGTTTTGATTCTTCATCCACTCTACCTGAGCAGCTCTTCCACCGCTAACACTACCTTTCAGGTATTTTTCGATCATATAACTGGCTATCGGCGCTGCATAGGTACTGCCAAAACCCGCATTTTCGACAATTACTGCAATAGCAATTTTCGGATTATCTCTTGGGGCAAAACCTATAAACACAGAGTGGTTTTTTCCGTGCGGGTTTTGTACCGTTCCTGTTTTTCCACAAAGTACTATATCAGGAATCCGTGACAGTATGGCCGTTCCCCAGCTGGTGTTTACGGCATCCTGCATACCATCAATTACGGATTCGAAATGTCTGGCATCTACACCTACATAATTTTTAACTACATATTCTTTTTTAACCAGATTTTTATCGCCTATACCTTTAATTAAGTGCGGTTTAATGTAATAACCACGGTTAGCAATAATAGCCATGGCATTTGCCATTTGTAATGGGGTAGCGGTAATCTCACCCTGGCCAATAGCCTGTGAAATTACGTTGGTATAACCCCATCTTTTACCATAAATTTTATCGTAATGGTCTGCGGTATAAAAATAGCCCTTTCTTTCATAAGGCATATCAATGTCGAGCTTTGATCCGAAACCAAATTTAGCCACTTTATCGCGCCATTCCTGATAGGTTTGTCTTTGGTTTTTCATCCCGTTTTTGGTAATTAACTTTTGAAAAACATAACAAAAGTAAGTATTACAGGAACGGGCTATGCCTCTTCGTAAAGAAATTGAGCCATCAAAGTGTTCGCATTTAATTTTTCTATTTCCAGCCTGATAATAGTGCGGACAAAAGAATGTGGTATTGGGATCTATTACGCCTTCTTGTAGTCCAATTAGCGCATCAACAGGCTTAAACGATGACCCAGGGGGATAGTAACCCATTATTGGTCTTACTAAAGATGGGCGGTATGGATTGCCCACAATAAATTCCATGTAATTGTTCCCTTGATTTCTGCCAACCAAAAGATTTGGATCATAGCCCGGACTACTTACCAGTGAAAGAATTTCCCCGGTAGCAGGCTCAATCGCTACAATTGCCCCAACCTTGTTCATCATCAGCTCTTCACCCAGTTTCTGAATCCTCATATCAATGCCCGAAATTAGTCGCTCGCCCGAAACTGCATTGATATCATACTTTCCATCAGCATAACTGCCTTGGGGGGTATTGTGCACGTCATAAATTGTATTTACAACGCCCTTTTCTCCCCTTAAAACTTCTTCGTATGATTTTTCCAGACCACTTTTTCCCTTATAATCGCCTGGCTTGTAAAAGCCTTCAGATTTGGCAATATCGGCACTGTCTACCTCTTTTACATAACCAAATAACTGTCCTCCAACACTATCGGGATAATGGCGTATGGTGCGGTCCTGAGTTGAAAAACCCGGAAAACGGTACATAATTTCCTGTAAACGAGCATAGCTCTGAACTGAAATCTGTTTAACAAAAGGTGTGGCCTGATAGTTGGATTTAGCCTTGGCCTTACGCATAAATTTGCGTGCGTCCGCTACCGAAATCTCGAGTGCTGCAGCTAAGGTAACCGTGTCAAATTCCTTTACTTCGTTGGGAATAACCATTAAATCGTAAACAGGTTCGTTCTGTACAATAACCTTCATGTTCCGGTCTAGAATAGCACCACGTGCAGGGAACTTGAATTTCTTTTTTAATACATTACTTTCTGCAGAAATAAAGGCCTTGTCGCTAATAATCTGGATATAAAATAACTTCCCCAATAAAATCAGGGCGATTACAATAAATAATCCTTGAACGATATATTTTCGGTTAAATAATTGATCCATTAGCGTGGTGTTCTTCTATAGAATATAAACTCTACCAATAAAATAATAAGCAGTGTAAAGATACAACTTAAGCCGCATCTCATTAAGGTGTAACCAATTTCGGTTAGCCTAAATGTTTCTAGAAAGAACAGCACCAGGTGGTGTGCAACAACGCAAAGAAAAGCATAAAGTGAAAACCATTGAAAACCCATATAACTTAACGATGGTTCTGGGTCGTCAATTGCGTCGCGGTTTAAACTTATCGATATAAAGGAAATCCTTACAAAAGCCAATACCACGCAAGCCGTAGCATGTACGCCCATGGTATCGTAAAAAGCATCGAGTGTTAAGCCTGTTCCAAAAGCCAATAAGTACAACAAAATATTGGGGATTCCGAATGGAAGCAGGAGCAAAAACAGCACATAGATAAACGGTGTGGAAAGATCATAAAAGCCCATGTTTTTGAGCAGGAAGATCTGCACAAAAAGGAGTAAAAACCACCTGATCACATTTACAATTATGATTCTACTATTCATTCGGTTTAACTAAGCTTTCCAAAGCCTTTTGCTCTTCGGCTTTTTTATCTTTAACCACATATACATATTGCAATGTGCTAAAATCTGTAAATAAATTTAATTCTCCTGATAAGAAATTATCATTGGTGGCTACGTTGGCCTTGCTGATTTTTCCGACTAAAATTCCGGCTGGAAATGCTGCATAACCCGAGGTTACAACCGTATCGCCCACATACATTTTAATATGGTTGGGCACCTCTTTAACAAACGCTTTTTTAATATCGAAATTTCCATCTCCCCAAACTAATGACCCAAGCGCATTGTTCTTTTTCAGGGTTACACTAATTTTAGTGTCTTTATGCAATAGCGATTGTATGGTGGCCAGATGGGCCGAAACATCACGGATAAAGCCGACCACTCCGCGTTGAGGCGCAATAACGGCCATACCACTTTTAATGCCGTCAACAGTGCCTTTATTAATCGTCATTACATTGTTGCGTAAAGTGATCGAATTTTTAACCACTTTGGCAGCCAAATAAGTGTATTGCTGATTGGTAACCGTATCTACCACTTTAACATCCTTTGTCGTATCTACCGTAGTTAATCCTAGTAACTGGCTTTTAAGCTTGGCATTTTCGGCCGCAAGGCTATCGTTAACCATACCCAGATTTAAATATCGTTTAAAAACATTTAATCTTTCGTATGCGGTACCTACTACCTCATTGCTTGAGTTTAAAGTTACGCTACGCTGATAGGAGTTGTTTTTCACCGTTAGATAAATCCCTACGATAAAAAAAATGATAAATAAGAAAAATGCGTTGTATCTGCTGATGAAAATCCAAAGGTTACGCATTGCTCATGAGATATGAGATGTAAGATATGAGATATGAGTTTGGATAATTAGTCTCAAATCTCACATCTCATATCTCAAATCAAGGTTATTGCATTAAGAATTTATATCCGCCAATGTTTTTAAGGGCGATGCCGGTTCCACGAACTACTGCACGAAGCGGATCTTCTGCAACGTGAACAGGTAATTTGGTTTTAGCAGCTACACGTTTATCTAAACCTCTTAACAATGCACCACCACCGGTTAAATAAATACCAGTTTGGTAAATATCTGCCGAAAGCTCTGGAGGCGTAATCTCTAAAGCTTTTAAAATTGCTTCTTCAATTTTAGAGATCGATTTATCTAAACAGTGGGCAATTTCGGTATAAGAAACAGTGATCTGTTTTGGTACACCAGTCATTAAATCGCGACCTTGAACTGCGAAATCAGCAGGAGCATCCTGTAATTCAGGTAAAGCTGCACCAACTTCAATTTTAATTTTCTCAGCGGTACGGTCACCAATCATAATGTTGTGTTGGCGACGGATGTAATTTACAATATCAGAGTCGAAGTTATCTCCCGCAACGCGGATTGATTGATCGCACACAATACCTGATAAAGCGATAACCGCAATTTCTGTAGTACCGCCACCTATATCGATAATCATGTTACCCATTGGCTCTTCTACATCAATCCCGATACCTACGGCAGCTGCCATTGGCTCATGAATTAAGTATACCTCTTTTGCACCGGCAATTTCAGCTGAATCGCGTACTGCACGTTTTTCTACTTCAGTAATACCGGATGGAATACAGATTACCATACGTAAAGATGGGAACATCCATCCTTTACCGCCATTAAGCATGCGGATCATGCCTTTAATCATCGCTTCTGCAGCGTTGAAATCGGCAATAACACCATCTTTTAATGGACGAACGGTTTTAATATTATCGTGGGTTTTACCCTCCATTTGCATTGCCTGACGACCTATAGCAATGACTTTGTTTGTAGTACGATCGAAAGCAACGATAGATGGCTCATCTACAACTACTTTGTCGTTATGTATAATCAGGGTATTCGCAGTGCCTAAATCGATGGCAACTTCTTGCGTAAACCAGTTAAATAATCCCATGTATAAGGTATGTTTTCTTTATTTTATCAAATCTATACTATTCCTAATGTAAAAATAGCTTTTTTATTGTTTTAAGTTTTATTTTCTTCAGTTATTAAATTGTTTTTAAGGCAATTAAAATGTTCAGAAAATAAAGAGCTAAAAGAACAAAGCTAAAAGACTAAAGTTTTAAGCCATTAAGCTTTATAAGAATCTTCACTTTAAGCTTTAGTCTTTCGGCTTTAAGCTTGATTAGTGTTTAAAGTGTCTTACCCCAGTGGTTACCATTGCAATGCCTTTTTCGTTTGCTTTAGCAACAGAATCAGCATCTTTAATCGATCCACCTGGTTGTAGCACAGCTGTAATTCCGGCTTCGGCAGCAATTTCAACACAATCAGGGAAAGGAAAGAAAGCATCAGAAGCCATAGCAGCACCTTTAACGCTGAATCCGAAAGCCGCTGCTTTTTCAATCGCTTGTCTTAAGGCGTCAACACGCGAAGTTTGACCAACGCCGCTTGCAATTAAAACATCATCCTTAACCAAAACAATGGTGTTCGATTTAGTATGTTTTACAATTTTGTTGGCAAAGAATAAATCTTTTAACTCTTGTGCAGTTGGTGCTTTATCGGTTACGGTTGTCATTTGTTCAGGACCTTCGATAATTAAATCTTTATCCTGCTCAATTACACCGTTTAATAAGGTTTTAAATTGTTTTTTGCTCAACTCAACCTCGTTACGTTGTAAAATAACGCGGTTTTTCTTTTTGCTGAATAACTCAATTGCTTCTGCTTGGTAAGAAGGTGCTATTAATACTTCAAAGAAAAGATTGTTGATTTCTTGAGCCGTTTCTAAATCTACCGCAACATTGGTAATCAATACACCACCAAAAGCAGAAACCGGATCGCAGGCCAATGCATCAATCCAGGCTTGTTTAACAGTAGGGCGGGAAGCAATACCACAAGCGTTTGTATGTTTTAAGATTGCAAAAGTTGGATCTTCAAATTCGTCGATCAATGCAACAGCTGCATCTACATCTACCAGATTGTTATAAGAAAGTTCTTTACCATTCAATTTGGTAAACATGGCGTCTAAATCGCCATAGAATACACCACCTTGATGAGGGTTTTCGCCATAACGCAAAGTTTTAGCTTCTGTTACGCTTTGTTTGAAAACATCAAGAGGCTCTTCTGTATTGAAATAATTAAAAATTGCAGTATCGTAGTGTGAAGAAGTGTGGAAAGCTGTTTTAGCGAACGATTTACGTTGTGCTAAAGTAGTTTCACCATTTTGGGCTTCTAATTGGGCTTGTAAAGTAGGGTAGTCGTTTTTCGATGCGATAATCACCACATCGTTGAAGTTTTTCGCAGCTGCACGGATTAAGGAAATACCACCAATATCTATTTTCTCGATAATTTCTTCTGGTGTTCCGCCTGCTTTTACGGTTTCTTCAAAAGGGTATAAGTCAACAATAACCAAATCAATTTCAGGGATCTCATATTCAGCAATCTGCTCCTGATCTCCCGCTAACGCTCTACGGTTTAAAATTCCACCAAATACTTTCGGATGTAGGGTTTTAACACGTCCGCCTAAAATAGATGGATAACCTGTTAAATCTTCAACCGCCGTAACCGGAAGATTTAAATCTTTGATGAATTGCTCTGTTCCACCGGTAGAAAATAACTGTACCCCTTGCGCGGCCAACAATTTTACCAATGGCTCCAAACCATCTTTATAATATACTGAGATTAAAGCGTTTTTGATTTTAATGGATTGACTCATTCTACTGAAAATTTTGAGCCGCAAAGGTAGTAAAACAGGATTGTTTTTTAATGAGATTTACCTATCAATATTAAATTTTATTCCACTATATATAATAAGGTATATTCATTTGCCAGGTAAGCTCTCCTAAAGCCTGATTAAATATCCTTATTAACCCGTTTTATTGTGTGATTTATTTGCTGATTTTTTTAACAATGGTTTCTACAATACGTGGGTAATGCTGGTGTTCGAGCTGCTGACCTTTAAACTTTACCATTTCCAGATTGTCGTTTTTGTCTATTCTGTACCTTGCCTGATAAATATATTCTCCTTCGTCATAGTTTTCATTAACATAATGAATGGTTATTCCGCCTTCAGTTTCGCCGGCGGCCATAACGGCATTGTGTACATGGTCTCCGTACATGCCTTTACCGCCAAACTTTGGAAGGATTGCCGGATGGATATTTACAATTCTGCCGGGGTAAGCATGGATCAGGTTTTTAGGGATCAGCCAGAGAAAACCCGCAAGCACAACAAAATCGATTTCAAGATTTTTGAGAAGATCTATCACTTCATCGGTTTTGTAGAACTCGTTTTTGTCGAAAATATGAGTGGGGATTTCGAAATTATCAGCTCTCTGCAATACATAGGCATCTGCATTGTTGGTTAACACCAAAGATATTTCTATTTCATTACTCCGTTTAAAATGCTCCATCAGTTTTTGGGCATTGGAGCCAGAACCTGATGCAAAGATGGCTATTCGTTTTTTCACTCAAAAATCGTTTTGCCCAAAAATAGTATTTTTAAGCCTGTTTTCTTAATCGAAAGGAAATTTTATTGAATTAAGTTAAAGTATTTATAATGAATAATTTTAACGTATTTTTGCAGTTCGGAAATGGGGTTCAATTTTAATGAAAAAAAAGTTGAAAGTGTTTTGTAATTTAAAAACATTAATCCTATATTTGCAACCCGAATTATAGGAAACGAATAAGAAAAATAAAAGGCTAAATAGAAATGGCAAATCATAAATCTTCATTAAAAAGAATTAGAGCAAACGCAACAAAACGTTTACGTAACAGATATCAGGCAAAAACTACACGTACCTTTATTAAAAGATTACGTGCTGCAGAAGATAAAAAATCTGCATCTGATTTATTGCCAAAAGTAATCTCTATGTTAGATCGTTTAGCTAAAAAGAATATTATCCACAAAAACAAAGCGGCTAATAACAAATCAAAATTAACGAAATTCGTTAACGGTTTAAAATAAGCCAATTTTTTTACGATATTAGTAAAGGCATCCTAACCAAAAGTTAGGATGCCTTTTTTTGTCTAAAAAAAATGGAAAATTACGAACAGAAACTAGGTATAAAGTTATGGGCCGAAGAAGATCGCCCGCGTGAAAAACTTTTATTACATGGCCGAAGACATTTAACAGATGCCGAACTGATTGCTATTTTAATTGGCTCAGGAAGTAAAAACGAAACCGCTGTAGATTTAAGTAAAAGGATTTTATCGTTTTACGACAACAATTTAACAAAACTGGGAAAAGCTTCTATTCTGGAGCTTTCCAGGTTTAGAGGTATTGGAGAAGCCAAAGCATTAACTATAATTGCCGCTCTGGAGCTTGGTTTGCGGCGGAAGGAAACTGCGGAGGAGGCCATTACCCATGTTACTACTTCTAACGATGTTTATAAATATTTACATCAAACTTTCGCTAATCTCAATCACGAAGAGTTCTGGATATTACTCCTAAACAGGTCTAACCGGGTAATAGGTAAATTTTTGATTAGTAAAGGGGGGCAGGCGGGTACGGTAGCCGATCCGAAAATTATTTTTAAAACAGCTTTAGAAAACAATGCCGCAAATATTGTATTGGCACATAACCATCCTTCCGGAAGTTTAAAACCCAGTGAGAGCGACGATAAATTGACCAGGAATATGGTTGCTTCAGGAAATTTGCTTAGCCTGTATGTGGTCGATCACCTGATTTTTGCCAATAACCGTTACTATAGTTATCGGGATGAAGATTTAATTTAAAAGATATTTGGTTGTTAAAATACAATTAACGTTAAATTAGTATAATAGCGGCTTAAATTAAATATTACTGGCTAGCCAGCATTAATTAAATTGTGTAATTATATTTATGAATACTTTAAAAATCATCCCTGTTTTTCTTTTGTTAACCGTTATGGCATTTGCGCAAAAAACGGCAGTCCCAATTAATATTATTACTTACAATATCCGTTTAAATGTAGCGTCTGATGGTGTTAATGCCTGGCCTAACCGGAAAGATAATGTTAAAGCCCTGGTGAAATTTCATGATGCTGATATTCTTTGTGTACAGGAAGCCTTACCTGAACAGTTTGATGCGCTTTTGGAGAATTCCAATTTCGATGTAGTGGGTGTTGGTCGTGAAGATGGTAAAAGAAAGGGAGAATTTTCTGCTGTTTATTTTGATAAAAACAGGTTCACTAAAAAGGATGGCGGAACTTTTTGGTTGTCAGAAACACCAGATGTTCCATCAAAAGGTTGGGATGCCGCACTTAACCGGGTATGCAGCTGGGTTAAATTGTACGATAAACAGAATAAAAAAGAGTTTATCGTTTTTAACACACATTACGATCATATCGGTGTTCGGGCAAGGATCGAATCAGCTAAATTGCTTAAACGTAAAATTCAGCAGATTGCACCAACGCTACCGGTTGTTTTTACCGGCGACTTAAACGTAACGCCAGAGACAGAAGCCATTGCTACTATAAAATCTTTTCTTATCGATGCGAAAGATGTTTCTGTAGAGCCCCCATATGGCCCGACAGGTACTTTTAATGCTTTTGATTTTAACAGTGACCTGAAAAACAGGATCGACTACATTTTTGTAAACAAAGGATTTAAGGTGCAGAAATTCGCTGTATTAACTGATAGTAAGGATAAAAGGTATTATTCTGACCATTTACCTGTTTTTTGCAGACTTTGGTTTTAATAAATGCTGTTAAAATCTCTGTTTCCCTTTCAATTCGAGCTTTTTGGTAACCCATATCATTATCATTATATTTTCGAAACACTGGCATTTATAATTGGTGTTAGGTTATATTATTTCTATAAAAAAGGAATTAAAGACCCGATATCTGACGAAAACAGGCTGTGGATTATGCTGGGCGCTATGCTTGGAGCATTAATTGGCTCGCGTGTAATTGCTGTGCTCGAAACGCCTGAAGTACTTCACCACCTTAGTTTTTCAGTTCTTTATCAAAGTAAAACCATTGTTGGCGGTTTGCTTGGAGGTTTGTTCGGTGTTGAATTGATAAAAAAGATAATAGGTGTGAATACCGCCTCCGGAGATGTCTACGTTATCCCGATTTTGGTTGCCCTTATTATTGGCCGTATCGGTTGTTTTTCCATGGGGATCGACGAGCCAACCTACGGCATCCCAACCCATTTTTTTACGGGTATGGATTTGGGCGATGGCATATTGCGGCATCCCATTATGCTCTACGAAATGGTTTACCTCATACTTTTGATTTTTTTGTTCAATGGCTTGAAAAATATGGCATTGATCAATGGAGACCGTTTTAAATTGTTTATGGTATTGTATTTTCTGTTCCGTTTTTGGGTAGAATTTATAAAACCTTACCATTCATTATTTTTAAATTTAAGCAGCATTCATTGGTCTGCATTGTTTATTTTTATTTATTATTATAAATTCATCATCAGAATTTCGAAACAGATTTTACATAAACAGTAAACATTATGGCCAATACCAGAGATTATATATACTACGATTATACCAAAAGTCTTTGCCCCGAATGTTTACAGCTTTGCGATGCGAAAATTGTTTTTCAGGATGCTAAGGTATTTATGCTGAAGAATTGCAGAACGCATGGCGATAGCAAAGTAATGATTGCTGATGATGTAGAATATTACAAACAGATCAGGAATTACAATAAACAATCGGAAATGCCACTTAAGTTTAATACTAAAGTGCACTACGGTTGCCCTTACGATTGCGGTTTGTGTACCGATCATGAACAACATTCGTGTTTAACCGTAATAGAGGTTACTGATCGTTGCAACCTGGCCTGTCCAACATGTTATGCCATGTCATCGCCAAGTTATGGCAGGCACCGTACACTGGAAGAAATAGAGCGTATGATGGATGTTGTTGTGGCAAACGAGGGTGAACCCGATGTGGTTCAACTTTCGGGTGGAGAACCAACCGTACATCCCGATTTTTTTAAGATTTTAGACCTTGCCAAAACAAAACCCATTAAACATTTAATGGTGAATACGAATGGTATCAGGATTGCAAAAGATATTGGCTTTGTAGAAAAATTAGCAAGCTATATGCCCGATTTCGAAATTTACCTGCAGTTTGATAGTTTCAGCGCCGAAGTATTAACCAAGCTAAGGGGAGAAGACCTTACAGAAGTAAGAAGAAAAGCCATCGATCACCTCAACCAGTTTAATGTATCTACTACTTTGGTGGTTACTTTGCAAAATGGCCTTAACGATCATGAAATTGGCGATATTTTAGATTATGCACTTAAGCAGAAATGTGTTCGCGGCGTTACTTTCCAGCCTACTCAGGTTGCCGGAAGAAATGATGATTATAACGATCAACAGGGAAGAATCACCCTAACTGAGGTGCGCAGAAAAATTTATGAGCAATACCCTGTTTTTACCCCTCAGGATTTAATCCCTGTACCCTGTAATCCCGATGCGCTGTGTATGGGTTATGCATTAAAAATCGGCGATGAGGTGATCCCGATGACACATCTGATCAATCCGGAAGATTTACTCAACAATTCGAAAAATACCATCGTTTTCGAACACGATGAAAAATTGAAAGAACACATGCTGAATTTGTTTAGTACAGGTGTTTCGGTAGATTGTGCCGAAGATACCTTTGGCGAATTGATGTGTTGCCTTCCAAGGGTAAAATCGGATAGTTTAAGTTACGATAATTTATTTCGGATCATCATCATGAATTTTATGGACCCGCTGGATTTTGATGTACGCGCTGTTAAAAAGTCATGCGTGCACATTGTGAGCGATAAATATAAAATGGTACCCTTCGAAACTATGAATATTTTTTACCGCGACAACAAAATAGATCTGATCAGGGAAAAATTAAATATGAACTAACATGGAAGGTTTATTTGGATTATTCATTGTTTATTGTCTTACTGCAGTTGTACTCTTTGTGGTGGGAATTATTCAGATTATTATCAAATCATCAAGGAACGAGCCTGTAAAATCTGGGTTAAAATTGCTTATTATTTCGGTAATTATGATGGTCATTGGTTTTGGTGCCTGTGCGGTGTTGCTCTTTAACAGTTAAATATCGGCTATGGGACTTTTTATTGTATATTGGGTAGTTGTCGCATTGTTGTTTGTAATTGGCATCATTCAGATCATTGTAAAAGCTGCGAAAAATCAACCCGTTAAACCCGGCCTTAAACTGGTTATTGCATCTATTATAATGTTGGTAATAGGGGCAGGAGCATGCGCAGTAATTCTATCTAATTTAAATATTGGCCATTAGTCATTTTTATTGTGTTCTTGAACCAAGGTTTTAGCGCTCATAAGTCTCAAATCTCATGTCTAGAATCTCAAATCTCGATAATTTAACTTTCTCCTTTGACCTTTAAATAATATGTTTGCGTTTTATAATTCTCGAACTAAGGTTTTGGCGCTCGCATGCCTCAAATCTCATGTCTAGAATCTCAAATCTCAATAATTTAACTTTCTCCTTTGACCTTTAAATAATATCTTTGCGTTTTATAATTCTTGAACCAAGGTTTTAGCGCTCATAAGTCTCAAATCTCATGTCTAGAATCTCAAATCTCAATAAATGAAAATATCATATAACTGGTTAAAACAATTCGTACAGATCGATAAAACACCTCAGGAACTTTCGTTAATTCTTACCAATGTTGGTTTAGAAGTAGAAAGTGTAGAAAAAGTGCAGCCTGTTGTGGGCGGTTTAGAGGGCTTGGTTATCGGCGAAGTATTAACCTGTGTTCRGCATCCCAATGCCGATCGTTTGCGCATTACTACGGTAAACGTTGGGGGTAAAGAAAACCTTCAGATTGTTTGCGGTGCCCCAAATGTAGGTGCTGGCCAAAAAGTGGTAGTAGCTACCGTAGGCACAACTGTATATCCTTTAGAGGGCGAACCATTTAAAATAAAAGAATCAAAAATCAGGGGAGAACTTTCGCAGGGAATGATCTGTGCCGAAGATGAAATCGGTTTAGGTAAATCGCATGATGGGATTATGATCCTTGCCAATGATACCGAAATAGGAATCCGTGCAAAAGACCATTTCAAAATGGATGACGATTTTGTTTTCGAAATCGGATTAACACCAAACCGTGCTGATGCGGCTTCTCATTTAGGTGTGGCGAGAGATTTGGCCGCTTATTTCAGAAGTGAATATGAAATGCCTGATCTTTCAGCTTTTAAAACAGATAACGAAAATCTGGTAATTCCGGTAGAAGTAGAAGATTTAGCCGCTTGTCCGCGTTATAGCAGCCTAACACTTTCTGGTGTTACTGTAAAAGAATCGCCAGAGTGGTTAAAAGATAAATTAAAGGTAATTGGTTTACGTCCCATCAATAATGTGGTTGATATTACCAATTATGTGCTTCATGGTTTAGGACAGCCTTTACATGCTTTCGATGCCGACAAAATTACGGGCGGAAAAGTAATCGTGAAAAAAGTAGCTGAGGGGACACCTTTTGTAACCCTTGATGATGTTGAGCGTAAACTCAGCGCAGATGATTTAATGATCTGCAATACCGAAACACCAATGTGTATTGCAGGTGTTTTCGGTGGAAAATCTTCTGGAGTTGATGCTAATACCAAAAATATTTTCTTGGAAAGTGCTTATTTTAATTCGGTTTCTGTACGTAAAACCTCAAAAAGACATGGCTTAAAAACCGATGCTTCTTTCCGTTACGAGCGTGGTACCGATCCGGAGATTACGGTTACGGCTTTAAAATATGCAGCATTATTAATTAAACAACTGGCTGGCGGGGAAATCTCTTCATCAGTTTCTGATATTTATCCAAGTCATATCAAGCCGTTCGAGTTTGAAGTAAGTTATACCAATATCAATAAATTAATTGGTGCAAACATTCCATCAGCCGAAATTAAACACATTATTACCGCTTTGGGTATTGCTGCAACCAATACCTCTGAAGATACTTTGGCTTTAAGAGTACCATCGTTTAAAGTTGATGTAACCCGCGAATGTGATATTACAGAAGAAGTATTGCGTATTTACGGCTATAACAATATCGAAATCCCTTCAAAGGTAAATGCATCGCTTTCTTACAGCATCAAACCTGAAAAAGAAAATACGCACAACGTAATTGCAGATATGCTTACCTCAAACGGTTAT
Source organism: Pedobacter sp. 01N310 (assembly GCF_056399805.1). Classification (NCBI taxonomy): domain Bacteria; kingdom Pseudomonadati; phylum Bacteroidota; class Sphingobacteriia; order Sphingobacteriales; family Sphingobacteriaceae; genus Pedobacter; species Pedobacter sp. 01N310. The sequence continues at coordinate 246,061 of NZ_JBFTSB010000006.1, forward strand.
GCAGAAATTATGTGCAACTCGTTAACTAAATCGGCTTATTCGAAAAATTTAGACGAAGCTGTATTTATTTTAAATCCATTAAGCAGCGATTTAAATGTAATGCGCCAGCATTTACTGATGCCGGCATTAGAAAGTGTGGCTTACAACCAGAACCGTAAAAATGCTGATGTTAAGTTTTATGAATTTGGTAAAACCTATCACTTAATTAATGAGCAGTATATAGAGCGCTCAAGGTTATTATTGTTGATCTCGGGTGCTAAACAGAGCGAGCAATGGAACCACAATGCTAAATCGGCTACCTTTTATAACTTAAAATCGGCAGTTGATGCCATTATAAGCCGTTTGGGTATTGCAAGCTATCAAACCGATACCTTAAACGATGAAAACTTTGCTTACGGGATTAAATATTTCCGTGGAGATAAGACCCTGGTAAGTTTTGGTGCAGTTTCAAAAGCCGACCGTAAAGTAGCCGATGTAAGTGCGGAGGTTTTTTATGCCGATTTTGATTGGGCTGCCTTGTTGGATATTGTAAGGAAAAATAAAATCGTTAACAAAGAGGTTTCTAAGTACCCGCAAGTGCGTAGAGATTTATCTTTATTGATCGATCAGGCGGTAACTTTTGATACTTTAAAAGGTATTGCTTTCAAAACTGATAAAAAGCTGATCAAAGAGGTTGGTGTGTTCGATGTGTATGTAGGTGATAAATTACCTGAAGGCAAAAAATCGTATGCCTTGAACTTCATTTTGCAGGATGAGGAACAAACCTTAACCGATAAGCAGATTGAAAACACGATGCAGAAATTAATCGCGAATTTAACGGCACAAGCTGGTGCAGAAATTAGGAAATAAAATATAAATTCGTATTTTTAGAAATAAATTCATGACTTCTGTTGCAGATCAATTAGATAAGGTATTACAAAAAACGGCTCAGGTATTAGAGCTATGTAATGCGCTACAGGAAGAAAATGATTTATTAAAGCTTGAAAATCAATCGTTAAAAGTAGCACTCGATACAGCGAAAGGCAAAAATGTAGAACTTGATGAAAAATTAAGGGTTACAAAATTGGCTAAAAGTATAGAGGGAACAAGCGAAAAATCGCTTGACATTAAACAAAAAATTAACGATTTTGTGCGGGAGATTGATAAAAGTATTGCATTATTAAAAAAATAATGATGCAGAGAAATCAGAAACTAAGCTAAACAAATGGGAGAAATCTCGATTAAAATAACCATTTCCGACCGTATTTATCCACTAAAGGTGAATATGGAAGAGGAAGAAATTGTGAGACGGGCAGCAAAAATGATCAATGAGCGCATAAAAGATTATCAGGATAATTATGCGGTTAGAGATAAGCAGGATCTTCTTTCTATGGCAGTATTACACTATGCAACAGCCGTATTAAGAACAGAAAATAAAGTACAAAATCAGGATACTGCTGTTGCCGATAAAGTTGAAGAATTGGATGTTTTACTCAGTAATTTCTTTTCAAAATAAGGTTCGTTCTTTCGGCGATTCGTCACTCTGAACTTGTTTCAGAGCTTATTTAATGAGATCCTGAAATAAATTTAGGATGACGACGCTAATATTAGCATAAAAACATAGCCGCGGCTAGTTTTTGAGTTTCAAATTTTATAAAACTTAACACTTCAATATCTATAGGGTTAAGAGGGCGTATTTCATCTGCTATGGCACCTGAAAATGGCTTAAACCCTAATTATGCTTAGTTGAGGTTTAAAATGTATGAGACTTTAAAAATTAGTTGCGGTTTTTTTTTACTTAAAAAACAAAATGGAAATAGTTGAAATATTAGGATACGTATTTGCCGTAATAGCGGGTATTGCTATCGGAGTGGTGGTAGGAAGATTCCTACTGCGTAACTTGCTTAAACAGCAGGAAGTTGCAGCACAGAACAAAGTGAAAAAGATTTTAAAAGATGCTGAAAACAATGCAGAGATCTTAAAAAAGAATAAACTTTTAGAAGCAAAAGAAAAGTTTTTGCAAATGAAAGCGGAGCATGAGCAAGAAGTAAATGCCAAAAACAATAACATTAACCAACGCGAAAATACCATGAAGCAGAAAGAGCAATCGGTAAACCAGCGCATGGAAAATTTCAATAAAAAAGAACAAGAACTCGATAAACAAAAAAGCGTTTTAGAAAAGCAAACCGAAATTGCGATTAAAAAGCAAGAAGAAGTTGAAGTGCTTAAAAACCAACACCTAAAACAATTAGAAACCATTGCTGGTCTGTCTGCCGAAGAAGCTAAAGAGCAATTGGTAGAAAATCTGAAACAAGAAGCCCGTACACAGGCAATGATGCAGGTGAAGGATATTGTTGATGAGGCAAAGTTAACGGCGAGCAAAGAAGCTAAAAAAGTAGTAATCCAAACCATTCAGCGTACTGCTACCGAAGCTGCAATTGAAAATTCGGTTTCTATTTTTCATATCGAAAGCGATGAGATTAAAGGTCGTGTTATTGGTAGAGAGGGTAGAAACATCCGTGCTTTAGAAGCTGCTACCGGTATTGAGATTATTGTTGATGATACACCAGAAGCAATTATTTTATCAGGTTTCGATCCGGTAAGAAGAGAAATTGCCCGTTTGGCTTTACACCGTTTGGTAACAGATGGTCGTATCCACCCGGCTCGTATCGAGGAAATTGTAGCGAAAACCAAAAAACAGATCGAAGACGAAATTGTAGAGATTGGTGAGCGTACAGTAATCGATTTAGGTATCCATGGTTTACACCCTGAGTTAATCCGTATGGTTGGCCGTATGCGTTACCGTTCATCTTACGGACAAAACTTGTTACATCACTCTCGTGAGGTAGCTAATTTCTGTGCGACGATGGCTGCCGAATTAGGCTTAAATGCTAAAATGGCTAAACGCGCAGGTTTATTACACGATATAGGTAAAGTGCCTGATGATAACCCTGAATTGCCACACGCAATTTTAGGTATGCAATTGGCCGAGAAATATAAAGAGCACCCTGAAATTTGTAATGCTATTGGTGCCCACCACGATGAAATTGAGATGACTTCAATGATCTCTCCAATCGTACAGGCTTGTGACGCAATCTCTGGTGCGCGTCCGGGTGCACGTCGCGAGGTGGTAGAAAGTTATATCAAACGCCTTAAAGATTTAGAAGAACTGGCTTTATCTTATCCTGGCGTTGAAAAAACGTTTGCAATTCAGGCTGGTAGAGAATTACGTGTGATTGTAGAAAGTGAACGTATTACTGATGCACAGGCAGAACTTTTAGCTGCAGATATTTCAACCCGTATTCAAACCGAAATGACTTATCCAGGGCAGATTAAGGTTACTGTAATTAGAGAAACCCGTTCTGTAGCATTTGCGAAATAATTTTTTAAAGACCTTATAGGTTTTTAAAAACCTATAAGGTCTGAAGGACAAAACAAATTATAAAGCGATGGATATTCCATCGCTTTTTTTTATTTTTACATAATGAGCAAGCAAACCATAACAATCGAACCAAAGCGGGCAGTAGATGTGCTTTTTGATAAGTATGCCGAAAGTCACCAAAATCCAACAAACAAGCTGGTGCACTGGATCTGTGTTCCGTTAATTGTATTCAGCTTACTGGGGTTGATCTGGCAGATTCCTTTTCCACATATCGGTTTTTTAGGTAGCTACAACGGTTTCTTTAACTGGGCGTCTTTTCTATTGGCCTTTAGCTTGTATTATTACTTTACACTTTCACCTGTGTTGTTTTTCTTAATGATCTGGGTGGTGGGTTTAATGAGTTACATCATCGTTAAAATTGAACAGGCGGTAGGCTTAGGTAGTGGAACGGCCTATGCCATTTATGCGGCAATATTTGTAGCCGCCTGGATCGGTCAGTTTATTGGGCATAAAATTGAGGGGAAAAAACCTTCATTCCTTGATGATGTTAAGTTCTTGTTAATAGGTCCGATCTGGTTATTGCACTTCATTTGTAAGAAAGTAGGTATTCGTTACTGATTCGAAAAGTGATTAACATTCAGTTAACCTTAAGGTAAAGTAATATTAATTAATACCTAACTTGCAGTTAACACTGTGGTAATACTTTTGCCCTTATCAAATAAAGGCAAATTGGACTTACTAAACTCTTTTAAAAGAGCGGCACTCACTGTGTTCGCTTTAACGATCAGCATATTATCATATGCGCAGACAGGAAAAATTTCTGGAACAGTTACCGATAAAAAAACCGGCGAAACCTTAATTGGAGTAACGGTTAAAATTAAAGGTACCACTAAAGGTACTTCTACAGGAGCTGATGGTAAATATACTATTGCTGCATTGCAAGATGGTAAATTTATTATCGAAGCATCGTACGTAGGTTATGCTACAAAGGAGGTACCAGCTGTTGAAGTAAATGGTGGAGGTACAACTACCTTAAACCTGGCGCTTGATGAATCAAATTCTCAGAAATTGGCTGATGTACAGGTAAAAGGCCAGGCAAGTAGAGAGACTGAAACGGCACTTTTATCGCTTCAAAAAAATGCAATAGAAATTAAACAGGGCATCGGAATCCAGGAACTATCTAGAAAAGGTGTAAGTGATGTTGAAGAAGGATTGACAAAAATTACAGGTATTACTAAGGTAGACGGCAGGGGTTTATTTGTAAGAGGTTTAGAAGATAGGTATAACAACTTATTAATAAATGGTTTAGCAGTACCTTCTAACAATCCGTTTAAAAAAATTATCCCCTTAGATCTTTTTCCAACGGATATTGTAAGTGTTTTGGAAACTTACAAAACTTTTAACTCAGGCTTATATGGCGATTTTGCCGGTGGAACTTTTAACATTGTAACCGCTAAGGGCGAAAAAGCAGTAACTAAAATTAATATTGGTACCAGCTTTCTTTCTAACAGTAGCTTTAAGAAATTCTTAAGACCTGAAGGTGAAACTTCAATTGGAGATTACTTTGGTTTTCCTAATAATGGACGTGATTTACCTAAGGTTTTCGGCAAGAAACCATCATCTTATACCATGACTGGAAACGAAGCCAATTCGCAATTCGGATCCGGTTTCGATGTTGAAGAGGGAAATGCGCCTTTGAATACAAATATTGGTATACTACATACACGAAAAATCAGATTTGAAAACAACCGCTATTTCCAGTATCTGGTTTCTGTAAATACAGATAATAATTTTCAGATTAGAGAAGGTGTAGATCGTTTCTTTAATACCGCACAAGGTATTTACGACAACAACTTATATACCACTAAATATAGGTTTTCTACCAATTCATCGGTATTAGGTGCAATTAATTATGGTACCAACAGGTTAAACCTTAATTTAAATGCCTTTTATTTAAAAGGAACAGAAACAATGATTCAGGATCAACTGGGTTATACCAATAGCCAGGCTACGGTTACTAACTCATTTATCCGTTTAAACCAGTTGCAAAAAACCGATTTCTTTACCGGTCAGGTATTCGCGAATTATAAAATAACCGAAGACGACAGACATAGCGTAAGGGCAGGAGCTTCTTATTCAAAAACAGGTTATGAGCTTCCTGATAGAAAATCGTTTAAAGGAGTACAGCTAGATGCGAATACCACATCAATTAGTTATACCGGCAACAGTATTTCAAGACAGTATATGGATTTTAACGGCGATTTCTTCGGATCTGGTTTATTGGAATATAACTTGAAGTTTGGAAACGGCGATAAAGAAAAAGCCAATAAATTTACACTAGGTTACAATGGCTCTTTCAATAAAATAGAATCTAATTTCAGGTTTTTAGTTTCGCAAAATCTAGCCTCTAATAGTGCTACTTTTAATACCAATCAGCCTGATGCTACATTGGCTGGTCAGATTGCTAATGGCGGCTTTACTTATAATGAAGGTACAGGTGCAACCTACCTTGCCCGCATGCAAGAAAGTGTTAACGCTGGTTATGCCGATTTATCGTTGGTTATCGGAGATAAAATTAACATCAATGGTGGGGTAAGGGTAGAGCAATCTCAACGGATTACCAGGTTTAGAAATCAGGGTACTTTTGATGACCCTCTTGTGAGAGTAACTAAAAATAATACTGATGTTTTACCAGCCGTAAACTTTAAATATTCGGTTACTGAGAAAACGAACTTAAGGCTATCACTTTCAAAAACCTTAACCAAACCGGTTATTATGGAAGCTTTCCCATTAGAGTTCGTAAATCCGGATGCGACTATCGAAAATGGTAACCCTAATGTGGTAAACAGTAAAAACTACAATGTTGATGTAAAATATGAGTTTTTTCCTTCTAATACAGAAATGTTTGCCATAACAGGTTTTGCCAAATATTTGAAGAATCCTATAGAACGTTTATTTACACAAACCGCAGGAAGTGGTGGTTTAGCCATTACTTATGATAACTCTAAAAAAGCAGTTTTATATGGTGCTGAATTAGAATTTTTATTGCAACTCTCAAGGTTCAGCGAATCCCTTTCTAATTTCTCGGTTGGTTTCAATACCTCATTGATGTATACCCAAACTACTATTGATAAGGTAAAAAATAGTGCTGAAACTGCTGCTATTGGTAATGATAATACCCGCAAGTTGCAGGGCGCGTCACCGTGGTTAATCAATGCTGATATCAAACATGAAAGTAATTTTGGTAAAAACTGGAAAAGCACCATCACTTTAGCCTATAATATTTATGGCGAACGTATTTATGCTGTGGGTACCAATGGCTTAGATAACTACTACGAGAAACCATTTGGAAAACTAGATTTGATCTGGAACAACAAAATTGCGAGCAAGTGGGATTTAAAGTTTGGTGTAGAGAATATCTTAAATCCAACTTATAAAGTTGATTTGGGCGAAAAGAGCTTAGTGAAAATATACGAGAACAGCCTTACTGTTAAAGATTATAAAAGAGGTGTTGGCGTGTCGTTAGGCCTTGGCTACACATTCTAATTTAATATTACGATTCCTTAACCTTCGGTTTACGTAATGTTAAACATGGGTTAATGTATTCAAAACATAGGAAAACTAAATTTACACATCAAAAGGAAAATTAAAAAAGATTAAAAATGAAAAAATTACTTTATGCAATTGCTGTGTCAGCTACAATTTTTACGGGCTGTTCAAAAGACGAAGATGATGAAATCCCTACAAAAGTTCCGGTAGTAGGCGAAATCACAGGCGATATTACAGCTAACAGAACATTGGCTTTTGGTAATTATACGTTAAAAGGTATTGTTAAAATTCAATCGGGTGTTACTTTAACTATCGAGGCAGGTTCTACTTTTACCGCAGATAAAGCTGATGGTGATGATGGTTTAGTAGTATTAAATGGTGGTAAGCTAATTGCCAACGGTACTGCCGATAATCCGATTGTATTAACCGAAAAATCAAAAGTTGGTGGTTCTTGGAATGGTATCATCATGTATGGTGATGCGCCGATTGTAAACTCGGCATCAGGGGTACAAACTTCAAACTCTGAGGATGGTTTGTTATTACCATACGGTGGTACTAATGCTGCCCATAATGGTGGTTCGTTAAAATATGTAAGAGTAGAATATGCTGGTCGTGTAATTACTACCAACTCTAAAGAACAAAATGGTTTCTCATTCTACTCAGTAGGTAGTGGAACAGTATTAGAAAACCTGGTTTCTTACAAAGGAAATGATGATGGTTTCGAATTTTATGGTGGAACTGTAAGTGCTAAAAACTTAATTTCTTATGGTAATGCTGATGATGCTTTCGATTGGCAAGATGGCTGGAGAGGTCAAGACAATACCAACTGGTTTGCTTATCAAACTGGTGTGGCTAACTACGGCATGGAAGTAGAAGCAAAAAGTGTTAACAATGCATTTTGGCCTAAAGTAACCAATATTACTTTAAAAAGAGCTGCTGGTACCACAACTGAAGCACAAAGTGAAATTCAGTTAGATGCTTTACAATTTAAAGCACAGGGTAATGGCGATTACAGCAATATCGTAATTGATGGATATAATAGCCAAACAACTCCAACAGCACTTGTCGGTGGGGCAGTTCAAATCAAAGATTTAGTTACTTATAACGATCAGGTATTAACTGGAAAAATTAAATTAACAAACGTAAAAATAACTAATACCCCTACATTGTTCATCGCAGGTGCAACAACTTTCACAGTAAACGCAGCAAGTTTTGGTACCAACTGGACTACTTCAACTACTGCAACGGGTGCTTCTTTAACAAAAGGAAAATGGGCTACTGTTGATGGTGTAGATTTGTTAGCTAATCTATAATAGCAAACTATTCTTTAATAAGCATAAAAAAGTGGGTGTTCATCATAATGGTGAACACCCGCTTTATTTTATAATCGTATTTATACTGCCTCTTTAACCTCTTCTTTTGCTTTCTTTGCTACAGCAGGTTTAGCAGCTTTTGCCTTCGGAGTCGCAGGAGTAACTTCCTCTTCTTTGATATATGGCGTTATAGAATCATCTTGAGTGGCGAAAGTAACTTTTTTAGTTAATTGCTTTGCAAATTTTTCGATTACTTTATCGGCTTTTTTTGCTTTGCCATACTGGATAACAAGTTCGTTAAATGCAAGGGCTAATTTCGATTCTAATTCTTTGCGTAGTTTTTTGCTTGTCGAATGACTTTTCGACTTGGATTTGTTCTTTTTCATCTAAAACTTATGGGTTTTCCCAAAGATAGAGAATCGGAAAGTTAAATTAATATTATGATTATGTTAACACGTAGCTAACTGCTTAACATATAAAATATTTCTCATAACTTAGGTTAAATCACATAGGTTAGAATTTAATCGAACGAATATGAATTATCCAATATTAATCGGTGTTGCGGTTCTGGTCATTATTTTAATTGCCTACCTGATCAAAAGAAACCAAAAAGACAAAAAGGAATTTGAAGAAGAGGTAATCCAGTCTGAACTTCCGCCTGAGAAAGATGATAAAGAAAACAACTAAAAAGTACTTCCTGGTGCTATATCGCCGCCAAGATCTAGGGTATTCTGGAAACCTTCCAGGTATTGAAGTAAATGTCGTTCAGCATTTGCGTAAGAAGTAAATGTTGATGCGGGCTCATAAGCATCAGAATCGGTTTTGCTTTTGTAAAATGAACTGATTTTGAAAACGAAAACTTTGCCATCGTTAATCGGCGACATAATTCTAGCCTTTATAGCGTGACCGTTCACCTCAACAAAAAACTCCTTTAAAACGGTATAGATAATAGCAGACATAGACAAGGTTTTAGATTTAACTCAATATGAGAAATCTAAATTACCTTAAATAGCTAATGAATCAACCTGTTATTGATAAAATAACGATTTTTTAACATTAATTTAATATGAAGGGCTTATTTCTTAGGCTCATATGCATAAACTACTTCGTATTTACTGTTCTTGAAATTTGATGAAAGTTGTCCGATTTTTAGATTCTGAGCCTGGGGTGTAGGCTCGCAGTACGAATACTTTTTGCCCTTATAAGTAATCGGTTCGCCAACTGGTTTGTCAAACTGAACAGCGATAGTTAAATGTTTAGGGTATAGCAAGGCGATCATCGGCAGGTTATATATTTCCTTTACCAAGTAGAAAAATAGTGCGGCCCGGTCATCGCAATCGCTGTAGGTACTTAATAATGTTTGTTCGGGCGAGAAACGTTTTTCCTTGCCAAAATTTTCACCGTCATCTTCATATAAAAAACCATAACGGGTAAATCTCATCAGGTAATCGACACCTTTTTTCTGATCCATGCCTTTCAGGTTTTCTTTCAAGGTGGGAATAAGAGAGCTGTAGGTTTCCCGGCTCAAAGGGATATTAAAATAACTCTCAAAATCGACTACCGGATAGTTTTTGAAAATGGTTTGTACATCTTCATTAACTTTTAACTTAAAATGATGGATTTTTTGACGATAGCTAAATTCGATATCTTTTTCCTGATAACTTTCTGGTTTAAAATCGGGCATTCGGGTAACCTTATAAGAGAAAGGATTTTTAGCTTCTGGAATTAAAATTTTAACAGGCTTATAAGCATCGGCCTGTTTAAACAGTTTGCCATAATCGTGGTAATTTAAGCACATAAACTTTTTATCGTCAATCATAAAAAACGGAATATCGCTGATATCCTCTTCATTTCTTACATAAAAGATAACCTGATCATTGCCTACAGCTAATCTTGCATCGTAGCCGCATTTACTCAGTAAAAACCATTTGTATAAAGTATAGCTAAAATAATTATCTGCTTTTGGACTAATCTGTTCGGCTGTTTTTCGGATCAGTTGATAATAAATCCAATCGTTTAAATTATATTTTTTCTGGTATTTTTCTAAAGACGAGATAAGAGGTGCGTATTGGCCAGAAGAGATGCGGCTGTAAAAGTTTGAAACGGCTGATGTAGTTGCTGTTTTTGGTATTGGAAAAACGACTGAAGAATCTACACTAAAGTTGAAAGTTCCATCATAAAAATCAAAAGAATAATTCTGTCCCTTCGAGATGATGGCATTCATCATCAGGCAAACGAACAAAATGGTCCTCAAAATATATATGTAACTCCCTCTTTTCAAACCGCTCCATATTTGGTTACATTAAATTTACTTATTATTAACACAAAAGCAACAATTTCTTTATGTCAACAATAAGGTTGGTGCTTAACGGGAAATTAACATTGTATTTTCATGATTCCGGATCAGCTTACTTTTTTAGGGCATAAAGCCCTTTTCTTAAATGTTTTAAAAGCGAGGTATTACAATCTTTACAGTCTATTTCTTTCAAATGAATGGGTTTGCCGATACTGATTTTTAACTGGTGACCATTTTTGTTGAATAACTCTGAAATAAGCTTTGCTGTTTGTAACGAAGGGTGTATAAATTTCAGCAGGCTAAAAAAGATGCCATTATTACCATGAAAATATACCGGTAGTATGGGTACATTGGCTTTTGAGATGATTTTCCCAACCACGGGATGCCATTCACGGTCGGTAATCTGATTTTTTCTGAATTTATAAGAAGAAACTTCGCCTGCCGGAAAAATAGCAACAGGACTACCATCTTTTAAAACTTTTAAAGTTGTTTTTAATCCGCTAATACTTGATGAATCCTGAACTTTTTCGAACGGATTTACCGCGATAATACATTTCTCCAGATTTGGGATTTTTTTTAACAGAAAATTCCCCATAAACATCGTATCAGGTCGGTAATTGGCAAGAGTACTTAATAATGCCAATGATTCTATAGCACCGTAGGGGTGGTTTGCAATCGCAATAAATGCACCTTCTTTAGGAATGTTGGCTAAATCCTCATCAGTGATCTGAATGGTAACGCCCAGAACATCCAGAATATGATTGGCAAATTTTTCTCCTTCTAAGGTATTCGCATCTCTAATAATTCCATTGAAGTCGTTAATCTTCAAGAACCTCATTAAAAAGGAAGCAAGGCCAGGGATTGGAATGTTACAAATGCCTGTTGCCTTTGAAAAATTCTCTTTAGAAATGACTGTCATAATTATAGTTCAAAATCGATTCCATTAGGGAAGCAACTTGATAAATGATTTTTTATTTGAGCTAAATATAAGGGCGGGAAACATTCGGTTCTCACGAAGAAGAATGTTTATCATAGCTCATACAGAGTACCTAAAGATAATGGAATAATATGAACAACAGCGTATTAATCGATTAAGAAATTGTAAGGAAGAAAATTCTATAAATAATATTTCATTAACACCAATTTAACAGGGTAAACCTACTTTTGTGGCATAAATATTTGGTTAGTATTTATAAAGTTTAGGTTAGTTGATAATAAAAAACCCAGATGGATGTCTGGGTTTTTTTATGGAATTCGTTTATAGATTCTTGCCGAGCTTTTCGAGCATTTCTGGTGGAATATTATGCGTATCAACCACTAAGAAGCCGTCTAAACAATCGGAAAATTTAGGATCGATATTAAATGAGATAATCTTCGCATTCAGGTTCATATACTGCCTCAACAATACCGGAATCTTAATATGCGAGTTTTCGATATCGCCGATAATGCTATCCAGATCTTTAAAAGACTCGCTGCTATCAACCAATGTATCTGTAGAAATTGGTAAAAGATCAGCTTTAAACTTGTTTCTTGGCTTCACATATTTTGCCATCTCATAATCGAAATGGTTTTTTGTAATGTAATCTACAATTAAGGCCTTGCTAAATTTAGAGAAGTTGTTGCTGATACTTACCGGTCCAAACATGTAGCGATACTGTGGGTTATCGATCAGGTATTTTAAAATTCCTTTCCAAAGCAAAAATAATGGAAGTGGTTTGCCCTGGTATTCTTTTCTGATCCACGATCTGCCCAGCTCGATTCCCTGTCTCAACATTGGGTAGAATTGATCTTTCATTTTAAACAGTTCTGATAGGTAGAATCCACGGCGGCCCATGCTTTCTAAAATCTCATCACCTTTACCAATCCGGTAAGCACCTACAATATTTTCTAAATCCTTATCCCAAATAAATAAGTGGTTATAGTAGATGTCGTAATTGTCGAGATCGATTTTTTTGTTGGTTCCTTCACCAACCTCTCGGAAAGTAATTTCGCGCAAACGGCCAATTTCTCTTAAAATATTGGGGATTTTTAAAGTCGGAACAATGTATACTTCGTAATTTTTTTCCGTCCAAACTTTAAAATCTTCTAAAAGTATCACCTCATTTTTAATTAAAAGCCTCGAAGTTTCTTCAATTACCTCAACAGGTTTCTTTTTAATTTTGAACAAGTTTAGTGGATTAAAGAGTTTTTTCTCTGTATCTAAGCCAATACCAAGTGCATATGTACGGGCCCTTAAAAAGTCCATCAGTTTATTGCTGCTGTTCATGTGCGAAATTTCAGATACGGCTATTGGTTTGCCAATCCGTACCTTAATGGTGCGCCCATGTTTATTTAAAAACTCCGAAGGTAACTTTGCAGTACGCAGGGTAGGGTGGATGAAGCTTAAAATATTAAAGAAAACCCCGTTATTACCGTGAAAATAAATAGGTACAACGGGTACTTTTGCTTTAGCAATCAGTTTTCCAACAACAGGATGCCACATCCTGTCGGTTACCTGTTGGGCATCCAACTTAAAGGTAGAAACCTCTCCTGCAGGGAAAATCCCGATCGGAACCCCGTTTCTAAGCAGATCAAAAGTAGTTTTTAAACCACTGATGCTCGATGTATGTTGAACGTTTTCGAAAGGGTTAACAGCAACAAAAAACTCATCAAGGTTCGGTATTTTTTTCAGAATAAAGTTTACCATCACCTTGGCATCTGGCCTAACCGTACATAAAAGTTTAACCAAAGCCAAACCTTCTACACCTCCATAAGGATGGTTTGCAATGGCAATAAATGGTCCTGTTTTCGGAATGCAATTTAAATCATCATCGTCAAATTCGATAGAAACGCCAATGGTTTCCAGTATCTTATCTACAAACTCTAAACCTTTAAAGTGTTGATTTTGAGCGAATACATCATTAATGTCGTTCAGTTTCATGATCTCCATCATCAAACCCGCTAAACCTGGTACACCTAGCTTATCTATCTTTGTTGCTTTCGCAAACTCAGATGTAGTTATGATCTTCATATAAAATTCTTATGGCGTTGATAGGCAAAACCTGTTCTGTTTTGCAATTCCAAAAATAAGATTTATATTTATAATACACATGTCATATCGCATCAATGAGAATTTGGCTCAACAAAAATTTTGGTGTTAGCAAAAGTGAATTTAATGGATTGCTATTTCTAGTCTTTATTATTATTGTAATTAAGGCAACACCTATTATATATGGCTATTATCGGCCCCTTTCAAATGATGGTTCAAATCTTTTAGCACAAATTCAGAAGATAACCATAACAGATCAGGTATATGCCCATACCATTCGTGATCGGATTGAAAATTCGAATCCCAAAAAAACGGTTAAACTTTTCAAATTCAATCCCAATACTTTAGATGCACAGGGTTGGCAAACTCTAGGTTTATCAGCAAAACAGGCACAATCGGTTATGAATTATACCGCTAAGGGCGGTAAGTTTTACAAAGCCGAAGATCTTCAGAAAATGTATACCATTTCGCCAGAAATGTATAAAAAGATATTGCCCTATGTTAACATACCCGATCAGCCCATCAATACCTCAAGAAAATATGCACCTTTCGATAAAAAAGAATACGCTAAAAAAACTTTAGTAATCGTCGATATTAATAAGGCCGATTCTGCACAACTGGATAAGATAAAAGGCATTGGCGGAACTTTTGCGCTTAGAATTATTAAATACCGTGAACGTTTAGGTGGTTTTTACAAGAAAGAGCAGCTTCTCGAAGTTTATGGATTAGATTCTAATAAGTATGCCGAAATTAAAGATCAGATTGAAATCAGTAATGCCCCATTAAAAACAATAAATATAAATACAGCAACGTTTGATGATTTAAAGCGCAATCCATACCTCTCTTACAAGCAGATCAATGCCATTATTCAATACCGTAAGCAGCATGGCAATTATGCTAACTCATCCGATTTAAAAAAGATCATCATTTTAAACCAAGAGGTTATTGATAAGATTACGCCTTATATTTCTTTTTAGCACCTTGAATTTAAAGGTTAAGTTTTAAATATTATTTGAAAAGCAACCCCCAAATCATAGTGCTGGCCGCGCCACCTAAACCTGATCGGAACGAACACGTAGTGCAACGGAGTAAAGTGGAGAGCAGGGCTGAATAACGCCAAACGCTTCTGTACCTGATTTCCAAAAAAAGACAACCAAATTAAAAATTATGTATTTCCTGTTCTGAGCTAGTATAGGAGTTAATTGTCTGCAAAGTTTAAGAGAATCCATTTTCAACAAATGTTTTGCGAAAAACTGAATGTATTCATCTACTATCATTCCTTCAATTTTATCTATATTCATCAAAAACACCATATAATTAGTTTATTTGGCTATAGTTGTAAGAAAAATAGAAAAAAACTTTCTCCGTTAATTTCAAGGTTTAAAATTAACCGATAAACTAATTGAACCGAATACCATTTCATTCTGTAATTGCACAAATATTTAATGGTAATTAACTATCAAATAATTGTTTATAATTGCCTCAACTAACTTTAAAATATAAATTTAATGAGCGTAAGCTTCGATTTTTCAGAAACAGAAACTCAGCAGAGTGTAAAGGCCATGGTCCGCGATTTTGCAGAGAAAAACATTCGTCCACATATAATGGAATGGGATGAGGCACAGCATTTTCCTGTCGAATTGTTTAAACAGCTCGGCGAATTAGGTTTAATGGGTGTTTTGGTTCCCGAAGAATATGGAGGCTCTGGATTGGGCTATCAGGAATATGTTGATGTAATTGTAGAAGTGGCCCGGGTTTGTGGTTCAATCGGCTTATCATTGGCTGCACACAATTCTTTATGTACCGGGCATATTCTGGCCTTTGCCAATGCAGAACAGAAGCAGAGGTGGTTACCAAAACTGGCTACGGCCGAATGGATTGGTGCCTGGGGTTTAACAGAAGCAAACACAGGTTCGGATGCGTTGAGAATGATGACCACCGCTGTTGAAGATGGCGATGACTATATAATAAATGGTGCAAAAAACTGGATTACCCATGGCAAAAGCGGCGATATCGCTGTGGTAATGGTAAGAACCGGGGAGCAGGGAAGTTCGAAAGGGATTTCGGCCATTGTGGTAGAGCGAGGTACACCAGGTTTTACAGCAGGCAAAAAAGAAAATAAATTAGGCATGCGTGCATCAGAAACCACAGAAATGATTTTTGATAACTGCCGTGTGCCAAAAGCTAATTTATTGGGTAATGTTGGCGAAGGTTTTAAACAGGCGATGAAAGTGTTAGATGGCGGAAGAATTTCTATTGCGGCATTGGCTTTAGGTATTGCAAAAGGTGCTTTTGATGCTGCGGTAGCGTATTCAAAACAACGCCAGCAGTTTGGTCAGCCAATCTCCAGCTTTCAGGCCATTAGTTTTAAACTGGCTGATATGGCTACCGAAATTGAAGCAGCCGAATTATTGATCCGCCAGGCGGCAGATTTAAAGAACAGGCATTTGCCCATGACAAAAGAATCGGCCATGGCAAAATACTTTGCCTCAGAGGTTTCGGTAAGGGTAGCAACAGAAGCTGTTCAGATATTTGGCGGTTATGGTTATACCAAAGATTTTCCGGTAGAAAAATTTTATCGCGACAGTAAATTATGTACAATAGGCGAAGGAACGTCTGAAATACAAAAAATTGTAATCGCAAGAGAGGTGTTAGCTTAAAGCTAAAAGACTAAAGCTGGAACTTAGTTAACGAAAAACCAAATATATTATGAGCATTCGGACGGTTTAACCACCTCCGGATTTTTTTGTTTTAAAATTTTCAAAACCAACTTTCAATTGCCGGTGTTTTTACTAAGATTAAAAGACTAAAAAGTAATAACCAATGGGCAATTACCAATGAACTATTGACCATTGAACTAATGAATTAAAAATATGGCAAAGTATTCAGAAAAAGCTGGTGAGAAAGTAGAAAAAACCATGCACGAAATGAAAGAAGGTAAGCTTAAAAGCGGATCAGGTAAAAAAGTGACTTCTAAAAAGCAGGCAATTGCTATCGGATTATCGGAAGCCAGGAAAGAAGGAGCGAAGGTACCTAGGAAAAAAGATTAAAGACCAAAGCTGAAAGAACAAAGCAAATATAGATACTCTAAGCTACCTGCACAGCGCTTTAAGCTTTGGTCTTTGGACTTTCAGCTTATTGCGGTATATCTTTAGTAGTTAAAATGCTGTCTACTACATAAACGCTAAATCCGCGCCAAGGCAGGGTATTTTTATATTCCTTATAGTGGAGTTCGTAAAATTTGCCACTATTGGCCATCATTTTATCTGCAATTTCTTTACTTGCAATAGAAAACTCAAACTCATTATTTTGTAATGTTCCCGCTTGTCTGGATTTTACCCCACTCTGGATCAATTTCCCTTCGTAGGTTTTAAACAGATAACCTTTCTTTACTACATAATTTAATTCGCCGGCTTTAACGCCTTCGCCAAAAACAAAGAAATACCGGTAATAGCAAATTGCTACTAGTAAAATAACAACTATAACCGCGATAATTGAGCCTACTTTTTTGCCTGTTGTCATATCATATAATGTATATATAAATGTAGGTAAACAACAGTTTAGTTTAACCAACGATTTAAATAAATTTTCTTTTTATAAAACCTTTCTCATTTTCAATATTTTGCTTACATTTGCAGCCCCGATAGCACGGGAAATTTTAAAAACCACGAGAGGAGGTATTTCAGCGTTATGATCATTATCAACATTAAAGACGGCGAATCATTAGATAAAGCCCTTAAACGTTTCAAGAAAAAGTTTGAAAAAACTGGTGTATTGAGAGAACTGCGTAGTCGCCAAGCATACGAGAAAAAATCCGTTGCTCGCCGTACTGAAATTAAACATGCTGTTTACATTCAGAATATGAATCAAGATACAACTGCATAGTTGTTTAAGATATAAATACGTTAAAGTCCTTCTGATGTAAAATCGGGAGGACTTTTTTGTTTTAAAAAGAAATCAAAAACTTTACAATAAACAATTAATTAATGATTTCTTTATATCAAAACTATTTGTAACTTCATATCAATGCCCCTCAAAAAGATATTGAATGTTGCTAAAAAGTTTTATAACCTATTTAACTCACGAGAAGCGCTATTCTCAGCACACCATTACCTCTTATCAAACAGATTTAGATCAGTTTGAAGAGTATGTCAATATTACGTTCGAGCTAAATTTTTTAGAAGTTAAGCATATTCACCTACGGAGCTATATGGTAGATCTGATGGAGAAGAAAGTATCAGAACAGACCATCAATAGAAAAATTTCGACGTTGAGGAGTTTTTATAAATTTTTGCAGCGAAGCGGAAAGATTGATCAGAATCCTACCGTTTTAATTAAAGCACCAAAAATACCCAAAAGACTACCCGTATTTGTTGATTCGCAAAAGATGGATCAGCTATTGGATTCGGAGCATTATTTTAATGAAAGCTTCTCTTCTGTTCGCGATCATCTGGTAATCGAGTTGCTTTTTGGTACCGGCATGCGTTTAACAGAACTACTCCAGTTAAAAGATATAGATATTTATTCGGGAACGATAAAGGTATTGGGTAAAAGAAATAAAGAGCGGATCATTCCTGTAAATAAACAGCTTATCAATCAGGTAAATACCTATGTTGAGCTAAAAAAGTTGCAAAACTTTAATAACAATTTGCCTATCTTAATCGTTACCAATACAGGTGCAGCGGCATATCCAAAGTTAATATACCGTATTGTTACCTCATACCTAAACCACGTATCAACCAATGAGAAGAAAAGTCCCCACGTGCTTCGGCACAGTTATGCAACAAGCCTGCTAAATGCAGGAGCAGATCTAAATGCAATTAAAGAACTTTTGGGTCACGCCAGCTTAGCAGCAACCCAGGTTTACACCCACAATTCGATCGAAAGATTAAAAACAATTTATAAACAAGCCCATCCAAAGGCATAAAAAAAGGAGGAAAAATGAAAATCGGAGTTCAATCAATCCACTTCAGTGCAGACAGTAAGTTGTTAGATTTTATACAAAAAAAAGCAAATAAGCTAGATCAGTTTTTTGACCAGATCATTAGCGGAGAAGTGTATTTAAAGTTAGAAAACGTAGAGGATGAGGCCAATAAAATTAGTGAGATAAAACTCATTGTGCCGGGAGGGACCCTCTTCGCTAAAGAACAATGTAAATCATTTGAAGAAGCCACAGATCTGGCAATTGAATCGTTAAGAAAGCAGATCACTAAACATAAGGATAAAACACGTGCAAAATTAAGTGAGCATAAAGCAATTTTAAGCGAAAGCGAAGCTGCTGATTACTAAAAATTAGCATTATTTTAAGAAAAGGCAACATGATTAATCATTATGTTGCCTTTTTTATGGGCTACCGTGAGGAATTTGCTGTTGTTTTTAATTGTTTTTGATTAATTAATAAATGGTATCGATTGATTTTTTTTAAAATTAATAAGGATGTAAACGATTTGGTGATGTTAAAGGGTATAAGAAGTGGTAGCTGGAAAGCGCCAGGACATGGGGGCAAGCGTAATTAAACTTAAAAACCGATTCATATTCGTTAGAACACCGAAAAAGTTAAAAAAATAATACGATTTTAAGCGAAAGCAAAGCGACTGATTATGAAGTACCTATTATTTTAAATCGTCTTAATTGAGTGGGAGGGCTAAAAATTTCACTATTTTTTTTCAAATTTATTTTGAAGTGAAATATAAGTGTGTATATTTGCATTCCCTTTCGGAAACGGTGTTAGGCCAAGAAGAAAAGGCTTGTTCTTTAAAAAGATAAAAGTTTTAAAAAAACACGTTAATAGTATGAAAAATGAAGATTTTTCGTATCATTGCACAAAATTTAAAGCCTCCTTAGCTCAGCTGGTAGAGCAACTGACTTGTAATCAGTAGGTCATTGGTTCGATTCCGATAGGAGGCTCTTTTTATTTTAAAGTGTTAGCATTTTAAAGTAGAAAATGGGGAGATTCCAGAGCGGCCAAATGGGACAGACTGTAACTCTGTTATCGCAAGATTTCGAAGGTTCGAATCCTTCTCTCCCCACACTTTAAATGAACGACCAAATGTTTTAATGAGAGATTATTTCTATCATTCTTTCATTCAATCAATCACTAGTTTTTAAAAGCGGAAGTAGCTCAGTTGGTAGAGCGATAGCCTTCCAAGCTATAGGTCGCGAGTTCGAACCTCGTCTTCCGCTCCAATAAAAATTAGAAAGTGGGCAGTTATTGGTAACAGTTTTTATTTGGTTAAAACTAAAGGCTGGAACTGGAAACTAAAAAGCCGACTTAGCTCAGCGGTAGAGCACTTCCTTGGTAAGGAAGAGGTCATGGGTTCAATTCCCATAGTTGGCTCAGGATAATAAAGCTTTGTTAAATCTGTTTAATATGCAGGGTAGACAAGGTTTTTTGTGTTGCATTGCATCAAAACAATAAATAAAATTAATAAAAAGTTAACCTACTAATTAGTTATAAATAAAATGGCAAAAGAAAAATTTGACCGTAGTAAACCGCACTTAAACATCGGTACAATCGGTCACGTCGATCACGGTAAAACAACTTTAACAGCAGCTATTACAAAAGTTTTAGCTGATGCAGGTTTATCTGAGGCACGTTCATTCGATTCAATTGACTCAGCTCCTGAGGAAAAAGAAAGAGGTATTACAATTAATACTGCGCACGTTGAGTATTCAACTGCAAACCGTCACTACGCACACGTAGATTGTCCAGGTCACGCGGATTATGTTAAAAACATGGTTACAGGTGCGGCTCAAATGGATGGTGCTATTATCGTTGTTGCTGCTACTGATGGTCCAATGCCACAAACTCGTGAGCACATCTTATTGGCTCGTCAGGTTGGTGTACCTTCATTGGTTGTATTCATGAACAAAGTGGATATGGTTGATGATCCTGAATTATTAGAATTAGTAGAAATGGAAGTTCGTGAATTATTATCGTTCTACGATTTCCCTGGTGATGATATTCCTGTTATTCAAGGTTCTGCTTTAGGTGGTTTGAACGGAGATGCTAAATGGGTAGCAAAAATTATGGAATTAATGGATGCTGTTGATAGCTACATTCCAATTCCTCCACGTTTAACTGAGCTTCCATTCTTGATGCCTGTTGAAGATGTATTCTCGATCACTGGTCGTGGTACTGTAGCAACTGGTCGTATCGAGCGTGGTGTAATCAACTCTGGAGATCCAGTTGAAATCTTAGGTATGGGTGCTGAGAACTTAAAATCTACAGTAACTGGTGTTGAGATGTTCCGTAAGATCTTAGATTATGGTGAAGCTGGTGATAACGTAGGTTTATTGTTACGTGGTATTGAGAAAACTGATATCCGTCGTGGTATGGTAATCTGTAAACCAGGTTCAGTAACTCCTCACACTGATTTCAAAGCTGAGATCTATGTATTATCAAAAGCAGAAGGTGGTCGTCACACTCCATTCTTCAACAAATACCGTCCTCAATTCTATTTCCGTACTACAGACGTTACTGGTGAGATTTCACTAGCTGAAGGTACTGAGATGGTAATGCCAGGTGATAACGTTACAATCACTGTAAAGTTGATCAACGCTATCGCAATGGAAAAAGGTCTACGTTTCGCTATCCGTGAAGGTGGTAGAACAGTAGGTGCTGGTCAGGTAACTGAAATTTTAAAATAATCTTAAATCCCGATTTATCGGGACTAAAGAAAAATAAGAAAAGCAAAGTGTTTAAGTGCGCTTAGGCACTTTGCTTTCTAATTACGGGAATAGTTCAACGGTAGAATAGAGGTCTCCAAAACCTTTGATCAGGGTTCGAATCCTTGTTCCCGTGCTCAAAACAATGGTTGAGTAATTGAATGAGTGAATGATTGAATTTGAAGGTTAGCTTTCGAATATTATCATTCACTCATTTAGTCATTCTGTCATTCAATAAATTAAATATGGCTAAAGTAGTTGAGTTTATAAAAGAATCGTACGATGAAATGACCCAGAAGGTTACATGGCCTACTTGGGGTGAACTGCAAAGTTCTGCAATTCTTGTATTAGTGGCTTCTTTAATTATTGCATTGGTTATTTTTGCAATGGATAAAGGATCAACATTTGTGTTAGATACTTTTTATAAATCACTTTCTAATTAATATTTACTAATGAGCGATCTAAAGTGGTACGTTGTAAGGGCTGTTAGCGGTAAGGAAAAGAAAGTAAAACAGTACATTGATGCTGAGATCAGCCGTTTAGGTTTCTCTCATTTGGTTCCTCAGGTTTTAATACCAATGGAAAAATATTACCAAATGAAAGATGGTAAAAAAATTGCAAAAGAACGTAACTTCTATCCTGGTTATGTTTTAATCGAAGCTACATTAGATGGAGAGTTAGAGCACATCATTAAAGGAATTAATAGTGTTATTGGTTTCTTGGGTGATAAAGCTGGTAATCCAATCCCAATGCGCCAGGCAGAAGTTAACCGTATTTTAGGTGTGGTTGATGAGATGAGCGAGCAAGGTGAAACAATGAATGTGCCTTACTACGTTGGCGAAGGCATTAAAGTAATGGATGGACCTTTCAACGGTTTCTCAGGTATTATCGAAGAGGTAAACGAAGAGAAGAAAAAACTGAAAGTAATGGTTAAAATCTTCGGTCGTAAAACACCACTTGAGCTTAACTACATGCAAGTAGAAAAAGAGTAAGCAAATTATTTTTAGAATATAAAAAGACCGCAGAATTTATTTCGTGCGGTTTTTTCTTTTTAAATGATTTTTTAAATTGCTTAATAATTAGTGTAAGTTTTGTGGTTTATTCTGTCGTTGCGAACAAAGAAAGGGTCTTATGGTGGCGTGAAGCAATCTATTCATGGTTTATAACTGAAGAAAGTATTTTTCTTAATCGCTGATTTAATGCACATATTTTAAACACCTACATATTATTAAATATATTTCTCTCCATCTATTGTGCATTTACAAGATTATCCATATCTTTGCAGTCCTTTAAGCTTTATAGGAGCTCTAAGGAATTAAATGTTACATGCTTCCAATATTTAACATTGAGTTTTAAATAAACAAAAAACACAAAATGGCAAAAGAAGTCAGTGCAATGATCAAATTACAGATCAAAGGCGGAGCGGCAAATCCATCGCCACCAGTAGGACCTGCGTTAGGTGCTAAAGGGGTGAATATTATGGAGTTTTGCAAACAGTACAACGCTCGTACCCAAGATAAAGCAGGTAAAGTATTGCCAGTTGTAATTACTGTTTATGCTGATAAGTCATTCGATTTCATCATCAAAACCCCTCCTGTAGCTATCCAGTTAAAAGATGCTACTAAATTACAGAGTGGTTCTGCTGAGCCTAACCGTAAAAAAGTTGGATCGGTGACCTGGGACCAGATTAAAGTTATTGCTGAAGATAAAATGCCTGATTTAAATGCATTTACAATCGAATCTGCAATGAGTATGGTTGCTGGTACAGCACGCAGTATGGGAATCACCGTTTCTGGTGACGCACCCTGGAACAATTAATTAAAAAACAGTTTACAACAGTGGCGAAATTAACTAAAAATCAAAAAAAGGCACACGCTAAAATAGAAGCTGGTAAAGCTTATACTTTACAGGCTGCTGCTGCTTTGGTAAAAGAAATCACTACCACTAAATTCGACGCATCAGTTGATATTGATGTATCTTTAGGTGTAGATCCGCGTAAAGCGAATCAAATGGTACGTGGTATTGCTACTTTACCACACGGTACAGGTAAAACTGTACGTGTTTTAGCTCTAGTAACTCCTGATAAGGAAGAAGAAGCGAAAGCAGCTGGCGCAGACTTCGTAGGTTTAGACGAATATGTGGCTAAAATTGAAGGTGGTTGGACCGATGTAGACATTATTATCACAACACCAGCTTGTATGGCAAAAGTAGGTAAATTAGGCCGCGTTTTAGGTCCAAGGAACTTAATGCCAAATCCAAAATCTGGTACAGTAACTAACGAAGTTGGTAAAGCTGTAACAGAGGTTAAAGCAGGTAAGATTGATTTTAAAGTAGACAAAAGCGGTATTATACACGCTTCAATAGGGAAAGTATCATTCCCAGCAGATAAAATTTATGAGAATGCACTTGAAATCATTCAGGTAATTTCAAAATTAAAACCATCTGCTGCTAAAGGAACTTATTTTAAAAGCATTCACGTGTCTTCTACAATGAGTCCTGGAATTGCAATTGAAACAAAATCAGTAGCGGGGATTTAATCATGAACAGAGAAGAAAAAAACGAAGTAGTTTTAGAACTACAAGGACAAATGCAAGAGTATGGCAATTTCTATATTGCTGATACTTCTAGCCTTTCTGTTGAGCAGATTAACAACATCCGCCGCAAATGTTTCGAAGGTGATATCATCATGAAAGTTGCTAAAAACTCTTTAATCCGCAAAGCGATTGAAGGTTTAGATGGCGATGCTTCTGAGATATACGAAGCCCTTAAAGGTTCATCATCATTATTATTCTCAAAAACAGCAAACGCTCCGGCTAAGTTGATTAAAACTTTGAGAAGAACATCTGATAAACCATTGCTTAAAGCAGCATATATAGATTCATCAGTATACGTTGGCGATGACCAATTGAATAACTTAGTAAGCTTAAAATCGAGAGAAGAGCTTATTGGCGATATCATTGGATTATTACAATCACCAGCTAAGAATGTTATATCTGCGCTTAAATCAAGCGGAGGCAAAATTGCAGGAATTGTTAAAACTCTACAAGAAAGAGAAGGTTAACGAACACCTTAAGTTCGCAATTAAACAAAATTATTTTTACGTAAATTTTTAAAATCTTAATAAAATGGCAGATTTAAAATCGTTTGCTGAGCAATTAGTAAACTTAACAGTTAAAGAAGTTAACGAATTAGCTCAAATCTTAAAAGACGAGTATGGTATCGAGCCTGCAGCTGCTGCTGTAGTTGCTGGTCCTGCTGCTGGTGGTGATGCACCTGCTGCTGCTGCAGAAAAAACATCATTTGATGTTATCTTAAAAGAAGCTGGTGGCGCTAAATTAGCAGTTGTGAAACTTGTTAAAGACTTAACTGGCCTTGGTTTGAAAGAAGCAAAAGACTTAGTTGACGGAGCACCAAAAGAATTAAAAGCTGGTGTTACTAAAGACGAAGCAGAAGCTCTTAAAAAACAATTAGAAGAAGCTGGAGCAGTAGTTGAGATTAAGTAATCACTTAACTTAGCTAAGCTAAAAATGTATTAGACACCGACTGAAAATGTCGGTGTCTTTACCTGTTTATAAACATCTCATTTTGTTTGGTTAATGAGAATGCTTGAAACTGAAACCAAACAAATAGTTTATTCTTAAACTAAAATCTTTTAGTCCATTGGCAAAGACAGTCGAACAAAGAGTAAATTTTGCAACTAGTAAGCACATTATAGACTATCCGGATTTTCTGGATGTGCAATTGCAATCATTCAGAGAATTTTTCCAGATAGATACCACATCAGACGATCGCTCTAGCGAAGGTTTGTTTAAAGTGTTTGCTGAAAACTTTCCAATAACAGATTCAAGAAATATCTTCGTATTGGAGTTTCTTGATTATTTTGTTGATCCGCCACGTTACGATATACATGAGTGTATTGAGCGTGGATTAACCTACAATGTTCCATTAAAAGCAAAGCTGAAGCTTTCTTGTAATGATGTAGAACATGAAGATTTTGAAACCATTATCCAGGATGTGTACTTAGGTACAATCCCGTATATGACACCAAAAGGTACGTTTGTTATCAACGGTGCAGAACGTGTTATCGTTTCGCAATTACACCGTTCTCCAGGAGTGTTCTTCGGTCAAAGCCGTCACACAAATGGAACCAAATTGTATTCTGCACGTGTAATTCCTTTCAAAGGTTCATGGATCGAGTTCGCTACAGACGTTAATAACGTGATGTATGCTTATATCGATCGTAAGAAAAAATTCCCGGTTACCACTTTATTACGTGCTATCGGTTACGATTCTGATAAAGATATCTTAGAACTTTTTGATCTTGCTGACGAAGTAAAAGTTAGTAAATCTGGTTTGAAGAAATACATCGGTCGTAAACTGGCAGCAAGGGTATTGAAAAAATGGGTTGAAGATTTTGTAGATGAAGATACAGGTGAGGTAGTTTCTATCGACCGTAATGAAGTGATTCTTGAAAGAGAAACCGTTTTAGAAGACGAACACATTGATATGGTTATCGAAGCAGGCGTAAAAAGCATCATCTTGTCTAAAGAAGATGGCGCAAGTCAGGCTGATTATACCATTATATATAATACATTACAGAAAGATACATCAAACTCAGAAAAAGAAGCTGTAGAAAACATCTATCGTGCTTTGCGTAATGCAGAACCACCTGATGAGGAAACAGCCCGTGGTATCATTGATCGTTTATTCTTTTCAGATAAACGTTACGATTTAGGAGATGTTGGTCGTTACCGCATCAACCGTAAATTAAAAATGAATACCCCTGATGAGGTTAAAGTATTAACAAAAGCAGATATTATTGCAATTGTTAAATACCTGATCAAATTGATCAACTCAAAAGAAGAAGTAGATGATATCGATCACTTGTCTAACCGTCGTGTACGTACGGTAGGTGAGCAATTGTACGCACAATTTGGTGTTGGTTTAGCCCGTATGGCCAGAACAATCCGTGAGCGTATGAATATTCGTGATAACGAGGTGTTTACACCAACTGATTTGATTAACGCCCGTACGTTATCATCGGTTATCAACTCGTTCTTTGGTACTAACCAGTTGTCTCAGTTCATGGATCAAACGAATCCATTGGCAGAGATCACACACAAACGCCGTTTATCGGCTTTAGGTCCAGGTGGTTTATCGCGTGAGCGTGCCGGTTTCGAGGTACGTGACGTTCACTATACGCACTATGGTCGTTTATGTACTATTGAAACACCAGAGGGACCAAACATTGGTTTGATTTCATCACTTTGTGTGCATGCAAAAATCAATAATTTAGGTTTCATTGAAACACCATACAAACGTGTTGAAGATGGTAAAGTAGTTGTAGATTCAGACGTTATTTATTTATCTGCTGAGGACGAAGATGGTAAAACCATCGCTCAGGCCAATGCAGAATATGATGATAAAGGTAATTTTACCACACCACGTGTTAAAGCGCGTTATGAGGGTGACTTCCCGATTATTGAGCCTGAGAAATTAGACTTAATGGACGTTGCGCCTAACCAGATTACTTCAATCGCTGCTTCGTTAATCCCGTTCTTAGAACATGATGATGCGAACAGGGCTTTGATGGGATCGAACATGCAACGTCAGGCCGTACCATTGTTGCGTCCTGAAGCACCAATTGTAGGTACAGGTTTAGAAGGTCGCGTTGCACGTGACTCAAGAACTTTGATCAACGCAGAAGGTGACGGTGTTGTAGAGTATGTTGATGCTAACGAAATCACCATTAAATATGAGCGTAACGAAGATGATCGTTTAGTTTCATTTGAAGGTGATAGCAAAACTTACCGTTTAATTAAATTCAAAAAAACCAACCAGAATACTTGTATCAACTTAAAACCAATCGTTAAGAAAGGTCAGAAAGTTACTAAAGGACAAGTACTTTGCGAAGGTTATGCAACTGAAAATGGTGAATTAGCATTGGGTAGAAACCTGAAAGTGGCATTCATGCCTTGGCAAGGTTTCAACTTTGAGGATGCGATTGTAATCAACGAGCGTATTGTTCGTGATGACGTTTTCACTTCATTGCATATTGAAGAGTTTGAATTAGAAGTACGTGATACTAAACGTGGAGAAGAGGAATTAACACCAGATATCCCGAACGTTTCTGAAGAGGCTACTAAAGACCTTGATGAAAACGGTATTATCCGTATTGGTGCTGATGTAAAAGAAGGTGATATTTTAATTGGTAAGATTACTCCAAAAGGAGAATCAGATCCTTCGCCGGAAGAGAAATTACTACGTGCAATTTTTGGTGATAAAGCAGGTGATGTTAAAGATGCGTCTTTAAAAACTCCTCCTTCAATCCAAGGTGTGGTAATTGATACTAAATTATTCAGCCGTGCTAAGAAAACTACAAAAGCTGAGGAAAAATCGGCAATTGAGAAATTAGACAAAGGATATAACAATATCACTGAGAAATTAAAAGCAGAATTAGTTGACAAATTATTCACCATCGTAAATGGAAAAACATCTCAGGGTGTATTTAACATTTACAAAGAATTATTAGTTGCTAAAGGCGCTAAATTTACTCAGAAAATTTTAGCTGAGCTTGATTATAATCACATTAGCCCTAACAAATGGACTACTGATGATGATAAAAACGAGATGATTAAAATGTTGCTTCACAACTACGGTATCCGTGTTAACGAAGAACTTGGTGCTTACAAACGCGATAAATTCGCGATCAGTGTAGGTGATGAGCTTCCTTCAGGAATCGTACAGATGGCAAAAGTTTATGTAGCTAAAAAACGTAAATTAAAAGTAGGTGATAAAATGGCGGGTCGCCACGGTAACAAAGGTATTGTTGCACGTATTGTACGTGATGAAGATATGCCTTTCTTAGCTGATGGTACTCCGGTTGATATCGTGTTGAACCCACTAGGTGTACCTTCACGTATGAACCTTGGTCAGATCTACGAAACCGTATTGGCATGGGCCGGTAAAGAATTGGGTGTTAAATTTGCAACTCCGATTTTTGATGGCGCTACGCACGATGAGGTGGAAGAATGGATCGCTAAAGCAGGAGTTCCTGCTTCAGGAAAAACCTACTTATACAATGGTTTAACAGGTGAGCGTTTCGATCAGACTACAACTGTAGGTATTATCTACATGTTGAAATTAGGTCACATGGTTGATGATAAGATGCACGCCCGTTCAATCGGACCATACTCATTAATTACACAACAACCATTGGGTGGTAAAGCCCAGTTCGGTGGTCAGCGTTTTGGTGAGATGGAGGTTTGGGCATTAGAGGCATTCGGTGCAGCTAATATTCTTCAGGAGATCTTAACCGTTAAATCGGATGATGTAATCGGAAGAGCCAAAACTTACGAAGCCATTGTTAAAGGTGAGAACCTACCAACACCAGGTGTACCAGAATCGTTCAACGTATTGGTACATGAGTTACGCGGATTAGGTTTAGATATTACGTTAGACTAAGTATTAAGTATAAAGTATCGAGTATCAAGAAGGTTAATTCAATCTCGATACTTGATACTAAGTACTTGCTACTAAAAACAAAAAGATATGTCTTACAAAAAGGATAATAAATTAAAAAGCAATTTCACATCAATCACGATTAGCTTATCGTCTCCAGAAATTATTTTGGAACGCTCAAGCGGTGAGGTGTTGAAACCAGAAACCATTAACTACCGTACTTACAAACCTGAGCGTGATGGTTTGTTCTGTGAGCGTATTTTTGGTCCGGTAAAAGATTACGAATGTCATTGCGGTAAATACAAACGTATCCGTTATAAAGGTATTGTTTGCGATCGTTGTGGTGTTGAAGTAACGGAGAAAAAAGTACGTCGTGAGCGTATGGGACACATTGCTTTAGTGGTTCCTGTTGCACACATCTGGTACTTCCGCTCTTTACCAAACAAAATCGGTTATTTATTAGGTTTACCTACTAAAAAATTAGATTTAATTATCTATTACGAGCGTTACGTAGTTATTCAATCAGGCTTAATGGCTGAAGAAGGTATCAACTATATGGACTTCTTAACGGAAGAAGAATATTTAGATATCTTAGATAAATTACCTAAAGAAAACCAATACTTAGACGATAAAGATCCTAATAAATTCATCGCCAAAATGGGTGCTGAAGCATTAGAAGATTTATTAAAACGTATTGATTTAGATACTTTATCTTATGATTTACGTCACCAGGCAGCTAACGAAACTTCTCAGCAACGTAAAAATGAGGCTTTAAAACGTCTTCAGGTTGTTGAAGCTTTCCGTGGAGCTAATACACGTATCGAGAATCGCCCTGAGTGGATGATTGTTAAAATCGTTCCGGTTATTCCACCAGAATTACGTCCGTTAGTGCCATTAGAAGGTGGCCGTTTCGCTACTTCCGATTTAAATGATTTATACCGCCGTGTAATTATCCGTAACAACCGTTTAAAACGTTTGATCGAGATTAAAGCACCAGAGGTAATTTTACGTAACGAGAAACGTATGTTGCAGGAAGCTGTAGATTCGTTATTCGATAACTCACGTAAAGTTAACGCGGTAAAAACTGAAGGTAACCGTGCTTTGAAATCACTTTCAGATATCCTGAAAGGTAAACAAGGTCGTTTCCGTCAGAATTTATTAGGTAAACGTGTGGATTATTCAGCTCGTTCGGTAATTGTTGTAGGGCCTAGCCTTAAATTGCACGAGTGCGGTATTCCGAAAGATATGGCTGCTGAGCTTTACAAACCATTCATTATTCGTAAGATGATTGAGCGTGGTGTAGTAAAAACAGTTAAATCTGCTAAGAAAATCGTTGATAGAAAAGATCCATTAGTTTGGGATATTTTAGAAAATGTATTAAAAGGTCACCCGGTATTATTAAACCGTGCACCTACGCTACACAGACTAGGTATTCAGGCTTTCCAGCCAAAATTAATTGAAGGAAAAGCAATCCAGTTACACCCACTAGTTTGTACTGCGTTCAACGCCGATTTTGATGGTGACCAGATGGCTGTCCACTTACCTTTAGGTAATGCAGCAATTTTGGAAGCCCAAGTATTAATGTTGGCCGCACACAATATCTTAAACCCTGCAAACGGTACGCCAATTACAGTACCATCACAGGATATGGTTTTGGGTCTTTATTATATTACTAAAGGCCGTAGAACAGATGAAACCAGAGTTGTAAAAGGACAGGATTCGAATTTCTATTCTCCGGAAGAAGTTATCATTGCTTATAACGAGAAAGAATTAGACTTGCATGCATTTATCAAAGTAAGGGTAAATGTTAAACAAGGCGATGGTTCTATCGTTAATAAATTAACTGAAACCACTGTAGGTAGAGTATTGTTCAACCAAATGGTCCCTGAAGAAGTTGGTTATATCAATGAATTATTAACCAAAAAATCTTTAAGAGATATTATTGGTGAAGTAGTGAAAATGACTGGTATGGCCCGTGCTTCTCAATTCTTAGATGATATCAAAGAATTAGGATTCCGTATGGCATTCCAGGGAGGTTTATCGTTCAACTTACAAGACGTAAACATTCCGGTAGAAAAACATACTTTATTAGAACAGGCAGCAGCTGAAGTTGAAGAGGTAAGAAACAACTATAACATGGGTTTCATTACCAACAACGAACGTTACAACCAGATTATTGATATCTGGACCCGTATCAACAACAGGTTAACTACATTCGTTATGACTCAGTTATCGTCAGATAACCAAGGTTTTAACTCGGTTTACATGATGCTTGATTCAGGTGCACGTGGATCTAAAGAGCAGATTCGTCAGCTTTGCGGAATGCGTGGTTTGATGGCGAAACCTCAAAAATCAGGTTCAGGTGGCGATATCATCGAAAACCCGATCTTATCAAACTTTAAAGAAGGTTTATCGGTATTAGAGTACTTTATCTCTACTCACGGTGCACGTAAAGGTTTGGCGGATACGGCGTTAAAAACGGCGGATGCGGGTTACTTAACCCGTCGTTTACATGATGTGGCGCAGGATATGATTGTTAACGATAACGATTGTGGTACTTTAAGAGGTATGTATACTACCGCTTTAAAAGATCAGGAAGATATCGTTGAGCCATTATACGACAGGATTTTAGGCCGTACTTCACTACATGATGTGTACAATCCATTGGATAACACTTTATTGGTGGGTGCTGGAGAAGATATTAACGAAGATGTAGCTAAATTGATCGAAGAATCTCCACTAGAAGGTATCGAGATCCGTTCAGTACTAACTTGCGAATCTAAACGTGGTGTTTGTGCATTATGTTATGGCCGTAACTTAGCATCTGGTAAACGTGTTCAGAGAGGTGAGGCAGTTGGTGTAATTGCAGCACAGTCAATCGGTGAGCCGGGTACACAGTTAACACTTCGTACTTTCCACGTGGGTGGTACTGCATCAAACATTGCTGCAGAATCTAACATCGTAGCTAAGTTTGATGGTGTAATCGAATTCGAAAATATCCGTACTGTAGATACACAAACAGAAGAAGGAACAGTTCAGGTGGTATTGGGCCGTTCAGGTGAGTTCAAAATTGTTGAGCCAGGAACCGGACGTATCATTGTAACCAATAACATTCCTTACGGTGCATTCTTGTTCGTAAAAGAAGGTGATAAACTTTCTAAAGGTGATAAAATCTGTTCGTGGGATCCGTACAACGCGGTTATTCTATCAGAATTTGCCGGTAAAGCACAATTTGATGCCATTATTGAAGGTGTAACCTTCCGTGAAGAATCAGATGAGCAAACTGGTCACCGTGAAAAAGTAATTATCGATACACGTGATAAAACTAAAAACCCTTCAGTTCAGATCGTTGATAAGAAAGGTGAATTCATTAAAGGTTATAACATTCCGGTAGGTGCCCACGTTTCAGTTGATGAAGGTGAAGCAATCCAAACTGGTCAGATTATCGCTAAGATTCCTCGTGCAACTGGTAAAACCCGAGATATTACAGGTGGTTTACCTCGTGTAACGGAATTATTTGAAGCGCGTAACCCATCTAACCCAGCTGTAGTAACTGAGATTGATGGTGTGGTAACTTTAGGTGGCGTTAAACGTGGTAACCGTGAAATTACAATCGAATCGAAAGATGGTGAAGTTAAAAAATACTTGGTTCCATTGTCGAAACACATCCTTGTTCAGGATAACGACTTTGTAAAAGCAGGTATGCCTTTATCAGATGGTTCAATTTCTCCTGCGGATATCTTATCAATTAAAGGCCCTGCAGCGGTTCAAGAATACCTGGTAAATGGTATTCAAGAGGTTTACCGTTTACAAGGTGTGAAAATTAACGATAAGCACTTCGAGGTAATTGTTCACCAGATGATGCAGAAAGTTCACATTGAAGATCCAGGTGATACTATTTTCTTAGAAAACAATGCTGTTGACCGTTGGGATTTTGCCGACGAGAACGATGCGATGTACGACAAGAAAGTGGTTGAAGATGCAGGTGATTCTACAGATTTCAAACCAGGTCAGATTGTTTCATTGCGTAGATTAAGAGACGAAAATTCTCAATTGAAACGTAAAGATTTAAAACAGATCACGGTTAGAGATGCAAGACCAGCAACTGCAAGTTCTATCTTACAAGGTATTACACGTGCATCATTAGGTACTAAATCGTTCATTTCTGCAGCTTCGTTCCAGGAAACTACGAAAGTATTAAATGAGGCAGCTATTGCAGGTAAACGCGATAATATGTTAGGCTTGAAAGAAAACGTGATCGTTGGTCACTTAATCCCTTCAGGTACTGGTGTACGTGGTTACGAAAGAATCATCGTTGGTTCACAAGAAGAATACGATAAATTATTAGCTTCGAAACAAGAAGAAGTAGAAGCTTAGATTTTAATAGTAATTATAAGCCCTCTGAATTTTTATTCAGAGGGCTTTTTTGTTTTATGAAAGAATCTATCTATTTTGTTACGGTCCGTCAAACGTTTGCGTAGAGGCACCTTCTTAATCACTTAATCTTATTCTGTTAGGTTTGATTAACTTAGGTTTATGAAGTTTTTATCTGTGATATTAATCATGGGCTTGGGTTTAACAAGCGCAGCTCAGGATGTTAGTCTGGCCTTACAAAAAGCAAAATTGCCAGATAGCGAAACTATAAATAAGGAGTGGAATAATACCTCTGAAGGTTTAAATATTAGCTTTGCTAATAGTAACCTCAGGTTTGCAAAAGATATACCTCCAGCCATTTCAATTCAAAATACATGGAATACTGCTGCCTGGAAAGGAGAAAAAGTACATACCCAGCTGTTGCTTTGGACAAAAGCTAAGCATATCAACATCAGTATTCAGGTTTCTGATCTCAAAGATCAACAAGGCAATAGCATAAAAAAAGAAAACATTACTTCAGGTATAATTAAATATGTAATTACCGACGAGTTTAGAGATGGCTGTGGCTACCGTAAAGCTGCAGATTTTGATTCATCATATGTAGCAGACCTGATCGATACCAAACTTAATACGATCAGCATTAATACTAAAAATACACAACCAGTTTGGTTAAGTATAAAAGTTCCTGTTAATGTAAAAGCCGGAAGTTACGCTGGAACAGTCAAAATTAAAGGGGAAAAGGAATACAATTTGCCCATTAAAATCAAAGTACTCGATAAAACTTTACCACCTCCAAGTGAGTGGAAATACGATTTAGATTTATGGCAGCATCCCGCTGCTATTGCCCGGGCGCATAACGTAAAATTATGGAGCGACGAACATTTTGTATTAATGAAACCATATTATACAATGTTGGCCAATGCCGGACAGAAAACAATTACAGCAAGTATTGTAAATGAACCCTGGGGGCATCAAACCTACGATGATTATCCAAGTTTAATCAAATGGATAAAGAAAAAAGATGGCAGTTGGCTTTACGATTATAGCCTATTTGATAGATACATTGCTTTTGTAATGACCACTGGTATAAATCAACGCATTAATTGCTACAGTATGGTGCCGTGGAAAATTGCTTTTACCTATTGGGATGAAACTGCACAAAAAGAGGTTGTTTTTACAGAAGCTATTGGAACACCTGCTTATGATGCATTTTGGAAGAACATGCTTACCGATTTCACCAAACATTTAAAAGCTAAGAACTGGTTCGAGAAGACATATATCGCTATGGATGAGCGCCCGATGAAAGCTATGCAGGCTGTAATTAAACTATTAAAAAGTGTTGATCCGAAATGGAAACTTGCTTTAGCTGGTGAATACCATCAGGAAATCGAAAAAGATATCGATAATTATTGCATTGCTTCAAAATGGGAATTTCCGGCTGATGTGTTGCAAAAACGTAACGAGCAAGGTAAAACCAGCACCTGGTATACTTGCTGTACCGAACCTTACCCAAATGCATTCAGTTTCTCTTCGCCTGCAGAACAGGTATGGATGGGTTGGTATACCGCCAATAAAAATATGGACGGTTATTTGCGTTGGGCATATAACAGCTGGACCAAAAATCCTTTAACCGATACGCGTTTTACAGCTTGGCCCGCTGGCGATACTTATCAGGTTTATCCCGGACCATTAACATCGGTCAGGTTTGAAAAATTGATTGAAGGTGGACAGGATTTTGAGAAAATTAAGCAACTGCAGGCACTTTATACCAAAAATAAGAATACAGCAGCACTTGAGGAATTGAATAAAGCTTTAGAAAATTTCAACTTAAAATCTTTATCAACGGTTACTGCTGATGAAATTTTAAAACGCGTAAAACCGATGCTAAACAAATAATAGATGAAGCCAAATACTTTTTTGTGGGGTTGATGATCTGCCTGGTGCATTGTGAATTTCGGCAAAATATATACAAGTAAAGCAATGGCTATTGCAGGCAATAAAAAAAGCATTAGCTATTGCTGTGTTAGATTTTTTAGAGAAATAACATTTAAAGCGCCATAAAATTTAATTTTATTTCAAAC
Source organism: Pedobacter sp. 01N310 (assembly GCF_056399805.1). Lineage (NCBI taxonomy): Bacteria > Pseudomonadati > Bacteroidota > Sphingobacteriia > Sphingobacteriales > Sphingobacteriaceae > Pedobacter > Pedobacter sp. 01N310. The sequence goes on from NZ_JBFTSB010000006.1 coordinate 281,192, forward strand.
ATTATGTTTTAAATTCCGCTTAAGCAGTGGAATTTTTTATTTTTGAGCTATTATGGAAGAACAACAAAACGAGAATCAATTAAATATAGAGTTATCGGAAGAAATCGCTGAAGGAATTTTTTCTAACTTAGCCATCATTACCCACTCTAATACAGAATTTGTATTAGATTTTATCCGTGTAATGCCGGGAATTCCGAAGGCAAAAGTTAAATCAAGAATTATCTTAACTCCAGAACACGCAAAGCGTTTATTAGCAGCATTGGAAGATAATATTCAGAAATTCGAAGCCGTAAACGGGCGTATTAAAACTCAAGAAGAACCACCTTTTCCTATGGGCTTCGGCGGGCCAACCGCTCAAGCGTAAGACTATTCAAAATCTTACAAACAAATGTTTGTTTGCTATGTTAGCATAGTATATATTTGTGTATAACCATTTATATATGAAAAAATTTTTATTGAGCGCATTACTTTCTGCCCCACTTTGGGTTTTGGGGCAGGGTTTCCAGGTTAATTTACAAGGACAGAAACAAATTGGTATGGCAGGTGCAGGTTCTGCATTGGCTTTAGACGAGGCTTCCGTATTTTATAATCCCGGTGCAGTAACTTTCTTAGAGAAAAACTCAGTTTCAGCAGGTGTAAACCCATTATTATTTAAATCCGCTTTTAAACAAACGGGTTCGAATGTTACAGAGGATGTGAAGAACAAAATTGCCCCTCCTTTCGAGTTTTATGCGGTGTGGGGGCCGAAATCAAATAAGTGGAAGTTAGGCTTAGGTGTGTATACGCCTTTTGGCGGTTTAGTAGATTGGGGCGATAATTGGTCTGGTAAGTATGCTTTAACCTCATTAAATTTAAAAGCAATCTATTTTCAACCAACATTAAGTATAAAAATTACCGATCGTATTGGTATAGGTGCAGGTTTTGTTTATAACCATGGCGATGTAAATCTTCAAAGAGCTATTCCTGTAAATTTTCCTGACGGTCGTTCGGGAAAAGCAACCTTAGATGGTACCGGAACAGGTTATGGATGGAATGCGGGTTTATATATCAAAACATTAAGCAATATCTCTTTTGCACTCGTACATAAATCGAAGGTAATTACGAAACTTGATGCTGGTTCAGCAGAATTTGAGGTTCCAAAGTCATTAGAAGGATCTTTTCCAGCAGGAAATACCTTTAACGCTGAATTACCTTTACCAGCTACCACAAGTTTAGGTGTAGGTATTCCATTGTCAAAAAGTACAGTTTTAGCTTTTGATGCAAGTTGGGTACAATGGCATATTTATCAGGATTTGTCTTTTGATTATGCTACCAATACACCTGCGCTGGTTGATACAAAATCAGCGCGCAATTATCGTGATGGTTCTTCGTTTAAATTAGGTATTAACCACCAGGCCTCAGAGAAATTAGCATTAAGAGCAGGTATTGGTTATGCTTTCTCTCCGGTACAGGACGGGTACGTAACACCTGAAGCTCCTGATGCTGACCGATACATTTTAAGTGCAGGTTTAGGTTATACGCCAACCCGCCATTTCGAAGTTAATGCATCGTTCTTTTTTGAAGATGTTAAATCGCGTAAACAAAAGAATATTGAAACGGGCCTAGATGGTACCTTTAAAACTTTGGTTTATGCACCAGGTATTTCGTTAACTTATAAATGGTAGGAGAAATTTAAATGAAAAGATATATATTAAATAGTTTCGTTGCTGCTATCATCCTTTTTGCAGCAGCTTGTAAACCCGAAATAGAAACGTCTGCAGGTACAACTGCCGGACAAGCTAATTTTAGTAAATACATTGCTGTGGGTAACTCCTTAACTTCAGGATATGCCGATGGAGGTTTATATTTGGAAGGACAAAAAGTTGCTTATCCAAACCTAATTGCCGCCAAAATGGCTACGGTCGGTGGTGGGGCATTTACCTCTCCGTTTTTTAGCGAAGAACATTCAAATGGCTCAGGTTATATTTCTTTAACAGCACTGGTTAATGGTACCCCAACTTTAACTCCTGTTGTTGATAAACTGGCTATAAGAGATGCAGCGAAGCATTTAGACAAATTCAATGACGAAATCCAAAACTTGGGTATACCTGGAATGCGTGTTGATCTGGCCTTCGATCCAACGCTTACTTTCAGTGCTGCAAATCCTTATTTCGAGCGTTTGTTGCCAGATGCTCAGGTAGGTAAAACCAATTATTTTCAGTTTATTCAAGGAAGAAATCATACTTTTTTCTCGCTTTGGCTTGGAAATAATGATGTATTGGGTTACGCTTTAAATGGTGCAGTTACCGTATCTACCGATCCTACAACGGCTTTAACAGATAAGGTTACTTTTTCTTCTTTATATGCTAATTTTTTAAATGTTTTAACTGCAGCTGGCCAAAAAGGTATAGTTGGTACTATTCCTGATGTAACTGCAATCCCTTATTTTAATACAGTTACTGTAGCAGCTTTATTAAATGCTGCCAAAGCAATTAATCCTGCAGCGGCAGCTATTTATATTCAAACAGGAACAGGTTCGGTAAGGCCTGCAACTGCTGAAGATTTAATCCGTTTACCGTTTCAATCAGAGGGCATATTTGGCAAGCCAAATGGTTCTGGCATTCCTTATGGTTTACACCCATTAAATCCGATTGAAAATAAATGGGTATTAGATAAGGATGAAGTAATTAAATTAAAAGATTATGTAAATAGCTACAATAGCAGCATTAAATCTTTAGCTACAAGCAAAGGTTTGGCCATTGCAGACACTTATGCTTATTTTAATCAGGTTAAAACTGGTATTAATGTTCAGGGGGTTGGTATCAATGCTTCATTTATTACCGGTGGCGCATTCTCTTTAGATGGTGTTCACTTAACGCCGCGTGGAAATGCAGTAATTGCCAATGTATTTATAGATGCCATTAATGCTAAATACGGTTCTACCGTACCAAACATTGATATTACGCAATATAGAGGCGTTAAATTCCCAAATTAATTCAAAAAGATTTTTATATTTTTAAAAGGTTCTAACGCTGTTGGGACCTTTTTCATTTTAGCCTATCATGGATAAAATTGATTACCCTTTCTTTTTCAATAGGTTCAAACCAATTGATCTCTTCATCTCTTCTAAACCAGGTGAGTTGGCGTTTGGCAAAGCGACGCGTATTTTGTTTGATTGCTGAAACGGCATCTTCAAGAGATAATTTTCCGTCTAGGTAATCGAAAAGTTCACTGTAACCTACCGTGTTTAAAGCATTATATTTTTTAAAGGGTATAAGCGACTTTACTTCTTCTATTAAACCATCAGCAATCATTTTATCAACTCTTTGGTTGATTCGGTCGTAAAGGATAGCACGATCGGTATTGAGACCTATTTTGATAATGTTAAATGGTCTTTTCTTTTTTGTAGCGGAAAGCATTGACGAAAGTTTTTGTCCGGTTGATAAAAATACCTCTAAACCCCTGATCATTCTTTGTGGATTTTGTTGATCTACCTTTGCAAAATATTCAGGATCTAATGCTGCCAGCTGTTTTTGGATACTTGATAATCCTTCTTCTTCAAACTGTTTATTGAGCCTTTCACGTATGGCTAAATCAATATCTGGCATTTCATCCAAGCCATTAATTAACGCATTAACATATAAACCTGAACCTCCAACCATAATGGCCAGATTGTGTTTTTTGAAAATTTGATCGAGGGTATTTAACCCTTCTATTTCAAAATCGCCTGTGCTGAAGAGTTGTGAAACCGAATGTGAATCAATAAAGTGATGTTTTGCTGCTGCTAACTCGCCTGCATCAGGTTTTGCGGTTCCTATGGCCATTTCCTTAAAAAACTGACGGGAATCGGCAGAAATGATTTCTGTATCAAAATGTTGTGCCAGTTCAATACCCAAGGCTGTTTTGCCAATTGCAGTAGGACCAACAATGGATATTAAGGTTTTAGGATGCATGAGCTTTGTATAAAATAAAAGCTGCCAAATTTAAATATTTGGCAGCTTTTTGCATTTATTATTTCGTTGTTAATTAATAGTCGTCTTTGTGGCTATCATCTTCGAAGTTATCACTATCAGAAAATTCGTCGCCGAATTCGTCTTCTTCGCTTTCTTCGTCTTCGTCCCTCTCTTCGGCATTGATCCCCATTTCGCCCATGGCTTCCAATTCGTCGGTATCTTCTGGTACAAAATTCATTTCGTTTAAGAAATCAAATTCACCTGCAACTGCACCAACAGCTGCGCCAGGATCGACAATGGGTGCATTGCTACTTTCAAAAATTTTAGGTGCTTCACCACTGCTTTTAGCTAAAAATGGGTATTCGATATTTGGATCGGCATCTAAAATTATTTTTACCAGCTCTACATGAAAATCATAAGGGCGATCGAAATTGTAGATATAGTAAAACTTTTGATGCGGATCTTCAATAAAACCACTTAGTTTAGAATTCTCCATTAAAACTACACGGTCTTTTTTACGCTCACTTGGTAAATAAGCAATTTCATCACCTTTTAACCAATTATCGGTGCTTACGTAAAAAGAGGAAGATTTTTCGGCATTATAACCCGTAGATCTGTGAATAGCCTTGTGCAGGTCTTCAAATGTTTGGTTTGATTTAATGTCGATCTCTCTTACAACATCATCAAAATCTTCGAAAGTAATTCTAAATTTATAAATAGCCATTATAGTGTTTTGGAACCGTAAAAATAAAGTTAATTTATAATTACCACAAATATCAGGTGGCATAAAAGACAGCCTAATTGTAGTGTTTTAGCAATTAAATTATTTATTAACAGGATTTAATCCCATTTGTTTTGCCTGATTTAGCATAAAATTAAATGCTTCGTGATAGTCGTTTGTAATCTCGCCCTCTAATATGGCTTCACGGATGGCATTTTTGATTATACCAACCTCTTTTCCTGCATCAAGTCCGAAAGTTTCCATGATATCGTTTCCTGAAATAGGGGGCTGCCAGTTTCTAATTTTATCGCGTTCTTCTACATCCTTAAGCTTTTGTTTAACCAGCTCAAAGTTGTTTCGGTATTTTGTTTTTTTGTATTCGTTTTTAGTCGTTACATCGGCGTTGCAAAGCAGCATTAAACTTTCAATTTCTTCACCGGCATCAAAAAGTAACCGCCTTACCGCAGAATCTGTAACGGTTTCCTGCGCCAGAACAATTGGGCGTAAATGAAGCTGTACCAATTTTTGCACATACTTCATCTTTTCGTTTAAAGGCAGTTTTAACTGTGCAAATATTTTTGGAACCATTCTGGCTCCTCTATCTTCATGTCCGTGGAATGTCCAACCGTGGCCTTCTTCAAAACGTTTAGTGGCTGGTTTGGCAATATCATGTAAGATAGCCGCCCAACGCAACCATAAATCATCAGTGTCTGCGCAAATGTTATCTAATACTTCAAGTGTATGGTAAAAATTGTCTTTATGTCCTTTTCCTTTAATAATCTCTACCCCATAAAGCTGTGCCATTTGAGGGAAAATGAGCTGCAATAAGCCCGTATCAAAAAGATGTTTAAAGCCTATAGAAGGTTTTTTTGAGAGGATGATTTTATTCATTTCATCTGTTATCCGCTCTTTTGATACAATGGTAATGCGCTGTTTTTGCGTTTTAATGGCATTTAGGGCAGCCGGATCGATGTTGAAATTAAGCTGCGAAGCAAAGCGGATTGCCCTCATCATGCGCAAAGGATCGTCAGAAAAAGTAACTTCCGGATCGAGGGGGGTACGGATGAGCTTGTTTTCTAAATCTTTAATCCCGTCAAACGGATCTAACAGTTCACCAAAATGATCGGCATTTAAATTGATCGCTAAAGCATTGATGGTGAAATCTCTGCGCAGCTGGTCATCTTCTAAGGTACCGTCTTCAACAATGGGTTTACGGGAATCAGAACGGTAAGATTCTTTTCTGGCGCCTACAAATTCGACTTCTAAATCCTGATATTTAATATTTGCTGTACCAAAATTTTTAAAAACAGCTACTTTGGTGTGCAGTTTTCTACCTACTGCTTCAGCATATTCTATTCCACTGCCCACAACAACAATATCAATATCTTTTGAAGGGCGATTTAAAAATAAATCGCGAACAAAGCCTCCGATTACATATGCTTCGGTATTGTTCTTATCGGCAGTTGTGGATAAGGTTTTAAATATTGGGTTTTGTAGGTGTTGCTGCATAAAAATTGCTTCGTGCTGTCCCGAATGTGCGAGATCAGCATTTATTAGTATTAAGTCTCTGAAAATAAATTGGGTGACGAATTACTTAATGATGCGAAATTAATAAAAACTATTGAGGCTTACTTCCTAATAAACTCAAATTGTCCGCCGGGAGAAAGTTTCATAATGGTTGATGGCTTTCTGTTGGTTCGGTTTTCCTGCTCAAAATCTACCACATAATCAACAGCATCAATAATTTCGGGGGCTATATCGTCAAAGAATTTTGGCGAAGGCTGCCCGCTTAAATTTGCAGAGGTAGAAACTATAGGTTTCCTGAAGCGTTGGATTAATGGTGTGCAAAAATCGTGTTTAACAATTCTGATCCCCACACTTCCGTCGGCATTGATTACATTTTGGGCTAAGTTTTTTGCGCCAGAGAAAATAATCGTTAAAGGATTTTCAGCATATTCAATTAAATCATAAGCCACATCAGGTATTTCGGCAACATAACTTTGCAGTTTGCTGTCTACATCCAATAACACAATGAGGCTTTTTTCGGCAGGACGGTTTTTTATTTTAAGTACTTTATCCACTGCTTCAGGATTTGTGGCATCGCAACCTATTCCCCAAATGGTATCGGTAGGATAGAGGATCACCCCGCCCGATTTTAATACTTCAAAAGCTTTGTTAATCTCGTCTCTTAGCATTTTACAAAGTTAATTTATTAAGAGGAAGTTAAATAATGTTAATGTTTGGTTTTTGACTCTAAGAGTCTATATTTTTATGCAAATGCTAAAATAATATGAAAAAGTTATTCGCCCTCGCAATATTTATCTGTTTATCTCCATTCGTTATTGCTCAAAAAAAGATCATATTTCATTATACAAACAACATCAATATTAGTGGAATAACCAGTAATATAAAATTAGAGCAATATTATTTAAATGGGCGGTCGTTAGAAATAGTTATCCCAAGTAGTACCAGTTTTAAGAATGATACGACCTATGAGGGCCTACGTAGGAGGACAAGGGTTAAGTTGATGGTGAAAGACAATGAGAAAAGGATGCCATTTGTGTTGAAATCGCCAGATATTTCTGGTCTTATATATGCGGAAAACATCTGGTCAAAGGCAACTTATTTAGTGGTGGATACGTTGAACAATTTTAATTGGAAAATCTCTTCAGAAACAAGGAAAATTAATGGCGAAACTTGTATGAGGGCCGAAACCGAGTTTAGAGGGCGTAAATATATTGCCTGGTTTAAAAAAGATAATTTAGTTAAAGCTGGGCCATGGAAATTCGGCGGTTTGCCAGGCATTATATTTGAAGTGAGCGATACTGAAAATATATATCGCTATACTTTAGAAGAAATAGAATATGTAGACCAGTTTCCTATAGAACTAAAAATGCCAAATGCTTTTACCGATCATGAAATGATCAGTCATGGCACGTTTATTTCAAAGTGGAAAGCAAATAAAAAGGATGTAGAAAAAAATAATGACGTAGTTACTTATTCTCTAACGGGATCAAGTAATATCAAACAAACAGTTGCACCTATTAAGGAATTATATTGATTTTGTAAAATACTTAATCACAGATAGATAGCATCAAAACATAATCAAACAGAAATCGTTTTACAGATAACAATCTGATTGTAAAAAATATAAATGATTTTCCTTTTTGATTGTCAAAATCGTTATATTTAATTCAGGTTATTTAAAGAACAACGCACAAAATGAGAACAGCACAAAAATTATTAATGCTTTTTACAGTGGTATTGGCATTAGCAGGATGTACAACACTCCGCACCGCATCAGATTATGATAAAAATGTTGATTTGAGCGGTTACAAAACTTACAATTTTTACGATAAAGGCATAGCAAGGGTTAAGCTTAATAATCTGGATAAACGCAGATTAATAGCCGCGGTTGAATCTGAAATGAATGCCAAAGGATTTACGAAATCAGACCGACCTGATTTATTGGTGAATTTGGTGGTAGTTGCCCGGGAAAAAACCGATGTTTATGGTCCAGGTTACTACGGTGGCTGGGGATGGGGCTGGCGTGGCGGCTGGGGAAACCCTTTCTGGGGCGGCGGCGGAACCTATGTAAACCAATATATTGAAGGTACAATCATTATAGATTTCTTAGATCCTGCTAAAAAGATCTTATTCTGGCACGGACAGGGATCCGGTTTTAACCTCGATAGCTTTAACAAAAGAGAAGAACGTTTATACACCGGCGTAAAAGAAATATTGGCGCAATATCCACCAACTGTTACTGCTGCTAAATAAAGCTGTAACCGTTACGTTAAAATATCTAAATAGCAATTCATTAATTGCTGAGTAGCTATAGGGCTGTTGAATTTTTAAACAAATTCCAGCCCTGTTTTTATTAACACAAGTTCGATTAAATATTGGGTTGTAATGATTGCTTTTAATAGCTCCTTTGCCTAATGCGATCGTCATGCTGAATTTATTTCAGCATCTTTTTAGCATGAAAGACCCTGAAATGAATTCAGGGTGACGACACTCATAAAAAATACATTGTAATATATTTTTAAAATATATTATTAATGTAACGATTAAAGAGACAAATAACAATCCATTAATTGCTGCGTAACAATAGGACCGTTGAATTTTTGAACAAATTCCAGTCCTTTTTCCTTCATCTCTTTTTGGAGTTGTGGTCTTTCAAGAATTTGATTAATGGCTTTTGCAAGTCCGTTAGCATCATCAGGTGAAATGTATAAGCTATCTGGTCCGCCAGCTTCTTCCAGGCATGACCCGGTTGCTGCGACTACGGGGATCCCAGAATAGAGGGCTTCGATAATCGGAATGCCAAAACCTTCGTAAAAGGAAGGATAAACAAAAACATTTGCCATTTGGTAAATGCCAGGCAGATCGGCAAAAGGGATATTTTTTAAGAATAGAATTCTGTTTTTAAGGCCGAGCTTTTCTATTTCTTTCTCAACGGTTTTAAAATAAGCGGTTTGTTTACCTATTACCACCAGTTTATACTCCTCATTAACCTCTTTTAAAGCCTGAACAGCCAATATAAGGTTTTTACGCTCTTCAATGGTACCAACGTTTAGGATGTATTTTTCAGGCAGTTTATAAGTTGCCCTAATGCGGCTTAAGGTTTCTTTAGCAAAAGGTGTTTTAAAACTGTCATCACAGCTTTGGTAAATTACCTCAATTTTTTCAGAACTGATCCCATATAAATCAATAATGTCTTCTTTTGTTTTTTCGCTGATGGCGATAATTTTATTGGCCCGTTTACAAGCAGATTTGCTTTTCCACTCGTATAATTTCCGGTCGATAAATTTATAATACTGAGGGAAGCGAAGAAAAATTAAATCATGAATGGTAACGATCGATTTAATCCGGGTATGTTGTATGGCTAATGGAATTTCATGACTGAGCCCATGATAAATCTGGCAACCATCTTGATTTAAATCTTTAAGGATGTTTAAACTTCGCCATAAAAAAGGCCCGTTTTTTGGAAGCTTCAGTTCGATGTTTTCATTTGCGAGAAAAGCATCAATCTGTTTAGCAGATTTTACTTTTGGAGCGTACACCAAATACTGATGCTGAGGAAACTGATGTGCCAAATGCTCAATTAAAGACCGGCTGTAATTACCTAATCCTGTTAAGTTATTGGCAGCACGCTTGCCATCGTATCCGATTTTGAGCGAAAAGCTTAAAGCCGAAAGACTAAAGCTTGATTGCTCAAGTTCTTTACTTTCGGCTTTTTGAGTTTTGCTTTCAGCTTTCACCTTTGTGCTTTCAGCTTAAACCGCTACGTTATTTTCTCTCAACGCATCGTTAAGCGAAGTTTTCTTATCTGTACTTTCTTTACGTTTACCAATAATTAAAGCACAAGGTACCTGGAATTCGCCTGCAGGGAATTTTTTAGTATAGCTTCCTGGTATTACTACCGAACGTGCAGGAACAATTCCTTTATATTCTACTGGTGTAGGACCGGTAACATCAATAATTTTAGTTGATGCAGTTAATACCACATTAGCACCTAAAACAGCTTCTCTTTCTACTTTAACACCTTCTACTACAATTGCTCTAGAGCCTAGAAATGCATCATCTTCGATAATAACCGGAGCAGCTTGTACAGGCTCTAAAACACCACCAATACCCACACCACCACTTAAGTGAACGCGTTTACCAATTTGTGCACAAGAACCAACAGTAGCCCAGGTATCAACCATAGTACCTTCATCAACGTAAGCGCCAATGTTTACGTACGATGGCATCATGATTACACCTTTTGCTAAAAACGCACCATAACGTGCACTTGCCATAGGCACAACACGTACACCAGTTGTTTTATAATCGGTTTTTAAATCCATTTTATCGTGGTAAACAAAAGGACCACTTTTAATTTCTTTCATCTCGCGAATTGGGAAATATAAAATTACTGCTTTCTTTACCCATTCATTAATGCCCCAAGAGTTTAAAACTGGCTCAGCAACACGGATTTCACCCTTATCAAGGCCCATAATAACGGCTTCAATGGCTTCGCAATAGTTACTGTATTTTAAAAGGGTTCTATCCTCCCAAGCGGCTTCAATTAATTTCTTTAAATCTGAATACATGATGTTTTTAAATTTTACGCAAAATAAATCAATTTTTGCTTATTAAATGGTTAATTGTTTAAATTGTTTTGTAGATAGGTTAACTGGTTAATCGTTTGAATTGGTTAACTGGGTCTGCGGGGTGCTTAATCGTTAAATTCTTATGAATTAGGTTAATTGTGGTTAGGCGTATTCTGCAGCTAACCGATTAACCAGTTTCTACAATTAATCAACATAGGAATTAACCTAATTATGTATTTTTGAATTTTATGACAGAGACAGAAAAACTTAGGATAGATAAATATTTGTGGGCGATCAGGTTGTTTAAAACACGGAGCTTGGCCACCGATGCCTGTAAAGCAGGAAGAGTGAAACTCAAAGGACAGAATATTAAACCTTCTGCTATTGTGAAAGTTGGTGAGGTTTATCAGGTATCGAAAGGGATTGAAAAGAAAATTATCGAAGTGGTAGAACTGTCGTACAACAGAACAGATTCGCCAACAGCCTTAACAAAATATAAAGATTTAACGCCTGTTGAAGAAACGCATGCTTTTAAATCGATGTTTCATGCACCAAATTTAAAACGCGATAGAGGTACTGGCCGTCCGACTAAAAAAGACAGACGTGAAACTGACGATTTGATAGGAGGAATGTTCGAAGAGGAGGATTAGTTAGTTTTCAGTTTGCAGTTTACGGTTTTCGGTTTCCTGCGAACTGATCACTGCATACTGCAAACCGAAATACCGCATCCGGTAACTCATCATTGCTGTTTTGCCCAGTTTTTCTATCAATTTATAATTGGCGACTGCACCGACTGCTGCCCCTACAAATGGAAGCATCTGCGCAAGTTTCGCTAAATCAATATAATCGCGGTATTGCTGTTGGAAGGTAAGCCAGTCAAATTCATCAATATTGGTAGGTAATTGATGGGCTTTATCATCCCAATCCTGCATTTTCATAAATATATTCTGGCTTTCTTTTTTACTTGAAAAGGCCAGCTGGAAGATGTGTAAAATATATAAACGTTCGCGGTAATCTTTAACATCGTATCCGTAAACTGCAGCAATATCAAAAAGCATCTTCATCTTTATGCCCAGCAATAGGGGGAAATCCGCTAGGCTCATTAAAAAACCTCCTGCTCCTGTAATTCCGCCTTCTGCCGCACCTGTTTTTTTATAGTTTTCTATCTTTTGCTTAATTAATGCCTCGCGGTGCATCAAGGTTAAATCGGTAATTGGTTTCGATGTGGTAAATGTAGAACCAAAAAGCACAGCCTTAACCATCTGTTTAATCGCAGTAGTTATGGCATTATGAACTTTATCAGGAATATAACTGTTTATTTTCTTCTGCACCTTATTAGTTACCTTATTCAAGAGCGAAGGTTTTTGCAAGGTTTTAAACTTCCAGAAATTTAGTTCACTACTTATTTTTTGTTCGTAGGTCATGCTTAATTACTACAATAATTATTCCTTAAAATTTAACATAAAATAACTTTGAAGAATAAAGAATAAACTATATATTTAGTTACCTAAATATGAACTTAATCCTTTCATTATGAAAACCTTAAAATTGTTATGCTTACTCGTATTTGCTGCTGGAGTAGCAAATGCACAAGGCGTGAAATTTTCTGCTAATACGCCTGCAGCAGGAAGTACAGTTAAATTTACTTACGACCCTAAGGGGACCAATCTCGAAAATTTGGCTGATGTAAAATGTACCAGTTATACTTTTTTTTCAAAATCGAATCCCAAAAGCACTAAAATTGAACTCACTAAAGACGGAACGGTTTATAAGGGAGAAATTTCTACTCCGGATAGCGTTACCATAGTTGGACTTGCTTTTTCGGTAGGTGATAAAAAAGATGAAGCGCCTGCCGGTTATGTTTTAGAATTTACTAAAGCAGGGAGAGTGCCAGCTGAAGCTTATCTTAACGAAGCTTTTTTGTACGGATTGGCAGGAAATTACTATTTGGGTCTTACTATCGATCCAGAAAAGGCCGTTTCACTGTATAAACAAGCTTTTGCTTTAAAACCCGAGCTGAAAAAGAAAAATCTAAACCAATACCTGTCGCTAGAGTACAAAGCAGATAAGGATAAAGGAACGAAACTAATCAATGAGAATATTTCTGCGTTATCGAAACTAAAAGAACCAAAAGAAGAAGATTTAGGTACAGCTTTAAGCCTTTACTCACTATTAAAGAAAAAAACTCAGGCAGATTCTGTTAAAGCCATCATAATTAAAAAATACCCTACAGGAAATTACGCCTGGAATGATGGTATGAATTCACTTTATGGTACAAAAGATTTTGCCACACAAATACAAAAGGCCGAAGAAATGATTGCCGCCTTTAAACTTGATCCAGGTAAAACAGTAGATGCAGGTAGATTGAACTCAATTTATAGTATGTTGGCTAACAGCGCTATAAAAGCTAAAGATCTGGAGAAATTTCAGGATTACGCCAAGAAGGTCACCGATAAAATGACCAGGGCAAGTTTGTATAACAATAGTTTTGCCTGGCCGTCTGCTGAGAAAAAAGAGAATATCGAGCTTGCTGTTCAGCTTTCAAAACAATCGCTCGAACTGATAGAAGCATCAAGAAATGATGAGATGCCAAAATATTACAACACTAAAGAAGAATACCTCAAATATTTAGACGGCGCTTATGGTATGTATGCTGATACTTATGGACTGTTGTTATATCATCAGGGAAAATTTAAAGAGGCTTTAGCTATGCAAGAGAAAGCCATTCCTTTATATGCGACAGTTCCGCCCGATGTATCGTCCCGTTATGTAACTTATTTAATTAAGGATGGCCAGGATGATAAAGCTTATACTGAGGCCGAAAAATTAATTAAAGAGGGTAAAGGCAATGATTCGTTAAAGAACGAATTTAAAGTGCTTTATACTAAACTAAAGAAAGATGGAACTTATGAAACTTACCTGGCCAATTTAGAAAAAGCAGCCTTAGAAAAAGAGCGCGCAGAATGGATAAAAAAAATGATTAATATTCCAGCCCCTGCGTTTTCATTAACAAATCTTAAAGGCGAAACCGTAAGTCTAGCCAGTTTGAAGGGAAAGATTGTAATTTTAGATTATTGGGCAACCTGGTGTGGACCTTGCGTGTCTTCTTTCCCAGGCATGCAAAAAGCCTTAAACAAATATGCCAGTAATCCAAATGTGGTATTCCTGTTTGTAAATACCTGGCAAACAGAAGAGAATAGAGAAAAATTGGTAACTGATTTTATTACTGCAAAAAAATACAATTTTAATGTGCTGTACGATACCAAAAACGTAAAAGACCCTTCCGAATTTGATGTGGTAAGCGCCTATAAAGTTGATGGAATCCCAACCAAATTTGTGATTGATGGGGATGGTAATATCAGGTTTAAAGCAGTAGGTTTTTCTGGCTCTGATGATGGTGTGGTGAAAGAAATAGACTCGATGATCGGCTTGCTGGCAGGAAAAGAATCGAGCAAATAAACAATGATTTCCAAACAGGAAAGGTGCTGATTATCGGCACCTTTCCTGTTTTAGTATTCTATCCTCATTGGTGAGGTTTCCCATAGCTTAAAAGCTGCCAGGGCTTCATCGCGCATCAGTTGGATAACCGGCAGGCTTCTGTTTTCCATCGGCTTGTCTAGCTCTTCGTAGATAAATTTATCACTAAAGCCAATGTGTTCGGCATCAGCCTTGGTATTTGCATAATAAATCGTATCAATTCTTGCCCAATAAATGGCGCCTAAACACATGGGGCAAGGTTCACAACTGGTATAAATTACACAGCCACTTAAATCGAAAGTGTTTAATTCTGTACAGGCCAGCCTGATTGCCGAAACCTCTGCATGCGCAGTTGGATCGTTGGTAGAGGTTACCTTATTTGCCGATTTAGCAATCAACCTCCCATCTTTTACCACTACAGCTCCAAAAGGCCCACCAATGCTTTCGCTTACATTTTGTACGGATAACTCGATTGCCATCCGCATATATTCCTGATGTTGATTGTCCATATTAATTTGATCTTTTATAAAAAACAGCACAAAAAAAATGCCCCGATTTTATACGAGGCATTTATATTTTAATGGCTATTCGCTTATTTTTTGCTGTATTCTGCGTTTAAGCCTTTAATTACTTCTGAAGTAACATCTAAACTTTCGTCGGCAAATAAAATAGCGCTGTTACCTTTTGAGTAAGTTAAAACCATTTTATAACCTTTTTCTTTAGCGTAACCTTTTAAGTAATCAGCCACTTTATCATAAAGTTTTTCATTCTCAGCAGCTTGCTCATTCTGTAAAGCACCACCAGCATTTTGTTGGTAAGTTTGTAGTTCTTGTTGTTTACGTGCTAAACGCTCTTCAGTGCTTTTACGTTGATCGGCAGATAAAGTTTGTGCCGATTGCTGGTATTGTGCAACTTCTCTTTGAAAAGCCTGACCTTTAGCTTGCATGTCTGCCTGAGCATTTTTGGTCTTACCTTCAAATTTCACTTTTAGGTCTTTGAAGTATTCATATTTTGTAAGTAACGAGTCGGAGTTTACATACACAATTTTCTCAGCTTGAGAAACCGCTGCAGTAGTACCCTCTGTTTTTTTAGTTTCAGTAGTTTTAGTGTCTTTGTTCTGGCATGCAGAGAAAGCAGTTATCAAAGTTGCTGTTGCAAGTAAACCAAAGGTTTTAAAGGTTCTTCTTTCCATTCTTGTTTAATAAATTTTAGCAAACTTATATAAATTAGTTTTTATATCCAATTTAAAGAAAAGTCTGTCGCAACACAAGAGAGATTTTGAGTTTGGCGTAGTGCGTAAAGCGTTTAATTTACTAAACGCTAAGCGCCTACCACTAACCGCGCAATATGATAAGTGGTGATTTGAAAAGCAAGGTCAGTATTTCAAATCGTTGTTCGTCCCGCTGTCCGCTTTATTTCATGCCCGCTGCCATCGGGTTTAGGTGGCACGGCTAGTAACGCCATTTGGGGTTGCAGGGTGGCAATAGCAAATTTCAAATACGAAACGTTCCTACGGAACGAAAAAACGTTTCATTTTTTTTCTACCCATGAGGCGTTCCTCTGGAACGGGTTGCGATTTAGAAATCTTAATCTTTAGCGTCCCCTTAGGGACGTTTCGTAGGTAGCCAATTGAATAATTGGCGTTTTCGTTCCGTCGGAACGTTTGGCGGGCTGGTGCGATAATCCTACAATATTTGCAGGTTGTGGCCACCTAAACCCTATTGAAATGGAATGCTCCCGCTTCTTCTGCGGGTCTTATAATGGAAAGCAGGAAGAGGCATGGATTGGAATGCTGGTTTTGCTTTCCAAAACCTGATTTAAACCTGTTTTAATCGCTTTAACTGTAATCTCTTAACAGCTCAAAATTTATCCACATATTAGTTTAAATGCCAAAATTTCCGTATTTTTGATACTTATTGTTTTTAATTAAAATATGAGCGAAGAACAGGATTTAAAGTCAAATTATTCGGCAGATAATATACAGGTTTTAGAAGGTTTAGAAGCGGTGCGTAAGCGCCCTTCAATGTATATAGGTGATACTGGTGTAAAAGGTTTACACCATTTGGTTTACGAGGTTGTAGATAACTCAATTGATGAGGCTTTGGCCGGTCATGCTGATACAATCGACGTTAGAATTTTAGAGGGTAACTCCATCAGGGTTGAAGATAACGGTCGTGGTATTCCAACCGGGATCAATACAAAAGAAAATAAATCAGCGCTTGAAATCGTAATGACGGTTTTACACGCAGGTGGTAAATTTGATAAAGATACCTACAAAGTATCTGGAGGTTTACACGGTGTGGGGGTAAGTTGCGTTAACGCTTTATCTACACATCTAAAAGCCGAAGTTCACCGCGAAGGTAAAATATGGATGCAGGAATATAATATCGGTAAACCTTTATACGATGTTAAAGAAGTTGGTGAAACCGATAAACGCGGTACCATTGTAACTTTTAGTCCAGATGCTACCATTTTCACACAAACTACTGAATATAAATACGATACTTTAGCTGGTCGTTTACGTGAGTTGGCTTTCCTGAATAAAGGAATTAGATTAACCCTAACTGATGAGCGTGAGAAATTGGATGATGGTACTTTTTTATCAGAAGTTTTTGAATCAGAAGGTGGCTTAAAAGAGTTTGTTACATTTTTAGATGGAACACGTGCATCTTTTTTACCAGAACCGATTTATATCGATGGTATTAAAAATGGCGTTCCGGTTGAGCTGGCTTTTCAGTACAACGATAGCTACTCAGAAAATGTGCACTCGTATGTAAACAACATCAATACACATGAAGGAGGTACACACATTGCAGGTTTCCGTAGAGGTTTAACACGTACGCTGAAAAGTTACGCCGATAAATCTGGCCTATTGAAAAACCTGAAAATGGAAATCACCGGTGATGACTTTAGAGAAGGTTTAACAGCTGTGGTTTCGGTTAAGGTACAAGAACCTCAATTTGAAGGCCAAACCAAAACCAAATTGGGTAATACCGAGGTAATGGGTGCGGTTGATATTGCTGTTGGTGAAGCTTTAGGTGCTTATTTGGAAGAAAATCCGAAAGAGGCTAAAATGATCGTTAACAAAGTGATCTTAGCTGCTACGGCCCGTGCTGCAGCACGTAAGGCGCGTGAGATGGTTCAACGTAAGAGTGTAATGGGTGGTTCTGGTTTGCCTGGGAAATTGGCCGATTGCTCAGACAGTGATCCTGAAAAATGTGAAATTTATTTGGTAGAGGGTGACTCGGCGGGTGGTACCGCTAAACAAGGTCGTGATCGAAATATTCAGGCTATTTTACCACTAAAAGGTAAAATCTTGAACGTAGAAAAAGCGATGGAGCACAAAATCTATGAGAATGATGAGATCAAAAACATGTTTACCGCTATCGGTGTGAGTATTGGTACGCCAGAAGATGATAAAGCATTAAACCTAACTAAATTACGTTACCACAAAATCGTAATTATGACGGATGCGGATATTGATGGTTCTCACATTACCACTTTGATTTTAACATTCTTCTACCGTTATATGAGGGCATTAATCGAAGCAGGTTATGTTTACATTGCATCGCCACCGCTTTACCAGGTTAAAAAAGGTAAAGATTTCGAATATTGCTGGAATGATGTACAACGCGATGCAGCTGTACAACGTATTAAAGGTAATGGTAAAGAAGACAGCGTACACATTCAACGTTACAAAGGTTTGGGTGAGATGAACGCAGAACAACTTTGGGATACTACTTTAAACCCAGCTACACGTACTTTATTACAGGCTACTATTGAAAGTGCTGCAGAATGCGATCACACTTTCTCTATGTTAATGGGCGATGAAGTTGCTCCACGTAGAGAGTTTATTGAGCGTAATGCAAAATATGCGAAAATTGATGCTTAATTGAGCTGAACGCTCAAAGAAAAAGCTGATATCAAAATAAATGAACCCTTTTCAAGATTAAACTTGGAGAGGGTTTTTTGTTGGATCGTGGTGTAAGATGTTACCACCTTACACTATATTGAATTTTTCTAGTTTGGATAAATTTAATTGTCATAAGTCAGATGGAAACATCTGACTTCGCCCGAAAATAGGCTATTAATTTATTGCTATATTATGAATGTGTCGCGTTTTATTTTGTAAATTTATTTACACACAAATAAAATCAAAATGAAAAAAGCAGGAATTATTTTACTGCTATTATCGGGCTCGATAATAGTTAGTGCGCAATCACAGCGTAAAAGTCAAAAGACGCGTCCAGCGACTCAATTGTTGAAATTGAAGGTTATCCCTAAGCTAAAATCTTCAATGGATTATAAGACCTCAATAGCAATGCATCCCTATGTTACACATTCAGCTTTTAGTAGCCCCGGACATATTTCTACCATTGTTAATGCCAATGGAACTCATTCAACTGTGGTAAATAACGGGAATATGGCAACAATAGTTAATCCGGATGGCACGCACTCAACGGTGATCAAAAACGGCAACACATCTACTATTGTTAATCCAAACGGTTCACATTCTACTGTGATCAATAATGGGAGTACATCTGTTATTGTAAATCCTAACGCAACACATTCTACTGTAATTAATAATGGAAGCACATCAATAATTGTTAATCCAGATGGAACACACACTGTAGTCGTAAATTAATTTAGCAATATAAAAACAAAGCCATTCTGTTTACGAATGGCTTTGTATTACTATAAACCTTTCAAAATGACTGTGCTATCCAGTACAAGTACATTTTGATTAACTAACCATCTCAATGGATGAGATTATTTTATGGCAATGATTATTACAGAATGTAATATGACCCTACAGGTGCCAGTTCGGTTTGAGGTTTGTCCTCGTATATTTTATTGTCATCCAGCATTTGGCACAAATCTCTTTCGATAGTTCGGCAAATTGTTGTTGTCGGGGTATCTGTAGGTTTATTTTCAAAAGGATCCTGAAGATGCACCGCCATTTTTTCTACTAATAGGAAGAAGGCAGCTATGGCAACCACTAATGGAACTTCCATGTAACCAAAGTATTCAATTAAGCCAAAAGGCAGTAACACGATGAATAGATGGATAGACATGTTAATATATTTGCTATAAGTAACCGGAAAAACGGTGTTTTTTATTCTTTCCGATCCGCCCATGTGGTTGCATAAAGCTGTAATGGTTTTATCGATTTCTATTTGCTGATATTTATTGATCCAGCCTTCTTGCAATGCCTTTTTTAAGTCCATGGCGTGTAACTCCAATATTGTTGTAGTTACATTTTTACGTTTTTTAATAAAAGCGATTTCCTCTGCACACAGGTATTCTTCCAAACCTTTGCGTGGGTTAAAACCTCTTAGCGATTGACTTAAG
Source organism: Pedobacter sp. 01N310 (assembly GCF_056399805.1). Lineage (NCBI taxonomy): Bacteria > Pseudomonadati > Bacteroidota > Sphingobacteriia > Sphingobacteriales > Sphingobacteriaceae > Pedobacter > Pedobacter sp. 01N310. The sequence continues at coordinate 300,772 of NZ_JBFTSB010000006.1, forward strand.
GCATAACACCAGGCAATCTGCCTTTTTATAAAACGTTCTTTAAATGCCTCAACCTCATCTAAACCATAAGGATTTTCTACAAAAGATAATATCTGGCGCGACAGGGTTCTAGAATCGTTAACAATAGCACCCCAAAGAATTCTGGCTTCCCACCATCTATCGTAAGCCTGGTTAGACCGGAACGCCAATAGAAGTGAAATGATTGTTCCCAGCAGCGCTGGTACAGCTACAGGAATGGAAATGCGTGTAACATGAAAGTTTTCATACAATACCACAATACCTATAGAGTAGCCAATAACAAACAGGAGTTCTTTTTTGATCTTTCCGAATATATAAGTGAGCGGAATATTATTTCGTAACAGCATAGTATAAAGTTTAAAATGTGATAATTAAGCGTTTGCTTCTTGCAACTGTGTTTCGTATATTTTTGTGTCAATTAAATTTTCACTGGCATGAACAGTTAATGTATTTAATTGAATTACTTCGCAGCCTGCACGTTCTGTTAATATTTTAGGGTCGATGCTATACTTGTTGATCGGCGTAAAATTGTATTCTTTCAAGTAGGCAATGCGCTCTACATCAAAAGCTTCGATAAAGTTTTTGAAAGCGGCTACTGTACTTCCGTAAAAATATTCGATTCCAATGGCATTGATCTGACTAGGGTATTTTGCCTTGGCCTGATTTATCTGCTGATAAAATTCGTCGCTAACATTTTCGTAATCGCGGCTGCGGCGACTCAACATTAACATATCGGTTATAGAATCCGATAATTTAAAGGCATGTACAAAAATGATGTTTAAGGTTTCATTTTTTTGATGTTGAATAAGTGCATCAATAATTTTAATGCTTTCTAATTTAAAGTCGGTTGGTACTAATACTGTTTTCATTGCTATATCTTGTTTAAATGAATTGAAAAATTATTTATACAAGTTTAGCGTGATGTTATTATAGCGAAATAAGAGTAAGATTAGAATGAGATTAGAGTGTACTCCCTTTTGGAGTGGCTGTAAGTTTGGTTAACTGTATAAACTGGTTAATCGGTTAATTGTACCATTAGACTAGTAACAGTTAACCAGTTTTAACGATTTAAACAATTAACCATTAAAACGAACTAACTTTTCGTCGGCAATAAAACCTTAATCTCAGTACCAACCCCTTCCTGCGATTTAATAGCAATACTACCTCGGTGTAAACGGATAATATTCAATGAAAGCGGTAAGCCAACGCCATATCCCTTAAAATCATTGGTATTAGATGCACGATAAAAGGGTTCGAATATATGCTGTATATCTGTTTGCGGTATTCCGATTCCCCTATCTGTTACAGCAATTGAGAGCATATTAGCATTGCTTTCGATACTAATGCTTACCAGATTCTCATTTGAGTATTTACAGGCATTGTTTACAATATTGCTGATGGCAAGCTTAATCAGGTTTTTGTTTACCCGCAGGGTTAGTAATTCTTCATCATCAGGGAGTTTGGTAAAGTCGATTTCTATTTTACTGTTGGGATGTACCTGGTTAACTGATTCTTTAATTTCCCATAACAATTCGTCCATCCGTACCTCTTCCCAGGGTTGGTTTTTTCCATTAAATCCAGATTGTGCCAGACCCAGTAAACTGGTTAAGATATGCTCTAATCTTTCTGCCTCGTCTTTAATTTTAGATAAAGCTTTGTGTTGTTTAGGGTTATCTTCAACGGTTTTCATCGCTAGTTCAACCTCGCCACTAATAATAGTTAAAGGTGTTCTTAATTCATGCGAAGCATTGCTGATAAAGTTATTTTGTGTTTCGAAAGCCGTTTCTAAACGGTTAAGCATATTGTTAAAGGTTTGGGCCAACTGCGACATTTCATCGTTGCCTTCTTTTACATCCAGTCTTAAGTGCAAATTTTCTGCTTTTATCTTTTTTACGCTCTTAATTATATTTCTTAAGGGCATTAACATGTAATTAGAAAATTTCCAGCCAACTACAAAAGATAAAACAACAGAAAGAAAAAAGCCAATAATCAGGATTCTTTGCAGGTCTTTTAGCTCCCGAAAGCCGAAAGGATCATTTGCAGAAACAATCACTATATATCCTTTATGTGGATTTTTAAAGATTTTTCCAGCGTAAAAGTGATTCTCAACACGATAGCGTGCTACATATCCGGCATTTATGCGGTTATAAAAACTAGCTGGTAGCTCTCGGTCCAATTTATTGGTTGGTTTTCCAGCTTCAATGATATACTCTTTTTCTGAAGGCAGGCGCTCAAGGTATTGGTTACGCATTTTAGCGTAAACCTTATTGTTTTCGTCTTCGTACAATTTAATCTGGGCAGCAATATTAACCCTGGCCTCTAAACGTTTATAAAAATCTTCAAAGGCGAAGTCGTTAGAAAAATACCAAACAAAACCACTTAATAAGGAGATAATAATTGCCGATAAAATGGCGAAAAGTAAAGTGATTTTCTTGGCTATCTCCATTTATTTTTCTTTTAATATGTAACCCAAGCCTACCACAGTGTGAATGAGTTTCTGATCGGAATTTTTATCTATTTTTTTGCGAAGATAATTAACATAAACATCAACCACATTGGTGCCAAGGTTAAAGTCGATGTCCCAAACGTTTTCTAAAATGTCTATCCGCGATAAAATTTTTGATTTGTTTTTGGCCATATACTCGATCAGGCGATATTCTGTTGCCGTAAGTATAATTTCCTGTTGGTTTCGTTTTACCGTTTTTGCACTTAAATTAATCTGGAGGTCTGCTATGGTAATAATCTGATCTTGCGAAACCACACCATGATATCGCCTCAATAGCATTCTGATCCTGGCAAAAAGTTCAGCAAATTTAAATGGCTTTATTAAATAATCATCTGCACCATTATCCAGTCCGTTTACTACATTTTCTGTAGTACCCAAAGCCGTAAGCATAATAATGGGCGTATTTGGTTTTTGTTCTTTAATGATTTTACAGAGTTCCAAACCATTTACTCCAGGTAGCATAATATCGAGAATAATCAGATCAAACTGATTTTCTATAGCCATCTGTTTCCCGATTAAACCATCAGGAGCTATACTCACGGTAAATCCCTCATCGGTTAAACCTCTCGAAATTACAGATACAACGCTCGGTTCATCTTCTACAAGTAATAAATTCATTTTGCTGGCAAGTAATCTAAAAAATAGGGAATTACAAAATATTAATGACCGGTTAGCTGATTTTTAATGCTTTTTTAACGCAGAGCCGACACAATTGTTTGAATTATCGGAAATTGAATCATAAAAAAGCCTCTCAAATGAGAGGCCAGTTATGTTTTAACCACAGGGCGAATGGAGGAAAGCCACAGAGTCCGCGAAGGTTTTTCTTGCGCTTTAGGCTTTGGACTTCTATCTTTAAAAGATTTGCTTCGCATAGCTGTCGGGTTCTTCACTGCGCCCAGAATGATAACATTCCGTGCTTTCTGTGTCTCCATGGCAAATCCTTCGACTCCGCTCAGGATGACACAACGCTTTAATTTCCTTTCTCCGATTTTTCCTTTAAAGACTTTAATCCGTCTTCGAAATCTTTGCCAATCATATTGTCCATAAACAAACAAAACCATTTATTTATTATTCCTTTGCTTTCACCACTCATGGTCCAGGTTACTTTATTTCCATTAGTTTCTTTTTCAATATCGAAACGGGTATCGGCAACACTTTCCATAGGTTTGATGAATTTCAATTCCATATCAACCATTTTATTGATTTCAACCGTATTGATTTTCATTTGTCCATTACCACTTTTTTCTCCATTCCATTGGTACAGGTGGCCAGGTTGAGCGATATTTCCTGTAATGGTTACTTTAGCTTGTGGGTCCATTTTAGACCACGCGTTCCATTTATAAAATTCATTATAATCGGCAATGTTTTTATAGATTACACTATCTGGAGCATTAATTGTTATTGTCCGATTAACAGAGTAGCTTTTTGGTAAAAAAAAACTACCTCCAATAATGATTATTGCCAATACGACGATAATGCCAAGTAAGATTTTGAGGAATTTCATAATTTGATTTAGTTTGGTTAACTAAATTTATAAAGAAACCAGCTTAAATCAAAGTAAAATTCACTAAACAATTTTGATCTTCGATTGAGGCGAATTTATTTTAAAATGCATTAAATCGGCAATAGATTGTGCTTTTTGTTTAATCAGATCTGCATTTTCTCCTACAAAAAGATCGTCGACGGTTTGGAAAAAGAGGTTTTTCCAGGTTTCAAATGCTTCAGTTTGCAGGGGTGCTTGTTCATTCAAAGCAAAATGGGTAAGCATGGGGTTGCCTTTGTAAATTGCTTTTCCGAAAAGTATGCTTTCCCAGAAATCGTACATTTTTGGCAAATGGTGCGACCAGTCTACTTTTGCAACATCGGTAAATATTGGACCTATCTGTTTGTTAAGCGCAACATTTTTATAAAACGTATCCACTAAAAGGATAATACCTTCTCTATTATGAATATCTTTTTTCATGGTGAAGTGATTTTAAACTTACAAAACCCAGAACAATTAACGATAGGAATTTGATGATGTCGGCAATAATGTACACAATATGATGATAACTTTTAGCTGGTGCGTTGCCTGCCAAAACCAGTTTTGCCCTCTCATCAAGTATTGGTAATAGCCAAAAAGTATCTGCCATTAAAAGAATGGTAACAGAGAAAAGTAAAATACTGTGAAAGTTTTTTAAAGGTGCGGGTAGGGAGCAGGCTAAAATAATAATCAGCAATACGATCTCTATTTTATTGAGGGCCTGAAAAACCAATTGGCCTATACCTAAGCCTAGTGGAATTGTAATTCCTGGGGCCTGGAATTTTAATGGAGCTTCTAAAAAACTAATTCCACCGATTAAACCTGCCCAGAAAATGACACAAAAGATTGTGATTAACTTTTTCATCAGGTTCAAATATCATTTAAAATAGTTTAATAAAAATGATTAACGTCATAAAGTAAAATTACATTTATTTATAAAGCCTAAGGATCATCTTTTTGTAATCAATAACGGCCTTATATTCCATTAATATATCTCCGCCAATAATACTCATAATAGGTGGGTGACCAAACTGTTGGTAGGTTTCGCTAACCGATTGCAGGTCGAAAGCCACGGTTTCGTAGTTTTTGATCTTTAACGATCCGATTTTTAGCTCAGGAATTGTAGCCTGGATAGTTGTGGTGGTGGTAAAAAGGGTGGCTGCATTAATTTCTTCTGATACCTGAAGGGGTTCTGAGAGGTGCTGCTCAATCAACGATTTATCGAACACACTTCGCGAGGCACCGGTATCTAAAACAGCAAAATGTTTTTCCTTAAAAACAACAACTTCCACCAAAAGATGAAAACCGTCGTCTTGTAAATTTATCAGTTTTAGCGGGATTGAAATTGATTTCATTGTTTATTTATGTCTACTGCCCTTCGACTACGCTCAGGGTGACAATTATTTAAGTGTAAAAAATGCCACGACCGGCTAGCTATTCAGGTAGTGGAGTACGAAATACACGGAAGTAAAAGAACGGTCGTCATTCTCGCGCAGGCGGGAATCTTAAAGCCTATTGCATTAAGATTCCCAATCGAGTTGGGAATGACGCACCGAGGAAACCCATTTAGTAATTTAATACTTTCGTTAAAGATTTATCTTCAGAATGGTATTAAACCAACTTCATTTCTGCCAGTACATTATTCATGTTCCTTACGGCATCGGCACTTTTGTTAAATGCCGCCTGCTCATCTTCGGTTAATTTAAAATCGATGATTTTTTCCCAGCCATTACGACCAATAATTACGGGCACACCTAAACATATATCTTCCTGTCCGTATTCTCCTTCAAGAGAAACGCAGCAGGTAAACAGTTTTTTCTCATCACGTAAAATCGCTTCAACCAATGCAGCACCTGCAGCACCTGGTGCATACCAGGCCGAAGTGCCGATTAAGCCTGTTAAAGTAGCGCCACCAACCATGGTGTCGGCTGCAACTTTATCAAGGGTGGCTTTGTCCAATAAATTACTAACCGGTAAACTTTGGTATGTAGCTAGGCGAGTTAAAGGAATCATGGTAGTATCACCGTGGCCGCCAATTACAAAGCCCTGTAAATCGTTAGGGTTGCAATTTAAAGCTTGCGATAAATAAAATTTAAAACGGGAGCTATCTAACGTTCCACCCATGCCGATAATGCGGTTTTTAGGTAGGCCTAACGATTTTAAGGCTAAATAAGTCATCGTATCCATTGGGTTACTGATCACGATGAAGATGGCTTCTGGAGAGTATTTTAAAATATTTTCGGCAACACCTTTAACAATACCAGCATTAATGCCGATCAGTTCTTCTCGTGTCATCCCTGGTTTGCGGGGCAAGCCTGAGGTAATTACCACCACATCAGAACCAGCAGTTTTACTGTAATCGCCGGTTACGCCGGTAATTTTAGTGTCGAAACCCAAAAGGGTTGCGGTTTGCATCATGTCGATCGCTTTGCCTTCGGCAAAACCCTCTTTAATATCTAACAGGACAAGTTCGTTCGCTAATTCTTTGCGGGCAATATTATCTGCACAAGTGGCACCAACTGCGCCTGCGCCAACAACCGTTACTTTCATATATTTTATTTTAATGGTTTGCGTATCGTTAAATATTAATCGAAGGTAGAAATAAATATAAGGTTTAAAAATCCTTTTCAAAACTTTATAATTTGATGATGGTTTACTTAATATGTTCCAAAGCAGAAGCATTAAAGCAATTGGATTATCGAACTGGCCAATGCGATGATTATAGTTATGTAGCTGTAGGTCATCCTGATGAGAAATGCCTGTTTATTATGGTCTGCGAATCCAAAATGGAGGCAGATTTATTGGTGCATATTATAGAAATGTACAGGTAGAAAAGATATGATGTGATTGAATTGGTAAGTTAGGAACATTTTTAGCAGTTTTCAATTGGCGGTTTTCAGCTTAAGGCGATGCGATGATTTTTTGCCGTTATTTTAAGAGGTTGTATCATAAATATAGATTTGTCATCCTGAGCCTGTCGAAGGGCTTATTGAATATTCTTTAAGGTGTTTCGACAGGCTCTCCGTAGGAGTCCTTTGGACAACATGATAGCATGCGGCTAAATTGTCTTTATGATACAATATCCTCAAAAGTACTTTATTTACAATCGATCAACCAATATGTTTTAGTTTGGAAAGCAATTGCAGCAGCATTTATGTTAATTCAATCCCGCCCCCGCTTCTGCCGATGAAAAAAATCGGCATCTCGTTTTGGTCGGGTTTAGGTGGCAGCCATTCTGCTATGATCTTTGGTAAATAAACCCGATTGCAGTGGTAGCTGCCGGCTTCAGGCCGGCACTACAAACGGAAAGCGGGACTGAAAGTCCGATGAAAAACCGAAGCACTCATTTAAAAAAAATAAAAAGGTTAAAAAAGAACAAAATGATAATGAGTTCGGAATTAACACTTTAAAAAAACTTGTCAGGTTTTTAAATGCTGAGAGGTTTGATCGAGATATTTTTGTTGATAAAATCTGACAAAACCACCTGTCAAAATTCTTATTTTTGAAGAACCGTTATTATTCTAAAACGGTTAATTCTTTGCCGCACAATATGTACTTAATTTTTGATACTGAAACCACTGGTTTGCCACGTAATTATAATGCACCCATTACCGATACGGATAATTGGCCGCGTTGTATACAGATTGCATGGCAACTGCACGATGAGATGGGGAGATTGGTTGAACATCAGGATTATCTGGTTAAACCAGAGGGATTTAATATTCCGTACGATGCAGAACGGATCCATGGTATTTCTACCGAACTCGCTGCCGAACAAGGTATTGGTTTCGACGAAATGCTGGCCAAGTTTAACGAAGTTTTAGATAAAGCCAAGTTTATTGTAGGCCAGAATGTTGGTTTCGACGTAAACATTATGGGCTGTGAGTTTCACCGGTTTGGTGTAGCTAACCGTTTGGCCGAGATGCCTGTGTTGGATACCTGTACCGAAGTTACCGCCCAGCTTTTACAATTGCCTGGAGGTAGGGGCGGAAGGTTTAAACTGCCAACCTTAACCGAGTTACATTCTTATTTGTTTGGTGTTCCTTTTTACGAAGCCCACAACGCAACTGCCGATGTGGAAGCAACTACACGTTGTTTCTTGGAATTGGTAAAAAGAGAGGTTTTTAAAAAAGAAGAACTACAGGTTGATGTAGAATATTTTCCTCGTTTTAGAGAGATAAACCCGGCTACGATTGAAGGAGTTGGTTTAAAACACATCAATTTAAAGGCTGCGTCTGATGAAATCCGCAAGCGTTTACAAAAAGCTGAGGGTGGAGGGATTTCGAAACAGGAACTTGCTGGAAACAAACAGGAACTTGCTGCAGCAACCTTTGTACATTTACACAACCACACCCAGTTTTCTGTATTACAAAGTACCATCAGTATTCCCGATCTGGTAAAAGCTGCAGCAGCACAAAAAATGCCTGCAGTAGCCATGACCGATCATGCGAACATGATGGGGGCTTTCCATTTTGTGAATCATGTTTTAAATCATAACAAAGCGGCCGAAGCAAAAAATGCTGCTGCAATTGAGGCAGGCGAGCGCCCTACGGAAGTGGTAATGACACCGATTGTTGGGGTAGAATTTTTTGTTTGTAATAATCACTTAGACCGGACCGCAAAAGATAATGGTTACCAGATGGTGCTGTTGGCGAAGAATAAAAAAGGCTATCACAATTTAGCTAAAATGTCTTCTATCGCTTATACCAAGGGTTTTTATTACGTGCCCCGTATCGATAGGGAGGTAATTGAACAGTATAAAGATGATATTATTGTTTTATCGGGTAACCTATCCGGAGAGATCTCGAACAAAATTTTAAACATGGGCGAAACCCAGGCTGAAGAAGCGTTGATCTGGTGGAAGAACATGTTTGGCGATGATTTCTATGTGGAAGTAATGCGTCACAACCAAGAAGATGAAGACCGTGTAAACGAATCGTTAATTGCACTGGCAAGAAAGCATACTGTTAAATTGATAGCCACCAATAATACCTATTACATTAACAAGAAGGATGCAAATGCGCACGATATCTTGCTGTGTGTAAAAGATGGTGAAAAACAGGCAACGCCAATTGGCCGTGGTCGCGGTTACCGTTATGGCTTGCCCAATCAAGAATATTATTTCAAATCTGGTGATGAAATGAAATCGCTTTTTGCCGATTTGCCGGAGGCGATTGTAAATATTAAAGAAATTGTAGATAAGATCGAAATTTATAAACTTGCCCGTGAAGTACTCTTACCTAAATTCGATATTCCAGAAGAATTTTTAGTGGCGGAAGACGAGGCCGATGGAGGAAAACGTGGGGAAAATAAATTTTTGCGTCACCTTACTTACGAAGGAGCTAAAAAACGCTATGGCGTGTTAACCCCTGAGGTTATCGAACGTTTAGATTTCGAATTACAGACCATTGAAAAAACCGGTTATCCTGGTTATTTCCTAATTGTACAGGATTTTATTGCCGAAGCCCGCCGCAGGGATGTTTCGGTAGGCCCTGGCCGTGGTTCTGCTGCCGGATCGGTGGTGGCTTATTGTTTATGGATCACGAATATCGATCCCATTAAGTATGATCTCCTTTTTGAGCGTTTCTTAAATCCCGATCGTGTATCCATGCCCGATATTGATATCGATTTTGACGATGAGGGCCGTGGCCGTGTAATGGAATATGTAATTGGCAAATACGGTTCCAGCCAGGTTGCGCAGATTATCACTTATGGAACCATGGCCGCCAAATCTTCTATCCGTGATACAGCGAGAGTATTGGATCTGCCACTTTTTGAAGCAGATAAGATTGCCAAGCTGATCCCGAATATGAAGCTCGCAAAAATCTTCACGCTGGATGAGAAAACACTGAAAGAAGCTTTGCGCCCTGATGAATATGAACGCGTTGTTGAATTGAAAAACCTTGGCGCATTAAAAGATTTGAGTGCCGAAACCATACAACAGGCACAGATTTTAGAAGGCTCTTTACGGAACACTGGTATTCATGCCTGCGGGGTTATTATTACGCCAAGCGATATTACCAATTTCGTTCCCGTTTCTACTGCAAAAGATTCTGATTTATATGTTACCCAATTTGATAACTCGGTTGTAGAAAGTGCGGGTTTATTAAAGATGGACTTTTTGGGTTTAAAAACCCTTACCCTGATAAAGGATACCGTAAAACTGGTTAAAAAACGGTTTGGTATCGATCTTGATCCGGATAATTTTCCAATTGATGATGTATTAACCTATGAGCTTTTCCAGCGTGGTGAAACCATCGGGATTTTCCAGTACGAGAGTCCGGGCATGCAGAAATACATGAAGGAGCTTAAACCAACGGTTTTCGACGATTTAATTGCGATGAACGCACTATATCGCCCAGGCCCGATGGAGTATATTCCAAGTTTCGTTCGCCGTAAAAATGGCGAAGAAGAAATTAAGTACGATTTAGATGCCTGCGAAGAGTATTTGAAAGAAACCTATGGAATTACCGTTTATCAGGAGCAGGTAATGCTCTTATCGCAGAAACTGGCCGGATTTACCAAAGGTGAGGCCGACGTGCTGCGTAAGGCGATGGGTAAGAAACAGAAAGACGTTCTGGATAAAATGAAACCAAAGTTTGTGAAACAAGCGGCCGAGAAAGGCCATGATGCCACAACTTTAGAGAAAATATGGAAAGATTGGGAAGCATTTGCATCCTATGCTTTCAACAAATCGCACTCTACCTGTTATGCATGGATTGCCTATCAAACCGCATACTTAAAAGCACATTACCCTGCCGAATATATGGCTGCGGTACTGTCTAACAACATGAGTGATATTAAACAGGTAGCTTTCTTTATGGAAGAATGTCGCCAGATGAGTGTTACGGTATTAGGCCCCGATGTGAACGAATCCGACCTCAAATTCTCGGTAAATGCCAAAGGCGAAGTCCGCTTCGGTATGTCGGCAGTAAAAGGTGTAGGTGAAAAGGCAGTAGAAAGTATTATTGAAGAAAGATTGGCAAATGGACCTTATGGTAATGTGTACGATTTTGCCAAGCGTTCTAACACCCGCATTGTAAATAAAAAAGCTTACGAGAGTTTTGTGTACAGCGGTGCTTTCGATGCATTTGGTGGGCACAGGGCGCAGTATTTTTATATCGGCCCGAACGATAAAATGAATGGCATTGAAAAGATTATCAAATATGCCAACGATTTTCAGAACAATGAAAGTACGTCACAAGCTTCCTTATTCGGTGGCTCTAAAGCTGATCTTATTTTAGAACCAAGTTTGCCGGTTTCGCCAGAATGGGCATTAATGGACAGGTTAAAGTACGAGAAAGATGCTATTGGAATTTTCCTTTCTGGCCACCCTTTAGATAATTATAAACTCGAACTCGATAAATTCTGTACCCATGGCGTTAAACAGCTGAGCATCATCAACAAGGTGCGTATGGGCGACAATAATGAAGAGGTTTTGGCCGAATTCGAAAAGCTCAAAAACCGTGAGCTCTGCGTAGGCGGACTTGTGGTAACCGCATCACAACGGATTACCAAAACGGGTAAGCCATTTGGTACTTTTGTTTTTGAAGATTATGATGATGCAAGTGAAATGGCCTTGTTCGGAGAAGATTTTTTAAAATTTAAATCGTTTTTAACTGAAGGATATTTCTTGCAGATTAGAGGCAGGGTTGGTGAACGTTTCGGTAAAGCTGGAGATTGGGAGTTTAAAATCACCGCAATTAACTTAATGTCTGAATTGAGAGATAAATTAGCTAAAAGTTTAACTATCCAGGTGCCGATTGAGCGGGTTAACGACCAGCTGATGCGCGAGATTGAAGCCATATTAGCAGACAATAAGGCAAACTCCGAGCAACAAAACTGCCAACTTAACTTCGCTATTTTTGATCGGGAAAAGGAGATTATGTTGGATATGCCATCCAAAAATCTTAAAATAAACCCAAACAATAAGTTTTTAGAACAATTACTCGGGCTTAATGTTGTAAATTACAAGTTAAACTAAGGTATAAGGCCTAAGGTTTAAGGTGGAAGGTTAAAGCGCCTAAACCTTATACCTTTCACCTTTAAGCCCTCTACCTCAAAATAATGTCAAATTGACACTACAGATGGGTTGGCATTACAATTGAATACATATATTTGAACATAAAAAAAATAATTATGGCATTAGAAATCACAGATGCAAACTTCGAGGAGCTTGTATTAAAATCAGATAAACCCGTATTAGTAGATTTTTGGGCAGAATGGTGTGGCCCTTGTCGCATGGTTGGTCCAGTAGTAGAAGAAATCGCTAAAGAATATGATGGAAAAGCGGTAGTTGGAAAAGTAAACGTTGATAACAACCCTCAAATTTCAATGCAGTTTGGTATCCGTAACATCCCGGCTTTATTATACTTTAAAGATGGTCAGGTTGTTGACAAACAAGTTGGTGCTGTTCCAAAATCAGTATTAGCAGAAAAATTAAACAAGCAATTAGCCTAGTTTAAGCTTAAAGCAGAAAAACCAAAGCCTAAAGGCTTGTAACATATTTAAAACCCAAGTTCATTTGATGGATTTGGGTTTTTTATTGCAAACTTATTTTTGTTTCTTTAATAAAAAACTAACAATCATGTCTATTAACCTATTTAACAATAAAACTTTAGGTATTTTATTGGCAGGTTTAGCCCTAAACTGTGCAAATATTGCATGTGTATTGGCGCAAAACCCTGTTGAAACCAACGAACCATCAGCAGATTATAAGCCAGCATTTGCCGGGCAGACCCGAATTGGAGGAGTAAAAACCAAAACGCCTCTGGATATTACGATTATTAATGAAAAGTTAGAAAATCCTTGGGCCATTTCAGTTCTTCCAAACGGTGGTTTTTTAATTACACAAAAACAGGGTACAATGGTGATCCTTACTCCTGATGGGAAATTAAGCAAAAAGATAACCGGTTTACCCAAGGTAGATCCATCTGGCCAGGGCGGTTTATTGGATGTAACTTTAGATCCAAACTTTGCTAAAAACAGAATGATTTATTGGGCTTATTCAGAGCCACAGGATAAAGGTGTTTTATTAGCCATTGCCAAAGGTAAATTAGCAGCTAATGAAACTACAATAGAAAACCAAACCATTATTTACCGCGCTACACCGGCTTACGGCGGTAAACTTCAATACGGTTCGAGAATTGTGTTCGATAAGAATGGTAATTTATTTGTAAGTACTGGCGAACGTTCTGGTAACGATATCAGAATTCAGGCACAATATTTAAATTCTTCTTTGGGTAAAATCTTACACCTTACCACCAATGGTAAAGCTGTGGCGAACGGACCCTTTGCTGGCAAAGCAGATGCAAAACCAGAAATTTATGCCTATGGATTGCGGAATCCAGATGGTTTAGCCATTAATCCTTTAACCGGTGATTTATGGGAAGCCGAATTTGGCCCTAAAGGTGGCGATGAGGTAAATATTATTAAACCAGGCAAAAATTATGGCTGGCCAATTATTACCTACGGAACAGAATACAGTGGTAAAAAAGTAGGTGATGGTATTCAACAGAAAGATGGTATGGAGCAACCTATTTATTATTGGAACCCAAGTATTTCTCCTGGCTGTATTGCGTTTTATAACAGCAATAGTATCGCCGAATGGAAAGGAAATTTGTTTGTAGGTGGCTTGGGTGGTTCGCATATTATCAGATTGGTAATAAAAAATGATAAAATTGTTGGTGAAGAGCGATTACTGGAAGGTAAAGGCGAACGTTTCCGTGATATGGTAGAAGGAAAAGACGGGGCGCTTTATTCTGTAACCGATAATGGTCATTTGTTTAGAATTGCTAAGAAGTAAGTTAAGTAATTATAAAATATAGATCCCGGATTCATTTATTGAGTCCGGGATTTTTTGTTTTAAATCATTTTATTTGTTTTTGGAAATGAGGGATCAGTTTTTCATTGGGGGTTTCGGCCCTGCTTTCCGTTTGTAGTGCCGGCGTGAAGCCGGCAGCTACCACTGCAATCGGGTTTATTTATCAAAGGATAGTAGCATAGTCGGACCATCAAATTGCTCAGGTTTGCCAGGTCTTTAAGGCGGAGGTTTTGCGTTAGGGATTGTAAGGGTTAGTACCGATCCTTCGTCGGTACCGGAGCATAGCGCAGCCCTGCAAAGCCCGCCCCTTGCGTAGCTTGGGGAACGCCCATATCAATTTGCAGTTTGCAATTCACAGTTTGTAGTTAGCCAGTGCTTGGACCTTTGAAACTTCGAAAGTCTTGGGGACTTTTTTAATTTTTTTTAATAAATCTTTTATTAGCTTTACCATATGCGGGTTGTAAACTACGAAAACGAAACAAGCTATGGTAATTTAGAATTGCTTGCACAACAAGTGGTAGAAGGTTTTATTACCGGACTGCATAAAAGTCCGTTCCATGGCTTTTCGGTTGAATTTGCAGAGCACCGCCAGTATAATAATGGCGATAATGTTAAAAATATCGACTGGAAATTATATGCCAAAACTGATAAACTTTACAGTAAACGTTTCGAAGAAGAAACCAATTTGCGCTGCCAGTTTGTGATTGATGTGTCCTCATCAATGTACTTTCCTGAACCTAAAAATAACAAACTGATCTTCTCGATACAGGCTGCTGCATCTTTGATGTACCTGTTGAAGAAACAGCGTGATGCTTTCGGATTAAGCTTATTTACAGATGAAATACTGTTGAATTCGCCAGCAAAGTCGACTACAGTACATCAGAAATATCTGTTTACACAATTGGAAGAGCTGTTACATAAACCCAAGGTAAATGCACAGACTAATTTAAGCGAAGCTTTACACCAGGTGGCCGAATTGATTCATAAACGTTCATTGGTAATTGTTTTTAGCGATCTTTTTAATACACAAACCAGCACAGATAAAACGGACGAGTTTTTTGATGCTTTGCAGCATTTAAAATTCAACAAACATGAAGTGGTGGTTTTTAACGTGGTAGATAAATCAAAAGAAGTTGATTTCAATTTTGAAAACCGCCCATACCAGTTTATCGATATGGAAACCGGCGAAACGATTAAAGTACATACCAATCAGGTAAAGGAAAATTATACAGCGGCAGTTTCCTCGTATCGACAGCAGATTGTGCTAAAATGCGCCCAATATAAAATCGACTTAATTGATGCCGATATGAACGATGGATTTTACCCTGTCCTTCAGTCTTACTTAATCAAAAGGCAGAAATTAGGCTAAAATTTGTTGCAAACAACACAGATTCAGCGTTGTTTATTAAATGATTTAAATTTTAAACTCCTTAATATGTTAGAAAAAGGCGCTGTAGCACCAGATTTCGAATTGAATGCTACTCCCGATCAGAAAATAAAACTTAAAGACTTTAAAGGAAAAAATGTTATCCTGGCTTTTTATCCTGCCGATTGGAGCCCAGTATGCAGCGACCAAATGGCACTTTATAACGAAATGCTAAAATATTTTAACAAGTATGATGCACAGATTTTTGGTGTTTCTGTTGATAGTGTTTGGTGCCACCTCGCTTTTGAAGAGAATAGAAAACTGCATTTTCCACTTTTGGCCGATTTTGAACCAAAAGGCGCAGTGTCAAAAGCTTATGGTGTATACGATGAAGAACTTGGCGAAAGCAAAAGGGCACTTTTTGTTATAGATAAAGAAGGAAAAATTGCCTGGAGTTATTTGTCGCCAATAGCCGTTAACCCTGGCGCTGACGGAATTTTAGACGCATTGGAGGAATTAGATAAGAAATAAGCTATGAGTACTTTAAAACCTGAGGTAAACAATCAGGATCACATCCAAGGTGATGATTCAGCGAGTGTAACCATTGTCGAATTTGGCGATTATCAATGTCCATATTGTGGTAATGCCTACCCGATTATGAAGGAAATTGAAGAAACATTTGGCCATCAGATCAAATTTATCTTCCGTCATTTTCCTTTGGCGAATGCCCATGAGTTTGCTTTTCCGGCTGCTATTGCTGCAGAAGCGGCAGGTTTACAAGGTAAGTTTTGGGAAATGCACGATGCACTTTACGAAAATCAATACCGTTTAGATGGCGAGCTGTTCGACGAATTGGCTGAAACGATTGGTTTAGATCTGGAGCAGTTTCAGCAAGACAGCGTCTCTGAAGATATCAAAAGGAAAATAGAAGATGATTTTGATAGTGGTGTACGAAGTGGTGTAAACGGAACGCCTTCATTTTATGTAAACGGGACTAAATTTGATGGAGGTGCAACAGATCTTTATCAAATGCTTAAAGAAAGTACCGAGTAATTTTCCATAAAAAAACCTCATGTATTTTGCAATACATGAGGTATCAGATAAGGGTAACCGGAAAACTAAAAAACTAATTATGAGTTTTTAGAATTTAACAAAATTGAAATCGCTTCGTGTTTTGTTATTTCAAAGGTGCACTTCAATTATGAAGTTTTAGTGAAGAAAACTAAACCTTATCGCTATAGTCCTGCTTATGTTACGTCGCGAAAATAAAAATGAAAAGCCAGCAATATCTTCCTGGCTTTTGGCTTATTAAGTTTATTGTTTTCTCGAATAGATCCCTTGCAGATGCGTTAATGCCGCTACCAATTTTTCTTCATCACCAGCTAAACAATAATATCTAATTCCATTTTTATCGTTATCGGGCTCATCTTCGCCTTTGTCAAAAACCGGATAGATTGATTTGATTTTTGTGCTGGTCTGTTCCAAGCTAACTTTGAAGCCTTTCCAGACGTTTATTTGCGATTTGTTGGTGGTTTCTTCTTTGGCATTATCCGAACTGGCAAAGCTTTTTCCAACTGTAAAAACTCCATAATTCATTTCTTCATCAATATAAAATGAATTTGCTGTAATTGTAAACGTGGTTTCTATTCCCTTACGTAAAATACGATCGGTTCCGCCTATAGCTTTTGCTAATAGTTGGTTGATGTTTTTAACAGTTTCGGCTTTTGTTTGGGTGAAGCCATTAATGGATGCAGCCAGCAATAAGGCCAGCATTAGTTTTGTTTTCATAATTCTTTAAGGTTTAAATATTTGTGTGTATTTAAATTTAAAGAATTATTCGTCAATAATATTATTTGAAAAGTTTTAACAGACAATAAATGAAATGATATATTTACGTTTTAAAAAAATAACAATGAATTACCGTAAACTCTTCACTTTAAGTGTACTATCCATCCTGTTAATCACATCTTTACCAATATTTGCTCAAAATGTATCTGATTCGGAAAAAGAACAGCAAAAAAGTCAGTTCGTAGGTCTTTATAAATATTTGGCCGCTAAAGTGCCATATCCTTCTAAAGCATTATTTAGTAATTTACAGGGAACAACTACTTTTCTTTTTCAAGTGGAAAACGGCCAAATACTAAACGTAGAAACTGTTTTAAATTTGGAAGGGCTGAGTGAAAACGTTAAAAATTTAATTTCCGCTTACACAGGACTGTCCAAAACCATAAATGGGAAATATTGCATTGATGTTGTATTTCAAATGGAAAACAAACAAAATACATTGGTGCAAGAAAAACCAATTATTCCAGCTGATTATATTAAGTTAAATGGTTTGAATATTATGTCGATGGGTAGCCCTCATAAGCAAACTGTACCTGACAATTCTACGTATAAGATTGAAGAAGTAGACACACCACCTAATTTCCCGGGAGGATATAAAGCACTTCAGGCATATTTCTCTGAAAACATTAAATACTCAGAAGAAGCATTAAAAAACAAAGTAGAAGGAAAAGTATACTTTAGTTTTAAAATAGATTATGATGGCGATGTTAGAGACGTTAAAATAGTAAGAGGTTTAGGTTTTGGCTTGGATGAAATAGTGAAAAAGGTAATAAAAGACTGCCCAAAATGGAATGCAGCCATCAAAAATGGCCAAACCGTAAGTACAAAATTCAGCTACTTCGCAGAATGCAGATTGCCAAATCCTTAAATATAATTTCTAAAAGAATAGAAGGAGTGCCAGTACAAAAATAGTATTGTCATCCTGAGCCTGTCGAAGGACTTCATTAAATAATAAAATTAACAAGGCAGCCAGATATTCTGATTGCCTTGTTAATTAGGTAGTGTTACAGATTACCTCTTAATTCCTGTTCGCGTTCTAACGATTCAAATAAGGCTTTAAAGTTGCCCGCACCAAAACTTTGTGCACCTTTACGCTGAATAATTTCGAAGAACAGGGTAGGGCGGTCTTCAACTGGTTTTGTGAAAATCTGTAGTAAATAGCCTTCTTCATCACAATCGACCAAAATGCCCAGGCTTTCTAGCAATGCTATTTCTTCATCAATTTTACCTACGCGTTGCGGCATCATGTCGTAATAGGCCTCTGGTGGTGCACTTAAAAACTCCACCCCACGTGCTTTCAGTTCTTTAACTGTTTTAACAATATCTTTAGTGGCCACAGCAATGTGCTGAACGCCTTCACCCTCATAATATTCCAGGTATTCTTCAATTTGCGATTTCTTTTTCCCCTCAGCAGGTTCGTTAATCGGGAATTTCGAATAGCCATTTCCATTACTCATTACTTTACTCATCAAAGCCGAGTATTCAGTATTGATCTGCTTATCATCAAAAGATAAGATATTTACGAAGCCCATTACATCTTCGTACCATTGTACGGCTTCATTCATGCGGTTCCAACCTACGTTACCCACACAATGATCGATATATAAAAGACCCGCATCGGCAGGTTGATAATCGCTTTCCCATACACGGTAACCCGGCATAAAGGTTCCATTATAATTTTTACGCTCAATAAACATGTGTACAGTTTCGCCATAAGTATAAATACCGCTCATCCGAACTTCACCATTTTCATCAGTTAAAGTTTGAGGAGCCAAATAGGGTTTCGCACCACGTTTTGTGGTTTCTTCAAAGGCGCTATAGGCATCGTCTACCCAAAGGGCTAATACTTTTACCCCATCGCCATGTTTTTTTACATGCTCTGCTATTGGATGATCTGATTTTAATGCTGTGGTTAAGATCAATCTGATTTTACCCTGCTGCAATACATATGATGAACGGTCACGTACACCAGTTTCTGGTCCGGCATAAGCCAGGCTTTGAAAACCAAATGCAGTTTTGTAGTAGTGAGCCGCTTGTTTAGCATTACCTACATAAAATTCGATATAATCTGTTCCGTTAATAGGCAGAAAATCTGGTGCTTTTGATATTTTTTCTGCGAATGTTTGTGTTTCCATTGTTGTTGTTATTATGTCCGAGGTCGGGGAGGCCGAAGTCGGATGTGTTGTTATTTTTAAATGGTTAACCGCTTAATTGTTTAAATCGGTTAACTGTGCATGTTACTTTAAAGAGCTTAAATCCTATAATCCCGAAATCTTAATCATCCTAACTTTACTCTATGTTAATCTGCCAACTTTTGTGGTAATTTTCGTCCTCGATATCCAGGGCATCCTGTGTAAGCATTAAAGGTTTAAAAGGATCGATCATTACCGCCAGTTCATCTGTTTTTTCTTTTCCGATCGATTTTTCTACGGTACCCGGGTGTGGCCCATGTGGAATACCTCCAGGGTGTAAGGTAATCTGCCCTTTAACCACACTTTTGCGGCTCATAAAATCACCATCTACATAATAAAGCACTTCATCGCTATCTACATTGCTATGGTTGTAAGGCGCAGGAATAGAATCAGGGTGATAATCGTATTTGCGGGGAACAAAAGAACAAACTACAAAATTGTGTCCTTCGAAAGTTTGGTGAACCGGAGGTGGTTGGTGTAAACGGCCTGTTATCGGCTCAAAATCGTGGATAGAGAAAGCATATGGGTAATGATAACCGTCCCAGCCTACATAATCAAAAGGATGTGTACCGTAGGTATATGGATAAATTAACCCTTGTTTTTTAATTAATACCTTAAAATCGCCATATTCATCAAAGGTTTGCAGGTTTTCGGGTAATCTTAAATCACGCTCACAGTAAGGTGCGTGTTCCATTAGCTGTCCAAACTGATTTAAATATCTTTTTGGCGGTCTTAACGGACTAAAACTTTCCACAATGAACAACCTGTTTTGTTCATTATCAAACTCCATCTGGTAAATGGTTCCTCTCGGGATGATCAGATAATCGCCATAAGCAAACTTAATTTCTCCAAATCCTGTTTTCAGCTTTCCAGAACCTTCATGTATGAAGATCATCTCGTCAGCCTGGCTGTTTTTGTAGAAATAATCGGTCATCGATTTTCTCGGCGCTGCCAAAACGATGTGTAAATCGCTATTTACCAGAACGGCTTTTCTGCTTTTTAGAAAATCATCTTCAGGTTTAATATTGAAACCGATTAAACTCGTGTGTTTCAGGTGTTTTTCGCGTGCAATTTTTGGCTCAACACTGTATGCTTCGCCCAGATGTTTAACAATGGTTGGCGGGTGACAATGATAAACCAATGAATATAAACTCGAAAAACCTTCGGTTGATACCAATTCTTCGGCATAGAGATTTCCATCAGGTTTACGAAAAACCGTGTGACGTTTAGCTGGAATCTGCCCCAATTTATGATAAATAGGCATAATAAAATGTTGTTATGGTTAGAAAAGAAAAAATCCTAATGAATTAACAATCAAAACGGTAATGCGTTTCAATTAAAAAAGAAGATGGAGTAAATATTACAGAGAATATTGAGCCATGATCAGCTTGGATAGCATCTTATAGCGACGGGCAGCAATAGCGTCGTTTACTAGATTAATATGTAATGCTTTTAAGATCATGGTTTTAATGGCACTAAGGTAAGTATTTTATTTAAAAGTTGAAATTTTAATTACCTTTAATTACTTACTATATGATCATCCCGATGAAATTTATTTTTACATGCTTATTTTTTTTAGCCTTGAGCTATGCCACTTTTGCGCAACAAAATGCCAAGTACACCATTAGGGTTATAGACCGAAGTGGAAAAGCCACAAGAGGTTCTTTTTACGCTGCAGCCGATGATGGTTTAACAATTATCAGAAACCGGAAGGATACCATAAAATTAAGTGCCGACAGTATCAGTGCATTATACATTCATCGTAAAGGGATAGCCGCACCGCTTGCCATTGCCGGAGGTTTAACATTTTTTGCATTGGCCGCAAAAAGTGATAAATTGGTCGAGTCGGTGGTGCTTATTGCTGCAGGTGTGCCTGTTGGTGTATCGGGTGGAATGTTAATTGGTGGTTTACTCTCCAACAAAAAACATTATAAAGCACTTCAGGCAAAAGATTTTCCTTTAATTAAATCAAACCTTCAGAAATACACTGTGTTAAAATAATAACGCTTAAGTTTTATTTTGAATGGCCTAATTTCTTAGCTTTACCGCATATTTAACCAAATCATATATGAAACTAGTATCTTATAAAACCGAAGACAGGGAGCATCTTGGTATATTTATTAACGGACATATTTATAACTTAAATAGTTGCGATAAATTGCTTCCAGATAATATGACTACGTTTTTGCAAGGTGGTGAAGTGTTAATGGAAAGAGCAAAAAGGATAGACGATCAAATAAAAGATGGTAGTTTAGCCGCTAAAGAAGAAATTTTTTACGAGATTTTAGCCCCTGTTCCGCATCCTACCAGTTGTCGCGATGGATACGCTTTCAGACAGCATGTTGCTGCGGCACGTAGAAACAGAAAGGTTGATATGATCCCTCAATTCGATGAGTATCCGATCTTTTATTTCACCAACCACAACGCTATTCAGGGTACTGGCGAAATTGAATGTATGCCAGATCATTTTGATAAACTGGATTTCGAATTAGAGGTTGCGATTGTTATTGGTAAAAAAGGTAGAAATATTAAAGCTGCTGAGGCTGATGAATACATTGCCGGTTACATGGTAATGAACGATATGAGTGCCCGTACTTTGCAGATGGAGGAGATGTTGCTGAATTTGGGCCCTGCAAAAGGAAAAGATTTTTCTACGGTAATTGGTCCATGGTTGGTAACGCCTGATGAATTATTGCAATATAAAGTTGCGCCTAAAGACGGACATGTTGGTAATGCTTACGACCTTAAAATGACCTGCCGGGTAAATGGCATCGAAGTTTCGAAAGGGAATGCCGCTGATATGGACTGGACATTTGCCGAAATTATAGAGCGTTGTGCTTACGGTGTAGATATTCTTCCTGGGGATGTAATTGGTTCAGGAACAGTAGGTACGGGTTGTTTCTTGGAATTAAACGGGACTGGTTTGCTTAACGATCCAAATTATAAAGTACAGTGGCTACAGCCTGGTGATGTTGTGGAAATGGAAATAACAGGCCTTGGTGCTTTAACCAATACGATTACTAAAGCAGATACCGATTTTTCGATTTTGGCCTTGAAGAAGTAAAAAGGTTCTTTAAATTGATGATATTTATTTAGAGATAATTTATTTAATTCTAGATTAATTATTAAGGCGGTCGTCATCCTGAATTCAGTTCAGGATCTATCTGGTTAGATGCTGGCCACGTAGTAGCTACAAGACAATTGAAAATGCTACTTCTACTTGTAAAACAAGTTCAGCATGACGACCGTTGCGAAAACCTAGAGAAAAAATATCATCAAAAGGGATTCAGGTTTAAATTACTTAGGCTAACCTTTTAACTAAACCCGATAGTAGCGTTATCTCCCGATTTTTCATCGGGAATATAGCGCATAGCGGGACTGCTGTTTCCCACTAACCACTGCATTTGTTTTCCAAAAACATAATTATAAAATTTAATCATTTAAAGTTTTGGTATCACTTAAAACCGAAGATTTAACCCCCGTAGAGCTGCAAAATTATTTGCAATACGCTATCGCTCCGCGACCGATCTGCTTTGCCTCAACTATCGATGCCGAAGGGAATATTAATTTAAGCCCCTTCAGTTTCTTTAATATGTTTAGTACAAATCCGCCGATCTGTATTTTTTCCCCGTCAAGAAGAGTGCGTGATAATACCACCAAACATAGCTTAGAAAACGTATTGCAGGTTAAAGAATGCGTCATTAATATTGTAAACTACGATATGGTGCAGCAAATGAGTTTGGCTAGTACCGAATACGCTAAAGGCGTAAACGAGTTCGAGAAAGCGGGATTTACCATGTTGAAATCTGATCTGGTCCTGCCACCCAGGGTAGCAGAAGCACCGGTGCAGTTTGAATGTGTTGTAAATGAAGTGATTTCATTAGGCGATCATCATGGTGCAGGAAACCTCGTGCTGGCTGAAATAAAAGTGATTCATATTAACGAAGCTATTTTAGATGAAAATGGTCGGATTGATCAACATAAAATCGATCTTGTAGCCCGATTAGGTGGCGATTGGTACTGTAGGGTTACAAACGACAATTTATTTAAAGTGGCTAAACCCCTCGCTAAATTAGGCATCGGTGTAGACCGTTTACCACATTCGGTCCGTTTTTCTAAAGTATTATCAGGAAATGACCTTGGAATGCTTGGAAACGTTGAACATTTACCGAGCGACGAAGAAATCGACCTGATCAGTACCCATCCAGAAGTAAAAGAAGTGCTCGATGCTACCATAGGTGATACAACCAACCGCGAAAGAGAGCTGCACGAACTGGCAAAAAAGTTTCTTCATAACGGAGCGGTAGAACTTGCTTTAAAGGTAGTTTTACTTTAAATTTAGTAAGGTAATTTTTAAGGCTATGCATACAATCGTTCAGGTAGATCAGTACATCATTAATTCGGCAGAATTTGCGATCCCCATTTTAGATCATTTAAGGAATCTGGTACATAAAGCCGATGGACGGATTGAAGAAAAAATGAAGTGGAGTATGCCATTCTTCGATTTCAAAGGCACAGTTTGTCATATGGCGTCCTTTAAACACCATTGTGCATTTGGTTTTTGGAAGGGATCGTTAATGCAAGATGAGTACGGCATTTTTAAAGAACGGTCTGAAGCGATGGGTTTGTTAGGGAAAATAACATCTTTGGAAGATTTACCTTCAGATGAGATCCTGATTGCTTACATACAACAGGCAATTAAATTAAATGAGGATAATGTAAAGTTGCCGGCAAAGCCAAAATCTACAGTACAGAAAGAACTCATTATTCCCGAATATTTTATTGAAGCATTAAAAGATGATCCTAAGGCCCTAGCCGTATTTCAGAATTTTAGCTTATCCAATAAAAAGGAATATGTAATGTGGCTTGAGGAAGCTAAAACAGAGGCAACTAAACAAAAACGATTGGATACCACACTGGAATGGCTCGCAGAAGGTAAAACAAGAATGTGGAAATATAAAAAGTAAGTTATATAATACTTACAATTTTCATGAAACGGGCCTTATAATGGCCATCAAAATCTGTAATGGTTACCTGATGTACTTTACCCGAAGAGGCATGGATAAACTTGATCCCGTTTTCATCAATGGAATAAACAATCCCAACATGACCGATTCTTCTTATTCTTGAATTACTGCCTGTAAAAATCAATACATCGCCTACTTTTGCGTTTTCCAAGCTGGTTTCTTTACCCGCGTAGCTAAACTCCCGCGAAGAACGTGGAACCTTAAAACCAAAATTACTGAAAACATAACTCACAAAGCCAGAGCAATCGAAACCAACTTTAGGATTACTTGTTGCATAACGATAGGGGATACCTAACATGCTTTTAGCAAAATCGATTAAACTTTCAGATTGTTTAGCCGACGAATTGTTTGATGGTTTATCCTCTTTAGGGAGGCTGGCAACGAGCTTTTTAACTAACTCCTGGTACTGAGCCGGGATGATGGTTTGGGATTTTCCTGCCGTGGCAGACAAAATGAAAAACGCAATCGGGACTATTATTTTCTTCATATGTAGGAACCAAAGATATAAAAAATATCCAAAGTCGATTAAAATGTTGAAAATGAGTGCAAATAAAACAAGGCTGTATCATAAATATAGAATTGTCATCCTGAGCCTGTCGAAGGACCTTTTAAAATGTCTCGCAAGGCGTTTCGACAAGCTCAACGTGACAAATTCGAATGGAATTACAATTTAGGATACAGCCCTAATAATTAAAATATTTGTTTTCGATTAAATACTTGGGAACATGGTTTGTGCTTTATCTCCAATGAGTGGCAATGCTTTCTGCTCACTATTATTTGCGCTAACGGCACCCAAAATGATAAAAATAATGTAAACAATGTACACCAGATAGCTTAGGTATCCTAAAATTGCCGTTGGTAAAATCATGATAATTATCGTTAAGGCCACATTAATCACAATAATACCCAAATGCAGTAACAGAGATTGCCTTAAATGATAACTTGATAACGCTGTTTTGTTGTCTTTGTACATCGCAAAGTACGATACTAGCCAGCCAATAAGGAAAATGTAACTAACAATTGCTGCATTTTTTCCACTATCGGCTGTTTTAAAAGGTGAGTTTGTTTCCATAGGTTTTTTAGTTTTTCGATTTAGCACGTAAATTACTAAATAATATGGATATTATGGTGTGGTAACAGCAACAGGTAAAATCTTTCCATTAAAGAATTTGTGTCCGGTTTTAGCAAAGTCGGTAACATATTTCCCCATTTCGAAGGCCATAACCGGGCTTTGGTAACCAGGGAAAGCAGCTTCAAGCATTTCCGTTTGTGCCGATCCTAATGCAAGACAATTGATTTTGATTCCTGTTTCAGCCAATTCGAAGGCCAAACATTCAGTTAAGGTGTGCAGCGCTGCTTTACTTGCCGAGTAAGCTGAAAGTCCTGGGAATTTAACGCT
This sequence comes from Pedobacter sp. 01N310, assembly GCF_056399805.1. Taxonomy (NCBI): domain Bacteria; kingdom Pseudomonadati; phylum Bacteroidota; class Sphingobacteriia; order Sphingobacteriales; family Sphingobacteriaceae; genus Pedobacter; species Pedobacter sp. 01N310. The sequence goes on from NZ_JBFTSB010000006.1 coordinate 326,470, forward strand.
CCCTTGAAAACCACCCATACTACCGATGTTTACAATGTGGCTTCCGCTTTGCATTAGAGGTAAAATATGCTGAATCATCCTGAAGTGTGCGATCACATTGCTTTGTAACATTTCACCCAGATCAATTTCTGTGGTTTCTAAAAAAGGTTTATTAATTAAGGCCCCTGCATTGTTAATTAAGATATCAACAGATCCTAATCGTTCTTTTAAAAATGGAACTAATGCGGCATAGTCATCATTTACAATGTCAAATTCTACTGGTAAAAGTGTACAGTCTGGATTAATGCCTTTAGCAATTTCTAAGAGTTTACGCAGTTTATCTGCCGATCGGGCAATGGCTACAATTTTGTTCTCTTTCTGTAAGCTAAACTCTAAAGCAGTTTCGAAACCGATTCCACTACTTGCACCTGTAATTATAATGTTCATTAAAAAAAGTTAAAAATTGTTGTAAAGTTAAAAGGCCGAATGTTCCTAACCTGATGAAATCAAAGTTAGGAAAAAAAGAGTAAGTCAAATAGAACCATGTTTGCAAGGATTAGAACATAGCGATTACATTACTTAATTTACACATTATGTTGCAAATGTGGTTGTCAGTCGTCCTCGTTATAAATAAGGATGATTGGAATTAATTACTAATAAGAAATTTAAGGTATTTGAACGATAAGTTCGTCATGCTGAATTTATTTTACAAGTAGAAGTAGCATTTTCAATTGTCTTGTAGCTACTACGTGGTCAGCATCTATTTTGCATTAAGACCCTGAAATAAATTACCTTCGGTGAGCTCGCTAAGGCTCGGTTCAGGGTGACGACCGACTTATTATAGCGATAAATCAATCCTCCACAATCAGCTGACTTACCGGGTTTTTAATTACATGTAAGCCATCGCTGATCAATTTCGTATGATCAAGCTCCCTGCCAGCTTTTATTTCCAGATAGACCTGAATTTCCTTTTCCAGCTGATGATAAATCTTTTTATGGTAAATAATCTCCAGGATTTCCAATGCACAAAGCCAATCCTGCCTATGGTTCGATTTTAGTTGTGCGAAAATTTCGGCAAGTTTATCCAAACCTTCGCCACTTTCCCTGATCTCTCTAACCGTTTGGTATAAACCGTGCAGTTTTAAAGTCTTATCATCATAAGTAATCTGATGTGTTTTTTCATTACTAATTAACGTAATTTCTTCGTAAGCGTCTTTATCGGCAGCTCCATTAAAAACTGAAACAATGGTTTCGCCTATCGCCATATCATAAATGCCCCATTCGGGTTTAAACAAGATATTTCCATTGCGCTCTGTAACTGTACAGTCTTTAAAGCCAATTAAAAGGAGCTTGTTGCTATCGGTAATAATGTCCTTAATCACACCAATTACTTTAATGCCGCTTTCAAATAAAAGTTCAGTTTTTTCACCTGTAATTATCCCTAAACCCTGTAATTCAGCTATACTATAATCTTCCAGTGCTTTTGGAGCATCTTTTAACCGACCAACAGGAGATGAAAAACCATCAGCGTGGTAATCTTTCCCATGGCCGCTCAATTGTTTTCCGTTAAAAGCCAATGCCGAAGGACCGGTTGTTTTAATAAAGGTTACCTCATCTTTTGTACCCACACCAATATCGGTAAATGCACCGCTTACCTGTAAGCCCGAACTATAAACCGCTGTGGCTACATTTTTACAGGCAATTGCTTTCATAATGCTTTCTGTGCCGCCTTTTCTAAAGGCCATGGTATTGGCAAAGGTTTCCAAAACATCAATAAGATTATGGAATGTTTCGGTTACAAAAAGCTGCGGCTGTGGCTTGGTAATATCGTAAGCGTAATTAATCGTATCGATATTATACCAAAGTTTCTCCACATCTTTTTGCATACAGGTTGCACTTTCACCAATAGAAGAAAGCAAACCAGCACCATAAATTTTTGGGTTTTCTAAAGTGCCAATCAAACCATACTCAACCGTCCACCAGTGCAAGCGACCAAGTAAAGCCATTTCAGAAGGTTCGCCCATGTTTTCGCTGATGTAGCGCAGCTCTTTTTCTGCCTTGGCAATCTGAAACTCATCTGTATCTATGGCTTCCTTCAGAATCGATAGTTTCCTAATGGCCTCGTAAAGTTCAAAATCCTTTGCCGAAAACATGGCTTTTGCACCAATTGAGCCAAAATAACTTAAATAATTATTGTAATCCGTATCGGCAATAATAGGTGCATGGCCAGCACTTTCGTGTATAATATCTGGGGCTGGTGTATATTCAATGTGATTAATCTGGCGGATATCGGCAGCAATTACCAGTACACGGTAAGCCTGATATTCCATAAAAGCAGCTGGCGGAATAAATCCATCAACAGTAACGGCGCCCCAACTAATCTTGCCCAGATTGTCGTTCATGGTTTGCAGGTCGGGAATGTGTTCAATACTTAAACCAGCTCGTTGTAAGCCTTTTATGTAAGGGTAGTAAGCAACATTTTTAAGATAGCTATAATTCTGACGCATTACGTAACGCCACACTGCTTGATCTATTGGTGTGTATTTTTTGTAATTTTGGGCAACAATAAATTGCTTTAAATGATTGGGCAATTTTGTTACCTGCGCATTATTAAAATCATTAAAATGGCTCATGGTTAATCTGAAAATAAGTTGGTCGGCAGCTAAGTTATGATGTTGTTTTTATCTTATCAAGAAAGTGGCTGGATAAATTAACAGGCGAAAGTAATAAAGGTTTTAGGCGGGAAAATGATGGATTAATCATTAGAAAAGATGCTGTCGTATTTCATCGGGAAGGTTCTGTCGGGCTGTTTGCTATATCTTTTGCTGCCCTTCGACTCCACCCAGGGTGATCGCAAAAGGATACCGCTTCCATCCCGTTTAGGTACAAAGGCTTATGCTGATGAACCTGGTTTTTCCTGCATGTTGCTAAACAGCGAAAATAGGAGTAATGTTGTGGCCACCTAAACCCGACTGGAACGTAAAGCTTGGAACGAGGTACGAGTGAGGACTTGATTAAAGGCGGGATTGTAGAAACCGAAAATGCTGCTGTAACTGCTTTCCACAAAAAGGATAAGCTTAAAAAGCAATTTATTAGAAAGTCGTCATCTCGACCGAAGCACCGCGGAGTGGAGAGATCTTTAAACTATGTTATTGAAATCAAATTTAAAGATTCTCCTCCAAAGTAGTTCCTTTGGAACACTATGGTCGAAATGACGATACTTCTGATCGACCCAACTCTTTTTATCAGTGCCTCCATGAGAAACAATTATTTAGGACTATTAATGTTTTTTTGCTTTTTTTCTCCGATTTTTTTAACGCTAAACGTAAAGTAGTGCTGATAGAGGTAACTGAAAAGTGCCATTAAAACCGATACCAGTATTCTCGAGAGCATCGCTAAAGTTGGATAATCTCTTAAAAGTTCCAACAAAAACTTCAATAAAACATAATTGGCCAGTATGTTAATGAATTGAAGGTTTAAAAACCTAAAAAGCTGAACCCTCCCTTTTAATTCGCTATGGGTAAATATCACATACTTATTAAGCAAAAAACTGGTTGGAATAGCAACGGCATAATCGACCAATAGCGATGCGGTTTCTCTCTGTAGTACAATTACCCCAAAATCTACTTCTTCGGTTTTAAAAATGAAAAAGTAAGCAAAATAATAACTTAAGATTCCTAACAGCAAAGTACCGCCACCAGTGGCCAGATACCTAAAATTGTGTAAAGAAATAAATTTTTTAAAAGGAGGGTGAAAAAAATCTATTACGGCTAAAATTATTTTGCGCATTACTTAAAACTGTTCGTTGTTATTATTGGGCTTCACCAAATGCATAAGCGGTCGTCATCCTGAATTTATTTCAGGATCTTTCCTGCGATAAAGATGCTGAAACGAGTTCAGCAGGACGTGGTGGCCTTGAAATATGCATTTATCGTGCACCCTTTGTTGTTGGGCGCAATTTACAATTAAATTTTTATTGCCACAGAAATAAGATTATTTATGCAATTTACTCGTTATTGGAGTAATATGTAGGTTGTGCAACAAAATCGATTACTGCGCACCAGGTATAAGAGGGGTGGGGCTGTATGCTTACGCCAACGGTATTGAGCTTGTATTTTTGATCAAGTAAATTAAAGCGGTGGCCAAGAGAAGGTACGCCACAATCTAACAACAAATGGCAAACAATATCTAAACTGTTCGAGTAACCGAAATCGATATTTTCGCTCATAGCTTTATTGGCGAAATACCTGGATAATCGTTTCGAAAATTTATCTCCGTTACTACTTTCGTGCGTATCGAGATTATTCCTGTTCAAATCCTGTGCATGGCTCCTGCTTAATGATGTTAATTTATCATCAGGATAAAATAGCTGCAGGTTTTTTACGCCACGCAAATGTTTAAGTAAAGAAGTGTAGTAGGAATTATTTCGGGTAATCCTGAGCTCATTGTAATTTCTGTACTTCCGCACTTTAGCATTGTAGTTATTGATATAGTCTTCTAAAAACGTATAATAAAACTTTTCGCCATCTAGGCGGATCAAGTTCATATACATCACAATGTTTTTTTCTTCGTTATTTAAATAAGAAGTATTTGCTGCGGTATTCGCTTTGCGGAATTCGGCATCAGTCCATTTTTGAGCATTAACCTGGCTGGAAAAAAATAAGAGCAAAAGGGCAGGTACAAGTATTTTAAACATAGGATGATTTTCATGGATAACGTCTTTTAATTTTTTTTATTTCTCGTTTTTTAAAATAATATCGCGTAAGCAATTAGTTACAGCCTTTACCTGATAAGGCAAAGTGAATATGCGTAATTTTAGTTTTAGAAAACGATGATGAAAGGAATATTAATATTAGGCTGTTTATTAAATTTTGCGGTTTCCTTAAAGGCGCAGGTTGATACGGCAGCAATTAGAACAGTTTCGAATCATATAAAGAAAGAATTTGCCCCAGATAAACGGTCTGTTTATTTTAATATTCAATTTAAAGGAGATACTGTTTTTGCAGAAAGTACCTCGGCGCAAGTGCTCGAGGCACTAAATAACCAAAGTAAAGATTTTAAGGGTTTCGTTAAAATAAATACACTCCTTCCTTCAAACAGTTTAGCTGGGATGGAATATGGATTAGCCAATCTTTCGGTCTGTAACAATAGAGCAGCCCCTCAAAATGCGGCAGAAATGATGACGCAGATGATTTTGGGCACACCTGTGCAAGTATTAAAGAAACAAGGCGGTTATTATTTGGTACGTACACCTGATGGTTACCTTTCATGGACTGATGCTACCGCTGTAAGTATTATGGATAAGACGGCCTTTGAGGAGTGGAAAAAATCAAAACGGATTATTTTTACTTCCGACTTTGGTCATGCTTTTAGCAAAGCAGATATGAACTCCTCACGGGTTTCCGATTTAGTAAATGGCAATATCTTAGTATTAACTGGCGAAGAAAAAGCTTATTATCAAGTTGTTTTTCCCGATAAACGGACGGGCTACATTAAAAAAACTGATGCCAAATTGTTTTCAGATTGGCTGAAAAAACCTAATCCAAATGCGGAAGCTATTTTAACAACTGCAAAAACATTAATTGGCGTGCCCTATCTTTGGGGTGGCACATCTATCAAAGGGGTAGATTGTAGTGGTTTTACCAAAACAAGCTATTTCCTGAATGGAATCATTATTCCGAGAGACGCCTCGCAACAAGCTTTGGTTGGAGAAGATATACCTGTTTTAGAAGGAGATTCGATTAGCCTCACTAAGTGCCTTAAAAATTTAAAAGCAGGGGATCTATTGTTTTTTGCCGCGGCAAAATTGAAAGGCACATCCGGAGGAAGAATAACACATACTGCTATTTATATGGGCGATGGCGAGTTTATTCAATCAGCTGGAATGGTTAGGATTAACAGTTTGAAACCAGATGCAGTTAACTTTGATGAACGTGAAAGCAAAACCCTGGTTAGTGCTAAACGTTTTCTGAACCAGATTGGTACTTCCGAAATTACAAGGGTTGATCGACATGACTGGTATGGAATCTCAGCTTATTAACGGTTGGGTTTTAAGCAGATGTTCAAGAGGTTGTATCATAATTATAGGTTTGTCATCCTGAGCTTGTCGAAGGACCTTTTAAAATACTCTTTAAGGTGTTTCGACAAGCTCAACATGACATCATCTGATGTGAAATCTCCTTTAGGATACAATTCGTGTTGAGACAGAAGTTGTGGCTACAAACTTAAAGCTGAGACTACAAAAACATACCACCTGATGCTTCAATTCGCTGCGCATTAATCCATCCCGCATCTTCAGTACATAAAAAGGCCACCACTCCACCAATATCATCTGGCAAACCTACGCGGCCTAAGGCAGTATTTGAGGCGATTCCTGCATTTATTTGCTCGTTATCGCGCACTACACCACCTCCAAAATCAGTTTCAATGGCACCTGGAGCAACAACGTTAACTCTGATTCCTCTTACACCTAGTTCTTTAGCCTCATACCTTGTTAAGGTTTCCACAGCACCTTTCATCGATGCATAAGCTGCGTAGCCAGGGGTAGCAAAACGTGCCAAACCAGTAGAAAGATTAATAATCCCACTGCCATCATTTAATAATGTTAAAGCTTTTTGGGTTAAAAAGAAAGTTCCTTTAAAGTGGATGTTTATCAAAGTATCAAATTGTTCTTCGGTAGTTTCGGCAAAAGATGCATGAATGCCGATTCCTGCATTATTGATTAGAAAATCAAATTTTTCAGCATTAAAAACAGATTTCAGTACAGCTTTAACTGATACAAAAAAAGCATCGAAAGTTTTGGTGTCGGCTACATTTAACTGTATCGCGGCGGCCTGTACCCCTAGCTGTTTTATTTCGTTAACGGTAGCTTCTGCTTCTTCTTTTTTAGATTGGTAGGTAACAATTACGCCAATTCCTTTTGCTGCAATTTTTAAAGCAGCATTTTTCCCTAATCCGCGGCTACCACCGGTTACCAGGGCTATTTTATTTTGTGTTTCCATTTTCTTTTAATTTGTTAAACAAAGTTAGATGGAATACAGCTATAAAAATGGTGACAGCTTAAGTAAAAATGGTGACTGTTTAAGTTTTATATGGTGACAATTTCCTTATTTGCGGTCAAAGACTGGAAATAAGCTTCTCTGTACTGTTTTGGTGTTTGGCCAGAGAAATGTTTAAAAAACTTGGTAAAGTTAGATGGATCGTAGGTTAATATTCTTGCAATTTCGGCAATAGGCATACTTATATTCTGTAACATTGATTTTGAAATTTCCATTAAACGTTCTTCAAAGAAATAACAGGGGGAGTGGCCTGTGGCCGATTTAATGGTATTGCTTAAGTGTGTGGGGTGAACATGAATAAGCTCGGCAAAATCCCTCACTTCGAACATCTCAGTTACCCTGCCCGATACCACATCGTCTAAATGTTTATCCAGCTCTTTCAAAAAATCGGCTGCGATTTCATGTTGACGGGCAAAAAACTTCTGTGGAATTTTCATATCAAAGCGATTGCTGTTTAAACAAATATAATATCCGGAAAAATGAATATGAAATCTGAAAGTTATTTGTGACCAAAGGATTATTAAATGCAAAAACCGCTGATTTTTAGATCAACGGCTTTATATTTTAAAAGTTAATTCTTATTTTTTGCTAAAGGGTAGATCAAATGTACCGTCTGTAACCGTTACTGATGTATTAATAGTCGTATCTTCATTGGGTGCTTTAAATGAAAATGTTCCTTTTAATTTACCACCAGCTTCGCTTGTAATCGCCAATGTACCGCTTGTAGCAGTAAATGAGCCTGTAGGTGTTTGGTCTTTCATGTAAGATCCAACTCCATCGGTTACGAGATCGTATGTGCCTACGCCTTTATAATCTATTACAGAAAGAATCATTCGTTTATCACCATTTATAGTTACAATGGTAAGTAAATTCCCAATAATTGGAGTGTTGATTGATATTGCTTCACCGGTAAAACCAATTGTGGTGCCATCTACCTTTGCACTTAAATTATTAGTACTGTTATTGGTTTCGGGCAGTTTAACCGGAACCAGGCTGATCATAAATTGCCCCTCGCTGATGGTTTTGCTTGTTGAAGTAGATTGATTTTCTCCTTTAAACGCAAAAGTACCCTTAATGTATTTGTCTGCTAAATAACTGGTTATCTTTATTGTTCCTGATGTATTGCCTATGTAAGCATCTTGTAATCCGGATGTACTCAAAAGGTAAATCGCCATATTGTTATCCGATAAATTATAGGTGCCAACACCTTTAAAATTGCTGATCAGTAAACTAAAGCCGGTATTAATTCCTTTGTTACCCGAGATTTGGACACTTATTTCTCCACCTACATCATAAACCTGAGCAGTAGCCAGTGTACATTGCACTAAAACACCATCAACTTTTGCGCTCATTGTAGATAAAGCCCATTCCTGATGGTAATCGATTTCTTTTTTACAAGATGACGTAATTAAAAGGCATACTAGTGCCAATAGCGATAATTTGAAAGGTAATTTCACGAGCGTTAATTTGTTGGATTAATTAATATGCTAAGATAAAGAAAACTGATGCAATTTTTTAACATATTTTTCCCGCTGGTACCAATCGTTATAAACCAATTCTACCTGCTTCACCTCAAAAGCGCCAAAATCAAAGTCCCTGTATTTTTCGATAAGACTAAGCAAAGCGTTTATATGGATTAACTCCGATCTGAAACGGATCACGGTAGCGTGGGCAGTTTGGATAGCATAACGTTTATCGATACTCTGTTGCAGATCTGAATTTTTAAAGCCAGCTCTGATTTCGTTTAAGATATCGGTTAAAAAACCTTGAATTAAAATGCAGGATGCCGATGCCGTAAGTCCTTTAAACTGAATCTTGAAACGCTTATGTCTGGCTAAAACCTGTTGGATGAGTTGAATGTAATCCTCAACATGAATATGCTTTAAGTCGAAGCCCTCATAACAGGAAATGATAGACATTAGGGTAATGTGTATGTCGGCATTCTGATAATAATATTGATCAGGTTCAATTGCTTTTGCTTCAGTTAAAAACTGCTGGATTTTACCTTTCGTTGCAGCATCTGGTCTGATTACCAGTGTGATTCCAAAACGCTGATCGGTATCCGAATCGATTAAATGATCTGTTTCATAATTTCCGGCAGATATCTCTGCGATTGATTCGGCATAAAGTTTATGGTAATGCTCGGCTAAATTCATTATTAGTACACAAAAAGAAAGCGTATCACCAATATAGGATTGTCATCCTGAGCCCGTCGAAGGACCTACTTAGATTTGTAGTAAAGCGTTTCGACAGGCTCAACGTGACAGATTAAGGGAAAATTAACTTATGATATACCCTCAAATATTATAAATCTAGCTTAGACGCCATCAGGTGTCTAAGTTAGATTTAAAATTAGGCCAACAAAGTTTTCCAACTCACTGCTGATCCTATTATGTTTCCTAAATCGGCAATGGCTACACGTTCTTGCGCCATACTATCGCGGTGGCGGATAGTAACGGTGTTATCTTCTAAACTCTGGTGATCAATCGTAATACAGAAAGGTGTACCAACAGCATCCTGACGGCGGTAACGTTTACCGATAGCATCTTTCTCTTCATAAATACAGTTAAAATCAAATTTCAAAGTATCCATAATCTCACGGGCCTTTTCAGGTAAACCATCTTTTTTGGTTAATGGGAAAACAGCCACTTTGTACGGCGCCAAGGCTGGATGTAAACGCAATAACGTACGGCTATCCTGTTTATCATCGGTGCTTAAATCCTGCTCTTCAAAAGCATTAATCATGGTTAACAAGAACATACGGTCTAAACCGATAGAAGTTTCGATAACATAAGGAACGTAGTTGCCATAAGGTTTACCTTCTTCATTTAAATCGTTATCGAAATATTGCATTTTCTTGCCAGAAAACTCCTGGTGCTGCGTTAAATCGAAATCGGTACGGCTATGGATCCCCTCAACTTCTTTAAATCCGAATGGGAATTCGAATTCAATATCAGTAGCCGCATTGGCATAGTGTGCTAATTTTACGTGGTCATGGTAACGGTATTTTTCGGGCGAAGTACCTAAAGCTTTGTGCCATTTTAAGCGTGCTTCTTTCCAGTATTCGAACCATTTTTTGTCTTCACCCGGGCGAACAAAAAATTGCATTTCCATTTGCTCAAATTCGCGCATACGCATAATAAACTGGCGGGCAATTACTTCATTTCTGAAAGCCTTACCAATCTGCGCAATACCGAAAGGAATTTTCATCCTTCCCGATTTTTGAACATTTAAAAAGTTTACGAAAATACCCTGTGCTGTTTCCGGACGAAGATAAACCTCATCGCTTCCTTCAGCCATTGCACCAAATTGTGTGCTAAACATCAGGTTAAACTGGCGCACATCAGTCCAGTTAGAAGTTTTAGAAATCGGGCAGATTACTTTGTAATCAACAATTAAATCTTTTAGCTGTGCTAAATTTTCAGATTTAAGCGCAAGGTTCATTTCTACTTCAAGCGTTAAACCCTTTTTAACAAATCTCCAGCTCGCTTCCTCAACAAAAGGATATTTACTGTGATCTAAAATCGTTTCCTCATCTTTAAACGTTGGTACCCAGCTCGCCTGACCTTCATCACTTAAACCCAATATTTCTTGTTGAAATTCTTCAAATTTTGCTTTGTTTTCTGCACTGAAATTGGCCAGTTCCGAATATAGCTCATCAATTTTATTCTCTAATAACTGATCGGCTCGGTAACGTTTTTTTGAATCCTTGTTATCGATCATTGGGTCGTTAAAACCATCAACGTGTCCGCTGGCTTTCCAAACCTTAGGGTGCATAAAAATTGCAGAATCAATCCCAACAATGTTTTCATGCATTTGTACCATGGCTTTCCACCAGTAGGTTTTAATGTTGTTTTTTAACTCGGCACCCAATTGGCCATAATCGTAAACGGAACTTAAGCCATCATATATTTCGCTGCTCTGGAATACAAAACCGTATTCTTTAGCGTGTGATATTACATTTTTAAATTGTTCGTCGTTATTCTTTTGAGCCATAATGCAGCAAAGATAATAAAAAGGCGGAGGGTTTAAAGGTATAAGACTGAAGGTTTTTGATCAATGGTAAAGGAACTGCGGATTTTAGAATTTCTGCACATAACTTAGGTGTTATAAGCTGTCTTAGGTGGTCGGAAACAGACGAAAGGTGTTTTACCTGTCAGCTTATACGCCCTTAAATCTCTTTTATGGTTCAAAATAATTAGGAAAGCAATAGTCGTGCTAGTCGGTTTCGGAGCTCCTGCTTTCCGCTTTAATCGTTACACTCGTGCTCGCTTTAATCAGGTTTAGGTGGCTAGAAATGTGAAACTATTAATGTTTAGATATAGGGTGCAAAAAAAAATCGGTGCAAACTAAATGTCACACCGATTTTTAAAATTAAGAGGGTGATTAGGTTTTTGTTGGCTTAAATGCTGATGTCCCTTTCCTCTTCAACACTTAATACGCCATCAATTTTTTTGATATCTGCAATTTTATGATTGCCCGGAACAATTACGATTACACCAATTGAATCTAAAGCCTCGATATCGTTAACACCGATTTCCTTGAGTTCTTTAACTACTAAATCCATTGTGTTATCCTTTACAGATATTAACCATTTTGTTTTCATCTTATAATTTTTTCAATTGGACCAATTGGATCGATAGGGAATTTCGGATTAACTAAAATTGGGAATTTATCAATTGGGAATTTATCAATCGGGAATCTATCAATTGGGTATTTTATCAATCTTGTTTTTGTAGGCGCTTGTACCAATCCTGCACCTACATCTCTGCCAGGTAAAGGTAACGTTTTCGCAGTTGAGGTTAATTTTCTCCACAAATTAATTCCTCTCAGGCCCGATGCCTGTGCCCATAGTGCGGCAATACCTGCAACATGTGGGGTAGCCATACTGGTTCCGTTCCAGCTCGCATACTTAGTAGGCAGTTTTGTAGAAGAATACACGTTAACGCCTGGAGCAGCAATATCTACAGCACCATAAGTTGGGTAAAGGCCTCCGTTAGAAAAAGCGGCTACGTTCATATTTACATCTACAGCACCCACAGCCATTATCGATGGGCAATTTGCAGGGTGCATTACCTGTCTAACAGTGCCTGGTCTTGCCGAATCGTTTCCTGCAGCAGCAATAATTAAAGTGCCTTGGGCTAAAGCGCGGGCAGCAGCGGTTTCGAAAACAGCAGAATAGCCTGCTCCGGTTACAAAGCCCCTTAACGACATGCTTACCACATCACAACGGTTGGCAATTGCCCAGTTAATGCCGGCAAGAATGCCTCCATCTCCACCAGAACCACCATTGCTTAAAACTTTTCCGATATAAATACTGGCGGCATAAGCAATACCGTATCTTTCTGTTGCCGATGGCGAACTAGAAGGACCACAGGAGGTACCAGTACAGTGTGTGCCGTGGCCATGTCCATCCTGTGTACTTTCTCCGCTAATAAAACTTTGATGAACAACAGGACGGCCAGCAAAATCAGGATGATGGAAATCGAATCCTGTATCCAATATGGCTACTTTAATGCCTGCACCATTGTATGGGTTGTATCTTAAAAAGCTGGTTGGTACAACATTGGTTGCTTTTAATCCCCAGGTAGCACCAACAGATTCTACTTCCGATTCTTGCTCTTCATAATTGTAATCTTCTGTTTCGGTTCCAACCAATACATTGGTCATTTGGTTTACCGCATCTCTGTAACCCTCTACATAATTTTGAGTACTTTCATCCAGCATTCCAATGGCATAAACTACTCTTTCCTTTTCTACAATCATTTCACTTTCGCCTAAACTGCTGATTGAATTTTCAATTTTCGGTTTTTCGTTTACGATAGCAATTCCCAGCTTGTCTAGTATGATACCATCAGTTTTAGCGAGGTCTTTATCTGTGAAAAACTCGTTTTCAAATTCTAAAGAGCTTTTTAGGTTCAGTCCGCTAATAGAATTGATCTGGTTAATAGAATCGGAGGTGTTGGATCCTTCTGGTAATAGTACAAGGTATCTTCCTGTGTACTCTACTTTTTCTTCTTTTTTCAAGGTTTTTGACATGGTTTAAGTTTTTTAAGTTTTGCCTACTCTATTCAGGATTTTCGGCTTATTCCCATTGGTGTTTTTTGTTGTTAAACACTAATCCAAAATTGAAACAGTTGGCGCAGAAAAACCTTAGGTAAACCACTAGAAATCAATGGTGAAAGCAACAAAATAAAAAGCGGTAAAAACAACAATAAAATATGGGGAAAACCCCATCTGTTATCTATAAAAGTTTTATCACATTTGGGAATAAAAGTTAACTTTAATTAAAACTCAAAAAATTATGGAAATGCAACATCTACCTAGCTATGCTATCGTATTTTTATGTGGGGTACTAGTATGTTATCTGTTACTAAAACTAATCGATCTTATGAAAACAAATGAAAGGCGCGGACGTCCAAATACGATGGATCCGGCAATAATCCAACAAATGGTAGATAATTACCGCAACAACCATTTAGCAGCAATTAATAAATTATTGGGAATAAACGATGCCCATTCTGTTTCTTTCGGTTTAAAAACCCTAAAAAAATTCATCGCTGATATCGAATTTTTTAGTAAAAAAGTAGACCCGCGCATTGCTGATGGTGCATTGGGTATCCGTTTCTATTACGCTGCTTATCCAAAAGACAACGAATGGAATAGTTTTGAGGAGGAGAAATCGATAGGAAAAAATTATGCCCAAAAACATACACTTGTTATGATCCCCACTTTAAAGAAGAAGAGCAGCGATGGAAGTTACCAGGATTACGACTTTAACCCTTTAGACCGTACTACTTTCCCGCTAAAAGAAAGAGAAAAAGAGCAACCCATTACCTTAATGGCCATGAGTTCGGATAGTAGTGACAGTCAATCGCGTGAGGTAATGGCTCAAAACCATGGACAAACCATTCCACCAGCCGATTCAGCAATAGAAACTTATTAATATCTTAATGAAATGAACGACTTCCAGAAATTTCTGAGCGACATTTTTCTCTGGATTGAAGGAGGGGCTGCATTGATTGCGTTTTGCTACTTTAAACGGTTAAAGGGACAACATTGGAGGTATTTTATCTATTATCTGACCACTATTTTTATCTGTGAAGTAATTGGGAAATGGGGAGGAGAATATATCAGCTTTTCAAAAACTAAATATTATAACTATATCGTTATCCCTTTCCAGTTTATCTTTTTTTACTGGCTTTATGCCGTAAAATCATTTAAGGATAAAAGACTATTTTGGATACTCTCTTTGTTGTACATAATTTCATTTATACTCAGCAGATTATTCTTTAAGGAAAGTAAAGTATATTTTTCCTTTAGCTATACTTTTGGATGTTTACTCTTAATGTTTTTGGTTATCAAAGAATATTATAATCAGGTAAACTCAATCAACATTCTCAACTTTCAAGAAAATAGAATGTTTTATATTAATTTAGGCGTAACCTTATTCTATATCGGTACATTACCTTTTCTTACGTTTTATTCGTTATTGCGGGCTTATATCCAGATCTGGAATATTTATTTCGATTATTTTCTGATATCAGGGATTGTAATGTATGTATTATTCTCAATTTCATTTATATGGGGAAAACAGAGCTCTTAATTACCATCATCCTTTTTAACCTGTTTTTCGTGCTCTTTGTAGTCGCCATTATGGTCTATATTAAAAAATATAAAGAACGGAAAAGGGAATATCTGAATGAAATTAAAATCACCAACGAAATACACCAGAAGGAACTTTTAACTACCCAGTTAGAAATTCAACAGGCCACCATGCAGCAGATTGGCCGCGAATTACACGATAATATCGGGCAGAAATTAACATTGGTGAGCCTTTATACCCAGCAACTGGTGCACGAAAACAAAGTGCCTCAGGCAAGTAAAAGAATTGAGCAGATTTATCAGATCATTAATTCATCGTTGCAAGACTTGAGGAGTTTGTCGAAAAACTTAACGAACGATAATATAAGTGAAAATGAAATTGTAACTTTAATACAGGAAGAAGTGAACAACCTCAATGCTTTGAAAAAATGTAAGGTAACCTTTCAATACAATTTCGAAAGTATAGATCTGGAGTTTGTAAAAAAGAATGTATTATTAAGGATAACCCAAGAATTTCTTCAAAATAGCTTAAAACATGCGCATTGCAGCAATATCAAAATCCAGTTAAACTCTTCTCTTGAAGTTTTTTTAGCGTTAAAAATACAGGATGATGGAGTAGGATTTGATTATACTAAAGTCACTTCTGATGGTATAGGATTAAAAAACATGAAAAAAAGAGCCGAAATTATCGGTGGACAATTTAATTTAGAAAGCAAACCCGATTTAGGCACTACACTTACTATTATTTTAAATGGCCCGGCATGAAAAAAACTATAGCTATTGTTGATGATCATATCCTGATTGCAAAGGCACTTCAGGGCATTATAGATAATTTTGCAGCATTTGAGGTGATGTATGTTTGTGAGAACGGAAAAGAGCTGATTAAAAACTTCGAAAACAGCAATAAAATCCCCGATATTTTACTTTTAGATATCAGTATGCCCATTATGGATGGTTTTGAAACCGTAACCTGGGTAACTGCACACCATCCGGAGGTAAAAGTAATGGCCCTGAGTATGCAGGGTGAAGAGAAAAGTGTGATTAAAATGGTTAGCAACGGTGCCAAAGGCTATCTGTTAAAAAATGCGCATCCGGTAGAGCTCGAAAACGCGCTCACAAAATTGAATATCAACGGATTTTTTTACCCTGACTGGGCATCAAAAATCATTTTCTCCAGCCTAAATAAAACCAAAGATGCTGAGATCAAAATTTCAGATCGGGAGAAAGAGTTTTTAAAATACACCGTTACCGAGCTTAATTATAAGGAAATAGCCGATAAAATGTTCTGTAGCCCACGTACTGTTGAAAGCTATCGCGATCAGTTATGCGAAAAACTCGAACTTAAAACGCGGGTTGGATTGGCTGTTTTTGCCATCAAAAATGGCTTTGCGTAAAGGTTAATTATTTGAAAGTATGAATGGTAAACTGATATGATAGCGCGATTATCAGATTTCAACAATTAACCAATTAACCTTACTTTTGAAGCATGAAATTCCATCATTTGCTGTTTTTGGTTATGGTTGCAGTTTTTACCTCATGCAAACCAGAAGAAAAAAGCCATCAATATATTAAGTTTAATACACCAACGGAGTTATATCAATTCTTAAAATGGTCGCCAGAAAATCGTTTTCCATTAGTCAGTGCCCATCGTGGAGGTCTAATGCCTGGTTTTCCTGAAAACTGTATCGAAACTTTCGATAATGCGACTACCTATAATCCAGTAATTATCGAATTCGACATTGCTTACAGTAAAGATTCGGTAATGGTGATTATGCACGATGATCAGCTCGATCGTACGTCGACAGGAAAAGGGCCGATTGGCAATTATACTTACGAAGAATTAAAGGCTTTCAATCTTAAAGACGATGAGGGCAAAGAAACAAAATTTAAAATCCCGACTTTGGATAGTGTATTAAGCTGGAGCAAAGGAAAAGTTTTATTAACCATCGATTTGAAAAAGGGTGTTTCTTATGCCAAAGTGATCGAAAAGGTAAGACAATATAAAGTAGAAAGTAATTCAATAATCATTACTTATACTGCCTATCAGGCCAAGGAGGTACATCAATTGGCACCCGAACTCATGATTTCAGCTTCCATTCAAAAGAAAGCAGAATTGAAACGTTTAAATAGCTTGGGCATACCCTATAACCGTATTGTAGCTTTTGTTGGTGTTTCTGCTCCGGATAAAGAATTGTACCAATACCTGCACAACAAAGGCATTACCACTATTTTAGGCACCATGGGGAATATCGATAAAAGCGCCATTGCCAGTCCGGTAAAAAATGTTTATTATCATCTGGTTAACAATGGTGCAGATATTTTATCGGGCGATAATTTACCACAGGCATCAGAAGAACTGGATAAGTTCAGGTATAATAAAAAATTAAGTTCAGCGCATATAAATTAACCACAGATGGAAAGGGTGAACACAGATCGGTTTAACCAATTATGAAATCTGTGTCTGTGCAAATCTGTGGTAAAAAACACAAAATGAGTATTTCAGTTAAAAATCTTTCTAAACATTACGATAAGCAAAAGGCGGTCGATTCGATTAGCTTTGAAGCCAGGCCAGGTCGTATTTTGGGTTTTCTTGGCCCTAATGGAGCTGGTAAATCTACAACCATGCGTATGCTTAGCGGTTATTTAGAGCCTACCTCAGGTGAGGCTGAAATTTCTGGTAAAAGCATTCTTTACGATGCCATTGAAGCTAAAAAGCATATTGGTTACCTGCCTGAAAATACACCGCTTTACGCTGATATGTACGTAAAGGAATTTTTAAATTTTGTTGGTCAAACGTATAACCTTACCAATTTACCTGCACGGATTGATGAAGTCATCAAAATGGTAGGCTTAACACCAGAGCAACATAAAAAAATCGGTGCGTTATCCAAAGGGTACCGTCAAAGGGTAGGTTTGGCTCAGGCGATAATCCATAATCCTGCGGTTTTAATTTTAGATGAGCCTACTTCTGGTTTAGACCCGAACCAATTGGTTGATATTAGGCAGCTGATCAAAACATTAGGTGCTGCTAAAACGGTTGTCATCTCTACCCACATTATGCAAGAGGTTGAAGCCATTTGCGATGACATCATCATCATTAGCAAAGGTAAAATCGTAGCGAAAGATTCACTCGAAGGCCTAAAAAAAATGCACCAACAGCAATCATTAGAAGATATTTTTAGAAAACTTACTGCTTAATTCATGCTTTGCCAAAAAATAAAAAATGCCTTAATAGTTCTTCTATTTTTAACACCTGTTATATTGAAAGCCCAAAATACCCCTAATATTGGTATTGGTGCCGAAATAGGTTTGCCATCGGGAAACTTCGTTAATTTATCTGGAATAGGTTTAGGTGCATCAATAAAAGCTGATTTCCCAATAGCTGCTGATTTTGCCATATCCTTAAACGGAGGTTTTATGAATTTTTTTGGTAAGCGAAATCAGCTTTTTAAGGTTCAGGATTTAACCTATATACCCGCTAAAGCTGGCTTGAAATATCAGCTGGGAGAAAGTTTTTACGCCGAAGGGCAGTTAGGGGCGGCATTGCCATTAAATAATGGGCAAAAAACTTTATTTGTTTGGTCGCCTGGTATAGGGAATCAATTTAAGCTATCTGGCGAAAATAAACTCGATTTAGGGATCAGATATGAAGCATGGACGGGTAAAAATGAGTTGTCCGATTTAAATAAGACCAATACCAAAGGTTTTGTTGGAATTAGATTTGCATATATATTTAGATTATAACTCGTAATTAAGAGGACAAATTATTGTTTTTAATTCAATTATTCGTGATAAACATACAGTTATTCAGACATTTTATCACCGATTACAACTATTTGGAATAAATTCAGTTTGTGTTTAATTGTCTGTATATCAGTTATTTGTTATTTGTATTTTGTCTTTTTTATTTTATTTGTAACGTTTTTGGCATCATGCTTGTCTATAAATGCAAATAATTAACGAACAATAAATAAAAATCACATGAAAAAAGTATTACTTTCTTTATTAATGGTTGCAGGCCTGGGCTTTGCAGCTTCAGCTCAAACAGAAGGAGCAGTTCAAAAACTAAGCATTGGTGCTGAATTTGGTTTACCGACAGAAAAAAATTCAAATACCTTAATCGTAGGCGGTTCATTGCAGTACGAACATCCAGTGGCTAAGGATTTAAATTTAACTGGTTCAGCTGGTTATTTATCATTAATGGCTACAGGAGATGCAAAAGATTTTTTAAAGTCTATTGGGGCAAAAACGAGTTATGGTGTTATCCCGTTAAAAGCTGGTGCTAAATACTATTTTGGTGGTAACTTTTATGGCGCTGGCGAATTAGGTGCGGCAATTAGCACTGAAACAGGTGGTAGTACTTTATTTGCAGTTGCACCAACTTTAGGCGCATCATTTTCTGTTGCCGATAAATCTAGTTTAGATTTCGGTTTACGTTACGAAAATTGGTCAGGAAATGGTGGTTCTACAGGCTTTATTGGCTTACGTGCTGCTTTTGCATTCGGTTTATAGTATTAAACCATAATTTATTTAGAAGCCTCCAAGAAATTGGGGGCTTTGTTGTTTATCAGCTATTTAAGGTTTCATCGGTTACAAAATAATTTTAACTATCAAATTAGTTTATTTATTATTGTACTGTTTTAGCCGTATAGGCGAAAGCACGGAAACTAAAAAATAATTTTCAAAAACAACTCTCAAAATCAGATGAAAAAACTAGTATTATCTTTATTAACAGTTGCAGGTTTAGGCTTTGCAGCTTCAGCTCAAACAAACAAACCTGTAATTTTTGGCGTGAAAGCCGGGGTGGCCTTTCCAAACATGACCATATCATCAGGAAACGCATCGGTAAGTTTTGATGCAAAAACATCTTATTATGTTGGCGGTACGGCCGAATTCGTACTGTCTGATGTAATTTCAATTCAACCTGGTTTAACTTTTATAAACAAAGGAACAAAACTGGCCAGCGGTGATATGGATTTCGAAGATAATGACATTGCAACCACTGAAGAGGCAACATTAAACTTTAAATATCTGGAGTTACCGGTAAACCTATTGGCGAATTTTAAAGTAGGAAGCGCTGGTAAGGTGTTTCTTGGTGCCGGACCGTACGTTGCTTACGCCTTAAGCGCAAATGGTAAATATGGGTCGGTAAAAGAAGATATCAAATTTGGCGAGGCAGAATCGGAATTTAAACGAACTGATTTTGGTCTAAACTTTTTAGCTGGTTACCAATTAAACAATGGTTTTAATATTCATGCAGGCTACGGATTAGGTCTAAGCAGTATAGCAGATACAGATCTTTCGGATGAGATTACCTTTAAAAATAAAGTTTTCTCATTAGGGGTAGGTTTTTCTTTCTAAAAGAACCGAGAAATAAAGAAGAGGTTGTATCATAAAGACAATTCTTCTCAGATTTTGTCATGTCGTCCAAAGGACTCCTACGGAGAGCCTGTCGAAACACATTAAAGGTTTATTTAATTAAGTTCTTCGACAGGCTACCATTGACAGACTTAAATAGAATAATCGTCATTCCCGCGCAGGCGGGAATCTTAAAGCGCTTGCATTACGATTCCCAATCAAGTTGGGAATGACGATCCCTCGTAACTTAACATTTGCAAAAAAAAATCAGTTATTCGTATCGATTTTTATACAATAAATTAACCTTCAGGATGATAATTCGAAATTTATGATACAGCCTCTTTTTAAATTTAAATATTGCTGATTTACTAATACATTCATTTAATCAATTCCTTTTAAATTTGCAGGAATAAATGGTTAACTTCGGCGTTTTAATAGCACATGTACGCAGTTTTTAAACGCGAGTTATTCAGTTTCTTAAGTTCGATGGTTGCTTATATTACCATTGGCATTTTTCTATTGGTTTCTGGCCTGTTACTCTGGTTTTTTCCTGATACCTCGGTACTTGATTATGGTTATGCCGAACTTGATGGTTTTTTCAGTTTAGTGCCTTATCTTTTCATGTTTCTTATTCCGGCCATTACCATGCGCTCTTTTGCCGAAGAGCGGAAAGAGGGGACTTATGAGCTTTTAATTACCCGGCCCATCCAAATCTGGCAGATTGTTTTGGCAAAGTATTTAGCAAGTTTGGTTCTGGTACTTTTTGCCCTAATTCCAACAGTAATTTATTACTACAGCATTTCAAAACTGGGTTTTCCTGAAGGAAATATCGATTCAGGATCGGTTATTGGCTCTTATATCGGTTTATTTTTATTGGGTGCTGCCTTTACATCCATAGGTATTTTCTCATCGGCATTGACTAAAAATCAGGTGATTGCTTTTGTAATCAGCGCTGCTTTATGTGCATTCGCTTTTTTAGGTTTTGATTACAGCAGTCAGCTTGCTGCATTTCAAAGTATGGAGCATATTATTAGCAATTTAGGGATTAATCAACATTATACTTCGATAAGCCGTGGTGTTTTAGATACCAGAGATCTAATTTACTTTATTTCATTTTCTGTGCTGTTTTTATTGTTCACCAAATTAATAATGGGAGGAAAACGATAATGAAGCTGAAGAATAAATGGCTTAATGCTATCATCGTTATAGCCGCGTTAATTATTTTAAATATCGTAGGTCAGTACGCTTTTCATCGTTTTGATTTTACTGCCGATAAGCGTTTTACTTTAAGTGATAAAACGAAATCTTTATTGGAGCAAAATAAAAAACCGGTAATCATTACTGTATTTTTAGCGGGAGAGTTACCACCTGCGTTTAAACGTTTGCAGGCTGCGGTGTCAGATATTTTATCTGATTATCAAGCCTATGCTAAAACCGGGGTCAAGGTGGTTTTTGTTGACCCGATAGCGGGTCTTAATCAGGCTGATCAAGATACAGTAATCAATAATTTGTACGAAAGCGGTATAGAAGCAACCAGTTTAAGCGTTAAAACTGAAAGTGGATTAACGCAGAAACTCGTATTTCCGATGGCGATGATGGAAAGCGAAGGAAAGGAATTTCCCATTAAACTCTTTCAAAATTTAGATACCCGCGGAAATTACGAAGACAATATAAACCGCTCTATTGAAAACCTGGAGTATATTTTTACTTCGAGTTTAAAGAAAGTACTTTCTGGTGATAACCCTCGGATTGGTTTTTCAGAATCAAATGGCGAACTATCTGATTTACAATTGGCTGATGCCATTCACACCCTATCTAGCAGTTATCTGGTTGGCCGGATTGATTTAAATAGCATTGATAAAACAGGGCTTGATAAATTGAAAATGTTGATTATCGCCAAACCCAAAAAACCTTTTACAGAAACTGAGAAATACAAAATTAACTATTTCGTAATGAACGGCGGGAGGGTACTTTGGAGTATTGATCAGGTAAGTGCCGAATTGGATAGCTTGCGGGGAAAAAGTGGGCAGATGGCAGTTAACAGTAATTTGAACCTTGATGATATGCTTTTTATGTATGGTGCAAGGATTAATTATAATATTATTGCCGATCCGGCAAACAGTGCCGAGATTCCGGTTTCTACAGGTGTTGTAGGCGGGCAGAACCAGATGCAATTGGTGCCCTGGATTTATTACCCGATTTTATTACCGGATACTGTAGAAAGCGTTGTGAAAAAGCTGGATGGTGTGAAATCTGAATTTCCCAGTACAGTAGATACTATTGGTGTTAAAGGTGTAAAGAAATCATATATTTTAGCTACATCTCCCTATAATAAAGTGTATAATGTGCCGAAATTGTTTAGCTTGCAAATGGTGAGCGAACAGTTAGATCCACGGTCTTTCCAAAGTAAACCACAGCATGTTGGTTTAATGTTAGAAGGTAATTTTCCATCGGTTTTTGCCGGGCGCCCCTTACCAGCTACCATTACGCAACCTTACACCCTGGAAAGTATAAGTAAACCGGCTAAAATGATTGTGATAGGAGATGGCGATATTTTTAAAAACCAGGTATCGGAGCAAAATGGAACTCCTTCTCCACTAGGTTTCGACCGTTATTCGCAGCGTACTTTTGGTAATAAGGCATTATTGCTCAATATTGTTGATTATTTTACGGATAACGACAACTTAATTGCGCTACGAAATAAAGAAGTAAAAATCAGATTGTTGGATAAAGCCAAAATTAAGCTCGAAAAAACGAAATGGCAATTTATAAATGTAGTGGCACCCTTGCTATTGTTAATATTCTTTGCGATTTTTCAACATTATCACCGCAAATACAAGTACGCTAAATAATTTTTATATTTTTGAAGAAGACTAAATAATATCATGAGATTTATTGTATCCACATCAACTCTATTAAAACACTTACAAACCGTAAATGGTGCATCAAGCAGCAGTACGGTTTTGCCTATATTAGAAAATTTTCTCTTCGAAATTAAAGATGGAAACTTAACTATCTCTGCTACCGATCTGCAAACCAGCATGACAACTGCTTTGGCTGTAGAATCAAAGGAAGAAGGTAAAGTAGCTGTTCCATCTAAAATTTTATTAGATACGCTTAAAACATTGCCAGATCAGCCTATCGCATTTAATATCGATGATAGTACTTTTGCGATCGAGATCAGTGCCGGAGATGGTAAGTATAAATTAAGTGGTGAAAATGGTGATGATTTTCCGAAGATTCCAGTAGTGGAAAACGCATCTTCTGTAAACTTACCCGCGTCTGTTTTAACTGAAGCCATTACAAAAACTATTTTTGCGGTAAGTAACGATGAGTTGCGCCCGGCCATGACAGGTGTATTCTGTCAGTTATCCCCTCAGCACATTACCTTTGTAGCTACCGATGCACATAAACTGGTAAGATACCGCCGTATGGATAGCAAGGCAGATAAAGCAACCTCATTTATTCTCCCTAAAAAAGCTTTAACACTTTTGAAGGCTGCTTTACCTTCAACTGATATTAATGTATCAGTTGATTATAATGCAACAAGCGCTTTCTTTAAGTTCGAAAATATCAATTTAGTGTGTCGTTTAATAGACGAGCGTTATCCAGATTATGAGGCGGTAATTCCAACCAATAATCCTAACAAACTAATTATCGACAGAAGTTTGTTTTTAAATACACTTCGTAGGGTTGTAATTTTTGCGAATAAAACGACACATCAGGTAAGACTGAAAATTAGCGGAAGCGAATTAAATATCTCTTCAGAGGATTTAGATTTTGCTAATGAAGCACACGAGCGTTTAAGCTGCCAATATGATGGTGAAGACCTCGAAATAGGCTTTAATGCACGCTTTTTAATCGAAATGTTGAGCAATTTAAGTGGTGATGAAGTTACTTTAGAACTTTCGACACCAAACAGAGCAGGGCTTTTAATTCCACAAACCAATGATGAAAATGAGGATGTTTTAATGTTGGTGATGCCTGTGATGCTAAATAATAGTTATTAAAAAAAAACTAATTTATTAGTTTTATTAACAAAGTGGCTTGGTTTTTGACCGAGCCATTTTTGTTTATAATCAACTCACACAACCAATGAAAATCTATAACAATCTCTCGAAATCACTGATTTTGCTCATCATTTTATGTAGTATAGGCCTATTATCCTGTAAAAAGGACAATCCAGATGAAGTAGTAAAAGGCCAGGCCAAGGTAAAAATGGTCAATGCGTCGCAGGCCGATATACATCAGGATGTTTATTTAGATAATGAAAAACTAACCACTGTTGCTTTAGCCTTTGGCGAAACCAGCGATTATGTAAAAATACCTTCTGGTAATAGAAATGTTTCTTATGCCGGCACAAATAATACAACTACTGATACCTCTTTAAACTTTACGCCATCTATTACTTACACTACTTTTTTGGTTACCAATAAAAAAGGAGAGATGGAAATAGTGAGCTATGAAGATAATTTAAGTAATACAGAGTCAGATAAAGCTAAAATCAAACTAATTAATCTGACGCCAAATTTTGCCACTGGTATAAATGTTATGGTACAAGGCGGTACCCAGTTTGTTAATGGATTGGCTTTTAAAGAAGCATCTAACTATTTTGCCGTAGATACAGGATTTAATTTAAGATATACTGTAGTGGGTTCTGGTAATGTTAAAACCATTCAAAGTACGGCTTTAGAAGGGGGAAAGATATATACCATTTGGTTTAGTGGCACAACGGCAGCAACCTTAGAAGCACATATCATTACCGATAATTAATTTCAAAGTTTAATATGCTTTCTGCTATCTTTACGTTTTATTAGCATCAGCGATTAATTATGAAAAACAAAGTATTGTTTCCTAAAATATTTCTTCTTCTTATACTTGCCGTTTTAATCAGCTCATGCATCAAAAACGATAATTTAATTGAAGGTGATGCTAAAGTTCGATTCTTTCAGGCTGCTTCAACTGATACTACGCAAAGTTTCTATTTAAATGGAATACAAATAGGAACACCTGTTGCTTACAATACAAATACAAGTTATGTAGTTGTTGCAGGTGATGCTGCTTATAATATAACCACACGAAATATAAATACAGGTGTTGATGTAGCTTCATTAGGAGAGCAAACATTTAAAATCGGACAGAATTATTCTGTTTTTTATTATAAAGAAAAAACTGGCGATCCTGCAAAATTAAAAGTTTATACCGATGATGTAAAACCAGATCTTGATTCAGCTAAACTAACTTTTTTAAACCTTGGTTACACACTAGGCTCTAGTGTTGTAATTACCGATAGCACAGATACAGCCAAACCTGTAGAATCTACAATTGCATATGGAGCGATTAAAACTTTAAAGGTTAAAGTTAATAAAAACATGAAATTTGCCTTTAAATTAACTAGTCCTACTGCGACAAACCCACCACCTGTGGTACCACGCTTAGATTCTCTTAATATCAATAATGGTAGGGTTTACCTTATATTATTTGATGGCGATAAAAAGGGAGAACTTAAAAATCGAATCATCTCAGCCAACTAATTTTATTGCAATATACTAGCATTTAATCCCTTTGATATTCATACTTTTGCCCAAAATTAGATAAATGGAACTACTACAGCAGCTTATAGATTTTATTCTTCATATAGACGTACATTTAGCTGAAATTGTTAACGAATACCGTACCTGGACTTACCTCATTTTATTCCTGATTATTTTTGCTGAAACTGGTTTTGTGGTAACACCGTTCCTTCCTGGCGACTCGTTGCTTTTTGCAATGGGCGCTTTAATTGCTGGCGAACATGAAACTGGTTTAAATATCTGGATCATGCTCATTATTTTAATTGTAGCAGCAATTTTAGGAAATACAGTTAACTATAAACTCGGAAGTGTTTTAGGCGCAGGTGTATTTAAAGAAAAAAATAAGATTTTGAAGCTTAAATATTATCATCAATCTCACGAATTTTTTGAGAAACATGGTGGTAAGGCCATTATGTTGAGTAGGTTTCTTCCAATTTTCAGAACCATTGCACCATTTGTAGCTGGAATAGCCAAAATGCCTTTCGGTCGTTTTACCTATTATAACATTATTGGTGGAGTAGCCTGGATATTTGCATTATTGTTAGGCGGTTATTTATTAGGACAGATTCCGGTAATTAAAAACAACTTCGAACTGGTTATTATTTTTATTGCTGTGGTAACTTTTGTTCCCGCCATCTGGGCAGCCATCAGAAGCCGTTTTCAACCTAAAAAGATTGAGGCAATTATTGAAGGAGAGGATACAAAGGCATAATTATAGTTCCCTACCAATTAGAGAACCATTTTGATATTTCCTTTCTACCGCTTCACTTTCTATTTTTTCATCAGGTAATAATGCTGTTTTAATTAGGTTTTTAAGCACTGGCTGACCCGCATCAACCCAGGCAGAATACCAGAATGATCCCGTTTTTAATATGGCAGCACGCATTTGCTTTTCTACCATGTTATTCATTTTAGTATGGTAAGCTTTTGAATAGGCCATAGCGTATTGTTTCAGTACAGTATTATTCCTTTCAGAAAAGCTATACTTTTTGTCGGAAGGAAATGATGCATTCAGTTCAGCTTCGAAAGTTAATACGGTATCAACCAAACTGTGTGTGTGTTTAAGTATTTTCCAGATTTCTTGTAATGGGTTTTCAATATAATCTGCTTTGCCAACAACAAAATTGTAATGAGTTGAAAACAATTCGGGTAAACGGCTTTCCCAAAAGGCATGTATACCTACCTGATTAGTGAGTTGGCCATTGTGGTTTGCGGTAGTATGTAAAGGAACGTGAGCATCGCCAATGTAATGACCCAGGTCTGCAGAATATTTTAGAATTTTTATCGAATCACGCGTTTTAAAGGCTTTAACTAAACCATAATAACTACGCTGTATATGCCAGGGGATAATACCATCAGTGTTTAGTTTTTTTTTGCCGTACTTAGCCAGGGCATCATCCCATTTTTCGGGAATACTATCAATATTTTTCTCATAGTTCTCCACATCGAGGTAATGCCGCGGTGCTTCGAGCGTATCAGCATACCTACGTTTATCTGGGTCAACGGCATGTTCGGTAATGTATTTGATATTCTTTTTATAGAAACCGATCATATCAGAAGGCAAAGTGAAAACAGCAAGGTTGTTTATCCTTTGATGTGCAAAGAACCCCCAAGAGGTACAAAGAAATATAGGGATGATTAACGCGGTTAAAATCGTTAATCTTTTCATATAGCCTAAGATAAGCAATTTTCTTTGTAACTCAAAGGGTGTAGAAGTTAAAATTATGCCTCTTCCATTTTTTTCATATCAAGCTTTTTCATTTTCATAACGGCGTCCATTACTCTTTTTGCTCTTTCGGGCGTTGCCATTAGCTCACCGATGTTTGATGGAACAATTTGCCATGAAAGTCCGAATTTATCCTTTAGCCATCCGCAAACGCTCTCTGTGCCCCCGTCATTTAAGAAAGTATCCCAATAATAGTCTATCTCTTCCTGACTGTCGCAGTTTACCATAAGAGAAATAGCTTCATCGAATTTAAACTGTGGACCGCCATTAAGGCCCATAAATTTATTTCCGTTTAATTCGAAAGTAACTACCATAGGAGTAACCTGCGTAATTTTGGAATCTTTAAAAACTGTACAATAGTATTTTGCTGCTGCTTCGGCTTGTCCGTCAAACCAAAGACATGTTACAAGTGGTTTTGCCATTTTATATAAATTTTTTATGTTACCACAAGTTAAGCAAGATTTTTAGCCTGTGTAAGGTTTAAAAGTGACGATTTAAGGGGGTAATTTGGACAATAATTTGCTGTTATGTTCTTAGCTAAGCTCCGAATTGTGCTAAATGGTGGTCCAGGTGTTTATAAAACATATTGTTCCACTCCGTTTTTGCTAACGGCCCAAATGAATGTGATTCTTTCCCATCGAAATGATTTTCGCCGAGTTGTTGGGTTTGATTAATGTAATCGATTAAACGCATCTTCTCTTTTTCAAAATCTTTTTCATCCTTAATAATAAATTGAGGGGCTGTCTGATTATTTTTAGGATAAGGCTTTTCGCTTACTACTTTGCTTTTGACTAGTTTTTTCAGGATAAACCTCATTATTGGCCCCGGTTTTGGATGAATGTCATTGTAAACCATTTCGTAAGTTACATTGCAATGTGCCAACATCTGTGCAACGTTCATTTTACCCCAAAGTTGAGTGGTAGTAGGAGTAAGTTTGTTAATTCTTTCAATAATTTCGCTAGTTACTGCGGGTTGGAAAATGGTCTTCATGGTTTGTTTATCTGGTAGTGCGTAATTTATTTCACTAAATATAAGGATGTATTTTATAAGGAGGTGAAAAACATGAGTGAATGAATTGAGACATTGCTTTTACTGCACTTGTAGAATGAAGTTTGGTGTTTTCAACCACTGATGCACACAGATAAAACACAGATTTTTGTATTTGAGATTATCTGTGTGCATCCTTTTTTATCTGTGGTTAAATAAATTCCTTAAATTTGCCTCAAATTGTCCCTATGGAATTATCTTGCCCAATATCAGCAGAAAGAGTAAATGAAAATGTAGTTAGGATTATTGCCTTTATGGTTGCTGTAATCGCAATTGCTTGTGTTGTGTTTTCAAATTATTGGGCAATTGTTTCTCTAATATTTGATTTTGCTTTAAGGGCATTTACAACGGGTAAATTTAGTTTGTTGAAATTTATTGCGATTAAAATAGCCGACGCACTTTCGCTTTCGCCGAAAATGAAGGATCTGGCCCCAAAAAAGTTCGCGGCAACCTTAGGCTTTGGATTCTGCCTTTTGATTACCGCGGTATTTCTATTTGATTTTTATAATGCAGCGCTGATTTTTACCTCCATCATGATCGTTTTTGCTTTGTTAGAGAGTTTATTCGCCATCTGCGTCGGTTGTTATATCTATTCTTTTTTGCAGATTTTCACTAAAAAGAATGAGGCTTAATTTATTTCTTTAAAGCCTCGCGTACTTTTGGAGCAATTTTGCTTCCGAATAATTCAATTGATTTCATTAAGGCTGTGTGAGATGGCCCCCCTACATCCATGTGTGCTGAGAAACGTGTTAAACCAAAGGTTTCTTCCATGGCTAAAATCTTCTCTACCGATTCGTTTACATCGCCAATAATTAAAGCACCACTACTGTTTCGGCCGGCGTCGAACTGATTGCGTTGATAAGGTGCCCAGCCGCGTGATTTACCAATCCTGTTCATCTGAGCAGAATAAAGTGGGTAGTAGTAATCTGCAACTTCGCTACTGTTTTCGCCAAATAAAGCGTGCATATGTACACCTACTTCAAATTTACTCTTGTCGTGCCCATGAGCTTCATAAACTCGTTTATAGTAGTCGAAAAGCGGCTTAAACTGTATCGGCTGACCACCAATGATGGCAAACATTACAGGCAAGCCTAATCTACCAGCCCGTTCTACCGATTCGGGTGTTCCACCAACGGCCACCCAAATTTTTAAATTGTCGTTAACGGCTCTTGGTAATATTTCCTGGTTATTTAGTTCTGGTCTGAACTTGCCTTTCCAGCTGATTTTGGACTCCTTGTTTATTTTAAGGAGTAATTCTAACTTCTCTTCATAAAGCTCGTCGTAATCCTGTAGGTTATAACCAAACAGTGGAAACGATTCGATAAAACTTCCACGACCAGCCATTAATTCGGCCCTGCCATTTGAAATTAAATCTATTGTGGCAAAATTTTGATACAATTTAACGGGGTCGGATGAACTTAAAACCGAAACTGCACTGCTTAATTTAATGTTTTTGGTTATAGTAGCAGCGGCAGCCAATATAATTTCGGGGCTCGATACGGCATAATCAGGGCGATGATGTTCGCCAATTCCATAAAAATCTAAACCAACCTCATCCATTAGTTTTATTTCTGCTATAATTTCCTGAAGTCTTTGCTGAGCGGGTTGAATTTCTCCTTTTGCATTAATCTGCAAATCGCCAAACATACCGATACCTAATTCCATAATGTTAAAATAATTTTAACAAAGTTAATGGATACAGGGCTAGCCATTTTTGATGTATGTTAAGAAAAGAGGTAAAGACTTATAATTAATCAGCCAGTTTACCTAAAGTCTTAAAAATGGTTTCGAGTTCGTGATTGGGATAATCGAAGTTGGTAGTGTCGATCTTAAACTTTTTACCATTCTGTAAAGTAATATTCATGAATTTGTACCTGTTACGGCTAAATGCTAGATCAGGAATAGCTTTAATCATTTTGATTTCATTCCACTTAAAAGTTCCCAATTTTAAGAATGTGATCTCATTTTCATCTGCTATGATGGCATATTCCTCTTGTTTAGCTATTAGATTTTTGAAAAAGAATATCAGAAAGACTATCAATATCGTCATTGTAATTAATGTTGATTGAAGATAACTCAGGTTAAAGATAAAAGTGAGATTAACTAAAAATAATGGGAAGAAACCAAAAATATAGAGTAATGGGCCCAAATTGCTATTGTCTTTAACTTTTATCGATGTGATCATGTTTGAAACAGGCGTTGGTTTTTACAGCTTCATAGAAATGATCCCGTTATAAACGCCATCAATTACTTTGCTCATTCGTTGAATATCGAGTGTTTCCATGGCTTCTTTATGGGGCTATTGTAATGCGAAAACTATTAATTGATTTCCACGGGCTCTCGTTTACCTGTTCGATTAAAATTACCTGATTAAAACTTATTTCATGAGGTAATTTATAAACTTTTATCTGTTTGAAAATTTCGTCACTACATGTTGAATTTCTAGGGTGCATTAGTGTAATATGAGGAAGCTGTATTCTTGGGGAGTTGATTATTCCGCTTAATATAGACGCTCTTAATTGGTCGAAATCACGATTGTGGTCTTTTCCGGGAATAAAGACACCTTTGCCGTTTTGGAATCGTTCAACAGCTTTAAACTGAATTTTGATAGGGCTGTTGAGTTTTATCGATTGCATATTCGTTATAATCTTTCCCAACTCTCCAATTTCATCTTCCCTGCACAAAGTTATGTGGGCCGGAATTAAATTATGTTGGACAGGATTAAACTCAGCTCTGATTTTCTCGATGTTTTCATTTTGTTCGGTGAGAAATAATGTAAGCTGACGTCTGACTTTAAGCATACCCGAAGATAATACTTACAATTTAGTTTATGCACCCTGCAATCTCAGTTTTTTTACTTGCCCGAGTTGTTCAAACCCGATTGGCGTGGATGCCGATTCTTTACCGATGAATCGGCACTAACTTAGCATCGGCAGAAACAAAAGCGGGGCTTTCGGAGCCGATAAACATTGGCATTGCTTTCCAAATAAAAGTTCGGAATGAAAATTTTAAACAGATTTGAACCATATAAGGAACATAAGGTCATATCAGCCTAT
Source organism: Pedobacter sp. 01N310 (assembly GCF_056399805.1). Lineage (NCBI taxonomy): Bacteria > Pseudomonadati > Bacteroidota > Sphingobacteriia > Sphingobacteriales > Sphingobacteriaceae > Pedobacter > Pedobacter sp. 01N310. The sequence goes on from NZ_JBFTSB010000006.1 coordinate 357,872, forward strand.
AGCTATCGGATCAGGATTAACGCGATTGTATTAAATTGCTAACTGAAAACTGGAGATTAAAATTGTTTAAGCGCCCTGCAACCTGAGTTTTTTATGCTATCCCGAGTTAGCTAAACCCGATTATAGCGAGCATCCCGATCTTTTCATCGGGATAAAGCGGTAAGCGGGACTATCGGAACCGATAAGCATTGCCTTTGCTTTCCAAAACAAAAAAACAAATGTATTGGCCTCAATAACAGGAAAGATTCTGAAACAAGTTCAGAATGACGCGATTATGTTAAATTGCCAACTGAAAACTACTCTATCTTCTTACCTTTCATGGCAGTGGAAATCGCTGCGTCCATCACCCGTTCGGCAAAAGGGCGGGTAAATTCGTTCAGCTCGTCTGCTTTCTTCAAAATGGTATCTTTTTCTTGAGTAGCTAAAGCCGTTTTAAGTGCTTCGATGTGCACTTTAGTATCTGAAATTTCTTCTTCAGTTAAATGTTCGGCATGTTTTTCGATAAAACGTTCGGCGGTATAAAGCAATTGCTCACCCTCACTTCTCGCTTCAATGAGCATACGTTGCTCCACATCACTTTTGGCATGTTCTATACTGTCGAGGAGCATTTTCTCTACTGTATCGTCACTTAAGCCATAACTTGGCGTAATTTCTATCTCTTGTTTAACACCCGAGCGTAACTCTATCGCCTGAACGGTTAAAATTCCATCTGCATTCAGTAAAAAGTTGATGTCTACTTTTGGCAAACCCGCAGGCATTGCAGGAATTCCCTTTAAGTCGAATTCAGCCAGTTTTCTGTTTTCTTTCACTAAATCTCGCTCACCCTGATAAACAGAGATTTTCATATTTACCTGTCCATCTATCGAAGTGGTGTATTGACGGCCGGCTTTAGTAGGTACTTTACTGTTACGGGCAATAATTACATCCATTAGGCCACCCATGGTTTCGATACCCAAAGAAAGTGGCGTAACATCTAACAACAAGATATCAGAACGATTTCCTGCCAAAACATCGGCCTGAATGGCTGCACCAAGTGCTACTACTTCATCAGGATTGATATTATCCTGTGGTTTTTTACCAAAGAAATTTTCTACAGCCTGTTTTACAAAAGGTGTACGGGTAGAACCTCCTACTAAAATTACCTCATCTATATCGCTGGCTGATAGATCTGCATCCTTTAATGCATTTTTACAAGCAGTGATGGTTTCTTCAACCTTCGCCGAAATTAACTGCTCAAAAGTTTGTTTATCAAGTGTGCACAAGATTTCGCCAACTTGCTCGTTGTATAAGTTCTGGGTAGATAGTGCTTTTTTAGCAGCCTCAGCCTGTAGACGTAAGGTTTGCATCAAAATATTGTCATGAGCAACTACGGCTACATCTAGGTTGTTTTTCTCCAACCAGTAGTGTAAAATGGCCCTATCGAAATCATCACCACCCAAATAAGTATTGCCGTTTGTGGCCAATACCTCGAAAATTCCATTCTGGATCTGCAGAATAGAAACATCAAATGTTCCACCTCCTAAGTCGTAAACCGCTATTGTTTTTTGTTGTGAGGGATCTAAACCAATTCCGTAAGCCAAACTTGCTGCGGTAGGTTCATTTACAATACGCATCACATCCAAACCGGCCAGTTTTCCGGCATCTCGTGTGGCCTGACGCTGACTATCGTTAAAATATGCAGGCACAGTGATTACAGCCCTGTTAACCGGTGTTTTTAAGGCATGTTCTGCTCTTGCTTTAAGTTCTTTCAAAATTTCTCCCGATAATTCGATCGGTGTGTAGAAACGGTCGCCAGCGTGGATTTTCACCAAAGCATCGCTATCATCGTCTATAATTTTGTAAGAAAAAATAGCTGCATGTTCGGCTACATCTTTGTAAGAGCGGCCAAGTAATCTTTTAACTGAAAAAATGGTGTTTGAAGGGTCAGTGGTTAAGTATTCTTTAGCCTCGTTACCTACAACGGCTTCATTCTGGCCATTAAAATATACCACAGATGGTACCAATATTCCTTTACCTGCATCGTTAATTACCTGCGGATTTTTATCTGGATTGATAAACGCCACCAAACTATTGGTTGTGCCTAAATCTATTCCAACTATAATTTCTTCCTTTTGAAACGAACCTGTAGCAAGGTTAATTGATATTTTTGCCATGGCTGCAAATTTACAATAATGTTGTGCTAAAATTGTTGTTAAGTTGTAAGTTTTAGTTGAAAAAGTCCGAGGTTGGAGGTCCGAAAGTCGGGAGTTTTATTGATATCGCTATATCTTCGGACTCCCGACTTCGGACTAAAGACTCTGGACTACTTTCTATTTTTCTCTTCAATCCACAACGACATATATTTGGTGCTTTGCGCGGTGTGGTGGTTTAAAATCTGTCCGAAAAAATTATTTTGCCGGTGTGCCGTTAAATGTGAAGCTAATCTTTCAACTTCTTGTATGAATTGATCTGTAAAATATTTAGCAGAATACCTTTGGTTAATAATCTGTACGCCATTCTGTTGTGCAATTTGCCAAGAGTTTTTAACCTGATATAACTTTACAGCTTCATCAATAAATAACTCTAAATTATCTTCAATGCCGCCGTTCCAATCTAAATTGCCTTTCATGGCTTCTGCACCGACAGATGTGGTAACCGAGGGTGTACCTACCTGCATGGCATCGATAAATTTACCTTTTACACCTGCACCGAACTGAATAGGAGCAAGCAATATCCGATGTTGAGCAATGGTTTCCTTAGCATCTAAAGCTCTTCCTTTAATTAGGAATTTTTCACTTTTGTTATCCAGTTGCAGCACTTTTTGCGAGGCATAAGACCCAAATATATTCAAATTCGCATTCGGAAGCCTTTTTCTGAGCACTGGCCAGATCTTGGTTTTTAAAACCTGAACGGTATTCCAATTGGGCTCATGAAGGAAATTGCCAATGAAAACAAAATCTGCCCGATTTTCAAAGGGAATCCATTTTTCGATAACTTGCTGATCGATCTCTTCTTCGAGAAATGGTAAATAATAGATCAGTGAAGGATCAATTTTGAATTGATTTTTCAGTATATCCATCTCCACTTCCGAAATCATTATAGATAAATCGCAGCGTAAAATTGAAGCCATTTCTCTTTTGGCAGTATCAGAGAATAAATCTAAAGTTTGTTTTTTCTTGTCACTTTGCTGCCGGGCACTTCTCAGGCAATGTAAATCTTCGGTATCTAAAATCCTAACTGCATTAGGGCATTCCTGCTGAACCCGCCAGCCATATTGCTCGCTGCCGATGCAAAAGTAATCTGATAACCTTTAGACAGAAATAAATCAACCAATTGGATCATTCTTGTGCCTGCTGCCGATGAAGTTGGTTCGGGCCAAACAAATCCAATAATTAATAATTTCTTAGTAGCCATGATTTAAAATTTCTGCAAAATAAGGGCTTTTTAGCTCACAATTTTAAAACCGTGCCGATTATTTCTAATTTTGCAGCTCAATTACAAGCACCACATGTTAGGATTAAAATTATTGACAGACCCACGTTGGGCAAATATTGCGGAATCAAATTTAGAAGAAATTTTATCTGACCATGCCTGGTGCGAACAAAAAGCGGCAACCAATGCCATTACTTTAATTACTCAAAATTCAGAACATCAGGATCTTGTAGATGAATTAACAGCGATTGCTATCGAAGAAATGCAGCATTTTCAGATGGTAATTGAAATTATAAAAAAACGTGGTTATACTTTAAGTCGCGAGCGAAAAGATGACTATGTTGGTCGTTTGGTGAAATTTAGCAAAAAAGATGGAAGCCGGAATATGGCTTTTGTTGACCGGTTATTATTTGCGGCGATGATTGAAGCCAGAAGCTGCGAACGTTTCAGGGTACTTTCGTTAAATATAAAAGATCAGGAGCTGGCCAAGTTTTACCACGAACTGATGGTGTCAGAAGCCGGGCATTATACCACATTTTTAAATTTTGCGCGTAAATACAGTACCGATGTTGATGTAGATAAACGCTGGAAAGAATGGTTAGATTTTGAAGGGGAATTGATTCAGAGTTTTGGAACTAAAGAAGCAATACACGGATAGTTCAGTTTTTGGTTTGCAGTTTTTCATCATCAACTGTTAATTGGCAACTGTCAACTCCTTTTTATGTATATTCCATAGCCAAATTACAATATCCTGATAACTATCGATTCCTTTTTTCTGATTGTTCAGTTTTAAGAAACTATCGAACGCGGCATCCATATAACCGAACATATTGCCATTGTATTTTCGCCAGAATTCTTTTTCAGTTTTGAAATCGGCTAAAACCTGCGGTACGAGTTTCAAATAAAGTAATTTATAATCGTCAGGTGATTTCATCCTGATCTCAAACAAAATATACCGCAACATTTCATAATTGGCAGAATATTGGTAATTCAGATCAACGCTGTTGCTTGCCGTGAGATAACCCAAAAGATTGGCTTCATCCTCATAAGCGACGCCCAATTGATGGCCTATTTCGTGGCAGCTTACATAAGGTTTAACGAAATCTGGTAAATTCATATTCATATTGGCTTCGCCAGAAAGCGGGGCGTAATAGCCTTCGATGCCAATTTTACTGATTAGCCATGAATTTAAAACAGACTTTAAGCAAGGGTTTGGATATTGGAATAATTTATTTTTTCGCGACATAAGCGAATAGGCTGTTGCCGATTTTTTTTCTAATTCATCTATCGTGTAGGTCGGGACTTTGCCCTGTTTTAGTTTTAGATTATTGGTTTTTTGGATGAAATAATCGCCAAGAACAACCAATTCTTTAACATTGTATTTTTCATTGCCAATACCCAGCTCTTCACTGATACTTGGCCGACTGTAATTTAAACCCCATACAATTTTGAATATGATATAGAGCATCAGGAAGAAGTTGAGAGTTTGTAAAGGAACAAGAATCCTATCCTGTCTTTTTAGCGATTTTCGTTGTTTATAAAACCTCACAATTTTATAAAGTACAAAACCAATCAATAAGGCATAAATGATATCGCCAATGGCGAAAGGAAAAATAGATGATATAAACCTTAATGCTGAAGAAATGTAAAGATAAAAACCTGTTGAATAATATTTTTGGACCAGACCAGGGTAAAAACCAAAGAGGTAAATGAGTATAGCGAGGCTGATTAGAATAATCAGTTTTGTATGTTTAAAATGCTTAATCACCCCTTAATAATGGCCTTTTAGGGATTGAATTTCCAGGATGACAATTAATCCATCGTTGTGAATTTCATAAATAATGCGGTGTTCTTCATTTATTCTACGAGACCAAGAGCCTGATAACTCATATTTAAGTGGCTCTGGTTTGCCAATCCCTTCAAACGGATTTTCTTGAATTGCTATAATTAACTGCTCAATTTTTTTCTGAATAGCTTTGTTACCCGATTTCTTCCAATAGTTTAAGTGCTCAATTGCCTTTGGAGCAAATATTACTTCCATAAATCTTCGACTGCAATTTTTACGCCTTTGCCATTTTTGATATCTTCTTTTGCTTTTAATATTTCTTTAACAAACTCAGGATTGTATGGGCTTTTTTCAGTCTCGAAATCAATCTTCAAAACTTTCATAACTGCTTTTAAAGCTGTTGATTGTTCTTCGTTTTTTGGATGTACGATTAGTGTTTCCATGTTATTTCATTGTGATAAAACAAATATAACAAATCTATCTTGCAAAAGTTAGGCGTTTTCCAATCTGATCGGTCGTAAATTTGCCATTTTGATAAGCCAGGTTTCCTGATACAAAAGTGTGGGTAATGCTTGCCTGGAAGGTATCTCCATCGAACGGACTCCAACCACATTTATAGAAATTATTAAGTTTGGTTACTGTCCAGGAATCTTTCAGGTCTACCAACACTAAGTCTGCCCAATACCCTTCACGGATGAAACCGCGTTTTTCGATATCAAAACAGATGGCCAGGTTGTGTGCTGTTTTTTCAACAATTTTCTCTAAAGAGATTTTACCCTGTAAATGCATTTCTAGTAGTGCTGGTAAGGCATGTTGTACCAATGGACCACCAGATGGGGCTTGGGCGTAAGGCTGCTGCTTTTCTGCTAGTGTGTGTGGCGCGTGATCTGTTGCAATTACATCAATATAATCTTCAAGAACACCTTTAAGCACACCTTTTTGATCATCTTCGGTTTTTACCGCAGGGTTCCATTTAATGAAATTTCCTTTTGAAGCGTAATCTTTATCGTTAAACCAAAGGTGGTGCACACAAGCTTCAGCCGTAATTTTTTTATCCTTTAGCACGGTAATATTATCGAATAGTGCTATTTCTTTTGCAGTAGAAATATGTAAGATATGCAAGCGGGTTCGATAAGTTTTAGCCAGTTCGACCGCTAATGATGAAGATTTATAACAGGCCTCTGCGCTGCGGATTAAAGGATGCATATCAATGGTCAGGTCTTCACCGTATTGCGCCTTGAACTTGGCTAAGTTTTCGCGTATAGTTGCTTCATCTTCGCAGTGGGTGGCCACTAATATTGGTGCTTTGCTAAAAATGTTTTCTAAGGTTTTTTCGTTATCAACCAGCATATTTCCAGTTGATGAACCCATAAAAACTTTAATCCCGCAAACATTTTTAGGATCGGTTTTTAAAACCTCTTCAATATTGTCATTACTGGCCCCCATATAAAACGAATAATTCGCTAACGAAGTTTGGGCAGCAATTTCATATTTATCAGCTAATAAATCCTGTGTTAAGGTATTGGGTACCGTATTGGGCATTTCCATGAAAGAGGTAATTCCTCCGGCTACAGCGGCCATACTTTCGGTAAAAATATCGGCTTTATGGGTTAAACCTGGCTCGCGGAAATGTACCTGATCGTCAATCATCCCTGGTAAAAGGTATTGTCCTTCTGCGTTAATTTCTTGCGCATCAGGTGCAGATAGATTTTGACCGATTTTGGCTATCAATCCATCTTTTATCAATACATCGGCAACAATTTTTTGTCCTTCATTTACAATTGTGGCAGCTTTTATCAGGTAAGTATTCATGGTTTCAAAGGTAGTAATTTAGTGTTAAGTAGTTAGTATCAAGTATCAAGATTTTGATGCTGTGGATAGGGGAATTGAGTTTAATGTTACTGTTTTTGGTTAGATAAACCTGATAGTAGTGGGCATCCCGATTTTCATCGGGATAAAACGGATAGCAGGGCTGCCGGAACCGAAGAATTACTGAAATTGCTTTTCTAAATAGCTTTGGTCTTTTTGCTTTAGACTTGCTTTTAAGCTTTCCGCTTAAAAAGCCTATCTTTGTGCGCTATGGCAAAATCGTTCGAAGAATTTAAGTTAAACAGGCAAATTTTAAATGCAGTTGCGGATGCAGGTTACACCGTTGCCACGCCGATACAGGAAAAAGCAATTGCACCAGTACTATCTGGACAGGATATTTTCGGTATTGCCGAAACTGGTACAGGAAAAACCGCTGCTTTTGTTTTGCCAATTTTAATGCAATTGAAATATGCTCAGGGCGATAATCCAAGAGCGCTGATTTTATCTCCAACACGCGAACTGGCAATGCAGATTGCCGAGCAGGTAAAGTTGTTTTCTACTTATACAGATTTACGTTCTTTGGTAATTTTTGGTGGAATTGGTCCGAAAACACAGAAAGAGCAAATTGCAAAAGGGGTTGATATTTTAATTGCCACACCCGGAAGATTCCTGGATTTATATTTAGCTGGTGATATTAATACACAGAGCCTAAAATTTTTGGTGCTGGATGAAGCGGATAAAATGATGGATATGGGCTTTATTGGCTCTATACACCGGATTTTGGAAATCGTACCGCGTAAACGCCAAAATTTATTGTTTTCGGCAACCATGAGCGATTTAGTGCAGAAAATTGCGGGCGATTTCTTGAATAATCCACTTGTGATTGAAGCATCTGCGCAAGCAACTCCTGCAGCAAATGTAACGCAGACTTTGTATTACGTTCCCAATTTCAAAACTAAAATTAATTTATTGCAGCATTTGCTGAAGAATGATGAGGCTTTTAACCGTCTGATCATTTTCTGTAAAACAAAAACCGTTGCTGATAATATTTACAGTTTCATTGAGCGCAGATATGGTGCTGAGAATGTCCGTGTGATCCACGCCAATAAAGGACAAAATACCAGAATTAACTCCATAAATAGTTTCAAAGAAGGTAATATCAGGGTTCTAGTGGCTACAGATGTGGCAAGTAGGGGTATTGATGTGAGTGATGTAAGTCATGTGATCAATTTCGATGTGCCCATCATTATCGAAGATTATGTACACCGTATTGGCCGTACTGGTAGGGCTTTTGCCAAAGGTGATGCGATTACCTTAGCAACGGATGCCGAAAAATATTATATCCGCAAGATCGAAAAATTGATCCGCCAATATATTCCAGTGGCTGAAATTCCGGAAGGTGTTTTTATTGATGAAACGCCTTACGAGGAGCGTCAGCATATTGCAAAGGAAATCGATATGCAGAAACGTAAGGAAGATCCTGATTTTAAAGGGGCTTTCCATGAGAAAAAACACGCTGCTGCGATAGAGAAAAAGGTACGAGAAAAAGCTAAAGCAAAGGCTGGTAAGCAGGTAAAGACTTTTAAAAAAGGTAAAAAATTCGATAAGAAAAAGTAATGAACCCGACACAATTAAAATAATTATTAATTTTCTAAATAATTATTTCAATTGTCAAAGGCTCCATCTGACAATTGAAAACAAATAAATAAACACAGATGAACTTTAGGATTACGCCTTTAAATATCGTTAGCGCCATTGGTTTGGGATTAGTGGTTGTAAATTTAGTTTCAGAGAAAAGCACAGCACCACGCCATGTGGATATGAGCGGCTTTTATCTCCTGATTTTAGGTTGCCTTATCCTTGTAACCTTTATTACTGATATGATTTTCCGATTCACGTTAAAAGATATTAAAAGGATCTGGGTGGTTGAATTGATATTTATCGTTATTGCAGCTGTTTTGATGCTGATACTCCAAAAAGTAGCGTAATTAAAACGTAAAAATTCTCAACAATCTTTATCGGTGTAATCAACCAATCTGTGGAATCAAATTAAATAAGCATCTTTGCATCCGGAAAAATTAGTCGGTCTAAATCGGAGGAATCGGTTAAATCGGTGAAATCAATATTATATGAAAAAAGCAGAAATAAAAATAACCGTTGAGTTAGATGAAGGCAATAACCCAGATAATATACTTTGGGAGAGTACAGATGCTGGAAACGCTGATAAAGTGCCTGCAAAGGCGATGTTTTTATCGGTTTGGGACCACAATTATAAAAACACTTTAAAGATAGATCTTTGGACAAAGGATATGCCTGTTGATGAGATGAAACGTTTCTTCTACGAAACTTTGCAAACCATGGGCGATAGCTTTTTAAAAGCCACAAACGAAACGTTGATTGTTGAAGATTTACGTGATTACTGTGCCCACTTCGCAGATAAGATGGGGATTATTGAGGGACAATAGTTTGGTTCATTAGTCATTAGTCATTAGTCATTAGTCATTAGTCATTAGTCATTAGTCATTAGTCATTAGTCATTAGTCATTAGTCATTAAAAAATGCCAGACAAGTTAGCTATTAAACTATTAATCATTAACTTCTGTCATAAACAATTAACCAATTTAGACAGTTAACCGATTAACCAAAAAATATGTTAGTATTAAATAAATTCAGGGCTTGGTTAGGCATTTTGTTATGTATTATTGCAGGTTTCTGCCCAATGTTAAAAGTACCCATTAAAGGCAATTGGAATTTGTATCAATCAGATGCACGTTTGTTTTTGATCACTTATGCCATTATTGCCATTTCGGTATTGTTTCTGTTTATCAGAAAAGTTGGTGCCTTTAAGTTTATGAGTTTCGTAATGGCTATCTGGTATGTTTTAGCGGTAGTTGCTGTTTATTTTACTGCAAATAATTATACTAAATATGGCTTCGCCAATAAACTTATCGGTAAAGTTGTTCATTTCCAGTGGGGCTGGATTGTACTTTTGGTCGGTGTTATATTTATGCTTTTCAGTGTTAAACGTGGTGAAAAAATTACCGCTTAAGCTTTTTTGTGCAATTATGAGCTTAGCTGGTTTTAAAAACGTTAATCTGCGATAAAATAATCGTTGGTATCATCTTCCAGGGGAATATAGATTCTTTCCCATTCATTGCCTTCTATAACTTGCCAGGTGTGCCCTTCTCCGGCCGTATCATTGGCAATGAGTATAATCCCCGGCTCGATAATAAATGTTTCGCCATTGCTTACTGTAAACCGAAGTTTACCCTTAAGCGTAATTACGTATTGACGCCTTGGTGCAGGATGAGGGATCTTCTCTAAAGTTGATACATCGGTTTGGGCGAAAAAATAATTGGCATTGATATGTTGACGGATAGGGATTGTACCCGTTTCAAAAGCACACTTGTTATCTTCAATATTAATTAAACGGATGGCTTTTATATAATTTTTAGTTGTTTCGGCTTGGTCTGTATTCATCTGCAAAAAAAATAGGGTTTTAAAATTTTAATTCAGTTTGTCCTTTTTTGGCAACCTCACGTTCGTGTTGTAGTAGCCATTGCTTACGCCATAAACCACCTGCATACCCCACCAGTTTGCCGTTACTGCCAATTACCCTATGACATGGTACTACAATGGCAATATTGTTTTTTCCATTTGCTGCAGCAATAGCCCGTATCGCTAATGGATTGTGTGCAGAAAATTTGGCATATGAAGTGGTTTCGCCAAAAGGTATAGTCAGTAAATTCTGCCAGACCTCCTGTTGAAATTCAGTCCCTTTTTGCTTCAACGGGAAATCAAAATCCTTTAAGTCGCCTTTAAAATAATCATTTAACTGATTGGCTACCTTTACCGTAAGTGCGTTTTCTGATAATCCTGTAATATCCTTTTCAGCAAAAGTAATTACATGTACAAATTCGTCATCAGCTAAGATGGTTATTGTGCCAACAGGCGATGCTATAACTGATGCGTAGTTCATATCATAATTACTTTAACCACAGATTCTCACAGATGAACACAGATTGTTGTGGACATTTTTTTGTGTTCCGCACCTAATTTAGAGCTTTAGAACATTTGTGCTGCTACGAAAAAATGCCATCTGTGTTTATTCTCTTCATCTGTGGTTCAAAACTTTTTTCTGCCACCTAAACTTTAAACAAAATTACAACAATACAACAATTTAAGCGTGCAATATTTATCAATAAAAGTATCTTTGCGGTTATGCAATTGGCCAAAGAGGTTAAATATTTAATTCACAAGGAAGTATTGTTAGAGTGGCGCTCCAAATATACCATTAACGGTGTATTGCTCTATGTGGTTTCTACCATTTTTACTTGTTACCTCTCTTTTGTTAGCTTGGGCGATAAATTAACATGGAATGCCTTGTTTTGGATTATCATGCTTTTTGCCTCTATCAATGGCGTATCGAAAAGTTTTTTGCAAGAAACTAAAGGCCAGCAGTTGTACAGTTACATTTTGGCGAGTCCGGCAGCTGTTCTTATTTCAAAGATGATTTACAACGTGCTTTTAATGCTTGTTTTAACCACACTTGCCCTTGGTTTTTATATTTTGGTTTTTGGTACATATAATGACACGAATTTATTAATGTATTATCTAGCTATAGTACTAGGTGCAATTAGTTTCTCAACCGTTTTTACAATGGTTTCGGCCATAGCAAGTAAAGCCGGTAATGGTGGAATGTTAATGGCGATTTTAAGCTTTCCAATTATTATTCCCATTCTTATACTTTTAATTAGATTAGCTAAGAATGCTGTGGATGGTTTACCATGGGATACCAGTTATGATGAAATAGGCATGCTTTTAGCAGTTAATGCAGTTACGGTTGCAACCGCTTTATTGTTATTTCCTTACCTTTGGAGGGATTAAATTGGCCAATATAAATCAAAATAATTTATAAATAATATATGCGTAAAACGTGGTGGAAAATTTTGGGCTCCATATTGGTTTTGTATTCAACAATTGGAGGATTACTGATCGGTGTACCTAGATTGGCAATTTTGAATGAGACCATAAGAAATTTATACTTTCATGTGCCAATGTGGTTTGCCATGATTACACTATTTTCTATCTCAGTTTTTTATAGTGTTATGTTTTTACTTAAGGGTAAAGAAAGCTACGATACAAAAGCTGTTGAAAGTGTAAATGTAGGTGTGGTTTTTAGTATACTTGGCTTAATAACAGGATCTTTTTGGGCTAAATTTACCTGGGGGCAGTTTTGGAGTTTTGATGTAAAGCAAAATTTTAGTGCGATTGCCATATTATTATATTTTGCTTATTTAATTCTTCGAAATGCAATTGATGAAGAACAAAAAAGAGCAAAAATATCTGCCATCTATAATATCTTTGCTTTTCCTATGATGGTTGTACTTATTATGGTACTCCCAAGATTATCAGACTCATTACACCCTGGTAATGGTGGAAATCCTGGTTTTAACAGTTACGATTTAGATAGCAGAATGAGAGCCGTTTTATATCCGGCATTTATTGGCTGGTCAATTATTGGCTTTTGGATTTATACTATTCGTTTTAGATTACGTTCATTAGAAAACAAACAACAAGAAAACTAACATGAAGAAGACTCTTTYCTCCCTGATATTAATGATGGCCGCCATGCAATTATTTGCGCAGGATAATGGCGTAGAAATGGCTGATAGCCTTCGCAGCAATGGAAAGATATATGTTGTGGTAATATGTATCGTAATTATTCTTGTGGGTTTGTTGGCCTACCTGTTCTCAATCGATAAAAGATTAAAGAAAATCGAAAAAGAAAACCAAACTGATAAATAATAGCGTAAATACGATTCTGGTTAAAACCATATTAGGCTTTAATGGCTGGTAAGTAGCTATGTTTTAAGATTAAATTTGTTATTTTTTTGTGTTTATCTCATTGTAAAAGAGGTTTTTGCTAATTTTAAAAGCCCTAATTAAAAATACAGAGTAGTAACCACATAAAATACCTACATCACAGTATTGTTTTTTGGTAATTTATTGATCAAGTTTGGTTAGTTATAAATTAAATCAACGGGACGATTTAGGTTAAATTAAGAAGTGGTCAACACAATTGGTCACTTTTTTTATGTCCTGTTTTTTATTCGTATTTGCAATATTCGTAATATTGATCTGTTTTTTAGCTTCTATTTATTGAACGTTGCAACAAAAGGCTATTTTGAATATTTTTTTTATAAATTTTTTTAGATCAAAATAGCCTGTGTAAAACCTATAAAAATAGTCGTTTTTATGATGTAGGCTACCTAAGATATCTGCATTTAAACGTGTTTGGGTATGGTTTTTCGACAGTTTTCTCCAACGGGTATAAAAACTGTTGTTGAGCTAAAATAGAATGGTGTTTGCTTTACACTAAGTCTTTTTGCATTTGGATATGTGCAGTTTTTTTAGGCAATTTTGCACCGAAAACTTATTCAATATAAAAAATAAATAATGGCTAATCTAGCAGACGAGAACAAGTTCTTTGCAGATGTTTGTAAGAACTTTGACAGTGCGGCTCAATTCACCAATCATCCAGAAGGTTTATTGAACCAGATTAAAACATGTAATAGTGTGTATCGTTTCCAGTTCCCAATCCGCCGCGGAAACGGTTTTGAAGTAATTGATGCTTGGCGCGTAGAACACTCTCACCACATGAGCCCTACCAAGGGTGGTATCCGCTACAGTGAAATGGTAAACGAAGATGAGGTTATGGCGCTTGCTGCCTTAATGACTTACAAGTGCGCTATTGTTAACGTTCCATTTGGTGGCGCAAAAGGTGGTATTAAAATTAACACTAAACAATACAGTGTTGCCGAGTTAGAAACCATCACCCGCCGTTATACTACAGAATTAATTAAGAAAAATTTTATTGGCCCTGGTATCGATGTTCCTGCTCCTGATTATGGATCTGGCGAACGCGAAATGAGCTGGATTGCCGATACCTATATGACTATGAATCCTGGTCAGTTAGACGCTTTAGGCTGTGTAACTGGTAAACCAATTGCTTTACATGGTATCCGTGGCCGTAAGGAAGCTACAGGGCGTGGTGTTGCTTATGCCGTACGCGAATGTGTAGAAGTGGCAGAAGATATGGCTAAAATAGGCTTTAAAGCTGGTTTAGGCGATAAAAGAGTAATCGTTCAAGGTTTAGGTAATGTGGGCTACCACTCGGCTAAATTCTTGGCAGAATTTGGTGCTACCATTGTAGGTTTATGCGAATTTGAAGGTGCTATCTACAATGCAAACGGATTAAATGTTGATGAGGTTTTTGCACACCGTAAAAACACGGGTTCAATTTTAGGTTTCCCAGGCGCTAAAGATTTTAAAAATTCGATGGAAGGTTTAGAGCAAGATTGTGATATCATTGTTCCTGCAGCTTTAGAAAACCAATTTACCGAGCTAAATATCCGTAATATCAAGGCAAAAATTATTGCCGAAGGTGCAAATGGTCCAACAACGCCAGAAGCTGAAACAATTTTTACCGAAATGGGCGGTATCATCATTCCTGATATGTATTGCAATGCGGGCGGTGTTACGGTTTCTTATTTTGAGTGGTTGAAAAACCTTTCTCACGTGGCTTTCGGTCGTATGGAGAACCGTTATGCAGCTAATTCAAATGCAAATCTGATCAATACTTTAGAAAACCTAACCGGTAAAACGATCCTTCCTGAGCATCGTTTAATGATTGTTAAAGGTGCATCTGAAATGGAATTGGTAAACTCTGGTTTAGAAGACACTATGATCCATTCTTACCATGAAATCCGCGAAACATTAATGAACAAACCGGCAACTCAAACATTAAGAACAGCTGCTTTTGTAAATTCAATCGATAAAATTGCGGTTTCTTATATGAATTTAGGTGTTTGGCCATAATCAACTAATCGTCATTGCGAATCCCGATCCTTTATCGGAATGTGGCAATCTTATTATGAAGCCTTGCAGGATTAAAACTGCAGGGCTTTTTTGTGTCCAAGTTCGTTATCACAAATTCCGATTTGAATATTTAGCTGATCGTGTAAGCCATTTCTAGCTTTTTTGTTTTGGAAATAAATGGTCTGTATTGCATAGGGGCGGGTTGGCCCTGCTGTACCTCCTGCCAATTGAAGGAATTGGCATCCGTCCCATCAGGTTTAGAAACAAGGGGTAGTTGGCAAAGTGCACAAAGAGGATGACTATATCTGTTCTGAACCTGTTGAAGGACAGCGTTATTCCACGGGCTATTTAATCTATGCCAATCACCTTAAATCAACAAAAAAACAAAAAATGCTTTATAGTCCTTTCAATATTTGATAAAGCGAATTAATATCCTTATTCATCAATGTTAAGTTCCCGTCAAACCGCATCTGCTTTCCACCAATTAATTTTCCGATAACCTGAAGTGTTTTGTATGTTTTAAGATAACTGCTAAACTGAGCCATATTTGATTGTTTATGCAGCTTTTCAAAATTAATAAAGAAGTAGAAAAAATCTGGAGAGGGGGCGGGTACATTTTTGAAAGACATCTGTCTTTTTGTTCCGAAATAAAGCTTTTTGAGATCACTTTCTACGAAAACCTGATAGAGCGGAAATGCACTTTTGTTAACTTGGTTGCTATCTAAATTAATAATTTTTTGTTTGGCTAAATAATTTTTTAGACCATTTGCATCTGCATGTATAGCAATAGAGAATTGTGGTACATCTCTTTTTTGCAGACTTACTTTTGCTACTTTTTCAAAATCATCGTTATAATCATAAGTAACAATAGAATCTGTTTGTTGTATCGTACTTGACCAATTAAAATCTACACTGCCTTTATAATATTTTAATACACTATCGGCCTCAATGCTGAAATTCTTTGTTTTAAAAGCCCGATGAGTTATATTTTTGAAATCAGCATTTAGCCACAAACTGGCAATAGCATCTTTATTATGCCCACGGTTGCTCTGTGTATTCGTTGGGATAATCTCGTTGGCAGTAACCATATCGCTAAAATTAACTACTCCATTATCAAAATTAACAGATCCTTTATGTAATGCGGTTTCGAAAGCAATGTGCTGTACAGATTTTGCTGTATGCTTAAACCTGCTCTCGGTTACTTTTATAAAGTTTTTCTGGCTTAATATGTTCATCAAAGTTCCGTCAACATTTTCTATTTTAACCGATAACGAAACAGCGGCACTTTTACTGTCGTAATAAATAACCACATTACCCAGTTTCGATTTAGCGACATTTATACCCTCAGTCTTTTTAGTTATCTCCAAATGCAATAAATCTCTTAAAGTGTTTTCAAAATCATTGACATTCTTAACTTCAAATCGCGAAAAGTAAATTCCAGATTTGCCCTGTAAAGTATAGAAATATAAACTTGCAGGTATTTCTAAACCATTATTAAATTTGTCGGGCTTATTTGAGGTGTCCTTTTTAAAGTCAGATTTAAAATAATAGCCAGGGTTACTCACTATATTCGCGAAAAGTGTTTTGTAAAGCTCATCAACATTGATTTTTATTAAGCTCGTCGCATTTTTCGGAATTAAGGTTTGCTCGGCATCGTATCTCCTGTATTTAGAAACACCAACAAAAAAAATAAGCAGCAATAAAACTATTGCTGCTGTTATTTTTAAAAATTTCTTCATGGAATATGGTTAACTGTTTAAATCGGTTAACTGTAAACTGCCGACTGATAATTGCCAACTAAACTACTTAGCTGCATTTTCAATTAAAGAAAACAGATATTTCAATGCATTTTCATGTCCGTTCGGAATTTCTGCGCTAATATCTGCTGAAACCAGTCTGCCCTTAATCGGGTTCGATTTCATGTATACATTGCCCATTTTCTCTAAAGTGCTATTAAATTTCTTAGCGGTTTCTTCACCACCAATTTCCGAATCTGGTACTTTGCCCACCAGGTTTTTGGCATTAAACAGAAAACTGAAATTGTTTTTGCTCAATAGTTGTTTGTGCAGTTTACTTAATTTATTGCTGTTGTATTGATTGTTGCTAATGCCCTGCATTTCAGTTAACGAATTGCCGAAAAATACAATACCATCTTTAATCATAAAGTAAATATCAATCGGGCTTTTCTTTTCCAATATTTTATAAATGTTGTTCTCAACAGATACATAATTTTTGTTTACACCATATTTAATCAGTTTGTTAATCAATCTGTGATCTTCTGATGAAAACATAAAAAGGAAATCAGGCAATGTTTCTTTCTTGGTTTTAACTATTTCTTTTTGTTTGTAATCATCATCATATTCGTAAGTGGTATAAGTAACGTCTTTTGTGTTTAATCCATTAATTACGAATAACGCATCGCCTTTAATTACCTTGCTTACAGCTTCTTCATCTAGCAAAAGACTGAAGAGCTCAGTACCAAGATCAATTTCTTCATCCATTTTGCCCCCCAATAAAGAACCATAGGTTTGTTTCATTAATTTAGGGAATTCTTCCAGATAAGCTTTGGTATCAATCGAATAACTCATAAAACCGAGCGCTTTTTCGCTGTTTACATATTTCAAAAAGTTTTTGTTTAACTTTCTGTTCATGATTTTTTTATACGCATCTGCCTGTTCCTGCGCCAATTCTAAGCCTGTTGAGATGCGGAAACTCTTGTCGTCCATAAAAAGTTTCGCATTTAAACTGCCATAACCTTTCATTAACCCTGCTTTACCATAAGCACCAAATTCAGGAGAAATCGAATTATAAACATCTTGAAGGCTCGATACCCAAAGTTCTGCAATGGCTTTATTATCTAAACTTGCCGTGTATGATTTATTATTTTCGATAGACTCGTAACTGCCAGTGAAAATCTGATCAGCCTGGGCGGTCATCCAGGTAAAAGCCAATCTCTTTTTCTTTGCATCTTGTTCCAAACGCTCTTGTTGGTAGGCATCATATTGCTCATCAACAATACCATGAACAGGAGTCATGGCGCTCGCAGTATCGACTGCGAATTCTCTTGCTTCTCTGGATTCTTCAACATCTGAATCTATTCTAGCAACTTTTTTAGATTTTTTGGCCGTTTTCTTTTTACCGGTTTTTTTCGTTCCGGCAGTTTTTTTAGTATTCTTTTTAGCCGTCGATTTTTTCCGAACTTTTACTTTTTCAATAACCGGGGCATCAACTGCTTCTACCATAGGCTCATCTGTTGTTACATAAGCAGAGTCTACAGCCACAGCCGCGCTATCAGCAACTATTGCATCGTCACTTTGGAACCTTATATCTTTAATCCCATAACGTGCAGATTTAACTGAATCAGCAAAGAAAGATCCTTTTATGCTTCCGGTTACAAAATACAGCATGTTGTTGTTCCATTTAATAATGCTCGTGCTATCAGGCAAAACCATCGTACGGATATCGCCCTGCTGTGTAAACTTTTTCTCTTTGGTGTCAATCAGATTTTCGAATTTTTTAGCATCTTTTATCGGAATAAGAAAACAGTTATAGGTAATACTATCGCTTAACTGATTAAAGTAATACATGTTTTTCTCCAGGTTGATGCCGAAATCTTCTATACTGGTAAAACTTTTATCAAGTGATTTTGATGTTTCTGTCAATAATTTCTTGCCTACAAAAGATTCGTTAAAATCTTTTACAAACATCAATTTAAATACGTTATCGCCTTTAATTGTGGCAACTGTGAAGGCATTTGCAGGTATTTTCTTAATTAGATCCTGAGCCTTGGCCAGATTAAACGATAAGAAAAGAGCGATTGCAATTAGAATTTTTTTCATTGGATATAATTTGTTTTTTTAGCGGTTATGAAGCTATCAGGAGCAGATTCATCTCGGTTTGTGAAAGGTATGCTCCTGATGGTTTCATTAGATATTATTTTGGTTTTTAGCGGTTATGAAGCTATCATGAGCATATTCATCTCAGTTTGTGAACGGTATGCTCCTGATGGTTTCATTAGATATAATTTGTTTTCAGTGGAGATGAAACTATCGAGGATTACACGTTGGTTTCATTTTATTTAGATAGTTGTATAGAATTAGATACGTTAATTTTTCCGTTAATTAAATCCATAATGCTGCTTTTTAACATCACGGCTTTTTTAGATTTCGATACATTTGATGCCGGGTTGGTGCTACTTGTTACAACAGTTTCGAAACGATAGATGCTGGTGTAAGTTGCGCCGTTAAAAATTGCCTTGTCTTTTGCTTTTAATTTATTGAATTCTGTTTTAGCGCTACCTATTGCCTGATATTTTCGGCTAAAGGTTTTGGTGGCCTTGTTATAAGTATACGAGGAGGTGTTAGTAGCCTTAATTTTTTGCTGGGCAAGAATGTTTTTGGTAATATTATTGATATTTGAAACATCTTTAAAAGAAAAACTAATGGTTGCGATGTAATTATTAAAATCGCTCGTGCTTTTTACATTCGAAATTCCTTCCGATTTTCTTAAATAGGCCACTGCTTCATTTAATTCCTGTTGAATTTTTTGTTTGCTGGGCACTTTATAGTCTTGTACGCTATCCAAAAGCATTACCGAAGCCACTTTGGTTTTGCTCTGGCTTAAGTTTATGGTGAGTACCATATCGCCGGTTCCGTCGTTTTTCATGGCAATTTCTTCAATTACTTCAAAACAAGAGCTTAAAAAAGGTATCAAAACTATAAATAACAAAAGCGTATAAAACTGCTTTAATTTCATGTTAATCCGGTTTATGTTCTATTGTGGGATGTAAAAAAGGGATGATTACCTGATAAGCCAAACTTAACAATTTCAGCCCAAACTTTTAAATGATTTAAGATATTACTTAAGATCGGTTATAAATAGTGGCTTTTGAGAAAATATTTTACTTTAAAAATCAGATAATTGTCAATATAAAGACAAGAAAAATGTAAAAGAATGCTGGCTAAGCCGATTTTTCTATCTTTGTTGCCAGCTTTTACAACAAGTATAACCATGAAGAAAAGTGCAATCATTGGATTGATTACCATCGCAATTTCCGTAGGGATTTTATTTAGCTTGAACGCAAATACCGACACCTACTCTAATTTCAAACAGGCAACCCTTTCTGAGAAAGAAGAGCATGTTATGGGCTATTGGGTAAAATCGATGGGTACTTATTACGACGCCGTAAAAGACGCTAACCATTTTGCATTCCACATGAAAGATGAAAAGGGAGAAGTGAGAGAGGTAATTTACGCAGGTACCAAACCGCAGGATTTCGAAAAATCAGAAAAGCTTGTGTTAATCGGTAAGATGAACAAAGACAAGTTTTACGCGTCGAAAATTTTAATGAAATGCCCATCTAAATATAATGATAACCTTGTTGAAATTAATAAAGACGGTAAGGTTGACACGGTAGGTAAGTACGGCGAGAAAAAATATAACTAATTTTAATGGATATTCAATTTGTAGGCGAAAACCTGCTACCGGGTAAAATCGGGCAGTTTTTTATTGTGCTGGCGTTTAGTGCATCATTACTTTCAACAATCGCATACTTTTATGCCAGTCGCGATAAAAATTTAGAAGATAAATCTTGGCGTAACTTAGGCCGGATTGGATTCTTAGTTAATTTTAGCTGTATAATTGGTATCGGAGCAATTTTGTTCTACCTGGTATTGGGCCACTACAATGAATACAGTTATATTTATTGGCACTCTTCAAAACAACTTCCAATTCATTATATTATTTCTGCTTTTTGGGAAGGGCAGGAAGGAAGTTTCTTGCTCTGGGCCTTCTGGCAATCGTTTCTAGGTACTTTATTAATCTGGAAAGCTAAAACCTGGGAGCGCCCTGTAATGACAGTTGTGGCCTTCTCTCAAGTGTTTTTGACTTCAATGCTTTTAGGTGTAGAGATTTTGGGTGAGCGCATCGGAAGTTCTCCATTTATTCTATTAAGAGATTCCCTTGATCTAAAATCAATGGCTCCTGTAGTTTTCGCAAACCCTGAAAACTTCGCTAATTATTTAAAATTTATTACCGATGGCAGAGGATTAAATCCATTGTTGCAAAACTATTGGATGGTGATCCACCCACCAACCTTGTTTTTAGGTTTTGCCAGTATGATTGTGCCTTTTGCCTATGGAATTGCGGCACTATGGCAAAAACGATATAAAGAATGGATTAAACCAGCTATGCCTTGGGCGCTTTTTGCGGTGATGGTTTTAGGTACAGGTATTATTATGGGTTCTTTCTGGGCTTACGAAGCGTTAAACTTTGGCGGTTTTTGGGCTTGGGATCCTGTTGAAAATGCATCTTTAATTCCATGGCTAACCCTAATTGGTGCGGTACACGTAATGATTGCGTATAAAAATACCGGTCATGCTTATTTTACTGCAATTGCTTTAGTATTCTTAAGTTTCTTATTGGTGCTTTACGCATCGTTTTTAACCCGCAGTGGAATTTTAGGTGATACATCAGTTCACTCATTTACTGATATGGGTATGTTTGGCCACTTGATTTTATACAATGTTGTTTTCGCTGTTTTAGCGGTTGTGCTCATTGTATTAAGATGGAAAGAATTGCCAATTACCACCAAAGATGAAGAAACTTATTCTCGCGAATTTTGGATGTTTATTGGCGCTTTAGTTGTAACTATAGCTTGTATCCAGGTAATATTCTCCACCTCGGTACCCGTATTCAATAAGGCGTTTGGAACAAACTTTACTCCACCAATTGATGCTGTAAAATATTACAACCAATGGCAGGCACCTTTCGCAGTATTAATTACTTTGATTTCAGGTTTCTCTCAATATCTAAAGTATAAAAGAACCGATCCACGCAAATTTTATAGTAGCCTGGTTTCGGCAATTATTTTCTCCATTGTGTTAACAGCGGGTTTGGTATATGTGGCTAATATTTACACCAACACAATGTATATCCTCATCACCTTCAGCTGTTTATTCGCTGTGCTTTCAAATGCTGCGGTGTTATATCAGGCTTTCGGTGGCAAGGCAAAATTGGCCGGATCTGCAATTGCACACATTGGTTTTGCTTTCCTGATCTTAGGTGCATTAATTTCTGCAGCTACAAACAAACCTTTATCCATCAACGCGAATAATTTTATTCCGGTAAAAGATTTCGAGAAAACAGAAAAACCAGGTGAAAACATCATGTTATACAAAAACGAGCCTAAGAAAATGGGTAAGTACACTGTAACCTATGTAGCCGATACCACGGTAGCACCCAATACCATTTATACCCTTAATTTTAAAGTTTTAGATAAAGAAGGTAAGGTTAAAGAAGATTTTAACTTACATCCACATGTGCAGGATAACGAGAAAATGGGTTTAATTGCTTCTCCTGATACCAAGCATTATTTAACCTATGATGTTTACACCCACATTACCAGTGCCGCTATTAAAAAAGAATCGCACGATGATCACGAAGGTCATTCTGACGATGAAAATTATAAAACACCGCGTATTGTTAAGGTTTCAGTAGGAGATACCATTCACACCTCAAGCGGCATTGTTACGGTTAAGGATTTAAATAGAAAACCTATCGCAAAAGATTTAGTTTTAGGGCAAGGTGATTATGCTGTTGGTTTACCATTAGAGATTAATGCTGCCGGTAAAGTTTACAATACAGAACCTATTTTCTTGATCAAAGGAAATAACACTTTCGATTTCGCACGCAAGGTGGATGAATTGGATTTGAAATTCCGTTTTGCCAGGGTATTACCAGATGAGAAAAAAGTGGAGCTTCAGATTTTTGAAAAACCTCAGCAGGCTAAAGACTGGGTAGTTTTTAAAGCAATAGAATTTCCTTTCATCAATTTATATTGGGCAGGTACTATTGTAATGGTTGTTGGTTTCTTACTTTCAATTTTCAGAAGAAGAAAAGAGGCCAAAACCGCATAAAATCATGAAGATCGTTTTATTAGGTTCGGGAAACGTTGCCACACACTTAGCAAAAGCATTAAAAGCCAATGGTGAAGATGTGGTACAGGTGTACAGCCCAAACCTTAATAATGCAAAGTTATTGGCTGATTTAATAGCAGCTGAGGCCGTAAGCGATTTAAATGAGGTTAAACAGGACGCGGATTTATATATTATCTCAGTAAAGGACGATGCCATTGAAACCGTAGCTAAATCATTGAAAAATGTAAGCCGTTTGGTGGTGCATACCTCAGGAACTACCGATATTAATATTTTATCGTCGCAGGTAAAAAAAGCAGGTGTTTTTTATCCTTTGCAAACTTTTTCGAAAAGTAAAGAAGTTTCATTTGAAAATATACCGCTGTGTATCGAAGCGAACGATGAAAGTCAATTGGCGATTTTAAACAATCTGGCAACTAAAATTAGCCGTCAGGTGTACGAATTAGGTGGCGAGAAAAGAAAAGTATTACACCTTGCAGCAGTATTTGCCTGCAATTTTCCGAATCACCTATACGCTTTGGCAAATAAAATTTTAAGTCAGAACGGTTTGGATTTCGAAATCATCAGGCCGTTAATTGCCGAAACCGCCGATAAGGTAATGAGCAATCTGCCTGAAAATGTGCAGACTGGGCCAGCAGTGAGGGCTGACGAAAGCACTTTAAATAAGCATTTGAGCATGTTAAACGATATGCCCGAATTGCAGAACATTTATCAAACATTGAGCGATAGCATAAAATTAACGCTGAAATAGCATAATTACGGCTTCTGCTTATTACTTTTGCAAAATAATTATGAGCATTTTTAAACTAAAAATAAATTTTGAAGAAGCAGATCACGAATCTATTGAATTACCAATAGCTGCCGGTGAATCTGTTTTAGATGTTTGTCTGGATAACGGAATCGAATTACAACACAACTGTGGTGGTGTTTGTGGTTGCAGTACCTGCCATGTATACGTAACAAAAGGCATGGATAATATCGAAGAGATTTCTGATAAAGAAGAAGACTTTATTGATAGAGCTGTTCGTCCGAAAATTACTTCTCGCTTAGGTTGCCAATGTGTGGTGATTAACGGCGATATTGAAGTTACCATTCCAGATCAGTCTGACTTTATGGGACACTAGTTAGTCTGGAGTCCAAAGTCTTCAGTCGGGAGTCGATTAGCCGATTTAAACAGTTAACCGATTAACCAATTCAAACAATTAACCAACAACAAAACAACATGAATAACGATAAATTTGCTTTACCTTTTTACTGGAACGATTACGAAGATATTGCAATGTCTTTATATGAGAAATTTGGTGATGATTTTACAGAAGCCAAAATCTACCGTATCCGCTTTACCGAACTTCTAGAGTGGGTTTTAGCGTTGCCAAACTTTAAAGGCACCCGCGAAGAAAGCAGTGAAGGTCATTTAGAGCAAATTCAATCTGCCTGGGTTTACGAGTGGAGAGATAATCAATAATTAGTCCTGAGTTCGGAGTCCTCAGTCGAGAGTCGGCACCGAGCGCTTAACCCTAAACGCCAAACGTGCGAATGTTTTTACAGAAACTAAAAGAGATCACCACTTTCATTTTTGATGTAGATGGTGTGCTTACCGATGGATCAGTTCAGGTTACTGATAATGGCCAGTCGTTGCGCACTTTTAACATTAAAGATGGCTATGCCATGCAGTTGGCCGTTAAGAGAGGATATAACATCTGTATTATATCTGGTGGAGATGGTATTGCCATGGGGAAGCGTTTTTTCAATCTGGGTGTAACCGATGTTTTCCTCGGTACGGGAGATAAGGTGGCCATTTTTAATCAGTATCTTCAGGATAAAAACATTGCTGCAGAAGAAGTGCTTTACATGGGCGACGATATTCCTGATTTAAAAGTAATGAAACTTGTAGGGCTTCCAACCTGCCCGGCTGATGCCGTAGCAGAAATAAAAGCGATATCTACATTCATTTCTCCTTACAATGGAGGCAAAACCGCTGTCCGCGATATTATCGAAAAAGTAATGAAAGTACAGGGCAGATGGCACGATGAAAATCCAAATGCTGCCGATTCGGGGATGTAATTAGTTCAATAGTTCATTAGCCATTCGTTCATTGGTAGGAAGTCTCTAAGCGGATTGTCTTCCTGAACAAATCGACAGCTACCAAGAGCCGTCTTCCTGAACTTGTTTCAGGATCTTTTCGTCATCCATCCAAATAGCTAATTAACTTAAAGATTTCTCCATTTCGCTGTGCTCCAGTCGAAATGACGGCCCAAGTTATAGTCATCCCTGAGCGGAGTCGAAGGATCTTTTGCGATCCGTCACCCTGAACTTGTTTCAGGGTCTTTATCAGCCAGATAATTTAAGCCCTCCTAAAAAAATATCATTCTGCATGTAAGATTCTGAAACAAGTTCAGAATGCCGGTAACTCCAAATAAGATTATAAATCTCAGACATTAAAATTTGCAATACATCAGATTATGTGCGAAATTTACGTTAACAAATTAATCAATCGATTGATTAATTTGTTAACGTAAAAAATGTTAAATTTAATCACATGAGCACATATCTTGTACCAGTAGATTTTTCGAACACAGCAGATCACGCAGCCCAATATGCCGCCAGGCTGAGTTTTGCGATGACGAACTCAAAAATTATACTGCTTAATGCCTATTATGTTTCAGAATACGAAAGCATTTTGCCAACACCCGATTTAATTGTTACCACAGATGCTCATATCGCTGATGAAATTACGAGAAGGCTCGAAGCACTGGAAAAACTTAAGGTAAAAATGCTCGGGATCAATCCGAAGGCTGAAGTAGAAATTTACCTCACTAGAGAAACACTCCTGCGTTCTATCATCGATCGGGTAAATAGGGAAGAGATCGAACTCATTATTATTGGTAGTAACGGTAAAAAAGCGAAAGACGAAAGTGATATCGGCTCTAATGCGATCAAAATTTCTAAATCAAGCCCGGTTCCGGTTTTGGTTGTTCCGCCTAAGGCCGATTATCAATCAATCCGTAAAGCCATTTTGGCCTGCGATTTTAGAAAGGTTAAAGAGGTGATTCCCATGCACGCACTTAAAAATATTTTAAGCAAACATGCTTTAGAACTTTTGGTGCTTAATATTAACTCTGGTGATGTTATTGATTTGAAGGAAGAGCACTTTTTACACGAAATGCTCAAAGATTTTTCTCCCGCTTATCACTATGCGGATCATCCTGATGCAATTAAAGGAATAGTAAAATTTGCTAAAAATGAAGAAGCGCAGCTGATTATCGCATTGCCCAAAAAATATAGTTTTTTCGAAAGTTTATTGCATGAAAGTGTATCTCAAAAATTGACCATTAAATCACATGTGCCCGTGTTATTGCTAAAAGATTAACTGTTTTAATCTGCAACAGCTAAGTTACATTTACAGATTAAACTTTCGTCTTTTTGCACACTCCAACTAGCTCAATTTTCAACCAAAAACAACAAAAACAACATGAAAAAATTAATGATGATTTGCGGATTAATGCTAGGTATAGCTGGTTTCGCTAACGCGCAACAAGGTGGTGGACAAGGCAGAATGATGATGAAGCCTGAAGAACGCGTAAAACAGTTAGACGAAAAATTAAAGTTATCTGATGATCAAAAAACAAAGTTAACCACTGTTTTTACTGAGCAGGCGGAAACCATGAAAAAAATGCGTGAAGAAATGCAAGGTGGTGGCGATAGAGATGCAATGAGAGAGAAAATGCAAAAAATGCGTGCTGATAATGATGCAAAAGTAACTGCAGTATTAACAGACGATCAGAAAAAAACTTACGAAGCTTGGCAAAAAGAGCAACGTGCTGAAATGGAAAAACGTAGACAAGGTGGTGGAAATAACTAATCTTGGTAAAATATCAAATAAGAAAAGCGGCTTTATGTCGCTTTTCTTATTTTAGCAGAAAAATAAAATATGCCTGCCAATTTCCCTCCCATTATTTTAGCATCTAAATCGCCACGTAGACAAGAGCTTTTAACGCTTATGGGCTTAAATTTTAAAGTAGAACTAAAAGATGTAGATGAAAGCTACCCATCGGATTTAAGTCCCGCAGAAATTGCCGTTTACATTTCAGAACAGAAGGCTAAGGCTTTTACTGCTAATGGTGAAATAGTGATTACAGCTGATACCATTGTAGCCTTAAACGGAGAAATTTTAGGTAAACCTGAAGATAGGGCGCATGCACAAGAAATGTTAAAAAAGCTATCGGGAAGCAGGCATGAAGTTTTTACAGCTGTAACTCTTGTTAAAGGCGATAAAATTCATTCGTTTTACGATAGGACAGCGGTTTACTGTAAATCTGTTACAGCCGAGGAAATTGATTTCTACATTGATAATTATAAACCTTTTGATAAGGCTGGGAGTTATGGCGTGCAAGATTGGTGGGGTATCGTAGTAGTACAACGGATTGAAGGCTCTTATACTAACGTAATGGGCTTACCAACAGAAAAGCTATACAACGAACTGTTGAAGTTTATTTAAAACCTCTTGTGGAATTCTCCTGAAAGTTTCATCATCTCTAAAAACAACCACGATGAAAACGAGAATTAACGAAGTTACCATAGCCGAGCCATGTTTGCAGAACTGGGATGAAATGGATAAAGGAGAGGGCTTTAGTTTCTGTAAAACCTGTAGCAAGAATGTAATTGACTTTTCGGGCTATACCAATGCCGAAATTATCAGTGTATTGGCTGGAGCCAGTTCTTCTGTATGTGGCCGTTTAAGCAAAACCCAATTAAACCAACTTAATTATCATTTGTCCATTGTTCCAACAAGCAATAGAAACTGGATGAAATATCTTGGTGTATTGGCTATTGGCATGAGCATTTTTGTAATGGATGCCAGGGCAGAAAATTTTAAAACACCAATCGAAATAACAAATAGTATAAATAAGAGAACCGATGTTACAAAACCGGTTGTACCCAAAAAAATATATGGCTATGTTATTGGTGCAGATAATAAACCCGCTGTTGGAATAAGGTTAGTTATTGTAAATACAGGGTTTTTCGCACTCACTGATAAAAATGGGCGGTATGAAATTACTTTAGATGAGAAATTTGATGTCAAGAATAACCAATTGGTGGTTGATAGCATTCAGTATCGCGCTTTTATTACACTCAATTTTTCAGATGAAAAACAAAACAATCTTACGCTTAAAAAAGCTGAACCCATGATTATGGGCGAGATAATGATTGCACCTAAAAAGAAATAACTTAAATTATATAGGCTAAACTCTCAATGATCCATATCCTGTATGGATCATTTTTTATATCAGGCTGGCCAAAACACCCATCTTTAAATCGTAAGTAGAAAGCGTTAAGCGGTTTATTTTACATCGGCCTAAAACATAATTGGTAATTAAAGCCGCAATCACAATCATATCTATCCTTAAAGGGATCATTCCAGGCATTTCCGCCCGTTCTTTATGCGTAGCATTGAGTAGTTTGATCGAAGTTGCAATGTAGTCGTCGAAATTGAATGCGAAAGTTTTGGCAGTGTTAATATCCGCTTTTAAGCTGTTTTTTCTAATAATAAGCTCGGCAAATGTTTCGAATGCCCCAGCAGATCCGATTAAAATTTCTGGATGGTATTTTTCACAGATTTCGAAAAGATCTGCCAGTTGATTTTGAATGTGAAATAAAATGGCATTTTTCTCCTCGTCGGCTATGGGATCTGATTTAAAGAATTGCTGCATTAAACGTGCCGCCCCAATGTTATAACTTTTCTTCCAGATCAGTTTTTCGGGATCGCACAGGATAAATTCAACACTTCCGCCGCCTATATCCATAATCAAAGATATCTCTGTAATTGCTCCGCTCAGTTTTACACCTTGGTAAATTAATTCAGCCTCTTCATCGCCGCTAATCGTTTCGATGCTTATTCCAGTTCTTTCTTTTACAGCATCAACAAAATCTTGCCCGTTTTCTGCGCTTCTAACCGCCGAAGTAGCGGTAGCCCTTAGCTCACTAACCTGATATTCAGCCATTGTATGGCTAAACGTTTCAAGGCAGTTCACACCTCTTTCAAAGGCTGCAGGAATGATAATATTGTCGTTAATTCTTCCTTCGCCCAATTTAACAGGCACATTGGTTTTGTATAAAATTTCAGGCTGATTTCCTGTTATTTTAGCAATAAGCAAGTGGAAAGTGTTCGTGCCCAGGTCGATAACAGCAATGCGCATAGTTTATAATTTTGTGTTTTGGAAAGCTTTACAACGGTTCTTTGGTAACTATTTCCTGCTATCCATTAAATCTCGTTATTGTGGGTGCTAAATTAAGGGTAGTAGAGTTAAATACCATAGCTATCAGGCTTATTTTATTCAGGTTTGTCGGTTTAGGTAAAAATAACAGTGTCCTTTAAGCGGTAAATCGCTGCCTTTATTCCCGTGGTGAAAGATGGTAACATCTGACCTCACAAAATAAACCTATTTCACTAAATCCTGCAATTGTTTCGCATTATGTAATGCTCCAACTCCCCAGGTATTGTTAAAATATACAAAAATTTCGCTTTCTGTATCCTTGATCTGATTTTTGAAATCCTTAATTACATTGATGTCGTATTCTGATTTGTAAAGCACAGGCTTCCCGTGAAAACGGTAATACACAGTTTCTGCATTCTGAATTGCATCATCACGTAGGGCAGAAGGGTAGCTTTGACCGCTAAATATGATGTTTTTTTGAGCGAGGTTTTTATAAATTTCTTCATCAAACCAACTGATGTGACGAAACTCTACCACATTTTTAAAATCAGGTCTTAAATTTTCGATCAACAGATTTAACCGTTCTACACTATAATCAAACTTTG
Organism: Pedobacter sp. 01N310; assembly: GCF_056399805.1. Taxonomy (NCBI): domain Bacteria; kingdom Pseudomonadati; phylum Bacteroidota; class Sphingobacteriia; order Sphingobacteriales; family Sphingobacteriaceae; genus Pedobacter; species Pedobacter sp. 01N310. The sequence continues at coordinate 387,513 of NZ_JBFTSB010000006.1, forward strand.
GCGGAAACTGAAACAGTACACAGCCCAATTTCTCTTTTAACCCAATTTGAATGGCCTCGTAAAAATCGTTTATGAGTTGCTCGCATTCATTGAACTGTTTATAATGTGTAATCAGCCGGGGTGCCTTAATTGTAAATAAAAAATCACCCGGACTTTCACTATACCATTTATCGAACGATTTTTGCGTTGGCATTTTATAAAAAGTAGAATTGATCTCTATTGTATTAAAGTGCTCGCAATAATACTTAAACCAATCTTTTTGTGCCAAACCTTTTGGGTAGAAAATCTCTTTCCATTCGCGATAATAGAAGCCTGAGCAACCAATTCTCCATTTCATGTATAGAAAACAGACTATAAATGAAAAGGTTTATTATCCGTTATAGATTGCACTGAAAATAATTAATGAGATACCAATATAGCCGGATAACTTTAAATAGAAATTATTTCTCTTAGCTACAAAACCTATTATTAACATAATTAACAGGTAGAAAATTGAAAGTGTTAAAAATCCAGCAAACGGGGAATGATTGTTTTTTAATTGCGATTCTTTTTTTGTCGAAGCAAAGAAAATCTCAATCAGGACCGGAGAAATCCAACCGATTAAATACAATGCAAATATTACCGATGCTATTGGATACTTTCTGAAAGCGGTAGTGAGTTCGTTCATGTTTTGGGATTAATACCTGTTATATGGATATGGTAACCCAAAAACAAACTAAAATACCCGTGGTGTCAGATGGTAACATCTGATACAGAGAAATGGATTATCCATGTTTACTGGGATATTTCTTATAGTCAGGTGGTAACATCTGACTTCACTAAAGCATGGGTTTTGGTATGATGCTTTATATAAAACAAAAAAACCGATGCTTGCGACATCGGTTTTTCAATTTATATTTAATTAATTACTCGAAGTATTCTTTCATTCTTTCGAAGAAACTCTTATCATTTTTACCCGGTTGAGGCTTAAAGTTAGGCGATTCACGTAATTTCTCTAAAGCATTACGTTCGTCGCTACTTAAAGCTTTTGGTGTCCAGATATTGATGTGGATAATCTCATCACCTCTATGGTAAGAATTCACTTCTGGCAAACCTTTACCTTTTAAGCGTAATAATTTTCCGCTTTGTGTACCCGGATCGATTTTGATTTTTGCTTTACCATCGATGGTTGGTACTTCAATGCTCATCCCTAAAGCAGCATCAACGAAGCTTAAATGTAAATCGTAAACGATATTGTTGCCTTCGCGTTTTAAGGTTTCGTGTGGCGTTTCTTCAATTAAGATAATTAAATCGCCTGGGATACCGCCATTAGGTGCAGCATTTCCTTTTCCACTCATGCTTAACTGCATACCTTCACTTACACCAGCAGGAATATTAATGGTAATAGTTTCTTCGCCACGTACAACGCCGTCTCCATGACAAACTGTACATTTTGAGGTAATTTGCTGACCGCTACCGTTACAGGTAGGGCAGGTAGATGCTGTTTGCATCTGGCCTAAAATGGTATTGGTTACTCTACGCACCTGGCCGCTACCACCGCAGGTACCACAGGTACTTACTGATGATTTATCTTTCGCACCAGAGCCATCGCAGGTTTTACAAACAATTAGTTTATTAACCTTGATTTTCTTTTCTGCACCATGTGCAATTTCCTCCAGTGTTAATTTAACTTTTATACGTAGGTTAGAGCCTTTGGCTACACGACGACCACCACGTTGCTGACCGCCACCACCACCAAAAAAGCTTTCGAAAGGATTGTGACCGCCAAATACATCGCCGAAATTGCTAAAAATATCGTCCATGTTCATGCCGCCACCGCCGTAACCACCGCCACTTGCGCCACCAACACCCGCATGACCGTATTGATCATAACGTTGTTTTTTATCGGGGCTGCTTAAAACTTCGTAAGCTTCGGCAGCTTCCTTAAATTTATCTTCAGCAGCTTTATCTCCTGGATTTTTATCTGGATGATATTTAATCGCCATCTTGCGATAAGCTTTCTTTATCTCATCAGCGGCTGCGCCCCTAGTTACGCCTAATACATCGTAATAATCTCTTTTACTCATCTTCTTTATAAAATGATTAAATGATTGAGTGATGGAATGAGAGAATGTTAATTCAATCATTCAAAATTCAATCATTCAATAATTATTTTTTACGCTCCAACTACAACTTTAGCGAAGCGGATTACATTATCATTTAAGGTATAACCTTTTTCAACTTCGTCTATCACTTTCCCTTTAAGATCATCGCTAGGAGCAGGGATATTGGTAATTGCTTCGTGGAAATCGGTATTGAAAGGTTGACTGATGCTTTCTACATCTTTCAATCCTTTTTGTGCTAAAGTGTTTTTTAGCTTTGTGCTTACCAATAAAATGCCTTCTTTAACCGGGGCAACATCAGCAGCAGTTTCCATTGCTTTTAATGCACGGTCGAAATCATCTAAAACAGGTAAAAGTGACACAATTACATCTTTACCAGCCGTTTGCAATAATTCTACACGTTCTTTTTGTGTACGACGTTTATAATTATCGAACTCAGCGTATAAACGTAAATATTTGTCGTTAAGTTGTTGAACTTCCGCTTGCAATTTTTCTTCTGCAGATAATTCGGGCGCCTGCTCAGTTTCAGCGATAGGAGCATCAGTATTCTCTACATTCTCAGCAGTATTTTCTGATGTATTTTCAGGATTCATTATATTTTCTTCTTTATCGTTATTTTTCTTCTTATTAAACATAATACTGGGCTGAATTTTTTTGTGTTGATCTCAACTATTTTGCCATAAACGGAAATCAGCCAAGCTGTCAGATTTATTTGTATTTATCTGAACAGATTGGCTGATTAGCTGACGGATGTCAGAATTTTTTATACGATTTGTGCATCTTCGTGCACAATCCCATTCTCACATTTAATAATGCGCGAAGGGAAAGTACGGATGATATGGTAATCGTGTGTGGCCATTAAAACCGCAGTTCCAGTCTGGCTAATTTGTTTTAAAAGGGTTACAATTTCTTCTGATGTTTCCGGATCTAAATTCCCGGTAGGCTCATCAGCAAGAATAATTTCTGGATCATTTAACAAAGCTCTTGCAATAACAATACGCTGCTGCTCGCCACCAGAAATTTCGTGTGGCATTTTTTTGATTTTAGAACGCAAACCAACTTTGTCTAAAACATCTTTAATGCGTTCGTTAATTAGTTTTTCGTCTTTCCAACCTGTTGCTTTGAGCACAAATTCAAGGTTTTTTTCAATCGTTCTATCGGTAAGCAATTGAAAATCCTGAAAAACTACACCCAATTTACGGCGCAAAAATGGTACCTGACTTTCTTTTAGGTTTTTAAGGTCGAAACCAGCAATATTGCCTTCGCCATTACCAATATGTAAGTCGCCATATAATATTTTAAGCAAACTGCTCTTACCCGAACCTGTTTGACCGATCAGGAAGACAAATTCGTCCTTTTCGATGTGTAAATTTACGTTTGAGAGGACTAAATGTTTCTGTTGAAAAACATCAACATTGCTTAAATGAATTACTGAGTTGCCTGCCATATTATATTTCTAATTTTGCAATCTGCCCGAAAGGCAAACCTTTAACCATTTCCATAATGTATTCTTGCTTGTCGCCAAGTCCGAGTTTTTCCAGCGACTTATCAGGTCTATCAACCCTAAAATAAGCTAAAAGTGTAAACTTGTCATCTCTTAGCTGTACGTAATCTGGAATTTTGGCTATGCCTTTAACTTTAACGATATACATTGTGTCCAAAAATAGCATTTCCAAATGATAAGCGGAAGTAAGAAGTCCTTTTTATCTCATCAGCATTACCCAGCCAGTATAGGTTTTAAAATCTTTGTTTAAATAAATGCTGTAATAATATGTTGCCGGAGGAAGATCTTTGCCATTCATTTTTCCGTCCCAGGCTTTAAAAGTTCCGTTGCTCTGGTAAACAAGCTGGCCATATCGGTTGGTTACTTTCACAATTGAATTGGGGAAAGATGTAATAGATGGAATATTCCAGCTATCGTTTACATTATCACCATTTGGCGTAAAGGTATTGGGGATTACCACTTTTGGATAAACCTTGATGAAAACCTCATCAGTACTACTGTTACAGCCTAAATTTGAGCTGGCATGTAAAGTATAGGTAATATCTTCAGTTGGTGTAGCAATGGGGTTGAGTTTGGTGGGATCATCAAGATAATCTGATGGTGTCCAGAAATAGGTAAAATCATCTCCACTCACTTTACCGTTTAAAATTGTTGATTGTCCGGTAACGATCGTTTGATCAGCACCTGCATCGGCCATTACATTTTTATTCACATTGACGGTGATTTCTGTGGTTGCAAAACAGCCACCATTGGAAACCTTTACAGTGTAAGTGGTTGTTTCAGTTGGCGAAGCAATTGGATTAGATGCTTGCGGATTGGAAAGGCCATTGGATGGAGTCCAGAGGTAAGAGCTGCCTCCTGACGCCTCAATTTGAACCGATTTACCTTCGCAAATGGTTGCGCTTTGGATATTGGTTATCGGAATTATTGGCGCTAAAACCTCAACGGTTGTTGTTGCAGGAGATGTACACCCATTTGCAGTCACCTGAACAGTATAAGTGCCTTCCATCGCTTTAGTTGCATTGGCAATAGTTGGGTTTTTCTCTGTTGATGTGAATTGATTTGGCCCTGACCATTTATAACTTGTTCCACCAGAAGCATTTAGTTGAATGGTGCTACTAATGCAAACCGGTCCAGAATTTTCTGCCGAGGCTGTTGGCAATGGGTTTACAGTAACCTTTATAGGCTCTGATATCGCCCTACAATAAGTTCTATCAATATTACCATTCATAGCCGTAATTAACCGATATTGATAGGTGCCAGCTATACGATTTGAAAAATCTATAGCAGCTTGTTTCGTTGTTTTGCCAGCAATGTCAGCCCAGCCGCTACCTGTACTTTCCTGCCATTGATAAACTGCGTTTGTATATCCTGCAGTAATATTTGCATCTAAAATGAAATTGTCGGTATTATCTTCACACATGTTTAATAAAGAGGCATTCGTGTTGAAAAATGGAGCGATAGCTGGGCCACAAGCTTGTACGGTGATATCATCCAAAGCAAAATCATTACCACTATTTGTTGGTGTGTTATTAACCAACTGTAAGATTACCGTTGAGCTATTGCTATTACTAAAGTCAACGGAATATTGATGCCATGTTCCATCTGCGGGTACATTTTCGGTTGGTTTTTCGCCTAATATATTATTATTGGGATCGGTTATACGCAAGATCATATTTGGATTTTGAGCATTGGCAGCAGGCGAATTTGTATTTAATACCCAAATGGATAAACGTAAAGTGGTATTTGGGCATAGATTATCCATTCGCTGCTCAAAAAATACAGTTCGAGTTGCTATACCATCAATTAAAAGCATCAAACCACTAGGATCTCCGGTATGATCAGCATGCGGCTGCCAATAAATGGGTAAGGGATTACCCGGTGTTGCAGGCGTTTTAACCAAACCCGATTGGTTGGCAGTTAAATTACGTGGGCTTACTCCCGGAGGACCAACAAAAGTTGTATAAGTAGAAGCGCCTGGTGCATATTGTGCCAATGGCCCATACCAGCTATCAGTATTGTTTCCCTGCCCAAAGGTCTGACTAATGAGTGGTTGTCCGAAGGTCCCGCTACAAAGTTGTGCTTTTACAAAATTTGTAAACAGGAGAATATAAAGAAAGAATAAAGCTTTTGATAGTGCGTGCATTTACTGGTTCAGATTTATACAATATTAAATAAATTTAAAATCTAAACGCATCAATAAGCAAAGTCACTCACCAATATTAGTTTAACCCATTCAAAAACTCAACGGTATTTACATTATCTGCATAGTCCCAAAGTTTGGGGTGCTGGCTTTGACCAAAACTGAAAGTATTTAAACTTAAAGGCGATTTGCTAATCACACATTGAATGTTTTCTGATTGGTTTTTCAGTTTATCTTCAAGCGCTTGCAGCTGCTCGTATTCTTCATAAAAAAGAACAGCCAAAGGCGATGTCAGGTTCTCATCTTCTTTTAATAACAAGAAACCATTGTCGAAGTGCTTGGCAGCATTAACCAAGTAGATAGATTTATTGTAATCGTAATTGTTATTGTATTTAAAGTGGTTGATAATAGGTTGAAAACTTTCTACGCCTTCGTAAAAATTTGCGATATCGTAACCTTTTGGAAAATAGATTTTAGAAACATTTCTACAGCCTAGGCCAAAATAATCAAAAATATCGTTACCTAGCTTTTGGATATCCTCGAAACTTTCCGAACCGTCTAAAACGGCAACACTGTTCCTGTTTTTTCTGATAATGTTGGGCACTTTACTGAAATAATAGTCGAAATAGCGAGATGAATTGTTACTTCCGGTTGCAATAACAGCATCAAAATCTTTTAAGCGCTCTACATATTCTATTTTATCCTCAAAAGCAGGTTCTATTTTAACGAGTTCTGCAATTACGGCTTTAATTAATTTATCATCAGCCGAAGAAAGTTTGATTAAAGCAATATTACCTGTGGCCAATACACTTAAAACATCATGTAAACCAACTAGGGGGATATTCCCTGCCAGGATTAAACCCACCTTTTTTGGAGTGGTACTAAACTTAATCGATTTGAACCAAATGGCCAAATCAGCCTCATTTAACATCTCAGCAAAAGATAAAATAGATTTTTTTATGTTTTCTGCAGTAAACCATGCATTAGTGCTTTCAGCGGTATAAAATGCATTTCCTAGTATGTCAGTAGGGTTTGTAAGCAATTTACCTAGTTTGTTGAACGCGATTATTACTTTTTCTTGAGTTAATGCTGACATATTTAGAATTATTATTAAGTGATTATATCTTATATTTGCAGCGCAAAGGTAAACTAAGCAAAAGAATTAGACGAAAACATGGCGATTAAAATAACAGATGAGTGTATAAATTGTGGGGCTTGCGAACCAGAATGTCCTAATAACGCAATTTACGATGCCGGTACTGCATGGCGTTTTTCTGATGGTACAAATTTAAATGGTATCATTGATTTTGGTAATCAACAAATTGAAGCTGATGCAGCTCAAGAAGCAGTTTCGGATGAAGTTTATTACATTGTATCCGATAAGTGTACAGAGTGTAAGGGCTTTCATGATGAGCCTCAATGTGCGGCAGTTTGCCCGGTAGATTGTTGCGTAGATGACGAAGATATCCGCGAAACAGAAGAAGAATTATTAGCTAAGAAAGCTTGGTTGCACCAGGAAGGATAAGCTTATATCACATATTTTAACAAGAAAGTCCCGCAAATGCCGGGACTTTTTTTGTTTAAAACTGAATTTAATTAACAGTTTTTAGTTTCCGATAGATTTTCTGCCAAGGAAGCACAGCATAACGCGGAGATGTTTTTGTTTCGTGTTAAAGAATTTTCGGTTAGCGGTTTGCAATTACCAATGAACAATCGCTAAAATCTTAATGTCCTTAATTTCTTAATGTTCAGAGATGGAAACAGCAACTAATAAGCAATAAATGAGTATTCAGTTTTTAGTAGGCAACTTGCAGTTACTAATGAACTATTGGCCAGTTAACCAATGAACTAGTCTATGTCACATTTATTAGGAATAATCAAAACCGGACAAGCAGATTTTCTCGCCACGTGTTCGGCAACGCTTCCCATTAAAAAATGGTACAAGCCCGTACGTCCATAAGTGCCAATAACAATTAAATCAGATCCCCACTCGTCCGATTGTTGGATAATACCATGCGCTGCGGTATCAACAACACTTAAATAAGTGGTTTTTGTACCTTTACTATATTTCGTCTCCATTTCTTTGAGCAAAATGTGGCTGTTTTCTTCGCTATTGTCGTATGTCTCTAAAAACACTGGCGCCAAAGTTAAGTCGGGGTTTACATTGGCGGGAATAGGCTCGATAATGTTAACCAATGCTACTTCTGCTCCAAATTTTTCAGCCATGTCGTAACCGGCTTTTGCCGCTTTTTCTGAGCAGGTACTGTTATCAACGGCAATTAATATTTTTTTAAAATTCATGGCGAGCATATTTAAAGGGTGATCATCATAAAAATAACAAATTTGTGCGCAAAATGTTAGGCAATGGATGTATTTTATTAGTTTTACAATAGTTTCACGAGCATATTTAAATGGAAAATCAATACGGTATTTGTAGGGTTGCTGTAGCACCTTTGAGAGCAGATGCATCAGATAAAGCAGAAATTGTTTCGCAACTTTTATTCGGCGATCATGTAGAAATTATTCAGAAAGAAGAACGTTGGTGGCTCATTCAAAATGGCTACGATGGATATGAAGGCTGGATGGATTTCAGACAATTGGCCCCGATTACCCAAAGCCAGTTTGTAGCAATGCACGATTGTAAATTGCTTGCCCCATTAAGTTTCAATAATGTGCTAACAGCAGCTGATGGAAGTTCATATCATTTAAGTCCGGCAAGCAACCTTCCTTTTTTAAAAGAGGGATTCTGTTATGCTGGAACGGAAAAATTTAAACTGAATTTCGAAGTATATAATAATAGTGCTGTGGATTTTACCGATAAAGTTACTGAAACGGCGAAATTTTTTCAAAATATCCCGTACCTATGGGGTGGAAGGAATTTGTTTGGCTTAGATTGCTCTGGTTTTGTACAAACCGTATTTAAAATGTTGGGTATTAAGTTAAACCGAGATGCCTCACAGCAAGCCGAACAAGGCGAATTGGTTGGCTTTTTGGCTGAATGCAGGGCTGGTGATGTTGCTTTTTTTGATAACGACGAAGGCAGAATTACTCACGTAGGTATCATGCTCAGTCCAAATGAAATTATCCATTCCTCAGCCAAAGTAAAAATTGATCCAATTGATGATCAAGGGATTTTTAATAAGGAATTGGGTAAATATTCGCACAAGCTCAGAATTATCAAACGTTTTGTGGAATAGTAGCCGAAAATGTATCCTATATAAAAGATACATTTTTTTATGCCATCTAAATTTAAAATTCAAATCTCAAATCCCTGCCATGAAGAGTGGGCGGCAATGCAAGCTGATTCAAATGGAAAATTTTGTGGGCCCTGCCAGAAATCTGTAGTAGACTTTACTCATTTTACTGATGCAGCGCTAAAACAATGGTTTAACCAAAATCAAGGGGAGAGTTGTGGAAGATTTAAGCCAGAGCAGCTTGATCGTTTAATCCGTGTGAAAGAGAATTATAAACTCAATAGATTTAAACCAAACCTGATTGCAGCATCTTTGCTGGCTTTTTTGAGTGTTCCGAAGTTAAGTGACGCCAAAGTAATCAAAACACCCTTTAATCAAACAGATCGATACCGCAAGAACACTTCTTTTGAAAAGAAAATAGAAATTTTAGGCGATACCTTAAAAACAATAAAGGGCAGGGTAATAGATAAAGATGACAAGCAGCCACTTCCTTCAGTATCTGTTATGGTAAACAACCGGTTAGCTTTTGCTTCTACCGATCAAAAAGGAAATTTTGAAATTAAGTTGCCTGCAAATTTCGAAGATGAAAATTGTATTTTAACCGTAAGTTACATTGGCTATAAGCCTTTGAATTCGTTGGTAGATTTAGCTGACAATAAAAACCTGAATCTTGAGCTATGTCTTAGCGGTGAAATTATGGGAGATATTGTTGTGACTAGAACGCCCTTCTGGAAAAAAGTATATTTTAAAATGAGAAATCTACTTCAAGATATCAATCCGTTTTATACGAATAAAAAATAGCTTAGCTGCGCTACAGGTCAGTGTGACGATAACACTCAACAAAAATAAATCTTAAATTATTCCATCTTCCAAACCATCACCTGCCGATCATCTCCTGTAGAAATTAAGTATTTACCATCATGGCTCCAGATAATTTTATTAATCGAATGAGTATGCCCTATACCTGCTTTTTCTAGGCTTAAAATTTTATATAATTTGAAGTTCTCTGCATCCCAGAGTTTAATGCTTTTATCCTGACTGCTCGTGGCGAAATAAGGTAGGGTAGGGTGAAAGGCAATATCGTAAACGGTAAACATATGTGCCGGAACCGTTTCCCTGAGCTCATAATTTGGCAGGTTCCATATTTTTAGCTGTGCATCCCTACTGYCCGAGATTAAGTATTTACCAGTAGGATGATATGCCAAAGAGGTAACAGGTAATGAATGCCCTTCCAGCGATTGTTTGAGGCTATAATCAGCCAGGTTATAAATCCTGATCAGGTGATCTTTACAGCCAAAGGCCACTTCACTTTCGTTAGGTGCAATTGCAATAGCCCTAACCGTATCGTAAGCCACCTGAAAACGGTAAATCTCTGTAAAGTCTACCAACGACCAAACCGCAACCGTTCCATCTTCGCCAGTGGTTAAAAGCTCATTTTTGCCTTTTACCGTTTGTATGTTGAAAATCGGTTTGGTATGTGCATTTATTCTGGCAATTACTTTCTGATCATTAAAATCATAAACGCTAAACGCACCACTGCGTTCACCGATAAATAGTTGTTGATTGTAATAGTGTAAACAATATACCGAGCTCTGTACCGGCATTTTAACCTTTACAAAAGCCATCGTATTTAACGACCACTCTACAACCCCCTTATCGTTCCCCGCACTAAAAAATACGCCATCCTCATTTGAGTTGGCAAGCGCATAAACAGGGTTTTGGTGTCCGGGAAGTGTTTGCAGGTGTTTGAGCATTTCTTGAGGTTTAGGGTTTAGGGTTTAGGGTGTAAGGTTAGGCATCTGGCACCTAAAACCTTACACCTTTTACCTTAAACCTTATTTATGTCTTTTCTCTAAATTTTTTGCAATATCCTGAATAGATAGTCCTTTTTCTTTCAATAAAAATAAAAGGTGGAAAACAAGATCTGATGCTTCTCCAATGAGCTCTTCTTCCGATTCAGCAAGTGCTGCGATAACCGTTTCTACGCCTTCTTCACCAACTTTTTGGGCAATCTTATTTAATCCCTTGCTACGCATTTTGTTGATGTAAGAACCCTCAACCGGGTTTTCATATCGATCATTAATGATGTTTTCGAGTTCGAAAATAAAGTTCTGGTTAAAATCTGTTTTAAAACAGCTGCGGCTACCCGTATGGCAGGTTGGACCAACGGCATCCGCTTTGATTAGAATGGTGTCGTTATCACAGTCTACAAAAAGTTCTTTAACAAACAAAAAGTTATTGCTGGTTTCGCCTTTTGTCCAAAGGCGGTTTTTAGAACGCGAAAAGAAAGTTACCTTGCCTTCGGCCTGCGTTTTTTCCAGTGCTTCAGCATTCATATAACCCAGCATTAAAACCTCCAAAGTTTTATAATCCTGAATGATTACCGGGAGTAAGCCAGCTGTTTTATCCCAATCAAGGGTTGATATATCGATATTCATTTTTTATCATGTTTTCGTCATTGCGAGGCACGAAGCAATCTTATTGTGCAGGCTTTCGAACCCATAGCTTTAGGATTGCTTCGTGCCTCGCAATGACGAGTGTATTATTATATTCTAACAGGAATATGATTTCTTTTCAATTCCTGCTTTAAATCGGGAATCAGGATTTCGCCATAATGAAATACCGAAGCTGCCAGTGCAGCATCAACATTGGCCTTTTGAAAAACCTCTGTAAAATGCGCCATACTACCCGCTCCGCCTGATGCTATAATCGGGATATTGATCATTTGGTTTACTTTACTGAGCAACCCACAATCAAAACCTGCTTTGGTGCCATCGTGGTCCATCGAAGTTAACAAAATCTCTCCTGCACCTAAATCTTCTGCCTGTTTGATCCAATTTTCGGTTTCCAGTTCGGTAATTAGTCTTCCCCCATTTAAGTGGACCATATTTTTACCGTTTACATATTTGGTGTCGACTGCCAAAACCACAAACTGCACCCCAAAGGTCTTAGCCAGGTCTTCAATCAATTTCGGATTTCTAACTGCTGCCGAATTGATGCTGATTTTGTCCGCTCCTGCGTTTAATAACGCTTCTGCATCGGCAATTTCAGTTATTCCACCACCAATAGTAAAAGGAATATTTAATTGCCTGGCAACCGATTTAACCATTTCAATCATCGTTTTCCGACGCTCGTGGGTTGCGGTAATATCCAGGAAAACCAATTCGTCGGCACCTTGTTGTGCATATTGGGCGGCCAGTTCAACCGGGTCACCCGCATCACGTAAATCAACAAAGTTTACACCTTTTACCGTACGGCCGTCTTTAACGTCTAAACAAGGGATTATTCTTTTACTTAGCATTTAACTTGTTTGGGTTTTGTCATTGCAAGGCACGAAGCAATCTTAATGCTTTTATTTCGCGCGGTTCGTCACCCTGAATTTATTTCAGGGTCTTTATTGTATAAAAGATGCTGAAATAAATTCAGCATGACGATCGCCTAATGCAATGAGCCAATATTATATAAATTCTTTTTTAAATCGAACTCAAGGCTTTCAAGTTCCACTCTTTAATTTCTTCGATGGTAATGCGGTCTTCGTAAATCGCTTTTCCAACCACCACACTTCTAATTGGATATTTAGCCAGATCATAAATATCCTGCATCGAACTTACACCACCTGAAGCAATCAGTTTGATCATAGGAGAGTGTTCAAGCAGTTTTTGGTATAAATCGATCGCTGCGCCACCCAATTTTCCATCCTTACTGATATCGGTACATAAGAAACGGAAAAAACCCAGTGAAAGACATTTGTCAACGTAATCCATCAGTTTAATCGGCGAGCTTTCCATCCAGCCCGAATATTTGATTACCTCATCCAAAACATCAATTGCAATTATTATGCGGTTTGCATAATCATCTTTTTTAGCAAAAGTTTCGCTTAGTTGAGGTAAAAAATCAGGATTGGTAATGGCCTGTGTACCTACAATTACGCGGTGAATGCCAGCATCAAGCAAATTGGTCACCTGCTCAATGGTTCTGATGCCACCACCATACTGCACTTTCATTTCGGTTTTTTTAATGATCTCAAAAAGTGCTTTTTGATTGCTAAAATCGCCTTTGGCTCCGTTTAAATCAATAATATGGATGAAATCTGTACCATTTGAACGGTATTTTTCTATCATTTCGGGGATTGAAACATCATATTCCGTTTTTTGGTTGTAATCGCCTTCACGAAGACGGACAACTTTTCCATCCAAAATATCAATAGCAGGTATTATGTACATTTTATAAGCTTAAGTTTGAAAAATTTTTTAATACTAGTTCACCGGCTTTTCCCGATTTTTCGGGGTGGAACTGAACGCCGTAAAAATTATCTTTTTGTATTGCTGCCGAAAACTTTAAACCATAATCAGCAGATGCGATGTCAAAAGTAGGGTTATATTCAATAAAGTACGAATGCACAAAGTAAAATTGTGTATTATCTTCAACACCTTCAAATAGCGAATTGTTTTTCGGACTAATCGCATTCCATCCCATGTGTGGTATTTTGATATTCAGCGACTTATCGAATTTTTTGGTTTTAACCGGAACGATATTTAAAAGCGCTGCATCGCCCTCTTCCGAATGTTCGGTAATGAGCTGCATGCCCACACAGATGCCAAGCACAGGTTTTGTTAGTTTTTTAATGGCTTCAACCAAGCCCGTTCCCTTTAATTTTTCCATGGCGGCACCCGCATGGCCAACACCAGGGATGATGATGTGGCTATATTTTTCGAGGTCGTTTTCGGTGTTTACCATGCCGTAGGTTAGATTTAAGCGATCTAATGCTGCGGTAAGGGAGAAGATGTTGCCTGCTCTGTAATTTACTATTCCAATCATTTTAATATCAAATATTAGTATCGGGTATCAAGATAAGATGCTCATTTTATTGCTTTATAAATTTGAAAACGAGTGTCAGCTTTTCAAAGGTGCTGTAGTCCCGCTATCGCTTATAGTCCTCTCCCGATGAAGAATCGGGATGCGGGCTATTCCGCTCTATCGGGTTTATTTAACAGCGGATGGGCGTTAAAACCCTCCGTCTTAAACCTTTCGGCCTTCGACCTTTCTTACAATAGCCCCTTAGTGCTTGGCAAAACCATTTTCTCAGCATCACGTTTGATTGCCATTTTAATTGCTTTTGCAAATGCTTTAAAAATAGCTTCAATTTTATGGTGCTCGTTATCGCCCTCTGCTTTTACGTTTAAATTGCATTTTGCGGCATCACTGAACGATTTAAAGAAATGATAAAACATTTCTGTAGGCATATCGCCAACTTTTTCACGTTTAAATTCAGCATCCCAAACAATCCAGTTTCTTCCTCCAAAATCGATGGCTACCTGCGCCAAACAATCGTCCATTGGTAAGCAAAAACCATACCTTTCAATGCCTAGTTTATTGCCTAATCCTTTAGCAAATGCTTCTCCAAGGGCAATTCCGGTATCTTCTATGGTGTGGTGCTCATCAATGTGTAAATCGCCTTTTGCAATTACCTCTAAATCTACACTTCCATGTCTGGCAATCTGATCAAGCATATGATCGAAGAAGTTCAAGCCTGTTTCGATTTTGGCTTTTCCTGTTCCATCCAGATCAAGGTTAATGGTAATATCGGTTTCGTTGGTTTTGCGTTCGTGGTGAATTTTTCTGCTTCCTGCCTTAAGCAGGTTGTAGATGTCTTCCCATTTCTTGGTTTCCAGAATAATCACATCCAACAAAGTTTCATGTTTATCCAGTGCTTCAGTTGAACCCAATGCATCATTCTGACGAAGGAAAATTGCCTTAGCACCCAAATTTTTGGCTAAAACCACATCATTTAATCGGTCTCCGATAACAAAAGAATTTTTCAGATCGTAATCCTCGCTAAAATATTTGGTTAATAAAGCAGTACCTGGTTTGCGTGTAGGCGCGTTGTCTTTCGCAAAAGTTCTATCAATCACAATCTCACTAAAATGAACACCTTCGCCTTCGAAAGTTTCCAACATAAAATTATGGATCGGCCAGAAATTTTCTTCAGGATTTGAAGGAGTTCCCAATCCATCCTGGTTGGTAACCATCACCAGTTCGTAATCCAGTTCGGTAGCAATTTTAGATAAATAATATAATGAGCGTGGATAAAATTTAAGCTTTGCAAAACTATCTACCTGTTCGTCATCAGGCTCAATATTTAATGTCCCATCACGGTCTATAAACAATACTTTTTTCATCTTAAAAATTTTCTAGAACAGTTAATAGTTTGTCGTTTTCTTCTTTTGTACCTACTGTAATCCTTAAACATCCTTCGCATAAAGTTACTTTAGAACGATCGCGTACAATAATGCCTTGGTCTACCAAAGTATCGTAAATTTTTAAGGCATCGGTAACTTCCGTCAGGATAAAATTAGCATCAGAAGGATATACTTTTTTAACAATATTTAATGCATTTAATGCCTTGCTTAAACGGTCTCTTTCTGCCACAGATTCTTTAATCCAATCGTTAACCTGAGCGATGTTTTTTAGCGCTTCAAAAGCTAAGTCCTGTGTAGCCTGATTGATGTTGTATGGTGGTTTAATTTTATTCAGAACATCGATCACTTTTGTCGAAGAAAATGCCATGCCTAAACGTAAAGCGGCAAGCCCCCAAGCTTTCGAAAAAGTTTGCAAAACCACCAGGTTTCCGTATTCGGTTAGCTCTTGAATAAAGGTCTTCTGACGGGCGTAATTAATGTACGCTTCGTCAACTACAACGATGCCATTAAAGTTGGCTAAAATTGTTTCAATATCTTCGCGATTTATCGAATTTCCAGTCGGATTATTTGGCGAACAAATGAAGATTAATTTTGTGTTTTTATCGATCGTTTCTGCGATCTTTTCCATATCCAATTGGAAGTTCGGAAGCAGGTTAACTTTGCGTATTTCTACATCGTTTATGTTGGCCGAAACCTCGTACATTCCATAGGTTGGTGGCAGCACAATTACGTTGTCTTTTCCAGGATTACAAAAAGCACGGAACAATAAATCTATCGCCTCGTCGCTGCCGTTGCCTAAAAAAGTATTTTCAATCGGCACACCTTTTATTTTGCTGATTGCATCTTTCAGATCAAGCTGCAATGGATCAGGATAACGGTTGTAATTTGCCGGAAGTGGCGAACCATAACTGTTTTCATTTGCATCTAAAAAAACTGATGCCTGACCTTTAAATTCATCCCTAGCGGTAGAGTAGGGGCGAAGGTTTTTTATATTTTCTCTTACTAAATCGTTAATGTCCATTTTAATGGTTTGTTGGTTTCCTTCGGTTTGATTACACAGATTAGGTGATTTCACCGATTGTTAATTCTTATTCTATGCTCTGTTATCTTCGGACTTTGGACTTCCGACCTCGGACTCAAAGTTCAATCTAATACTTACTGCATTCTTATGCGCATCTAATCCCTCGGCTTCCGCAAGTATTTCAACCGTATTGCCAATGTTGCTCAACCCTTCGTGGGATAAATGCTGGAAAGTGATTTTTTTCAGAAAAGCATCTGTTGATACGCCCGAATAAGCCTTAGCAAAACCACTGGTTGGTAAAGTATGATTGGTTCCAGAGGCATAATCGCCAACACTTTCTGGCGTAAAGTTGCCTAAAAACACCGATCCAGCATTGATAATCGATGGAATAAGGCTTTGGAAATGTTCGGTAGCCAATATTAGGTGCTCTGGTGCATATTCATTTGAAAATTGCATCGCCTCATCCAGGTTTTTAGCAAAAACTGCATAAGAATTGGCTATTGCTTTTGCTGCAATGTCTTTCCTTGGGAGGATATTAAGCTGATTTTCAATTTCTTTTAACGTATCAGCAATGATCTGATTTGAAGTAGCCACTAAAATAGCCTGACTATCAGTTCCATGTTCTGCCTGCGCGAGTAGATCTGCAGCAATAAATGACGGATTGGCAGTATCATCAGCAATAACCAACACCTCTGATGGTCCTGCAGGCATATCAATGGCTACTTTGTTTTGAACCATTGTTTTTGCCGTAGTTACATAACGGTTACCAGGACCAAAAATCTTATATACCTGTGGTACACTTTCCGTTCCGAAAGCCATTGCTGCAACAGCTTGTGCACCCCCAATCAGGAATACTTTTTCGATGCCCAGAAGCACCGCACAGTAGGCCAGATAACAATTGGTTTTGCCATCACTTTGCGGGGGAGAGCACACCACGATTTCTTTACAGCCTGCGATGATGGCGGGAGTGGCAAGCATTAAAAAAGTACTCGGTAAAACGGCTGTTCCTCCTGGGATATAAAGTCCTACTTTTTCAATTGCCCTCGATTCGCGCCAGCATACAACGCCTGGCATCGTTTCGATTTTATCTTCAGTTTTTAACTGCGACTGGTGAAAAGTTTTGATGTTTTGGTAAGCGGTATCAATCGCCTTTTTTGCTTCTGCGGGAATGGTAGATGCAATCGCTTTTAATTCTTCAGTATCCAAAAACAGTTTCTCTAAATTAACTTTGTCAAATGCTTTTGCAAAGTTAAAAAGTGCCTGGTCGCCATCTTTTTTTACGGTGCTGATGATGTCGGTTACCCGTTCTTCAACCAGTTTATCGTCTTCAATTTGCCTCGAACAAAGTTCTTCAATTTTTGATTTAGATAAATCTGTATAATTGTAGATTTTCAATGTTTTATAATTTTAAATTAACTAATAGTTAACGTGAATTTAAACGATTTTACTTGATTATTTTCTCGATTGGCATTACCAAAATACCTTCAGCACCTGCTGCTTTTAAACTGTTTATTTTATCCCAGAAATCTTCCTCGGCAATTACAGAGTGAACAGCAACCCAGTTTGGTTCGAAAAGTGGAACTACCGTTGGGCTTTTTACGCCCGGAAGTAAATCGACTACTTTTTGAAGGTTATCTTTTGATACATTTAGCACCACGTATTTATTAGATTTTGCGCTAAGTACAGAGCGGATGCGTTGAAGCAATTCTGCAACTTCAGGATTATCAGCTATTGATTTATTTCCGATTAAAACGGCTTCAGATTGCATCACATCAGCGAAAGGTTTTAGTCCGTTGCTTTTTAGTGTTCCACCTGTTGATACGATATCAAAAATAGCATCACTTAAGCCTAAGCCCGGACCAATTTCTACCGATCCTGAAATGGTTCTGATATCAGATTTTATGCCTTTTTCCTGTAAGAATTTTTCGAGGATTACCGGGTAAGAAGTAGCAATCGCTTTGCCATTTAACTCTTCCAGTTTTTGGATATTACTGGTTGCCTGAACAGCAATTTTTAAGGTGCATTTTCCGAAGCCTAATTTTTGTAGATAATCTACCTCAGCTTTGGTTTCTACAATTACGTTTTCTCCAACTATACCCAAATCGGCAATGCCATCCTGTACATATTCAGGAATATCATCATCCCGGAGGAAAAGAATTTCTAAAGGAAAATTGGTAACGGTTGAGATGAGTGAGCTTTTGTAGTTTTCGAAAGATAAACCACAATTTTTAAGTATTTCTACAGATTTTTCGTTTAACCTACCCGACTTCTGGATAGCGATTTTAAGTGTTTTCAAAGTATTGAATATAGAGTGAACAAGAAATTATTTTACGGAAAAAAGTTTTGAAGTACAAAACAAACATATCATATCGCCTATCGGCGATGGTGTAAATGTAAGTGATGGTTCAAAGTTAAATTCATAAATTATTTCTGCCAGTATCAATGCTTTAGCTGATAAGCGCTGGCAAATATAGCGTTTGAAATGGTAAAACAAAAAATAATGGCACTTAATTTGCCATTATGCTGTTTTTATTGCCAATAACCCTTATTTTGTACTAAAATTTTACGTGTTGAAAAAGTTTCGCTTTCTAATTTTCCCCCTTATTTTGTTTGTTTCTGCCTGTGGATGGTTTAAGAGCCCTCCAGAGATAGGTAAGGTGTTATCTGAACATTTTAAGAATAAAATTTATAAAGATTTCGATACTGTAGCTTATGATAGCATTTTTGTAAAGACTTTGGATAGTCTTTCAGACAAATTTGTAAATCCGAAAACAATTAAAGGTTATTATGCCGATAATCATCGTCAGCCTGTGCTTGTTACCAGATTTTATATCAATGGAAACTTAGATTCGCTGGTAAGCTATTTAAACGAAAGTAAGGTTCATGGCTTCAATCCGAAGATTTTTAAAGGAGACGAGATTAAAAGCTTATTAGATGAATTAACAGCAAACAAGTTTAAAAAGGTAGAAGAAAGTTATCCGGTTATAGCGAAACTAGAATTACTATCGGCCAATGCCTATTTAAATTATACAAACTATTTAAAATTTGGGGTGGTAAATCCCCGTAATATATTTTCGCGCTACTACATTAAAGTTAAACGTCCGGACAGCGTTGGGATGACCAATCTTTTGAATAGTGTGAACCTGTTGGACACACTCAGATCTGTTCAGCCCAAATCGGCTCAATATAAAGCTTTGCAGGCCGCCTATTTGAATACAGATGCTTACGATGAGAAACGGATTTTACTGCTAAATATGGAGCGCTTCCGTTGGAAAATGCCTGAGACTGGCGATAATTATGTGCAGGTAAATATCCCTGATTTTAGGTTAACCTGGCTGGATAAACAAGATACCGTAATTACAATGAAAGTTTGTGTTGGCGGGCGGCGCGAAAATGGTTACGAAGAGAAGTTAAAAGCCTTTGCAAAATCGGGCAATCTGGATGATAAACCGAAGAACCATGAGACACCTTTATTGTTCAGTAAAATCAATTCCATTCAGGCCAATCCAATCTGGAATATTCCGGTCAGCATTGCGCAAAGTGAGATCTATTGGATGGCCAGAAAAGATCCATATTATTTATCGAACAGCAACATTAAAGTTTACTATAAAGACAAACTAATTGGTGAACCTGATACCATCAATTGGAATAGGTATTCGCGTGATAAATTACCCTTTAAATTTAAACAAGGATCTGGCGGTGGAAACGCTTTAGGAAAGTTCAAATTTATCTTCGATAATAGCTCGAGTATTTACCTGCACGATACCAATAATAAGAACGGATTTAACCTGACTAATCGGGCTATAAGTCATGGCTGTGTACGCATCGAAAAGCCATTAGAATTTGCCGAACTCTTGGTTAAAGATTCTTACACTTATGATAAGCTTAGGGCAGAAGTAGATTTACCACCGATAGATAGTACACATGTAAAATGGTATAAAAAACGTATGGCACAAAAGGCCGATACAACCAAAGCATTTCAATTAAAACCAGCTTGGTTTGCCCCAAAGAAAAATGTTCCATTAATTATTACCTACATTACTGCCTGGTCGCAAAATGATAAGATTGAATACAGACCTGATGTTTATGGTATGGACGAAAAACTTTGGGCTGCGATGAAGAAATTCAGGTAGAATTTAATCAATAGTTTAGCGCTTGCAGTTGAAAACAATGTTAAGGTTTCCCCTAACAGCAGCACAGCTATTTAATCATTTTCCTGAAGGTAAAGCAACAGATACTGGCATTGTCATCTTAATTTCGTTGACAAGGAAAAAATTGAAAAGGTAGTTTTTGTGTGTTTCGAAAATGAAAATTATGAACGCTGCCTACAAAAGCCAATGAATTAATATTAAGATCATCATGGACAACAAAATAACCAAAGGAATCAGTAAGCTGCTAAGTTATATCTTGAGGCACTCGCCAGAAACCATAGGCTTAAAGCTCGATGAAAATGGTTGGGCTGACGTGAATGAACTGATTACCAAATTTGACCTCTATGATAAGAGAATAGATTTTGAACAGCTTGACTACATTGTCGAAAATAACGACAAAAAGAGATTTGCTTTCAACGAAGGTAAAACCAAGATCCGGGCAAGCCAGGGGCATTCCATTTCAATAGAGCTAAACCTTGATGAAGCAGAACCACTAGAATATCTCTATCATGGTACAGTTGAAAAGTTCCTGTCGGATATTAAATCGCAGGGACTTCAAAAAATGACGCGGCAGCATGTGCATTTAAGTGCCGATAGAGAAACGGCCAATAAAGTAGGTGGCAGGAGGGGAAAACCGGTTATCCTTACCATTAATAGTGGAGAGATGCATAGGGCAGGCTATAAATTTTATTTATCAGCTAACAATGTGTGGCTTACAGATGTTGTGCCCGTTGAATATATAACGTTTTAACATGGGCAGAACATTAGCAATAGGTGATATACACGGGGGATTAAAAGGTTTAGTTCAGCTATTCGAGCGTGCAGATGTAACAAAAGATGACAAACTGATTTTTCTTGGCGATTATGTGGATGGATGGAGTGAATCGGCGCAAGTAATCAATTACATGATGCAATTGGAAGAAAGTCATCAGTGCATTTTTATCAAAGGAAATCACGATGCTTGGTGTATCGATTGGTTGGAAAAAGGTATTGTAGATGATGTTTGGTTTGTTCACGGTGGTAAATTAACCATCGAAAGTTATAAAAACTTACCTGATCCGGTGAAGCAAAAACATCTAAATTTCTTTGAACGCATGAAAGATTACTACGTGGATGAGCATAACAACCTCTTTATTCACGCCGGTTTTTCTTCCATGCACGGTCCTGAAAAAGAACGTTATTCTTCCAATTATTCGTGGGATAGAACACTTTGGGAAATGGCCCTGACTATGGATAAGAGGATCAAAAAAGATTCGGTACTTTATCCGAAACGTTTATTACTCTACAATGAAATTTATATCGGCCATACCCCAACGCTCTATTATAACATGAACGTGCCCATGCAGGGTTGTAACGTTTGGAATATTGATACTGGTGCTGCATTTACTGGGAAATTGACCTGTCTGGATATCGAAACAAAAGAATTTTGGCAAAGCGATACCTTGCAAAGCTTGTACCCAACCGAAAAAGGAAGATGTAAATAGTTAAGTTATTGATCGATTATTCTCTTGCTGAAATTAGAGAAAGGCTAAAGAATAGTTAACTTCGCCAAGTTTTTTTGAAAGATACAATGCAGAACAACCCCACATTTAACCATCAGGCTGATATCGTAAATAGTGCCATTAGATTTATAAGCGCCTGGTTTAAACAATCGAAGGCCATTACCGACGAACTGAATGATTTTTTCATTCTCCCAGGTAATAAAGTTATTGGTAAGGATGTTATTATTGGTCGGTTAAAAGGTATTTTCGGTCGATCTGATGAATATGTTGGTGGCAGATACGATATTATTGATGTTAATTTCGAGCTTTTGAATGATGATAAGGGTATGGGCTTTGTTGAAGGGGTTGCAGGTTACAGAGATGTTGTTCAAAAACAATCGAAAATTGTAAGCGGACCTTTTAAACTGTATTTCGCATTGCATAACGGTGGCTGGAAAATTGTAAATATCGAATTTCCGGGTTTTAGTTATTAAAACGACTTTATTACAATAGTAATTCGCCACTTTCCATAATTTTTCTATCTTTGGTTTTTAATGAATTTCCTTTATCCGGGCTTTCTTTTTGCACTAATATCGGTTGCCATCCCGGTTATCATTCATTTATTCAATTTCAGGAAGTTTAAGAAGGTTTATTTTTCTAATGTTCAGCTTTTAAAAGAAGTAGAACAGCAAAATTCTTCTAAAGAAAAACTTAAAAACCTGCTTATTCTGTTGTCGCGGATTTTGGCAATCATCTTTTTGGTGCTGGCGTTTACCCAGCCTTATATTCCAGCGCAGAATCAAAAAACAACAGCTTTAAATAATGTAGTAAGCATTTATATCGATAACTCTTACAGCATGGAAGCCATTAATAAAGATGGTAACCTGCTTGATGAAGCCAAGCGGAGGGCAAAAGAACTGGTAAAAGGTTTTGGAATGAACGATCGCTTTCAACTGTTGACCAATAATTTCGAAGGAAAACACCAACGATTGTTAAACGAGGAAGCGTTTTTAAAAGCATTAGATGATGTTAAAATCTCGGCAGCAAACCGTAATCTTCAACAAATACTAAACCGACAGGGGAATGTTTTAACGGGTTCTGCAAATAAGTATAGCTTTCTGATCTCCGATTTTCAGAAAAATATCTCCACCACCAATAAACTCGATACAAAAGCCGATATTCAGTATTCATTTTTGAAACTGAATGCCAATACGCTTCCGAATGTTGCGGTAGATAGCGTTTGGGCACTTTCGCCAAATCATCAGCCGGGAGCAAATGAGCGTTTGGTTGTACAGTTGAAAAATTACTCCGAAGAGGAGGCTAAAAATATCCCTTTAAAGCTCAGCATCAACAACCAACAAAAGGGATTGGGTGCCGTAACCATCCCTGCAGGTAAAACAATTAAAGATACCCTGAATTTCTCTGGACTGAACGCAGGATGGCAAAAAGGTTTAATCAGCATTAAAGATTTTCCGGTAACCTTTGATGATACCCTTTCCTTCAGTTTTAAGGTAGACGAAAGTTTTCCTGTTCTGAGTATTAACGGAGCCAATACAGGCAATTACATTAAAGCACTGTTTGCTGCCGATCGTTATTATAAACTCACCGAGAATGCCGAAAGCAATGTGAATTATAGCAATTTTGCCAGTTATGGTCTGATTGTGTTGAACGGTTTGAAAAATCCGTCAACAGGTTTGGCTCAGCAGCTAAAAACCTATCTGAATGCAGGTGGTACGGTGGTGCTTTTTCCTGATTTAGATGCCAATATTCAAACTTATAACTCATTTTTAAGTGGATTGTCGCTTCCTGCCATTCAAGGTTTAAATACGACAGCAAGCAAGGTTGATCAGATTGATCTGCAAAACCCTATTTTCAAGACTGTTTTTGAGGAAATCCCTAAAAATCTTGATCTTCCAACAGTTTCCCGCTATTATTCTTTTGTAGAGAAAAACACCTCCAATAAAGAAGATATTATGTTATTGCCTGGCAGAAAACCATTTTTCTCCAAATATGGCGTAGGTAACGGGCAGGTTTATTTATCTGCTTCAGGGCTTAATACAAGTGACGGGAATTTAGCCCGTCATCCGGTGTTCGTGCCTTTAATATATCGTTTGGCATTGAGTGGAGGAAATGAAACGCCTTTATACTACAACCTCGGTAACGATAATGCCCTGGCGGGTAAAAAGATTACGCTGGGTAAAAACCAAAGCTTAAAAATTACTGCAGATGGTTTTGAGGCGATTCCTGAAATCCGTCAGGCAAATGGGAAAACGCTGATTTACATTGCCGATCAGATAAAAAATGCAGGCTTTTATAACCTGAAACTTGCAGATTCACTACTTGCTGTTTATAGTTTCAACAATGGCAGAACAGAATCTGATATGCATTATTTAGACAAAACAGAACTCAATCAGTTGGCTGACAAAGGCAACCTCAAAATATTCGATACCGATAAAGATGCCGTTAAATTAATTGCCGGCACTAATAAAATCGGGCAGACTTTATGGAAACTTTGTCTAATTTTGTCGCTGATTTTTATTGCAGCAGAAATTTTGCTCATCCGATTTTTTAACAACACAAAGAAAACAATATGAATCTCCTGGTTAAAAATGTAGCCATTACCGATCCGCAAAGTAAATTCAATAATCAACAATGCGATGTTCGGGTAGAAAATGGCAAAATTAAAAACATAGGTAAATTAACTGCCGATAAAAACGAAACTGTTTTTGATGCTCAGGGTGCTTTCTTAACGCCAGGTTTTTTCGATCTAAACTGCGTTGCTGGCGATCCGGGTTTCGAAACTAAGGAAGATATTCAAACATTAACCGCAACGGCAAAAGCTGGAGGTTTTACAGGCTTAGCTTTATTGCCGCAAACCAGTCCGGTTGTGCAGTCAAAATCTCAGGTAGAATACATTATCAATAGGGCCAAAAACAATTTGGTTGATGTGTTGCCAGTTGGTGCGATAAGTCAGAGCCGTGAGGCAAAGGAGCTTGCCGAACTGTTCGATATGCAACAGGCAGGTGCGGTAGCTTTTTCAGATGGCGATAAAGCCTTACAAGACGATGGTTTTATGAGCCGCGCATTACAATATGCAAAAGGTTTCGATGCACTATTAATGGTTTATCCCGAAAATAAATCCATAGCTGGCAAATCGCAGATTAACGAGAGTAAAAACTCTGTGCTGTTGGGCATGAAAGGTTTACCCGCATTGGCTGAAGAAATGCATATTGCCCGCGATATTTTCCTGGCATCTTATAATGAAACCAAAATCCACATCAGCAATATTTCAACTGCCGGGGCTGTAGCTTTGATTCGTAAAGCAAAAAAAGATGGCGTTCAGGTTTCGTGCGATGTAACAGCACATCACCTGGTGTTTACAGAAGAACTTTTAAGCGATTTTGACAGCAACTACAAGGTTAAGCCACCACTGCGTGGAAAAGCAGATGTAAAGGCGCTAATTGCCGGTTTAAAAGATGGAACTATTGATGCCATTACTTCCCAGCACCGTCCTGAAGAAATCGAATTTAAAAATGTAGAATTCGAAATTGCGCACTACGGCATCATCGCTTTACAAACCGTATTACCACTATTATTAAAGGCTGGATTGGATATTGCTTTAATTGTAGAGAAATTGGCCATTAATCCACGTAAATTATTAAATTTAGCTATTCCGGTAATCGAAGAAGATGCTGATGCCAACTTTACTGTTTTCAATACAACAGAAAAGTGGTTGTATAATGCCACAAGCAATTATTCAAAATCGGCAAACAGTCCATTGTTGGGTACAGAACTTACCGGGAAGGTAACTTTGGTTTATAATAATAGTCAATACTGGGAGAATTAAGGTTGAAGGTTAGGGGTATAAGGTTCTTAACCATGTCTCAAAACATATTAGTTCAAAAAAATATTGATAAATTAACAGGTTATAAGAATTTAAAAACTAAAGCAAGAAATTACAATTTTGTTGTTCAGGTCATACAATCTTATCATCCTAAAATCCTAAAAATCTTAATCATGGATAATAGAGTAAAAAAAGCACTAAGTGCAGCCATTAACAAGTATGCTGAGGTTTCAGCTACCAATGTAGACGGTTTTGAAACAGAATTATTAGCCGCTTTTGAGCTTGATGTTAACTTTTTAGATAAAGCAACTGCTTTCGATGCCGTTTTCGATTCTCATCCGAAATTTGAAGAATTACGCGAAGTATTTTTCGATTTATTAATGGTGAATTTCTTTAGCAGTGACGTACAGAAACTGGAAGACGACTATTTAGAAAGTGATGAATGGGCGAATATCGAAGAAGAAACCATAGATAGAGGAACAGAATTGTTAAACCTTCTGCTTTACATTAAAGAGTGTAAGGATGAAGATTTAGATCCTGAATTGGGCGATTTCCTGAAAGAATTTTTATTGGTAGAAGACGATGAGTTTCAGGATGAATTTGAGATTTACGAAGAACTGATCAGTAATCAACAATTAGCAGAAACCAGTGTAGAAGAGATTTGTAAAACAGCTGCAAATTTAAATATCAGTGAAGAAATGCAAGAATTATTTGTACCTTTTATGGCATTTTTCCTTGACGTTGAGGGAAGTGCAGAAACAACGAAAGAAATAATTCAGTATAGCAGTAACAAATCGTTCGATTCTGCTACTTATATATTAATTACAACAATTAATAATTAAACTAAAATTTAAAATTATGGACAAAAGTGCTCTTATTTCCAAATTAGCGATTAAAAATGGATTAATGCTCGCTGCGGTTTCGATAATTGTATCGTTAACCTTGCATTTCATAGACCCTGTATTAATTTACACCAGTTTTGCGGCCCAGATAGGTATATTTGTTTTATTCATCGTACTGTTAGTAGTGGTGGGAATAAACATCCGTAAAGAAATAGGTGGGTTTTGGACATTTGGAGAGGCCTTTAAAGCTTATTTAATCATCTCCCTTATTCTAGCCTTAACTGCAACGCTTTATAATGTGATACTAATGAAATTTATTGATCCAGATCTTCCACAAAGAGCTGCTGCTGCTATCGAGGAGGCACAGAGAGCTATGATGGAAAAATTCGGAATGGCTAGCGAGCAAATTGATGAGGCGATAGCTAAAGGTGGCAATATGCAGGAGAAGCTTGAACCTACTTTTAAAAACATTTTTACAAGCTTTGGTGTTTCACTTGCACTGTATGGGGTACTTTCTTTAATCCTTTCAGCTATCTTAAAGAAAAAACAACCAGTTACATTCGATTCGTTTCCAAAGGAAGATTAATTTCTTTTATAAAATTTTGAACGTGCAGGTTTTATCATTTAATTTGATGAAATTTGCACGTTTTTAATAATGCGTCATTGCGAACGAAGCGTGGGAAATGCGCAGGGGTGTGGCAATCTTATAATAGATTGCTTCGTCGTTCCTTCTCGCAATGACGATAATACTCAAAAATGGATATATCAGTAGTAGTACCCTTATTTAATGAAGATGAATCTTTGCCAGAATTAACGGCTTGGATTGATAAAGTGATGATCGACAATAATTTCAGTTACGAAATTATTTTGGTTGATGATGGTAGTACCGATAGATCATGGGAGGTGATTGAAGAGTTAAGATTTCAAAACCCTGCCATTAAAGGCATTAAGTTTAGAAGGAACTACGGTAAATCTGCAGCCTTAAATGTTGGTTTCGAAGCTACTCAGGGCGATGTGGTCATTACCATGGATGCCGATCTGCAGGATAGTCCGGATGAAATCCCTGAATTATACCGCCGCATAAAAGACGAAAAGCTTGATATCATTTCAGGCTGGAAAAAGAAACGTTACGATCCGATTACGAAAACTATTCCAACTAAATTATTCAACGCCGCTACCCGTAAAATGAGCGGTATAGAACTGAACGATTTTAACTGTGGCTTAAAAGCTTACCGTAGCGATGTGATCAAAACCATCGAAGTTTACGGCGAAATGCACCGTTATATCCCGGTAATTGCCAAATGGGCGGGATTTAGTAAAATATCCGAACAGGTGGTAGAACACCGTGCCCGCAAATATGGCACAACAAAATTCGGCTTTAGCAGGTTTATAAACGGCTTTTTAGATTTACTTTCTATATTTTTTGTTGGTAAATTCGGCAAACGCCCAATGCACTTTTTTGGTTCGTTAGGGGTTTTAAGCTTCTTTATCGGTATAATCATGGCGCTTTATATATTATTCGAAAAGAAATATTTGATATGGCAGGGCTTAGCCTATCGCGATGTAACCGATCAACCTTTGTTTTATTTATCACTGGTTGCCATTGTTGTTGGTTCGCAGATGTTCCTGGCAGGTTTTATTGCAGAACTCTTATCGCGTAACGCACCAGAAAGAAATCAATATTTAATCGAAAAAGAACTTAAATAAGTTGAAAGACTAAAGCTTAAAGCATAAAGCGCTTTGGTCTTTAGTCTTTCAGCTTTCAGCTTCAAGACATGTTTTTCTCCATCATCATTCCACTTTACAATCGTCCTCAAGAAATTGACGAACTTTTAAACACCCTAACTAAACAAACTTATCTACAGTTTGAGGTTTTGGTTATAGAAGATGGTTCGAAAAACGATGCAAAGGCCATTGTAGCTTCTTATGCAGATAAACTGGACATTAAATATTACTTTAAAGAAAATGCCGGACAGGGGTTTGCCCGTAATTTTGGTTTCGAAAGGGCAGCAGGCGATTACTTTGTTATTTTCGATTCAGATTGTTTAATTCCTGCAAATTACCTCGAAACGGTTAAAAACTATTTGTATGAGCATCATTTAGATGCCTATGGCGGTCCGGATGCTGCACATGATAGCTTTACGCCTGTACAAAAAGCAATTAGTTATGCCATGACTTCGCCTTTCACCACTGGTGGAATCCGCGGAAACAAACAGCACGTAGGACAATTTCACCCACGCAGTTTTAATATGGGTGTTTCCCGTCAGGCATGGGAGAAGGTAGGTGGTTTTATCCTGACCCGATTAGGCGAAGATATCGAATATAGTATCCGCATCCACGAAAACGGTTTTAAAATCGGGTTGATTCCAGATGCAAAGGTTTACCATAAACGCCGGACGAGCTTTAGTCAGTTTTACAAACAATTACACTTTTTCGGGAGAGCAAGGATTAATATTTACAAACATTTCCCAAAAGAATTAAAACTTGTACATTTTTTTCCAGCGTTGTTTACATTGGGTTTTGGTTTCACCATTTTGTGTAACTTTATATATCCTCCATTGGCATATGTTTGTAACTTCTTCTTATTGATTTACTTTATGTTGATATTTTTTCATTCATGGTCTGTAAATAAATCGTTAAAAGTTGCATTTTTGAGCATTATATCTTCATTTATCCAATTAACCGCTTATGGTTTAGGATTTATACAGGATTTATTTAAACGAGTGGTATTCAAACAACAATGATAAATTACCTAAAAGAAAGTACGTTCGCCGTTAATGATGTAATCCAAAAGGCGTGGAGCATTACCAAGAAACACTATTTCTCGATTGCTACACTATGTTTTCTGATGTTTATCACCGCAAGCGCTTCGAGCTTAATGGCCTTTTTTATTAAGGATGTAAGTAAGGCCTTGAGTGTAATTATGGTGATTATTTTTGTGTTGCTTTATTTTACCATCAATCTTTCGCTTTTCAAATACATTTTCCATTTAATGGACGATGAAGAAAACGATGTGAAAATTGTGGATACGCTTCCAACCAGGCAACAAATTATCAGGTTCCTGGTAGCTACCCTTTATTTTGTAGGTTGTATCCTTGGGGTTTATCTGGTGGTAATCCTGGTTGCTTTTCCTTTTATTTATACTGGGATTAATGTGACAATCGTTAAAAACGTGGCCATTTCAGTTGGTATTATTGCCATTTTTATCACTTGGTTAAGAATTTCATTTTTTCCGTTTTTTATTATTGATAAGGGTGCAACGCCATTCGATTCGATTAAATTGAGTTTGGCTACCACTAAAGGAAATTTCACGAAGATTTTATTGTTATTGGTGGTTTTAGGTGGAGGATATTTAATTTATCTGCTGTTAAACTACCTGCAATGGCCATTGGTGGCTTTTATTGTAAATATTTTAAGTTCATTTATAATTGTTCCACTTTCGAGTGTAGCCTTAACTGTTGCATACCGCAAAATTTCGAGCGAATATAAAGGCGATGAGCATCCAGATATTTTACATAATATCGTTTAGGGTAGAATTTATATTCAATCACTCAATCATTCAAAATTCAGTTTAGTATGGGATTAAAAGCAGCATTAAGTAAACCCTTTGCGGCATTTGCAGTTTGGCAGATTAACAAATGGAAAAATAATGCCCTAAATGCTCAGCATAATATTCTGAAAAAGTTAATTGATGAGGCTAAAAATACTGCATTCGGAAAAGATCATCATTTCGCTGAGATTAAAACCTATGCTGATTTTAAAAAACATGTTCCCGTTCAAGATTACGAAGGATTAAAACCCTATGTAGATCGTGTAGTGGCAGGCGAAGATGATGTACTTTGGAAAGGCAAACCACTTTATTTCGCCAAAACATCAGGCACCACTTCAGGCGTAAAATATATTCCACTATCGAAAGAATCGATGCCTGAGCATATCAAAGCTGCCCGTAATGCCATTTTAACTTATATTAATGAAACAGGCAAAGCTGATTTTGTAAACGGAAAGATGATTTTTTTGCAAGGGAGTCCGGTTTTAAGTGTAAAACATGGAATCAATGTTGGGCGTTTATCGGGCATTGTGGCACACCATGTGCCAGCCTATCTGCAAAAGAACCGATTGCCTTCTTACGAAACCAATATTATCGAAGATTGGGAGCAAAAAGTTGATGCCATTGTTGAGGAAACCATTAATGAAAATATGACCTTGATTTCTGGTATTCCACCTTGGGTACAGATGTATTTCGATAAACTTTCAGAGAAATCAGGAGGGAAGAAAATTGCCGAAATATTCAAGAATTTTAGCCTGTTTATTTATGGCGGTGTAAATTTTGAGCCTTATCGAGCAAAAATTGAACAAAGCATCGGGAAGAAAATTGATGCTATAGAAACTTACCCAGCTTCAGAGGGCTTTATTGCCTACCAGGATTCACAAAAAGATAAAGGACTATTGTTGCTGGCCGATGCGGGGATTTTTTACGAATTTGTTCCTGCCGATGAGTATTACAACGATAATCCAACACGGTTATCGCTTGCTGAGGTTGAACTAGATACGAACTATGCGTTAATTTTAAATACCAATGCAGGTTTATGGGGTTACAGTATAGGTGATACAGTGAAGTTTGTTTCGAAAAATCCTTACAAAATTGTGGTAACCGGACGGATTAAGCACTTTATATCTGCCTTTGGCGAACATGTAATAGGAGAAGAGGTAGAACAGGCAATTTTGAGCGTGGCCAATGAAGAACAGGTAGAAATTACAGAATTTACAGTTGCGCCCCAGGTTAATCCGGAAGCCGGTCAATTGCCTTATCACGAGTGGTTTGTAGAGTTTTCGTCTGCACCAAAAGACATGACAGCTTTCAGCAAAAAGGTTGATGAGGCTTTGCAAAAGAAAAATATTTATTACTTTGACCTGATTGAAGGGAACATCCTTCAGCCATTGATTATACGTACTTTGCAAAAAGATGCTTTTGTTAACTACATGAAAAGTGAAGGAAAGTTAGGCGGACAGAATAAAGTGCCACGCTTGAGTAATGATCGGAAATTGGCGGATGGGTTGGAGAGGTATATTGTTTAACTAATCTTCCTCGGTTTGTGTCCTCACGAAACGAAATGAGGAAAAGTAGTTCGTGGAGACACGAACCACAGCATTGGAGCGAAATGCAACGCAGTCGAGATGACGATTACTCAACAGATGCTTTTCAGAATGACAAAAGCGGGTGAACGATAAAATGAATGAATAAAATGCTTAATTTAACCTTAAGCGTTACGATATTAAAAACGATTTGAAAAGAATAACCATATTAGGTTCTACAGGAAGTATAGGTACACAAGCACTAGAAGTGGTAAGGGATCATCCCACAACATTTAAAGTTGTTGTATTATCTGCACTAAAGAATTCGGCATTACTTATTCAACAGGCGATGGAATTTAAGCCAGCCATTGTTGTAATCTGTGATGAAAGCAAGTACGGCGAAGTTAAAACTGCTTTGTCTGCGCTAAATATTAAAGTTTTGGCAGGCGAAGCCGCCTTGTCAGAAGTTGCGGCCTATGATGATAGTGATATGGTATTAACGGCATTAATGGGCTCCGTAGGATTAAAACCTACTATTGCTGCCATTAAGGCTGGAAAAAATATTGCTTTGGCCAACAAAGAAACCTTGGTGGTAGCCGGCGAACTGATTACACAACTGGCAACGGAACATCAGGTTAAAATTTTACCGGTCGATTCAGAGCATTCAGCAATATTTCAATGTTTGGTAGGCGAGGAGCAGCATTCAATCGAAAAGATTTATTTAACAGCTTCGGGCGGACCATTCTTAGGCAAAACAAAAGATTTTTTATCTACAGTAAAGAAAGAGCAGGCTTTAAAACATCCCAACTGGGTGATGGGTGCAAAAATCACGATCGATTCTGCATCCCTAATGAATAAAGGCCTGGAGGTAATTGAAGCAAAATGGTTGTTTAACCTTGATGTAGATCAGATTGATGTAATTGTTCACCCTCAATCTATCATTCATTCAATTGTTCAGTTTACCGATGGATCTATGAAAGCACAAATGGGTGTTCCGGACATGAAACTGCCTATTCAGTACGCTTTAAATTATCCCGATAGGCTAAAAAACAATTTTAAACGTTTTAACTTCCTAGATTATCCAAACTTTAGCTTTCAAAAAGCCGACATGGAAACATTCAGGAATTTAGACCTGGCATTCACTTCTTTACGAAAAGGAGGGAATATGCCTTGTATTTTAAATGCTGCGAATGAAATTGTTGTTGAAGCATTTTTGAAGGACAAAATCGGTTTTCTGCAGATGAGCGAGGTTATTGAACAGTGTATGGAAGAAATCAGTTTTGTTGAAAAACCACAATTGAGTGATTATTTAGAAACTGACAAACATAGCCGTATCTTAGCCGGCGAATTAGTAACAAAAAGTATAGTTTAACATCTAACATAAAATTTTATAAGAGAATATGAATGGATTGATTATGGCGGGGCAGCTGCTGCTCGGATTGTCTTTATTGGTAATATTACACGAATTAGGGCATTTCTTGGCAGCCAGGGCATTTGGTATTAAAGTAGAAAAGTTTTATTTATTTTTTGATGCCTGGGGTTTCAAGCTTTTTAGTTTCAAAAGAGGTGATGTTGAATATGGAGTGGGATGGTTGCCACTTGGCGGTTATGTAAAAATTGCCGGAATGATTGATGAGAGTATGGATACTGAGCAAATGGCTCAACCTGCTCAGCCATGGGAATTCCGTTCTAAACCAGCCTGGCAACGTTTAATCGTAATGCTTGGTGGTATTATCGTAAACGTAATTGTAGGTATTTTTATCTTCTGGATGTTAACCTTTAACGTCGGGCAAAATTATACCGTTAACAGCAAACTGAACGATGGTATTTCTGTAGGCGCAATTGGGAAAGAAATTGGTTTAAAAAACGGAGATAAGATTTTAGCCATCAACGGCAACAAGTTAATCCGTTTTGAAGATGCTATATCGAGCAAAGTATTGTTTGATGGAGCTCAGCTGACCATTTTAAGGGAGAATAAAACACTTTACATTTCTGTTCCGGATATCATTTTAAATAAAATATCGAAAAACGATAAAGAGAATTTTATCTCGCCCAGATATGCGATGGAAAGTGTAGAAAAGGTAAGTGCACCTGATGAAAAAGCAGATAAACCATCTTTTTTTGATAAGCTGTTTGGCAGGAAGTTCGAGAAGCCCGTATATCCAGCTTATGCTGCAGGAATTAAACCGGGCGATAGTATTTTATCGGTTAATGGAAAACAGATTACTTTCTTCGATCAGTTTAAAGAAGAGGTTTCTAAAAACAAATTAAAACCAATTACCATTAATGCCCTACGCAAAGGCAAAGAAGTAAAGTTCGATCTTAAAGTAAGCAAAGATGGAACGATTGGAATTATCCCTAATCTAAAAATGCCTGAAACTGCACATGTAGATTTTGGCTTTATAGAGTCGTTACCAGTTGGTGCAACTATGGCATGGAGTACTTTTGTAGATAATGCAAAAGGCATTGGCAAAATGATTACCGGAAAGTTAAGTGCACGTAACATCAGCAGCCCGATAGGGATTGCCAAGGTGTACGGCAGTACTTTCGACTGGGTTAAATTCTGGACTTTAACAGGATTAATTTCGATGGCATTGGCATTTATGAATTTATTGCCTATTCCAGGCTTAGATGGAGGCCATGTAGTATTTCTTTTAATCGAAATGGTACAACGTAAGCCTGTAAGCGAAAAAGTGCTGGAAAAGGCGCAAATTGTGGGTTTTGTGATCTTGATCTGTTTAATGGTGTTTGCTTTTGGTAATGATATTCTAAAATCTTTCGGTAAGTAAAACCAAATTTATATAATTGCCGCAGATGCACAGATTTGACGAATCAATCTGAACATCTGCGGCTTTTTAATTTAATATGCACCATGAGCGCAGCAACAACAGATAGTAATTATTTCGATTTTTACGCGTTACCGATCCAGTTTAATCCAGATCAAAATGCAGTTAAAACAAAATTTTATGCATTTAGCAAGCAGTTTCATCCCGATTTTTATGCCAATGAAAGCGAAGAGAAGCAGCAAGAAGTGCTCGATCTGTCAACTTTGAACAATAAGGCTTACCAGACACTGAGTAATGCTAAAAAACGCTTAAAATACGTGCTCGAGTTAAAAGGGATTGTAGAAACAGATGAAGGTTATCAACTGCCCCAATCTTTTCTAATGGAAATGATGGATGTAAACGAGGCCTTAATGGATTTGGAATTCGAGCCGGATGCCGAAAAGCTAGCGCAGGTAAAACGAGATGTTGATGCCATAGAACAAGACCTGGCTAACGAACTGAATGATCTGATAGGTCGTTTTGATGGCAACCCAACAGCATCTGATGCACTATTGCCTTTGATTAAGGATAATTTTTACCGGCAGAAATACGTTGATCGGATTAGGGAACGCTTGCCGAAATAGATGGAAGAAGTTTGAAGTCGGGGAGTCGGAGGTCCGAAGATGTAGCGTAAAAAATAAGCGCCCCACGCTGTGCACTTTGTGCCTTTTCTTTGTGTCTTCTGCGGTTAAAAGATGGAAAGCCCTAAACCTTCCACCTTCGACCTTTGTAAGACACCCGATTGTAAAATCATTTTTTAGTTTTTGATAGGCAAAAGCTTTGTTTTACTTTCGGAGCAAACAATCAGATCAATGAATAGTTCTCTTTCAATTTTTCGTAAAGTGGCCGTAGCGGAAGGCATATCCTATTTGCTTTTATTATTTGTAGCTATGCCGTTAAAGTATTTTGCAGATCTTCCTTTGTATGTAAAATATACCGGATGGGCGCACGGATTATTATTTGTTTTATATGCAGCTACCTTAGTTTTAGCTTGGCAAGAGCAAAAATGGAAGTTTGGTAAAGCCGTTTTGATCTTTTTAGCATCACTTTTGCCATTTATGCCCTTTGTGGTTGATCGCAAATTAAAAGATGAAAGACCCCTAAACTAATTGCCCATTACACAAATTACTTACCTTTGTGTCATATGCGCTTAACAAATGATCGCCAGAGGTAGGTTAGATATCCGTTTTACCGAACTTTTTAAKGGTGCATTATACTGTATTGGTAGTGCTAGCGGTTTTAAAAAAGAACAACCCCGGTTTCCTGAAGAGCAGTTGCCCTGTCTTTCTGTTCGTACAGGTTTACATCTCGTATTAGAAGCACTAAATCTTGAACCTGGTGACGAAATACTGGTTGCAGATATTAACATCCCGGATATGTTTGCAATTATTGCAGCCCATCATTTAAAAGTTATACCATTACCTATAGATATAAATACACTAGGTATATCCGCCGGACAGATAGCGGCAGCTATTACACCCAAAACAAAGCTGCTGCTCATTACCCATTTATTTGGTGCCATAATGGATACCGAAGCACTGCTTGACATAGCCAAATTGCATAATCTGATCGTAATGGAAGATTGTGCGCAAGCTTATGATGGAGTTTATGAAGGGGATTTAAAATCGGACGTGGTATTGTTCAGTTTTGGACTAATTAAGACAAATACAGCCTTAAGTGGTGCGATACTTCAGATTAGAAACGAGCAATTACTGGCTGCGGTAAAAATATTGAACAATAGGCTGCCGGTGCAAAAAGGTAATCGATACTTCAAAAAAATAATTATTGCTACCCTGATTAACATTCTTGTCGCAAGATGGCCATTTACCATAGCTTATTGGCTTTGCAAGCAATTTGGTAAAGACTTTGATGCATTTATTACTGGTTTTACAAGAGGTTTTCCTGGTGCAGATGTAATGGAGAAAATCAAATACAGGCCATGTTATGCCAATTTGTGCATGTTGCAACATAAAGTGAGTGATTTTGATCAATCTCGTATTCATAAAAGGAAAATACTGGCTAACGAATTATTATTGAATGTTGATTCGCAAAATATTATTGGTGCTGCAAACTTAAGGCATACACATTGGGTAATTCCGATAGTAGCGGCTAATCCATCACTGTTAATCGATAAATTAAGAGAAAAAGGATTCGATGCAACGTCAAAAGCCTCTAGTTTAGTTAAGATAGGTTTCACGGGTTTGCCGCCAAAAACCTCAAATGAGCTAATACTTCAAAATTTAGTTTATCTGCCAATGAATGTGAAAATGAGTAAAAAAGAAGTTAAACAATTGAACCAGTTGTTATTAGGTAATGTGTTAAAAGGTGAAGGTTTTAGTAAATCAGATCAGACATAAAAAGAAGCAAATAAAATTTGCGAATTAAGTGCTTAATTTATACATTTGCATCCCGCTGAATAAGCAAATGCCCAGCTGGCGGAATTGGTAGACGCGCTGGTCTCAAACACCTGTGGGAAACCGTGCCGGTTCGACTCCGGCGCTGGGTACAAAGCCGGAAAGATAGTTTTTTGAAACATTCTTTCCGGTTTTTTTATGCTTTAAATTGCTGTTTATCAGGTGTATAAGCTATTTTTGAACTTCGCCAAATTTTGGATCAATACCAAAAGTTGTGGAGTAGTCATTTTTAAGCATACAATTGAGTTAGCCTGTATAGGAAAAACTTTACGCATTTCACGCCACGAAATTGGGATCTAAACGCTTTAATCTTTGCATTGAATGATTCGGCAGAAGCAT